>JBAVAQ010000116.1:0-6508 GCA_049585795.1 Terriglobales bacterium | reverse complement strand
CAAGGAGAATTCATATGAAACGGTACGAAGGTAAAAAGGTGGTAATCATCGGTGGCACGAGCGGCATGGGACTCGCTACGGCGAAGATGCTCCTCGATGGAGGCGCGAGCGTTCTGGTGACGGGTCGCTCGAAGGAAGGCCTGGATTCAGCGCAGAAAGAGCTTGGGAATGAGACCATCGTGGTTGCGAGCGACGCGCGGTCGTTGACGGATCTCGACGCACTGGCGTCGCGAGTTAAGGCCCAGTTCGACACCATCGACCTGCTGTTCGTCAACGCCGGGTTCAGCATCCGAGCGCCTCTGGAGAGCATCACCGAGGCCATCTATGACGAGATGTTCAACCTGAACGCCAAGGGACCGCTTTTCGCGGTGCAGAAGTTCGCGCCGCTCATAAACCGGGGAGGCTCTGTCGTCCTCACGACCTCGATCGCCAACGTCAAGGGAATGGCCGGCAACGCCACATACGGAGCCGCCAAGGCCGCGCTGCGATCATTCGCTCGGACGCTCGCTGCTGAGTTGATTCCTCTCGAGATTCGCGTCAACGCGGTGACGCCCGGTCCCATTGACACGCCGATCGTCGAAAAAGCGTTTCCCGCTGACGCAGCCGCTCAGATCAGGGAAAAGATGATTGGTATGGTCCCGATGAAGCGCTGGGGGACGTCGGAGGAAATCGCGAAGGCCGTCCTCTTCCTTGCGTTCGACGCGACCTTCACAACTGGCGCTGAGCTTCCGGTAGACGGAGGATGGTCTCAACTCTAAGGCGTGCACCGTCCGGGAGGGCAAGCTTGCATCGCGAACGGTCTTCAATGACTCGCATACCGTTGCGCACTTTATGCAATAGCGAACGCAGTGGCGGCGACTCGGTCGTCGCCACTGCTCGCTCCGCCCAAGAGGAAACATCGTGTTCGGCGCGACCATCACGACCGGCGCGGAACTCCCACGGTAAAAGGAAGGAGCAACAAGATGCATAACTTGGTAGTGAGCTGTTTAGTCGTTGCTTATCTCTCAGCGAACGTATACGCCATCGTGAAGGCGCGGGTTTTTGAGTTAGCCCGTTCGCGCAAGCATCTCCTACTCTATGGCGTCCCCTTCATATTGTGGGGCTCTCTCATCCTGTTGGGATGCAATCTCATGGAGATCATGCGCCGATTCGATGAATGGGTCGCCTGACCAGGCGTTCCCAATTGAAGAAAACAGGCTAATGCTCTCATTGTCGGCGAGAGACCATCGTCGTGATGACTCCTGATAAACGCGCTTCTTTTGACCAATCCGACCAACTCCCGGCTTGTCGAAAATAGCGAGACTAGCCATTTGCGGCAAGGTGCGGGGCCGCACTTCCTAGCGCGCGGGACCAGTCTTCCTTGACACAATAAGATAACAATGGTACAACCTTATAGTATAATAATAGTACAGCGCAATAGTATAAATACGGCGCAACGCAATCGGAGAATGGAAGGACGACGCCTGAAGGCAGCCGGCCATGGCCAGACCCCCTGAAAAACTCGCGCAGTCCCTCGAAATCCTGCGGAACCTCCAGACCGGCGAAGGGGCGGGGGCGATCCGGGCGCGCGACCTGTCACGCACGCACCGGGAGCGCCTCCTGCGCAACGGGTTCCTGCAGGAAGTCATCAAGGGCTGGTATATTCCGAGCCGCCCGGACGAAGTGAAAGGCGATAGCACGGCATGGTACGCATCCTTCTGGCGTTTCTGCGGTGCGTATCTGGAGGCGCGTTTCGGCGCGCGGTGGTGCCTTTCACCGGAACAATCGCTTTCGCTCCAAGCCGGCAACTGGACCGTGTCCGGCCAGCTCGCGGCGCGGTCGCCACGCGCGGGCAACAAGGTCACCAAACTCCCGCATGGCACGTCCCTGCTGGAGCTTCGCATTGCGCTGCCGGGTGTGGCGGACCGGAAGGAAGAACAGGGCCTGCGGCTGTTCTCGGTGGAATCAGCACTGATCGCATGCTCCCCCAACTATTTTTCGAACCACGCAACGGATGTCCGCGCGGTGTTGCCGATGATCCGGGACGCGACCGGCCTTCTCCGCCGACTCCTTGAGGGCGGTCACACGGTGATCGCCGGACGTTTGGCCGGGGCCTTCCGCAACACCGGACGCGACCGCATCGCGGACGATATCGTGAAAGCGATGACGGCGGCCGGTTATGCCGTGCGGGAGAATGATCCCTTCACGGACAAGCCGTCCCTGGTCATCGGGGCCCGCGAAACCTCTCCTTACGTAAACAGGCTGCGGCTGCTGTGGCAGAAAATGCGCGAGCCGGTCATCGAACGCTTCCCGAAAGCGCCGGGCCCGCCGCGCAACATCGACGCATACCTGAAGCGCGTCAACGACGCCTACGTCACGGACGCCTATCATTCGCTGTCGATCGAGGGCTACCGCGTCACGCCCGCTCTCATCGAGCACGTCCGCAGCGGCACCTGGAATCCGGAAGCCGACGATGGCGATCGCGAACAGCGGAACGCCATGGCAGCGCGGGGCTACTGGCAGGCCTTTCAGGCCGTGCAGAAAAGCCTCGGCAAAATTCTGAAGGGGGGAAATCCGGGAGAGGTCGCGGACGCAGACCACGGCTCGTGGTATCGAGAGCTGTTCGCCCCCAGCGTCACCGTCGGCCTGCTGAAGCCCGCCGATCTCGCGGGCTATCGCAATGGCCAGGTCTATATCCGCAAGTCGATGCATGTGCCGCTGAACCGGGACGCGGTGAGGGACGCCATGCCGGCGTTCTTTGACCTCCTGCGCGAAGAGCCGCATCCGGCCGTCCGCGTGGTGCTCGGGCATTTCATTTTCGTCTACATCCATCCTTATATGGATGGCAACGGTCGCGTCGGGCGCTTCCTGATGAACACGATGATGGCGTCGGGCGGATACCCGTGGACGGTCATTCCGGTATCCGACCGCAACGCCTACGTGAACGCTCTCGAAAAAGCGAGTGTCGGCGAGGACATTGCGCCCTTTGCGGACTTCCTCGCCGGGCTGGTGAAAAAACGACTGGCGGGCGAGCCTTTGCCGGCGGTGCCGAAAGCTTCGCTCGTAGACGAACGCTAAGACAATTCTCCATCTGCGGGAGTGCGCATCTACGAGTTGCCGAAAACGATTCCAGCCGTGAAGCTTTCTGGCGCCAGAGAAGCTGGGATCAACGATCCTCTTCCTCTTGAAGAAACGGAACGAGGCAAAGTTTCACGGGTTCAATCTGCATTTGCAAATTGGGCGTCCGGCGCAGCAATGCGCCGGAAGATCATTTGTCAAAGCCGGTGGAAACCTACGCCGCGCGAGGGATAGAGCAATACCGAACAAGCCCTCGATTTTTCCACAATGCCGCCGGTCATCTTCTTAATACATACCTTCCATGCCTCCACGCCCAGGCTCAGGTGCTTTTACCTTTTCTTCTGGAATTTCCGCGACTAGAGCTTCTTCTGTCAACATTAACACCGCCATAGACGTGGCATTCTGCAGCGCGATACGGACAATCTTGGTAGGATCCACCACGCCAGCCTTGACCAAGTCCTCGTATTCGCCGGTTTGGGCGTTGAACCCGAAGTCTCGATTTTCCGAATCCCAAACACAGCCCAGCGCGACCGCACCCTCTTCGCCAGCATTCTCCGCGATTTGGCGCAGCGGTTCAGTGATCGCCCGTTTCATTATGTTGACACCGATCTGTTTGTCCCCCTCCAACTTCAGAGAATCGAGAATTTTGGCGCATCGGGCCAACGCTACTCCCCCTCCCGGAACAAATCCTTCCTCCAGCACCGCGCGAGCCGAGGATATCGCGTTTTCCACCTGAGTTTTCTTCTGCTTCATGTCAGTCTCGGTCGCCGCTCCCACTTCGATCAGAGCCACGGGGCGAACAAACTTGGCCAGTCGTTCATGCAACTTCTCACGTTGGTAGTCGTCTGTGGCCTTCTTGATCTGGCCGCGAATTTCCTCGATGCGGCTGTCGATCTCGTTCGGCGCGCCCTCGCCTTCGAGGATTAGCGTTTTGTCCTTGTCAACCGTGATCCTCCTGGCTCGTCCGAGATCGCTAATCTGGACATTCTCGAGCTTCGTGCCGGGTTCTTCATTGATAACTTTGCCTCCGACCAGAATTGCGATGTCTTGGAGCATGGCTTTTCGCTGCTCCCCAGATCCCGGGCCCTTCACGGCGCACACCTGCAGCGTGCCGCGCAACCTGTTCACCACGAGGGTGGCGAGAGCCTCGCCCTCAACATCCCCCGCAATAATGAGTAGCGGCTGGCTGCTCTTGGCGATCTGTTCGAGCAGAGGGAGGAAACCCTTCATGGAAGTGATTGCCTTCTCGTAAAACAGGATGTACGGTCGCTCAAGAATCGCCTCCATCCGATCCGTATCCGTGACGAAGTAAGGCTGTAAGTAGCCGCGGTCAAATTCCATACCTTTCACGAATTCGAGCTGAGTATCGACTGTCTGGCCTTCTTCGATCGTGAAAACCCCATTCTTGCCGAGCTTCGTCATCGCTTCGGCCACAATCGCACGAATCGTTGGATCGTCGCTAGTAAACAAGTTTGCTATTTTGTCCGTCTCGGAACGCTGCAGGGCAGCGCTTTTTTCCACGATGTCTGCATAGGTGCGCAGGGCTTTGTTGATAATCTTATCCGTGACATCCCTATCTAGCCCCCCTGCGCGCGCTGCGTAGGCAAGTTGCTCAACCAGAGTTAGGTCTTTGTTCTCGGCGGACGCTCTTTTATAGCTATCGACAAAGGTGCGCGCGGCGGTTTCAGGAACTCCTTCATTGACCGTTCTTTCATATAGGGTCGGGAGACTCATCAGTTTAGCGGCCGCGTAAACGACTTCTCTTGTTCCAGGGTTTGGTTCAGGCATGCGTGACAGCTTTTCCAATTCCTCAGTCACCGCAACTGCAGCACGCTCAATTCCGACCTTAAGAACCGCAGGGTTCGCCCCAGTTGCGATACTCCTGGCGCCTTCGCGATATATAGCCTGAACCAAAACAACCGCCGTTGTAGTCCCATCGCCGGCGGAATCATATGTTTTGGAGGTAACTTCCCTCACCATCTGCGCGCCCATGTTCTCGACGGCGTCTCCAAACTCGAACTCCCTTGCAACAGTCACCCCATCTTTTGTGACGGTAGGCACACCGAACTTTTTCTCGATGACAACGTTGCGTCCCTTTGGTCCGAGCGTGAGCTTAATTTGATCCGCAAGGAGGTTCGCGCCTTTAAGGATCGCCTCTCGCGCCACATCGCTCGGAATTATCCGCTTAGTCATTCGCCAGTGAGAGACTTCTCAAAATACTCTTTAGCAGCCTGCCGAAGCTCGGCGTCGACTGACTCGCGCGCCCAGAACACATTCAAACTGAGATCAACGAGCCAAACTGCTATTTCATCTTTCAGTTTGTCAGAATCCTCGGGCTGCCGGAGCCGAAAGGCTGGACGTTTCATGGCGTTCGGCACGTTGGCCGCTTTGCTCACGAAGCACGCTAGCACGCCCATGCCCAGACGTGAATAGGCCGACGCCACTCGCGCTAGCTCCTCTGCCACCCAATCCAGTTTTGCAGGATTCGCTGGGTCGTTTTGAGCACAGGATAGGTCGACGATCACTCCGTGGATTTGCTCCCAATTCAGCTTATTGCTCTCATCAATCAGCTCTATGCCATGGTTTAGATGTCTGAAATAAAAGCGATTCTTTTTCTCGACGACCGCGTCCAGCTGTCTATCCAGCTTCTCATTGATGGCCGTCTGGATCGCTGAAATCGTCGCGGCATCATTAAACGGAGACCAATTGCCAACAGTCCTGCCTGATGCCCCTTTCGTGAAGACAAGGAAAAGTGCACCAGGGATCGGCGGTCCAATCGTTTTGTTCTTTTCCGTAGCCACTTAGCACATCCTCTGCAACTCCGCGACAATTCCATCAATGCTCGTCGGAAACTTAGTGAACTCCGTAAAGGTAAACCGGGTCTCTGCCGCATACCAGGAAAGGAATTTCTCCACATTGTTCTTTACGTTAGAAGACGCGGCGTCGACGACAGGCTGTACATACCCGTTCGCAGCGGTCAAGAAGTCCAACATTGACCGCGTCACTTTCAAGAGTTTGTCGTGGTCCTCCTGTATGAAGTTGTTGTTACGGCGTTTTATGATCAGGGCCTTCCACTCATCACAACTCTTCTGGAAAGGGCCAAAGTCATACGCTTCATCGTCCTTGAAAAACTCCAGATGAGTAAGCGCGAGAGATGATAAACACGCCAGAACTCCGCCTGCGGCTAAGCTGTTGAATGTTTCCCTGAGATTCCATCTTCCGACTGTAAAAAGGACGAAGCTTTGTTTCCCTCCGCCAATCTCAAAGGCGCCCCAAGCCGCCGTGTAGATTAATGAGGCGAGCACGGTCAGCCCAATTGCAGGTCTGTCCTGCCTCAGTTGGAAATGGAGAAAGCGTTCGTCCGTTAAGATAGCGGAGCGAACGTATGAAAAAAGAGCGCAAGCACTACACTGCTGAAGAAAAGGTGGCCATTCTACGGCGCCATCTTTTA
>JBAVAQ010000115.1:0-14610 GCA_049585795.1 Terriglobales bacterium | reverse complement strand
CGTAGGATCGTTCAGGCGTGGGCAGAAAATATGCGGACGCGAGCGATGTCGGAGGCACGAAGCACCTCAACTAAACCGGCGACCCTTCTTCCCGGTCGCACGAAAAGACAATTTCTTCACGGCTTCCAGACGGATGGAACGCTCCCCAATTCCCGTCAGGAACAACTGGAAACGTCGCGCGCGTCCCCAGTTTCGTCCCCGAGATGACCAGGCGCAAAGCATAGTTCTAAGGCGCGGAAGCAGTAAAATTTCTTGGAGACTTGTCGAATTCCGTCCGGCCGTTCGACTATATCGTGAAGGCAGGGCAATCGGCCCGCCCAAACACTAAGAATAAAGGCTGAAGAATCAAAAAAATAAGACCGTTACAGGAGAAGAGGAAAATCATGCCACAGTATCTGGTTTGTAACTACCTCCCCGACAACTTCGATCCGTCCACCGTAACCAAAGCGATGATGGAAGAGATCCACGCGCTCAACCGCGAGATGATTGCTGCCGGCGTGAGGAAGTTCGCCTGCGGCATTTCCCCCGCGGGCAGCGCGAAGACGCTGCGGGCCCAGCCCGATGGCAAGGTGCTCGTCACCGACGGGCCGTACACCGAGACCAAGGAGCACATGGGCGGATTTTGGATACTGGAATGCGCCGATATGGGCGAGGCGCTGGCATGGGCGAAGAAGGGTGCCATCGCCTGCGATGTGGCCGGCGAGGTGCGCGAGCTTCTTTTCTTCCCGGACCCGAAGGGAGCAACGAAATAGTCTCGCCGCCGCGACTTCGGAATACCCACCGTCTTGACCATGGGATAAACGAGCCAGCGCGAAGCTGACGCCGCTGGCTCCCACCCGGAAGGAAAAGGAAAAGGAGAAGAACAGTGAAATACGTCTGTCTCGGATACTACGACAAAGGCAAATTCGATGGCATGACTGAGAGCGAGCGAAACGCCATGTTCGACGCATGCTCTGAATATGACGACCGTCTTCGCGCCAACGGGCACTGGGCTGGCGGAGAAGCGCTTCAGGGGCCGGAGACCGCTCTGACCCTGTATTGGAAGAACGGTAAGGTGGCAACGACCGACGGCCCCTTTGCCGAAACCAAAGAACAACTCGGCGGCATTCTCGTGCTTGAGGCGCGGGGCATGAATCATGCGGTACAGCTCATCAGCCAGCATCCGGCCCTGAAGTACGGCAACGTTTGGGAGATTCGGCCCGCCGGGGACATGAACGAAATCATGAAGGCAAGTGAGCAGCGCCGGCGACAGAACACTGCACGCTGAACGCCGCGTAATAGAAAGAGGAGGAGACGTGAGCCGGAAATCTGAAGTCACGATTGGCTTTGCCCTGGCTTGTGATCTTGCGGACATTGCTAACACAGCGGGCGCCCCGTTCGTCCGCTTTTTTGTGAAGAGCCTACCGTTGACTTCCGGTTTGTCCGTTACCCGAGGGGCTTAAGCGGAGAAGTCCGGTGCGCGCGGTCGAGAAGGGAACGGTTAGTGAAAGCCTGCGCGTATCCAAGACCGAAGCACAAGAAGATCAGGGCGAGATCGAACGGGGTTGCACCTTTCCTATCTTCGATGTTCCACCACTCGGGCAATTTTGGACGACTCGCCAATGCCGCAGTCTGCAAGGCGAAAAGCACAACGAGAAAACCGAGGTGACGCCGGAGCAGACGAGAACGCTGGGGCTGAACGGCAGGACAGGTGAACATGTAGGGTGGGAGGTCTTTGCCAGTTCTGCTTCCGGTACGGGCGAATGTGAAGAACACCACGAAGATCGTGTAGACAATCGCCGATGCCGCCTGGATCCCATAGGGCCTTTTCATCAGGAGAAAAAATAACGGCAGGCTACCAACTGTCATGCAGAGGAACAGCGTCGCCATCAGGACGAAGCGCGCTAATGAAAAGGACGTACCCCGGCAGGGATCTATCGTGCCCGCGTCAGCTTTGTCCGGCCATTGCGGGAGTTCTGAATCCGGCATTTCGGCAACCAGCATAGCATGCGGGAAACGCCTTCAAAGCGACAATTCCTGCAAGGGCGGATTCGGCAGGTGAAATAAGAAAATGTTCGATGGGGCTTAGGGAAAAGCGGGGCGCGTCCCGCATATTTCACGTCCTGTCGCTGCATTTCTGTCCCACAAGCCAAAGCCCCGAGCGTTACTCGGGGCCTTGAGATACTAAACGGCGTTTGCCAAACACCTACAATGATAAATAAGCTGGGGCAATTGTCAACAAACTTTGATGTCGAGTAACCCGAGGAGGGCAAGGGAGTTGAACCCTAGTGGCTGCAAAGCCACTCGACATTTGGCAAACGCCGTCCAGTACCCACTGGCAATACCCTCCTAAACGCGCGCCCGCCAAGGACATTCTAGTGGCTCTGGCCGCTGGGTTAACCTCGTACCCTGGCAATTATTTTAGGGACGTGTACCAGTTCGGGAAGAACCGGAAAGCACAAGCGGAAGAAGCAAAATCTCTTGGACGACTTGTCGAATTCCAGTCCGGCGTTCGACTATATCCTGAAGGCAGGGCAACAGGCCCGTCCCGATTGCCGTTACAGGCAGAAGACCCATACAGCAGAAGGAGAACTTATGCCGCAGTACTCGGTTGGGATTCACCACCCCGACGACTACGACCCGTCCGTCGAGGACGAAGCGATGCAGCGCGAGTCGCCTTCTACTCCAATAAGCAATCAACTCACTCGTCGCGACTTCGCTATGCGCACCGCCGGCTTTGGTCTGGCAATGGGACTCGCGCCTGCTGTTACGCTGGCGGAGGCTGAGCAGGCCTCGAGCTCAGAAAGTTCGCCGGCGGTCGCTGACCCATATTCCCTTGTCGATCCAGAACTTCTTCCTGCACTCAAGCAGTTCCCCGCCTTTGACCTCTCAGCGGAGATGGTCGGCAAGTTCCGGCAAATGCCCGGCATGCCCCCGTTACCCGCTCCCGCGCCGCAGCCCGTGGAGCGGCATATCCCCGGGCCGCCTGGGGCACCCGAGGTTCGTCTGTGGGTCGTTGATCCTGCGCCGACGGAGAAGGGCAAGCCGTTGTTGCTTCACATGCATGGCGGTGGATTTATGATGATCGGTCCCGGGTGGATGCCCCATATCCAGGGGATCGCGACGGATTGCCATTGCGTCGTCGTCTCGGTTGACTACCGGCTGGCTCCGGAGACGCGCTATCCCGGCTCGCTTGAGGACAATTACGCCGCGCTCAAATGGGCCCACGCCCATGCGGCGGAGCTCGGCATTGATCGCTCCAGGATTGCCGTGGGCGGTGAGAGCGCGGGTGGGACTCACGCAGCGAGCCTTGCGATTCGCGCGCGCGAGCGCAACGAAGTTCCCATCGTCTTCCAGCTGCTCATCTACCCCGCGCTAGATGACCGAACGGGCAGCACACACCCAGCGCCGCCCGCCATTGGCCACTTTATGTGGACTGCGAGTGCCAATCGTTTTGCCTGGAACTCGCTGCTCGGTGTTCCAGCGGGTTCGTCCAAGGTGCCGGCAGCTGCCGTCCCCGCCCGGGTAGCCAGCGTCGCCGGCCTACCGCCTGCCTGGATCGGTGTCGGTTCTATCGACCTGTTCGTCGAAGAGGACATGGAGTACGCGCGCCGGCTCGTCCACGCCGGAGTCGGAACGGAACTCCTCATCGTGCGCGGCGCTTTCCACGGATTCGATCTCCTCGTGCCGGATGCCGAAGCCTCCAAACAATTCAGCGCGAGTTGGAAGTCTGCTCTGCGCAAAGCATTCGCCACTGGTAAAGCGGTTTAGCCGAGAAGCTGGAAGTGTCGCGAGCGCCGCTTTATGATCGGAACGGAAGCCGGACAGCCTCCAGTGGCTGATCGCCTGCAATCCGCACAGCCACTGGCACCCGACTCCCACTCGCACTGTCGCGCCAACTCGCGCGCCCAACTAACCCCGCGGCTGTACGCGTAAATCCACAAGCTGATAAACCTTCTTCGCAATCGAATTTCGAGAAGGAAAACCACTGCCACCATCGGTCAGGGCGTTTTTCGGTGTAGAGCGGGGCACTATTAGCGGCAAGTGTATCGCACAGGTCGCACCACGGCAGCCGTTTGGGAGGCTCGTTCGGCATCGTGCGCCTTTGGCCGTTCATGATGATGTAGGGTTTTCGGATGCGCCACGGCATCACATTTCTCCGGGTTGCGTGGACGGCCGGGGATTACCGTCGTCCCGCAAAAAAACCACCGGTTAAATGCTGAATGCCAAATGCTCGCCATCAAGCTGAATTCCGGATACGGCGGCGATTGTATTTTGACGCAGCACACGCTACGCAGTGAGAGGGCAAGCCGGGTGACCACACTCGCATGCGATCTCTACGTCTTCGCTTCCAGCATCCCGACAAATGTCGCCACAATACTTTTGACCGTACGGCACTTCGCACTTGCACGGGATATGTGCACACGTCGTCTTCTCTTGAGTTGCCATTAAAATCTCCTCCACTTTTGGATGCGTGCCTTATTGCATTCCGTTTGCAAGTTGGTATGCATCCGGGTGCAATTTCTTGTTCACGTATTTTAGCCCTATTCCATCAGAGAAAAGCCTCTGTGTCGACTTGCACGTGCCTGCGCCTTGCCTAGCTTTCGATGTTTTGCCAGCAGGAGCGTCGTAAGTGCGGCTCCGCGCAACGCCCGAGATGATGCGCCTATAGCTGTCGTTTTCATCTAGCGAAACCTGCCCCACTGTAAAACATTTTTGCGTATTTACAGAACGTCGATACACGGGCGGTGGGTTCATCACAGCTCAAGCAGCAGGTCCCTCCACGCCGCGTTGCGATTGATGAGGCCAATCGCAATGCTTCGGTCGGGATGACAATTTTTGGTGAGGTCTGGCGGATCAGCCGCCGCACAACAAAGACGTCTAGCTTCCAACCCATTGTTTCTACAATGGATAAACGCGGCGATGCGGGCTGTGGAAAAGAAACCCGATAAAAGGGCTTGACACGTAGTATAGTGTTATAGTTAACTAGAACAGTCATTGGCGGGTAAATCCCGTGAACCCCTTGAAAAAAAAGAGAGAGAAGGAGAAACCGAACATGAAACCACGTATCGCACTTTCCGTCGTATTCCTGCTGATCGCCGCCACAGCCTTCGCTGCGGACGCTGCCGCGACTCAATCGGACGCGCAAAAATCCTTTGACCAACTGAAAACTCTTGCCGGGTCCTGGGAAGGCCGGGTGACCACCGTGCCGCCGGTAGCCGACATAGAAGGCAGCTCCGTTCAAGTCACGCTACGCGTAACCTCTCGTGGAAACGCGCTTGTGCACGAGATGAGGGCCGCGGGAACGCCCGACGATCCGACTCGTAATGACCATCCGGTCACGATGTTCTATCTGGACAGCGATCGCCTGCTGCTGACGCACTATTGTGACGCCGGAAACCGGCCGCGCATGGTGGGCACGATATCGCCAGACGGGAAAAAGGTGGAATTCACTTTTCTCGATGTTGCCGGTGGCACGCAGTATGGACACATGGACCATGCCGTGTTTACCTTGATCGACGCGAACCATCACACTGAGGACTGGACTTACATGCAGCCTGGCGACAAGCCGATGCAGGGCCACATGGAGCTGCAGCGAACCAAGTGAAGCGTCGTGGCGGGTATTCGCGATATCCTTCGTCGAGCTGACGCCCTCTTCAGGATGACGGCGGGGAGATGACGGCGTCGGCTTGGGTGAACGTTGTCGAGATTACCGATGACGGCGCGAGTCAGGCTAAGGATTGAGGTTACTGAGAGTATCTTTCGCAACACTATCTGGAAAACCTAATGGACCGTGAGTGGAACGACAGTCAGCCGATTTACCGCCAGCTTCGCGACCGCGTCGTCGCTATGATTCTCGACGGCGTGCTCAAGGAAGGCGATCCGTTGCCGTCCGTGCGCGTGGTGGCGGCTGAGCTTCGGGTCAATCCGCTCACGGTTCTGAAGGGCTATCAACAATTAGTCGACGAGCAACTGGTCGAGAGCCGGCGAGGTCGAGGCATGTTCATCAATGTGGGGGCACGCAATCTGTTGCTGCAGGGTGAGCGCCAGAAGTTTCTTTCGGAAGAATGGCCGAGGGTCGCGGCCACCATTCAGCGGCTTGGCCTGACCGCGAAAGAACTGCTGAACAATGGTGCAGGCGCGACCCAGCCGTCATCGGATGCTGGCAATGCTGGAGAGGAGAAGCCGAAGCCATGACCATCATAGAAGCACGCGGCCTCCGCAAGGCCTACGGGGCAACCATCGCGCTGGATGGGGTTGATTTGCGGGTGGAAGAGGGCCGCATTCTCGGACTCATCGGTCCCAACGGCGCAGGCAAAAGCACGGCGCTCAATGCGATTCTGGGCCTGACTCAATATCAGGGAGAACTGCGGGTGCTGGGACGCGACCCATGGGAGCAGCGCGATCAGCTGATGCGCGATGTCTGCTTCATCGCCGACGTTGCCGTGCTGCCGCGCTGGGCACGGGTTTCGCAGATGCTCGACTACGTAGCCGGCGTGCATCCGCGATTCGATCGCGCCAAGGCGGAGGGATTTCTGGCAAAGACCGACATCAAACCCGCCAGCAAAATCAGGGAATTATCAAAAGGCATGGTGACGCAGTTGCACCTCGCTTTGGTGATGGCGATTGATGCGAAGTTGCTGGTGCTGGACGAACCCACGCTTGGGCTCGACATTCTCTATCGCAAACAGTTCTACGATTCCCTGCTGAACGATTATTTCGACCGCACCCGCACCATCCTGCTGACAACTCACCAGGTGGAAGATGTGCAGAACGTGATCACCGATCTCATGTTCATCAACCACGGGCGGATCGTCCTCAGTTGCAGCATGGAAGAGTTCGAGTCGCGCTATCTGGAAGTAGTGGTGCATCCCGAGCGTGCCGCGGCGGCACGGGAGCTCAAGCCAATGAACGAACGCCAAGTGCTGGGCCGCAGCATCCTGCTATTCGATCGTGTCGATCGTCAACGACTCGCAGCGCTTGGCGAAGTGCGCACGCCCAGCATCGCCGATTTATTTGTTGCCGTGATGGGAAATCATTCTGGCCTGGTGAAAGGAGTGGCGAAATGAATACGCAATCGAACGCTGCGCACGAATCGTTTGCCTCGCAAGTAATCGCGCCCGCAGCCTCATCGGCGACTCGGCCACTGTACTGGTCGGTGCGGCGCGAATTGTGGGAGAACCGTTCCATCTATGTGGCACCGCTAGCTGTAGCCGCCCTCATGCTGTTTGGTTTCCTGATCGCATCGATTGGCCGAGCCACGTCAACCACAAACCTGGCTGAGCGTCGGGCGGTACTCGAAGGGCCTTACACCTTCGCTATGGGTTTGATCATGGCGACCGCTTTTATCGTCGGCATCTTCTACTCGTTGGAGGCGTTGCACGGCGAGCGCCGCGACCGCAGCATCCTGTTCTGGAAGTCGCTGCCGGTCTCCGACTTAACCACCGTGCTCTCGAAGGCGAGCATTCCGCTGGTAGTTATACCGCTGCTCAGTTTCGCCATTCTTGTCGCCTTGGAATTGATCATGCTGTTGCTGAGCAGCCTCGTCCTGCTGGGGAGCGGCCTGAGCTTCGCCACCTTGTGGACGCCGGTGTTTCAGTTGTTACTGATCCTGCTTTACCACATGGTGACCGTGCATGTGCTCTGGCACGCGCCAATTTACGGTTGGTTGCTTCTGGTCGGAGGTTGGGCGCGGCGGGCGGCATTTCTATGGGCTAGCCTTCCCTGGCTGGCGATCTGCGCCGTGGAGAAGATCGCGTTCAACACTACGCACCTCGCCACCGTGCTGCAGAACCGGTTTACCGGCGGACCGGAAGCGATCACAATGCCAGGCATGTTCCCCATCGATTCCATGACGCACCTCACGCCGGGGAGATTCCTGAGCAGTCCCGGTCTATGGATCGGGCTGCTCATCGCCGCCGGTTTACTGGCCGCAGCAGTACGGCAGCGGCGCTATCAAGCACCGCTCTGATTCGCATGCATTTGGTTAGACGCCCACCAAAGGGGGCAGCTAAATGAATACTCAATCGAACGTCGTGCCCGAAAGCTTCGACTCGCAGGGAATCGCGCCCACGGCGTTGTCGACCACACGGCCCATATATTGGTCGGTGCGGCGCGAATTGTGGGAGAACCGTTCCATCTATGTTGCGCCGCTGGCTGTCGCCGGCGTCTACCTTTTCGGCGACTTGATCAGCCTGGTTTGGGTGCCGCAGAGCCTGCAAGCATTGGCGGCTTCCCACTCGACGCCGCAACTCATTGTGTTCGCCATGCCGTACGCCCACGCTGCGATGCTGTTGATGGTGACCGCGTTTCTGGTCGGGATCTTCTATTCGCTGGACGGGCTTCATGGCGAGCGTCGTGACCGCAGCATCCTGTTCTGGAAGTCGCTGCCGGTTTCGGATCTGACGACTGTGCTTTCGAAGGCGAGCATTCCGCTCCTGGTTCTCCCACTGGTAGTTTTAACCGTCACTGTTGTCCTGCAAATCATCATGCGGTTGCTGAGCACGGCAGCCACGGTTTTAAGCGGCGGCAGCGTCGCGCAGCTGTGGACACAGTTCCCGTTATTTCAGATGCAACTGGTGTTGCTCTATAGCCTCGTCGTGCTTGCGCTCTGGCACGCACCGATCTACATGTGGATGCTGCTGGTCTCCGGCTGGGCGCGGCGCGCGGCCTTTCTGTGGGCCGTGCTGCCTCCAATCGCGATTGCTGCCCTCGAGCACATTGCCTTCCGCACTTCATATATCGGGTCCCTGCTGCACGATCGACTGGGCGGATTCGCCACTCGTGCTTTCGATCTCACCGACAAGAACGGCGTCCCGATCGATCCGCATTTTATTCCGCTGGCGCAACTCGCTCCGGCGAGATTCCTAAGCAGCCCGAGTCTGTGGCTGGGGCTGATCGTCGCCGCGATATTTTTCGCCGCAGCGGTCCGGCTGCGTCGCTATCAAGGACCAATTTGATTCGCAAACCGGATTAAAGAACGTGTGGAAGGAGGATCGATATGAGCTCAGCAGTAATGACCAAACGGATTACAGCAACGCCTCCACGTTTCAAGGCGAAGATGGCAGGTGTTCTTTCATTGCTCAGCGTATTGGCGGCGGCATTGGCCGAGACCTTCGCTCGCGGCGGTTTGAACGTCGCAGCAGGCCTGATCGCGGTTTTGGGCATGATCGGAGTAACGCTGCTCTTCTACGACACCTTGAGCCCGGTGAACAGAAATCTCTCTTTGCTTGCGGTGTCCTTCAACCTCGTGGGACTCATCATTGAGGCTCTTCGGTTGCAGCCACGGGGGGTCAACATCGCCTATGTTTTTGACGGATTTTATTGCATTCTGATCGGCTGCCTGCTTTTCAGGTCGACCTTCCGGCCTCGAATTCTGGGCGCACTGATGGTGTTCGGCGGTTTGGGTTGGCTGACATTTTTGTCGTCGCCGCTCGCGAACTATCTCTCTTCCTACAATCTGGCCTGCGGCCTCCTCGGAGAAGGATCGGTGTGCTTGTGGCTCATTTTGAGCGATACAGCGATGGAACGAACGGGCTAGTTCTGCGGGGACGCGGTGAACGTACCTCCAGTGGCGGCAAAGCCGTATCTCAGACCACACTGAATGACAAGACCTCGGCTATGAATTCGAGAAAAAAAGCAGCGAGACCGCAGGATTGGCCGTACCTATCAAGCGGAGACCCGCTCCTTTAGTCTTGTTTATGTTTTCTTCGTCTTTAGCCGAGGCCGACTGCCGAGAGTTCGCTAGCGGCGCAGACGTAAAGCGCATATTGAGAAAATAGACGCCCATGGAGCCGACTACGACTCGACAGGGTTTTTTCTCCACCCCGCTTATCCTCTGCCGTCCTCAGCTTTTCCACAAACGGAATAAAGTGCAAATCCGCGCCAACCGCCGCATTTCAGCCCTTCACCGACTGTCAACACTTTCTCTTTCAAGCGAATGCGCAGTCCCCGCAATCGGCCGTCACTTAAATCGTTGACAAATATTTCTGGCAGGTTAGAATACGCGACGTTTTCTAACTGTAAAATTTAAACATGAGCCCCCAGCTTCTCGACTCCGTTCTGCTTCGTACTGACTTCCCTGAACTCAAGCTCCACGCCAGTGGCAAAGTCCGGGACGTTTACTTTCTCGACGACGAGCATCTGCTTTTCGTAGCCACCGACCGCATCTCTGCGTTCGACTATGTGCTCGCCACGGGCATTCCGCATAAGGGGCGCGTGCTCACCCAAATTTCCCTGTTCTGGTTCGATTTTCTCCGCGAGGTCGTCGCCAACCACGTGGTCACTGCTGATGTGGAAAAGTACCCGGCCATCGCGCAGAAGTATGCTGACCAACTGCAGGGCCGCTCGATGATGGTCATGCGCGCGGAAATGATTCCGGTCGAATGCGTGGTGCGAGGATACATTTCCGGATCGGCCTGGAAAGAATATAAAACCAGCGGCCGCGTTTGTGGGATCGAACTGCCCGCGGGACTTAAAGAGTCCAGCAAACTGCCACAGCCTATCTTTACTCCGGCGACCAAGGCGACCACCGGGCACGACGAGAATATTCCCTTCGATGAGATGACCCGGATCGTCGGAGTCGAGTTAAGCCGCCAACTCCGCGACTTGAGCCTGAAGGTCTACACCAAAGCAGCGGACTACGCCCTCCAAAAGGGCATCATCATTGCCGATACCAAGTTTGAATTCGGAATGACCTCCAAGGGCATCACGCTCGCCGATGAGGTGCTCACTCCCGATTCCTCCCGCTTCTGGCCGGCAGACAAATATCAGCCGGGGAAGGCGCAGGAATCGTACGACAAGCAATATGTCCGTGATTACCTTGAGGAGATTCGCTGGAACAAACAGCCGCCCGCTCCCGCTCTTCCTGCGGAAGTGGCGCGGCGGACCAGTGACAAATATCTGGAGGCTTTCCACCGGCTCGCCGGACGCGAGTTGGATGTTTAGTGCTGTAATCATTTGGAGAACACGATGACGGGAGCAGACTGGGTCATCGTGGCTGTCATCGTCGTATCCGTGATTCAGGCTTCGATCTCGGGCTTCTTTCACGAGGCATTTGGGATCGCGGGCTTGGTTTTTGGTTATCTGCTGGCCGCATGGAATTACGAGCGGCTGGCAGCGCGGTATGCGCCTTATCTGAAGTCGATGTGGTTGGGCGAGATCGCGGCGTTTCTGATTATTTTTTTGGCGGTGCTCGTCCTCGCGGGAATCGCGGGGCGGATCACCCGCCACATCGTAAAAGAAGCTGGACTCAGTTTTGTTGATCGGATTTTAGGCGGAGCGCTGGGGTTGCTGCGCGGAAGTTTGATGGTCGCAGTGATTCTCATGAGCATGGCAGCGTTCACGCCCACGTCGGCGTGGTTGCAAGGTTCGGAGCTGGCGCCGTATTTCCTGGTCGTGGGACGTGCCGCGATCTGGGTGGCGCCATCGGAATTGCGAGCCCGCTTTTATCAGGGGCTCGACTTGCTGCGTCGCGAACAGCACCAGAAGTAAGGCACGCGGTTGCAGCGTCGAAACGGAATCAGGCAAACGGAGAAAAGCGCGGGCAGCGGCTCTTCATGAGCAGCTCATCCCTGGACGCTTTTCAAAAGAAAGAGGGATGCCGTGAGAGATCAGCTCGAAGCACTCATCCTGCAGATGTACAAAAGCAATATTCTGTACTCCGAAGCGGTCCGCGAATTCAAGAAGCGATTCATCCTCACCGTCCTGCAGGAAAACAACGGCAACCAGTGCCGCGCCGCCCGTCAACTCGGGATGCATCGCAACACTCTCAGCCGCACCATCACCGAATTGAAGATTGACATCCGGCAATTACGAGCCGGCGTCAAACGTCCTCCTCGCAGCGCCCGCCCCGCCGCATACGATAAGAAGGCGGTTCGCTGAGAATCCCGTACGCAATTTCTCGAGTTGAATAGGAAGTCAGCCGGGGGGCACGGCTTCAACCGCCGAGGGCATACTGCAACATCTCTACGGCCAAAAAATCAGGGCAGCGTTTTCGCGCTGCCCTGCTTAATTCCAATCTACTCCCCACTCAATGAGAAGCGTGGTGATGGGGTTTCGGGGGCGGTGCCTTGGTCAGCAATGCGCCCTTCTCCATGGTCATGACAAACGGGTTGGGCGTGTAGGCAGCCGGCGTCCCTTCGAAATCCAGAGTAGAACCCTCGGCTGGCATCAGCTTCGCCGGAATGGTTCCACCCATCGTAACCACAATATCCGCCCGCTTCGCTTGGATGTCGTCCTCGCTGGCCGCCATTTGCAGTTCGGTCGGCGATGCCTTAATCACTGTGCCCTCCATCTGCAGCGTCACGCCTTTGATCGCAGACCAAACTTTGTCTGCATCCGCCGGCGCGCCAACTGAAAGAACCAGCTCCCAATCGGCGAAGCTCATATCCTTCGGAGCTTTGCTCTTTACCAGATCAGCCGCTTGCTCAGCCGGAGTGGGAGGAACGTATTGCTTGACGGTGAATCCCGCCGGCGGCATGGGGTTGGCCTTGGCTTGCGCCAGAAGATCCGTCCAGCCCTCGTCGGAACCGTGGTACTTGACGTATTGGCTCTTGCCATAAGCCGTGATCTGCGCCTGGCCCGGCGAACCGGCCGCGAGATTCGCCGCCCGCGCAATGAAGAAAAGACCTTCCACCGTATTCGGAGGAGTGCCCGTCAAATCAGCTAACGCAAGCGGGTAAACATTGCGCAGGTCGTTGGGTCCAGCCTCGACGGCGTCCCGCAAATGCTGTTGTGCCTGGGGATAATTCTTGGATTGCAGGGCAGCCATTCCCGAGACTCCGTTAAAGATCGCGCCCATCTCCGACTTCATCTTGGCGAAGTCGGCATCGGACATGCCATCCGGCTTCTGCGCGGTTTGCAAAGCCTGCAGGCCACGGTCGGCGTACTGGGCTCCGTCGGCCAGGTTCTTTTGGGCATCCTGACCAGCCTCAGCTTGGGCGCGCTTCATGTAGCTGAGCAGCGCCAGTGCTCGCAGGTTGCTGGGGTTTACCTGCAAGATGCGCTGCGCCGTCTCGACCATCTTGGCCTGGTTATTGGCCTGCTGGTAAGCGACCATGAGCAATTCCAGCGCGTCTTCCTTCATCACGCTGTTGGGGTATTGCGCGAGGAACGCCTCCAGGCCGCTGATTTTCGCAACTGGATCCTTCTGCTGTAGCGCTCCCACGTAGGCGTTATACTCGGCTGGATCTTTGATCTCTTTCTTCTGTTGCGGGTGGGACGCGGCGGACTGCGCCTGGGCGGGCGCCGCGGTTTGGGTTTGCGGTTGTGCTGCGGCTTGCTGACTCGAGGCTATCCCAGCAAACGTAATCACAATCGCCACTAGACTCGTCTTCATTTTGAAATGGCTCCTTGAATTGTCGGGAAAAACGGACGGCATTCGTACCCGGGTATACCCCAGCTCAAATCCCGGCTGCTCAGTGCATGAACCTTATCGGCCCATGCGGCAGGTCCGGAAAACCCAGCGCCCGCCCGGTAATGCCAACGAGGCCAAGATACTATTTCCGGTGAGCCGGATTATAAGTATGTCTCTCCACTAAGGCAAGCTTACTTTCCAGAGGCTCTTGCCAACCTTGTATGATGCTGCAACCGCCGCCTGCGGTGGCTGGCAGCGCGATACCTGATTATCATAGCCGGAGGGTTGTATGGAGGAGACTGTCAGAATGACTAGTCTGGATGGGCAGGTCGCGGTGATCACTGGCGGAGGGCGGGGCATCGGCGCCGCGATTGCCGCCAAAATCGCCGGTATGGGAGCAACCGTTGTGCTTGCCGGACGCACACGTGGCCCACTCGAGTCGACGGCTGATGCGATCGTTAAAGCCGGCGGCCAAGCCGAAGCGGTTGTGTGCGATGTGATGCACCTCAGCTCCGTCGAAGTCCTGGCAGCGCACGTGGACAAGACTCTCGGACGCCTCGACATTCTGGTCAACAACGCCGGCATCGGCGGATTTGGTGGCCCACTCCACCAACTTCCACCTGAGTCCTGGGACCAAGTGTTGAACACCAACCTGCGCGGAGTCTATTTCTGCATTCGCGCCCTCGCTCCCTTGATGATTCGCGCCCGTAGCGGACACATCATCAACATCTCGTCACTTGCCGGCAAGAATGCCCTGCCCAACGGCGCGGCCTACGCCGCATCGAAATGGGGACTGAACGGCTTGAGCTATTCCGTCGCCGAAGAACTGCGCGGTTACAATATTCGCGTCTCGGTCGTCTGCCCCGGTTCCGTCGATACCGAACTGAGCCCGCATACCGGGAAAGATCCGGCCAAGATGCTGCGTCCGGAAGACGTGGCCCACGCGGTAGCAATGCTGGTCACGCAAGCCCCGCAATCGTTCGCCAGCGAGATTCTGCTCCGCCCCACCCAAAAGCCATAAAAAGTGTGGCGCGGGCGTCCTCGCTCGCGCGGGTCTCGCACCCGCGCCAGAATTATCATTGCTGCTGAGAAGCTCGAAGGTCGGCCTGAAGACCCCTCTGGACCAGCCGACTAACAAAAGACCTAAGGTCAATGCATTATGAAAGAGCGCCCCGATTGAGGGAGGCGAATGGATGGCGCCGCCTGCGCTCCGCTACGCTGTGCGGGGCTTCGCTCCGCTCCGGCGGCGAGAGAGTTCATGTGCGGGGTGTGAA
>JBAVAQ010000114.1:0-77465 GCA_049585795.1 Terriglobales bacterium | reverse complement strand
ATCAACTGTTCGACATCGATGCTGCGCAGCACCAGTTGTTGTCGATTGATAGAGACAAGTCGCGGTTCAGCGGGCACGCCGTGGTCGCTCACATCCGCAGTTTACCCACCACGGTTCATTTCGCAATGACGTTGTTGGCTCGATACACAATTTCTTCACGGCTTCCAGACGGGACGTACCCTAGGGGGGAACCGAGGGCACCAGGCGGTTTTCGAAATAAGCCTTCGAAGGACATGGAGGACGCGCGCGGAGAGCACGGGAGCCGCCCCCGTCCTCACGTTGGCATCAGAACGGTTTCCGACTCACAACTTGACTGTCGTTGATGAAGAACTGCGCCGGGCACTGACTGGAGCCGCAGATTACCGGCAGAAGTCCGGCGAGTTGCTTGCGCGTGATCAGGCCCAGCGTGCCGCACTCAGGGCAGGAAAGCACGGCCCAGTAGGGGTCGTCTTTTTCTCCCACGCGGCCGGCATTCTCCAGCACGAAGATGGTGCCGGGGAGCATCTGTTCGGGGATCCATTGGCTTAGGACGTCCAGTTCTCCAACCATTTTTGCCTCCTTATGGGGCCACTATGTGGAACTAAACTTCCCTGCTATGAAGCCTGTTTTGCCCTGCGCAATGAACTCGATCGACTGGTGCCACTATTTTTTTTAGCGCGGATTTCGGCGCGCACCTGCCGAACCGTATCGCTGAGGCAAATCGTCAGCATGGGCTGGCGCGCGTTTTTCAAGATGTCGACAATCTGCCGGGGCGAGGTTTCGAGATACAAAGTCTTGCCGTCGGTGAGCAAGTGGTATTCGGACGCGCCGCTGACGATCTCGGCCAGGCGCTTGCCGAACTCCCGCTGTAGAAAGCGCATGACTTTGCGTACGCGTTGTAGTGAGAATCCGCGGTGGCGCAACTCGCAGATCACGGCGACTTCCGCGAGGTCTTCCATGGAATACAATCGGCGGCGGCCTTCTCTCGCTGGCACGACGATGCGCCGCTCATCCCACCACTGCAGTTGCCGGGGAGTAATGCCGGTCAACGAAACCACGTCGCGAGATGTGAATGGTTGCTGCATGTCGAGTCGCAAAATGTTTCAAACAATTCAGAAGCGAAATGTTTGAAACATTCTAGGCATGAACCGGCACATGTCAACTGTGGATTTCTGGGATAAGGGGTTAACTAGACGAGTTCCCTTGTGAGATTTAGAAATTCTGAAGAGGACGTTCAGTTATCAGTTGCCGGTTCTCAGTTCTCAGATCCGCCGCCGACGAAGTGTACGATCTCCAAGCGATCACCTTCGGCCAGGCTGGTTTTTGCCCATTGATCGCGGACAACGATGCTTCGGTTCAGCTCAATGGCGACGCGATCGGTTTTCATCCCCAACTGATCGACAAGGCCTGCGAGGGTGAGCGGAGGATTGAAATCCTGCGCTTCGCCATTGATTTGCAATTTCATCTTGTCTGGATTCTCGTAGTAAGAACACGCCGACGGCAAGTTAGCGGTCGACTGGACAGCCGGGAGAGGCTGTCCCCACGTTATGCCTCAACTTTGCGCAATTGAAACTTGCGGGTTGCGGTTCTTCCGGAGTAGTTGGCTTGCACCAGCACGGCGGAATCCGGAAGTGAGGATTCATCGACGTCGATCTTCATCTCAGCATCGCCGCCGGAGCCGGTGACCACCTGGGTGTAGAAGGGAGTCGCATTGGGACGGGCAAAGCGAACCGTCAGCCGCGCGCCCTCGACGGCCGAGCCTCCCTCGGTGACCCGCAAGCGCAGGATGAGATTCTGCTCCGAATGCACGGAGCCGGCATTGAGCCACAACACATCGAGTTCTTTAATTGCGGCCAGAGCTTCGGGCGAGACGCTCTTGTCGAGAACGGCTTCCACCCGGCCGTCGCGGATAGAGTCGAGCACCAGACGGTGTTGCTCGCGTAGAATCTGCTCTTTCTGCTGGTCGGTGAACCCGGACTCGGCGGCCTGGTCCGAATAAGAAGTGGCGCGTTTGCCGATACAGCGTCCGCGAACGAAGACCTGCGTCTGCAGGAGCAGTTCGCTTTCGCGCGCTTCACTCTGCACGTGGTAAATCGTATCTTCGTGCTTTACATCCGTGTTGAAGCCGAAAATCATGTTTCGCCAATCCTACTGAACCATCGGCAACAGTCCGCAAATATGTTAAAAGATCATCACAAAGTCGCGCCGTCGCTTGACACTCCTATCCGCGAAATCTAGTCTAGAATGTTTAGTTAATACTTGGCTGCGAATTATATATAGCTCTCCTATGCCCGACAATTACTTCGCTCGCTACCTGCCATTATTGATTCACTTCATCGTAGCAGGTGCGCTGGCCTCCGCCATTGTGCTGCTGTCCTGGTTTATTGGCTACCGCCGGCCCACGCGGGCCAAGATGTCTCCTTATGAATGTGGAATGACCCCGGTGGGAGACGCACGGGAGCGCTTTTCCGTGAAGTTTTACCTGGTGGCCATGCTCTTCATTCTCTTTGACGTAGAAGCAGTCTTCCTATATCCCTGGGCGGTCATTCTGCGAGAGCTTAAGATGTTTGGTTTCTGGGAGATGCTGGTTTATATCGGCATCGTGCTGGTGGGTTTCGTCTACATTTGGAAAAAAGGTGTGCTGGACTGGGGCACTCCGTCGACGCGGAGGGGCGAAGTGTAATGGCGCCGACTCCCGCCATCACCGACCTGGATGCGCTGAAGGACCACCCTGCGGTGGCAAGGCTGCGGTCATGGAACTTGGCTGCGGTCGAAGGGGCTAAATTCGATCGCGACGAGATGACTATCTACATCGAGCGCTCCTGCATCCGCGAAGCTTGTGTGATTTTGCGCGATGATCCGGGCTGTCCCTTTAATTATCTTTCAGACGTGACCTGTGTGGATTGGTATCCTTCGCAGCCGCGATTCGAAGTGGTGTACTCGCTGCTGTCAATTCCGAACAAGGAACGGGTGCGCCTGAAGGTGCGGCTGGATAATGAGAGCCCAACGCTCGAATCGGTAACCTCGGTTTGGCCGTCGGCGAATTATTTCGAGCGCGAGGTTTTCGACCTCTTTGGAATCCGCTTCACCGGCCATCCGTATTTACGACGTATTCAGATGCCGGAAGACTGGGAAGGCCATCCCCTGCGCAAAGACTATCCGGTGGAGGGTTATCGCTAGACGCGCCATGGCCCATATGACCTCCACGCCCGTGCTCGAACCCGGTCAGGATCGGACCATGATCCTGAACATGGGACCGCAGCACCCATCTACGCACGGAGTATTGCGCCTGCTTCTCGAAATCGATGGCGAAACGGTGGTGCGGCTCATGCCCGATATTGGGTATCTGCACACCGGGATCGAAAAGACTTGCGAGGCCAAGTTCTACCAGCAAGTCGTGCCGCTTACCGACCGCATCGATTACCTCTGCCCGATGACCAACAATCTCTGTTACGCGTTGGCCGTAGAAAAACTGCTCGGGCTGGAGATTCCCCCGAAGGCGCAATGGCTGCGCGTGATGATGAATGAGTTGACCCGCATCAACTCGCACCTGGTGTGGCTGGGAACGCACGCCATGGATATTGGCGCGCTCACGGTTTTTCTGTATTGCTTCCGCGAGCGCGAAGATGTTTTGCGATTGTTCGAGGCGATCAGCGGACAACGCATGATGACTTCGTATTTTCGCATCGGCGGCGTGGCGCTCGAACCTCCGCTGGGGTTCTTCGACCGGGTGCAGGATTTCGCCAATCGCTTCCCTTCCAAGGTAGATGAGTACGAAAACTTGTTGACGGGGAATCCGATCTGGACCATGCGCACGAAAGGCGTGGCGCGGATTACGGCGGAAGATGCGATTGCTTTGGGCGCGAGCGGACCGACTTTGCGAGGCAGCGGCGTCGACTTTGACCTGCGACGCGATATGCCGTACTCAGGCTACGAAAACTTCAAGTTTAAAGTGCCGGTGTCGCAGGAAGGCGATGTGTTTGCCCGATACATTTGCCGGGTGCAGGAGTTGCGAGAATCGATTGGCATCGTGCAGCAGGCGCTCGACGGAATGCCGGAAGGTCCAATCAAAGCGGATGCGCCGAAAGTTGTGTTGCCCGACCGTGAAAAGATGAAGACGCAAATGGAAGCCCTCATCTATCACTTCAAAATTATTACCGAGGGCTTTGCGGTTCCGGCGGGCGAGGTTTATCAGGCGGTCGAATCGCCGCGCGGGGAAATGGGATATTACGTGGTCAGCGACGGAACGGCCAAGCCGTATCGCGTCCACATGCGCGCAGCCTGCCTGGCGAATCTGCAATTGCTTCCGAAGATGTGTGAGGGACGGTTGCTCGCGGATGTAGTGGCCGCGATAGGATCCATCGATATTGTGCTGGGAGAAATTGATCGGTAATCGGGACTAGGAAGGCGCGACACGACTAAAGACACCGGGGCGACAAAAGGGACTTTAAACTTGTGTTCCCGAACTTTAGATTTGTCATCCCCAAAGCGAGGGATCTAGGTCTCGCCGGCACAAGCCCAAACCGAGATTCCTCGCTTCGCTCGGAATGACAGTGGATTTATTACTACGCGATGAAGTTTTCTGATCAATTCGAAGCACGCTTCGCGGAGATGCTGACCCATTATCCGACGAAGCGGTCGGTCCTAGTCCCGACGCTGCTTTACGCGCAGGATGAAGTCGGGTGTTTAAACGATGACGTCATTCGCGAGCTTGCGCAGCGGTTGGATTTGACCGAGCTTGAAGTGCATAACGTCATCAGCTACTACTCCATGCTGACGACCAAGCCTCGGGGCAAATTTAACGTGCAGGTTTGCACCAACATTGCGTGCATGCTGCGCGGCGGTGAAGAGCTTCTGGATCACTGCAAGACGAAGCTGGGCATCGGCCACAAAGGCACGACGCCGGACGGTGTGTTCTCGTTGGAAGAAGTCGAATGCATCGGAGGGTGCAGCTGGGCTCCGGCAGTGCAGGTGAATTATGACTTCCACGAGAATCTGACCGCGGAGAAGATGGACGAGGTCTTGGACGAATATAGAAAGAATTGAGTAATTGGGTAATTTTGTAATTAATTACCCGATTACTCAATCGCTCAATTACAAAATGGCATCCTTGGTTTCCCATCCCGACGAAATAAAAGTCGTCTCCAAGCGATTTGGCAAGGGTGCGACCGACATCGATCGCTACCTGGAGCTCGATGGCTACAAAGCCGTCCAGAAAGCGCTGGGGATGCAGCCGGACGCGATTGTAAATCTGGTAAAAGACTCAGGCCTTCGTGGGCGCGGCGGGGCCGGATTCAATACCGGGATGAAATGGTCGTTCGTCCCCAAGCAATCCCCGAAACCGAAATACATTCTCTGCAATGGTGATGAGAGCGAACCGGGGACCTGCAAAGACCGTCTGATTTTCGAGCACGATCCGCACTCGGTAATTGAAGGTGTGGTCATTGCTGGAATCGCGACGGGAGCGCACGCTGGCTACGTCTACATCCGCGGGGAGTATCGATATTTGCTTGAGATTATGCAGAAGGCGATCAAAGACGCCTATGCGCGTGGCTTTCTCGGGAAAAACATTTTCGGCAGTGGCTACGACTTCGAGGTTTACTGGCATGGCGGCGCCGGCGCGTATGAGGTCGGCGAAGAGTCGGCCTTGATGGAATCGCTTGAGGGCAAGCGTGGCATTCCGCGAATTCGGCCTCCGTTCCCGGCGGTGGTCGGATTGTGGGGCGGGCCAACGGTCATCAACAATGCGGAGACGCTGGCCAGCGTGCCCCACATTCTGCTCGGCGGCGCAGAGTGGTTCGCCAAACTTGGGCCTCCCAAGAATGGCGGGACGCGCCTGTTCTGCTTGAGCGGGCATTTGAATCGCCCCGGAGTCTACGAGCTGCCCATGGGCTACAACCTCAAGAAAATGATTTACGAGGTGGGCGGCGGCATTTCTGGCGGACACAAATTGAAAGCCGTTGTTCCGGGCGGGTCGAGTTGTCCGCTTTTGACTGCGGATGAAATCGACGTCTCGATGGACTTTGATTCGATGATGAAAGCGGGCTCCATGCTCGGATCAGGCGGATTGGTGGTCGTGGACGACACTACCTGCATGGTGAAATTTGCTTTGCGGATCATGAAGTTTTACCAACATGAGAGTTGCGGGTGGTGCATCCCATGCCGCGAAGGCACAGACTGGTTAAAGAAAACGCTCACCCGGTTTCACCACGGGGGCGGAGTGAAGAAAGACATCGACAACATTCAGTACCTCTCGGAAAACATGCTGGGGCGCACCTTCTGTCCGCTGGGCGACGCGGCGGCCATGCCCACGATTTCCATTGTGAAGAAGTTTCGGAAAGAGTTTGAAGATCATTTGGAGGGCCGGCCATGCCCGTTTGAGAAGGCCGGCGAGCGCGAAGCAGTTATGGTTTAAAAGAGCGTCGTTGGTCATCGGCACTGCAACCGACAGCGACGACTTGCCGACGACCAACGACGGACGACCAACGACGATTTATGGCTGACGTAAACATTACCGTAGACGGGAAAAAGGTCACGGCTCCCGCTGGAACCCTGCTGATCGAGGCCTGCAAGAGCGTGGGCATTGAGGTGCCCTCATTTTGCTACTACCCAAATCTGTCTCTGCAGGGCGCTTGCCGCATGTGCCTGGTCAAAGTCGAAAAAATGCCCAAGCTGCAGACCGCGTGCACAACGGTTATCGGCGAGGGCATGATCGTCTCCACCGATACGCCGGAGATTCATCAGGCGCGCAAGGGTATGGTGGAGCTGCTGCTGGGCAACCATCCGCTCGACTGTCCGGTTTGTGACGCAGGTGGCGAGTGCGAACTGCAGGACATGACTTTTTCCTACGGCGCCGCCGAATCCAAATATATCGACGCCAAGAATCATAAGGAAGAGCAGCAGTGGTCGCCGGTTGTTTTCTTCGATCGGCCCCGCTGCATTCTGTGCTATCGCTGCGTGCGGGTGTGTGGCGAAGGCATGGATGTCTGGGCTCTCGGGGTGCAGAACCGCGGGGTCAGTTCGATCATTGCGCCGAATCAAGACGATCATCTGGAATGTGAAGAGTGCGGCATGTGCATCGACATATGCCCGGTGGGCGCGCTCACTTCGGGCGCATATCGCTACAAGACGCGCCCCTGGGAGATGAATCACGTCGGCACGACGTGCACGCACTGTGCCGACGGCTGCAAGACGACGCTGGGCGTGCGTAGATCCGATACGGGCATGGAAATTGTGCGCGGCGACAATCGCGACAAGAGCGGCATCAATGGCGATTTTCTTTGTATCAAGGGACGTTACGCTTTCGACTTCGCGCATCACGAAGACCGGTTGACGCAGCCGTTGATTCGCAAGGATGGAAGGTTGACGCCATCGACCTGGGAAGAGGCGTTTGATCTGATTGGGAAACGATTCCGGGAGATTTGCGATACCGCGGGCGGAGGGGCAATCGGGGTTTTCGGCTCGAACCGAACCACAAACGAAGAGAATTACCTGCTACAAAAGTTTGCCCGCGTGGTTCTTGGCACCAACAACGTCGATCACCATCGCACTGCCGACTTCCCTGCCCTGGCGGCGGCACTGGCGGGCAAACCGGAAGCCACGGCCAGCATGCGGGATGTATTCAATGCGCCTGCGATTCTGCTGATCGGGAACGACCCTACAGAACAGCATCCGTTGTTGGCCTGGCAGATTCGAAACAATGTCCGGTTGCATCGGGCGCGGTTGTATGTGATTAATTCGCAGCCCATCAAGCTGCGCCGGCAAGCGAGTACCTTCGTTCAGATTCCAGCCGGATCGGAAGGAAAACTGGCAGCGTTTCTGGCTGGCGATGACGCTGCCGTCGACGCGATCACCAACGACGGAACCAGCCGCGACGCCTGGATCGCGCTGCGTGACAAGCTCCGCGGCGAACCCAACCTCATTATTATTTTTGGATCGGAGATTCGGGCTAACGACATCGCTTCGGTGGTGAAATTCACCTCGGGCATTCTAGGCGCAAAGATTGTTTGCCTGGGTGATTACGCCAACTCACGCGGCGCCGCCGACATGGGACTTTATCCCGACCTGCTTCCCGGCTATCAGCGGGTTTCGGATAAGGGCAAGTTTCATCAAGAGTGGGCCACTATTCCGCGTTCACCGGGTTTGACTCTGCCTGAGATGGTCGAAAGCGCGAAGGCGGGCAATCTAAAAGCGCTTTACGTGGTGGGGGCGAACCCCGTAGAACAATTCGCTATCGATCCCTTCGCGTTTTCGAACAGTTTTGTCGTAGTCCAGGATATGTTCCTGACTGAGACCGCCGTAATCGCGGACGTTGTCTTGCCGGCTGCGAATGCGTACGAGAAATCTGGCTCGTTCACCAACACATGCGGCGACCTGCAATTAGTCAAAAAGGCGGGCGAGGTCACCGGAACAAAATCAGATTTCGAAATGATGGTGCGGATCGCGGGAGCAATGGGTTTCGACGTTCACCACCTGGTGCCGTTTGGAAAGGGAGTCGGCGCGGACATGGGGCAATCGCGCGGCGCGCAATCCGGCGAAGCGGATCGCCACGCAGTGTGGCTCGAAGCCAATGGACTTGAACCGAAGATGAGCCCTTTCGATCCCATGGCGATTCTGGATGAGATTCAGCGCCTGGTGCCTGGCTATGACGTTCCCCGAATGAATATTTTGGCGGGCAACGATCAGCACACAAGTTCATCGGCGAGCGGGCCTGGAGCCGTGCATGATCCGACGTTGATTGTGCCAGCGCAGGACAATCTTTTCAGTTCCGGCACGCTGGGCCGTTATTCCCGCACTTTGAATTCGGTAATTGAGAATCGTCATAAGCAACCGGCGGAAGAAGTCGCCGCCGACTGAATCACCAACTCTCCTCGTGCTTTCATGAGTGGCTCTAGTCACGAAAGAAGTGGCGAGGAGTACCAAGTAACACGCTGTGTCACGCGCGCGAGGTCCTTCGTGGTCGAAGCCGGCGAGGATTTCGCCAGTTAAGCTTCTCAAGAAAGAAATCGTTGAGCCTGGGCATATACATTCTCGTTTCCGTCATCAAGATCGCCATCGCGCTCGGCATTTTGCTCACTGCGGTCGCTTATACGGTGTGGCTCGAACGCAAAGTTGTGGGCCACATTCAGAATCGCTGGGGGCCCACGCGGGTTGGTCCGTTTGGCCTGCTGCAACCGCTGGCGGACGGAGTGAAGTTTATTTTCAAAGAGGACTTGCTCCCGCCGCACGTGTACAAGCCGCTCTACATTGCGGCCCCGATGATTGCGTTGATTTTCGCACTGACCTCGATCTCGGTCATTCCCATCGGCAACTGGATTACGGTGTTTGGAATCCGCACGCCGCTCCAGATCACCGACGTGAACATCGGGTTGCTCATCGTGCTGGGCATCACTTCGCTGGGCGTGTACGGCGTTGCGTTGGCGGGATGGTCGTCGAACAGCAAATATTCTCTACTCGGCGGATTGCGCGCCAGCGCCCAGATGGTGAGTTACGAGATCTCCCTGGGCCTCTCGCTGGTGGGCGTGCTCATTCTCGCGGGCAGTTTTAGTCTGCGAGACATTGTCGATGCGCAGAGCGGAACATACTGGGGATTCATCCCGCGCTGGAATATTTTTCCCCAGTGCGTGGCGTTTTTTATCTATCTAATGGCGGCCTATGCCGAAACTAATCGTATCCCATTTGATTTGCCGGAGGCGGAGACCGAACTGGTCGCCGGATACCACACCGAATACAGCGCCATGAAGTTCGCCATGTTCTTCATGGCGGAATACGCCAACATGATTACGGTGGCGTGTTTAGCGACGCTGCTGTTTCTCGGTGGATGGCATGGGCCGCATCGCTTTGGTCCGCCTCTGCTGCAAGCGATCGTGCCAGTTTTCTGGTTTGCCGCTAAGGTATTCGTGTTCTTGTTCGTTTATATATGGGTGCGCGGCACGTTGCCGCGGTTTCGTTACGACCAGTTGATGGCGTTCGGATGGAAGTTTCTGCTGCCGCTGGCCATCGCAAATCTGGTCGTCACCGCTTTTATTGTGGCATTCAAAGCATCGTTGGGAGCGTAAGGCAAAAAACAAGATGCTTCATCTGCTCGTATTTTCGGTGTTCGGGCTAATCTGCGTTGCCGGTGCGGTCAATCTGCTGGTGCAGCGGCACCCGATCAACAGCGCGCTGTCGCTAGTGGTCGTGATGGGTTCGCTCGCCGTCGAGTATTTACTTTTGGGGGCGGAGTTTGTGGCGGCGGTGCAGGTCATTGTCTACGCCGGAGCGATTATGGTTTTGTTCGTCTTTGTCATCATGCTGCTGAATGCTGGCGTGGAGGAGCGCAGTAAAGGCAGCCGAGTGGCAATGTTATTTGGAGTTCCCGGCATGCTGATCGGCAGCGTCCTCGTGGCCTGGGTTCTGTTAGCGCGCTCGGGCACGGGAAACATCGCGGTGGGTGCGCTTCCAGGTCCTCCGAAGGTCATCGGATGGCTGCTCTTTCATGATTTCCTGCTGCCGTTTGAAGTCACGTCGGTGCTGGTGTTGATCGCGATCATGGGCGCCGTAGTTTTAGCCAGCCAACCTGAGTCCAAGAAACCAGACCAGAGGGAGGGCTGATGGTTCCGCTTTCGTATTACCTGATTCTGAGCGGCATTCTGTTTGCCTGCGGCGTCACCGGATTTCTGATCAAGCGCAATATCATCACCGTTTTTATGTCGATTGAGCTGATGCTCAACGGAGTGAACCTTTCGTTCGTCGCATTCGCGGCGCAGTGGCATGCGCTGAGCGGACAAGTCTTCGTGTTCTTTGTGATGGTCGTGGCAGCGGCAGAATCCGCCGTCGGGCTAGCCATCATTATTGCGGTATATCGCACGCGAGAGACTCTCAATGTGGATCGGATAAACCTGCTCAAACTATGACGCCAAACCTTTATCTCTGGCTGATTCCGGTGCTGCCGCTGATCGGCGCTGCCATCAATGGTCTATTTGGCAAGCGCTTTTCCCGGCAGACCGTGTTGGCAATCGCACTTGGATTTTGCGGCGCGGCGTTTGTCATGGCCCTATGGATCGCGGGCCAGTTTTCTTCCTTGACTCTGCCTCATGTGGAGAAACTGGCAACCTGGATCCGTGCCGGCGACTTTCAGGTGGATTTCGGGTTTTACCTCGATCAACTTTCCCTGGTCATGCTGCTAGTTGTCACCGGGGTCGGCTTCCTGATTCACATTTACTCCGTCGGCTACATGTGGGAAGAGGACGGATTCTACCGCTTCTTCTCCTATCTCAACCTGTTCATGTTCTTCATGCTGACGCTGGTGCTGGCCAGCAATTACCTGGTGATGTTTATCGGATGGGAAGGCGTGGGCCTGGCCTCGTATCTGTTGATCGGGTTCTGGTTCACCAAAGATTCAGCCGCATCTGCCGGCAAAAAGGCATTCATCGTCAATCGGATTGGAGACTTCGGATTCTTAATCGCGCTCTTCCTGATGATCAAGCATTTCGGCTCGCTGAACTTTGCGCAGGTGTTTCGAATCGTCGGCGAGATGCCCGCGGAAACCGCCGGCGCCGGCTTGCTGACTGCGATCGGCCTCCTGCTGATGGTGGGCGCTGCCGGAAAATCTGCGCAGATTCCCCTTTATGTTTGGCTGCCGGACGCGATGGAGGGCCCCACCCCCGTTTCCGCCCTCATCCACGCGGCGACCATGGTGACAGCCGGCGTATACATGGTGGCGCGGTCGAATCTGGTTTTCGATCGCGCGCCGCAAGCCTTGATGGTGGTCGCAATCGTCGGAACATTGACCGCTTTGTTCGCCGCAACGATTGGTATTTGCCAAACGGATATCAAGAAAGTTCTCGCCTACTCTACGATCTCCCAACTCGGTTACATGTTTATGGCTTGCGGCGTGGCCGCGTATTCGGCCGGAATCTTTCACCTGATGACGCACGCGTTCTTCAAAGGCCTGCTGTTTCTCGCTGCGGGCTCGGTGATTCATGCGGTCGGCGGCGAGCAAGATATGCGCAAGATGGGCGGCCTGCGGCATTACATTCCGTGGACTTTCTGGACCATGACGGCGGCGACTTTTGCGATTTCCGGATTTCCTCCGTTCGCGGGCTTCTTCAGCAAAGATGCAATTTTGTGGAAGGCGTACTCGAGCCCTTATGGAAGCTGGGTCTATTGGGCGATTGGCGTGTTCACGGCTTTTCTGACTTCCTTTTACATGTTCCGCCTTTGGTTCCTGACCTTTTTCGGCGAGTACCGCGGTGAGGCGGCGAGTCATAGCGATGAGCATCTGCCTGTGGCGAGCGATTCGCGGGCAGGGGCTCCCGCGCCACACGCGCATGGCATTCACGAGAGCCCGAAGGTCATGCTCATACCGCTAGTAATGCTAGCCGTGCTTTCGGTTTGCGGTGGTTGGATCGGAGCGGAGCGCTTCGACAGGTTTCTTTCGCCGGCGCTTCATGCCAGCGTGACTGCGTATGCGCCGGAGGGGGCGGCCGCTGCGACGCCGGCGCCGGAACCGAAAGAGCAGGATGGCTCTGAAAGTCTTCTCACGGGGGTTTCAGTCCTTGCTGCCGTGGCGGGATTGTTTCTCGCATGGCTCTTCTACCAGAAGCGGCCGCAGTTGCCGCAGGAGATTGCCCACGCCTTGGGGGGCTTCTACGAGGCGGTCGTCCACAAATACTACGTGGATGAAATTTATGCCGCCGTCTTCGTGAAGCCTCTCATCGACGGCTCGACGCGGATTTTGTGGCAGGGTGTCGATCGAGACGTTATTGATGCGACGCTGGATAACAGCGCCGAGGGCGCGCGAGAAGTTTCCGATGCCATGCGCCACATGCAGTCGGGGAACCTTCGCTCTTATGCCGGATGGATCGCTGCGGGAGCGGCCGTGGTGATCGCTTACATGGTTTGGATGGGAACACGATGAGCACTGCCCTGGACAACTCGATGCTCACGCTGGTGACGTTCATTCCTCTGGCTGGTGCGCTCTTGCTGCTGCTCTTCCCCCGGCGCGATCGCGATATCCGTCTGTTTGCTCTCGTAGTTTCGCTGCTCGATTTTGTTCTTTCCCTGCACTTGCCGGTGCATTTTCAGCGGGGGCAAACCGCATTTCAGTACGAGGTGAACAATCAGTGGATTTCGAATCCCAATATCCATTACCACATGGGCGTAGACGGCGTTTCCATGTGGCTGGTGGTATTGACCACGTTTCTGACGCCGTTATGCGTGCTCATTTCGTGGAAATCGATTAACGAGCGGGTCAAAGAGTTTTTCATTCTGCTGTTAGTGCTGCAGACGGCGCTGATCGGAGTGTTTGTCGCGCTGGATTTGTTTCTCTTCTACTTCTTCTGGGAAGCTACGTTAATCCCGATGGCTTTGCTGATCGGGATGTATGGCCACGGACGCCGCGTGTATGCGGCAGTCAAATTCTTCTTATACACCATGATCGCCTCGATGTTCATGCTGGCGGCGATCCTGTGGCTTTACGCGAAGACCGGCACGTTTGATTTCGTGAGCATCCAGACTGCGATTCATAACGGGCAAGTCGAGAACTTTGCTGGTGCGGCGACCTGGCTTTTTTTTGGATTCTTCATCGCTTTTGCAGTGAAAGTTCCCCTCTTCCCTTTTCATACTTGGCTGCCAGACGCGCACGTGGAAGCGCCGACGGCGGGCTCGGTTCTGCTGGCGGGTGTACTGCTCAAGATGGGCACGTACGGCATGTTCCGCTTCAATCTCGGCCTGTTTCCTGAGCAGTCACGCAGCAACGCTTGGTGGATTATGGTGCTGGCGTTGATCGGCATCATTTACGGCGCACTGGTCGCTTTGGTACAGCCGAACATGAAGAAGTTGATCGCGTACTCTTCGATCAGCCACTTGGGCTTCGTGGTGCTGGGGATTTTCAGCTTCACCCAGGCGGGCCTGGATGGCGCAACCTTCGTCATGCTGGCGCACGGTGTATCCACGGGCGCTCTTTTCATGCTGGCCGGGATTCTTTACGAGCGGCGCCATACGTATGAAATTGCCGAGTTTGGTGGCCTCGCCACTCCCATGCCCGTTTACGCGACATTTTTCTTGTTTATCGTGCTCGCATCCGTGGGATTGCCATTGCTTAATGGTTTTGTCGGCGAATTCCTGGTGCTCAGTGGCGCGTTCCGCGATCGCGCCGTCTACGGAATTTTGGGTGCGACCGGTGTAATCTGGAGCGCTTGCTATTTGCTCTGGATGTATCAGCGTGTGTTTTACGGTAAAGTCACGCACCCTGTGAATTTATCTTTACGCGATCTCAGCGGGCGTGAACGTGCCGCGCTCTGGCCCGCAGCGGCCGTGGCTCTGGTAATGGGCGTAGCGCCGTTGCTCTGGCTGAACGCGATTGATCCTGCCGTACAAACCGCGCTGGCGCCGTTCACGCAACTTGCCAGCAAGCTGGTGGGCCGGTGAACAGCCCCTACGACATGACGCAGGCGATTCCGCAAGCAGCGGACTATGTTCGCATCCTGCCGGAAATCGTGCTGTCAGTCTTTGGCATGATCGTGATGGTGCTCGATCCCTTCGTGGACGAACGCCGCAATCAAAAGACGCTGGGAGTCATTGCGCTGGTGGGTTCATTGGCGGCGCTGGTGGCAACCTTGTTCCAGTCGCAATATCCTGGCCTGGGCTTCTGGAACATGGTGCAGGTAGACAGCTTCAGCGTGTTCTTCCATTTTCTGGTCGCGGCAGTAACCGCGGTTGTAATACTGAGTTCCTTCGAGTACATGAAAGTGCAGGGGATTCGCGCCGGCGAATATTACGCTCTGGTCTTGTTTGGCGCGGTCGGCATGAGCCTGATGTCCTCGGCGGTGGAACTGGTTCTCATCTTTATTGCGCTGGAAATCTCTTCGATCTCCACTTACATTCTCGCGGGATTTCGCCGGCGTGCCGCGATTAGCAGCGAGTCTTCCGTCAAGTATTTCCTGCTCGGTTCTTTTGCCACTGCATTTTTTCTCTATGGAGTCGCGTTGACGTTCGGAGCCACTGGCTCGACCAGCATAACGATTATTGCGGATGCTCTTCACTCCAGAGATATCCCGATGCTTGCCTACCTCGGCGTGGCCTTCATGTTTGTCGGCCTCGGCTTCAAAGTAGCGGCGGCGCCATTCCACGTCTGGACTCCCGACGTGTATGAAGGCGCACCGTCGCCAATCGTGGGATTCATGTCGACCGCTCCTAAGGCGGCGGCGTTTGCAGTGCTGCTGCGTATCATGTTTGAGGCAGATGCTCCAGGACGGATCTGGTTGATTTGGGTCGTGGCCGCGCTTTCAATGACTCTGGGCAACATCGGCGCTCTGGTACAGGACAATGTCAAGCGCTTGCTGGCGTACTCTTCGATCGCTCACGCCGGATATTTGCTGATGGCCTTCGCCGCGCTGCCGAAAAATGGGATTCCTGCGGCCATGTTTTACACGGCCACCTATGCAGCCATGAACGTCGGGGCCTTTGCCGTGATCAGCCACATCGGGGGCGAGGGCGAACGTTATGTCACCCTGGAAGATTATGAGGGACTGGGGCGGCGCAGTCCGTTGCTGGCGGCGATCCTCACAATTTTTCTTTTATCCTTGATCGGCATTCCGATTACCGGCGGTTTTTTCGCCAAGTTCTACGTGTTCAGTGCTGCCCTGCAGGCCAATCTGGTCGGGCTGGTGATTATCGGCGTGCTCAATAGTGCGGTGGCTTCCTACTACTACCTGCGGCTCATCGTCGTGATGTATATGCGTGAAGCCCGAGAGGAAGTACCCGTGTCGCCCATTCCGATCGGCCTTGGAGCGGCCTTGGCCATCAGTTTGGTGGCAACCATTTATCTTGGCGTCCTCCCCGGACGACTGCTCGACTATGCCGCGCGCACAGCGGCTGAGTGGGCACGCTAGCGAGATTCACTTCTCACTCTACCGCAACCGCAATATCTACGAACGCAAAAATGCGCGCAGACAGCAGCCAAAATGCTACCGTCTCGGCTCCCGCCAATGCGACCACCAACCAGGAAGCCGTCGCCCGAGAGTCAAACGAAGAATTGATCACGGTGGCTCCGAGTTCCCACACCGGTATCACATAGCCCCATTGCGGTCCCAGGAGATGACCAGCCAGCGCTGGAAAGCCCAGGACAATTGCGGTAGCACCAGCGGCGAAAAACGGGTTCAGGAAGGTGGAAAACATTAGAGCTACGGTACCGGCCAACGCACAGGCGGCGAGCAAGCACACCATAAGGAACCACACGCGAGAAATGGGAAACCCTGCGCCGCCGAGTGTCCAGCTTCCAGTCATGCCGAGGGCGAAGCAGTAAACCGCGCACGCAATGGTTACGCCGAGAACAAGGCTCGAAAGATACTGCTGGCGTCCCACTGCTTTGGAAAGTACGCCGAGAATGCGGCGGGACCGCCGCTCGTTATAGATGGCGGAGCCGCCGAAGAAGACGCTGAATGCCAGCACGTACACGGCGTCCTGTTTGAAGACGAAGAGCAGGTCTTCGCGTTCGCGATGAATGTCTGTGACCAGCCCAAGAAATGCAAGCAGCAGAACCCAGAGCAGCAGGGTAAGGATGGGCCAACGCTGCTCGCGCGCGAAGTTGATCGCGATCAGTAGAACCGGTTTCACTGAACGCCTTTCGACGGAGGGGATAACGGATCGGCCGTGACTTCCAAAAAAATCTCTTCCAGGGAGCGCCGCACCGGATTGACGCTTATCACTTCGCCTCCCAGGTTCCAGACTTTTTCCAAGGCGGCACGTTGCGTGCGACTGGGTACAAAGAACCTGACTACGCCATCGCGCGCTGCGGCACCTTCGAACTGCGCCGGAGCAACGGCGCGGGCGACAATTTCGGTTTGTTCGCCGGCTTGAAGCAGATCGGCAGTCCTCCCCAAACGAGCCAGTTTGCCACGATGCAACATGGCAACGCGATCACACACCAACTCCACTTCAGAAAGCAAATGGGAACTCAGGAAGATGGTCCTGCCGGCATTGCGCGCGCTGAGCAACAACTCGCGAACCATAACGCGCGCCAACGGATCCAAGGCTGATGTGGGTTCGTCTAGAACCAGAAGTTCGGGATCGTTGACTATGGCCTGGGCCAATCCTACGCGCTGCAGCATGCCACGGGAAAACTTTCCCGCGTTGCGGCTCGCGTGATCCAGCAGCCCTACGATTTCCAGGACCTCGCGCGCGCGTTTGTCCAGATCGGCTCCCCCCATGCCGTTGAGCGCACCGTAAAAGCGAACCAATCGTTCTGCACGGCGATGGTACAAAGCAACGCTCTCGGCGAGAAAGCCCACGCGCCGGCGCGCGCCGGGATGACCGAAGCGCTCTCCGAGCAAGCGGCCGCTCCCGCTCGTCGGCTGCATAAACCCCATGGCCAGATGAATCGCAGTGCTCTTGCCCGCGCCGTTCGGTCCGAGGAAACCGAAGATTTCTCCCGCTTCCACAGTGAGGCTGAAGCTGTCGAGAGCGCGAAAGCGACGCTTGCTCGCGAAGCTGCGGTATTCTTTCGTGACATTCTCGAACTCGAGCACAAAACGCATCGTCGTTTATTCTAAATGGCTTGCATAGCGAGCGTTGGGCAAGTAACTAGAATTGCCGCCAAGGATACAACTTTGAATTGACAAGCGCGTCCCGTCCGGGCATTATTATCGCGCGCGCCACACATGGAGGGAAGTAAATGGAGAAGTTGATGAGACGGCTATGGTCCGAGGACCAGGGTCAAGATATAGCAGAGTACGCCGTGATGCTGGCAGTGATTCTCGTTCTCGTCGTGGGAACGATACGGCTTATCGGCGGCAGCTCCAATAATGTTTTCTCTTCAGTTGCGAGCTCGATCGGGCAGTGATCGCGTGTGCCGGGTCGCGGGGCTGAATGCTTCGGCGCGTGCGGCTGGAATTCCAACCACGACCCTGTTCCTTCAATTTGAAGTGAGTACTCTCCGGGTTGGTACGGGTGGCGCTTGCTTTCTATTTCACGAAGCCGGCTCCGATCCGGGTTTCTCCATTTTATATTGTTTCAGTTTGTGGTAGAGAGAGCTTCGCGGAATGCCGAGCTTTCTGGCGGCTGATTGAACTCGCCCGTGCTCTTTGCGAAGAACCTGCTGAATGTAATCACGCTCTATCTCTTCCAAAGTTCCCGAGCGGCCGATACCTGACAAGTATTGTTCAATCTGCACGTCTAGACTAGAGTCCTGATCCGCCGAAACATCTTTTCCGGCGACGAGGACAACCCGTTCCAAAAGATTTCTGAGTTCCCGAATATTTCCGGGCCAGGAATAGTCCTGTAGCGCGAGCAGAGCAACCCTGCCAAGCTCCAAGTAGTCAGCTCCAAGGTCGGCAGTCAACTCGCCCAGGATGTGGGCGCTCAAAATCGGCACGTCTTCAATTCGTTCGCGCAGCGGTGGGAGGAAAAGCGAAGTCCAGTTCACGCGAACGTGTTGATCGTCACGAACTGGTCTCCGTAGCGCCGGCGGTGGGGTGACGCGCTGGGTGGCTGCGATAAAGCGAACGTCCACGCGTCGATCACAGACTTCGCCAGCCTTGCGAAACTGTTTCTCATCCATCAGCTTCAACAGTTTTGCCTGGATCTGGAAATCGACATTTTCGATGTCATCGAGGAAAATCGTCCCCTGGTGCGCGATTTCGAGCAAGCCGGTATGGTTTCGCGAGTTCTCCGCAGGAACGTCGTGGGCCTGCTCGAATAGTTCAATATCCAGCAGATCGCCGGGAAATTCTCCACAATTCAGATCGACGAAAGGCTCGGCGGATCGCGGACCGTTGTGATGGAGCCACCTCGCTAATGTTCGTTTGCCGGTGCCAGCTTCGCCCCGGATTAAAACAGGGGTGTCGCTCAACGCAAGGTTATGAGCCAGATCGGCAACTCGTCGCACGCAGTCACTTTTGCCCAGGAAAGGACTTATGATTCCGCGACTGCTCCTGACCCGTTCCGTCGAGAGCTGCCGATGCTTTCGTTGATTCTCGAGACTGCGTTGGATCAGGAGATCGAGAACAGACAACTCCGCGGGCTTCGGCAAAAAGACTTCTGCCCCCAGCTTGAGAGCTTCAACCGCCAGGTCAATCGAACCGTATCCGGTCAGAATGATAATTGGAACGGAGGAGTCGATTACCTTCAGGCGGGGTATAAGCTCAAGCGCATTTCCGTCGGGCAGACTGTAGTCCAGAATGGCTAGATCCGGTCGTGCGGTGTGCCAGGCTTGCTCCGCCAGGTCGCAAGTCTCGGCCGTCGCGATTTCGTAGCCTTTGTCTTCGAGGAAATCGCGCAATACTCCGCGAGCCTGTTTCTCCTCTTCAACGATCAATATTCTTTCTCTAAACGCTTTGGCTCCCCGGCAGAAAGGGGATACCGCTCTCGAGGCGGAACTGGATGCGAGCATGCCCACGTCGTGCCTCCTTCGCTCTTTTCGGCTTCCAAAATGTTCGCAATGTCCGCGGGATGGCCTCGACACGAGCTACCCCGCGACGGCCCTGTTCCGCAATCTCTTGTTAACACATGCAGAGTTACCTGGGTGTCTGCGTGGACGGCTGTTACAAAAACGGAACAGAGAATCGCGCAGTTGCCTGTTTCCAGTCGTCCGGCGAAATTCACTCCGTGGGAAGCGAGCAAATCGCGACCTCGCGATTACAGATCGCGGCTAAGATAGTTCTCGTGTGGTAAGAGTGAGGACTCTCGGCGGCTGGCAATTTCAAATTCACGAATCTTTAACACTCGCGTCACAGGCCGGAAATACGGACCGTCTAGGCTTCCTATTCCTCGGCAACGACCATTGGAAGTAGCGTTGACAGTTGGCCGAAGGAACGAGGAGGAATATGTTCAACCGAATCAGAGCATCAGCCACCCCCAGGAAAATGCTGGCCTTACTGACAGCATTGACCACTGCCCTGGGACCAAGTGTTTTGCCCGCATTGGCCGCTTCGCAACCGACTCCGAAAAACATGCCGATCCAGCACATCGTGGTGATTTTCAACGAGAACATTTCCTTTGACCACTATTTTGGAACCTACCCGACAGCGCTAAACCCCAAGGGAGAGCCCCAGTTCCATGCCCTACCAGGAACGCCCACGGTGAACGGATTCACTAACGCGCTCTTGAATAACAACCCCAACTTGAATACAGCCAACGGCGTTGGGGCGACGAATCCTTTCCGTCTGGATCGTTCCCAGGCAGTTACGGCCGATCAAGATCACGACTACACGGCCGAGCAACTAGGCTTCGACATGGGCGCCATGGATTTGTTCCCGGCATCGATGGGAACGGCTGGGCCGCCACCCTCTGGTGGAGGCATTGTTGACACAACCGGCCTGACGATGGGGTACTTCGACGGCAACACAGTCACCGCTTTGTGGAATTACGCCCAGTATTTCGCCATGAACGACAACTCCTTCAGCAGCACCTTTGGCCCGTCGACAGTGGGTGTCATCAATCTCGTGTCGGGCCAGACCAACGGCGTGATCAAGACTCTGAACGGTACTGGCGCTGAAGTCGACGGTGGGGACGGTTCGCTGACCATGATCGGTGACCCCGACCCGCTGGATGATGTTTGCTCTAATCCAACCGGGGGCCAGGCGCGGATGGGTTCGAAGAACATCGGAGACCTGCTTACCGCGGCGGGTGTGACTTGGGGATCTTTTATGGGTGGCTTTAACCTGGACATCAAGAATCCCAACGGAACCACCGGTTGCAACCGGAGCTCAACCGGACTTGCCGGAACAACGGCTGATTACGTTCCGCACCATTCCTTCTTTGGGTACTATGCCTCGACGGCTGACCCGAAACACACGCGACCGAAGTCCATTGCCGAAATCGGACACAACGGTCCTGCCAATCACGAGTACGATACCGATGACTTCTTCGCCGCAGTCAAGGCTGGCAATTTCCCCGCCGTTAGTTTCCTGAAGGCGCCCGCTTATCAGGACGGCCATGCCGGATACTCGGACCCAATCGATGAACAGCACTTCCTGGCGAAAGTCATCAACTTCCTGGAAGCGCAATCCAGCTGGGACAGCACAGCCGTGGTCATTCTGTACGACGATTCCGACGGCTGGTACGACCACCAGATGAGTCCGATCGTGAATCAATCCACTGGCCCGGCGGACGCTCTCACCGGTACCGATGCCTGTGGCACGGCCACGAATTCCCTGCCTGGCATCAATCCAAAGAACGCCCACGCACTTGGCCGCTGCGGCTACGGTCCGCGTCAACCCTTGCTGGTTGTCTCCCCGTGGGCAAAACAGAATTTCGTCGATCATACTGTGACCGATCAGAGTTCGGTCATCCGTTTCATCGAAGATAACTGGCTCGGCGGGCAACGCATCGGTCAAGGATCTTTTGATGGAATCGCCAGCTCCATCAGCCAAATGTTCGATTTCACCAGACAGAGAAGGGATGGCCGCCTGTTCCTCAATCCGAACACTGGCCTACCAACTCGATAAATCGGAAGTGGCATCGGCCCCTTGGGGTGAGGCCATTTTGAATTAGCTCACAGAAACGGGCATGCGAGACTTGATCTTCGCACGCCCGTTCTTGTTTTATAAGAAGACGCCTCTCGAGTTGTCGTGGCAAATCAGATTCTTGTCAGGAGAAGCTGGGAGTGTCCATCACACGAAGAACGTTCCTGCAGCAGAGCGGGATGATCAGTGCAGGTCTGATGCTTCCGCAGGCCATGCGCAACCGGCAAATGCCGCCGGTGCGGCCACTCCTCGATCCCAACTCATTGAAGCGGTTTGTTGATCCGCTTCCAATTCCCGAAGTCGCACATGCCAGCGGGTTCCGCCCAAGCCCGACGGAGCCGACTGCCAAGCTCCCGTATTATCGCTTCGCTATGCGGCCTATCGAGAGTAAAGTCCATCGCGACATGCAGCCCACGCGGCTCTGGGGCTTTGGTTCGAGCTCTCCGGGACCCACCCTGGAGACGCGGAGTGGTCAAGGGCTTCTGGTGGAATGGGCGAACGAGCTACCGACGACACACTTTCTGCCCATTGATCACAAAATCCACGGCGCGGAGGCCGACAAGCCTGATGTCCGTGCCGTGGTTCATCTGCACGGAGCGAAAGCTCCTCCCGACAGCGATGGCTATCCGGAGAACTGGTATGTGCCGGGAAAATCGGCGGTCTATCACTATCCGAATAACCAGGACGCAGCCATGCTCTGGTATCACGATCACGCTTTGGGAATTAACCGGCTCAATGTTGTCGCGGGCTTGCTCGGGGTGTTTCTGATTCGCGACTCAGTGGAAGATTCTCTGAACCTGCCGAGTGGCAAGTATGAAATTCCTCTCGTCATCTACGATCGCATCTTCGACGCGCAGAGCCAACTCTACTACCCGGTCTCACCCAACCCTAAGTCTCCATGGATCCCCGAATACTTCGGCGATGCCATCTTGGTGAATGGCAAATTGTTTCCGTATCTGGAAGTCGAACCGCGCAAGTATCGTTTTCGGGTTCTCAACGGGGCCAACGGCAGGTTTTTTCACCTGTCCCTTTCCAACGAACAAAGTTTTCACCAGATTGGCACCGACCAAGGCCTGCTGCCCGCCCCGGTTTCGCTCGATCATTTGCTGCTCGCGCCCAGCGAGCGCGCAGACCTAATCGTGGATTTCGCCGAGCACGCGGGCGAACAGATTGTGGTCAGGAACGATGCCTTCACGGTCATGCAATTTCGAGTTTCGCGGAACAAAACAAAAGACACAAGTTCACTGCCATCGACGCTGCGGGCTGTACCGAAGATTCCAGAATCGGAAGCCACGAAAACACGCCTGCTATCGTTGATGGAAATCGACGACCGGGCCCAGAACCCAGTGACCATGCTGCTCAACCGTGCTCATTGGAATATGCCGGTCACGGAAAACCCAGTTCTGAATTCGGTGGAAATCTGGAACCTGATTAACCTCACGGACGACTCTCACCCCATCCATCTGCATCTGGTTCGATTTCAAATCCTCGACCGGCGCCGCTTCGAACCCTTCTTCTACAAGAACCATGGCATCCTGAAGTACACCGGCCCGGTCGTAGCGCCCGATGCGAGCGAAGCTGGATGGAAAGATACGGTGCGAACTGATCCGGGAATGGTCACCCGGATTATAGTGCGCTTCGAAGGATTTGTCGGACGCTACGTCTGGCACTGCCACATCCTCGAGCACGAAGACAATGAGATGATGCGTCCCTACGAGGTGATCGCCGCCCGTTGAGCTCATGGTCGAACCGCAGCCCGAACCGGAGGAGATGTCTACGGCTGTGCATTCGGCGACAAACGCGCACAACCCGGTGCGTTTCACTAGCCCATTTCAGCGGCGGTGGCAGCGTTGCTGCGTTCTTTTAATCCGCTCAGCGGGAACTCGACTGTCACGCGCGAACCGTGCGGTTGCAGATTCGCAAGCCTGATCTCGCCGTCGTGCTCTTTGACGATTCCGTAACAAATGCTCAGTCCCAGGCCGGTGCCTTTACCTACGGGTTTGGTTGTATAGAACGGATCGAGCGCTCGGTTTAAGTCCTTAAAACCGGGGCCGGTGTCTTCGACTTCGACTATGGCTCGGTTTCCCCGAGCAAAAGCGCGCACCGTAATTCGCTTCAGCCCGTCCATGTTTTCGACTGCATCGATCGAGTTGTTCAGCAGGTTGAGGAGAATCTGCTTGAACTGATCTTCGTCCACTGCCACTCGCGGAAGATTGGATCGAATGTCGGAGAGAATCTCCAGTCCGCGCGTATGCGCGTAATAATCCCGCAGGGCAAGAACGTCTTTGACAACCGGAGCCAAGTCAACCGTCTGACGATCCATGGTGCCCTGCCGAGAAAATCGCAGCAGGTTTTCTACAATCTTTTTCATCCGGCGGCTCTCATTAACCAGTTTTTCCACTTTGTCGCGCGCAGGCCCGTCCGGAACATCATCAGTAAGTAAATCGCCGTAGCCCATTACCGCAGTGAGCGGGTTATTCAGCTCGTGAGCGACGCCAGCCACCAACTGCCCAAGCGCCGCCAGCTTTTCTGAGCGGATCAACTGACTCTGCAACGACTTCAGCTCAAGCGCGACCGCCAGATCAGCTGCCAGAAGCTCGATCCGGGCTAACTCCGAAGCATTCACCGCTTCCACATTCCGCGGATCATCCAGCGCGATGCATCCCAGATAGCCACCCCGCGCCGAACATAGGGGAATCAGCAGTTCATCTCCCGTATTCCAGTAAGGGTTGGGATCGTAGCCAAGAGAACTCTTTAAGGGATCGTATTTGGCCGCGTCGACGGCGGACAGAACAAACGAATTCTGCCCGATCGGGCGGCCGCGGCTGCAGAAATCTTTAATGTCATCGGGCGTCCAACGCCGCCCTTTCTGCTCTAACTGAGCCAATGCGGTCGGGGTCAGACCGCTCGCGCCTGCCACCCGCAAACCATAGCTGCCGGTATCGAGTTGGATAACGGCAAGACGAAAATTGCTCACGTCAGTAATGGCGGAAGCGATTTCATTGCACAACAAGTCTACGGTTGCTCCACTCAGCAGTTGCGAGGTAATCGTAGAGAATCGCTCCAGTTGATGATTGAGGGCACGTTCCTTGCGCTGCATGGTTTCAATGGATTCGGACTTGTCTTCCACGATGGCCAGAATCATGCCGAATGCTACAAACAACTTCGGAGTATTCCAAAGTTCCGCCGGCACGTTCGCATGAGGGGCAATGTGATCCAGGAGCATGCCCACCGGGAATACGGCGCCCCAACAGAAGAATCCTCCGGCGGCGGTGAGAATTCCCGGGGAAGCGCGCCAGTAGTTGCGGCAGAGGAAAACTCCGGGCAGAGCAAAGCCCAGTCCGAGCAGGGCGGTCAAACCTTCGTCAAAGGAACCGTGCATTGCCGCCCGAATAGCCCAGAGAGCAGTTGCCGACCCTACTAGCGCGAGCAGAGCGGAATATAGAGAAAATTTCCGGAGCCAGAAGAGAAAGCTAATCCCTCCCACGAAACATGCGAGCAGGCAGAAGACATAAGGCCATCGCGGATGCACATCGTAACTGGCTATAATCGCGTAAGCCACCGAAGGGATGCCCGTTAATAGAAGCAGCAGCGTTCGCTTTCGCTTGTTCTCTGCGACTGCTGAGACAGAGACAACAAAGGCTACGGCGGCGGCTTGCAGTGAACCTAAATCAATCGCTAACAAGTACGGGCTCACGTCTCCGGTAACAGGCTCGAGCAACTGGGCGACAAAATGTGCAAAAATAAGGAACCAGGCCACCATCCACAGCTGTAAACGCGCGGAGTGACTATGACGCTTCAAGGCTAGAAAAATGCCGACAAGCACAGCCACTGTCGCCACCGTAGGAATTTTCTCGAGGAGCGTCATAAAATAGATTAAGGATAACTCGACCAACAGTAAGTCAATTTGCCGAAACCGCCAAGCGCTTCGGGGTTACCAAAGTAACCTAGTCACAAAAATGTGCGCATCGGCACCGGCTGCGCAACTTTCGCTAAGGTTTACGGGTTAGTTACATAAGGTTACGATTTTTGTTCGTTACGATTCTTGACTTTTCTTTACGTCGCGGCCAGGGCAATTGATGATTGAATAAGTTCTTAGCGAAAAATATGTGATCTCAGTGAGCTGATTCAGTGAGTCGTGGTTGCCGAATCCAACTTAGCCGGTCCGATTCACATCTAATTGCAACAGTTCTATTTGGAGAGAAAACTTGAAAAAACTAACCTTGATCGCTGCCCTTTTTGTGTTCTGTCTTTTTGAAGGAATTGCGCACGCACAACAGATCGATGCAGCTTTTGGCGTCAGCACCATCACCTCGGGCTCAAGCAAGACAACCAATGGGATTCTCTACCCCTCGCTGTCAGGCGGCGCGTACCCCATGTTCAGTGCGGATGTCTTGTTAACTCATCATCTAGGCATTGAAGGAGACGTGTCCTGGAAAGCGAGTCAGGGCTTGTATGGTGGCTACCAGCCTTATCGCCCAATCTTTTACTCTTTCAACGCGATCTGGGCTCCGAAGCTGGCCACACACATTACGGCTGAGTTGCTGGCTGGCATCGGAGGCGAGAACCTTCGGTTCTACACTCCGTACCTCAGTTGCAGTTACGTGACGGGTTGTACCAATTACGTTACCAGCAATCACTTCATGGGAGACTTCGGCGGGGGCATTCGCGCCTACGTTTGGCGCAGTGCCTTCGTTCGTCCGGAAGTGCGTCTTTTCCTGATTAACAACAACGCCGAATTCAGTTCCTCCTATGCAGTTCGGTATGGGATCTCGCTTGGCTATAGTTTCGGCGGACGGTAGCTACCGCTGCGTCCATTGAAGAATCGGCTGGCAACGAGGAGCACTGGCGATTGCATTCCGGGTGGGCCACGGTTGGAGATGTCTACCCAACCGTGGTGAGCGCAGTGGGAATTGGTTCAGTCGTCATCTCTCCGTCGACCATTCGCCAGATATGAAAAGGATTGGCGTCCTTCAACTCGTCGGGCAGAGTAGCCTGCGGAAATCCCTGGTAGCAAACCGGACGGCAAAAACGAAAGATCGCTTGCGTCCCCACCGATGTTGAGCGCCCATCGGAGGTTGCAGGATAGGGTCCGCCGTGCACCATGGCATGGCACACCTCAACCCCCGTCGGAAAGCCGTTAAAGATCAGCCGACCCACTTTCCGCTCGAGAATTGCGATCAGGTCGCTGAAATCTTGTAAGTCTTGCTCGGTGCCAAAGATGGTCCCGGTCAGATGGCCTTCCAGATTGCGAGCGGCCTCCAACACTTCATCCCGATTCGAATGACGAATCAACAAAGTTGCCGGACCGAAAATCTCGGCCGTCAAAGTTTCGTCGGCCAGGAAAGATTGGGCATCGGTTTCGAAAAGAGCAGCGCCTACGCAGTATTCTGCGCTCGGTCCGGATGGCAGCTTTTCAGCGATAAGCCTTACGTTCTTTCCCGTCTTGCGCGCGCTGACTGCGACGCCAAAGGAAGACCGTATCGCGCCCGTCAGTAGATGGAATGGTCCGGATTCATTGATCAACTGCTGCAGCTTGGCGACAAATTCGGAAGTCTGCGTTAGTTCGGGCAGGAAGACTAGACCCGGCTTGGTGCAAAACTGGCCTGCTCCAAGAGTGAAGGAACCGTACAGTCCGGCAGCGATGTCGTCCGCCCGTTCCCGCAGCGCACCGGGCAGAATGAAAACAGGATTCGTGCTGCTCATCTCGGCGAAAACCGGGATCGGTTCGGGACGAGCAGCCGCCAGATCCATCAATATTCTCCCTCCGGTCCGCGACCCGGTAAAGGCGGCTGCCTTTACCAGAGGATGCTTAATCAAAGTTGTGCCGACCCGGTTGCCGCTGTCAAACAAAAGCGAAAACAATCCTTCCGGCAAGTTGCACTGGCGCACCGCCTGCTGCACCGCATGGCCCACCAATTCGCTTGTTCCGGGATGCGCCGGATGCCCCTTGAAAATGACCGGATTCCCGGCGGCCAGCGCGGAGGCCGTGTCCCCACCCGCCACGGAAAATGCCAGAGGAAAATTACTGGCACCGAAGACGACCACCGGGCCCAGGGGGCGCAGCATGGAGCGAATATCCGGCCTCGGCGTCGGCTTGCGATCCGGGTCCGCGCAATCAATTCGCGCTTGCACCCATGAACCTTCCTCCACAACTTGCGCGAACAGGCGCAGTTGCCCGCAAGTGCGTGCGGTTTCGCCCTGTAAACGCGCCTTTGGTAGCGCGGTTTCCTGTTCAGCGCGTTCGGCCAGTTCTGCGCCAATAGATTCAATATTGCCCGCGATCCTGCGCAGAAACGCGCCTCGCTCCTGAGCCGAGACCATGGGGCAAGTGGCAAAGGCCTGATGCGCCAGGATCGCTGCGCGATCCACTTCGTCCGACGCAGCCGCAAAAAAACCCGGTTCCAGACGTTCGCCGTTCTTGGGATTCATGGCGTGAAAGACTTCGTGCGTGACCCCGCCAGAATTGAATCCGATGATCGACCTACCGGTGAGTTTCATCTTTCGAGACTCCAGAATTAGTTTGCATCGGCCGCAAATCCGCGTCTGCCGCTTCAGTCGAGATCACAGCTCGCAATGCAGACTTTCTAACAATAGGTTAACCCATCCTGCAAAGTCAGCTTCACAATTCGCATTGATATTGATTTGCGGTAATGCAAGCTTACCGATATCATCCCTCCACCATGACATGGGCCAAGATTCTTCTCTTCATGGCGGTCGCCGCCTCGGGCTTCGCGCAAACTGCTCCCGCGGCCAAAGAAGTCGATGCCGTTTATCCCGACGCATACGCTCTGTATGTGGATTTACATCAGCATCCGGAACTTTCTACTCATGAAACGCAGACCGCAGCGAAACTGGCGACCCGGCTCCGGACTCTCGGCTACGAGGTCACCGAACACGTCGGCGGCACCGGGATCGTCGCGATTCTCAAGAACGGCTCCGGTCCAACCGTTATGTTGCGAACCGAACTTGACGCACTTCCGGTCGAAGAAAAAACCGGTCTCCCTTACGCCAGCAAAGTCCACGCCAAAGACGACTCGGGACGCGACGTTCCCGTAATGCATGCTTGCGGACATGACTTGCACATGGCAGCCCTTGTCGCGACCGCAGCAGTGATGGCACACAGCGAAGAGACATGGCACGGGACGCTGATCCTCATTGGCCAGCCCGCCGAGGAGACCATCTCAGGCGCAAAGAAAATGATCGACGACGGAATGCTGCAACGCTTCCCTAAGCCGGACGGCGGCGTCGCACTGCATGTTGGCAATCAACTTCCTGCTGGAACAGTTGGAGTCACTCCCGGATATTCGTATGCCAGCGCGGACTCCGTACGCATCACGATCTATGGAAAGGGCGGACACGGCGCTGCCCCGCAAAATACGATTGATCCAATCGTGATTGCCGCGCGAACCGTTCTCTCTTTGCAGACCATCGTCTCTCGCGAAATCAAACCGGGAGAGGCGGCCGTGGTCACAGTAGGATACATTCGGGCCGGCACGAAAAATAACATCATCCCCGACCAGGTCGAACTCGGGCTCACGATTCGTACCTACAAGCCGGAAGTTCGCAAACAGATTCTCGCCGCAGTTGCGCGCATTGCTAAGGGCGAATCAGAAGCGGGAGGCGCGCCGCGCGAGCCTTCCATCGAGCTTTACGAGTCTACGGACGCGGTATACAACGATCCTGCGCTTGCCGGGAAACTGAGGAAGGCGCTGGAAGCGGCGCTCGGCAAGGACAATGTCGTAACCGCTGAGCCGCTGATGGTCTCTGAGGATTACGCCTACTTCATCGAACAAGGCATTCCATCGTTTTACTTTGCGCTGGGCGGAGCCGACCCGCAAAAGTATGCGGAAGCCAAAATAAACGACACGAAGCTTCCCTTCAATCACTCTCCCCTATTTGCTCCCGACGTGGATCCGGCGCTCCATACTGCGATTGCCGCGGAAGTCGCAGTGCTCCGCGATCTGCTCAACACGTCGCCGAAATAACTGTGGAAGCGCATACCTCAAACCGGGCGGGAGGCCAAGTGCACTTAGTCATCACTTTCCATCGCGCGAGACGTAGCTGATCACGCCTTGAGGCCGGGAACGCAGAGCGTCGCGGATGATTGTCCTCGTCTGTTCGAGTTCATCGCCCACCAACTCCAGCCGCGGCGGACGTACTCGCGCGTTCCCAATCCCAACTTCTGCCTGCACGAGCTTGATGAGTTGGACAAAGTTTGATGTAGTGTCCATGCGGAGCAAGGGCAGGAACCAGCGATAGAGTTCAAAGGCTTTGTCATCTTCCCCGTTCATGCCAAAGTTGAAAAGATCGACGGATTCGCGTGGCAACGCATTGGCCAAGCCGGCAATCCACCCGGTCGCGCCCACCCCAATGGCCTCGAGCACCGCGTCATCCACTCCAACAAATATCTCCAGACGTCGGTCCAGCAAGGCGCGAATGGCGGATACTCGTCTGACATCTGTACTCGATTCCTTCACCGCCTCGAAGTTTTCGTGCTCCCCTGCCAGTTCCTGAATCTGCGCGGGAAGAAAGTCGGTGCCGTATGCAACCGGATTGTTGTACAACATGCAGGAAAGCGGCGTGGCCTCGAACACGGCCGCAACGTGTGCCTTCATTTCGCGCCAGTTGCCCCGATAAACGTAGGGTGGCAGGACCATGAGAGCATCGCAGCCTAAGTCGGCGGCGCCCTTGGCGATGGTCACAGCCTCAGAGGTGGAGAGCGCCGAGATCGAAGCCACAACTGGACTACGTCCGTGCACCGCACCAACAATAGTGCGAAGGACTTGCAACTTTTCTTCTGGAGACAGTGTTGCCCCCTCGCCTAACGAGCCCGACGCGACGATGCCTGCGCAGCCGTTCTCCAACAGCCAACGGCAATGTTCCGCCATGAAGCGATGGTCGATTCGGAGATCCTCAGTAAAACTAGTTGTGATGGCAGGCATTACGCCCTTCCAATTCATTAGCGTCCTCCTGTGGTTTCACAAAGCGCCAAGTTGGGGTCATCCGTGGAACCGGCCATGCTTTCAACGCGAACTGGAAAGACCGGTGGCCGCACCGAATCCGGATTCCACCTAAACAGAAATTGCGCCGCCGGTCCGCAAATTCGCCCCTGACATGGTCCCATTCCGCAGCGAGTTTGAAGCTTGGCGGCACGCCAGCCCGGGTGGTTGCGAAGATGGGAGTAGCGAACGTCTTCGCAGCGGCAAACAATGGTCTCGGGCGACGGAAGGCTTCTGAGTTCCGCGCGCAGCCGGAAAGCGTGGTCGAGACTGCGGGCAAAACGGCGCAGCTTTTCTCGTCTGCCGAATAAGCTGCCCGCATCCGCTATGCATCCAGCCGCGGCAAGCCCTGCAATCTCGCCCTCGACTAGCGACAATTCAACGCCTCCGATGCCCGTCGGTTCGCCTGCGCAGAAAACCGCGGGGACGGTCGTTCTCTGAAAATCGTCGACCTGCACGCAGCCGCTTTGAATCTGACAACCAAGCAGCAGCGGTAATTCGATGTTGGGAACGAGATGAAACCCGCAAGCGAGGTAATCGCAGGGGATGGTTTCCAACTTTCCACACCGCGAAATCGTCACAGACTCAAGCGTTGCTCTACCGCTAGCGGCGACAGGCCAACTGTTTGCACTGAACTTTGTCCCTGCAAGCTCCCTCTTCAGTTGGAATCCCTGGAGAATCTTGCCTGGCTGCGGAAGCAGGGCCATGCTGAATCGGGTCAGGCTTGCCCACGACGCCTGCTCACAAATGATCGGAATCTGGGCGCCGTGCCGACGTAAATGCGCTGCGACGGCGAGCAACAGCGGGCCTGTGCCGGCCACAACGACGCGCTTGCCATTTATCGGAAGCCCGCTTTTTACCATGGCCTGCAACCCACCCGCGCCCATGACATTCGGCAAAGTCCAGCCTGGAAACGGTAGAAATCTCTCGCGTGCTCCGGTGGCCAGTATCAGCTTCTCGTAACTCAATTCGAGAAGCCCGTCGTCACGCTCGGCCAGCAATAGAAGCGGCTCGGGCTGGTGAAAAACCCTGCCACGAAGCACGCTGACCCCAGACCCGTGCAACCGCTCGGTCCATTTCGAAGCCACTGATCCCGCTCGCGACTCGCCCCTCCAGATCTGTCCACCAGGCGCCTCGTTCTCGTCGACGATGCCCACCTGTTGGCCAAATTTCGCCGCGCGGACAGCCGCAGCCATCCCCGCCGGTCCGCCGCCGACAACAAGGAGGTCGAACCCGTGCCGCATCACCTTACCCATCGGTCCTCACATCCATGCCATGTTCGCAAAGGATCTGACAGCCCGGGCGATGCGGCCTTCCGTTGATGGCGACGCGGCACTCAAAGCAAATACCCATCCCGCACAGAGGGCCGCGCGGTTCTCCGCCGACAGAAGTACGGCACGCCTGTCCCAAGATCGCCATCGCAACCGCCACGGTCGCGCCCGAAAACACTTGGACCGGCGCTCCGTTTACCGTCACAGTAACCTGGTCAGACATGAGCGTGTTCCTTGGAAGCTCGGGACGGCAAATATGGCTCAATGGGAATTTCTGGTTTCACGCCCGTGATTTGATCGACAAGGATTCGGGCGGTTGCAAGCGACGTAGTAATGCCCAAGCCCTCGTGCCCGGTCGCCAGGAACAAGGACGCATCTCCCGGCCAGGGCCCAATCAAAGGGAGCTTGTCAGGCGTGGCGGCGCGAAATCCAGTCCACGTGCGTATTGCCGACATCTGCGCCAGGCCCGGCATATATTCCTGGGCACGTTGCAGCATGCGCGCCAGTATTCTGCTATCCACTTCCCCTTGGTCCGCCGCGTATTGCCGCGACGATCCGATCAGAATCTGACCGGTCCGGCGCGGCTGTACGTTGAAGGCGACGGAGTCAGTGCTGATCGAGTGCGCACTCTTCAAGTACCCGAGCTCCACCAACTGATGCCGCAGAAATCCCGCGTAGCGATCCGTAATGACCAGGTGTCCTTTTCTCTTCTTGATTTCAATGCCCGGTGTAAGCTTGGCCGCGCAAGCGCCCGCCGCGTTCACTACCATTTTTGCCGAAATCTCGAAGCCGTCGGTCATCCGCACCCGGCCTTGTCCCGCCTCGGCAACGGAGTGACCAAGGTGAAGCTTCGCTCCTCGTTTCTGCGCGCGTTCCATCAGAAAGCTCGCCGCACACGGCGGATACAGCACAGCGTCTTCCATCACCAGCAGTCCTCCGGCCAGCCCTGGCCGCAGGTTTGGTTCAAGGCGCATGAGAGTCTGCGAGCCCAGTTCTTCGGTCGGAACTCCACCCTGGCCGTAGTAATCCCCCTTGCGGCGAACTTCTCCCATCTCTTCTTCGTCAGCTGCAACCCAAATCGTGCCGCACTGATCGTACTCGACGTCCGCTGGCAACTCAGGACGCAATTTCTGCCAAAGCTGCTGTGAGTAACGGGTGAGAGTGAATTGGGCATCGGAGTCATCCATCGCGACGATATGGCCCATACCTGCCGCCGTGGCACCACCGCCAACCATTTCGCGATCTACGACCGCGATGCGCATGCCCCGGCCCGCGAATTCGTCTGCGCAAGCAGCACCGACGATGCCCGCGCCCACGATCACCACGTCATAGGCGGCGTCGCTCATGCCCGAATGCCCATGCACAGTGGATCGCGCGGATCGAGCAAAAGTTCGGCTTCAGCATTCACGAAGGCAGACCCCGTGATGCTCGGATATACCTTGCCATCCCGCACTTTGACCGTCCCTGCAAACACGCTCCCGGTAATGCTTTCCTGTCTCCAGGTTTGACCTTCACGAATTTTGCCATCCGCATACAGACAGGCTAATTTGGCGCTAGTCCCAGTGCCGCAGGGGGAACGATCATAGGCTTTGCCCGGACAAAGGACGAAATTCCGGTTGTCGGCCTCCGCAGTTTGGGGCGGGCCAAACAGTTCGATGTGATCAATCTCCTCGGCCGCGGCGCCGGTGATGCCATTGGCGCGGAGAGCCTGGCGAATCGCCCAGGTAAAACTAGTCAGGGCTTCAATGTTGTCCAGCCTCAATTCGAGATCGCGCTGGCGAACGTCGTGATCGCGAATCAGGTAGAACCAGTTTCCGCCCCAGGCAACATCACCTTTCACCTTGCCGTAGCCTGGTACTTCGATCGACACATTCGCCGACAACCGATAACTTGCAACGTTATTTACCGTGACTTCGCCGTTTTCGTGCAGAATCGTGCCCACCGTTCCCACAGGAGTCTCGATCCGATGCTCCCCAGGTTCGATCCGCTTCAGATGTGCCAACGTGGCAACGAGGCCGATGGTGCCGTGACCACACATTCCCAGGTAACCAACGTTGTTGAAAAAGATCACTCCGGCCGCGCAAGCGGGATCCACCGGTTCGCACAACAGCGCGCCCACCATCACGTCTGATCCCCTCGGCTCGTTGACAACAGCGGAGCGAACGCGATCGTATCGACTGCGAAAGCGCTCCAGCCTCTCTGCCAGCGGACCGCTCCCCAAGTCCGGGCCGCCGCTCACGACTACGCGTGTCGGTTCGCCCCCAGTGTGGGAATCGATCACTCGAACTCTTTGGCATTCTTCACTCGTCATTGCGCATCCAGCGGGAACCGAGACTCTTCCCCAGAATTCCATTCTAGGCGATGCGAGGCGGTGTCTTGACGTAAGCAATCATAAACAGAACGCCAAGCAAGCAGTCGCTTCCGACGAAGACGAGATCTGACGGGCGCATGCGCCCTTGTAAAACCAGAGCGACCACGGGCACGATATAACTGACTTTTTCAAGCACCGAAGGAATCATTAAGGGCCGATAGCGCGCCGGGTCCGTCGCGATGACGAAAAACGCGATCTGCCATGCGAGGCCCGCTCCCACAAATCCGTAGAAGAACCCCGGATGCGTAATGGGCGGCGGATCTTGCCGGCCAATCAGATCAAACATGAAGTAGAGCGGGGTGAGAACCAGAACGCCCCAAATGCCTGCAATCCAAAATACCGTCTTGGCAAATTTCATCAACGCCCTCGAGTTAGTCGTGAATCCAAGAAATTCTATAGCAGTTGGGGTCAGGCAAGAACACGATGCGACGACGTGATAGGGCAAATAAAAAGCGTCGAGGATGAGTGGCCTCGGCTCGACATCACCTCGGGAGGGGAATTAAACTAAAAGTCTGCTCGTAGGAAGTGCGCACCCTCTTGCGAGGATCTATCGATTCGTGCTTCGAGTCGCTTCGCCTCGGCACCCTCCGAAACGGGAGGCTCTCGCATGGCTACAATCCGGCAATTAAATATCAACGGTCGCGTCTATGCCACCGATGTGGATGCCGATACCAGCCTGCTGTTCGTGTTGCGCGACCATCTCGATTTGACGGGAAGCAAATACGGCTGCGGCGAGGGCCAGTGCGGCGCGTGTACGGTCCTCATCGATGGCAAGTCCCGCCGCTCTTGCATCACTCGTGTCGGTGACGTCGCCCAGAAGCAAATCACCACCATCGAAGGTCTTGCCCATGGCGACCGCCTGCATCCCGTGCAACAGGCATTTCTGGATGAAGGCGCAATGCAATGCGCCTACTGCACCTCTGGAATGATCATGACGGCGGTGGCGCTTTTGAACGCCAAGAGCGATTTATCCGCTGCCGAGATCGCGCGATCGATGGAAGGCAACGTTTGCCGCTGTGGAACCCATCCGCGGATTGTGTTGGCTATCCAAAAGGCGGTGAAAACCATGGACAGGTCAAAGATATGAGCAGCCATCAGCATTTTGCGACTGCGGTGGAACCGGAACGGTATGAACTGGCAGCATCTCCCACCTATCGCTTCGAGGTGGATCGGCGTGAATTCTTCAGATTTCTCGGCGCTGGCCTTTTGATCGTGTGCGTGTTGAAGGACGCGCGCGCCCTGCAGGAATCAGGGGCCAATAAAGGCGGTGAATCGCTGCCCAAGGAAATCGGGGCCTGGCTGTACATTGGTGAAGACGGCACTGTCACGGTGTACACCGGTAAGGTCGAGGTCGGGCAGAATATCCGCACATCTCTCACCCAGGCCGTCGCGGAAGAATTGCATGTATCCGTGAAGTCGATCCAGTTGGTTATGGGAGACACCAAGCTCACGCCTTATGACCGGGGCACATTCGGCAGCCGCACCACACCCGACATGAATTTGCAGTTGCGAAAAGTGGCGGCGGCCGCTCGCGACACTCTGGTTGCTTTAGCCGCGACTCAGTGGCAGGTTGACCGCAAGCGTCTCATCGCCGCCGACGGGAAGATTACGGATTCCGAGAGCAAACGCGCGGTGGAATACGCCGCACTGGTAAAAGGCAAGCAACTCACAGAGACACTGCCGGCAGAAGATCCGTTGATTCCCGCATCGCAGTGGACCGTCGCCGGTCAACCGTTGCCCAAAGTCGACGGGCGCGATTTTGTCACCGGCAAGCATCGTTATCCGTCCGATCAGAAATTACCGGATATGCTCTACGGCAAAGTCTTGCGTCCGGCTTCTTTTGGGGCGACCCTCGTCTCACTCAACGCGCAGGACGCAGAGAAAATTCCCGACGTTGTTATCGTCCACGATGGCAATTTCGTCGGAGTCGCGGCCCCGACCACGGAGATCGCCTCCCGCGCCTTGGCGGCCATCCGCGCAGAATGGAAATCTCAACCGCAGATTTCGAATAAGGAGTTATTCGAATATCTGCGCAAGAATCCAACGGGAGGAGACGGGCCCATGGATTCGCCCTCCCGGTATGAGACGGGCTCAATCGAAAAGGCGCTTTCGTCTGCTGATCATCGCCTACAACAGACGTACACGACCAACTACATTGCCCATGCCCCGCTCGAACCTCGGGCGGCTCTGGCGCAATGGTCGGGCGACGATTTGACGGTTTGGACTGGCACGCAGCGGCCTTTCGGGGTACGCGAAGAACTTGGTGCAACGTTTCGTATTCCCGAGGAACGCGTCCGCGTCCTGATGCCGGACATGGGCTCGGGTTACGGTGGAAAACACACCGGCGAGACTGCCATCGAGGCTGCCCGGCTGGCGCGAGCCGCGAAGAGACCCGTTAAAGTTACCTGGACCCGTGAAGAGGAATTTATCTGGGCCTATTTCCGTCCTGCTGCGGTCATCGACGTCACCGGCGCGTTGCGAAAAGATGGGAAAATCACCGGCTGGGAGTTTCATAATTACAATTCCGGCACCGCCGGCATCCCTACCTTCTACGACATCGAGAACCAGCGGATCGAGTTTCATCCCGCCCGCACTCCCTTGCGACAGGGGTCGTACCGTGCGCTCGCAGCCACTGCGAACCATTTTGCCCGGGAGTCGTTTATGGATGAACTTGCGCATCTGGTGAAGATGGATCCTCTGGACTTCCGGCTGAAGAATTTAAAGAACGAACGTCTTCGTGCTGTGTTTGAATCGGCCGCGACGAAGTTCGGATGGGGGCAAGCGAAAACCAGTGCAGGCCAGGGTTTTGGTATGGGCGGTGGTTTTGAGAAGGGTGGCAATGTCGCCACCTTCGCCGAAGTTGCCCTGGACCAAAAATCCGGCGAAGTGAAGGTGGTTCGCCTGGTTACGGCGTTTGAATGCGGCGCCATCGTCAACCCCGACGGACTGCGCAATCAACTGGAAGGCGCCAATATCATGGCTTTGGGGGGCGCACTGTTTGAGGCCATCGAATTTGCTAACGGCCAAATATTGAACGGACGATTCTCCGAGTATCGTTTACCGCGATTCAGCGATGTCCCCGCCATCGAAACTGTCATGCTCGACCGCAAGGACATTCCTTCGGCGGGCGCCGGCGAAAGTTCTCTGGTGGGCGTCGCTCCTGCCATCGCTAACGCCATTTTCGACGCCAGCGGCGTGCGGCTTCGTTCGCTACCGCTGGTTCCGAATGGCTTAAAGGCTTAGGGTCTCCCCGCTGAGTTTAGCTACAATAGAAGCCATGACAGACACTTTGATTATTGCTGGCCGCGAGTTCCGTTCGCGCCTCATTGTAGGCACGGGGAAATACAAATCCTTTCAGGAAACCGCGCGGGCCCTCGAAGCCAGCGGGGCCGAGATGGTGACGGTAGCCGTTCGCCGGGTCAATCTCGATCGCAGTAAAGAATCGCTGCTCGACTACATTGATGCCAAGAAATATTTTCTTCTGCCCAACACCGCTGGCTGTTACACCGCTGACGAGGCGATTCGCGCAGCCCGTCTGGGACGCGAGGTCGGCCTGTCCGACTGGGTCAAACTCGAAGTCATCGGCGATCAGGCCACGCTCTATCCGGATGTGCAGGCCACGCTTGAAGCAACCCGAGTCTTGGTGAAGGAAGGTTTCACCGTGCTGCCCTACACCTCGGACGACATTGTGTTCGCCAAGCGACTGCTCGATGCCGGCGCCAGCGCGATTATGCCTCTGGGTGCACCGATTGGCAGCGGCCTGGGTATACAGAACGCCGCCCACATCCGTATCCTGCGAGAGATGATTACAGGCGTGCCGTTGATCCTCGATGCTGGCGTGGGCACGGCCTCAGATGCCGTCATTGCGATGGAATTGGGAGCCGACGCTGTCTTAATGAACACCGGAATCGCCGGCGCGCAGGATGCCGTGCTGATGGCGGAGGCTATGAAACACGCCGTTCTCGCTGGGCGCGAAGCTTATCTCGCCGGGCGCATGCCCAAGAAGCTCTATGCCACGGCGAGTTCGCCCTTGGAAGGTGTGGTGCGTTAGATTTTGTCCAAAACAAAAGGGCGGCATCGAGCCGCCCTCTCAATTTCATTCTTCCTAAACTAGATCATCTTCACACTGTCGATGTGCATTGTATCTCCGGTCATCTCCCCGGTCACAGCCACGTGATGGGCTTCGTGTCCCTTGAGCACTTCCGGGTTGTCAACATTCACGATCTTCTGGTCGCCATCGGTGACAATCACGGCCTTCGCACCCTTTCCTAGGCACTTGGTCATGCAGGCGGCGTGGCTCGCATTGGCCCCTTTGGCGCCGCACATGGAATCGCTGACGTATCCCTTCACGGTCGTCGACTTACCCGCCGCCGAGGCCATCGCAACCATGAAGAACAAAATCGAGACGGCAGCACAACTCATCATTACTTTTTTCATAGCACACCTCTCTTAAGCGGTGAGACCGCAAATTTTTGGAAACTATGTCCCTTTCCCCAAGCACTTTCGCTGCGCATGCACAAGTTACAAAGCAAGCAGGGATTATTAGCCGCCTTGCTGTTGCCAAAGGAATTGACCAAAACTATATCACAAACTAATCGTGCCAAACTGCCCGGAGGGCCGAGCTATTTCCTAGCGGCGTTGGTTTCCGGCCTTTGCGGACGCGCCGGCGGCGGAGCGACATACACTACTTCGCCCGGACGCGCATAGTGCAACTGCTCACGGGCCTCTTTTTCAATCGTGTCGGGGTCGGGCGCCTGAAGGGACTTCACTTCTTGGGTATAGCGATCATTTTCATTTTGCAAGCCGTCAATTTTTTTCTGCAGGCTCTGGTATTCGGCTTTCTTCTGCCGATAAATCACCATGCCGTTGGCGCCAAACATAACGTGTGCGAATAGCCATACCGTCAGCACAGCGACTCCGGCGGTTGCCAGACGCCGTCGTATGCCATAGAGCAAGGTCAGTGTCGGGCGAAGTCTCTCCATGCTCCGGTCTGCCCAGGCCTCGGCTTGCGGAGCTCGCTCCACCAGAGTTCGCAAACGGTCTTCATGCCGCGTCAATACTCGCGTTTGGGGGAGACGCCTGATTCGAACATTCATGATTTGACTGCGCTACGACTTCCTTCATCTTGCGGACGAGGAAATGCCGAGGATTCCATACCAGTTTCTCAGTGGACTTCTCTTCGGCTGCCCCGTCAAGCGGAACTTGTCTCGAGGGAGACAAAAGGAATCAACTTTGACAAATTGCTCGGGCGATCGCGGGCGTCCCGGCGATGATGCTTCGGAAAGTGGTAGTCTTTGATGCCGTAGACTGAAAGCTGAAGCTTATTTTATGACCGACAAGAGAATCGTCATGACCACCACCGGCTCGGTCGATGAAGCGCGCCGGATTGCGGAAACGCTGGTTGACCACAAGCTCGCGGCCTGCGTGAACATCGTCCCCAAGATCGTGTCGATTTACCGTTGGAAGGGGAAGGTCGAAGAGGCGGAAGAATGGTTGCTGTGGATCAAAACCGCTGCTCCCTTTGAGCGCGTACGTGATGCCATCCTCGAAATGCACTCCTACGAACTGCCGGAATGCGCCTCGATCACGATTGAAGACGGCAGCCCGGAGTATCTGAAGTGGCTCGAGGATTCATCCGAGTGACAGATTTCAGCAGGGATAGGAGTTGCGCAACGGAATCGAAATAAGGTTTTCACCGCAGCCGGACCGAGAAGGGTTAGTCGGGAACTTTCGCGCTCAAATTGAGGCGCCAGTAATCCAGCGAGAACGGAGGATCGTCGGTGGCTGCCTGATCGGCGAGCGCAGCCATGAAAGCCCCGCGCAGTCCAGCGTCTGGAATCTGCTCCAGATGTTGACGCAGAATGACAGTCCGCACAAACTCCGCATACTTCGATGAGTTTTCGACAATCGTCAATGCAGGTTCCAGGCCGGTTTCGATTTCTACGAATCCTGCGCGGCGCAGAACCGCCGTGGCCGTTTCAGCATCATTGAAGGTCCAAGGTTCACGAAAACCTGCGAAGTACCGGGCGTACTTTGTCGTGGCTGCAAGTTCGTCCACTCGTTTGCGAAGCCGGGCCAGATTCGGGCCGCCGCCGCACTGTGCGCGCAACCATCCTCCCGGCCGCAAACTGCGGAATAGGCTGCGAAAAAGCCGTTCGTGGTCTGGAACCCAGTGAAATGCAGCCGTGCTGAAAATACCGTCAAACAACCCAACGAAGGGAATATCCTGCAGATCGGCCGCCACCAGCAAGAACTTGCCAGCGAAGTCAGGCGTCAGATGCTCCCGCGCTCCGGCCAGCATGTTTTGCGACAAGTCCACGCCCACCACCCGACCTCGCGGCAGGCTGTGCAACAACTCCGCTGTCAGCCGCCCCGTGCCGCAGCCGGCGTCCATCAGCATTTCGTCACCGCGCAGCTGTACTTTGCTTAGAACCTTCTTGCCCCAACTGACTTGCGGGGCGGACAAGCGATGGTAGTCCGCGGCATTCCACTCGCGCGGGTTGGAGACCGTTGGCACGGACCGCTTCTCAGTGAAGATGTGGCGGCTCAGATAGCCACAAGCGCCTGGTCGAGGTCGGCGATAATATCCTCGACGTTCTCGATACCAACTGAAATCCTGACCATACCATCGGTGATTCCGATTTGTTTTCTTCCCTTTTCGCCCAACGCTGCGTGAGTCATCGTGGCCGGATGCGAGATCAAAGTCTCTACTCCTCCCAGCGATTCCGCCAACGCGCAGATGCGGACTTTTCGTAGCATCTTGTTGGCATTCGAGAGCGAGCCAGTCTCAAACGTGATCATGGAGCCGAAGCCCCTCATTTGTTTCTGCGCGAGTTCGTATTGCGGATGATCGGGCAGACCGGGATAGAAAACCTTTTTCACCTTTTTATGCTGGGCCAGGAATTCCGCAATCACCCGGCCGCTGCGATCGTGCTGCTCCATTCGCACGGCCAGCGTTTTGACCCCGCGCAGCACCATCCAGCACTCGAAGGGAGAAAGAATCGCTCCCGCCGCCTTCTGCACAAAGCCCAGTTCCTCAGCCTGCGCAGGCTTGGTACAGACTACGACGCCGCCAAGTCCATCGCTGTGCCCGTTGAGAAATTTCGTGGTCGAGTGCACGACCATGTCCGCGCCCAGCGAGATGGGCTGCTGAAAATAGGGCGACATGAAGGTATTGTCCACCACCAGTTCTACCTTCTCGCTGCGGCAGACCTTGCTGATAGCTTCGATATCGCTCAGAGCCATGAGCGGATTGGTCGGAGTCTCAAGGTAAACCATACGAGTCTTTTTCCGAATCGCACGCTCTACATTTCTAACCTCCGAAGTGTCCACGTAAGTGAACTCCATTCCGTAGCCGGTCAGCACTTGGTTGAACAGTCGGGGCACGCCGCCGTAAAGATTGTGGCCACAGACCACGTGGTCGCCCGACTTGTACATGGTGCAAATCGCGTTGATCGCGGCCATGCCACTGGCAAAGACGCGGGAAGCGATGCCGCTCTCGAGGGCGGCGAGGTTTTCCTCCAGGCGCGTCCGCGTCGGATTCGAGACTCGGGCATACTCGTAACCTTTGTTCTTGCCGATTTCCTGCTGGACATAAGTCGAGGTCAAATGAATGGGCGGAGAAACCGCGCCGCTTTCCAGGTCAGGCTCTTGCCCAACATGAATGGCACGGGTAGCAAAACCGGGGAGCTTGTTTTTATTCATGATTTCTTGTTTGGGTTACAAGCTAAATCCCACCCTCAAAGATCTTTTTCGACAGATAGCGCTCGGCCGAATCTGGAATCATGGTGATAACGCGCTTTCCGGCTCCCAGACGACGAGCGATCTGCAACGAAGCGAACACGTTGGCCCCGCCACTAGAGCCGGAGAGTACTCCTTCGAGCGCCGCTAGTTCTTTCACCATACCGAAGGCTTCAACGTCGTTGGCAACCGCAACTTCGTCGCAGACGGAGGGGTCGAACGTCTTGGGGATAAAGCTCGATCCAATGCCTTCGACTTTGTGCGGTCCAGCCTTTCCACCTCCGAGCACCGAGCCTTGCGTGGTCACAGCCACGGCTAAAATCTTGGGCAGCTGCTTCTTCAGGTAGCGAGCAACCCCGGTAAAGGTGCCGGCGGTCCCAGCCCCGAGGACGACCGCGTCAATCCGTCCTTCCATTTGCTCAAAGATTTCGTGGGCGGTGGTTTCATAATGATAATCAGGATTGGCGGGATTCTCGAACTGCGCAGCCATGAATGCGTTGGGGTCGCGAGAGGCTAATTCGTTGGCTCGATCAATCGCTCCTTGCATGCCCTCGGAGTCCGGAGTGCGGGTCACTTCGGCGCCGAGGGCCCGCATGATCATTACTTTTTCCTCCGAAAATGTTTTCGGCACAAACAGCGCGACTTTGTAGCCGCGATTCACTCCGATCAGTGCCAGCCCGATCCCCGTATTCCCTGCCGTCGCTTCGACGATCGTCCCTCCAGGCTTGAGCCGTCCCTGTTCTTCGGCTCGGCGAATCATCCCAATGGCAGCGCGATCTTTCACGCTTCCGCCGGGATTCAGATACTCCAGCTTGGCGTAAACCTCCGCCGAATCGGCAGGCACGATGCGTTTCAGCTTGAGGATGGGAGTTTCGCCGACAAGCTGCGTGATGTCGTCAGCAACCTGGGCGTGGGAGCGCTCAATAGTAGTCTTCTGCACTCTACAGGGTACGGAAGCGGCGCAAACGCGTCAATCGCACCAAAGGACCTAACCTTGCGTTGTGGCGCCGATCGGAGACGGAGCAAGCCCCGTCTCTACAGAACCGCTGTTGCCCACAAACTGTAGCGACGTTGCTCGCAACGTCGCGCTCTTGCTTGACGGACCAACGTCTACTGCGGGGCGTGTTCCTGCCCAGGATAATACCCGCTGCGGGTGCGGACCGTGAGTTTGCCATATCCTTTGGCTTTGGCTTCCACGCGGATAGCGCGGTAGCCGCCCACGCTCTTTGGGGTCGAGGGCTTATAGCCGATGGTGTACTGGTTGCGGATGTCGTGAGCCACACTGCTGCTGATCGCGTCCACTTCATCCAGCGTGCGCGGGAAGAAACTAATTCCTCCGGTTCGTTGGGCAATGGTTTCGAGCGCGCGGCGGGCGCGGCGCTGCTTCTCCTCGCCCAACAATCCAATGGCGTACACCGCCGGGCCATTTTCTTCTTGCAGACGGCGAACCGCTTCTTCGAGGGATTCCCGGCTAGCATTGTCCTCCCCATCGGTCACCACGAAGAGGACTTTCTTTTGCAGTTTCGCATGATCCTTCATATAAACGGAGGACGCCACCAGAGCATCGTAAAGCGCGGTCCCACCGCGGGCCTCGACTTTCTCCAGAGCCTCCCGCAATTTATTAATGTCGTTGGTAAATTCTTGATCGAGGTAGTATTCGTCATTAAAGTTGACGACAAAAACCTGATCTTGCGGATTGCTGGAACGCACCAGATTCAATGCCGCCCGGTTCACCTTGTCGCGCTTCTCCCGCATGGAGCCAGAGTTATCGATCACGATGCCCATGGCGACCGGAACATCTTCGTGCCGGAAGGACGTAATCACCTGGGGCTGATTGTTCTCGAAGACGGTGAAGGCACTCTTGTCCAGGGTTGTGACCAGACGATTCTTGTCATCGATCACGGTAGCGTGCAGCACCACTTCTTCGACTTCTTTCTTGAAGACGAAGACTCCGTTGTCGCTCGACGCCTGGGCTTGGTCGCGAGTTGGCTGAGCCTGGCTTGCCTGAGATTGAGTTGGCGGGGGTTGGCTGGGCGGAGTCTGGCTTTTCTGATTTTGCGCTTGCGGATCTGGGGATTGCGGGCTGGAGGTTGGAGCCTGTGCCTGTTGCTCCCCGGTACCGGGTACTGGCGATGCGATTGCTTGGTCCCGGCATGCTATGACAGTGGAAAGAAGAATAATCAGCAGAATTGGAACGCGACTATTCCGAAGGAGCATAGTACCCCGTCTTGGCGTACACCTTTAGCGGCGGCAATCCTTTGGGCGGAATCAATTTCACTTTTATCTTACGCCATTTGCCGTCGTGCCCGGGGTTTTTTGGACGGTATCCGAGTACATATTGATTGCGTAACTCAATCCCAATCTTGGTTGCCACGTCGGCCAAATCATTGGGGTTATCAATGGTGAACGAACGTCCTCCGGTGAGTTCCGCAATTTCGCTGAGCAATGCCGGCCCTAAAGCTTCCTCGGGAGTCGCCATGTAATGGTCGTAGATCCCGATTGCATAAATAAGTACATCCGCCTCTTTGACTGTGGACTTGATCTCGCCTTCGGTATAGCGGCTATGGTTGTCGCCTCCATCGGAGATGATGAGCAATGCCTTCTTTTGATACTTGGCTTGGCGCATTTTGCTGACGCCCAGATAAATCGCGTCCAGCAGTGCCGTCCTTCCTTTGGGAACCGTATATACCAGCTTGCCCTGGATGTCGTCGACCGAAGAAGTGAAGTCTGAGACCTCCTGTGGCTTATCGGCAAACGCGATCATGAAGAATTCGTCCTGCGGGTTGGCAGTCTTAAAAAACTCCAGCACTGCCTCGCGGGCGCGCTCAATTTTGCTGACCATGCTTCCGCTCATGTCGAAGATCACCCCGATCGATACGGGAGCGTCTTCGCTCGAAAAATGGCGGATGTCTTGCTGATCTTTGCCTTCAAACAACTGGAAGTTTTCTTTGTCCAAACCTGTAACCAGGCGGTTCATCGGATCCGTGATCGTGACCGGGACCAGAACCAGATCAACGTCAACCTTCATCGGTTTAGTATGAGTTTTGAGCGATGGATCTATGTTATCGGCGGGATTGTACTTCGGCGGTTCTATCCGGGGCGCGATGTGGACATTATCGATCGAACTCTGCGCCCAAGCGCTGCTCACGAGGCAACAGACGACAGTTGCAAGAAGAATCAGGCAGAGAAGACGAGCCTGCCCCCGCCTCCACGGCACGTCTGCTCTTGGGATCCCCTCAGGACTCCCGCTGAGATCGCAGCGTGTGGTTAAGCAGCAAGACGACCCGCGCCTGTCATGGCGGCCCACAGATACCTCATTGAGGCTGATCCTAACACAGCTGAAACCCCATGGCGTCAGCCTTTTTTTGCTACGCCTCGACCATCTGGCACTTTTTACAGTGGTTCACACCCGTCGATTCGTAGATGCGTTGCTTATCCGATTAAATCAGCATTATCGAATCCGCTTGTCAAACATTCGTCAAATCCGATGGCTGCTCCAGTTAGCTTCTGTCAGCATTGGATTCCGAGCCCGCCCGCAAAGCGAAGCCACAGTCTTGTACAATTCACCTTTCCGGCCTATGGCTCATATCGCGCCATTTCGCGCCCTGCGTTATGACCCCGCCCGGGTCGATCTGACCAAGGTTTTGACCCAGCCCTACGACAAGATCACGCCGGAGATGCAAAACCGCTACTATGATGCCGATCCCCACAATCTGGTTCGCATCATCCTTGGCAAGCCGCAACCGGCTGACCACTTAGAGGAAAATGTTTACACTCGTGCCGCCGCGTCCTTTCGCGAATGGCGACGCCAAGGCTTCTTCCAGCAGGATCCCCAGCAATCCCTATACCAATACGTCCAACGTTTCCGATCCCCGGGTGCGGGGGCCGAACTGGAGCGGCGGGGTTTTATCGCATTGGGCAAAATTGAAGACTATTCAGCGGGTATCGTCCATCGCCACGAGCAAACCCTAGCCAAACCTAAGGCCGACCGCCTCGAACTCTTGCGAGCCACTCGCGCTCATTTCGGCCAGCTATTCATGCTCTATAGCGACCCCGCTGCCGAGATTGACGGAGCTCTGTCCGGCAGTTCGGCGACAAATACGGAAAACAATATAGAAATCCGCGATGAATATGGAGTTTTGCATCAGTTGCGCAGGATCTCCGATCCAGGTGTTATCGACTTTGTACGCACCAAGATGCGCGATAAGAAGCTGATCATTGCCGATGGGCATCATCGCTACGAGACCGCCATAAACTATCGCAACGAATGCCGAGCCCGGCAGGGATCGGCATCGGCCTCCTCCGAACTCGCTCCTTACGAACTCGTAATGATGACCTTCATCAACATGGACAGCCCCGGCCTGCTCATTTTGCCTACGCATCGCGTAGTGCATGGGCTGGAATCGTTCTCGCCTGACACTCTCCGTGATCGCGCTCGATCTTATTTCAGCGTAGAAGAAGTCGATCCGTCCATAACTGCGAATCGTGCCCTGGGAATCTTGCACGCCGCTGGAAAGGCTGGCACTGCCATGTTAGGAGTCACGGCCAATCGCGCATTGCTGTTCGATACGCCCAGACCTGCTGCCGCCAGCCTGCTTCAAGCTCTCCCGCTCCGCCAGCAGTCCCTCGACGTGGTTCAACTCCACAAGTGCCTGCTTGAAGGCGTTCTGGGAATTTCCGAGGAAGCCATCCGCAATCAGACGAATGTCAGTTATGTTCGCGATGCGGAAGAAGCGTTGGCACAGGTGCGCGAGGGAGCTGCCAACGTCGCCTTTCTGATCAACCCAGTCCGCAGGCGGCAGGTGCGCGATATCGCCTTTGCGGGTGAAGTTTTGCCGCAAAAATCCACCGACTTCTACCCTAAATTGCTAAGCGGCCTGACCACTTATGCCCTGGATTAAGCCGCGCCGTCCCGTCCGCGCCGCTGGAGCGTTCGCAGCGGCAATCTTCCTCGCTTCCACGCTGCTGCTTTACAGCGCTCCCGAAGAAAAGCGCATTACCATTTACTCCAACGCTGCCAACTATTCTCTCCCCGTTCTCGACCGTGACGGCGACGAATACGTTGGACTGCTTGAAGTCTTTGAGCCCCTCGGTGCAGTCAGCGCCAGAGCCAACGGAAATCACTGGAAGTTCCGCTACTACGATGTGGAAAGCGAGTTCACGGCGGGTAAGACGCGCGCCCGGGTTCACGGCAGCGACTACGACCTTCCTTCCAACTTCCTGCTCGAGAATGGCCGCGGGCTGGTTCCGCTCTCTTGCCTGGGCACTCTCATGCCTCGCATTCTCGGTGGCCCAGTTACATTCAACCAGAATTCGCGACGCTTGTTCGTGGGCAACGTGGCCGTGCATTTTACCGCGCAGGTAAGCAAGACCACTCCCCCGAAATTAGTGATGAACTTTACCGCGCCCGTGAACCCGACCATCGCCACTTCTCCCGGAGAGTTGCGCATGGCGTTCAGCCACGAAGCCGTGGTCGCGCCCGGCTCTCAGGCGCTCACCTTCGATAGCAAAATCATTCCTTCCGCCAGCTTTCAGGAAAGCAATGGAGCGGCCGCAATCGTGGTCGCTGCGACGGCCCCCCTCATGGCGAGCTTCGCTAACAACGGACGCACCGTTATTATCGAACCCGTCCCGCGACCTACCGTGCCGCCTCAGGCCGCGACGCCGGTTCCGCGTCCGCCAACCAGTACGGGCACCGCGGCCCCAACTGCGGGCACAGCCCCTGTGGGCATTCGGCATTATTTTGCGGTAGTGGACCCCAGCCACGGTGGCGACGAGCGCGGCGCTTCCCTGAGCGATCAACTCGCAGAAAAAGACGTCACCCTTGCGTTCGGTCGCCGCCTGCGCCAGGAACTCGAGACTCGCGGCCTTGCGACGTTGCTCTTGCGCGATAGCGATACCACGCTCAGTCTTGATCAACGCGCCAGTCTGACCAACTCGGCTCATCCTGCCATCTACATCTGTATCCATGCCGCATCTCAGGGCGAGGGCATTCGCGTGTATAGCGCGCTGGTTCCGAGCCAGGCAGAAAACCGCGGACCATTTCTAAGCTGGGACGCGGCCCAGGCAGCCTTTCAGCTCGCCAGTCGATCCGCAGAATACAATCTAGTCAGGGACCTGCAAAACAAACAGATTCCGGCGCGGTCGCTGATCGCCGCGCTGCGCCCGCTGAATAACATCACGACAACCGCGATCGCGGTCGAAATCGCGCCTCCATCGGATGACGTTTCGCAGCTGAATTCTCCCGCCTATCAACAATTGATCGCGAGCGCTGTCGCTGCCGGAGTGGCAGACTTTCGCGACAAACTGGAGGCTGGCCGATGATCCCGCGCAGTCTCCTCATCGGCGTTGCCATCCTGCTGGCCGCAACTCTCGGCATGAGCGTATATGTGTTGCGAATGCGTAGCCGGGTGCCTCGCGCCGAGGTCTCCGCTTTGAATACCCAGCCGGTAGCGCCGCCGGCTTCCGGCGCCACCGAACAAGTGACTCTGTACGTGGCCTACGACGACCCCGGAGTCTTACGTCCCCAGCCGGTTCGCATCCAGCTTCCGGCGGGACGCCAGGAGCGCGCCGCCGAAATGCTTCGCGCCTTGCTCACCCTGTACCTCGACAAGTCGTCCCCGCATCCGCTGGGAGCGGGCTCGGAAATTCGCGATGTCTACCTGGTTGATCCCGGGCTCGCCGTCATCGATCTCAACGCCGCCTTCGCAGATAACCACCGTTCCGGTGTGCTGGTCGAAGAACTCACCGTGGTTTCGCTAATCCAGACGCTCTCCGCAAACATCCCCGGCATCACGCGGGTAAAAATTCTCGTCGAGGGCAATGAGCGCGACACCCTAGCCGGCCACGCCGACCTTTCCAATTTCTACGAAGTACCCGCCGTAACCCAAGTCGTCGCCCAACTACAAAACCCCCAGTAATTTCCTCGCCGACAGATGGCAGCCGCGGAGCGGCGTAAGAATGCAGTCCACAGCGCAAGCTGTGGGTAGAAGGCCGGCAAAGCGCGGAGCCCCGACGGGGCGAAAGACTATTTTGGATGGCGCAGCGCTTCCCAGCACTGCGATAATCGCTCTCAAATGGATCGGGGAGGGAGAATACAACTGGATGGAATGCGTTCTCCCGGTGTCGGCGATCCAGGCTCACTCGGATTCTCAAAACGTGTAATGGTCTGGTTACGCTACTTATTCATTCTCTGGCGCCGCAAGCCCCTGTCAGTTGTGCTAGTTTCCCAAGCGGCACAGTGCTTGTAACATCGTGAAAAGCGCCACCCCACCCTGCTACAATCGCCCCATGTTTTATCGTTCCGACAACCGCACTCCCGACCAGATGCGCCCCGTCAACATCATCCCCGGCTTCATCAACACCGCCGAAGGTTCAGTCCTCATTGAGGTCGGCAACACGCGCGTAATCTGCACCGCCTCCATCGAACAAACCGTTCCTCCGTTTATGCGCAACAGCGGCAAAGGCTGGATCACCGCCGAATACAGCATGCTCCCCCGCGCCACGCTAACCCGCACGCCGCGCGAGGTGACCAAAGGCCGCTCCAGCGGCCGCACCCACGAAATCCAGCGTCTCATCGGACGCTCCCTGCGCGCCGTCACCGACCTCGTCCGATTGGGCGAACGCACCATCTGGATCGACTGCGACGTCATTCAAGCCGACGGAGGCACGCGCACGGCGTCCATCACTGGAGCCTTCATCGCCCTCGGCCTCGCCCTCGAAAAGTTGGTCGAAGCCGGAACCCTGACCTCGGCTCCGCTGCGTGATTTTGTCGCCGCCGTAAGCGTCGGCATCGTCGACGGCGAAATCCTCCTCGACCTCTGCTACGAAGAAGACTCCCGCGCCGACGTGGACATGAATTTCGTCATGACCGCCGGCCGTAAGCTGGTCGAAGTCCAGGCCACTGCCGAGCACCAGGTCTTCGACGAGCAACAGTTGGCAAAGATGATCAGCCTCGCAGGACAAGGCGTTCAATCCCTGATCGCCAAACAACAAGCCATGCTCGGCACGTTAACCTTGCGGCAGTAAACAGGGGGAACAGCCGTCCGGAGCCTGCCCGGGCGCAGTCGAAAAGGCTGTCCCACCGGGCGAAGTCCGAGTGCTGCGTCTTTCGGCCCCATCCCAATCGCCCGACTGGGGGCTTCCGTGCGGACTGGCAATTTTGCCAGTTCTTCTAGTGGTGCGGTGCCTGTAGTGTTGTCGACATAAGATGTGGGTAAAGGTGTGAGCCGGGTGAGTTTCCCCCGAGCAGCTCAGACGCTGGAAGGAGTGCACATCTTAAAACCATTGCAAATATGCCAGAGGGTCAATGAAAAACTACAAGGCTGTTCTCGGGTTGTTGAGCACGTTGTGCCTGCTGATGTTCGCCGTACCGACCATGCGCTCACAAGACAAGAGTGCTCAAGGCACGGTTCAAGTCCACCTGGTTGCCACCAACGAGGCCCAGCGTGGTGACGAAGTTCCCGCTCTGCAGCAGGGCGACGTAAAAGTGAAACAGGGCAAGAACTTTCTAAAAGTGAACCAACTGATCCCGGCCAAGGGCGACAATGCCGCGCTCCAACTATTTATCCTGATCGACGATACGCTCGAGACGGGAGTTGGAAATAATTTCAACGACATTCGGGATTTCATCAAGGCCCAACCTGCGACGACCATGATTGCCGTCGGCTATATGTCGAACGCCGCCGTCCAAGTTGCCCAAAACTTCACCGCCGATCACGACCTTGCCGCCAAGGCGCTACGCCTGCCTCGCGGAAGCTTGTCGGCGATGGATAGCGCGTATCTGTCTCTGATTAGTTTGGTAAAGGGGTGGCCTCAGCAAAACGTCCGGCGTGAAGTTCTGATGGTCGCCGATGGCATTGACCGGCTTCGCGGAGCGCAGCCCTCACGCCCGACAGGTCGGGCCATGACCCCACGTTCGGGACGCGCCCCAGTGGGATCCCCGGTCCTGGGCCCGGACTACGGACCCGTGTATCACAGCATGCCCACCATGAGTCCCGACGTGAACTCCGCCAGCGAGATCAGCCAGCGCTACAACGTGATTGTCTACCCGTTGTACGCTGTAGGCGTCGGACGAGCTGCCCGAAGTTCCTGGGATCTGGAAATTGGCCTTTCTGGCCTCACCAAGATCGCCGATGAAACCGGCGGCGACTGCTTTTCTCTCGGCACTTCAAATCTGGTCAGCTTCAAACCCTACCTGGACCGCCTGCAGAAGATATTTGACAACCAGTACTACGTAGTTTTCCAGGCCACTCCGGGCAAGAAAGACGGATTGCAGCGTGTCAACTTAACCACCGAAGTGCCGAACTCCGAGATAGCGGCGGCGAACAACGTCTGGGTTCCGATAGCCAAGTAAGGAGTGGCACGAAAGAGCCTCAAGGCCTTCGTTCATTTTGGCCAGAGAGTGACCAGGAGGAAGCAAGCGAATGCGTGTAGACGAATCGCACGAGTCGTAGGCGGTGATGCGGCCGCGCTTGCGGTCCTCGCCATTGACAGGGCCGCTAGCGCGGGCTGGTTCTGATGCCGACAGATCGGCAAAACAAAAGCGAGTTGATTGAGATATAGTGGCTGCTTCCGCTCATGACTGAGAGTTGGCTGTAAGTTTTGTCAGTATTGCATCTTCTCTCGTTGCATTATAAAGGCTTGCGGGTGAGTTTCAATCGATCCGATCGAACAGTCTAGACTTGTGTTCACGAATCGAGCCGGAGTTTAGTTCTGCGACTTTTCGGCGGTCTGTCATCTTCGGGAAGTTCGCTGTAGGTACAGTTTGAGAATGCGCCCAAAGCTTTTAAGGCAAGCTCACCTCCGGACCATTCAGAAAAGGCATTACTAGAAGTTAGGACACTATGCCTCGAATGCAGAAAGCGGTCTCTGTATTGATGAGTTTTCTTCTTGTCCTGACAACGTTTCCCGTTGGGGCAGGCGCGCAAAACGCGTCCCCGTCTGGAACCGGAGAGGAGTATGCACCTCTTAGTTCCGAGGAACTCGACGGGCTCGTCGCTCCGATTGCACTTTATCCCGACGCTTTGGTTGCACAGATTCTCGGTGCTGCAACTTTTCCCTACGAAATAGTCGACGCCACTCTGTGGCTCAAGGACAACTCTCAGCTTAAGGGCGAGGCGCTCGCTAAGGCGGTCGATCAACAAGCGTGGGATCCAGCGGTGAAAGCGTTAACCCAGTTTCCATCTGTGCTCGACACTCTGGCGAAGAACCTGGCTTGGACCTCCGCACTCGGCGAGGCCTCAGCCACACAGCAGCCGGACGTTATGGCCGCTGTCCAGAGAATGCGCGCCAAGGCGCAAGCGGCCGGTAACCTGAAATCTAGCCCTGAGATCAAAGTCGTTCAGGAGAGCCCGCAGACAATCGTCATTCAGCCGGCGAATCCACAGATTGTGTATGTTCCGGTCTACAACCCTGCGGTGATTTACGGTGTTCCCTACGCGTACCCCGGCTACGTCTATGTGGCCCCGCCCCCATCGAGTGCAGTGATTGCTTTCGGCGTCGGGATCGCGGTCGGAGCCATGGTGTATGGGGGGTGCTGCGGGTGGGGCTGGAGCTATTGGGGCACCAACTGGCGCGGCAACACCATAGTCTACAACCGTAACGTTTACGTCGGAAACAGCTATTGGCGCGGGGGATATTACGGTGGCGGCTATCGTCCCGGATACCCCGCGTATCGTCCCGGGGCTCCCGGTTACCGCCCCGGCTATCCTGGCTATGGTCGTCCGCCGGCTTATCCTCCCGGCAATCGTCCGCCTAATCGTCCTCCCGCCACGACTCTTCCTTCAAATTCGGGCAATCGCCCCAATGCCCCGAACAATCCCGGCACGAGACCGGGCGGGGGGAAACCGAGTACTCTGCCGGCAAATTCGGGCAACCGACCGAATGCCCCAAACAATCCCGCCACGAGACCGGGCGGAGGAACGCCGAGTACTCTGCCGGCAAATTCGGGCAATCGACCGAATGCCCCAAACAATCCTGGAACGAGACCGAGCGGAGGAACGCCGAGTACTTTGCCGGCAAATTCGGGGAACCGTCCGAACTCAGCCCCGAGCACACGACCCAGCACAAATGAAGCCCGCGGTTATCAACGCCCGCAGACCTCTAACGCTGGGGCTGCGCAAGCTGATCGTCCGAACGCATTTTCCGGAACCGTGGGAGGGCGTGCGCAGAGCGCACGCGGGAACCAAAGTGTGGCAGCCAAGGGAGGCGCGTCACGTCGCTAGCGTCGCGAGCTCCCGTGAGACCAGAGTAGAAAGCTTCAACTCCGGGAAGGTTCAGGTTGGCACGATGAAGGAGTTATGGCGCATCTCAGGTTTGTCCAGATCGGGTTTGCCTAAATGAAGATAACGTTGCGCAATCTGGTTTTCGTCTCTCTGATCACGATCACCGCCTTCGCGGTAGGCTGCAACAAGTCGCAGCAAGCCGAAGCCCCCAGCGGGCCGGAAACATTCGCGTCCCCGGACAGCGCAGGGCAAGCGGTTTACACCGCCGCAAAAGCGGGAGACGGCAATGCGCTGATAACGATTTTCGGCCCCGAGGCGAAGGATCTGATCTTTTCAGGCGATCCGGTTCAGGACAAGGCCGGGCTCGATTGGTTCACGAGCCGCTATGATGAGATGCATCGCTGGCGCAAGTTGGCAAACGGCGGAATGGTCCTCGACATTGGCGCCGAGAACTATCCCTTTCCCTTCGCGTTGCTGAAAAACTCTTCGGGACAGTGGTACTTCGACACTAACTCCGCCAGACAAGAGATACTGGCCCGGCGGATCGGCGGCAACGAACTGGCAACTGTTGATGTTCTAAACGCCATAGCAGATGCCCAGGCTGAATACTTCACCCAGACTCACGACGACAGCCAAGTGCGGCAATATGCCCAGAAGTTTGTCAGCGACGAGGGCAAACAGAACGGTCTGTACTGGCAGTCCGCCGATCAGAATCAACCGGAGAGCCCCCTTGGCCCGCTTGCCGCTTATGCTAGCGCCGAAGGCTACGCCGGGAAGACGCAAGCCCCCCAACCCTTCCACGGCTATTTCTATCGAATCCTGACAAAACAAGGCGACGCGGCCCACGGCGGAGCGAAAGATTACGTCGTCAATGGAGCCATGACAGGTGGTTTTGCTATATTGGCGTATCCTGCCGAGTATGGTAATTCAGGAGTGATGTCGTTTCTCATCAACCAAGATCGCGTTGTATTTGAAAAGAATCTCGGGGAAAACACCTCGGATGCAGCCAAGGCCATCACCACATTCAATCCCGACGATGATTGGAAGCCAGTGCAGTAGTTTTCTCCTCGACCTCTGAGTGATACTCACACGAAAAAACCTCAAGTCCTTGCTTAAATTTGAACGCGTGCGATACAGGGCTTTTCCCAAATCAAACAGGAAATTAGAGTCGACAAGCAGCGCAGGTCCCGAGGGTTTCGATACTGTTCTCGTCGCCATCGAAGTTTCCTCGGCCACATGTTATGGTCCTTCTGGATTCGGGACATCGCAAGATGGGCCGCCCCTCAGCGGTTGCGAGCGGACCGTCTTGGTCTTATGCGGGATCCTGAAGGCGAGCGAGATACCCAAAATTTCGTTCGTGTCCCAGCCACCAGGCAGGTTGACCGACTGTAATAAGTAGAAGGGCCGAACCGAAAACGAATCGGCGATGGGCAGTCGTACTCCCAACTGGAAGCGGTTCTGGGTGAAGCTGCTGCCGCCGTTGGCGAAGGGATTGTTTCCGGGAACCATGAAGAACTCGTCGCTCGCGACCACTACCGGCCGGCGTGCCAAGCGAAACGGTAAAGTGTATTCGATTCCCGGGCGAAATCGAAGACGCGCGGAAGCAGGCCGGTTATCAACAAAGCGTCCCTCGATAAGCGTGCGGAATATCGGCCGCCACGGGCCGTGGGATGTGCTTAGGGTGAGATTGACCTGCACCCGGTTTTCGTAAGCAATTGCGGGATTCCCAGGGAAGCGCTGGTAGCGATAAATCGGCGTCAGCGTGAGCCACGGCCGCAGGCGGAAGGTAAGGCCACCTTGAACGAAGTACTCGAACAGGTTGGACATTCCCTCGTCGAGCCGCTCATGAGACTCGACATCCAGAGACTTGTTCGCCGAAAGGCCAGTGGAAATTCCCTGATCGAGCCAGAGTCCTATCTGCTTCTCGTCTTCCGGGTCCTCGGGTTCGTTTTGTTGCTGCGCCCTGGCCGGAATGGCCCAGACGCAACTGCACAGCGCCGCAATGAATACTACGCGCCGCAATGTATTGGGTGCCGCTAAGGCATCGAAGCGCCTACGGTTGCTCATGGCTTGCGCCAGGCGAGTGTTTCCCATTTAGCGAAAGCACCGCCGGGAAATCGATTTTGTTTTTCGCAACCTGGCTGATGATGGACTCACTTCCAGAACCTTGGAATGAAGGATCGGGCACCTTCTTCGTATCGGTGTTCGGCGTTGCGGATTGATCTCCGGTGAAAAACACAGACTGTCAAACATAGGAATCCAGTTGAATCGTCACACTGATCACTGAATAGCCTCGGTATCCGCGCGCGATTGTATCATGTTCAAACACTTGGGAAAGTCGGGGAGAAGATCGTGAGTTTGGAGTTGATACAGGGGAAGGAAGATTTTTGTCGGTGTCGCGCTTATCGGTACCTCAATTGTCGGTACCTCAATTTGACGTCAAGTCAGAACCGTCTTAAGCTGCCCGAGTCATCTCAAAATGTCCAAATATCTCCCTGTTGGATACTCCGAAATTGGCCGCCGGATTTCGAGACAATATTTCTGAGAGATCGGCTGGAAAGGGGGGGACGTCCGAATCGAGGTCGACGCAGCCTGCACATGGCTCACGAACCGCTCTAAGCCATAAAGTCCAGCATCACTGCTCAACTAACAGCCCATAATTGGCATAAATTCCATCCCCCGCGTTGTCGTCGAACACTTGAATCGAATTAGCCGTCCCGTTGTATACGCCGCTACTGTCAAAGTATCCAAACAAAGAAAACTGATTCCCGTTCACCGTACCAGAAACAAACATTACGTTGCCGACCGCGGAACCGGTGAAGCCGAAGGTTCCATTGTCCGCCCCGGTCAAGGTCGTTTGTACCGTCAACACATTGCCGGCAGTCTCGGTAAGTGTGGCCGTCACCAAGTCGGCGCCCGAAGGAAAGTTCAAGGTTCCGGAAAACGTTCCGGCAAGATTCGGTACTTTCGTGGCGGTAAACGTCCCGGAATCGGAGCAATCCGAGTTCCCCCCGGAATAAGTTCCCGAGATCGAGCTCCCGCTTACAATCCCGTCCCCCGTAAAGACGTTTCCACCTTCGTTAAAAGTAAGAGTGATGTCGTTGCCGCTCACCGTCCCTTCAACGCTGTTCTGTCCCGGCAAAGAATAGGGACACTGGCCATCCCCATTCACATACCAAACTCCGTTCAATCGGGTTGCAGTCTGCACTTGATTGGGGCCGTTGGCGGTGGTTTGAGCCCCGTTGGCGGATAGATTGGCTTCGATGAGGGTCGTCCATCCGCTGGTCGTATTCGACGTAGCCACAAACTCATAAGCACCCGAAATCGATCCTGAACTGCTGCTCCCCCCACCGCACCCGACAGCCAGCAGCAAGAGAAGAGTGAGGGTGACGAGAGCGGCTTTCGCCGTTTGGCTCCGCCCGTACCACCCCGGTCTTGCATTCCCGAACATCCCAGACTCTCGCTAAGCTTGTCATCGTAGTGCAGGCAGCGGCGCGCTGTCTGTGACGGGAGGGCCTCGCAAAACGCGGCGCACTGTGCAAATTGGGTTGGCTCTGCCGAATTTCGGCCCAGAAGAACATTTTCTTCTGCTCAAGATCCAGAAAAAAGGCAGAAACCTGGCTTCGCGACCTGTGCCTTCGCGACCCGCGGCCTAGTTGTCCTACGCATGAAAACGATGGTTCGGCCCCAAGGCGTCCAGCAAAAGTGACCTCGGCCCTGAGCGGAGCGAACGGATCACCTGGCACGATTGTTAGACGCGCTGCAGTGCCAAAGTTACCGGAGTTACTTGGCCGAATTACGTTACGTAAGTCCAGCCAACGGGGACCGACCTTTGGTACTTTGACGCTCTTCCTTCCCCTCCTTACGATGAGCTTGCATGCGGGTTAGCCAGCGGTCTTTCCCACGGGTGGAAAGGCCCTCCTTCGGCGTAACACGCGATGAAGGACGCCAGGCTCATCCCCGAGTCGGAGAAACTCCCCGGAGAAAGAAAGGGTTCATGTTTTCACGCAGGACGCGCGGGTTTTCGATGGTCGAACTGACGGTGGTGCTCGCCCTCATTTTGATTGTGATGGCGTTCTCCATCATGGCCATCCAGCCCTCGCTGAAGCAGAACGACGTGACCCAGGGCTTCAACCAGACCTTGATGGCATTCCGCCAAGCGCGAGATATCTCGGTGGCCCAACGCCAAATCTATTTTGTTACCTTGAGCAACGCTGCCGTGCCCAACTCGATCACGATCACGCAAGGGTCAACCGGAACCGTGACGGCCACTTATTTCCTTCCCTCCGATGTGGCTTTTATTGCCTGGCCGGGCCTGCCGGCATCGCCAGTTGCCTACCCTATGACGCCGGATGGCTTTGGCGTAGGCACAACCGCCATTGACTTCGACCAAGGCGTGGCCGGCGGTGTGAAAAACGTAGTTTATTTCTATCCCGACGGCTCAGCAGAAGACGCCATTGGCAACGTCAATAACGGGGTTGTTTATGTCGCGCTGCTTGGGAACACCGGATACGTGAGTACTTCGCGGGCCATCACCTTGTGGGGTGCTACCGGCCGTTTACGGGGATGGCATATCTACACGAACGCGGCACAGTGGTACTGGAGGCAACAGTGAAAGCTGCGAGCAATAACGCTTTCCGGGCGCAGGGCAGAAAACTCGAGCAGGGTTTCAGCCTCATCGAGGTCATGATTTCGATGGCCCTCCTGACCATCGGGTTGCTGAGCCTGCTGGGCATATTCGGCTATGCGATGGCAGCCACACAGAGCTCGCAGGAAAATGCGACGGCCAAATTATTGGCGGATGAAGCCATGGAAGGCATTTTGACCGCGCGCGAAACTGCGAACATAGACTGGGCGCAAATTAACAACACCGGATCAGGCGGGATCTTTTTACCCGGCTTCCTGCCGATCGATTGCGCTGGCGCGGACGGAATCATCGGCACCGCCGATGACGCAGCCTGCGGGGCTCAAATTCTGGAGCAGCCGGGGCCTACCGGAATCTATGCAGGAACCTGCCCGCCCGACACGTGCAACACTTTGACTAGCTTTACGCGCCAGATCCTGATTTCCCCGGTGATCCCCGCTGGTGGTGGTCCTGCAAGCACCACGCTGCGCTCGGTCACGATCACGATCCAGTACACCCTCCCCGGTTTCGAGGTCCCCAAACAATACATCCTCACGACCTTCATTTCGCCGTATCGGTAAACGAGGAAAACTATGAGTCGGACGTCTGCAAATTCGAGCCGCGGTTTCACCCTGATCGAACTGTTGGTGGCTCTCGCCGTGGGCACGATCGTGATCGGTGCAGCGGTGAAGCTGTTCAGCCAGGCGATGGGCGCGACCTTTGTGGTTTCCCAGCGCGCCGAAATGCAACAAGACCTGCGAGCCAGTTCCGACTTGCTGATCAAGGACATCAGCTTAGCCGGCGCGGGATTGCCCACCGCGACCGGCATCGCCCTGCCCCAATCTGGGACGAAGCCCATTTATGGTTACGCTCCCAGTTGCGCCGCTAAAAACAATTGCGTTCCCGGCAACGGCATTGCCTACCCCTGCACCTCATCCGGCGCAATTCCGTGCGATCCAACTTTGTACGGACTGATTCCCGGTTTCCAGATGGGCATTCAGCCGGCAGGCAGCCCGGGCAAGACTGACGTCATCACCGTGGTCTACACCGATACTGTGCTCGCTCTGCCTTGCTATACGATCCAGAGCATCACCGCGATCGCAGTGACGGTGCAGTTGCCGGCGGTCCTGCCCTCCACTTGCATTCTGACCCCACCCCTGGCGGCGCCGCAGGCAGTCAACGCCCCAGCCGTCGGATTGGTTCCCGGCGACGTGATTTTGTTCCAGAGCACAGTTGGCGGAAACTCGGCTACCGCCGTCGGCGAAGTAACCAATGTCACTGCTAACGGAGGCAACAACTATACCGTCGCCTTCGCTGCGGCGGATCCCTTGAACCTGAACCAGCCCGCTGCCGCCTCTGGCGATCTGGCGCAATTGGCATGCGCGCCTGCACCAGCAACACCGTGCCCCGCGACCGCCACGGCGACGCGCATTTTCATAATCAGCTACTACCTCTGGATGATGCCCGATCCCCTGGGCGTGGGTGCGGGAACACCGACCTTGATGCGGCAAGTGAACGGGCAGACGCCCATACCCGTGCAAGAGAGCGTGGTGAACCTGCAGTTCACTTACGACACTTACAACACCACCGGAGCTCTGCTCAACGCGGTGGGTGACGGGGGTTACTCCACAGGAACATCTTTCAATCTTATTCGCAAGATCAATCTCGTTCACTTGACTACCCGCAGCCAGCTGGCTGGCGTGCAGACCGGTCTCATGATTTCAAAAGGCTATCAGACTTTCGACACGCAGACTTCGATCAGCGCGCGAAACCTGAGTTATCAGAATCGTTACATCCTCACTCCGTAACCCGAGTGGGGCGAGAAATCGGCAGTGGGAACACAGAAGGTTGTATGGCAATGAGGAGCGACACGATGCGTACCATGAAACTTGATTCACGAGGATTCACTCTGATTGCAACCCTGATGCTGTTGTTGATCATGTCGGGGATTGCGATTGGTCTGCTCATGATGGTGAACACCGAAGGCAAAGTCGGAGGCCAGGATGCACAAAACAATCTGGCATTCCACGCCGCCGAAGGTGGCATTGAACACATGACCTCGGATTTGGCCAACATGTTTCAGAACATCGAATCGCCCACGGCAGCGCAGATTGAATCGCTCAGCTCGGAGGCGCCTGCCAGCAACAACGTCATGAGTTATCCCATCTACACTCTGACTCCAGCGACCAATCCCGACGGCAGCCTCGCCACCAATTGGGGGCAAATCGCCAGCGGAACTTATCAGGGCCTGTTCGCGGAGTTGCTGCCCGTCAACCTGCAAGTCACCGCAACCACCTCATTGGCTGGAGTCGGGACGGTGGGCGATGAAGTCAACATGTCCCGCACCATCGAAGTGGCATTGATTCCGGTTTTCCAGTTTGGTGTGTTCTCCGACAGCGATTTGGGCTTCTTCAACAGCCCTAATCTGGACTTCGCGGGCCGCGTCCATACCAACGGGGACTTGTACCTGGGCGTGGCGGCCGGCAACACAATCACCTTCCACGACCAGCTTTCAGCCTGGGGAAACGTGATTCGTCAGGTACTGCCTAACGGACTGAATGCTAATACGTTCAACGACACGGGAAACGTAATGATTCCGACGGCGACCGGAGGTTGTGATCTCCCTGCGCAGCCGGCCTGTAAACCCATCTCCATGACCGAGGGCAGCGTCACCGGAGCCGGCGGCAACCCGCCCACCTCGGGCCCAACTGTCGGCCCGCCGTCGTGGAAGACGGTTTCCCTGAACGCCTCACCCTACTTTAACGGTTTTGTGGTCGATGGGGATTACGGGAACACCTCCCTGGGCACCGGAGCAACCGACCTTACCCTGCCTTTCGTCAATGGCACCACAGGAGCCACCACCGGGCCGCAGCCTTTTGAAATCGTGCGCCGCCCTCCACCGGGAGAAATATCCACCGGGGCTCTGGGAGCGTCGCGACTCTACAACGAAGCCGAAATTCGGGTATTGCTCTCCGATACGCCTGCGGATCTTCCCGGCGGGGTGGGCGATCCCAACAATATTCGCCTAGCCAATATCGTCGGAGGAGCTTATCCATACGGCATCGCTGCGACCACGCCTGCTTTACCGGCCCTGGCCGACGGTGGCAGCTATAACACGTATTTTGCCGCTGGAACCACCGCCTACCCCGACACCAGCACGTGGACGAACGCGCTTGTCTCGGTCGTCGGCCCAACCTTGGCTCCCGACTGGCCTTACGCGCCGGTGCAGCCCATCGCGGCCGATGTCACCTTTACCAATGACCCGGGTCCGCCCGCCGCACCGTTGACCACGCTGGTCGCGAATACTAACAACAACGGCTTGACCGCTGCGCCGCCGGTGCTTGCGCTTACGCCTTGCACCAATACCAATCCCCCAGTTTGTCCGGCTGCGCCCGCTCCTTATTACAAACCTCCCTACCCCTATTTCTCACCAACGGCTGCGAACCTCACGAATACCTGGAACCTGATCGACGGCTATCTACGCGTCGAATATCGCAACGCCGCCGGTGCTTACATTCCGGTAACAGCGGAGTGGTTGCAGCTGGGATTCGCCCGCGGCCCGGTTCCTCCGGTAACCGCTGGCAGCAACCCGATCAACCCGAATGCAATCCTCCTCTTCCAGTACCCCGCGGATCGCAACGGAAATGGCGGCTGGCCTGATCAGACGGGCGCTGGCCCCACTGGCTGCGTAAATTCCGGCGGATGGAAATGCATCAAAGCTAAGCCACCCGAAGTTGCGCTTGATCAAACCACGCTTTATCCCTGGTATGGCGACAGCAAAGCCGCCGTGCAAAGCGTCAGCATGAACAACTGGTATCCCATCAACTTCTACGATCCGCGAGAAGGCGAATCGCGCGATACTCAGCAAAACAACAACAGTTGCACGCCCAATGGCATCATGAACGCCGTGGAACTCGACGTAGGCAACCTGGAGCGATGGTTGTCCGGCGCGACCGGCGCCAGCGGCACGTTGGTCGACTACATTTCGCAGAACGGCTACATTCTCTATTTCTCTGACCGCAGAGGAATGCTGCCTAATCCCTGGGGCACACAAGTAGATGCGGCGGGTACCAAGACCGGAGACTCCGGTTTGGAAGACGACATCAACAGCGCCACTGCCGCGGGCAATCCCAGCGGCAGCTTGGACCCCATTCCCGCGGGGAAAACGGTCTCACCCGAAGACGTCAACGAGAACGGCAAGCTGGACAACTTCGGAGCTGGCAACATCGGATTGGGCCTTGGTTACGGCATTTACAACGGTACTGGCAGCGCCTATATCTTGACCAAGAGTGTGAACCGGCAGATTCTCGCCGCGGCTCCCGCCCCCGATCCCTACCTTACTGGCAATCGCTTGCCCGCTTGCATCATCGGACAGAAGAACTGGGTCAGCGGCGCCCGCCACGTGTTGAAGTTAGTCGATGGAACCCTGGGCAATCTGCCCCTTCGTCCTGATAACAGCAAAGGTGGATTCACCGTGGGTTCGGAAAATCCCGTCTACATTTACGGAAATTACAACAGCAACGCCGCCGACCTCATCTGGAACACTCCGCCTGGAGCCGACGCGGCGGGAATGTCTGCAGCCGGCATCGTTGCCGACGCCGTGACTGTGCTGTCCAACAACTGGTGGGACCTCAACAGCATGTACAACGTCTGGCCTACCAACCCATACACTGGGAACAACTCTATCGGCTTCAACGTTCCGGCTCCCGCCCGCACCGCGTCGACGACCTATTATCGAGTCGCTGTCGCCAGCGGCAAGAACATGAATTTCCCGTTCCCCGGATGGGAGACGAATGCCGACTACGGCTTTGGCACCGATGGCGGCGTGCATAACTTCATTCGCTTCGTCGAGGACTGGAGTGGCTCAACTCTCAACTACGAAGGCTCGCTGGTAAGCTTGTACTACGCCACCTACGGCACCGGCACCTTCAAATGTTGTAATTACTCGGTGTACGTGCCTCCGACTCGACACTACATTTTCGATCCGGATTTCACTGTGCCGTCGCAGTTGCCGCCAGGGACGCCGATGTTCCGCGACATCGACAACTTGAGTTACCGGCAAAGCTTCACGCCGCATACCGGCTGCTACTAAAACCAACACGTAACTCAACCCGCCCCGATCCTGCTGCCCAGGATCGGGGTTTTTCACTTTTAAGGGCAAGACCTCAGCCGCGCGAAGGCCGATCAGCGTGGAAGGGCATGGCTTCAGCCATGTCATACATCCGCACCAGCCTGCGGCTTCAGCCGCTGAGCCTGTAAGATATCTCCATCACGCTCCGGAGGATCGCCTTGCCCAAAATCACTGCTCTTTTCTGGGACGTCGGCGGCGTCCTGCTCAGCAACGCATGGGACCGCGAGCAGCGCCAGCGTACTCTGAAACATTTCGATCTCGATGAAGTCGAATTTGAGAGCCGCCACGAGATGCTGGTCTCGTCATTCGAGCGCGGCAAGATGAGTCTGCAGGACTATCTGGAGCGCACCGTTTTCTATCGTCCCCGCTCCTTCACTGCCGAAGCTTTCACGCAGTACATGCTTTCCCTGTCGACACCGAATCCCGAGACCTTGCAACTGGGAAAAGAGCTCAGCCGATCGTGCAGATATCTGATGTCCACCATTAACAACGAATCCAAGGAACTAAATTTGTACCGCATCCAGACTTTCGGCTTGCGCGAAATCTTCAGCCTTTTTGTAAGTTCGTGTTTCGTCGGATTACGCAAGCCCGAGGAAGGAATCTACCGCCTTGCCCTGGAGATCACGCAGCGACCGCCCGAGGAGTGCTGTTTTATCGACGATCGTCCGCTGAATCTGGACAGCGCCTCGCGGCTGGGAATGCAAGTCATCCAGATGAAGAGCGCAGAACAGTTGCGTGGGGACCTGCAAAAGCTGGGCGTCGAAGCCTGATCCGTCGAGATAACCCGGACTCGAGTCGCTGCTTCTAATTGAAAGGGTGGCCCATGCAAGCTTGGGCGGGGTGCATGCACGTTGTTCGGCCGCCACGGCTCAAGGTTTCCCGAATGACCGCGCGAATCATGCCAATCATCCCATAAACTACTTCTGTGCACCTCAATTCCATCCTGCGCAATTTTGTTGTCCTCGGACTAGCCAGCGCGATTGCGGCCGCCGCTCCTGCCCCTGACGTCCGCGCCATCGCACACGCGGTCGACGAGCGGTACGACCATCTGCACTCCCTGCAGGCTGACTTCACAGAGATTTACCGGGGAGCTGGAATGGAACGCACTGAATCGGGAACACTTTGGTTAAAAAAACCTGGCAAGATGCGTTGGCAGTACCGTTCTCCGAGGGATAAGCTGTTTCTGAGCGACGGCAAGGAGGCGTGGTTTTACGTCGTGGGCGAGCGCCAGGCGCGACGGATAGCGGTCAAAAAGCTCGACGATCTGCGGTCGCCGCTGGCCTTTCTTCTGGGTAAAACTAAGCTGGAGAAGGAGTTGCAAGGCTTATCGGTCGCCCCAGATGTAGCGGCGTTGGCGCCCGGGAATGTTGTTTTGCGGGGCGTTCCGAAGAGTTTGGCGGACCGGGTCAGCCAGGTTCTACTGGAGATCACGCCCGAGCACTGGATTAGCAGAATAATCATCGAAGAAGTGGATGGTTCGGTCACGGAATATCGCTTTAATAATCAGAAGGAGAATGTAGCCGTGGCCGATCAGCAGTTTGCATTTGCCGTGCCGGATGGAGTCGAGGTGGTCGATGGGGAGCTGGGACAATAACATCATCGCGTCCCTGAGACTGAAGCGGGAGGCCTTTCGACGACTGGCTGAAGCCATATCCTGATACGAATCGCGCCCTTTCGACACTATCAGAATAATGTCTAAGTGATTAATTTTCATAACGTTGCGATGTTTGCAGCTTGGGCGAGCCAGACGGATCGGCGGCGTTACTCCCGGTACAACTTGATCGCCATTTAACAATTCGGTGATAGACGGGAATGCTAGACTGGAGCGGGCAACGGTAAACCAACAGCATGGCCGAATTCGTAGTCAAAATCGCCGACGAGCGCGGGCACCTGTCGGAGCAGGTCGAGAACGGCTACTCGGAAGCCGAGGTTCGCGACCGCTTCGTGCAACAGGGTTTCCTGGTCTACTGGGTCAAGCCCCGGGGTGTGCTTTCGGGCGGATTGGGCCGGCGGGGCAAGGTCAAGCAGGGCCAGTTTCTCATCTTCAATTCGCAATTTCTGACCCTGATCAAAGCGGGACTGCCGATTTTGAATTCCTTGGATTTGCTGATCAAACGGCAGCGGAATCCATATCTGCAAAGCCTGTTGCAGAATGTGCGCGATCGGGTCAAGGCCGGCGAGTTGCTTTCGGACGCTTTTTCCGGCCAGGGTGCGTTTCCCAAGATCTACACCAGCACGCTGATGGCGGGCGAAAAGAGCGGCAACATGGAAGAGGTGCTCACTCGCTATATAGCCTTCCAGAAAATGGCACTGACCTTCAAAAAGAAATTGGCAGTCTCGCTGGTGTATCCGACGCTGCTGGTGACGGTAGTTACGATCATGATGGTGTTCCTGGTGACCTACGTGGTGCCGCAGTTCGCCAAGCTCTACCAGGATATGGGCGCGCAACTGCCCACTATCACCCTGATCATGCTGAATATCGGCACCCATGCGCAGAAGTATTTCCCAGTTTTCGCCGTGGTGTTGGTGATTGCGCTGCTGGCGTTCTGGCAGTGGAAGAAGACCGATCGCGGGGCCGAACGTATCGACCGCGGCATTCTGGCGCTACCCTTGCTCGGGCAAATATGGTTGAAGTACCAGGTGGCCAACTTTTCCCGCATGCTCTCGACCTTGCTTGCGGGAGGTATGCCTCTAGTGCCATCGCTGCAGACTGCGGGAGCTTCCATGAGCAGCCGGCGCATCTTAAATGGAATATCGGATGCCGCCATTCGGGTGCGCGAAGGGCAACCACTGGCCAAGAGTCTGGAAGAGCAAAAGATGTTTCCCGAGTTGTCGGTCGAAATGATCGAAGTGGGCGAGTCCACTGGAGCCCTGCCGGCAATGTTGAACTCGGTGGCGGAGTTTTATGAGGAGGACGTGCAGAACGCGCTGGGAGCTGCCATGGCTCTCATCGAACCCCTCATCCTCATTTTCATGGCAGTGATCGTGGGCGGAATACTCATCTCGCTGTATTTGCCCATCTTCACTTTGGGATCTACGATTCACTAGGTTCGCAATTTACTAGACGAGAAATATGGCCGCAGGGCCGGTGCTGGGTAGGTTGAGAGATGGCAACGACGACGGAAAACAAAGCAGTATTCGTGGGCGGAAACGGGACCGCAGCTCCGGGCACCCATGCCGAGGAACTGGAACGGGCGCAGGATATCGCGCGGCGTTATCGCTGCCAGTTTGTCGACCTGCATAATTTCCAGCTGCACCACGATCTGTTCAAGACCATTCCGGTTCACCTGATGTTCCGCTACAACTTCGTTCCGCTCGAAGAGACGGAAGACGGCCGGCTCGCCATCGCCATCGCCGATCCCAGCCAGTTGATGATGATTGACGAAATCAGCTTGCTCTTGGGCAAGCGCATCGTCACCAAAGTTTCCACCCTGGCGCAGATCACCGAAATCCTCAAGAAGACGGAACAGTCGAAGCGCGTTCTCGAAGACGCCAGCGAAGGCTTTGCTTTAGACGTCATTCGCGAAGACGAAGCCGGCACCGAAGAAAGCATCTCGATCGATCGCCTGGCCACGCAGCAAGGCGACATCAGCCCCATCATTCGTTTGGTCGACACCACGATCTTCACCGCGCTGCAGCGGCGAGCCAGTGATATTCACATCGAAACTCGCGATGACTCGGTGTGCATCAAGTTCCGCATCGACGGCGTGCTCACCCAAGCCATGCCTCCCATCGCCAAGGAGCACCACTCGACCATCATCTCGCGTATCAAGGTCATGAGCGAACTCGACATTTCCGAGCGCCGGGTTCCGCAGGACGGACGCTTCCGCGTGCGCTACGGCAGCCCCGAACGGCCCATCGATTTCCGCGTTTCCATCATGCCCTCGATCCACGGCGAAGATGCCGTGCTCCGCGTGCTCGACAAAGAATCGATGAGCGAGAAGTTCCACAAGCTCACTCTGGATGTTGTCGGTTTCGACGAAGACGACTTGCGAAAATTCCGCCGCTACATTAAAGAACCCTACGGCATGGTGCTGGTCACAGGGCCGACCGGCAGCGGCAAAACCACAACCCTGTACGCGGCCGTCAGCGAGATCAAAACTGACGAAGACAAAATCATCACCATCGAAGATCCAGTTGAATACCAGATTCGCGGCATCACTCAGATTCCGGTCAATGAGAAAAAAGGCCTGACCTTCGCTCGCGGACTGCGCTCCATTCTGCGTCACGATCCCGACAAGATCATGGTCGGCGAAATCCGCGACACCGAAACGGCGCAGATCGCAATTCAATCTGCCCTCACCGGCCACCTGGTTTTCACCACCGTCCACGCCAACAACGTGGTCGACGTCATTGGCCGCTTCCTCAACATGGGTGTCGAGCCTTACAACTTTGTTTCCGCGTTGAACTGCATTCTGGCGCAACGACTGGTGCGACTGATTTGCGAATCCTGCCGCACCAAGATGCACTATGCGCCGGAGACGCTGGAGGCCAGTGGACTCGATCCGAAGACATGGTCGGAAGTCAACTTCTACGAAGGACAAGGCTGCATCGAATGCGCCGGGACGGGATTCCGCGGACGAACCGCCATCCACGAACTACTCGATTTGAGCGACCGCATCCGCGAGATGATTCTGCTGAAGAAGCCAACCTCCGAGATCCGGCGAGCCGCCCGCGATGAAGGCATGCGCTTCCTGCGTGAGTCCGCCTTGGATAAAGTGCGAATCGGGCTGACGACGTTGAAAGAGATCAACAAAGTCACCTTCATCGAAAGCATGCGGTAAAACTGCGCAGCGAAGACGGATCGTGTGCTCAAAGCTTCCGTCATCCTGAGCGTAGTGGCTGCGACGCGAAGCGCGACAGCCACGCAGTCGAAGGATCCCGAGGTCAACGAACCTTTCGGCCAGTGACTCTGGTGCTCTTCCAGCTATTGCATTTATTCGTGGCTGAGGGTTTTACTTATAGTAGGGTTGCGGGGAGTAGTGTCGTTCATGCGTTCTAATTTCAATTCGAGTTCGAAACCCAAGCTGGCCTGCGAAATTGCTGCCGATCGCGTAATAGCTGGGCGGGTTTCGGAACGGGGCCACATGGTCGAGACCTGCGCCACCGGCGACTTGCCCAAGGGCAGCGTGGTTCCCGACCTGCTCGAAACCAACGTGCGCGAGCGTAAGGGTGTTTTGGACGCGATTCAGCGAACCCTCGGCAGCATGAGTAATCGGTCGCGGGATGTCATCGCCGTCTTACCCGATGCCGCAGTCCGCGTGATGCTGCTGGATTTCGAGACTCTGCCGGCCAACCACGCCGAGGCCGAGAGTGTGGTTCGCTTTCGCCTGAAGAAATCGCTTCCCTTCGATCTCGACAAAGCCAAGATTTCCTACCAAGCGCAACCGGCCCCGACCGGACTGAGAGTCGTGGCGGCGGTCGCTCTCACCAGCGTCATCGAGGACTACGAATCCTTATTTCGCGAAGCGGGATACAGCCCCGGCATCGTTTTGCCTTCCATGCTGGCTGCGCTGGGGGCGGCGAACGCAGACCGGCCAACGCTGGTCGTAAAAGTCGACGCACGCACCATCAGCATTGCCATTCTCGATAAGAATCAGCTGCTGCTCTTTCGGACTCTGGAAAACCCCCGCGGCGCCAGCATTAGCGGAGAGCAGCTTGCGGAAGAGGTTTATCCCTCTGTGGTGTTTTTTCAGGACACTTACCATTTGAATATCGAACACATTTTCATCGCCGGTTTGTCGGACGCCAGCGGAGCAGTCCCCGCGCTGCGTGCGCAGACGGGTGCCGAGGTAACGGAATTGGTGGCGAATTCGCAATTGGGCGCAGCCTCGGATTCGATACCAAAATGGAGAATGGCTGGGGTGGTCGGAGCCCTACTCTCATAGATGCGTGTCGATATCAATCTCGCGAGTCAGCCCTACGAGGATGCGCGGCTCTTCTGGCTGCGCTGGGGCGGAGGGCTGGTGGCGCTCGGCATTCTCACGCTGCTGCTCCTGGTCATCACCGTCAACGGATGGATCGGCGCGCGCAAGGACCGGCAACTGATCCGGAAATATGAGGCCCAGAGCGCTGCTCGAGACAAAGAAAAAGCCGACGCTATCGCCCTTTTGAACCTACCGCAAAACGCCAGCACGCGCGACCGGTCGCAGTTCCTCAACGATCTCTTCCAGCGCAAATCTTTTTCCTGGACCAAGGCTTTTGAAAACCTGGAAGAAGTCATGCCGCCCCGGCTGCATGTGGTCTCCATTCATCCCGAACTATCGCCAGACAATGAGTTGGAGATCAAGCTGATCGTTGCCGGAGATTCCCGCGATCACGCTCTGGACCTGGTCAGCAAAATGGAGGCGTCCAAGCACTTCCATGACACCTACATTGAGGAAGAGAACTCCAGCCAGGGTAGCGGATCGGGCGATGTCGTTCAGTTCCACATTACCGCGCTTTACGTGCCTGAGATCGGAAATAGCACTCCCGGAGGCGCGCAATAAATGCCCGACCTTAAAGACACCCGCCGAAAGGTGAAAATCGCGCTAGCTATCATGGGCGTTGTGGACGTGCTCGCAATTGCAGTGTTTTTTTCTCCCTTGATCGGATCCCAAGCCTCGCGACGGGAACAACTCGATCAGGCCTGGAAGGAATTACAGCAGAAGACGCGAGAGGTCGAACCGCTGCGCGGTCTGGACAAGAAGATTCCTGTCGCCCGCAAAGAGATTGCCGACTTCTATGCGCAACGACTGCCTTTGCAGGACTCTGCGATTTCCGCCGACCTCGGCAAAGTCGCGGGGGAAAGTGGGGTCAGAATCGAAAATATTAAGTACGCCATGAAAGATCCTGAGGCGCTGGGAGTGCGGCGCGTCGAAATCGAAGCCGATCTCGCCGGAGATTACCTTCAACTGGTGCGTTTCATTAATGCCCTGGAACGCGATCAACTGTTCTTTCTGGTGGATAGCGTGGTGCTCGGGGGCGAGCAAAATGGCGTGGTCAAGCTGCAATTGAAACTGGAAACTTATCTGAAGACGGGTGTCGCCTAAGTGAAACTCGGCGCCGAAAATCGGACGAAGTTGATTCTGGCCGTATCGCTGATGGCGATTGCCGTCGTCGTCTTCGTGCTCAATTCTGGCAGCCCGGCTCCCAAAGCGGCTGCGCCTCCGATCGCGACGCTTTCGCCAGTTGCGAGTTCTCGACCCGCCGGCACTGTCCGGACGGGCAAGGCCCATGGCAAAAAAGGCAGCACTGCGGCCCGCTCACTCGATCCCACTTTGCGCTATGACTGGCTGAAAGCCAGCGAGGATACCAAATACGAAGGCACGGGACGAAACATCTTCATGACCCAGGCCGAAATTCCGCAGCCGGTGGCGCCGGTAAAGACAGACGCGGAAAAAGCCGCAGAAAACGGGCCGCCGCCTCCGCCGCCTCCGCCGCCCATCAACCTTAAGTTTTTCGGCTTCGCCAGCAAGCCCGGCGAAGGCAAGAAGGTTTTTCTGTCTTCGGGCGAAGACGTCTTCATCGCTTCGGAAGGAGACGTCGTCGATCGCCATTACAAAGTGTTGCGCATCTCGCCCACGTCGGTCGAAATCGAAGACGTGCTCAACAACAACCGCCAGAGCATTCCGCTGACTCTGGGATAGGTAGAATTGAGTAATTGGAGAATTTAGTAATTGCGTAATTGAAGACTAGCCCTCCGTAAATTATCCAATTACAAAATTCCCAATTTACAAATTCCGATGATGCCGCGCCCGCGAAAATCCGCCGCCCGCCGCTCTGACCGCGGATATATTCTGATCACGCTCGTACTGTTCGTGGCGCTCATTACCATCGCTGCGCTTGTTACCGCTCCCTTATTCACCTTCCAAATGAAGCGCGATCGCGAAGAAGAGTTGATCCATCGCGGAGTGCAATACTCGCGGGCCATGAAACATTTTGTCAAGAAATTCGGCCGCTATCCCACCCGCGTTGAAGAACTGGAAAACACCAACAATATCCGCTTTCTGCGCCGCCGCTACAAAGACCCCATCACCGGAAAAGATTTCAAAATCCTCCACATGGGCGATGTGCAAATGTCGTTCGGAGCCGGCATCGCGGGAGCGGTTCCGGCTGGCGGTCTCAATCAGAACGGCCTCAATCCGGGTGCTCCAGGCGCTCCGGGTGCTCCGGGATTCGCCGGCGGCTTTAGCGGGCCTCCGGGAGTTCAGAACGGGATGAATACTTTGGCCGCGGCCGGCGCTCTTGCATCTTCCGGCTTCAATGGGCAGTCCGGAGTCGGAGGCCCGGGAGCGGTCACTTCTATTACAACCCCTGGAGCTGCAGGGGCGAATTCCGAGGAAAACAACGGCGAAGCCGCTGGAACGACGTCGAACCAGGGCTCCAGTTTCGCTGCCGCAGGTCCTGGCTCTCCCGGCGCTTTCGGCACAGTTGGCCAAGGAGGTACCGGTCCGAACGGCCAGACCTTCGGCGGAGGGCCGATCGTCGGCGTCGCCAGCACCAGCAAAGAAAAGAGCATTCGCGTATTCAACAAAAAAGAGCACTACAACGAATGGCAATTCATCTACAACCCCGCCACGGATACCGGCGGCATTCTCAGTACTCCCAACCAGCCGTCGTTGCAGAGCGCAGGCGTAAACCCGACCGGCGTTCCCGGCGCAACCGGGGCCACCGGGGCAGCAGGCGGCCTCGGTGGTCCGGGTGGACCCGGCGGTTTCGCCGGACAGCCGGGGACTGGCCTGCAGCCCGGACAACCCCCACAATCGGGCCCGCAAACTCCGCAAATGCCTCCCGACCAGTAATTGTCACCAATGCCAACTACAGCGTGGCGGGGCCCCCGTTCCTACACCGGCAGCGCCAATAGCATTGGTGAGGTGCAAATCTTTTCACCGTATTGCGAGCGGGCAAAGTCGGTGTACAATCAATGCCGCCTCTAGACTGGAAAGTAGCCTCGGGCTGCGCCCTGCAGCCGTTTAGGGAGGAACAACAATGAAAACTTGCAGATGGTTCTTGCTATTCGTGGGATTCGTGTTGGTGTTCATGATGGCGGCGACTGCGGCGGACGCGCCGACTTTGACCTTCAAATTTACAAAGTTCAATGTGCCGGGCGCGATCGCGACCAGTCTCGGTGGAATTAACAACTCGGGTGTGATCGTGGGGCAGTACGAAGACAAGAAAAGCGTCCTTCATTGCTTCATGCTCAGCGGCGGCAAAGTGACCACGATTAATTATCCGAAGGCTGTTTCGGACAGCTGCATCCATATCAATTCCGCTGATGCGATCGTGGGCGATTCAAAGAATTCGGCCGGCGTCACCAAAGGGTTCGTCTATCAGAAGGGCAAGTTCACAGACATCCCCGGACCGAGCGGCGCAAAGTCGTCGGTCGCATACGGGATCAATGTCAGTGGAGTGATTGTCGGCACTTACACCGACGCCAAAGGCGAATTGCATGGGTTCGAGCTCAAAGGCAAAACCTACAAGACCCTCGACCCGCCGGGCTCGATTCTAACCGTCGCTACGGGCATCAACAACGCGGGCAAGGTTGTCATGTTTTATGGGAAGTCGTCCGCTATCGAGTCAGCTCTGTACAATGGCAAGACCTATAAGACGATTAACGTTCCCGGCGCGGCCAACTCTTTCGCTCTCGATATAAACACCGGGGGCGATATCGTATATGAAACGCTGAATTCGAGCGCCACCAAAGCCCAGGCTGTGCTGTTCCAGGCAGGCAAGTTCTACACGTTTGTCTATCCCAGGAGTGCGGATAGCAGCGCCACTGGCATCAACGACAAGAAGGAAGTGGTCGGATACTATCAGACCACGTCGATTACAGGGCCCGAACGAGGTTTCAAAGCGACCTACTGACCGCACTTTTTTCGCGGTATCGCGACCGGGCATACTCGGTGTACAATCGCTGCCGTTTTCCAGTCCGAGAACGAACTTGGCGGAAGTGTGCCAATACAATCCGATCCCAGGGAGAGAATAATGAAAATCTGCAAATCGTTACTGCTGGCAGGATTCGTGGCGGTGTTCATGATTGCGGCTACCGCAGCCGATGCGCCAACCTTGACTTTCAAATACAAGACGGTTCGCGTGCCGGGAGCGTTGACCACGACCGTCGGCGGTATTAACAATTCGGGCGTGATGGTCGGACAATATCTAGTCAAACCGGGAGGGAACCCACGCGGCTTTATGCGAAATGGCACTACCCTGACGCGCATTGATCACCCCAAGGGCTCATCGACGATTTGCAAGAACATCAATTCCAGCGGCGTGATCGTGGGGAACTACCAGAATTCCAAAAACGCGACATTGGGGTTCGTTTATCAAAATGGAAAGTTTACGGATATCCCCGGTCCGATCGGAGCCAAGAGCTCGCAAGCCAACGGGATTAATGACAAGGGAGTGATTGTGGGTTCTTATCGCGACGCCAAGGGCCTGCACGGATTCCGTCTGACCGGAGGCAAATATAAGACGCTGAACGTACCCGGCGCGACGGCGACGATCGCGACGGGTATTAACAACAAAGGGTATATCGTCCTCTACTGGCAGGACACGATGGACAATAGCGAATCCTCTATTTGGAACGGCAAAACCTACAAGACGATTGACGTCCCCGGCGCGACCAACACTCTGGCCATGGACCTCGACAATGCCAACGATGTTGTCTTCCAATGGTTCGATGCCCTGTACCACCCGCATGGCTCGCTCTGGCATGGCGGCAAGTACTACACCCTCGATCATCCCAACAGCATGGGAACATACGGCATGGGAATCAATGACGAGAGCATGCTAGTGGGTTTCTATGTGCCCGACAATAACTACCAGGGAGGATTCGTGGCAACATACTGACCACTCGAGAATCAGAGTGTGGGTCCGGGTCTTTGACCTGGACTTGGCCGCGCTCTGCGCGGCTTATCGGGTCGAAGACCCGGTATTACACGGGCAAATGCGAAAGCCTCATCGCTCTACCGATGAGGCTTTTCACTTAAAGTCTTCCTGAGTTACACGCTGAACGAAGATCCGCAGCCGCAGGTGCTCTTTACGTTCGGATTCTCGAACTTGAAGCCGGCGCCTTCGAGGGTTTCGACGTAATCGACGATGCAGTGATTCAGGTACATCAGCGAGGTTGCATCGACGTAGACTTTGAGGCCGTCCATGTCGAACACTTTGTCCATCATACCCGCGCCGTTTTCAAACGACATCGAGTAGGAGAAACCAGAGCAGCCGCCGCCCACAACTCCGACGCGCAGGCCGGTCGGGACGGGATTCTGTTGCGCCATAATTTCCTTCACTTTGGCAATCGCGTTGGCGGTCAGGCTGACCGGCGGCGTTTTGGGCGTAACTTCGGGAACGGTTGTCGGGACAGTGGTTGTGGCCATGGTATCTCCTTGAAATTGCGACTTGTTTATTATAGCAAAGTTAGGCTGGGGGTCGAGTCAAAAATCCCCGGCCTCAAACTCATAACTGCACGGCCTTTAGATGACCAAAATCGAACCGGAGTCGCCGCGCCCAAAAACAAAAACCTGCCGGGGCTTGCGTTATGGGGATATAATTCGCCTTTAAGGGGCCCTGTCGCCCGCCGAAACAGTGGCAGAGCTTCGGGGTTTGCAACCAGATCGGCACCGAGGTGGCTTATGATGTCAATACTTATGTGGCCGCTAGCTGTGTGGGGAGTTGTGACGGCTGTCCTAGTCATCCTCCTGATCTACCGCAGTACACTCACCATGCAAGAGGATGATCAACTGTTCCTGGGCGAGTCGGAGTCGCACATGGAAAAGGAACAAATCGAGATCATGGCCAAGGTGAATAAAATCACTCCCCTGGTGAAATGGCTGGGAGCCGCGTCCGGCGTGATGATTTTGGTGATCGCCGGCATCGCCGTCTATCAGGGATTGCAACAAGTGCAGTGATCTGAGACATCCACTGGTTCCGGCTGGCAAGTACAGCTTCGGACCCTCGCGGGATCGGCGTTCGGATGATAAGCGGTCGAAGGGTGAGACCTTGGCTGCGTCTTGCCTTTGCTCTTGGTGCCGGGAACAGGACTCGAACCTGCACGCCTTACGGCACTGGATCCTAAGTCCAGCGCGTCTGCCAATTCCGCCATCCCGGCGTTTCCTACCTAGAAAAGTCTTCGGTCAGCAACCACGGCATGCATTTCGGTGGCACGTCGATCCGCGCGCCTCCTCGAATTTACAGCCTCGCGATAATTGTAGCGCACAGGATGGGGCGTTCTTGTCTCGGGAGATGCCCCCGGGCTGCTGGTTCGGAAAAAGCTTACACGCCCTGAGCGGTTAGGTTCAACTTTATGGGGCGACACGTTGTCGACCACGGCAGGTCTGGCTCGGAGGCGGTTTCTCGTCCCGCGGCGGTCGAGGCTCGATAGCCACAGCCCGTCATTGAAATGGAAGCCTGATGAAATAGAAGAGTGATCCGAAGATCCAATCGCTTCGCAAGAATCAACGTCAACGAAAAAGGCCGAGACTTTGAAGGTCCGGCCTGAAACGTGCGGTTCAATTTCAGAAACGCGGCGGCCGTGAGGGTCCGAATGCCGGCTCCCAACCGACGCTAACCCATGACCGCTAAGTTAACCATAGAGTGCGTATTGGCGGTGGGCAATACAGCGAATACCGTAGTCGGAGCCTGGGACTCACGCAACCGAGGTAGTCCGATTGCCGGCGCGGACGAGCGCCAGCCTTTGTAAATCAATTGATCCAAGAGCTGGGCGGTGCCTCCCAAGCGTCGTCATCAGAGTTCTCAGGGTTAGCAGGCCTTCGGCCATCCCTCCATATCGTCACAAGAAACTGGTTTTGGCGGTGGATCGTTGCAGATTGCGATTCCAGAGTATGAAACTGGGTACGAATGGTCTTCAACGCTATTGCGTACTCATGTCGCGACGGCAGTTTCTTGGATTCATGGTGTTTCATCACGCCCTCTTGATCTTTGATACACCCACCCAAGTTACCGTTGCCCTGAATCGAAGAATTTGGCACTAATCGTGACAAGCCCGACATTCCCGGGTGAAGGGCACTGCGCGAAAAAAACGCGCCTTGGAGCCGGCTGGTTTGCAGAGCATGTCGAGCAGATCAAGAACATGTGGTGGACGACGATCCGTTCTCGACCGTGGGGTGTGACAGAGAACGCCTGAGGTGGGCGGCGCTGGGCATATGCCGGCGCTCTCGTTTGAATGAACACCCCCGAAAGGCAACCAGCCGAACGCAGCAGGGCAAAAAGAACGCCTTGGAAAGCTGCTGGTTCACAAACTTCCAAGGCGTTAGGTTTACTCGCTCGACTTGTGCTGTGCGATTTTGCTGTTGAGCAGTGAAATCAGAGGTTCGCCCGCCGGCGTGGGCTTGACCGTAGTGCCGCGCACGATGTCCCTGGCGGTCAACCGCTTTCCGTACAGACGATAGTTTGCATCGTTATCTGGGTTTATGGTCGCGCTTCCCAGGGATGCACCGGCGAACAGTCCCTTGGATCGCCCGTAGGTATAGATGTCGGCATCAGCCGCACCGGCCGCGGTAGCACCGGGTCCCGCTGCTGCGGTCGCGTCCGCGCCCATCTTCGTTTTGCCGTTCAATATCTGATTCACAACTTTTTTATCCATGAGCAGGAGCACGAAATCACTCGACGTGCCGCCTACCTGTAGACCGATGCTGGCCCCGCCTACGGAAAACATCGCAGGCGCGGACCACTCGCCCTCAAAGTTCTGACCTGTGCGACAAAGCAGCGGACCGCGGCCACCGCTTCCGCCAATACCAACGCCGAACTTCTTCACATTGGGCAGAACCATCACGCAATTCGACTTTGCCAGCGCGTCCGACGAAATGTTCTTATCGTTAAGCATGTCGCCCAAGACGATGGCGGCTTGCTTGAACGTGTCTTCGTCCTTCTCCTTGTCGGCAGCGAGTGCAGGGAGAATCAGCAGAACCATCATTATGGAAGTGAGGAAGCAAGGTAAAGCTTTCCTGGCGATCCGCTCACCTGTTTTTGCAGAAGCAGCTCCTAGCATGGGATTCTTTTCCTTTCTCGTTATAAGGTTGCCCGCGCGGCCGATCCTCTGACTTCGCGACCACACTGAGCGACTTTACCAAAATACGGGGAGCTCGCGGGGATGGGAACTGTAAAAACTGCTAGTCCTTCGACCCGCGACTTCGCGACGGCCCTGAAAATATACTCATTTTCGAGCCACAGAGCGTCGCATTCGGTCGTTGCTTTCCATCCCATGGCAAATTTCACTTTCTGTTTCTCACACTGCGCTACACTGAATGGGCCATGAATAATCCATCGCAACCCAATATTCGGCTGGTGAACGCTCCCGACTATCGCGAGACTTATGCCAACAGCGTCCAGGTGCGAGTGAATGTCTGGGATTTCTTTCTGGTTTTTGGAACCCTGCAACAACAGAGCGAGACGCAGGTCGAGGTCAGAAACTTTCAGGGCATTTATTTGAGCCCGCAGCAGGCCAAGGCGCTGATGTCGATTCTGCAGCAGAACGTTTCCGGTTACGAGAGCACATTTGGCGAGATCAAACTGGATCCCCGGATGGCGTCTGCAGGACCAGTACACTAGCAGGCTGCGGAAAAACTCGATTTGAAGCGGGCGCAGTACCACGAACCTCTCTTGTTTCCACAGCACAACCTGATAAGAAGGAAGTATGCGTGGACAAGACGAGCAGCAGTTGGATGTGTTCAG
>JBAVAQ010000113.1:0-63399 GCA_049585795.1 Terriglobales bacterium | reverse complement strand
TGTCCGGAGCCTGCCCTCAGCGAAGCCGAAGGGTGGCAAAAAGTTTCTGGCTCTACTTTTTCTCGCTGATGTTCACGGACGCTTGCGTGTTTTCCCAACTGATGGTCATGGTGCAACTGCTGCCCATCGAGGCCAATGCAATGGTAAAGTTTTCGACCGACGCTGGCGTCTGCGAAACTTTCATGTCCGCACGCACCAACTCGTCCGCTTCATACTTATAAGGGATGCCCCACTCGCCGGTTTTCCTGTTGATGATCAACGTCCACTTATCGGTGTTGGGGACGGTGAAAATCGTATAGCTGCCTGCGGGCACGTCCTTCCCGCCGACGCTCAAATTGGTATCGGTGACGAAGGTGGTCGCTTCGTTGGCGCCGGTGCGCCAGACTTGGCCATAGGGTACGAGATCTCCGAAGATCTTGCGGCCCTTAGCGCGCGGACTGGAGTAGTTCACGGTGACGGTCTTGGCGTCGGAAAATTTGCATTGTGCCTGAGCTGGCGGGCTGGGACGCTTGCTCTTTTCCTGGCATGCGGCCAGTACGGTGAATGTCAGCAATAAAGAAGTCAGAAATACTATTTGCTTGCGCATGAGTTTCTCCTGGAAGTATTTGGCATTCAGCAATTGCTATGTGCTTTGACGTATCGATCAACGACTTGGACAGCAAAGCCGTATAATTATGCGCCACGCCAGACCGGGTTACAATCTGACCATGCCGGTATTCGACGAGAAACAAGAAGAGTTGGAACACTACGAAACCATGCTGGGCGTGCCCCGCGGACGCCTGGCCGTGACCATGGACATGATTACCGACGCCATGGCGCTTGTCGGCCAACACGGCGTCTATTGCCAGAGCCAGCGCTGGCCGGGCAAGCCGGTGATGGACATTCAGATGGTGATGAAGAATTTGACCGACGCGAAAGAGTTGATCCAGAGCGTGATGGAAAAGCTGAAGACGGCATGATTAAGAGTGGCACGGGCGCCCTCGCGCGAAGCTCGCGATCGCTGTTGGTGGGCTAGATTTTCTCCACGATTTGCTCGATTGACAGACCAGATTGTTTCAAAATGCCACGCAGTGTGCCAATTGCTAATTCAGGATGGAGCGGAACGACACATCCGGTAGTCCCGGAAGCATCTGATCGCTTGAGTACGACATGGCTGCCACGCTGTCGGACTCGAATGAAGCCTAGTTTTTCCAGAGCACGAATTGCCTGCGCGCCAGAGACGCGAGGCAGTTTAGGCAAATCGGGCCTCGAAGACCGTCACGAACGGTCGACCGTGATCGACAGGAGGAAATTCCTCCAAATACAACTCGGTGGCCTCTTGAAGATTGGCGACGGCTTCTTCGACGGTTTTGCCTTGGCTTACCGTGCCCACCTCAGGGCATTCGGCGACGTAGAGTTCGCCTTCCTTGTGTAATACGGCCGTGAACGTACCTACTGGCATTCGGGTGGTCCTCAATATGCAATTCTACGCCAGCGTGTATTTCCCCCGCTCAATCACTTTCTGCGCGATCTGCTGGCGCAGTTCGATTGTGTTGAAAGGGTCATGTTTCGCCAGCCAGCGCAAGATCGCCAACTGGGTGCGCAGCATGTCGCCCTCGGCGACGGCGGCGATCACTTTCTTAGCTGCGGCTTCGATCTTCTCCATCGCTTGGGAGAGATAGACGCGAGTCATGGCAATGGGCAGGGAAGCGGCGGTTTCGCCATTACGTTCCGCAATCTTTTGCGCACGCAGCACAGCCGATTCCATGGCGTAAGTCTCGATGACCATATCGGCGATCGCTCCCATGACTTCCTGCTGATCCTGAATCGCCTGCATGTATTTCTGCGTAGCCGCTCCCGCAATGAACAAGCCCAGCTTTTTGGCCGCCGCGACCAGTCTTCGTTCTTCGGCCAGCGGCCCTTCGAGTTCTTCCCCAACCGACGGTCCGGATAAAACTTCATCCATCAGCTTCTTGATTGCCGGCATCAGGGGCAACTGGCCCGACATGGCGCGCTTGAGCAGGAACCCGGTGATGATGAGCCGGTTGATTTCGTTGGTGCCTTCGAAGATGCGGTTGATGCGCGCGTCGCGGTAAGACCGCTCGGCAGAATACTCTTCGACGAAGCCATAGCCGCCGTAGATCTGCACCGTCTCATCGACGACGTAGCCGACCATCTCCGAGCCCCAGACTTTGATGATGGAGCACTCGACAGCATATTCCTCGATGGCTTTGCGGGTCTCTTTCGCGGCATCGGGGCCGGATTTGTCGACCTCGGAGAGCGCAACGTCCATCATGCCGACGGTCCGATAGACCAGAGCTTCACCCGTATAAATGCCCACGGCCATGTTGGCCAGCTTCTCGCGGACCAGACCGAAATCGGCGATCACTTTACCGAACGCCTTACGCTGTTTTGCATAGCCGATGGCACTTTCCAACGACACCCGCGCTCCGCCAACCGACATCGCGCCCAGCTTGAAACGTCCCACGTTCAGAATATTGAACGCGATGACATGCCCCTTGCCAATTTCGCCAAGCAGGTTCTCGGCCGGCACTTTGCAGTCGTTCAAAATGATGGGGCAGGTGGACGATCCCCGGATGCCCATCTTGTGCTCTTCCGCGCCGATGGAAAATCCCGGGAAGGATTTTTCGACCAGAAACGCCGTGAATTTTTCACCATCAACTTTGGCGAAGACGGTGAACAGGTCGGCAAAGCCGGCGTTGGTGATCCACATTTTTTCGCCGTTAAGAATGTAATGTTTTCCATCTTTCGACAGCTCAGCGCGGGCGCGACAATTTAAGGCATCCGAACCAGAGGACGCTTCCGACAAAGCATAGGCACCGACGATCTCTCCCGCAGCCAGCCGAGGCAGGTATTTCTTTTTCTGCTGCTCAGTTCCGAAATAGACGATGGGCAGCGTGCCAATCCCAGTGTGTCCGCCCCAGGTGGTCGCGAAGCCGGCGTATTTGGCGATGTGGTCGGCGATGACCGCGGCTGTGACTTTATCCATCTCCAGACCGCCATAAGCTTCCGGGATCTCGGCTGAGCTGAGCCCGAGTTCGCCAGCTTTCTTGAGCAGATCGCGCGTAATGGAAAAGTCCTTGTGCTCCATCTTCTCGATGTTGGGCACGATCTCGTTGACCGCGAACTCTTCCGCCGTCTGTCCGATGAGCAGATGTTGCTCGGTGAAGTCCTCGGGGGTAAAGACTTCATCAGGCTTGCGTTCTTCGAGAAGAAAGCTGCCGCCGGAGATCTTGCTTTGTGGAATTGCGATTGTTGCCATGTTCAGTAACCCCTTTCAACCACAAAGGACACAAAGGTGCACGAAGGCAAACGCTGGGCACGGCACCCTTTGTGAACCTCTGTGTCCTTTGTGGTTGATGCCGTTGTCACTGGCTATTTCCAATCTGTACCGTTCACGAAGCGTCGAATGCCGTCCTTCAAATGCACAATATTAAAGTTTATAAGCAGTCCGATGGATTTGCCACTGAGCTTGAGGTACGAAAGTAGCTGGGCCTGATGTACCGGCGATATAGCCTCGACCGACTTGATCTCCACAATAACCAACTCTTCCACCACCAAATCCATGCGATATCCGAGTTCGAGCTTGATTCCGTGATAAAAAACTGGCAAACCAACCTGGGTCGCCGACCGCACGGCCGCATCGTGCAGTTGATGCTGAAGACAAGCCGTGTAGGTGCTCTCCAGTAATCCCGGACCCAGTTCGGTATGAACTCTCATGGCAGCGGTGACGATTGCATGGCTGACTTCGTTGGCCGAAATTCTTCGGATTGGCGCGGTGGCCATGTGTGACCTCCCGCGTCAATCGTCCTCGCTTTGGCCCGGGCTCCGCTAGGTCAGATGTCACAAGCAAAGGCATGAACCACAGAGGACACAAAGGTCCACAAAGGGAAAGTCGATTGCCATTGGTTTTCCTTCGTGAACCTTCGTGTCCTTTGTGGTTGATGCCTTTAGTTTTCAGTTAAGGTTCTCGAAAATTCCGGCCGCTCCCATGCCGCCGCCTACACACATGGTCACCAGACCGTACTTCGCGTTGCGGCGCTTCATCTCGCGAATGATCGTCGCGGCGAGCTTCGCGCCGGTGCAGCCTAAAGGATGGCCCAGCGCAACTGCCCCGCCGTTGGGGTTCACGCGCTGAGGGTCTAGGCCGGCTTCTTTGATCACCGCCAGGGACTGCGCCGCGAACGCTTCGTTCAATTCGATCACGTCGATGTCCGCGAGCTTGAGCCCAGCCATCCTCAGCGCCTTGGGGATCGCGAAGACGGGGCCAAGGCCCATCTCCTCCGGCTTGTATCCGGCGGTGGCGAATGAAACATATCGTGCCAGGGCCTTGATACCTAACTGCTTGGCGCGGTCCGCGGACATGACCACGGCCGCGGCGGCGCCATCAGACATCTGCGACGAATTGCCGGCGGTCACGGTGCCCTTGGCATGGAACGCTGGCTTCAACGAGAGCAGGGCCTCAAGCGAAGTGTCGGCCCGCGGGCCTTCATCTACTTTGAATATGATTTCCTGGCGCTTTGGTTTCGATCCGTTCGGCGTAGTGAAGCTCACGGGGACTGCAACAGTTTCGTCTGCGAACTTGCCGGCTTGAATTGCGGCCAGCGCTTTCTGATGGCTGCGCAGAGAAAATTCGTCCGCGGCTTCACGCGTGATGCCGAAGCGCTGCGCCAGCCGCTCAGCAGTGAGACCCATGGAAAGATATGCATCGGGATAGTGGTCAACCAACCAAGGGTTCGGCGAAATTTTGTGGCCGCCCATCGGAATCATCGACATGGATTCGGTGCCGCCAGCCACGATGATCTCAGCACCGCCGCTCATGATGCGTTCCGCGGCCATAGCAATCGCCTGCAGACCGGAGGAGCAGAAGCGGTTGATGGTCAGCGCCGAAACCTCGACTGGCAATCCTGCCCGCAGTGAGGCGATACGCGCCACGTTCATCCCTTGTTCAGCCTCAGGCATGGCACAGCCCAGGATGACGTCTTCGATTTCCCCGGCGTCGACCTGCGGCACGCGTTCGAGCGCGCCTTTGATCGCGACCGCGGCAAGTTCATCGGGACGAGTGGCGCGGAGCGTGCCTTTGAAAGCACGTCCCACAGGGGTACGGACGGAAGAAGCGATAACGACTTCACGCATAAGGACCTCTCAACTATTTTAGATTGTCGATCGATGACTTTCGATTGAACGATTGTTATGAGGAACACTGCATACCGTGCCTATGCTCAATCGAAGACTTCACGCTTCGGGATAGGCGGCTGTGGGTTGCCGGCCGGGAACGGCTCAGAGTTCAATTCATCAAGTTTGCGGAACCAGTTCTCCACGGTTTCGGACGAATCACTGATCAACGCGTCGCACCATTCTGCTGCGTCCCGCTCATGTTGCTCGTCCCATGCCATCTCGCGATAGCCTTCTTCGAGTTGCTTTTCGCTTTTCATTCCGGGCCTCAATTCCGCATGTCTTCACACCGTGATGTACTCGGTGGTCGCGCTGGGCGACGGAATCGGATCGCCGTGCTCACGCAAGCCCTCAAGATGGAACTCAATGGCCTCCCGGATCAAGTCCTTTGCTTCGTCCAGGGTGTTGGCGGCGATACCGAGACCGGGCAGGTCGGGAGCATAGGCGCCCCACCCCGTTTCGGACTTCTCGTAGATGACCAAATATTTCATTTCAGACCAGCCTGCTTGAGGATATTGTTCAACGTTCCTGGTGGAATGTCCAGTGACGAATGTCCCGCGACTGTAACCGTTCCCCGCTTCGAAGGATGATGATACTGGCGGTGGCTGCCCTTGGTTCGAACCAACCGCCAGCCATCCTGCTCCACGCGTTTGATTACGTCGCGGACCTTCATTCGCTTTTCTGTTTTTGGCGCTCGGAGATTCTACGGTGCAAGCTTCGCAGCAACCGACTGGAAGGCTCTACGCCGACGAAGCAATTGGTCTGAAAGACCGAACATTTCTTTCCAAACTGAGTTGATGATGGCCTCGACCTCTTCTGTTGTAATGTTGTGCGTTGGGGCATTCGACTCCGCTTCTCCAACGCGATTAACAATCATCTCCTCTTCAGGTCCGTATTCGTCACGCGGGGCTCCCATCGAGAGCAGGCCCTCGATATCTTCCTGCCGCAGCAGTTCGTTCGTCAGGTCAAGTCGCCTCGTCATGGAAGCATCAATTTCTCAGCGTCTTTCCGGTTTTCAGGGTGTACCGAATCCGCTCTTGCGTTTTCTTCTCGCCACACAGCGATTTGAATCCTTCGCGTTCCAGATCGAGGATGTATTGCTCACTTACCGGCGTCCCTGGCGTCACATTTCCGCCGCAGAGAACCTCGGCGATCTTGGTGGCCAGCTTTACCTCATATTCCGTGATGTAGTCGCCCTGGCGCATGAGGTGAACGCCCATCTTCAGCGCTGCGAGGATGTTTTCTCCGGGGGCAGGGATGTTCGTCCGCGGCTGCGGAGGCTCGTATCCGGCGCGGACCATCTCGAGCGCGCGGGCTTTCGCATCGCTCAGCACGCGCTCGCGGTTCATGGTGATATTGTCGGAATCCCCCAGAAAGCCCAGGCCTCGGGCTTCATGGGCAGACGTTGCGACCTTCGCGGTCGCGATGGTCTCGAAGATTTTCTTCATGGCTTCCATCAGTTCAACCGATTCCCCGCGGCCGCCGGGCCGGATTGACTCAGCGCTGTCGACAGCGCGCAGCAGCATTTCTTTGCAGCCCCCAGCACCCGGCAATAGACCAACCCCGACTTCGACTAATCCCATATAAAGTTCAGCATGAGGCTGAAGACCTGCAGCGTGCAGCGAAATTTCTGTGCCTCCGCCAAGCGTCAACCCAAAAGGCGCAACCACAACCGGCTTCGGCGAGAACTTGATAGCCTGCGTCATGCCCTGGAAGGTGCGAATGGCGAGATCGACATCGTCCCACTCTTCTTCCTGGATCGACATCAGCAGCAGCATGAGATTGGCGCCAACGGAGAAATTCGGGGCGTCGTTCGTGATGACAAACGCGTCGAACGCGTCGCCTGGACCTCCCGACTTCAAAGTCTGCAAGATAAGTTGCACGATGTCCGTGCCGATCGTGTTCATCTTGGAATGGAACTCGATGCAGGCCGCGCCGTCGCCGAGATCCACCAGCGACGCCCCGGAGTTTTTCTTCACCACGCCATTTGATTTCTTCGCCACTTCGACCGACCACACACCGGGAGGAACTTGAACCAGTTGGTAGTTGCCGGTTCTCAGCTCCCAGTAGGAGCGCCCCGAGGCAGCTTTGGGATCGTCCAGATACCAAGTTTTTTTGCCGGCGGCAAGCAACTGCTCGACATTGGCAGCGATCGGATGACCTTCTTTCTTCATGCGTTCGACGGTAACTTCGACGCCGGCCGCATCCCAAAGTTCGAATGGCCCAAGCTCCCAATTGAAACCAAGGCGCATGGCCCGATCGATCTCAACAATGGAATCAGAAATTTCGGGAATGCGATTGGCCGAGTACGTCCAAAGATCGGACAGAGCTGACCACAGAAACGCACCGGCTTTGTCATTCTTCTGCGGACCGCTGCCGTCCAATCCCAATAACATGCGAATCCGTGCTCCGGTCTGCTCGACGTTCTTGGCCATGTCGAGAGCGGGGAATTTGGGCTTCCGTCGCGAATGGTATTCCAGCGTCTTCCAATCGAGCGCCAGGCGTTCGTCTTCTTCACCCGTACTCTTCACTTTCTTGTAGAAGCCGCCTTTGGTCTTGTCGCCCAGCCATTTTTGCTTCAGCATCTGTTGGTAAAAATCCGGCAGCTGAAGGTCGCTCCGCTCATCAAGCTGGGCGAGCGAATCGCCCGCTGCCACACGGGACATGTTAGAAACCACGTGGCCCAAAATATCCAATCCGACCAAATCAATGGTGCGAAACGTCGCTGATCTCGGCCATCCCACAGCCTGCCCGGTGAGCGCGTCCACATCTTCAATGCTCAGGTCCATCTCCTGCATAAGCCGCATGACGTTCAAGACTGAAAATGTCCCGATGCGATTCCCGATAAAGTTGGGCGTGTCTTTGGCGAGGACAATGCCTTTGCCAAGGTGGATGTCGCAGAAGTGCGTTACGGCCTCGATGGCATCGCGGTCGGTGTCGGGCGTGGGAATGATTTCCAGCAACCGCATGTACCGCGGCGGATTGAAGAAGTGCGTGCCAAACCACGAACGGCGGAATTCATCGGAAAAGCCTTCGGCAATTTTCCCCACCGGCAGCCCGCTGGTGTTGGTCGTAATAATCGTTCCCGGCTTGCGGACGGCTTCCACTTTTCTCAACAAGGCCCGCTTGAGATCCAGGTTTTCGACCACGGCTTCGATGATCCAGTCCACGTCGGCCAGCCGTTTGAGATCATCATCGAAGTTGCCGATAGTGATCAGCCGCGCGAGTGCAGGTTCCATGAAAGCGGCCGGTTTCGCTTTCTTTGCCGCATCGAGTCCGGCGGCGGCAATTTTATTTCGAGCGGGCCCGTCGGCATCAGGCGGAACGATGTCGAACAGGTAACTCGCGACACCGGCGTTAGCGAAGTGAGCAGCGATGCGGGCACCCATGGTTCCCGCGCCAAGGACAGCAACTTTGTGGATTTGTTTCATCGCTCAAACACTCCCATCCTGGAAACGCAGCCAGGCAAACCAGACGCAGCAAGCTGCGTCTCTACAGAGCAGAAACTAACTAAAAAGACTTGTTCAAGCAGTTTACTTAGCACCCAGCCGTTCTTACCAGCCCTGATCATAAGGGATCGCGAACATGTGGGAGGAAACCGGAAAGGCTCCAAAAATACCGCAGGCGCGTGCCGCATTAGATGTGGGGTGAGGATGGCAGCGGCACGCGCCTCAATCAAGTTGAGTTCAACATAGACTCGGTACGGGGCGGAGTCAAGGTTAGATATCACACATGTGCGTGACAATTGGGCGCGCTTCAGCCCCTAGAAGTCGGGATGAGCTGCCAGATAAGCCTGGGCCCGGCGCACCATATCCTTCTCGCCTCGATAGGCCAGCTTTTTGGCTGCATCTTCCAGAGGAATCCACAAGGCTTGTTTGACTTCGATTCGCATCTCGGGGGCAATTTTGTCGATTTCGCCCGACTGGTAGCGAAAGAGATAAAAGCTGACAATCTTGAAAACCCGCTCTTTGCCTCCCCAGCTGCGCACGTAGGTGTACTTTGTGTCGCCGAGCTTGGTCACCGGCACGGCGGTTACGCCCGTCTCCTCAACCACCTCGCGGACCGCCGTTTGCTCCGGTTTTTCTCCGGGGTCGACCAGCCCCTTGGGCAAGGCCAGTAACATTTTTTGCGATTCTTTCTTCCTGCCCGAACCGCGTACGAGCGCCGTAGGGTCTTTCCGAGGCTCGATTACAGCCAACTGCCAGCCTTCGGTGCCGTGCCGTAACACCACCCCACCGGCGGAGATTTCTCGCTCCATACTCTCAAGCTATCAGAAACACAGGAGTTAGTCATCGAGCGTCCGCGCGCCCGGTAACCTCGAGTAACCCAATGTCCGTAATCTGGCGCAGCTACCCCGGGCATGAAACGATCAGGCTTGAACTGGCATCTTAGTTGCACGTTTGGCTTGGGATATTGGGTCAAACGTCACGGACTTGGGTTTATATAGGTAGCCGGGCAAAGCCGGGATGGTGTGAGGACCCCGTGAAGAGTCTGGACAAGATCATTCGTTCGGTGCAGGCGTTTGGACGCGGCCTATCCGGCCAGCCCTCGGGCCTGAGTCCCCGGCCAAGCGGCGTCGGCATTGGTTTGGCTCTTGGCGGGGGTTTCGCCCGCGGGATCGCGCACGTCGGCGTCCTCAAAGTCCTCGAAGAAGAAAACATCCCCATCCGCTATATCGCTGGCACCAGTGTGGGAGCTCTCATCGGCGCAGCTTACTGCAGCGGAATCTCGGCTGCCGAACTTGAGCAAGTCGCCTCCCGTGTGCGCTTCAAACACATTGCCCGTTGGACCCTCTCGCGCTACGGCTTCGCCAGCAACCAGCGCATGATCGGATTCCTGAACCATCTCCTTAAAGTTAAGACCTTCGAAGAGCTGCGCATCCCCCTGGCGGTGACTGCCACCGATTTCTCTACCGGTGAGGGTGTGGTCTTTCATTCCGGACCGCTGATCGATCCGGTGCGCGCCAGTTGTGCGTATCCCGGTATGTTCCTGCCGGTAAAGATTCGCGGGCGCTTTCTCATCGACGGCATGCTCTCGCATACCGTGCCCACGCGACCGCTGCGCCAGATGGGAGCGGAACGCGTGCTGGCCGTGCATCTGAAAGGCAAATGGACCGACGGCGAAGGCCCGCGTCATTTATTTGACGTGATCGGCCAATGTTTCGCCATCGCGCAGGAGATGAATAGCAGCCAATGGAAGTCGGCGGCCGATCTGGTGATCGAACCTGACGTGAACGGCTACAAATACGACGCCTTCGAACACAGCGTCGCGCTGGTGCGGGCCGGAGAAATCGCCGCCCGCGCCGCGCTGCCAGAGATTCGCAAGTGGATGCGAACCGAACCCCACCCGCAGAAGTCAGCCAGAATAACCCGTCCAGCCGCAGTTTCCGCAGATTAAATCAGGGGGGACAGCCGTCCCCGGCTGTCGCGTCGAGCAAAGCTCGACACAAAATCTCATTACAAAATGTTTCTTGCCGAGTATGTTTGGGATTGGACCAGAGCTAAAAGCTAGGAGCCAGCAGCTAGAAGCTGCCCTTCTATTTCATCACCCCGCGCTGCGCAATCCCAATATTATCCCGCGAAGTGTTCTTGACCAGATACATCATTTCGTCGGCCTGCCGGATGATATCGTGCGGCGTCTTGGCATCATGCGGATAGGTCGCGACTCCCATCGAAGCCCGAACATTCAGATTGAGTCCTTCCTCTTTGCAGAACATGCTGGTGCGCAGGCTGTCACGCAAACGTTTCGCTACGACTAAAGCGGCATCCTTCCCAGTCTGCGGTAACATCACCACAAATTCATCGCCTCCATAGCGAAAGGCATAGTCAATCAAACGCAACTGGGCCTTAATCAGGTATCCAATTTCAGCCAGCAGCTTGCTCCCGACTAAGTGTCCATTGGTATCGTTGACCTGCTTGAAGTGATCAAGGTCGATAAATACAACTGTAAATTCGTAACCAAAGCGAGACGACCGGTAGACCTCGGTCTCAAGAGTCTTATAAAGATGCCGCGCGTTGTAAAGCCCAGTGCAATCGTCGGTGATAGTGAGTTCCTGAATTTTCTCCACTGCCCGCGCATTCTCAATGGCAATGGCCGCGTAATCGCACAACGACTGGAGAAAGAAAATCTCCTGATCCCCGAAGTGCGCCATGTCCACGTTTACGAGCTGAATGACGCCCAGCACGCGCAACCGCGACTGCACTGGGAAGCACACGATCGAACGGGTCTCCCACTTGGTCATCTCATCAATGCGTTTGGCGAACCGCGGATCGGTCATCACATCCGGAACCACCAGCCTCTGTCCGTGCTTGGCCACATGCCCGGCAATGCCCTCACCCACTTTCAAGCGGATATTCTTTAGCGCCTCCGAGGCTGTGCCCACCGCAATGGCGAAGTAAAGCTCATCGCGTTCTTCATCCACCATCAGCAACGACCAGGTGTCCGGGCGGAAATATTCCGCCATCTTTTCCATGATGGTCTGCAGGATGGAATCGAGATCCAGCGACGAGGTCAGAGCCTTGGCCACATCGTGAAAGATGGTCAATTCCTGACTCTGCCGATTGTGATCGGCCTCGGTGGCTCTGGTGGTCAACGGCAACCTCGAATCTAGAGCGGGAGTGTCAAAATTATAAGCGGCTCCCAGAACCCCGGGCAATGAACCAAGGTAACCCGAACCCGTAAAGGCACGCCTAGGCTTCGAGTTATGGAGGGACAAGCGTATCGCCCGTCCAGCGGAGCAAACCTCCGCGGACGGCTTGTGGAAGAAGTAACCTGATTCTCAGTTTTAGCTTAACCCTCTTCGCTCGGCCTTCCGTCTTTCCGACCTGCGCCGCTCGACTCGTCGTTTCTCGACGCGCAGTCTTCCCGGAAACTGCGAGATGGTTTGTTTGGCCTCATCCACCATTTCCCTCAGATGAGCCAACTGTCCCCGAAGCGCGATCCTTAATTCGGAGAACACACGATCGAACTCCTCAGGATCCTTGACGGTGACGGCCCTGCTGCAAAGCACAGAAATGCGATCCTGTAGAGCGGAGAGGGCCACGGTGCCAATACCATGCCACAATCCCCTACTATGTTCGATACCGTACTCACCGTAGATGGCCCTAGGTATTCGGCCCCGGTAACCAGCTACGGCGTGATCTCAAACACCGTGCCGTGCCCCTTGCCGCCGGCGTACGTTGTTCCATAAAGGTTTCCCGCCCCGTCGACGACCAAGTCCCCGCGCGGATTCGCTCCGGACGTAGAGTTGAAGGCGTGGAGTACGCGGTAGCTCCAACCGCCGGTCGAGGTTGGCGTCAGCCTGAAGACGACACCATACCCATGGTCGCCACCGCTATTCGTATCGCCGTAGAGACTCCCGGCTGAGTCGAAGGTCAAGCCGGCATACGGGGTAGCTCCGTCTTTGCCACCCTTGAACTGATGCAGGATATGCCTCGTCCAGGTTCCGTTAGAGTTGGGTACGAGCTGGAACACGCTACCATATGCTTCGGAGACTATTGTCGAGCCATAGAGGTTTCCGGCGGTGTCAAAAATCAGGCGGCCTTGCGGTTCGGCTCCGTCTTTGCCCCTGAACTGGTGCAACACTTTCTCTGTCCAGGATCCGTCGGAGTTGGGCGTCAGCTTGAAGACATTGCCATCCTCGTACCTGCCGCCGTTCCACGCCACGCCGTAGAGATTTCCCGTACTGTCCAAGACCAGGGCGGCGGTGGAATTCGATCCATCCCATTTGTCCATAAAGGTGTGAGGCACGCTCTCGGTCCATCCCTTTGATCCCGGCGTCAACTCGAACACCACACCACACCCGTCATAACAAAAGGAGGTGATATGACCGCCCTGCCAGGTGGTGCCAAAAAGATTACCGGCGGTGTCGACGACCAAGCCAGCCACGGGACCTGCTCCATCCGGTCCGCCCGTGAAGCTGTAAAGCACACTCTCCGTCCACTCGCCACTCGTCGTCGGCGTCAACTCAAAGACGACGCCGCACCCGTCATAACAGTACTTGCCATTTTGGCCGCCTGACGCCGTGCCATAGAGGTTGCCCGCTGCGTCGAAAATGACGCTGGCAAAGGGATTCTTGCCGTCCGTGCACTTCGATTGAGCGCAAAAACTGTAGAGGACGGTTTCTGCCCAGCCTCCGTTCGAGGTGGGCGTTAGCTCAAAAACAGTGCCTTCCTTGTACGCGCCCCCGCCGTTTGTCGTGCCATAAAGATTGCCAGCCGCATCGAAAATCAGGCCAGCCTCGGGACCAGTTCCGTCCTTGCCGTGGAACGTATGCAAAGTTTTGTACTTAGTCTGCCCCCACGCGCCAGATGTCAACGCCAGAGTAATAACAACGACGATCATCAGAACCGCGCTCGCGGCTCCCAACAATTTCTTGTAGTTCATGACGTTCCTCCTCAAACTCGTGGCTGGTCTCGATCGGTTATGTTTGGGTTTCGCGACCGCCCGGAAGAGACAAGCGCCGAAATTGGGTCAGGGAAACCCGTAATTTCTGAGTTGCCTTGATTTGGTCTTGCGGGGCCCACGTGCGAATGAGGAAGTGCTCAGGGAACCTCAACCTTGAAGTTTCCCCGCTTGGGCCACCTGACACAATGAGCAGGATCACAGTTCGATGTGACGACGATGGGAGAGGTCACTACTTGCCTGCAAACTGGACCGCACCGAGGAATTAGTCCGTGCCGACCTGTGAAAATCCGTGGCCGAACTTCTCTGAGGCATCGCCCAAAATTGCGCCTCTCCGAACACTCGCATAACATATAAGAATCGGCCCGCAGTAATTCCGCGGCCAGAGAGAACAAACGCGTGGCAACCTTCGGAGCCCAACTAAAACAGGAACGAGAGAAGCAAGGAGTCACTCTTGAGGAAATTTCTCTGTCCACAAAAATTGGGACTCGCATGTTGCGTGCCCTCGAGGAAGAGCATTTCGATCAGCTTCCCGGCGGCATCTTCAACAAGGGTTTTATCCGCGCCTACGCGCGCTGTCTGGGCATGGATGAAGACCAAGCCGTCGCCGACTACCTGGCCGCCACCGGAGCCACGCCGTTGGCGAAGAAGTCCGAGATCGACGACCAGGCTCCCTTCCTCGAGCCCCCGCCCCGACCCGAGCACGTCGCCGCAGGCCTTCCCTGGGGCATGTTCGCGGTCGTACTCCTGATCATCGCCTTGGGATTTGCGGCGTGGGGTTTCTACTCCCGCCAAGCGGAACAGACGAGCGGTGCAACGACGGCACCTTCCGCCAACTCTGCTACCGCGTCGCCTGCCGGAGTTCCGGAATCCTCCGAGCAGAAGGCAACTGCGGTGGATTCTTCCGCGACCGCGCCACCGCTGGCCCAGCTACCGACTGCAACCAAAGCGGAGGCTGAGGCGCCGTCCCCGGCCTTATCTACTTCTACTCCGGTCGTCGCGCACGCAGCCTCCGCGAGTGCCCCACTTCAATTGGTGATCCGGGCGCGCGAAGATTCGTGGCTGTCGGTTTCTGTCGACGGCGAAATTGTCACCCGCGCTCTGCTCACCGCCCCCGCACAAAAATCGATTCGTGCGCAGAACGAAATTGTTGTCCGCGCCGGCAACGTAGGTGCGCTGGATTTCGAATTCAATGGCAAGAAACTGCCAACGCAAGGCGACTATGGCGAGGCCAAAACCCTGATCTTCGACGCCCACGGCCTGCAACCACCCGCGCCCAAACCAGAAGCCCCTAAACCAGAGGCCCCAGCTCAACCGCCGCAGTAGGTATCTGGGAGAAAGATATTAGGTTTTGAATGAGCAATGCTTCGGCGCGCGGAGCGTCTCGGCTCGATCTATTTCTTCACCTGTATTCCCAACTCTTTCAATTGCGACTCGCTCACCGGAGTAGGCGCATCGACCATCAAGTCCACGGCTCGCGCCGTCTTCGGGAACGGAATCACCTCGCGCAAGCTGTCAGCACCGGCCAGGATCATCACAATGCGATCCAATCCCAACGCGATGCCGCCATGCGGAGGCGTGCCGTATTCAAGCGCCTCCAAAAAGAATCCAAAGCGGGAGCGGGCTTCGTCATCCGTCATACCTAGCGCGTGGAAGATTTTGCTCTGAATATCCTGGCGATGAATACGAATCGAGCCCGATCCCAACTCAGTGCCGTTCAGCACAACGTCGTAGGCCAGGGCGCGCACTGAAGCTGGGTCGGACTCAAGCTTATCCATGTCATGTTCGTGCGGCGAGGTAAAGGGATGATGCGCCGCGGCCCAGCGCTTGCCTTCGTCATCCCATTCGAACATGGGAAAATCCGTGACCCAGAGAAAACGAAAGTCTTTCGTCGGATCGCCGGTCTTTTTAAAGGCACCATGCCGCTCGGAATATTTTTGAGCCAGCGCGAGACGCAGCAAGCCCGCGGCCGTGTACACGGCATGATCGTGCTGCTTCACCTCAGGCTTCACGCCCCCTTCGGATTTATGTTCGGTAGGTTTGCCATCGCCCGCAACCACCACGATCAGGTCGTCGGCTTCAGCGGTTGTTTCCCGGCGAATTTTGTTTGCAGCTTCTGGAAAGTTTTTCTCCAGCCGTTTAAAGTCTTCGAATAACTTCGCTCCGCCTTTCGTAGTAAACAAAGGTTTGATCTCGTCGCGATCCTTTCGCGAAAGCTCACCGACATTGGGAATACGAATCGCGACGACGGGAAGGCTGGGACTCACAGCCAGGGACGCCAGATTCTCCGCAGTGAACGCCTGCCGCACATCGGTCAGCGCCGGCAATCGCATGTCCGGCTTGTCGCTTCCGTAAAGCCGCATCGCCTGGTCGTAGCTCATGCGCGGAAACGGAGTCTTAATTTCCTGTCCAGCCGCTTTGAAGGCCGCGGTCAGAAATCCTTCAACTACTTCCCACACACGCTCCGGCTGCGGATACGACATTTCCAAATCGATCTGGGTGAACTCCGGCTGACGGTCGGCGCGCAGGTCTTCATCGCGGAAACAGCGCACGATCTGGAAGTACCGGTCGAAACCGGAGATCATCAAAATTTGCTTAAACAATTGGGGTGACTGCGGCAGGGCATAAAACGATCCTGGCTGCACCCGGCTGGGAACCAGATAATCGCGTGCCCCTTCAGGCGTCGATCGCGTCATAAACGGCGTTTCGATTTCGAAGAATCCCTGACCCGACAGATAGCCGCGAATCGCAAGGGCCACTTTATGCCGCAGCTCGATGTTCTGCTGCATGGCATCGCGCCGCAGATCAATATAACGATACTTGAGCCGCATTTCCTCGTTGGGCAGAACCGTGTCGCCGGGAAGAAATGGCGGTTGCTTCGATTCGTTGAGGATGCGCACCTCCTCCGCGATCAGTTCCACTTCGCCAGTCGGGATATTCTTATTGACGGTGTCGGCCGTCCGCTGCTTGACCTTACCAATCACGGCGATCACGTACTCGTGCCGCAACTGGCTGGCCTTCTGGTGCACCGCCGGATCGCGCTCTTTGTTAAACACGATCTGAGTAACGCCCGTGCGGTCGCGGACATCCACAAAAATCAGGTTGCCCAAATCGCGTCGCCGGTTCACCCACCCCATAAGCACAGCCCGCTGGCCGGAGTCGGAAGCGCGCAGAGCGCCGCAGCGATGAGTGCGTTGCAGGTCGCCTAAGAAGTCGAGCAAGTTATGCCTTTCAGGTAATAACGAATTTCAAATTATAAACGGCGGCGGTTGGATTGTGCCGGTCACCGGACACAAACCCTTCAACCACAAAGGACACGAAGGCACACAAAGGTTTCATGGCTTCTCTTTGTGTACCTTTGTGTCCTTTGCGGTTAATGCATTTGGACGCTACCCGGCCAAAATCTTCTGCGCCAGTTCGGCGCGCGGCACGGACACCTGCTCTCCGCTTTCCAGGTTCTTCAACGCGAAGGCTCCGGCTTTAACCTCGTTCTCACCTACGATCAGAATAAAGCGCGCGCCCAGCTTGCTGGCAGTCTCAAAAGATTTCTTCAGGCGAAAAGTCTCATCCCCCAAGTCGGCAACGATGTCGTGGCGCCGCAATTCGCGCGCCAGGCGAGCGGCCTCGCGATCCATCCCCGCGCCGAGCGGGGCAATATAAACGTCGGGCTTGCGCTGCATGGCATCGGCGGATTGCTTGAGCGCCAGCACCAAACGGTCCTCGCCAATGGCAAATCCAATGCCCGGAGCGCTCGGGCCGCCGAGAGATTCAGAAAGACCGTCGTAGCGTCCGCCGCCGAGAATCGCATTCTGTGCCCCTAAAGCTCCATGCGTAAACTCAAACGCAGTGCGAGTGTAATAGTCCAGGCCGCGGACCAGACGGTCGTTGAGCTGAAACTCGATTCCTACGGCTTTCAGGATTTCCTGCACCTGCTCGAAATGTTTTCGGCAGGGCTCGTCGAGGAATTGGCTGATGCGCGGCAACTTCTCGATGATGGGCTGATCGGCCGGAACCTTGCAATCAAATACGCGTAGCGGATTGGTGACAGCACGCCGTTGGCAGTCGGCGCACATCTGTCCGACAACCGGTTCGAGCGCCTTGCGCAGAGCTTCGTTGTAAGCGGCGCGATCGTTGGCACAGCCCACGGAATTTAATTCAAGCTTCCAGTTCTCGATGCCAAGGCGATCGAGCAAAGTCGCCAGCAGTTCCAGAATTTCAGCATCACGCGCCGGGGATTCGCTGCCCGAACTTGGCGGTCCGATGACTTCCGCCCCGATCTGATAGAACTGCCGGTATCGTCCCTTTTGCGGACGCTCGCGCCGGAACTGCGGCCCGATGTAGTAAAGCTTGTTCAAGCTGCGATCCCAAAGTTTGTGCTCGATGTAAGCCCGGACGACTCCGGCAGTATTTTCCGGGCGAAGAGTTAAAGACTGTCCTTTTTCACTCTCAGCCCGAGCACGATCTTCCCAGCTAAACATTTCTTTCGCGACGATGTCGGTCTCTTCGCCGACGCTGCGGGCGAACAGTTGCGTCTCTTCGAAAATCGGCGTACGGATCTCGTGAAAGTTGTACACGCGAAACACGTCGCGCACTGCGGCTTCGACGAAGTTCCACAGCACCGTATCCGGCGGGAGCAGATCGCGCGTTCCTCGGACGGCTTTGATCATGTGTTTCTGGCTTCTAGCTGCTAGCTAAGAACGTTGTCATCCTGAGTGAAGCGAAGGATCTCTGCATTTTGCCTGAGCCGACGAAATACACAGATCCTTCGCTTCACTCAGGATGACAGCGTGTAAAAATATTCGTCAACGCTCCCGCAAGTACGATTCCTTGTATCCCAAATAATTATTGGCGTAGCGCATGATGCTGGCCTGATCTTTCTCCTCCAGCTTGCGGCGAAACTTACCCGGCGAGCCCATCCACAGCGAGCCCGGCTCGACGATGGTCTTCTCCGGAATCAGCGTACCGGCCGCGATGATCGAGCCTGCGCCAATGCGTGCGCCATTCAAAATGATCGATCCCATTCCGATTAAACATCGATCTTCGATTACGCAACCGTGCAGCGTCACCGAATGGCCGACCGTGACGAATTCGCCAATAAACACCCCGTACTGCTCTTTCATTCCGTGCAGCACGCTGCAATCCTGCACATTCGAGTTCGCGCCCAGGCGGATGGAGTGCACGTCGCCACGAAGCACGGCATTCATCCAGACACTGGCGTGTTCCCCGAGAACAACGTCGCCGATAATTTGCGCCGAATCGTCCACGTAACACGAGGCCGGAATGGTCGGCGTGATGCCCTTATAAGAACGGATCATGTTCCCAGACTGTCCCTTTACTTTGAAAAAAGAAGAAATTAAACATAACACGGGCACGGGCCGAGGCGCAGGAGGCTCAATCCAATCGTGCGTGCGAATCCACGAGCGCCTTTGCTTTGTCCGCTGGCATCTGCGAAACTTGCGACTGAAGACGACCATGGGACGCATCCACGTTCTCTCCGAATCCGTTGCCAACAAAATCGCCGCTGGTGAGGTTGAGGCGCTTTGCGGGCGTGAGCGCAGCGGGAGCCCGCAGCCGAAATCCCGAGCGCAGAGAGGGATCTGATCTCGTCATGGGTAAGATCCACGTTCTCTCCGAATCCGTTGCCAACAAAATTGCCGCTGGTGAGGTGGTCGAGCGGCCCGCTTCCGTGGTCAAAGAGCTTTTGGAGAATTCTCTCGACGCTGGTTCGACTCGCATCAAGATTCAGATCGAGGCCGGAGGCAAGAAGCTCATCCAGATCACCGACAACGGATGTGGCATGGTTCGTGACGACGCGCTGCTCGCCTTCGAGCGCCACGCGACTTCGAAAATCAAGAATGCCGAAGACCTGCTCAGCGTGGCCACTCTCGGATTTCGCGGCGAGGCCCTGCCCTCGATCGCGTCGGTCTCCCGGCTCCATCTCGAGACGCGCGCTCCGGACGAGGAGTCTGGAACCGTAATCGAAATCAACGGCGGCAAGATCTTCAAAGTGGAAGAAGCCGGCCTGCCAGCGGGAACCTCGATCACAATCCGCGATCTGTTTTTCAACACGCCGGCGCGGAAGAAATTCCTGAAGGCGGAGTCCACCGAACTTTCACACATCGCTTCGCTGGTCACGCATTATGCGCTGGCGCATCCTGACAAGCACTTCGAACTGCACTCGGCGACCAACGCCATACTGGTGGCGCCGCCGGTCGCGGGTTCGAGCGAGCGCGTGTATCAGGTGTTCGGCAAAGACATTCTCGACCAACTCATTCCTGTGGCCGCCGTGCAACCGCTCGCGCACGTGGGATTGCCGCAACCGCCTCCCTGGAGACGCGAGGAAACAGAAGACGACGAGGATGGGCAAGACGCCAGCCTCTCCACGCCCGGCGAGATGCGGGTGCATGGCTTCGTTTCGAAGCCCGAGATTCAGAAACTCAATCGCAATTCGATTTACGTTTTCGTGAATGGGCGCCTCATCCGCGATCGGCTCATCCAGCACGCGCTGATTGAGGCTTACCGCAATATTTTGCCGCCAACCGTCTATCCCGTGGTGCTTCTATTTCTCGAATTGCCGAGCGGCGAAGTTGACGTGAATGTGCATCCCTCGAAAACCGAAGTTCGCTTCCGTCAGCAATCGGTCATGCATGATTTTGTGCGCGATTCGGTGCGCGCAGCCCTGATGAAAGCGCGTCCGGTGCCGCAGTTCATGACTGAGATCAATGCGCATCCCACGGCGAGTCCCTCTCTCACTCCAGGTTCTCGCTCCGGCCCCGCGGATTCGGCTTCGTGGCCCACCCTTTATGCTCCAGCTGAGCCTCGGGCATTCTCGCTGCAAGCGCCCGTGCCTCCGCCCGTCTCGGAGCGATTTCACTTTGGCGCCGACGGAATCGCGATCGACGGCAACGCTGCCTTGTCTCTGGTTCGTGCGCCGCAGATAGCGTCGGAGGTGATTGAAAACGACAACTGCGCTCCCCCGCTGCCGGAAGAGTCAGAAATTGCGACTGACTTAGCGCCGTCGCTCGCCTCGCTCAAACCGCTGGGACAGATTCGCGAATCGTTCATTCTGGCGGTGAATCACGAGGGTCTGTGGATCGTAGACCAGCACGTTGCCCATGAGCGCGTCCTGTTTGAAAAAGTTCTGAAGCAGCGGGCGGCACAGAAAGTGGAAAGCCAGCGCCTGCTCATGCCCCTGCTGCTCGAACTCACGCCCGCCCAGCAAGCCGTATTCGCCGAAATCTCCGAAGAGCTCAACCAGAACGGTTTCGAAGCCGAGCCGTTTGGGGCGCGAAGCATCGCCATAAAAGTCGCCCCGGCGGGCGTGGACGCCGCGCAGATCGAGCACGTGCTGCACGAATTACTCGATCAGTTCTCTCACGAAGAACAAGCTCTGAACATGGAAAAAGTTCGCGCCCGGATTGCCGCGTCTATCGCTTGCCACGCCGCCATCAAAGTCAACATGCCCCTGCAGCAAAATAAAATGGAGTGGCTGCTGGCCGAGCTAGCCAAAACCGAATGCCCAATGTCATGTCCGCACGGGCGGCCGGTAGTTCTGCGATACTCAATGAAAGACATTCAGAAGGCGTTTAAAAGAATTTAGATCGTGATAGAAACGCTGTAGGTCAGCGAAAATCGACTTAAAGTGACCAAGATTAACGGCGTGTCAATTCCGATCTTACCGCATCGCTCGGCATGAGCAAAGCCCTACCGATGTCATGCCCTGGGAGCAAGTCAGAGCGGGGCTGCTTAGGAAACCGTGACGCCACCGGTTTTCTGGACACCAGAGGCGAATGAGGATTTGCAGCAGGCGCGGGCATGGTACGGCAATATACGACCGGAGCTTGGGGAGCGTTTCGCGCTGGCGGTCGAGGTCACGGTTGAGGCAATCGCAGAGCATCCATTGCAATTCCCTGTTGTCTACCGGAGCCGTCGCCGTGCGGGAGTGCGGCGGTTTCTACGGAATATTCTTCGAGGTTCAGGAGCATCGGATTGTCGCAATCGCCTGCTTCCATGGCAGGCGCAATCCGAGGCGCTGGCAGTCGCGGTAAAAGGGTCTGCTGTTGCTGGCAAGCGGCGGACACTCCGAACCTCTGCTTCATCCACTGAGGTCCGGGGCCACTCGCCCGCGATTACGGCGTCAACTCAAACACTACGCCACAGCCGGAGTTCTCCCCGCCACAGGAAGAATCGCCGCCGTATTCGGCAGTTCCGTAGAGGTGTCCTTTGGCGTCCTGAATCACTCCCGCGGGCGGGTTGCACCCGTCGGCACCGCAAGTGAAGCTATGCAGGACGGTCTCCTTGCCGGTCTTGCTCAGCTTGAACACCGTTCCAACGCCGAAAGCACCACCGTAGTAGGTGGTCCCGTACAAGTTTCCGTCGGCGTCCTGGATCACCCCGGCATTGGGGCTATACCCGTCGCCGTTCGAACCCGTGAAACTGTACAGAACGGTAATCTTGCCGGTTTTCCTTAGCTTGAATACGGTTCCGCCGTTTGAAACGCCGCCATCGTAGCTGGTTCCATAGAGATCCCCCTTGGCGTCCTGAATCACTCCAGCGTACGGGTTTTCGCCGTCGGCACCGCCGGTAAAGCTGTACAGCACGGTCTCCTTACCCGCAGGGCTCAGCTTGAACACCGTTCCAACGCCGTGAACACCGCCGCCCTCTGTCGTCCCGTAAAGATTTCCTTTGGCATCCTGAATCACTCCGGCGCGGGGGCGAGCCCCGTCACTACCCGCTCCAAAACTGTGGAGCAACTTCAGCTTGCCGAGTTTGCTCAACTCGAATACCGTGCCCCAGCCGGAGGCTCCGTAACTGAATGTAGTTCCGTACAGATTCCCGTGGGAGTCCTGGATAGCGGAGACTGGGGGTATGCTCCGTCGGCCTCGGCCATAAAGCTGTGCAGCACAGTTTCCTTGCCGGTCTGGCTCAACTCGAATACGGTTCCAAAGTTGTCGGTGCCGCCGTAGTAGGTGTTGCCGTAGAAGCTCTTTTCGACATCCCGGATTATCCCGGCTGGGCCCGACCCGTCATTCGCGGTCTTGAACCTGTACAGCACGGTCTCCTTACTTGCCCTGCTCAACTTAAATACCGTTCCATTGCCGGAAGGGCCGCCTCCCCCAGTGGTTCCGTACAGGTTTCCCTTGGCATCCAGGATCACTCCGCCATAGGGGCCAATGCCTCCTTCCCCGAATTTGAAGGTGTGCAGCACCTTGTAGGTCTGCGCTTGCGCGGACTGCGCAGTTAGCACTGCTATCACACATGCGACTGTGACGTTCGACGCTGTGCATAAACTTGTCCATTTCATCGCGATTCTCCTACTCTGAATCGAAGTTTCCGCCTCGCGACCTCGAAATCGCACCCAGCATACGCCCATCTCGCGCGCTCACGCACTGTGAAAGGTTTTTCATCTCTGTTCTCTGTGGTCTAATGCTTTATGACCGATCTCGATCAACTGCGGCGTGAAAAGTGGCATCTGGACGGGCATTCCGTTCGCACGTTTGACGACGCTCGTTCATTTCTTGAGTCGGTTGGGTTTTGCCTGATGTATCCCATGCGGCAGCAGGCATTGGTGCCCACGTTCATTGGAGCCTGGGTTGGTTCGGATCAGCAGTTGCCTACCTGGCAGCACGCTTTCGCCGATCCGCGAGCCCAGGAGGCCACCGAGGTGATGGTTCGCCTGTTGCGCGACCGCGCGGCTTACGAAGCCAACCGGTTCGACGAGAACAACGCGTTCTTGATTGCCGCTTCTATTTTCCCTTATTTCTATGCGCTGGTCGGAGAGCGCAATCCTAAGCAGGCGCCGAAACCGAAGCCGCACTCGGATTACTCGCAGTTGGCCTGTGACGCGTTCAAGTTGATCGACCGCGAAGGTCCCATCTCGAAGCAGAAGATGCGCGACGTGTTGGGCGGCAGCGTTTCTTTTGTGGCGCTCGATCATGCGCTGGGTGAGTTGTGGTCGCGGCTGCGGATTACGCGAGTCGATTACAATCCGGCCGAGGGCGCGTTTTGGGATGTGCTGTATCGCTGGTCTCCGGACGCGGTGCGCGAAGGCATCAACCTTTCGGTGGGCGAGGCGCTCTCCGCGCTGCTTTCGAAATACCTGAGTTCGGTGGTCGCCGCCGATCAGCAGGAACTGGAAGCATTCTTCGGCAACTTCGTGCCGCGCTCGCGGGTGAAGGAAGCGATTAATGCGCTGCTCGCGGCGCGCGAGTTGAGCTTCCTTCGCGTGGGCAATCGATCGCTGATTCAAATCACACCGGCGAAAGTCGAGCCGGCTGCGCGGGTTTCGGGGCCGCACGAAAAACCGGGGCCGCGGAAAACTTCCACGCCGAGAGCGTGATGCTGAACCTAGATCAACCTCAACCGCAGCGGACAGGAGTGTCCGCTCTACACGATTCGGTTTTTCTACCAGCCCTGAACCTGCACGTTCACTTGATAGGTGAGATTGTCGGGATTCGAAACCGGGATGGTGAGCGTCAGATGGGTATTGGCCAGCACGCGAACAGAAAATGTGACCGCGAGCGGCCCGGCGTTGGTTTGCGTTCCTCCCGTTCCTCCGTAGACCTGCAAGGGCTGAAGCCATGGTCCGAAGGATTGGGCAAGCGAGCATTTCTTTGGCGTACCGCTCTCATTCCACGGGCAGAGACCGTTGCCCAACTGCTCGGTTCCCAGGTTGTCCGTCCAGGTGAAATAAGGGCGCACAGTATCTTTAACGCCAGCAGAGGAAGTGCCCGACAGCGAGTAGTAAATCGTGATCAGATAGCTCCGGTCGCTGGTTGGCGGCGTCAGCAGGTCAGTCGTGCCAAGAGCCGTGCTGCCGGTAAAGGTCTGACTGAAAACTTCGTGAATGGTTCCCGCCTGCAGCGGAGCGATAAGTAGTGCGAGAAATATAAGTACTAAGGCGAATCGGCGCAACATAGCGTTCCTCTTCCGCTCAGCTCTGTCGGAATGGACCGAAGCTATAACCGATTGCCCATACTCACAAGTCCCCAAAAGTAGTGCCCTCTTTCGCAGGCAGTAAAATGCGGGAACTGAGTGAGCCATGGCGCCGGTCAAAATCCGAAAGTCCGCGAGAATGGGAGGGCGTTGAGTTGGTCGTTGAAGCGGATATCGAAGGCCACCGTCGCCGTTGAAACATTGTCGATCGCCTTGAAAACGTGCGAGCACTCGACCAATACGTCCCTTGCCCGACGCGGATCGAAGGCCGCAGGAGCCAAACCCAGGCAGGCCCTAAATTCATTGACAGCGGGAGCGCGCGATGCCAGAATGTCGGCCGTTAGGTACTATGAAGGGAATCGCTCCACTCGCGTTATGCATCTTGCTGGCGATCTGTCCACTCGCAGCCGCACAGGACAGCGAACCCAAATCATCTCCGCCCAACCCACCTTCATTTTGCAACCCGTGCCTGTGGTATGCCGGCGACTTCAACATCAACAACTCGAAAGCCAACGCGCTCTCCAACGAGAGTGATCTTACCATCGACCGCTCGGCCGTCTACGTTCCGTTCACCGTTCCCGCAGGAAAGATATGGAATATCACGGGCGCCTTCGGCATCATGCTTTCGACCGTAAGCGTGATTGACCCGGCGCAGGCAAACTGGTCGTTTTCCCAGGACGTGAGCAAAGGCAACGCGGGGAAATTGATTAAATCCGGCAGGTCCCACGCTACTGCCACGGTGCTGGGATGTAACCAAGGAATAGAAATAATCTGCCTCGGGATTCTGGTGAAAGGACTTAACGTCAGCCTGAAAGCGGGTCGGTATTGGTTGTCGGTCGTACCCAATTGCACCAACCAGAACGACTCTCAATGCGGATCGGCGCGATATTATCTCGCCGACGTAGAAGACCATCCGCCTCTCAATCACTACGGTGCCAAAGATGTGCTGGACGCGTCTTACATCACCTCAAAAGATTTCGGCCTGTTTTACGCTCCCACCTGGGGCTTATCCGGCGCATGCGGCGGCCTCGGGTGCGACATGTTCTCGGCTGGATTGCTGGGAACCTCGAAGGCCGACGATCAGTTTGACGGCCAGTAATGCCTGATCGAGAAACCCTCTGATCGCCGTTGCTGACCTTCCCACCTTGCACGGCCTTCCACCTGCCAACTCGACTCGTCGCAGCGTGTACAATTCATAGCTTCGTGATGCCCGACAACTCTCAGCGTAAGCTCATCATTGCCATCGACGGACCCGCCGGCGTGGGCAAGAGCACCATTGCCTCGCGCCTGGCCCGCAAGCTCGGCTACGCCAACCTGGAAAGCGGAGCCATGTATCGCGCGCTCGCGCTGAAGGCCATCGAATGGGATATTTCCTTTGACGACGAGGCCGCGCTGACCAAGCTGGCCCACGATTCCCGCATCCAGTTGGAGCCAACCTCGACCGGCACCCGCGTGCTGCTGGACGGAAAAGATGTAACCCAGCGCGTCCGTGAGACTGACGTAACCGCCGGCGCTTCGCGGGTTTCCGTTCACCCCAAAGTGCGAGAGTGGATGGTCGCCCGCCAGCAGGAACTAGGAGCCGGCGGCGGCGTAGTCATGGAAGGCCGTGACATCGGAACCAAAGTTTTTCCCCACGCCGACGTAAAGATTTTTCTCGATGCCGATCCCGTTGTCCGCGAGCAACGCCGCCTGCAGCAACAAAATTTGCGCGGAACCGCCGCCAAAGCCACCGCCGCTGAACTGCGCGAACGCGACCGCCGCGACCGCACCCGCGCAGCCTCGCCGCTAACACCAGCCGCAGACGCAACCATCATCGATTCCACCAGCTTGTCCGAAGACGAAGTGCTGCGCCGCGTAGAAGAGCTAGTCCAGCAAAAAATGTAGATGCAAGTGTGGGCGCGGGCGTCCTCGCCCGTGGGGGGCGAAATAGTGCTGACGCACGGCCGAGGATGCCCGCGCCTACATGTTCTAGTTTATTTTCCCGCCTCGGGACATATCTCAAAAGAAATCCTCGCCCCGCACAGACATTGCAACGGGCTCGGTGCTATAAGAAACTGTCTCCCGTCGAGGCTGGGCTCACCTTCGTCCTTAGTGATTGCAGGTGACGTCCAATGCCGCCCAGTTTTTATCGTGCTTCGCTCATCTTCGTTTTACTCGCCATTCCTGCGTGCGCGCAGGACACGGGCACGATTCGCGGCGCGGTCAGCGATTCCACCGGCCGCCGCATCGTCGACGCCTCCATCGCTCTGGTCGACTCCGCTCAGGGCTTCACCTACTTCGTCACCAGCGACGCCGAAGGAAAATTCGTATTCGAATTCCTGCCGCCCGGAGATTACCTGGCTCGCGCCGTCGCTCCCGATATGTCGCCGCAAATCACTCCCAGCCTCCATGTCAACGCAGGGGGAACGACCCAACTTGAATTCAAGTTGCAGGTCGGCGGAGCCAAAGAGATGGTCACGGTTTCCGGCGACCCTCCCTTAGTCGAAACCCAATCGAACGCCGTCTCCTCGATGGTCGACAAACGCGCGATCGAAGAATTGCCGCTCGACGGACGCCGCTTCACCGACCTCGCCCTGCTCACTCCAGGCGTGACCCAAGATCCGCGCGGGCTCACTTCGGGCTCAAATGGCGATTTGGCTTTCGGCGGTATTCGCGGATATCAGTCCAGCTATCTGGTAGACGGCGCCGACAACAACAACGCCTTTTTCGCCCAGGCTCGCGGGCGTTATCGCGCGCCCTATCAGTTCTCCGAAGAAGTGGTCGAGGAGTTTCGAGTTTCATCAAACACCTACGGCGCCGACTTGGGACGAGCCGGCGGTGCAGTCATCAACGTGATCACGAAATCCGGATCGAATCAGCTCCACGGCACCGATTTTTATTTCCTTCGAGACAGCGCCTTCGGCGCCACCCAGCCTGATCTCGATTTCAAGCCGCACGCGCGGCAACAACAATTCGGTTTCACCCTGGGCGGCCCGCTTCACCGCAACCGCATCTTCTTTTATGGCGGACTCGACCAGCACATCTTTCACGTGCCCACGGTCGTGCGTTTTCTGGATGGAAGCGCGCAGGTCGTCCCGCAAGTCGGTCAGGAGCCATTGGCCGCGGGCGACTACGAAGCCAGCGATCAGGCAATCGTCTTCGCCGCCGCCGCTCGCCTCTCCACACTCGCTGGTCAGTTCCCTTCCACCATGTCCGGCAACGCCGGATTCTTCAAGTTGGACTTCACTCTTACTCCGCATGAATCGCTTTCTACCCGCCTGAGCACTTCGCGCTACTCCGGGCTGAACAACGTTTTCCTGGACCCCTCCAGTCCACTCACCACCAACGCCATCAGCGAAAATGGACAGGAACAGGTGCAGACAGAAACCGGGTCGGCCGCGTTGACCAGTACTCTTTCCTGGCGGCTGATCAACCATTTGCGCACCCAATTTTCCCGCGACCTGCAACAATCCAGTACAAACACCACCGATTCTCTTACCGTAGTCCGCAGCATCATCGACGGCTTCGGACGCTCCAACATTCTGCCGCGCCAAACCCGCGAGCATCGCCTCCAGGTTGCCGATACCATCAACTGGGAGGGCAAACGCAATTCCTGGAAGCTCGGCGGCGATGCTCTGCTCACTTGGATCTACAACTATTTCCCGGCGCAATCCGGCGGAGAATACATCTTCGATCAGATTAAAGTCGATCCCTTTACCTTCGACCCTCAGGAGGCGGGCCTGGAACTCACGCCGCTCCGCGCCTACGCGCATGACGTCCCGAAATATTACATTCAAAACTTCGGAACGCAATCCAGCCATCCCGACACCAACGAATATTCCTGGTTCCTGCAGGATACGATCCGCGCCACCAGCCACCTCGCCATCAGCCTCGGCGCGCGTTACGACTTGCAGACCTTCACCAGGAAAGGACTGCTCACCAATCCCCTGTGGCCGGATTCCGGCAAGATTCCGTACAACCCCAACAACTACGCTCCGCGTGTGGGCCTGGCATACTCGCTCGGCAACGAGCGCCCGCTAGTCGTGCGCGCCGGCTACGGCTGGTTCTACACCCGCATCCCGCAGATTTACACTTCCACCATCGCCACCGACAACGGATACGGCTCCGCCAATCTGTTTCTGGAAAATTCCAACTACTACGATCATCAAGTCTTCCCGCAATATCCCAACCCGCTGGTAAATTGCCCGCTCACTGCGACCTCTTGCACCTTGCCCTCGAATCTTGAGCAATACGCGACAGCTGGAGTCTCCGCCTTCTCGCCCAACTTCAAAACCCCGAAAGTCGAGCAAGCCAGCCTCGGCCTCGAGCGAGAGGTGGCCCACCGTTTAGCCGTCGGCGTTTCGTACATGTACGTGCATGGAGTCGATCTCATCCGCGCCCGCGACGTGAACCTGCCACCGCCGGTAAACGTCGAATATCCCGTCTACGACAGCACCGGCACCAACTTCCTCGGCACCTACTACGACGTCCAGTCGTTTTCCACCTGGCAGATGACCGCATCCTTCACCTGCCCGTATCCGCCCTGCATCAATCCGCTTGCCCGTCCCATCCCCCAACTCGGCGCCATCGACGTTTTCGAGAGCGCCGCATCCAGCGTCTATAACGGCATGACCGTCTCGATCCACCGCCAGATGACCACCGGAGTCTATTTCCGCCTCGCCTATACTTTCGCCAAAGCCATCGACGATGGTCAGGACGCATTGGTCGCCGGCGTGCCCGCCGTAGTGCAGAATTCCTACAACACCGCCGCCGAGAAGGGCCTGAGCGTCACCGACCAGCGTCACCGCCTCATGTTGGCTTGGATCGCAGATCCCAAGCCCTTCGGGCGTGAACAGCCGGTGATGGAGAAAATGTTCAATGACTGGAAACTCGCCGGGGTCCTCACCTACGGCAGCGGCCGGCCCGAGAACGTAATGGTCTCCGGCGATCCCAATCAAGACGACAACGACACCAACGACCGGCTTCCGGGCGCAGGCCGCGATTCCTTCATCGGACCCGATTACGCCACCACCGACCTGCGCTTGACCCGCCGCTTGTTCGTTCGCGAGCGCCTGAAGCTCGACTTGATTCTGGAATCCTTCAACCTGCTCAATCGTGACAACAAGCGCGTCCTGATCACCGAAAACGGCCTCGAGACCGATACCGCCTACTTCGAAAAGATCAGCAACGAAATCGGAGTCAATTACTACCCCGGTCATTTCCAGATTCCCCGCAACCCGCTGCAACCCACCAGTTCGTTTTCCCCGCGGCAGGTACAAGTGGCCGTGAAGATGATTTTCTAAAGAGCGTGGGCCATCCTTAACGTGTAAACAAAAGAAGGTTCCAAGCAGCGATTAAGAACATCTCAATTTTTTATCGAAAGACGTCATTCCGAAACCCGGCGCACTTCAGCCGGGTGAGGAATCTCGCGCGAAGTGCCAAAAACCTCTTTTGCCGGAAATCTTGTCAAGCCCCCTGGAGCACCCAATTCCCGATAACCCCATGATTCAGCAGGGAAAATAAAGTTCAAAACCATGTCATAGTTACCCCTGTGACTTTGCTATGCTTGAAACAGAGACAAAGTCTTGGCGCGAGCTTCCCGCTCGCGCCTTTTCTTTTACTCAAAACTTTTCCTAACCGCGTTTCTTCCGACCAATGAACAAAACCAAGGGCGCTTCGCCCGGACGCACTCCAGCGTCCCGGGAGAGCCGCGCCCAAAAGGCGGCCCGCACCCGCGGCCTGGCCATCACCCGCCGCGGCGATCTTGGCGAAGTTGCCTTTGTACACAAGGCCATGAGCCTCGGCTACGTCGTCGCTAAGCCCTACGGACAAATGCATCGCTACGACTTCATGGTCGAAGGCGGCAACAAACTGTGGCGCGTGCAGGTAAAAACCAGCACCTGCGTACGCGACGGCCGCTATCAGCTCTGCGTCCAACGCATCACTCACCGCCGCACCGTCGCCTACAAAAAATCCGAACTCGATTTCGTAGTCGCCTACCTGATGCCCGAACAAGCCTGGTACGTCCTGCCCATAAGCGTGGTCGCGGGACGCAGAAGCCTTCTGCTCGCTCCCCCAGGATTCCGCGGCAAGACCCCATGGGCCAAATACCGCGAAGCCTGGCACCTCCTGGGCAAGCCCCACAGCCCCGTCCTTTGATTGAAGCGATTTCTCACCGAACCCAGCACCGTCATCCTAAAGCAGCCGAGCCCTTGGCAAAGCCAAGGACTCCCAACGAAGGATCTCTGCACTCCGCCGCCTCTTCGCCAACCTGGCGCGGGCGCCCCCGCCCGCGAACTGGGAAGGGCATGGCTTCAGCCATGCCCTTCGATTGTTCTTTCAGATCGGTCCTGCAACCAAGGCTAAATGACGACGATCACGACCCGAATGCCGGGATGGAATGGATTGAACAAGAAGTATCCTCCATCGACATAGTCTACGTAAACGTTGTCGCTGTACGCCCAGCCTGTTGGCCAAGGCTGATTGAATCCGAACCAATAGCCACCGTATTGGAAGCGGGGTTGACCCTCGACGATGACCGGGCGATTGATTACGAACACATGCTCACGCCCAAAATTGGCACGAAACCGGTCCTCCGGGATGCGGCCGTGGTTCCCGCTGGTGCGCTCTGCCTGCTGTTCGGGCTGCGCGGCAGGCTTTTCCTCCTCTGGCTTCTCTTGCCGTGCCTTCTTTTCCTCTTGCTGGGCAGACTTTTCTTGCGCTGGTTTTTTGTCTTCCTGCTCGGCCTTTTTCTCCTCCTGTTGAGCAGGCTTGTCTGGCTGCGCCTTTTTGTCGTCTTGCTGTGCATGCTCATCCTGCTGTGAATGTTCTTCCTGCGCGTAGACGGGGGCCGCAATCCCCAGGGTCAAAGACAGAACTGCTGTGCCGATAATTCCTGCTAGTTTCATGGTCTTGCCTCCATTGATCTGATTTAGTCTTCTTGCCTTACCTAAATTTTCTCTTTGTCGCGTCACCCGATCCGGCGATGCGCCGCCCGATCGTTCAGTCGACGCTACTTCTTGCCGTCGCCGGCGTCGGCGATGCGCGCTTGCTGGCCCGCCTCGGAAACGGCATGAACAAAGGCCTCCGCGCTTTTCGGAGTTGACGTCTTGCCATCCAGAATGGTGCGGAACGCTGTGTTCTTGCCGTAAATGGCATGGGTTGAGTCGTTATCTTCTTCGACCACCGCGCCTTCCAGGGTCAAGCCGGCGAATACGCCCTTGGATCGCGAGTAAGTCAGCATTTCCGTGTTCATCTTCCAGTCGGTCCCAGCCGAAGCATGACGGCCTACTGGGCCTGCCGCTACCGAGCCTTCGCCGGTCAGTTCAAACTTGCTGGAGAGCAAATGCTGGAAGCCCTGGTCGTTCATGACCAGCATCACCAGATCCACCCCTTCGACCCCGATCTGCAATCCCCAACTTCCGCCGCCCACGGACACGAATGCGGGTGCGCTCCAACCGTCGGAGGTGCGGCAGGAGGCTACTCCGCGGCCATGCTTGCCGCCGAAAACAAATCCGCCCTTGATCAGGTCTGGCACTACCAGGATGCACTTCGCGCTGCTCAATACTTCTTCCGGGATGCCTTTGTCGGGGGTCGACATAATGGCGTGGAGAACGTCCACGGAATTTTGCAGGCGATCGACTGTTTCTTCGCGCGTCGAGCCCGCCCAAGCGTAGGTCCCCATCAAGCCCATGCAACTCATCAACAGCAGTGAAATCGTTTTTTTCATGAATTATTCCCTTCAAGGTTACGAAACTAAGAGGAGAGGACTTCAGATGGCTGACTTAGCTCAGAGAACCTGAAAAGAGAGGAGGTATGCGTCTCTAGAGTCATAATCGCTCACCCCCGAAGCAATTGCTGGTCTGAATTGCTCACTTCCCCTTTTTAATTCGTGCACAGGAAACCGGCGGGGATCAGGCTATTTCGCATCGTATGAGCAATTCTGCTCAGACCTTTAGTAATTGCTCTGTCACTCTTGATGACCGGAGGGAACAAACATGCTTTGGACGATTATGGTGGTACTGCTGGTTCTTTGGCTTCTGGGGTTCAGCCTTCACGTGGCTGGAGGCTTGATTCATTTGCTGCTGGTCGTGGCATTGGTGATTCTCGTCATCAACCTGTTGACGGGACGCCGCATGCCAATTTAGGTCCGCTACTTCGGAGGGTTCACGGGAGCAAAACTCTGAGGAATAAAAACTTCTCGGGCAGCTCAATCGCGCAGCACTATGTTGAGCAGCGAACTGTGGACCTGCAATCCGCCTTCCGGTCCGCCGTGGTAATGGACGAACCCCATTTTTCGGAATCGGTTCATGAAAAAGCTCACTCGCGACCGGGTGGTGCCCACCATTTCCGCCAAAGTTTCCTGGCTGATTTTCGGAACCACGGTCTCGGACACGCCTTCCTTTCCAAAGTGAGCGCACAAGAGAAGAATCCGCGCCAACCGCTTCTCGCTGGAATTAAAAAGCTGATCGACCAGATCTTCTTCGTAGCGGATATTCCTTGCCAACAGATAGGTCATGAACACGCCCGAAAAAGCGTGCTCCTCTTGTAACGCATCCATCATTGTCTTCCTGTCAATGCGCAGCAGGGAGCAATCCACCATCGCCGTCACGGAGCCCATGCGAAGAGTTTGACCGGCCAGGCAGCCCTCTCCGAAAAATTGACCCACGCCCAGAATTCCCACGGTTGCCTCTTTGCCTGCCGCCGAGACGACCGTGAGCCGAACTTTTCCTTTCTGCAAGTAGAGGACCGCGTCGGCAGGATCACCTTGAGCGTAAATCGTCTGCTTCTTCTCGAACGACAAGATCGACTTACCCACACCGAGAGTCTCAAGAAAGCTCTCAGGATCGAAGCCGCGGATTTTCTTGGCCAGGGCAAGGCTCATGCCAAACAGATTCTAATCCATCCGACCATGAGCCTCTCGTGAATCTTCTTTGGTTACGCAGCGCCGCACGATCCCGTCCAGTTACTAAAGTCCCAAAATGGACCCAAAAAATGCGCTCCGGCGTTTGACGCTGCTCTCCTTTACTCTTTACACTCAAACTGTACGCCGGTGGCTTGGGGGCTGACCGAATTGGCACGGCTCCGACCCGCGGGCTGACAGCGAAAGGCAAACGTGAGCCCCACTGAAACCAGCAGCACCACCAAACGGGAGATCCAGGTGGAGATCCCGGCGGACGAAGTCGCCCGCGAAACCGAGATCCTGATCCAGAAATACCAGAAACTTGCCCGCATCCCCGGCTTCCGCACCGGCCACGCTCCTGCCTCCATTATTAAGCAGCGCTTCGCCGAAGGCATCAAGAGCGACGTGGTCGACGCGCTGGTGCCACGATTTTTCCGTAAGGAAGCCGAAAAACTCGGCCTGACGCCGGTATCACAGCCCCGAGTGAGCGATCTGCACGTACACGACGGCGAGCCCATGCGTTTCAAAGCCAGCTTCGAAGTCCTGCCGACCATTCGGGTCGAAGACTACAAAGAGTTGCGCGCCGACAAGCCGGACGTTTCGGTGACGGACGAAGAGGTCGAGCAGTCGCTGAAAAACCTGCAGGAGCAGAAGGCGACCTTTACCACAATTGAGGGCAGTCCGCTGGGAGATGGCGACTTTGCCCAGGTTTCGCTCGATGGAAAGCCGAAAGATGCTGAAGGGGCGGCTGCGGCTCCGGCAGTGCCCGGCCCCGCGGGATCGAACCCAGTTCACATGGATGACATTCTGGTCGAAATCGGCGGCAAAGGAACCATGCCAGAGTTCACCGAGAATCTGCGGGGCACGTCCGTCGGAGATGAGCGCACGTTTGATGTGCACTATCCCGAAGATTTTTCCGATCAGCGGCTCGCGGGCAAGACTTTTACTTACACGGTGAAGGTGAAGGCCATCAAGCAGAAAACCCTACCCGAGTTGAATGATCAATTCGCCAAAGACCTGGGAGAGTTTGCCGACCTCGCGGAAGTGCGAAAACGAATCCGCGAAGGCATGGAAGCCGAAAAGAAACATAACGCCGAGCGCGAAGCCAAAGACAAATTAGTAGCCGAGTTGGTAAAGCGCAATGATTTTGAAGTGCCGGAAGCGTTGGTCGAGCACCAGATCGATATTCGGCTCGACCGCGGACTGCGCGCCCTCGCCGCTCAGGGCATGAAGACCGAAGACATGAAGAAAATGGATCTCAACCGCCTGCGCGCGGGTCAGCGGGAGCAGGCGGTGCAGGAAGTGAAAGCTGCGCTGTTGCTGGAAAAAATCGCCGAGGAGGAAAAGCTCGAGGTCAGTGATGCGGAAATCGATCGCGAAGTCGAAGCTCTGGCGGAGCAGTCGAAGCAAACTCCGGAAGCTATCCGGTCGCGTTTGACACGCGATGGGGCGCTGGATAGAATTCGGAATAGAATCCGCAACGAAAAGACCCTCGACTTTTTGTATCATCAGTCCGCGTAACTCGCTTCCGATCCCCCAAGAAGCTAAAAGTGCAGGGAGCAGAAGTGTGAAAGGCAAAAGGTGACCAGTGCTCGTGCCGATGGTAATAGAACAGACTGGCAGAGGTGAGCGGGCTTATGACATTTACTCGCGCCTTCTGCGGGATAATATTATTTTCATTGGGACGCCGATTGACGACAACATCGCCAATCTGGTAATCGCGCAAATGCTGTTTCTGGCGCAGGAAGATCCGGAGAAGGATATTCAGCTCTACGTGAATTCACCGGGCGGTTCGATCACGGCGGGCATGGCGATTTACGACACCATGCAGTACGTCAAGAACGATGTGACCACGATTTGCATTGGCCAGGCGGCTTCGATGGCTGCGCTTTTACTGGCGGCGGGAGAAAACAAGAAACGGCTGGCTTTGCCGAATTCGCGCATTCTCATCCACCAGCCTTCGATGGGCGGGCTTTCGGGCCAAGCCACGGATATTGATATTCACGCCCGGGAAATCCTGCGTATGCGCGAGATTACAAACCAGTTACTGGCCAAGCATACAGGGCAGAAGCTGGAAAAGGTGGAGAAGGACGTGGAGCGCGATTTCATTATGAACGCGCAGCAGGCTAAGGAATATGGAATCATAGACGATATCATCTATAAGACCCGATGAAGCGTATGATCGGCATTCGCCGATCCAATTGGGAGGTCTCGGCGCAGAAAGATTTCTCCCCGATTGCCCGCGGGCAACGATCGCTAAAGTGCCGGGAGGTTAAGGTAGGAATAAGGAGTCGAGCCGAGTGAAAAACAGAACAGGCACTGAGGAAATCCTACGCTGTTCGTTCTGCCACAAGTCGCAGGACGCAGTCGCCAAGCTCATTTCATCCCCGAGCGATTATCCCAGGGCCTACATTTGCGACGAGTGCGTGGCGGTCTGCAATTCGATTCTGGAAGATGACCGCGCCGCGACCCCTCCGGCGGCAACTCCCAACACGCTTCCCAAGCCACAAGAAGTGAAAACTTTTCTCGATGAGTACGTCATCGGTCAAGAACAAACCAAAAAGAAGCTGGCGGTTGCGGTCTACAACCACTACAAGCGCATTTACATGAACCGGCAGCGCACCAGCGACGGCATCGAGTTGACCAAGTCGAACATCATGCTCATAGGTCCAACTGGGACGGGCAAGACTTTGCTGGCGCAAACCTTGGCCCGCATGCTGGACGTGCCCTTTGCCATCGTGGACGCGACTACGTTGACCGAAGCCGGATACGTGGGCGAGGACGTGGAGAACATTATCCTCAAGCTGCTGCAGGCGGCAGATGGCGATGTAGGACGGGCACAGACGGGCATCATTTATATCGATGAAGTGGATAAGATCGGCCGCAAGGATGAGAACCCATCCATCACCCGCGACGTTTCCGGTGAAGGGGTGCAGCAGGCGCTGCTGAAGATTCTCGAAGGTACGATTGCGAACGTTCCACCGCAAGGGGGACGCAAGCATCCGCATCAGGAGTTCACGCCGGTAGATACCACTAACATTCTGTTTATCTGCGGCGGCGCGTTCGTCGGATTGGAAAAGATTATCGGGCGGCGCGCGGGCAAGAAATCCCTCGGATTTAAAGTCGGAGAAGAAGCTGAACCGGAAGAGCCCACGGTAACACGTAAGCGGAACTTTGAATTGCTCAGCGACGTGCAGCCGGAGGACTTGATCAAATTCGGGCTGATTCCGGAGTTCGTCGGACGCTTGCCGGTCGTGGGCGTACTCGAAGATCTCGACGAGTTTGCCCTGATCGAGATCCTGACCCGGCCAAAGAACGCTATAGTGAAGCAATATCAGCGGTTATTCGAGTTCGAGAATGTTCGGCTGAAGTTCAGCGAGGACGCGCTGCGGGCGGTCTCGCGGCAGGCCATGGCCCGGAAAGTGGGGGCCCGTGGTTTGCGCATGATTTTGGAAGAACTGATGCTCGATTTGATGTACCATTTGCCGAGTCAGAAGAAAGTAAAGGAATTCGAAGTGACGCAGCAGATGGTGGAGAAGCATAGCGCGTCGTTCGCAATGATGGAAAAGGCGGGATAAGACGCTTCTGTTTCTGATTGCTAGCTAGAGCGCCTTCAGGTATCTGCTGTCTCGGCTGAGAGTGGAATGCAGAGATCCTTCGCTTCGCTCAGGATGACGGCGTAGGGGCTGATGGCATGATTGAGCTGTTTAGCAGGAAGCTAGAAGCTTAAGAGCTAGAAGCTAAAAGCGATTTTTTGGGAGAATCAGTGACCACATCCAAGGAAAAATTCGAAACTAAAAAGTTGCCCATGATGCCCATTCGGGATGTGGTCATCTTTCCTTATATGATGACGCCGTTCGTGGTAGGACGGGAGTCGAGCGTGCATGCGCTGGAAGAAGCGCTGGCCGCGGACAAGAAGATCTTTCTGGCCACCCAGCACGATGCCAGCATCGACGAACCCAAGCCCAATGAGATTTATCAGGTGGGTACGGTCGTCAATATCGTGCAGAGCCTCAAGCTGCCCGACGGCAATATTAAAGTACTGGTTGAAGGTATTGAGCGCGGCAAGATTTTGCAGGTCACCGAGACCGAGGGCTTCATGCAAGCTTCGGTTCGCCTGGCGCGGTATGCCACCGAGACCAATCCGCAGATCGAAGCCGGGATGCAGCGCGTGACCGGCCTGTTCGAGCAGTATGTAAAGCTTTGCCAGTCCTTGAACTACGAAACCATGATCGCGGCTGTGCGCATGGAAGATCCGGCCAAGCTGACAGATACGATCGCCGCCAACCTGCAGCTTTCCATCGAAGAAAAGCAGGAACTGCTGGAGATTTTCGATCCCGCCGAACGCCTGAGCCGGATTGGCGATGTGCTGGACATTGAGATCGAGAAGTTGAATATGGATCGCACCATCCAGTCGCGAGTCAAGCGGCAGATGGAGCGTGCACAGAAAGAGTATTACCTCAACGAAAAAATCAAAGCCATTCAGAAAGAACTGGGCCGCGGTGAAAAGAGTGAATTCGACGAACTGAAAAAGAAGATCGATTCCGCCGGCATGTCCAAAGATGTGCGCGATAAGGCGGTGCAGGAACTGAAGAAACTGGAAGCCATGCCGCCCATGTCGGCGGAGTCTACGGTTTCGCGCAATTACCTGGATTGGCTGCTGGCGGTGCCGTGGAAGAAGCGGTCAAAGGAAATTCGCAATATCAGCCGGGCGGAAAAGGTTCTCAACGAAGATCATTATGGCCTGGAGAAGATCAAGGAACGCATCCTTGAGTTCCTTGCCGTGCGCCAACTGGTAAAAAATCCCAAGGGCTCGATTCTTTGCTTTGTCGGACCGCCGGGAGTGGGTAAAACTTCGCTGGGCATGTCGATTGCGAAGGCGACTGGGCGGAAGTTCGTGCGCATGTCGCTGGGCGGAGTGCGTGACGAAGCCGAAATTCGCGGTCACCGGCGCACTTACATCGGTGCTTTGCCGGGGCAGATTATCCAGATGATGAAAAAGGCTGGGACTAAAAATCCCGTCTTCATGCTGGACGAAGTCGACAAAATGTCTATGGATTTCCGCGGCGACCCGTCGGCCGCGCTGCTGGAAGTGCTAGATCCCGAGCAGAATTTCATGTTCGTCGATCATTACCTCGACGTCGAGTACGATCTGTCGCAGGTATTCTTTATTGCCACGGCGAATGTGATTCACACCATTCCGCCGGCGCTGCAGGATCGCATGGAAGTGCTGCGATTGCACGGCTACACCGAGCAGGAGAAAGTTGAAATTGCCAAGCAGTTCCTGGTGAAGAAGCAGATGCAGCAGGCCGGGCTCACCGACAAGAACATCAAATTTTCGGACGAAGCGATTTCCGGCCTGATTCGCTCCTACACGCGCGAGGCTGGCGTGCGCAATCTGGAACGCGAGATTGGCAACATCTGCCGCAAGGTAGCGCGTAAGGTCGTGAAAGAGGGCGTGAATTACAACATCGCGATCGCACAAGACAACGTGAATGATTACCTGGGCGTGATCAAATTCCGCGATACGCTGGCGCACGAACGCAGCGAAGTGGGACTGGTCACCGGCCTCGCCTGGACGGAAGTCGGCGGCTCGATTCTCAGTACCGAAGCCACCGTCGTCGACGGCAAAGGCAAACTGACGCTGACCGGCAAACTCGGCGACGTGATGCAGGAATCGGCGCAGGCAGCGATGTCTTATGTGCGTTCGCGCGCGGGGCGTCTGGGATTAGCCCGCGACTTCTATCGCAATATCGATATTCACGTGCATGTCCCCGAAGGCGCGATCCCTAAGGATGGGCCATCCGCCGGCATCACCATCGCAACCGCGATTTCGAGCGCCTTGAGCAAGATTCCGGTTCGCCGCGATCTCGCCATGACCGGCGAGATTACGTTGCGCGGCAAAGTGTTGCCGATCGGCGGATTGAAGGAAAAACTGCTCGCGGCGCATCGCGCCGGGTTGTTCGAGGTTATCCTGCCGCAGGATAACGAAAAAGATCTTGCCGAAGTACCCGAGAACCTTCGCACCGCAATGAAGATGCATTTCGTCGATACCATGGATCAGGTGCTGGCAGTCGCGTTGGAGCAACCGCTGCCCGAGCCGATACCGCAAGTCGAAGGCGCGCAGACCATCACGCCGCTGCCACCTGCAACCGAAGGATCCACAGCGCACCAGTAGGGCAGGGCTTAGAGCCTGAAGGATTCGAGTTAGAGCGTTCCGAAGTGTATCCCCTCCGATAACCTGACAATACCTTCAGATCGGGATTCTGAGCAGAATTGGCTGGTTTCGACAATTACATATGGAGGGCTCACCGGTAATAACCTTGTCTCGCCTTTACAACGAGGTCCTTTTGCAGCTTCTTGACCTCAGGCGCGAGTTCGACCTTTATGGAGCAGAACGTACCCTGAGCTTTCGCTACGGACGGACGATAGCCGAGGGTGTAGCGGAGACGAAGGTCGTCAATCAACTCAGCCAACTTGGCGGGCACGGTTTTGTCGCTCGACTCTACCACTAGGCCGCCAGTAGCTTGGGCGTACTTGTGGACATCTCCGGGTGGTTAAAGCTCCGGTCAACAGACATTTCCACACGGTAACGCCTCTCATGCTCATCGGAAAGCGCGCTTTTCTTGAGCAGGGTACACACAACGGTCCCAGTTCGAAAGAGTTGCTCCAGCGCTTGTTTCTCGGTATGCAGCTCTTTTCCCGAAAGACTTCTTTGTCGCGCTTTTACTTCAGGCGAAGGAGTGTTGGGGACGTTATCGGTGAACCAGAGGACGACCCGCCGACTGTCTGGATTTTTTGCCGCAGACAGATACGTAGCTGCTTGAAAGACAGCTTCATTGAAGAACGCGGCTTCCCGGCTTCCCAGGTGGGCGGCTTTGTCGACGGCGGCGGCAGCACGGGAGCGGTCGGTGGTGAAATCCTGGAGGAGATAAGTCGCAGCCGAGTAGACCATCACCGCGACTTCGTCTTGGGGCTTCAGGTGCTGCAGAGCCTGCTGAGCGCCTTGGCTGAGGGCCTGCAGAACCGGACGCACGGTGTCAGTCAGGTCGACCAGGAGAACAATCGACAGAGGAAGTTGGTCCTGGCTGAAGGTGCTGATCTGCTGTTGCACGCCGTCCTCGTAAACCTGCAGGTCGCCCTGTCTCAGCGAGCCGGCGACCTGGTGCGTTTTCTTATTGATTACCTGCGCATCCACCTCCACAAGACGGACATCGACGCGATAGGTGCCTTTCTCCTGAACCAAAGTAGAGTCTTGGACGCCAGCAAGACCCTGCCAGGTGAGCAGCCAGCAAAGAAGGGAAACACCTGTAAGTGCCCACATTTTTCCTTTTCAAGATAAAAGCGAAGTACGGGAAACCAGCGCCAATTCTATACGAGCTTCGCATGAAAGCGGGCCTCGCCAAGGTTGTTGACGTGTTGAAGCGTCATGTGACGGTAAAACAAGCAATGAGCAGTTTGAAACGCACTCGCAGCGTCGTTTGGGTACAAACAAGCGTCGTAACATCCCAATAACGCTCAGTGGCCCCCAATGAGGTTTTAACGCTGCGACCCTCCCACAGTTGGGCTGCCGTCTTCTGCTCCCTACCCGTCGACGCGTGTTTCTGCTTTAGGTGATCGTCAAGACGAGGGGTTGGCTGGTTCCACCGCTGGAACAGCCAACATCGCCCGTGGTCCCGCTCGGAGTATCGACCGTCACGCTTGCGCCACTAGGACCGGAGATCACGGCGGTTGTGATCGTTGCCTGCAACTGCTGACTGCTGGTGGCTAGAGTGGCAACCATCGTCCCGTTGACGACCACGACCGACGACGAAACAAACTGACTTCCGTTCACAACGAGCAGAAAGCCTTGCTGCACTTGCGCGAACGTAACCGTACTCGGGGAAAGGGACCCAATGATTGGCGCTGGCCGGGCGCTTCCGCACAAGGGATTGAGCGCGTTGCAGCCTTGGAACACTAGCAAGGCGAGCAATGGCACGCTGAAGGGTCGCAGGAAAGCGCCGATTGGTTTCATACCGCATCGTACACCGTTTGTCGACAGAAATCGGGATGAAGATTTTTGTAGATCTGAGTCTGGGCGCTGGCCGTCAAGCTCAGGACGCCTTGAGTAATGATTCAACTGAGGCAACAGTGCCTTTACACTCACAATCGTCGATTCAGGGAAGGGTTTGCTGGCGGGCGTCGGTTATGCGGGCGAGAATCGATCTGTCGCCCAACCATCAAGGGCTTGGCAACAGCTAACAAACACCCGTGGCTGGGCTGCACTTTCCAGCCTGGACTTGTTTCATAGATGGCGGAGGCGAATTGCCTGAGGCGCTAAAGTTCAATCATTTTGCGCTCATGCGGCCCGACTGAAGTCGGGCCCTTTCCAAAACCAGCGCGAATTATCCTTTCTCGCGGCCGGTTGAGCCGGGCCCATTGATGCTCTCACGACAGCATTCGTCCTCACCCTGTCGCCATGGTGCTTACGGAATGTTCAGCGGCTGCAGGCGGACCACATGCCGGCTACCGGTATCGTGGTCGCCGGCATCCAGGGTAGAAACAAATACATCGCCATAAGTTTTGGTGATGGCTTTGAAACCGACGGTGGCGCCTGAACTGGTCGCATAACGTCCGACGATTTCCAGCGTGTCGTTGAGCCCATCGGCGCGAGTATCGTTGTCACCTTTCGGGTCGATGACATCGTAATACTTGCCGCTGTGAAGCAAGAAGCCAATCTCGTCACTACTGGAATTGAAATAGGTGCCGGAAACGTCGCCTTTATTGTTTACGATGCGAACGATGGTTCCCGATGTGCCCGCCTTGGGGTCGCTGATTTTCTTGAAGGTCTTTCCGTTGTAGAGAAAGCTTTGGTAATTGCCAGCCGAGCTGAGGGCAAACACGGCAATCTGGCCGCTGTTGTTAATCCCCCAGGCGGTCGTGGTGGTATCGCCCTTGACATCGAAGCTCGTATACTTCGCACCTTTTTTTACAAAACCATGCTGGGTGTTAGCGGAGTCGAGGTAGAGGCCGACAACGTCCCCGGAATCGTTGATTCCGATGGCTTGGGTTCCATTGGATTTCGGGAATTTGATGGCGGTGAATTTCCCGCTCTTGTACACGAAACCCGTATAGAGACCAGTCTTGGTGCTGGTACACCAGCCGGCGGCCGCACCCGCTTTGTTGATACCGTAGAAGGCAATGGCACCAGAGGAGAATCCGCCACTGGTCGTACAATTCGGATGATCGACCGTGGTGAGCTTCTTCCCGGCCAGGATCATGGCGTGTTGCACGCTCTTGGAGTCGACATAATCTCCGGCGATCATGCCTGCATCGTTCACGGCGAAGCTGTCGGTTTCCGTGGCTGTCTTGTTCGCGCGAACGTTCGAGAATGTAAAAGTTAACGGCGGCGCTGCCGCAATACCGACGGCGGCGAACATGAGAACACCCAGCACGCCAACAATGGATTTTTTCACTGATTTCTCCTGGAGGAGTATGGTGACCGTTCCCGCCCGTGATGGAGATTGTTGAAGCGGTTCCGGCCGACAAAATTATCAAGTGCATGCGAGTGGTGGTCAAGATGAAAGGTTTTGCACTTTCAAAGGGCGAGCGGGCTAAAGCGCGGCTTGACAGAGAACCCGGTCGACCCGTAGATTGACAGCACTTTCCAGCCTAGAATGAAGAAGGGCTCGCCGCCTTTCGAAAATCAAGCGACACCAGGAGTTTTTGCATGTCCAGTTCCGACGTGAGGAACGGAGAAGTCGGGTTGTTCGGAGAGTTGCCAAGTGGGCCTAGCGACGCCCGAACAACAGGCATACTTCCATCGCAGACAATCAAGGAATTGATTGCTCGGGGGCAAATCATTGGCAACCGCCCGATCACCGAAGAACAGATTCAGCCAGCAAGTATCGACCTACGATTGGGGGACATAGCTCACCGCGTCCGCGCAAGTTTTCTCCCCGGGCCAAATAGTACGGTCGAAGGCAAAATCAAAGAACTGCGGATGACCAGAGTCGACTTGACCAGTGCGGCCGTCTTCGAGAAAGACTGCGTTTATATTGTGCCCTTGCTGGAGGAGTTGCATTTGCCTGGCGGCGTCGCGGGCAAGGCCAATCCCAAGAGCACGACCGGTCGATTGGACATCTTCACGCGTCTAATTACGGACTATGGTGTCGAATTTGACCGAGTGCCCGCAGGCTATACAGGGAAGTTATACGCGGAGATTGTTCCGCGCACTTTTACCGTCGGCATTCGAGCGGGGATGAAGCTCAGTCAGCTTCGGTTTGTGCAGGGAAATGCCGACTCTCAAGATAAAGACATCAAGAAATTGGATCGGGAGCAGACGCTGGTATACATGGACGAGGATAGCCCAGCGAAAGCGAGATTGGACAGGGGGCTGAGGATCACTGTCAACCTAGAAGCGAGGGAGAAGGGTGAAGTCATCGCTTATAAGGCGAGGCGGAATGCTCCTATGATCGAACTGGACAAGATCGATCACTACGCGCCTGACGAATTCTGGGAGCCGCTTTATCCAACCGCCAATAAGGGCCTCATTCTCCACGCCGGAGATTTTTACATTTTGGCGTCCAGAGAGAGGGTTCGCGTTCCGCCTGACTTCGCTGCCGAAATGGTTCCCTTTGATCCCTCCGATGGGGAGTTCCGCATTCACTACGCGGGTTTTTTTGATCCCGGCTTTGGATTCGGCACGAGCGACATAAAAGGGACCCGCGCCGTGCTGGAAGTCCGCGCCCACGAGGTTCCGTTTCTGATCGAGCACGGCCAGTTCGTCGGACGTCTAAACTATATGCCCCTGCTGTCCAGGCCGGACAAGATTTACGGTGTCCAAATCGGGTCGTCGTATCAACAGCAAGCGCTTGCCCTGAGCAAACAGTTCCGGCGACAGACGTAGACAGCTACGTTTCTACAGAAGTCGTTCTAAAATGGAGGCGTCAGTCACGGTGCTGTATGGAACCTGATCTTCAGCCTGCTCGGCACAAAGCCACCTTCAGCGGGACGACTGGTTTGATCGCTGCCGTCGTCGTGATTGGGATTCTTCTGATTGCGTTCCCCGCGTATCGCTGGTTTTTCCTGATCAGTTTGAGCATTGGGCTGGTGGCGGCGGCGATTCTTTTTCTGTGGCATAAGTACAGGCCTATCCGGGAAGAAGATGTCCACAACAAACGGCCGCTCGGGTTGGGATAGGTTCACGAGCCGAGATTTTGCGTCCCCTTGCGCTTTTCCCCGTCGAAACCGCACACTGTTTCATGCGCGTTTTGGCTCGATTCATGATGTCAGCGACCGATGCCGGCCACTTCCCTGCCCCGGTGCTGCCTGAAGTTGCATTCCTGGGACGATCGAATGTGGGCAAATCGAGCGTGATTAATTCGCTGGTGGGAGCAAAGCTGGCCAAGACCAGTTCGACTCCGGGGCGAACCCGAAGCATCAATTTTTTTGAGCTGCGCTGGCCGGGAAAACCGCAACCGGAGCTGATTTTTACGGACTTGCCGGGCTATGGATATGCCAAAGTTTCGCGCGAGATTTCCGATCAGTGGCCCACCTTTATTGAGCCCTACCTGCTGCATCGTGCAGTGCTGGCGCTGTGTTTGGTTTTGGTGGATGTCAGCGTCCCTCCACAGCAAAGCGACCGGCAATTGCTCGAATTTCTGGCTTCGAGTGGACGGCCGTTCTTGATCGTTGGCACCAAAAGTGACCGTTTGTCGGGAAACCAGTTGCGCAATTCCCTGCAAACGCTCGCCCAAGAATTCCCTCAGGCGCGGATTGTTCCGTTTTCCGCAAAAAGCGCCGCCGGGCGGGAAGAGTTGTGGAAAGAGATTCGCGCGGCGGTCGAGAATCACTGCGCTTAAATCCGTTATGATCTAGCAATCCATGTCCACTTATTTGATTACGGGAATCGCTGGATTCATCGGATCCTCGCTGGCGCGCGCGATTCTGGCGCAGGGCGACGACGTGCGCGGTGTTGACAATTTTTCTACCGGGAAACGCGACAACATCGCCGAATTGCTCGATCGGATCGATGTGCGCGAAGCCGATTTGCTCGACCTCGATGCCATGCAGTCGGCGTGCCGGGGCGTCGACTATGTTTTGCACGAGGGCGCCATTCCGTCGGTGCCCAGGTCCGTGCTAAATCCTCTGGAGAGTAATCAGGCTAATGTCGACGGCACCGTAAACGTGCTGGTTGCGGCGCGCGATGCGAAAGTCAAGCGCGTGATTTACGCGGCGTCGTCTTCGGCTTACGGAGACACTCCGACGCTGCCAAAGCGTGAAGACATGTCTCCCAACCCGATTTCTCCTTATGCAGTAGCGAAGCTCGCGAGCGAGTATTACATGGCATCTTTTTTTCGCTGCTACGGCCTGGAGACGGTGGCTCTGCGCTATTTTAATATCTTTGGACCGCGACAGGACCCAACTTCTCAGTACTCGGGCGTGCTGGCGAGATTTATTACGCAAATGCTCAAGGGAGAGCAACCCACTATCTACGGCGATGGCTCGCAAAGCCGTGACTTCACCTACGTCGACAATGTGGTTCATGCGAATTTGCTGGCTTGCAAAGCGCCTGCGAATGAAGTCGCTGGAAAAGTATTCAACGTGGCCACCGGCACGCGCATTGATCTGAATGAAATGTTCGGTGTGCTGAAGAAACTCACGGGCTATCCCGGCGAAGTGAAGCACGGCCCGGAGCGCGCAGGAGATGTGAAGCACTCACTAGCCGATCTGTCACGGGCGGAGAAACAACTCGGATACAAACCACAAGTAAACTTTGAAGAAGGCCTGCGCCGGACCGTGGACTGGTATCGAACTCAAGAAAAAGCAGCAAGAGCGTAACGGCAAGGCCCAGGCTTCTGGCCATTGGCTTCGAGCGCGAGGATTGATGTCGCTTCTGGCGCAGAAGCCCCATCGCCTTAAGCCTACCCCATCATTACCTTCGTTATCTGTGGCCGGGTTACGGGCGCGACTACAGTTGCGGTATGACACTCTCGTCTATGGTGGTCTCGCGCGATTGGGCTGAAGTCAGTGTATTGGAGTGCATCCTCGGCGGCTTGCACATTGGCGTGGATGTCGAACCCGAACCCGTAAAGGCTCGTGCCAAACTCGCCAAATCGAAAATCGATGCTCTAATCGTGGACTGCGACCTGGATGGAACCACCAGTTTTCTGCGCGGCCTCGGAACGGGACTGAACGCAGTGCCGTTGGTGATAGTCAGCGGGTCGAATGGGCACATTCGCCTGCAGGATACGGGCGCAACCTTCGCCTTCAAAAAGCCAATCTCGGTGGAGCAAGCGGTGCGGACGCTTTCCGCGGCGCGTAACATGATTCTCGACGGCAGGCTTCGCTACAATCGGCATTCCCTGGACTTGCCGGTATGCCTGGGCTGCGGCGCGAAGAAGAAGGTCGAGGCCCATCTGATGAACCTCAGCCAAGGCGGGGTTGGCATCCGCCTGCCTCGGCCAATCGCTTTGCGTGGTCCGGTGCGCGTGACCTTTCAACTGCCAGAAAGCAAGATCCAGCTAAAAGTTCAAGGCGAAGTTGCCTGGATCGACAAACTGGGCAACGCCGGGATTCGCTTCCTGGAGATGAGCCCGACCATAAAGCGCGACCTGCAACTCTGGCTGGCCCAGCAATATCTGTCGCACTGAATCAGAGTAATGGAGTAAGGGGCACGCGATGCGCGCCCCGTGAGCGAGAACAAGCCACTTCGTGTTTCGCCGATCCAAACACCCGCACGAGTTGACAGCTCTCTTTTTTTGCCGAGATCAGGCAAGATCGTAGCGATCAAGGTTCATCACTTTATTCCATGCCGCGGCGAACTCCTTCACAAACGCGTCCTTCGCGTCGTTCGATGCATAGACTTCTGCGAGTGCCCGGAGTTGGGAATTCGAACCGAACACAAGATCAACGCGCGTTCCGGTCCACTTGACTTTTCCCGTCGCCCGGTCGCGCCCGTCGTAGACCTCTCCAGAGCCGTTCGAGTGATTGGACGGCTCCCACTTTGTATTCATGTCGAGCAAGTTGACGAAGAAATCATTCGTCAGCGTCCCGGGCCGGTTGGTGAAGACGCCATGTTTGGTATGCCCGAAGTTCGCATTCAGGGCACGCAGGCCGCCGATGAGAACCGTCATTTCCGGAGCAGTCAGTGTTAGCAACTGCGCCCGATCCATAAGCAATTCCTCCGCCGACAGGACCTGTCCGCTTCGCAGATAATTGCGGAACCCGTCAGCGACCGGCTCCATTACGGCGAAGGAGTGGACGTCGGTCTGCTCCTGTGAAGCATCCGTGCGTCCGGGTGAGAAGGGAATCTTCACGTTGTGCCCGGCCTTCTTCGCGGCTTCCTCGATGGCAGCGTCGCCGCCCAGAACGATCAGGTCCGCCAGCGAGACCTTCTTTCCCTTGCTGCCATTGGTCTGGGCGCTGTTGAACTCCTTTTGGATCGTCTCCAGCTTCTGCAGAACCTTCGCCAGTTCGGCTGGCTGGTTCACGTCCCAATCCTTTTGGGGCGTGAGCCGAACACGCGCCCCGTTCGCCCCACCGCGCTTATCGGAACCGCGGAACGAGGCCGCCGATGCCCAGGCAGTCGACACCAGTTGGGAGATCGACAGTCCGGATTTGAGGATTTTCGCTTTGAGAGCAGCAATATCCTTCTCGCCGATGAATTTATGATCCACGGCGGGAACGGGGTCTTGCCAAACCAGTGTCTCCTTCGGAACCAGCGGGCCAAGGTAGCGCGCGATCGGCCCCATGTCACGGTGGGTCAGCTTGAACCAGGCCCGCGCAAATGCGTCGGCGAACTGATCAGGATGCTCGTAAAAGCGCCGCGAAATCTTTTCGTAGGCAGGGTCGAACCGCAACGAGAGGTCCGTGGTCAGCATGGATGGCGACTGGCGCTTGGACGGATCGTGTGCATCTGGCACCGTACCTTTGCCTGCCCCATTTTTCGGCGTCCACTGATGGGCACCGGCCGGGCTCTTGGTCAGTTCCCATTCGTAGTTGAACAGGTTGGCGAAAAAGTTGTTGCTCCACTTCGTAGGCGTCGTGGTCCAAATGACTTCCAGGCCGCTGCCGATGGTGTCAGCACCACAACCTTTGCCAAATTTATTCTTCCATCCCAAGCCCTGATCCTCGATGTCGGCACCTTCTGGTTCGTTGCCCACATATTGAGTGGGAACGGCAGCGCCGTGGGTTTTGCCGAAGGTGTGACCGCCAGCAATGAGCGCAACTGTCTCCTCGTCATTCATCGCCATGCGGGCAAAAGTCTCCCGGATATCGCGTGCCGCGGCAATCGGGTCGGGCTTTCCATTCGGCCCTTCCGGATTCACATAGATCAGGCCCATTTGCACGGCACCGAGCGGATTTTCGAGGTTACGATCGCCGGTATAGCGCTCGTCCGCCAGCCACGTGCCCTCCGGTCCCCAATAAATTTCCTCTTCGGGTTCCCATACGTCCGCGCGCCCGCCGCCAAAACCGAACGTCTTGAAGCCCATCGACTCCAGTCCAACGTTGCCAGCGAGAATCATGAGGTCGGCCCAGGAGATTTTCCGCCCATACTTCTGCTTGATCGGCCACAGAAGCCGGCGTGCCTTATCGAGGTTCACGTTGTCGGGCCAGCTATTGAGCGGCGCGAAGCGCTGCTGTCCGGATCCGGCACCGCCGCGACCGTCGCCGATGCGGTACGTGCCGGCGCTGTGCCACGCCATACGAATGAACAGCGGCCCATAGTGGCCGAAGTCGGCCGGCCACCACTCCTGCGAATCCGTCATCAAGGCATTCAGATCCTTGATCACGGCCTTCAGGTCGAGCGTCTTGAATTCTTCCGCGTAATTGAACGCCTTGCCCATCGGATCGGACTTTGGGGAATGCTGATTGAGGATGTTCACGTTCACTTGATTCGGCCACCACTCCACATTAGTGCGAGGTTGGCGAGCGCCGTGCGCTACAGGGCACTTTGATTCATTTAAGGTGCTTTTGTCTTTAGCTTCGGGAGAAACGCTTCCCGATGAAGTCGCGAGTGTATTTTCCATATGTTTTCCTCCTTCTAATATTCGAATGAATTGCTAAACAAATTACTTTTTTGCACGGCATCGGCGGCAGAGGCCAAAGACCTCGACCAAGGGCTGCGTCACATCAAAGCCATCCGGCACATGCCGGGATAGGCGCTTGAAATCAATGAACTCTCCTTCAATGTCCTGGACAGATTTGCAGCGGGAGCAGACCAGGTGGTGATGCGGTTTGAGATTGCCGTCCACGCGCAACGTGGCCGCATGGGGACTGACCTCGCGCAGCATCCCACATTCGACGAAAAGCCGCAGATTGTTGTAGATGGTGGCGAGAGAAATGGACGGAATGCGGCGCCGGACCGCGGCGTAAATATCTTCCGGGGAATAGTGCCCGTGGGAAGCGATGACAGCCTCATAGACCACCTGACGCTGGTGCGTGACCGCCAAACCGTGCTTCGCGGCCAGTTCACGGAACTGCTCATGGCTGAGGCGCATAATTATCGGATGAGAACTATTATAAAACAATCCAGAGCAGCGTCAACCGAAATGTTTCCTATAATCACGAAGACAGCGGTTGGCCGTACCCCAGAGATTTGGCTCCGACGACGCCTTGCTCTCTGACTTGTTTCACCCGATTCTCGAACTACCGCATAACTTCTCCGATAAAAGATTTTTGAGACCTGTCGAAACTTTCCACTCTGGTATAGCATCCACTGGACGAGGTTCACCATGACGACGAATGTAACCTCACTGCGAAGTGATGCAACCAGAGTGGCCCACCGACCGCAAGCAGCAAACGGTCTGGCAATTGTCCGCGTGACGATTGGCGCGATGTTAGTGTCGGTCTTTTTCGAGAATTTGGGAAAAGGCCTCTACACCCCGGTGGGTTACGCGGGCCTGATCAGCTACTACATCAAGAACAGTCATTCCCCGGCCATATGGAAGTCGGTCATGGCACTGGCCGCGAGCCATGCCGCGATGGCGGCTCCTATGCAGGCGGTGACCGAGATTGGTCTCGGTATCCTGCTCGTCATCGGTCTGCTTACCCGGCCAGCTGCATTTGTGGCGTTTCTGTATCTCGGCAGTCTTTGGGTTTCGGAGTGGGGCACCGCGTGGATCTGGGAACTGCTGGTTCCGGTGATGGCATCGCTCGGGCTCGCGATCGGAAGCGCCGGCCGGAGATGGGGAGTGGACGCGTGGCTGGCGGAACGGTGGCCGTCGGCTCCGTGGTGGTTGGTTTGAGCTAACGCCCTGTGCGAGTATCCGTCATCATCCCTACCCACAATGAAGCGCAGGCGATTGCGCGCGTTCTGGCGGATCTCCCGTCCGACCTCACGACGGAGGTCATCGTTGTCGACAGCAACTCGAATGACGGGACGCCCGAAATCGCCGCAAGAATGGGAGCCCGCGTCATTCAGGAACCGCGCCGCGGCTATGGGCGAGCGTGCCTCACGGGTCTGGCCGCGACAATTTCTCCTGACATGGTTGTGTTCCTCGACGGCGACTACAGCGATCGGCCCTCTGAACTGCCGATTCTTTTAACGCCAATCATTGAGGGACGGGCCGACATCACGCTCGGTTCCCGCCTGGGTTCTGCTGGGGCGTTGCCTTGGCATCAGGCGTTTGGCAATCGTCTGGCGGCCGGCCTGATTAACGTGCTTTATGGTTTAAGGATTAGTGATCTTGGCCCGTTTCGCGCTGCCCGCGCCGATGCACTCCGCGCGCTCGCGCTCGAAGAGACCACCTATGGCTGGGCGGTTGAGATGATCCTCAAGGGCGCCCTGGCTGGATTCCGCGTGGTTGAAGTCCCGGTGAGCTACTACCCGCGTATCGGAAAATCGAAGATCAGCGGCACGCTGAAGGGCACGGCCGGAGCCGCCTGGTTCATTCTCAGCTTGATAGTGCGCTATTATTTCCGGCGTCGAAGAGCCGGGACACCACGTGCGGGGCGTAGGGTCTAGGCAAAGCTAACCACAGCCGCAAAATACGTAGTATGCGCTGGCAAATGAATTCAGTGATGCCAAAGTTCCTCGGGGTGGTACCGATGGTTGCGCCGGCGCGGCCCAAGGAGTGGCCTGCGCCGGCTTCGCTATCAACTTTGGAAATCCGACGCACTTACGCTACTGCGGCGACTCCTTGAACCGCGTCCGCGGCGGCACGGATCACATCGATCACTACGTCGGGGTGGGAGAGCATGGCAACGTGGCTGCTGGCGACCTCAGTCACTTTGGCGCCCATGCGCTTAGCAACGAACCGTTCCATGTCGGGGTGGACGGTGCGGTCGTTCTTGGCGACGATGTACCAGCTAGGCTTCGATTTCCAGGCAGTTCCTCCAACTTTCGCGTTGAACAGGTCGGCAACCGGCACGCACTGGGTCGCCCAAACGAGCTTCTTTTCCTGCTCGGACAAATCGCCTGCGAAGCAGTCGATGCCTTCCGGACGCAGCCAGATACGTCCGTCCGCGACTTCGATGTAGGAGAAGACGTCCGTCGTTGGGAACTTGGATAGCTGTGTCTGAGATGTCTCGTCGGCATCCGGGGCGAGCGCGGCGATGTAGACCAGTCCGGCGACCCGGTCGTCGGTGCCGGCGCCGGTGATGACGCTTCCACCGTAAGAGTGACCGACGAGGATGGCAGGGCTGCTGACTCGCCCTAGCGCGCTTTTCACAGTGGCGACGTCGTCCGCGACTGTATTGAGCGCATACTGGGCGGCGATTACCTGGTGACCTTCCGCCTGGAGGGTGGGAATCACCTTGCTAAAGCACGAGCCATCCGCCCAGAGCCCGTGACAGAAGACAATGCTGGGTTTGGTTTGCGTAGGTTTCATTTTGTTCTCCTTAGTTTCAAGATGACCAACCGTACTAGAATGACAGGTTTCCCTCAGGATCGCATCCGCACATGGGGGCCGCGACGGCCGCCCATCCACTCGTCGTATATGATTGCCCCAACAATCTATGCAATGTTCAAGCGAGACGGCAGTGCGTTCGTCAGCCAGTGACCGGATGCTGGTGATCATGGCGAAAGCACCGAGGCCGGGTGCGGTGAAGACCCGACTGGCTGCGAGCCTTTCTCCCGAGGCTGTCGCTGCTTTCTATTGTTGTCTTCTCGACGACACGCTGGCGCTGGCGCGGTCATTGGGCGATGTGGAAGTTGCGGTCATGTGTCCGGAGTCGGACGTCGACGAGCTGGCGCGGTTGGCGGGCACGCCGTCAGCGGGCATGCCGTTAGCAGGCAAATCAGCGAGCGTCGTTGCGCAGAAAGGCGAGGGTCTTGCTGCAGGCCTCACTTCGGTGTTTGCGCACTTCGCGGAAGGTCGTCGAACGAACGCACCTCAACGACGCATCATTGCCTTCAACAGCGACAGCCCACACCTGCCGGGTTCTGTTCTTGAAGACGCGTTCGAAACGCTGGCCGCACATGACGTAGTCGTTGGACCGACGCACGACGGAGGCTACTATCTCGTCGGGGCAAAGGCTTCTCATCCTACGCTCTTCGCGGGCGACGGAATGGGCACCAGCAGCGCGCTGGAGAGGCTGCTGGCGCGGGCACGAGCGCTTGAGCTATCCGTAGGTTTCGCATCTCCTTTTTACGATATTGATGTAGCTGACGACCTGACTCGCTTGGCAGAGGAGTTACGGCTGGCTCCGGCGAGGGCGCCGCGCACGGCGGCGTGGCTGAAAGAGTGGGATTCAACCGCTCATTGACCCGGATGTGCGGCAAATTCTCAATGAGCCCTGTGGCCTGATCTCAACGGTTAGCGCTATTATTCCGTCATGCGTCGAACACCGGGGCACTTGCACGTGCGATACCTCGTAGTGTTGTTCCCTGTCCTGCTGCTCCTGGCGGGATGCAATCGCAATGAGATTCACATAGGCGATTCTGTGATGGCGGATGTTACGACGGATGCGAGTGTCGCAATCGGGTCCAGGCTCAGCGGCAAACTATACCTGAGCAACGGACGGCTTCGCGTCGATTGGGGTGAGTTCGCCGACGTGTTCGACCTGACGAAAAGGACGGGGTGGCGCGTTATCGCCTCTTCCAAGACGTATCGAGACCTCGCTGACAAGGACCTATCCACGTACGCACCACAGGCGACGAACGGCTCAATATGCCCATACGCTCAAGTACCGCCTGCGTGCAAGCTGGTAGGAAAAGAAAAAGTGAATGGCCGAGTTGTAAATAAGTGGGACCTCTGGAATCCACGCGGCTTTCACGTCTACTTCTGGACGGACGAAACACTGCCGATAACCATTCGCTGCGACATCGGCGAGACCAGATACGAAGCCAAGAATCTTCGGAAGGCTACTTTTAGCGATACCCTCTTTGAGCTTTCGACTGGTTATCAGAGAGTCGATCGATCACACATACCCTGATTCCTACTGCCCCGGTTCATCGTCAGCAAAGAACGTCAGTTCGCGATAAATCGATTGCACTCATCGATCGGGTTCCATGCCCAAGAGCATGTCTTGGAAAAAGGTTAAGAAACGGTCAAACTGTACAGGCGTTGCGAACGTGTGTGGAATCAGATCCTTCTAGGGGCTGTGCCGGGGCTGGGGGCTTGTGGCGGCACAGTTCCGCACGGACGCAGGAGACCAGTGAAGATCACCCCCGCGTGGAGAGTGTACGGACTCGGCGCCACTTTGCTTGTGGCGCTAACCATCTGCTCACACAACTTCGGCAATCGGGGTGGGCCATACTTCATGGCCTCTTTGACGCTCGCGGGCATCGTGTACCTCTTTGCGATTCGTGAGTTTTTCGCTACGCCAACATTTCCCCGGCACGTTGTCGTCATTGGGCTCGTCCTTGCGGCTGCGTGGCACATTGCATTTCTTCGGGTGCCCTCGGGCGCCGATGATGATATTCATCGCTATGTTTGGGATGGCCGCCTGCAGAGGCTCGGCTACAATCCCTATCTTGTCGTCCCCAGCGATCCTGCGTTCGCTGCGTTGCATACATCCGAAACCCGAAACCTGAACAACCCGGATCTGCCGAGCCCCTATCCAGCCGGAGCGCAGCTTTTTTTTCGCGCAGTGACCGCCATCCACGAATCCACCTTCGCATTCAAAGTCGCATTCGTAATTTGCGAGTTCGGAATTGTTTTCGTCTTGCTCGACGTCTTGCGGCGTACCGGTCAGGGAGTGCACCTGGTTCTGGCGTTCGCCTGGAACCCATTGTTGGCCATTGAGGTGGCGGGAAGCGGTCACATTGACATTGTTGGCGCGCTATTGCTGGTGGTGTCCGCCGCCGCTCTGGTACGTCGATGGCGGGCGACTGCGGCCGTCGCACTTGGCCTGGCTGTCGCAGTGAAATTTCTGCCGGTCGTACTCTTGCCCCTCTACTGGAAGCGGGTTCGCATTCGCGACGCGGCGCTGGCTGCGTTCGTGGTCGTACTTCTGTACGTACCGTTTCTAAATCACGGCCACATTCCTATCGGCTCGCTGGGTACGTATGTGCAGACGTTCCGCTTTAATGGTCCCGTATTTGCGATTCTCGATCGAATGGCGCCGCCGCAGTTGCTGGTAGCCCTCGCAGTACTCGCCGGATTGGCGACTGCAACCTGGCTAAGAATAAGAAGAGCAACGCCCCAGTGGTCTCCGGCCCAATTTGCCTGGCCCATGGCAGCATCTCTTTTGTGCGCCCCCGTCGTATTCCCATGGTATCTGCTCTGGCTGTTGCCATTTCTGACGTCGGCCTCGACGCTGCTGATCATTATCTGGACGGTGAGCATTTTCCCGACTTACGTCATGTGGCATTTGCGCACACTTGGGCATCCGTGGGGATCGCTTCCTGGTTGGGTCATGCTGCTGGAGTACGGATGCGTGGCAATAGCCGGTGCAATTATCGCGTTTCGCCAGATCACTCGACCGGCCGCGCCACAGTGCTCAACCGACTAGCTGCGTCGGGTCTGGAAAACGCAATCAAAGTATCGCCCAATACCATCGTCTAATTGTTTTTCTTCCAGTCTTTTGTTTTGATTCCTCCACCGAGGCCGAGAGCAATGGGACGATGGCCACATACAAATCGACTACCGTACAGATCAAAAACTACTCAAAAGGAGGCCGCCGTGAGCCAAACCAGCGATAAACAGCAAACCAGCCAGCAGGCAGACAAGAATTCAATTCGTCCGTTTCATTTGACTTTTCCAGAAGCGGACCTGACCGAATTGCGCCGGCGCATCAACGCAACCAGGTGGCCTGAGCGAGAAACGGTTGGGGATGCGACGCAAGGCGTGCAGCTCGCTACCACCCAGGCACTCGCACGCTATTGGGCTACGGAATACGATTGGCGCAAGGTTGAAGCGAGACTGAACGGCTTGCCGCAGTTCATCACCGAAATCGATGGACTGGACATTCATTTCATCCACGTCCGTTCAAAACACGAAAATGCGTTGCCGCTGATCGTTACGCACGGATGGCCCGGCTCGATTATCGAACAGATGAAGATCATCAATCCACTGACCAATCCCACGGCGCATGGCGGCAGCGCATCTGATGCGTTCCATCTGGTGATTCCGTCAATGCCGGGCTACGGCTACTCAGGAAAACCGACCACCACCGGGTGGGATGTTGCCCACATCGCGCGAGCCTGGGTGGTGCTGATGAAGCGCCTCGGATACACTAGATTTGTGGCGCAGGGCGGCGATTGGGGCGCGGTCATCGTCGATCAGATGGGCGTGGACGCTGCTCCGGAACTGCTCGGCATTCACAGCAACATGCCTGGCATCTTTCCAGCCGACATTGACAAGGCGGCTGCCTCCGGGGCCCCGGCGCCGCCGGGTCTGTCAGCTGATGAGAAAGTCGCTTATGAGCGTTTGCAGTTCGTCTATCAAAAGGGAATCGCTTACGGGTACCAGATGGGGCTGCGACCGCAGACGCTGTACGGAATCGCGGATTCACCCGTCGGCCTGGCGGCTTATTTCCTTGATCACGACGCGCGCAGCTACCAGCTGATCGCACGCGTCTTTGAGGGAAAATCCGAAGGCCTCACGCGCGACGACATCCTCGACAACATCACGATCGCCTGGTTGACGAACACGGCGCTCTCTGGGGCCCGTCTCTACTGGGAGAATTGGGGCAAACTCGGGTATTTCAATGCCAAAGGTGTCAAAATCCCGGTTGCCGTAAGCGTCTTCCCCGACGAACTGTATCCAGCTCCGCGGAGCTGGACAGAGCGGGCGTATCCCAAACTCATCCATTTCAACAAGCTCGATAAAGGCGGCCACTTCGCGGCGTTTGAGCAGCCGAAACTCTTTTCAGACGAGGTTCGCGCGGGCTTTAGATCACTGCGCTCGGACGTGGCAAAGGCGGCAGCGTAACTTGCAATCGGAAGCGCGAAGCGAGGAGAGTTTCGATTAGAGGCTCTCCTGTTGTATCCGAAAGGCTTACACTGTCATTCTACAAAACATCCGTTTAATTCACCGAGGAGCGAACTCAATGAGAAACAGCCGCCGTTTCACCGCCTTGCGTTTCAGCATGATCGTTTTTCTGTTTTGCGGAGCGATGGCCCTTGGTCAAAACCCGCCGGCGCCGACGCGCTCACCAATTCTCGATCAAGTCGCCAAGACCTTCGGTGTCGATTCGTGGGACAAGGTTGAGGCCATCCGCTACACCTGGAATGGTGAGATTACCGGACTCTTTAAAGTTGCACACAAGTGGGAATGGGAGCCTAAGACCGGCAAAGTCAGCTACGAAGGGCCGGATAAAGACGGCAAGCCGGTCAAGGTTTCGTACGACAGTTCGCAACTCGGCAGTCAATCCGACCAGGTGAAGAATGAAGTCGAACCGTCTTTCGTCAACGACAATTATTGGACTCTCTTCCCGTTTCACGCTTATTGGGACAAGAGCGCCAGCGCGATCGATCAGGGCAAGTTTAACCTGCCCGTGGGTCCCGGCATGGCCGAACTGATTTCGGTGAAGTATCCCGCGGATGCCGGCTACACGCCCGGCGATACCTGGGACCTCTACGTGGGTAAAGACAACCGCGTCGTGTACTTTGACTACCATCGCGGCGGGGCCAAGCCGCCGAGCCGCGTCTTCGCAACCTGGGCAGGCTACAAAAAGGCGGGTCCAATTTTGTTCTCAACCGAGCATCGCGGCTTCGCCGATGGCAAGCCCCTGCACATCTGGCTTTCGGATGTGGCGGTCAAGGTGACCGGATCGGACAAGTGGATGGAGGCGCAATAAATCGCGCGCAGTAATCTCATGGAGAATCTGTGATTACCGCCACGAATGAGTCCATGCAACTGATTGAATACTAGGTATTTATCGGCGAAATTGACATGTACGGCAAAATGCCGTACATTGATACGATCGAGGTGGATCATGGCGACTGCAACGGCCGCACGGGGTGAGCGCTTGGACGCTCGTGTTACGCGAGAAGAGAAGGAAATGATTGAGACCGCAGCGAGCTTGAGCGGCACCTCCGCGTCGGATTTTATTCGAATGGCAACGAGACAGGCTGCCCTGAACACGATTCGCGAGCACGAAGTCCTGACGCTGAACGAAGAGGCAAAACGAGTGTTTGTGGAAGCACTCCTGAATCCGCCCAGGCCAAACCAGAAGGCGATTGCAGCGGCGCGGAGATTGAAAGAGGAGATCGCATAGTTGGTAGATCGCCCCGTCCAGGAAAAACCCACTTTTCGATTCGAGCCGCTCGACAAGAAAAAACATGATCGAGCGGCTTTTTCATGCGAGCAGGAGTCGCTTGACAGATATCTGAAGGAGCACGCCACCCAGGAAATCAAGAAGCGAGTTGCTGCCGTCTATGTCCTGACTCCCGACGGCAAGACGATCGCGGGTTATTACACGCTTTCGCAGTACGCGATCGAAGCCGGTGAGTTGCCTCCTGAATTGGTTCAACACCTACACCTTCCCAAGTACGACAAACTGCCCGCGACGTTGCTCGGACGATTGGCGAGAAGCAAGCAATTCAAGGGACGTGGTCTTGGGGAACTCCTGCTCATGGGGGCCCTGAAAAGAGCACTGGAGCACAGCAGGAACATCGCCTCCGTGGCCGTGGTGGTGGACGCCATCGACGAAAACGCGCATGCCTTCTACGGACGCTACGACTTCATCGACATTCCGAATCACCCGAATCGGCTCTTCATGCCCATGAAGACGGTGGCGCAGCTTTTTCCTGACGTTGACACAGGGTGACTTCCCCACTCAGGGGGAGGGTAGGGTACCCGAAGCGAGCTACCTGGCGATCACCACTGTGGTGCAGGAACTGCTCAGCTTGGGCAGATCACGATTCGCGGCCATGCGGATCTTTAGTTGTGGCCGTTCCCCGCGAACAATCGGACAATAAGAGTCGGGCTGCAGCAGTGCGCCTTGCAAGCGGCGCCGTCCGGCACATCCGCCATGGCACGACTCGCGAAACTCGCAAGGCTGGCACGCTTCTGGAAGCACGCGGGCTTGCTCGAATGGCGCGGAGTCCAGAATGTCGAGCCCCATCGAGATCAAATCCGACAGCGGTTCCCCGGATCCTGGCCAATAAACGCACGGCTGTGTCGTAGCTCGCGGCGTCACTCGCACGGTGCTCACGCCGCAACCGCCCCGGAGCGGCGGGAGGCCCGCCATCGCTCGCACCAGCGGCTCGCCAATCGCAATTACCTCAGTCTTCTCAAAGAGGCGGCGGAAACCTTCCCAATACTCTTCGTAAGACAACGCATAGATGTCCGATCGCACGGCTTGGTACACATTGACTCGCAAAGGAGCGTCGAACTTTTTGGCGACTCGGGCTACATCCGCTAAACGCAAGCAGTTCGACTTCATCATGACGGCGACGATGGTTACAGGAATACGCAGCCTGCGACACCGTTCTGCCTGCTGCTGGATGAGCGCCCAATTGCCGTCTCCACGCTGCGCATCCTGTTCGGCTTGCGTTGCGTAATCGAGAGAGAACTCGATATCGTGAAAGGCGCGCAGTTCATCGTCTTCCAGAACGGCAACGCTATGACCATTGGAAGTGATGGTGAGCTTGATGGGTTGTGTTCTTAGGTAACCCAGAATCGATTTGAAGTCAGGATGCATGCCGTTCTCACCGGTGCCGAGATTCACTGACCGAACGGGCAAGCGTTGCATGACTGCCTTGACTTGATCGAGGGAAAGGCGATCGGCGCGCGTTGGATCGCGGTAGCAGAAGGCGCAAGCAAGATTACATTCGTTGGTAAGGCCGAGCCCGAGCGAAATACCGGCGCCAGGTTTCATGCGAGATCCGGACGGCGAAACCTGCGCTATGACGTTGTTCATGGGACGTCCTTCGCCGCTCAGCCTGCGCGATGCGCTATCCAGTGCCTGTAGCGGCCGACCGCGGCAAACTCCGCTCGCCGGCCCAGCTTGCGCTCTAACTCAAAAATCCGCTCGTACTCATCTTTTCGCGAAATCTTCGGCGGCAAGTAATCCGACACGACCCGTACGCCGCGCTCCGCAGTTACCGCGAGTGACGATTCGTGCAGCATGGCTTGCAGGCTCTCCGCCGTAAATAGCCGCACCCGTCCTCCGTATAGAGACTCGTGTCCCCACTCAGCGGTAAGATTATGTTCGGCCGCGGCCAAATCGCCGTCTTGGATTACGGCCTTGAGCACCTCACCTGCCTGGTTACGCACCAATACCGAGATTATGCTGGACGGATCTCGCAAGGCGCCAGCCGCACTGCGCAACACAGCGGAGGGGTGGTCAACGTATTCCAGAACATTATGACAAAGAATTAGATCAAACGACTGAGCGGGGAACAAGTTTGCGGATTGGGTGGCATCGCCCTGTTTCAGCGTAATCTTCTCCGTAAATCCTGCTTCCTGAGCTGCGCGCTTGGCGAAATCCAACATTGGTACGGACTCATCCAGCAGCGTGACGTGAAAACCAAGTCGCGCCAGGCGAACGGCGATGGCGCCGGTACCGCAGCCAAGATCCAGGGCGTGCAAAGATTTTGTGGCCTGCGGCAGAAAGTCCTGCAAATTGGCAAAAGCGAGGTCGAGGCGCAATCGGCCCTCGGGCGTCTCGACGTAGGCGGCGTACTTCGCCGCGCCGGTCCGGAACCGTTCGGAGTCGTCATTGGCGGTCATTGGTTTCATGCACCACGCAGGCGAAGTCGCCCGGTTCGAGTCGCAGTTGAGAACCAGAGCGTATACCGAAAGGATCACGAACGACAAGTCAGCTTTACGCGGGCGGCACAATGCGCGCTGCCTCGTTCAACTGGCCGTAATATGCGTCATCGGTATAATATTGGCCCCTGTCGTAAGGAAGCTCGGTGGAAAGGAAGTTCGCGCCGTGTCGAAAAGGATATGCCGACTGCTCTGCGCCGTGGGCGCCACGATTCTCACTGGCGTGCTGATTCTGGCTGCGCCCGGTGCCGCTCAGCAATTGACCAACGACAAGCTGTCCGTGACCGTCAGCGCGCAAGATGGATCGTATCAACTCGCGGTGCGAGGTGGCCAAGCCAAGTTCACCAGCCGGGTGGCGGCACAGGTCGATCACCAGTGGTTGCGCTCAAGCGACTACCCCCGTCACCACGCTTCCGAATCTACATTCACCGACGAACTCGGCTCGGGCCGGGCGATCACCGTCACCTGCGGGGGGCTTGAGGGCAAAGCCGACTTGGTTTATGTGGTGCAACTCTATGACCAGCGTCCCTACGCCACCATCCAAGTAACAGTACGGAACACGACCGGTAAGGAAGTGACGGTGCAAGCCATCCGAGGTGTCGAGGCAATCGGCGAACCAGTGCTCAATTTGGGTGGCCGTGCATTCGCTGATCGGATTCTCTCCGACAGTTTTAGCGAAGACTGGCCGGAGCTGCGGCTGTACGATTTGGGGAAGTCGCCAGGCGGGTTGCATCGCGGCGCAGGAAGCCAACTCATCTACAACCGGGAAAGCAAAGAGAGTCTCTTCTTCGGCGCGCTGACCTCCGACCGATTTCTGACTTTGCTGCATCTGCAAGCTGCGGGCTCGGGAGAGGAAACGAAGATTGCATCCTACAACGTTGAATCGACTGGAACCACGGAAGTCCAAAAGGAATTCGATCTGAAAGATGCTCCGGCCGAGGACCAGATCGAATTAAGTCTCCCCCTCGAACCCGGAGCAGACATGGTTTCAGAGCGCCTGATGCTCGAAGCGGGGCCGGACTATCACAATCAGCTGCTAGCTTATGGCGACGCGATTCGACGGCTGCACCATGCGCGCGTCTCCAGTGAGACCCCGATCGGCTGGTGGAGTTGGACGGCCTTTTATGCGGCCATCAACGAAGGCGAAGTTCTGGCTAATGCGGACTGGCAAGCTGATCATGTGAAGTCACTCGGCTACAAATATTTCCAAATCGATGAAGGTTATCAGTACGCCCGCGGAGAGTACGCCACGGCCAATGCCACACAGTTCCCCGATGGCATGCGCTTCGTGGGCCACCACATCACGGGAGATGGCCTGACCTTCGGCATATGGACAGGTCCCTTTGAAGTATCGGGCCGAGCTTGGGTCTATGAACACCACAAGGATTGGCTGGTTCACAACGCCAGGGGCGAGCCGATTCCTATTGGGGATGTTTGGGGTCAGAAGACAGATGTGCTGTACGCGCTGGATACGACCCATCCCGCAGCGCAGGAATATCTTCGTCAGACTTACAAGACACTGGTTCGTGAATGGGGAGTGCGGTTTATCAAGCTCGATTTCATGGACACCACGGCGATCGAGGGCTACCGATACCGGCCCAACACCACCACCCTGGAAGCCCAGCGCATCGGCCTGCAGATCATCCGCGACACCGTGGGGGATGAAGTGATCCTGGACAAGGATGGAAGCCCCATGCTCAATCCGGTGGGACTGGTGAATACCGGCCGGATTTCGGCGGATACCGGACACAGTTTTGAGAGAACGAGAGATGCCGCGCCTGGGATCGCCGCCCGCTTTTACATGCACCGCAACTTTTTCTTGAACGATCCAGACGCCTTCAACGTCACAGACAGTTACCTAATGGAGGAGCGAGACGTGCAGCGCCCAGTCTCGTTGCCCGCTGCGCAGGCATCGATTGCGCTTTCCGCAGTGGCCGGCGGCATGTACGAGATTGGCGACGACATGCTTATTCTGGGATCGGAGAAGGATCGCCTGGGGCTAGTTGAAAACACAGACTTGCTCAATATGGCCAAGATTGGGCGAGCGTCCACCCCGCTCGATCTGATGACGTACGAGCCCGCGGATGAACAACCGAGCATCTTCTTTCTGCGGGAAAGTCCACGCCAGGCCATCCTGACCGTCTTCAATTGGATAAGGAATCCGCAGTCGCACACCTTGAAACTTGCGGATCTCGGGCTGCCTGCGGACCACACCTTTGCTGCATCGGACGTGCTGAACCAGAACGCGCCAGTCACTCTCATGGACGGTGCCGTGCGAATCGAGAATCAGGTCCCCGAGTCGGTGAGGGTGATCAAGCTCATTGACAGCAACGTTTCCCCGAGTGCGCCAAGCGTCAAGGCGCAAGTGCCGTCGGTCGCCAACGCCGGTGAGACCATCCATCTCTCGGCGCAAACGGAGGCCGCCGGCGTGCCCGCGGTCGAGTATCACTGGGATTTCGGCGACGGCACCAGCGCGAATGGCCCGAACGCGTCCCACGCCTACACCAGAGCGGTGCCCTTCACCATCCGCCTGACCGTGGATGGAGTAGATGGTGTATCAGCCGTTCAGAGCTTTTCCATCAACGTGACGGGCAAACTCAGTGCGTTGCCGAACCTCAGCAATAATCGCCGCTTCCAAGAGCCCACCGACCATTGAAGCCGGCGAGGGCAGAGGCGCGCAATCAGATCGAGCACGCTCTCGACGCCGCCTCCCGCATTGAGAAGCCATATCTTCTCGCCCATGCGGCCATTAACCAGCAAACGGATAGCGGGTAGGTGGGCACGTCTCGTCTAGCAGGCTGCGGAAAAACTCGATTTGAAGCGGGCGGAGTACCACGAACCTCTCTTGTTTCCACAGCACAACCTGATAAGAAGGAAGTATGCGTGGACAAGACGAGCAGCAGTTGGATGTGTTCA
>JBAVAQ010000112.1:0-201462 GCA_049585795.1 Terriglobales bacterium | reverse complement strand
CGCAAGCGAGCGACTCCCAACGAAGGATCTGTGCACCACTTGCCGACCTACACTAAACATTGTCATCCCGAGCGAAGTCGAGGGACCTTGTGTCTCTTGGCCGCAACAGAATCCCTGCCAGGCGAAGAAGCCGCCGACTCGTGCAAGGCAAGGGCCCGGCTTCAGCGGTTGCGGAAAACCGTCGGCGATGAGGCAAGGGAAGGGCACGGCTTCAGCCGTGCCGCCAGCCCGCAGATTCGATTCAGGCCCCGCAGGGAACCAATAATCCGCGCTTGTAGGGCGGACATTCCTGTCCGCCGCCCTTGACGCCCCAAACTCCCCGGAGTACATTTCTTCTTCCCCCAGCAGTAGGGCCCCGAACTGTCCCCAAGGAAGCAGTTTCGCGCACCAGAATCTGAGTTGCGATACGGTAGCCGTGTCATCCGTTTGCGCTCCGATGGGGCAGACGATCCACGCGATTGAGGAGCGAATAATGGACGAGACCCCGATTGCCAAAGTTCTGAAGATTAGCGAGTGCGGCCACGACGAGTACTGGCTCCGCGATAAGATCTTCGAGGATCCGGCTATTCTTGGACTCGGCGAGCTCCAGGCAGTGATGAAGGAGAAAACGCAGTCCCAAGGAGGCCGACTGGACCTGCTGCTCAAAAATCCGGAGGATGATTCGATGTTCGAGGTCGAGTTGCAGCTCGGCGCGACCGACGAATCCCATATCATTCGGACAATTGAATATTGGGACAATGAGAAACGAAGGTGGCCCAACCGCAGCCACACCGCAGTATTAGTTGCGGAGGAGATCACTAATCGGTTCTTCAACGTAGTGCACCTGCTGAGCCTGGCGGTGCCAATAATCGGGATTCAGGCAACGTTCTTACAGATCGGTGAAAGCAAAGGTCTCCACTTCAACAAAGTGATCGACTCATACGATGAGCCTGAAGAGGGGGAGACAGCACAACAACCATATGACGAGAAACACTGGATCGACAATTACCCTGGAACTCTGGAATGTGCAAAGTGGTACAAGGCATTAGTGCAGAAGCTGTACGGAGAAGTTCCAACAAAGTACTTCGAGGAGTACATTTCTCTTTCCGTCGACGGCGTTGCTCGGGTGTGGATTACAGTACGGAAGAGCGGACGTGCCTTCATCGAGGTAAAGCATGGAGAGGAAAATTTCCAGGAAGCGGTTGAGCACCTCAACAGCGAGGGCATCTCGTTTGGTACTCGACGGGGAAAGTATTTCACGTTCAATGTCAACGTGCAGCAGCTCAGGGACAAGGCGGCGACCCATGAGTGGCTGGCATCAAGGCTTTCGCCGCAGAGACTAGTGTCGCGTTAGAAATTGGGAGGCGGCGCTCAAGTAAGGAGGACAGGCAGCGTGTCACTTCCTCAGCTCCGTAAGGCATTGCTCTCGCTCTTTTTCCCCGCCTCGACGATGGCGGCTCAGTCGGCTCCGACATTCAACGTTATTACTCGGATGACAGTGGTTGAATCGCAGTACGGATTCGGGACTGCCGGGTGCCCCGCTCCTTGCGTTTGTTGCAAGGGGCGGGTGCACGGGTCCATCCCTCAATCTGCCCCGGCGGTTTTCCTGAGCTTGCGAAACTGATTGATTTCCACCTTGCCCTCGGGGAACACGGCTTCAATCTTCAACTGGCCTCCCATGGCTCGAATCATGGATTGCAGAGTGCTGATGTACATATCGGCGCGGCGCTCCATCTTGGAAACCGCCGCCTGATTGATGCCGAGCAGGTTGGCCAGATGCTGCTGAGTCAATTCTCTGGCTTCGCGAAGCTCGTCGAGAGCCATCTCGGCAATCAACTTCTTGGTTTTGGCATCCGAACGCGCTCGCGATTCGGGGGACATCTTCGCTTCCAGCTCACGAAAGTTTCTCGCCATCTTGCACCTCTATCGTTCCTTCTCGATCACCCGCAAATGCTCCGCGTAAATCTTGTCGGCGCGTGGCACAAACTCCTCATACCAGCGATCGCTTCCGGTCTTATCCCCGCCAATCAGCAGAATCGCCACACGCCGCGGATCAAAGGCAAAAAGCGTGCGATAAGGCCGCCCGCGATGCTGAGTTCGCAACTCCTTCATGTTCGGATACTGTGACGCGGTAATCAGATCCGCGTGCGGACGTCCTAAGCTCGGGCCGCGATCGCGTAACAGATTTACGCTGGCTCGGACGTCTTCCTGCTCCGATTCGTCCAGGGCATCCCACCAAGCCTCGAATTCATCGGTGAATTCGATTTCCCATGCCACCTAAGGAATATAACCTACAGGGAATGTTTTGTCAAGAGCCCGGTGCCCAGGTTCGCGCCCGTGGCTGGCCCACCTTTGCGGTTTTTGCAAAGGCGGGAACTCATGCAGCCTGCGTCCGGGGGCCTCCATTTGCGGCCGGCGTGTCGTCGTCCCCACCTTTACGCAGAACGTAGGGTGGGCCAGCTCCCCGGTTTGCCACTCCGCGCGAGAGCCTTCACCCGGCTGAAGCCGGGTTCAGGATGACGTCGGTTTGGAGATTTGGTTGTTTGAAAGTCGTGATTCTGCAATGGGTCATTGCCGATTCGGAGGCGTTTCGGCTCGAAATCGGGAAAGGCTGGTTGCCGATTTGTGGGTTTGACCAGGTCTCGGAAACCGGGCGACGTGGGACAACTGGTTTTTTCGCGGGCAGCTTCTCACCGGGATTCTTCCGTTGCGTCTTGATTCGAAGTCGAGGCGCCCAGGCGGAGGAGGTCCCAGGCTTCGCGGTATTTTTCGAAGCGTCCGCCGTCGCATTTCTTTGTGCCCTCGGGATAGAGCCGGATGTGGATGCTGTTTACAATTTCGGCAACGGGCACGATGTACCAGGCATCGTGAGGAACGACGTAGGCGGCGATGAAGTCGATTTCCTGGGCAGAATATCGGACATGGTGGCGAAGGCGTTTGCGGGCTACGGCGACGCTGTATCCCCAACGGCTGGTGGTAAAAACCGACTTCACCTGGATGCGAAGCAAGCGACCTTTGTGCTCGACGACGAGGTCGTAGGGTTCACTGTCGCCGTAGGGCTTGCTGACGGCGAATCCCATGCTGGCGGCTTTGACGGCGAAGATCAGTTCCGCCATTTCGCCTTTGCGTTTCGAGTAAGAAGTGGTCAGAGCTTTGGGGCGTCGACGGACGAATTGGGGTTTGATGGCGGCAGCAGAATTTTCGGTCATAAGCGTAGAAGGCGCAGGCACTGGCCCGCGCACACATTTCTCCCTTGAGTTTGAATTTTGAATTAGCTTGCTCGGAAGATTCCGCGGACAGGAAGCGTCCGCATCACCAAAAATAAAAGGCGCAAGCTGGATGCCTGCGCCTGTTTGTGTCTATACATTCAGCGTATCAGACTCACAGGGTAAAAGTGCCATGGTTTCCATATTTATATTCGGTTTGCTATGAGGCAGTTGGGCAGAATTGAGCACGAAAGGGGGCTTGACAAGATTTTTGCCGAAGGGGGAAAAGGGGGGATTTGGTCGGTGTTCACCTGCCAGCGGCTAAAGCCGTCCTATTCGCACTTATTCGGCACGCCTGAAGGCGTGCCCTGATACGAATCTAGAGAGCAGCTTCCTCGTCGCTCTGCTTCTCGGAATGACAATTCTGGTTTGGAGGGGTTGTTAAGCTTATTCCCCGCGGATAACCTTCGGGACCTATTTTGCTTCAAACCTCTTAAGGATTTGTGCGGAACGGCTCTTGCTCCCAGGCGTATAATCGGATGACAGGCCCGCTCGGGGCGGAAAAACGGGGATTGGTTATGAAGTTCCGGCTCTCGCTATTGTCGGCTGCGCTGTTTATCTTTTGCTGTTTGACGCCTGCGACATTTGGGCAGATGGGTACTCCCGGCACCCAACCGGGTCCGGGAAATGCCCCGGTTCCCAGCGGCGATCCTGGAGTTTCCGGGACTGCGCCTGGACAAAGCAGCACCACCACCACCACCGACTCTACTACCCAGGGTGCGCAAAGCTCTACGGTTCAACCCGCCGATCCCGATAAGGTCAAGCACAACGGGGGCGAGGATGATGTGGATGCGATCGGCAATCGCAAGATTGGCGGACGCGGCTTGGGTAATTGGTACTCCATCGAGAGCGACATCAAGATGGGGAAACAATACTCGATGATGGTGGACTCGACTTCGAAGTTTGTGACCGACCCTGTGATCACGGAATATGTGAATCGCCTGGGCCAGAATCTGGTTCGCAATTCGGACGCGCAAGTTCCGTTCACCTTCAAGATCATTGATTCGGACCAGGTCAACGCGATGTCGCTTCCCGGTGGATTTGTTTATGTGGACTCAGCGACCATCCTGGCTGCGGACGGCGAGGCCGAACTGGCTGGCGTGATGGCGCACGAAATTGCCCATGTTTGCGCCCGCCACGCCACCCGACAATTAACCCGCTCGCAGTACGCGAACTTCGCCACCATACCGCTCATCATGGTCGGCGGAGGGATTGGATATGCCGCCTACGAGGCCGCTGGCCTGGCCCTGCCCTTGACTTTCCTGAGCTTCCAGCGCTCGTTTGAAGCCGAGGCCGACTACCTCGGGCTGCAATATATGTACAAGGCGGGGTACGATCCGCAATCCTTCATTGCCTTCTTTGAGAAGTTGCAGGCCATGGAAAAGAAGAAGCCGGGAACTCTGGCCAAGGCATTTTCTTCGCATCCGCAGACCCCGGACCGCATTGCTAAATCACAGGAAGAGATTGAGAAGATCCTGCCGGCGCGCCAGGAATATACGGTCACTACCTCGGAATTCGATGATGTGAAGGCGCGATTGGCATTGCTGGAAAACCGGCGCAAGCCAAACGATCTGAAAGACGGCAGCAAACCGAGTCTGCGCCGTGCATCGTCCACCACCAATACCGGTCAGGATGGCTCGACCAGCGGGGACGATCGTCCGACCTTGAAACGGCGAGACGACAGCAACTGAATTCTCTCGAGCGGCAGGCGTCTTCTCCTCGGCGCTTGAGTGACAAATTAACTACCGGCGGCTAAGTCCGCCGGTTTTGTTTTGTGCGCGATGCTAGAATCCCCCCGTGAGGACCGACATCCTTCCCCTGTGCGACAAGCACTATCGGACCATGGAATTCCTGCTGGCTCCGTTCAGCGTTAACTATTCGGTCGAGTTCTTTCGCTGCACCGAAAAGTTTTGTCATCGCTGCTTCAACGAATCGCTGGGGTACGTGACCCCGGTCAAGGACGATCCGCCCGTGGTTTCCAACGATCAGCCACGCTGCGAAAAGCACGGTCGACCCATGTTTATCTCGAGCCTGGACCGGCAACGTAACGTGCTCCGGTATGTGTGTCCCGAGCCCGGCTGTCGGGAAACGACGGTAAAGGGGTAAGCTAAAAAAGTTCGCCGCGTTATTCCACGCCGTGTATGCGAAATCGCGGGGCAATAGTGTTTGGCTTTTTGCTGTGGTGAAGTCATTCTCGATCAGCTTGTTGATACAGCTTCGCCAAGATCCTGCACACCATTTCATTGCTCTTCCCTTAACCAGGCACCCGTGATTGCGCCCGCTGCTGGGGTTAACCTGAAAATCCAATATGTGGTTATGGATAGGGGTTCCGCTCTCCCGAGCCAAGCAACCCGTCTGGAATCGTTCTCATCGAAGAGCCGCTTGTAAACGGACTCGAGAGGTGCCGTTCCATGTCTTGCCTGAGGGACTGTGCCGGTATTTGCTGTTTGACTGCGCTCTCTATCGTTCTTTCCAGTTGCGGAGGAGGCGCGAGCATGGGTTCCGGTTCTACGTCGACTTCCACTGTCTCCTTTCAAGTGAGCGTCAAGGATTCTGGCGCCGGCAGCGGAACGGTGACCAGTAATCCCGCGGGCATCGATTGTGGTCAAGACTGCAGTGCAAACTTTGCCAGCGGAACGCAGTTGACGCTGACTGCCTCGCCGATGGCGAGCTCCTTTTTTACAGGATGGTCGGGCGCTTGCAGTGGGGTGGGCGTCTGCAAGCTCGCATTGGTCAATAGCGCCGCGGTTACGGCGGCCTTCGGTGATCTGCCAGTTTTGGCTGTGACGCTGGGAGGAACGGGCAAGGGAAGTGTCACGAGCAGTCCGTCCGGGATCAATTGCGGACAGACCTGCAGCGCAACCTTTGCTGAGGGAACGCAGTTGACGCTGACTGCCTCGCCCATGGCGAACTCCTTTTTTGCGGGATGGTCGGGCGCTTGTAGTGGCATGGGCGTCTGCAAACTGGCATTGGTCAATAGCGCAGCGGTTACGGCGACCTTCAGCAATCTGCCCGTCTTGGCTGTGGCGCTGGCGGGAACTGGCACGGGAACTGTCTCAAGTAATCCGTCCGGGATCAATTGCGGGCAGACCTGCAGTGCAGCCTTCGATCCGGGAACTAAGGTCACTCTCACGGAGACTGCCGCCGCCGGTTCCTATTTTGCCGGATGGTCCGGGTCGTGCAGCGGCGCAGGCTCTAGCTGCACCGTAACACTCAGCGCGAGCCAGCAAGTGACAGCGACGTTCAGCTTGACGCAAAGCGCACCGGTGTTGAGCGTGGCCCTGGGGGGAACCGGTACAGGTACGGTCTCAAGCAGTCCGTCCGGAATTAGCTGTCCCTCGACATGCAGTGCGCCCTTTAGCGCAGGAACGCAGGTGACGCTCACGGAAACTCCAGCGACGAACTCATATTTTGTGGGTTGGTCGGGCGGTGCATGCAGCGGCACGAATCCAACCTGCTTGGTCACACTCAATGCGAGTCAGCAGGTAATGGCAACTTTCAACATCTCGCAGACGGTCAGCGTTCTCAATCACATTATTTTCCTGGCGCAGGAGAATCGTGGTTTCGACCACTATTTCGGCACCTTGCGCGCTTACTGGGCGGCCAACGGTATTCCAGATCAATCGCTCGACGGATTGCCGCAGTACAACCCGGTTACAGGAATTCCACCGCTTCAGGGACCGCCGCCGACCAACCCGGGATGCGATCCGGCATATCCGCCTCCTGCGCGATGCAAGGTGGACGACGACAGCCCGCAAATAACCTCGTTCCCGTTAATTACCCAATGCATTGAGAACCCGGGTGATGGCTGGTCGGAGAGTCACTGGGACTGGAATTACTTCGATCCGACTTCCGGAACGCCGACTATGAATGGAATGGTCGCCGGGGCAGCAGATCTGGCGAGAGTTCGTGCCCACCCTTATTACGACACGGCGGGGATTCGAGCGATGGGGTACTACGACAGTTCGAGCCTGAATTACTACTATTTCATGGCGACGAACTTTGCCACCTCGGATCGGTGGTTCTCTCCAGTCATGAGCAGGACGCCACCAAATCGCCAGTACCTGGTAGCGGCGACTTCGCAGGGACATGTTCATGCGCTGACTTTGCAGGAACAGCCGCTCTCAGCCACCACCATTTTCCAGGAGTTGATACAGGCGGGCATCAGTTGGAAGATCTATGTGAATCCGCAGGGAAGCAGCTGTACGGGGCCACCGTACGATCCGCATTGCCTGCTGGGTTTGAGTACAATTCAGGATTTCGCCTTTGGACAGACAATTCCGACGCACTATCCGCAGAACATTGCTCCGATCTCGGAGTATTTCTCGGACCTGCAGAACGGAACTCTGCCCGCGGTGGCGCTGATCGAACCGGCTTCGGATGCAGGGCTAGACGAGCACCCTTCGAATACCGACACAGCCCTGGACGACATCCAGTTGGGAGCGAACTATGTATCGTCGCTGATCAACGGGCTGATGGCGAGCAGTTCGTGGAAAGATTCGGTGTTCATTCTAACTTACGACGAATACGGAGGGATGTACGATCACGTTCCCGCACAGACAACGGTAAGTCCGGATGGAATCAAGCCGGTGGATCTGCTCCCAGCCGATGTGTGCTATCCGCCACAGAACGGGCCAACTTGTGATTTCGTTTACACCGGTTTCCGCATGCCCTTGATCGTGGTGTCGCCGTTCACAAAACGAAACTACGTCTCACATACGGTCGCTGATGCGACCGCGATTCTGAAGCTGATCGAAACTCGTTTCGATCTGCCACCCTTGAACAAGCGCGACGCGGCGCAGATGGATATGACGGAGTTTTTTGACTTCAACAATCCGTCTTGGATGACTCCGCCCACCCCACCGGCTCAGATCACCAATGGTGCTTGTTACGCCAACAAGCTGCCCTAGCAGGCGGTCGGCTGCAAGAGAATCAACGCATCGGGCTGTGACACACGAAAGGGCGCAAGATGCGGCACGGAACAGCAAGAATATAGAACCTTATCGCTTCATCGAAGACGCGGAACATTGACCGTCGCTTAGGGAAATGCCTGGCTAAAACTGGTTTTGCACAATTGGCTTCGACCGGAACGCGGGTAAATTCACGGATGCATACCTCCACAAACTTCAAAAGATTTGCCATACCGCACCGTTTTTGACTGATTCGATTGTTGATCTTCGGCCCGGCTTGCCTTGAGCAGCAAGACTCAGAAGTACATCGCGCATCTCGTGGGTGCTGGCTGAGTTGACAGTCCGTGTGCTCACCGATGCCAAAATTCGAGAAAAGATCGAAGCGGTGACGGCTGAGTTGCCGCCGGCAAAAGCAAAAACAGCCATGGGGGCGACAAGCGGGGTATATTGGCGCGAAGGTTCGGACCGCGGAGACTTGGCTAAGCATCTGCAGTGAGGCTAAAGTTCGGTGATCCACGGAGCAGAGAAACTAATTTGTCATCCACCGAGTGGTTTCCGAAACTTTCGGGTTGTATATTGTTTAACCGCTTAACCGGGTAAATTAAAGCCGGAAAGACAAAATTGGAACTATTACTGAACCTTTGCTGGCTTCTGCTGCTGCTATTGGCCTTCTGCGCCTGGTTTCCGCAGCGTCGCGGATCTAAATCGCTGCAGCTCGCCTTGGCGTTTACCTGTTTGTGGGTTCTGCTTTTTCCAATCGTCTCGGCAACCGATGACTTGCACGCTATGCGCCAGGAGGCAGAAGAATCAAGCTCTGCCAAGGGGACTCTCAAGTCAGAAACCAGCCATGGTTCCGGGCAGCCAGACTTCAGTGTTAGCGCCCTCATCAACGCCGTATTCCGCCCACCCGCCTGTACTCAGACTTGCGGATACGTTCTCGTTTTCCGGCCAGCGACCCAGCTGACTGCCGGGACGATAGTTTCTCTCTGTCGCGCCCCGCCTACCCATCTCCTCGCTTAATGCAGACAGCTCCGCTCGAGGGCGGAAGCTTCTCATTCAACTCCACAGAATTCCCCATAAGGCGGTCTCAATGCGCCTGCTTGATTACTACCATTTGTCTGCTGTCCTGAGGCGTCTCCGACGCGCGTCGGTGGCTGACATGCGACGTTGGATTTCAACCTTGCCCGCGATCGCCCTCGCGCCGCGGCCAAACGACATTACAACTGCGATTTGTGGGGTTTTTCCGGGGACGACGCGCGTACAGGCAGATGCCCTGCAAACTGAACTGGCAACGGATCAAGTCTTGCACTCTTCTCTCGACAGCGCCATGAGGCTTCGGCGGGGACGGTTGGTACAGTGGCAGGAATGGCATCCATTCCTATACGCCGCCGTGCGTGTGCATCGTCCGAATCTGGTACTCGAGACCGGAGTGTTTGACGGATTGTCCAGCGCCGTAATCCTGCGTGCCATGGAGCGCAACACGATCGGGGAGTTGGTTTCGATCGACCTGCCAGCGCGAAAACCGGTTGTCAATGCCACCGACCGTATGCCTGAAGGAGCCTTGCCTGAAGGCTGCCCATCGGGCTGGATTGTGCCGGATTATCTTCGTTCGCGCTATCGCCTGAATCTGGGCGACAGCAGAGACCTCCTGCCGCGCATTTTGGAAACTTACAGACACGTGGATATCTTCTTACACGACAGTCTCCACACCTACGGGCACCAGCGCTTCGAGTACAACTCGGTTTGGCCATACCTTACCAGTGGCGGACTGCTGTTGAGCGATGACATTTTCTGGAGCGCGGCCTTCCATCGCTTCTGCAGGAAGCACGGCCTCCGCTACGTGAACGCCGGCAAGGTGGGAGGTTTTGGCGCCGCCAGAAAACCTGGCAACGCAGCCGTCTCGTTGGCGCAGGATCGAACTGAGCCGGTGCTGGAAGAGTCGAATCCGCTTTCGTAGAAAACTTGCGGGTAAGATCGGAACGACTAGGAACGAACCAGTTTCTTTCGAATCACCCCAGCCAAGGCCAAGAGGCCGGTCCCAAATAAAAGCAGAGTGCCGGGCTCGGGCACCGGGTTGTAGCCGATGAATTCCTGGGGAAGGCCGCAGCTCTTGCAGGATTGCGTTCCTGGAATCGGGGTATAGATGACAAAGTTGCTGAAGAAGCTCTTGGGCAGTTTGTTAGCCAATGCGAGAGCAGCGTTGTAGAGAGCCAAGGCATCCGCATTGAAATATTTGCTGTTCTTCGCGCTCGGAGTGAATAAAGCCCAAATTGCCCAGTTAGCATCGCTGTCATTCGCGCCATGGAAAAGGACGTCGCTAAAAATGATGGCGGCAGCCTTATAGTCAATCAAGGTGTTGCCTTTGAACAACCCCTGGGTTGGACCGTTCAGAATATTAGTGACGTTCGCCTGCCAAGTTTCGCCCTGGATGTTCAGGTTCTTGAAGGTGTCACAGATCAAGGTCTTGGGCACGCCATCGATCTGAAAATACCAGGGGTAAACCGGGTTCCCCTTGGTCCCCCCGTGACCAAGAAAGTGCATGTCTACCTGTGAATCGGCAAGCGCAGAGACGGCCAGGAGAAGCACGATCAATAAAGGTGGAATTGAAATACGGCAAAGTTGGCAGGTTGATCGTCTGGCGGTTGCGATCACGAACAATAAGATAACACCACCGCAGAGGAGCACAACCAAAGATTTTTCGCTGCAGCCCATCTTGGAACCTTAGTTTTCAACAGCGAGAAGGAGGGTCGGGGCGAGGCCGTTTCGGTTCGGGGGAAGAGGCTTGGCCTTTCCCGCTACGATCCCCCTACTTCATCGGGGGCAGTGGCGACAATAACCGCGAAAGCCAGTTCGCCTGCCGGAGCTTTAGTCGTGGCCTTGAAGTGCAGTTTGACCTGGAGGATGCAAGAACCGTCGTCGGCCATGATGACGTCAGGAAAATCCTTGTCCTTCTTATCGACTGCGACCAGGCTTAGAACCGCGGGCTGCTCCGTTCCCGATGCCTGGCGGCTGAGGCGGGCGAGTTCATCGGGGGGAATGATGCGGTCGGGATCCCTGTCGAGTTTGGCGGGGCTAAGCAGGACGAAGTCAGTCTTATCGCCCTCTCTCATTACCGTGTAGCGCATGGTGTAGTAGCCGGGGCTGAGCTTTTGATCGTGAAAATCCTCGCGATAATCTTCCTTGGACTCGGCCAAAAAGCGAACGACTCCCACCAATGCGCCCTCCTTCAGGTTGCCGTAAAGAACCTTGGTGGACTTGGCCGGGCTCTCCTGGCCGATGACGGTCTTGGCCCAATAAATCTCGCAGATCGGCGTCTCGATTCCATTGTCATAGGTGAAGACCAGGGTGCCATCGGCGTCCAGGGAGTCGGCAACATTCTGCGGAAGGTCCGCCGAAGGCTGAAGGGCCGCAGGTTTCATGGAGTATGGCTCGATAGCCCAAGCCGAGGTAACTGCGATTGTCAGCACTACGGCAATGCGAAGGGCCGCAGCGCCGATTTTATTCGCGGTTTTGTGACTCTGCTTGAGTACCAAAGTTCAACCTCATGTCGTCCATTCCAGGGCGGGATTGCCCCGCGCTTGTTCTCATTATCCCGCGGTGCCGCCGCAATGACCAGTGCCTATTCGAGAGACGGGCGAGGGGTGGGCGCCTCCTCGGGGCGCGGTTGGCGAGTTGAGTTTCGGCGAGCAACGGAGGAGGCCGCGCGGAACAGAACATGCTTTGAAAACGAGCTCAGAAGTTGGCCCTCTAGATGCAGGTACGACGGCGCACCACGCATTTGCGTGAGATGGTAGGGGTGTGAGTGCAAACAATTGCAATTTCGGGAAAATGCGCTCCTATTTCCGAAATCCGCGGGAACTTGTCCTTGACATCGAACATGTCTACGTACAAAATTCTGTGACCCTCCCCAGGGGCGTTTAGCGCGCCCGGATTCTATGCAGTTGTGAGGTCACCACACATGATTCGATATATCTCGACCCTTCTCATACTGAGCTGGGCGGCGCTCGCCGTGAACGCGCAAGTCAGCGTCACCACGTCGCGCAATGACAATCAGCGTGATGGTCAAAACCTGAATGAGACTATTCTGACGCCCGCCAATGTGAACGTGAACAGCTTTGGCAAACTGTTTTCGCACAAGGCGGATGGCTATGTTTACGCGCAACCGCTGTACGTGCCCAATGTGCCAATTCCGAAGTTGGGTACGCACAACGTGGTGTATGTGGCGACCGAGCATGACAGCGTATACGCGTTCGATGCGGATAGCGATCAGGGACAGAACGCGTCAGCCCTCTGGCACAGGAGTTTCATCAATCCCGCGAAGGGCATCACGACCGTGTCCAGCACGGATCAGGACTGTACCGACATCGTACCCGAGATGGGTGTCACAAGCACTCCCGTTATCGACCCCACTGCCAATACGATGTACGTGCTTACCAGAACCAAGGAGAACGGCATTTACCGGCAGCGTTTGCATGCACTGGATATCACCACTGGAAAAGAAAGAGCGCATTCGCCGATCATCATCACAGGTAAAGTGAAAGGAACGGGAGACGGATCACAGGGAGGATTTGTCCACTTCGATCCATTTCAGGAGGGAAATCGTCCGGGCTTGCTGCTCCTGAACGGCGAAGTTTACATCGGTTGGGCTTCGTATTGCGATCATGATCCGTGGCATTCCTGGATCATGAGCTATGATGCGACCGCGCTGACCCAGACCGGAGTGTGGAATGGCACTCCGAACGGCAGCCGCGGTGGTGTGTGGCAGGCCGGCTCGGGGCTCGCTGCCGATGATGAGTCGGACCTCTATTTCGCTACCGGCAACGGAACCTTCGATGAAACTACCGGCGGCAGGGATTACGGCGACAGTGTGATGAAATTGGCGCCTCCGGTCGCAAAGCACCTGAAGGTGCTTGATTATTTCACTCCCTACAACCAGGCGGGACTTTCGGGTGGGGACCGGGATGTGGGCTCGGGCGGAGTCCTGATTCTGCCGGATCAAGGTAACAAGGCCCCGCACCAGCACTTGCTGATCGCGGTCGGAAAGGAAGGATCGATTTACCTGATTGATCGCGACAAGATGGGGCACTTCCACGCCAAAAATAACAGCCAGATTGTGCAGGATATGGAGGGCGCAATCGGAGGCATGTTTTCAACCGCCACCTGGTGGAATAACAATGTCTACTTCGGGGGCAGCAAAGATTTTGTGAGACAGTACACTTTCGATCCAAAGACCGGGCTGCTCTCGACCAGCGCCATTTCTGAATCGGACACTTTGTTTGGTTTTCCGGGTACCTCGACTTCGCTTTCGGCCAATGGCACCAGCAATGCAATCCTCTGGGCCTTGGAGAAGACATCGACCATGGGCGTGACTCCGGCGATCCTGCATGCTTACGATGCCACGAACATTGCCACTGAACTCTACAACAGTAATCAGAACGCTTCTCGAGATGCTGCCGGGAATACGGTTAAGTTTGCGGTGCCGACAATCGCCAATGGTAAGGTCTATGTTCCGGCCATCGACAAGATAAGCGTGTATGGTCTACGGGGAAGCGCCGCCCGGAAGCGCTAGCCACGAACAGAACTGAAATGCTCAGGGTTCATGCTCTGCGATGGTTTGTTCGGTCTCTGGTTTGCGCCTGGCGGACAGGATGATGGGTAGAATTCGGCAGATGCGTTCGATCGATCAGACAGCAGCGGGAGACATATCTTCCCTCTGCTCGCAGACAACAGCGCCGGACTCCCGTACATTAGGAGCAGTTCCAACCCCCAAGAACAGCCTCAGTGATCGAAGTCGGCAACAAGCAACGATGCGTATTTCGGCCATCCTCCCCCGGCGATTCCCGAAAGCGCTGGTATTTTTGTCCAAAGGGTGGCGTAAAGAGGCGCATATGAAGGCCCGCATTTCAGTCCTGATTTTGTTGGCTTTGTTTTTCTCTGTGGATAAGCGCGCGTATGCCTCCCGCGTTAGCGGAGACGCGAAAGAAGATGAGAACGCTAGCGAGGCTGGAACGCCCCCGGGGAAGAAAGGCTTAAGAAAGGTCAAACACGTCGTCATTATCCTAAAAGAGAATCACAGCTTCGACCATTACTTCGGCACCTTCCCCGGTGCCAACGGTTCGACCTCGGCGACCATTTCGACCGGCCAGTTGATCCACATGCGGCGTGCCTCGGATGTACCCGTAGTTGATCCTGACCACACTTGGACTGGTACAGTAAACGGGATGGACGGCGGTCACATGGATCGTTTCGACCTTTCCTCTAACGGTGATGTGAATGGCCAGTTCGCGCCCTTCGTGCAGATGACTTCGGCGGACATACCGAACTATTGGACTTACGCGCAAAAGTTCGTGCTGGCTGACCACATGTTCGCCTCCCAGCAAGGACCCAGCTTTTCCAATCGCTTGTACAGCATCGCTGCCCAAAGCGGGGGTGCGATTTCCGTGCCCACCATTGGCGGGAACAGCGGAAAAGTGCCGCAACAATGGGGATGCGATTCGCCCCCGAATACATTCGTCCAAGACCTGGATGCGATAGGCAATGTGTTACGCGTCGTCCCTTGTTTTGATTTTCCAACCCTGGGACTCAACCTGGACAACGCCGGCCAGAGTTGGAGGTATTACGCCCCTCCGAATCATGAATGGGGATACGTCTATTCCACCTATGACGCGATCGACTACGTGCGTAACACCGGCTTGTGGACCAGCAACGTGGTGCCGCCCGAGCAGTTCATAGACGACGTACAAAACGGAAATTTGGCGGCCGTTTCATGGGTGGTCGCGCCCGGGGCTGAGCTCGAACATCCGCCTGCCGGAACCTGCGTTGGGGAGAATTGGACGGTAGAGCAGATCAACGCCCTCATGCAAAGTCCGCTTTGGGATTCGACCGTTATTTTTCTGGCATGGGACGACTTTGGTGGCTTTTACGATCATGTCATGCCCCCGACCATCGATGATCAGTTTCAGTTGGGCCCACGAGTTCCGTTGTTGATCATCTCCCCTTGGTCCATACCTGGAAAGATTTCTCATACGACCTATGAATTGAGTTCCATCGTTAAGTTCATTGATGAGGTTTTTGACCTGCCAACCTTGACCGATCGCGATGCGAATGCTCACGATACTTCCGATAGCTTTAACTTCTCGCAAACCCCTAACCAGCCTTTGGTTCTAACGCCGCGCCAATGCCCGATCCTGGGCAGTTCGGAGATGAATATCGGAAACGCTCTGGTGGGCTCCTCGGGGACCTTGGGCGCGATGTTGACGAATCGGGGCGACAATCCGATGACGATCGATCAAATCACGGCCAGCGGCGAGTTTTCCGCCACCAGCAAATGTCCTAAGACCCTTAAGTCAGGCGGGGCATGCACGATTACCGTCCAACTCACTCCTACGACAGCCGGTAAGAAAACCGGAACGCTAAAGGTCACCGACAGCGACCCGACTAGTCCCCAGACTGCCAGCCTCACCGGTACGGGCACTCTGGTGCAAGTACCACTGTACCCTGGGTTAATTTTCCCAGCGGCCGGCACAGCTCTCGGCTCCAGCAATGCACGCACCGTCACCCTAAAAAATACTGGCACGTCGGCCCTCACGATTTCGAAGGTCGAAACGATAGGGAACTACTCCCAGACTAACAACTGCCATAAGAGCGTGGCGGCAGGGGCAAGTTGCGACTTTACCGTTAAGTTTACGCCCGAGAGCTCCGGAAAGCTCTATGGCAATCTCGCCATATTTGACAGTGATCCGGCAAGTCCGCATATGGTGCGCCTGCAGGGGGTGGGCACCAACGTTGTTCTGACCCCGGGAAGACTTAACTTCGGGGACGAAAAAGTGGGCCAGCAAAGCGCACCGCAAGTCGTCACCGTGAAAAACACAGGTTCGACACCCTTGACCTTCGCCAGTTTCATGGTTTCAGGCGATTTCGCCCAAACCAATGAGTGTGGCTCCAGCATAGGGGCGGGAGCCACTTGTTCGGTGAGCGTGAGTTTCTATCCTACGCAAGATGGGCTAAGGACCGGATCGGTCGTCATTAGCGACAGCGACCTCGGCACCAGCCCGCAGACAATTCCATTGAAGGGAACTGGGGACTAGTGGGGCCGCGGCTGCGTCATGTGTGGACCTGGAGAAAGAATGATAATGATAATGATAACGATGGAATTCTCGCGACTGAAAGGGAAGCGAGCCGTGGGAACCATTCGTCGTATCGCAAGTTCGAGATGTACTAAATTCCCTCTTTGGAGGAAAAGATGTGGATTACGAAGATGGCTAAAGTAGGCACGAACGGACAGATGGTTGCGCCGCGCGCTTCGATATTGATTGCTTTGGTGGTTGCCTTTGCTGGCATTTCGGCCAACGCCCTTCCACCGCCAGGCGAGCCGAGTCAGTCGCAAAAGCCCCCCGCCGGCATCACCAAAATCCAGCATGTAGTTTTTATCATCAAGGAAAACCGGAGTTTCGATCACTACTTCGGTCAGTTTCCTGGTGCCGACGGTGCGACTACCGGAAAGATCTCGACCGGCCAGACGATTCCGCTATGGCGATCTCCCGATATTACGCCGCATGACCAAGATCACACTCGCCAAGGCTTTCTGAACTTGGTGGATGGGGGCAAGATGGATCGCTTTGACCTGATCCACAAGACCAACGAGAACGGCGAGTTCATGTCGTATGTCCAGATGACTCCGGCGGATATTCCCAACTATTGGACTTATGCGCAGAAGTTCGTGCTGGCCGATCACATGTTCGCCTCGATGGATGGAGCCAGTTTTCCCAACCACCTTTACACTATCGCGGCCAACGGCGCCGGCACCCTAGAGATTCCAACTGGTGGCGACGGCGGAAAAGGAAGTTGGGGATGCGACGCCGGTTCAAAAGTCACAGTGCCGGTGATGGCGGGGAATGGCGCCATTTCGAATGTGTTCCCTTGTTTCGATATTCAAACCATGGCTGACACGCTGAACAATAAGGGAGTGAGCTGGAAGTATTACGCGCCTCCAGAGGGCGACCGCGGTTACGTGATGTCCACCTATGACGCCATCAATCACATTCGGAATTCGGGCCAATGGGAGACGAACGTGGTTCCCCCCACTCAATTTGCGATCGACGCCCAGAACGGGCAACTGCCTGCGGTATCCTGGATCGTCGCCGGAGCTGAAAGCGAGCATCCGCCCGCCAGCACCTGTGACGGCGAGAACTGGAGTGTGGAGCAGATCAACGCGATTATGCAGGGACCCATCGATCAATGGAATTCCACCGTGGTCTTTCTGGTGTGGGATGACTGGGGAGGATTCTATGACCACGTTTACCCGCCCACGAAGGATCGTTTCGGATTGGGTATTCGGGTTCCGGCAGTGATTATTTCTCCTTATGCCATCGCCGGTAAGGTTTCTCACACATTTTACGAGTTCTCGTCGGTGCTGAAATTTATGGAGGAGGCTTTCGGACTGCCTCCCTTGACCAAGCGTGACGCCAACGCGAATGACATGACGGACAGCTTTAATTTCAATCAGACGCCGATACCTCCCTTCGTCTTGACTCCGCGGGCCTGCCCAGTTGCCTCGGCGACGGAAATGCATTTCGGGACCTTACTGGTCAATTCCAAGCGCAACGACCGCATGCAAATCACGAACTGGGGGACGAGTCCTTTGACGGTGCAGAGCATAAAGGCGACCGGACCTTACACAGCCTCGCAGCAATGCATCAAGACCATTGCGCCCGGGCAAATCTGTGTAGTGAACGTGACTTTCGATCCCACCGCGGCCGGGTCTCAAGACGGAGTACTGACCCTGACGGATACGGACCCCAGCAGTCCGCAAATGGTAAAGCTGGTGGGGACGGGCACGATGGTTGATTTACCCATTTTCTATCCTGGCTTGGCATTTAGCCTCACTCCAGGAGTGCCGATTGGAACGCAGGCTACGAAGCCGGTCACCCTCACCAATACTAGTCAGTCCACGTTAAACATTACGAAGATTCAAATGATTGGCGACTACTCTGAGACCGACAATTGTGGCGGCAGTGTAACCGCCGGCGGCAGTTGCACCATCAACGTGGTATTTACGCCGACCGGGGAGGGATATCGCGACGGAAATATCGCGGTATGGGACAATGACGCTGCGAGTCCGCAAATGGGGAGGCTCACGGGCACTGGAACCTCGGTGGTCCTCAAACCCATGAAGCTCAATTTTGGCGACGTAGCCGTGGGGAGCAGCAAGCACCTCACAATCCAACTGACGAACACGATTAACTACGCATTGAACTTTGGCCAGATTCTTCCCAGCGGGGATTACTCCCAGACCAACACCTGTGGAGCCAGCATTCCAAAACAAGGCCAATGCTCCGTCACGGTTACGTTTACGCCAAAGCAAACGGGGGTTCGCGGTGGCTCGCTCAACGTCAGTGACAGTGACCAGACCAGCCCGCAAATCGTGTCCTTGACGGGCACGGGTACGTAAGGAGTCTCCATCAGAGAAAAACTATGCCGATCCGACCGCGAGCCATTCGAGTCACTTGTGTTCTGCCCAGGGCAGCTTTTCGGAGGGAGAAATGACTCTCTCTGAGCTCATCAAACCGATTCGTCCAAACCGCATGACGCTTTGGCGAATCGTTAAACCCATTATTCCAAACCGTTACAAACCGTACAAAGTTCCAGGGGGACAAATTTTTCTCAACATCAGTGAATCCCCCATGATGCTGGCCCGGGTGGTAGGTCGCTTTGAAGTGCAAAAGCACCGGGCTGTCCTGGCTCTGCTTAAACCGGGCATGACCTTCATCGATGTCGGTGCCAACAAAGGAGACTTTGGGCTCCTCGCAGCCCAGATCGTGGGGGAGAAGGGAAGAGTTCTCTCCTTTGAGCCTGAGCCGACCAATTGTCACTGGATTCGCAAGAGCATCGAATTGAACGGCTATAAGAATATTGTCCTATACGAAGCCGCGCTGGCGGACGCCAACGAACAGAGTCGATTGTTTTTAGGCAAGCAGAGCGGTTGGCATACCTTGATGGAAGCCATGCCCAACCGCAACTGCGGAATCATTCCGATTACCAAGAGAACCTTGGATTCCGTGCTGCAGGAGACGGGATCGAATCGGGTCGACGTCATAAAAATCGACGTTGAGGGCGCGGAGATTGCCGTGCTGCGGGGGGCCGTCGAGACGCTGAAAGCGAATCGCGACATTCTCTTACTGATGGACATCCATCCGGACCTGGGAGTCGATCCGTTTGCCGTGTGCGATCTCCTCGGCTCGCTAGGCTTTTCGACCTACGAAATCGAACCGCCATACCGCAAACCCTTGCACTTGCACAGTGACACGCGCCAGCTTATGGCCAAACGCCCCTAGTACTTTCTGGCTCCAGAGGAGCCCTGGGAGCCGCGAAAATCGCAGGGAAAACGCGATTTTTTGCTCGCTTGGGTAAATGACTTCAGTGTAGAATCACCGGGCTGCATGAACTAAGTATCCCCGTTGTCGGGCCTCATACCGAGTTTGCCGCAATATTTTACGTCTTTGGAGGCACCATGAATCTCACTCGTTCGACTCTGATTTCGACTTTCTCAGAACCAAAGTTGTGGTTGATGACACTGTGTTGCGTCGCCACTCTGTTCGCCTCCACGGCGACCGCCCAAACCAACATCATCGAGACGATCGCGGGCGGAGCTAAGCCCAACCCGGTCGCGATATCCGCCGATATAGCTGGGCCCACTTCAGCGGTCGCAGACACCAGCGGCGACATCTACCTCACTGCTCCTTACAGCTACTACATGCTCGAGGTCACTGGAACGCAGTTGAATGTTATTGCGGGCAAGGGTTATCACGGATTCTCGGGCGACGGCGGGCCGGCGAGCAAGGCGCTCATCGGCGCCGCTAACGGAGCCGCGATGGACGCACAGGGAAATCTTTACTTCTCGGATTGGGGAAACAACCGCATCCGCAAGATCGACATCAGCGGCAACATTACCACGGTTGCGGGGGACGGCAAGAGTTGTGACCGCATCAGTTCGTGTGGAGATGGCGGGCCAGCCACTTCAGCGGAGCTCGGAAATCCGCAGGGGTTGGCGGTAGATAGCGCGGGCAACATCTTTATTGCCGACACCGGAATCGAGAAGGTTCGCGAAGTCAAGGCTGCCACCGGGTTTATCAGCACACTTGCGGGCAATGGCTATATTTGCAATGGGCCAAACTACAAGTGTGGCGATACTGGGCCTGGGCCAGCCGCGCAATTGGACCTTCCGACCGGGGTAGCTGCGGACAATGCAGGCCACCTATATATCGGTGACACGAAGGACCAACGAATCCGAATGGTGGACCTCAGCACTGGAATCATCACTACCGTCGTCGGGTGGAAGACCGCTGGAAGACCCTGCCCTGCCCCTACCCAGAAGTGTGGAGATGGCGGGCCGCTCAACGGAGTATCGTTCAGAAATCCCCGAGGCATAGCTTTGGACAGCACCGGGAAGGTGCTCTACATTGCGGACAGCTCGGATAACCGGATCCGGGTCGCCAATTTTGGCACGAACAATATGGCGACGGTCACAGGTACGGGCGTGCAAGGATTCGCGGGTGACGGCGGGGTTGATTCGCAGGCTGAACTGGACACCCCCTATGGGATCTCTTTAGACGCTGTCGGCAATCTGATTATCTCCGACACCGGGAACCAGCGGGTTCGCGTGGTCATGGATCGCAAGATCAATACCATCGCCGGAGGCGGTTTGGGCGGCGACGGAGGTCCTGCCAAGACCTACGCAACCTTGGCTAATCCCAATGCCGTGGTGTGGGCTGGCACACGCCACTACTACATAGCCGACGCCGCCAACAATCGAATTCGTGGAGTCAGCTCCGGGACGATCTCTACCGTAGTCGGCACTGGCGACGTCGGCTGGACCGGGGATGGCGGAGCGGCCACCAGCGCCAGGCTGAACAATCCCCTGGGCGTGACCGTAGATGGTGCTGGCGATATTTTCATCGCAGATACTGGCAACATCGTCATCCGGGAAGTCGCTAGCGGCACGATCACGACTATTGCGGGGGATGGAACCACCTGCTTTCTGGAAGCGGGCCTTATTTGCGGCGATGGCGGACCCGCTACCCAGGCGCAGCTGAATTCGCCGACCACTACAGCTGTCGACGCGGCGGGGAACGTCTACATCGCGGACCCTGTCGAAAACCGCGTTCGCAAAGTCGATACTTCTGGCATGATAAGCGCGTTTGCGGGAACCGGAGTTGCAGGTTTCAAGGGCGACAACGGTCCGGCTAACCTAGCGCTGCTAAAGCATCCGTATGGAGTTGCCGTCGACGCCTCCGGCAACGTCTACATCGCCGACAGCTACAACAGCCGCATTCGCTGCGTGCTGGTTGTAGCCAACGGCTGCGGCGGTTCGACCGCACCCGTCGGCGATATCGTAACCTTCGCGCTCGACGGAAAAAGTGCCGATAGCGGCGATGGCGGACCCGCGCTCCAAGCTGCTATGGAACGTCCTTTCCAGGTCGCGTTTGATCCAGCGGGAAATCTCTACATCGGAGGTGGCGTGTACCAGGTGGTGCGTAAGATCGACATCACCACCGGAATCATCACGACGGTCGCGGGCAACATCCTGCATCCCGGCAAGCAAGGATTCGCAGGCGATGGTGGTCCAGCCACCGAGGCCACGCTGGACAACTCCGGACTGTCGGTCGATGCCAACGGCAACCTGCTGATCGCTGACCAGGGAAACAATCGCATCCGCGAAGTACCGCTGGGCACCGCCCCGCTACAAAAGAAGTAGGCGGAGTTCGCGACCGGGTGTTCGGGTACCCCGCTCCTTGCGGTTTTTTCGCAAGGGGCGGGCGCTCAATCGTGCGGTCAGAATTAGAATAGCTGGCGTGCAGCAAGCGAGGTGCGGCCCTTTGAACTCGCCCTCTAGCACGCAGGTATATTGTATAGTTTGGGTGCCCCACCCTTTTCCGCGTTCTGTGCGGAAAGGGTGGGTCGCCAGAGTCTCTACCAGATCGCGAACCTTCCTGCGATCCGCAATAGTGCTGTCTGCCATTTCGAGTCTAGCTCGGGCTGAGCGAGTCCATTTTTCTCAGCTATGCAACTTTGCTCTCGCTGACGGGTTTGCTCCGAGTGACGTACCATGTCATCGTCCCGTTACCAATCATCTTGCTTGCCATCTCGAGGTCAGCGATCCAACGCCGGGCCGGTTTGCAAGCGAGTGAATTCCCAGGAGCCACGCATCGCGATGAAACGAATTCTCTTCCCCATTTTGCTGATACTATCGGCGCTATGCATGCTCTGGGTCTCTGGAGCGTTGCCTGCAGACGTTGTGCTTGCCAGTGACCAGCCTCATCCCTCAGCCGGGCCGGTGCCGCGCACGTTTTTCGGCATGCATCGGCATGTTTGGCCAAGAAAGTCGGAACCATGGCCGGATATCCCGTTCGGCAGCTTTCGCATGTGGGATGCCGCGACCGGGTGGGCACAAATCAATACTGCCCCCGGGAAGTATGATTGGGATCAGGTTGACAAATGGTTTTCGGATCTGAAGGAACACAATGTTGACGACGTTCTCTATACCTTCGGGCGTGTTCCAGAGTTCGCTTCCAGCCAGCCAAGTATGGACTGCAACTACGGTCCGGGCCAGTGTGCCCCGCCCAAGGACCTGAAGCCAGATGGCTCCGGTCCCGATCAATACTGGAAAGACTTCGTCACTGCAATCGTTACTCACAGCAAGAATAATCACGGCATTCACATCAAGATTTATGAGCTCTGGAATGAGCCCTATCTGCCGAAAATGTGGTCCGGAACCATCCCTCAACTGTTGCGTATGGGGCGTGACGCCAAGGAGATCATTCACAACCTTGATCCCGACGCAATTTTGCTGACCCCTCCCTCAGGTTTGGAATTTCCCAAGTTTCGTCAGTTCATGGAGGATTGGCTGGCGGCTGGCGGCGGCGACTGTGCGGACGGCATCGCTTTCCACGGTTACACCCAGCGTGGGCCTGCGACGGATTTCGTCCAGTATTACGCCGAGTTTCGCAAAATCCTGGCCAAGTACCATCAGGAGTCGAAACCCACGTACGATACCGAGGCCAGTTGGGGCAACGCGAAGAAAGGCAGAGGCGTTGCCGACGAGGATTCGCAGGCGGCGTTCCTGGCGCAGTTTTATCTTGTGCATTGGTCTGAGGGGGTGCAGAGGCTCTACTGGTACGCCTGGAACGACGGCGCTGTCGGCAAGCTCTACGATCGGGATTCCCGGACTTCCACCCCTGCCGCCCGAGCTTATCGCGAGGTATTTAACTGGATGGTCGGTTCCACCATGACTAAACCGTGTTCTCCCGATGGTTCGGTATGGACCTGTAACTTTACCAAGGCCGACGGGAAGGAAGCACTGGTGGTGTGGAACGAATCCGGCGAGAAGGATTACACTCCAAAGGGATCATTCAAGAAATTCCGGGATGTAGCGGGCGGCTCTAATCCGATTTCCGGCCCATTGAAGATCGGCCCCAAACCACTATTCTTGGAGTCTCAATAAATCCACGGCAATCATGGTTTCCGCTCTCCAGTTGCGATGAGAAGATACTGGAGAGCGGCCGCTATTTTACCACCGGTCGCGGGCTCACCCGCATGACACTCCTGGCAATTCGAAGACGTGCATTCTGGTGCGTGTCGCGCCTTGGCTTGGGAGTCTACCGGCGCTTCCCGTTCTTCGGGACGCTTCGAGCTTCCGTGGCGGTCATCCCGCAAGGACAGCATTATCTGGCCATTCGTCGGAACGATGGCCGCGGATTTTCCTTTCCCGGTGGCTTGGCGATGCCTTGGGAGTCGGACGAGCAAGCGCTGCAGCGCGAGGTGGCCGAAGAGACCGGTCTCCAATTAACTGCGATCGAGCTGGCCTTGCGCTATTACAGTGCAGCGGATGTTCCTTGCAATATTTCCGTATTCCGCGCTCAAGCGATTGGGCAGCTACGCGGATCATGGGAAGGCGATCCCGAATGGGTAGCGATCTCCGATCTGCGCTTCGACATTCTCAGGAGTCAATTCCCAATTGTTGAAAAAGTGTTGAGCGTTGGAGCCGTCTAGCTCGTCTGCTCCAGCCCACCTCTTCATCGCGGAGAAGGGCTTTGCTCTTTTGCTTGCGAGACAGCCAGGCGGTGGACGTTATCGATAGCATTTCTATGCCCTCTGCGTGCTTCGCCCGGGTAAAACCGGATTCCGGATAACGTTTGGCGAACCTTTCTTGAAAAAAAAGTCTACTGCCGCCTGATGTCATCCTGACGAGCTGCGTTTTGCCTCTTGCAAAAACGCAGGAGATGAGCACCACAACCTGCATTTCCTTTCTGCCGCAACAACCGGAGTCTCTGGCACTGCGAGACAATCCGTGTTATTGATGAATGCGGTTGCGATGTTGCGCGTCTTTAACCAAATGAATGTCGTTCTGGCTGCGGAGGAGTCAGCGGGTTTGCAGATGTTGCGGGCGCTTGCCGCGAGCAGCCATCGTCTGGTTGCGGTTCTGGCTGCGCCTCCCAAAGCTGGTTTTGCGGGCGCCAGCGCATGGAATGTAGCTCGCAATCTGGGATTTGAAACTTGGCCGGCAGAGCTGGTAAAAGATCCCGAGCTTGCCGGACGCCTGCGCTCGGCGCAAGTGGACATCCTGCTGAATGTCCATTCGCTTTACGTGATCAACCGCGAAGTGTTGGCGGCACCGAGGCTGGGTGCTTACAACTTGCATCCGGGGCCGTTGCCGCGCTATGCGGGTCTGAACGCGGTCAGTTGGGCGCTCTATCGCGGCGAGCCGACTCACGGCGTGACCATACACAAAATAGATCCGGAAATTGATGCCGGACCGATCGTGTACCAGACAATTTTCCCCATCGCGGATGACGAAACGGCGCTGTCACTGAGTTTCAAGTGCGTCAATGAGGGAGTTGCGCTTATGCTGCGATTGCTCGAGGTCGCGGGTGCGGATCCGGCCAAGATACCGCTGCTGGCACAAGACCCCGGCGGGCGTGAATACTTCGGAAGGGAAGTGCCCGAGCAAGGCCGGCTATCGTGGTCATGGCCGGCGTCCCGGATCGTGAACTTTGTGCGGGCGTGTGATTACTATCCTTTTTCTTCGCCCTGGGGACATCCCCGTACCCGTTTCGGTGTGCAAGAAATTGCACTCGTGAAAGCGGGCCTCACCGGACAGTCGTCGAGCGTGCCCCCTGGAACGGTTGGCGAGTCAGTCGCTTCAGGCATCCAGGTAGCCTGCCAGGACGAATGGGTTTTGGTGGCGAAATTGCTTGTAGAGGGTAAGTACGTGGCTGCGCGCGAACTCCTGAGTCCGGGCGACCGCCTCGTCGACTAGCGCGGGGATTCCGGTCTGGCGGGAGTAGCCGGGCACAGATCACCGGTTCGTATTCCGGGGCCGTTGCTCGTGAAGATCTGATAAGTCATGAAATCTATTCTGATAAACGCCGATTCAAAAACCATTCAAACCCGACTTGGATCACTATTTCGCGACGTAATGCACCTGCAAGTTCCGTCGGAGGACACAGATCTTTTCGATACCGGCGTTTTGGACTCGCAACGGTTTGTGGAGTTACTGCTCTTCCTGGAACAGAACTTCCATGTTCAGATCGACCTGGAACATTTTGAGATGGAAAATTTTCGCACCCTTGAAAAACTTTCCGACCTCATCGTGCGGCAAAAAGAAGAGAATAGGCTGGGGATGTTTTCCGCAGTCGGCGTGTCTGCTGGTTAGGCGCAATGAGCCTGCACGATCCGACGCGTCGAGGCCGCTGAGTGCTCCCACGGGTTCACCCGGATATATCGATTTGCGGCCGATCTCGCATCGTCAATGGCAATGCGTCGAATCCGGCATTCAGTTTCCTGTTGACTTTTTCCATGAATGTGGGCATGTTCAATGTCAATGCACCAAGGCTTCAGTTCGAAGTAATCCCCCGACCTTCAACTGCTGAGCAAGTCCCAGGAATCTTTTAACCGCCTTTCGGAGGTAATATGCTCTTCGCCAGCCAGGTTCTGTCTTTTGCCACGCGTGTCGATTCTGTCGGCGCTCAACCTTCCAGGAAACTAACGACTGCGCGCAGGGCCTCGGGGCTTCGCGCTTTTCTTTCGCCGATGGTTCGGATCGCAGCCTTCTGCATCTCGCTCGCCTTATTAGCGCAGGGGCAGAACATCAACACCGTGGCCGGGGGTGGAGTTCCGGGCGGCGCGGCTACGTCCGCCGACATTCCGGGGGTGACCTCGGTCATAAGGGACGCGGGCGGGAATCTCTATATCGCTGCGCCCGAAAGCTTTTACGTTTTCAAGGTGGATACAACGGGCACGCTGCATGTCATCGCAGGTGTGGGATATCAGGGTTATCTGGGCGACGGCGGCCCCGCGACCGAGGCTGCACTAAGCGGACCGACTTCGCTGACCTTTGATAGCATGGGCAATCTCTACTTAATCGACCTCAACAAGGTTCGCAAGATCGATACCAGCGGCAACATCACCACGGTCGCTGGCAACGGACAAGTCTGTGCTGGAGGCACCTACGCATGTGGCGACGGCGGGCCCGCTACCCAGGCCCAACTCAGGCAACCCCAGCAAATCGCACTGGACGGCGCAGGAAATCTTTATATCGCTGACACTGGCGATCAGCGTATTCGTCTGGTGGACAGTTCGGGGAATATAAATACCATAATCGGCAGCGGCATTATCTGCAGCGGTCCATCGTTCACCTGTGGCGATGGTGGTCCGGCAGGTAGCGCGCGTCTGGACTTGCCTGCGGGTGTCGCCGTGGATGCCTCAGGCAATATCTACGTCGCCGATACCCGGGACCAACGCGTCCGCGTGGTCTCGAACGGGATCATCAACAAGTTCGCGGGTAACGGAAAACATTGTGTTGTCCCTACCAACAACTGCGGCGACGGAGGCCCGGCCATTAACGCCAATTTGTTTAATCCCTGGGGTCTGGCGCTGGACGCATCGGGGAATGTCTTTATGGCGGACGAGTTGGACAACCGCATCCGCAAGGTAACCGTGTCCACTGGGACCATCAATACCGTGATCGGCAGCGGTGTCCAAGGCTTTTCGGGCGACGGCGGCCCGCCGCGCGCGGCAGCGCTTGATCAACCAAAAGGCGCGTTCGCGGACGGCCTGGGATACATAGTTGCCGATACCGGCAACAACCGCATCCGTCAGACGAAATTAGGAGTTCTCAATACGCTGGCCGGAGGTGGTTCCGGTGGAGATGGCTCAGCCGCCACGAGCGCTATCCTCGCCTCTCCGAATGCCGTTGCCTGGGATAGCTCTGGCAACTACTACATTGCGGATACGGCCAACAATCGCGTGCGAAAAGTGAACGCCTCCGGCACCATCACCACGATCGCAGGTACCGGCGATCAGGGTTGGACCGGTGACGGCGGAGCGGCTACGAGCGCGACTTTGAATGCTCCATCGGGCGTCGCGGTCGACGCTTCGAATAATGTCTACATTGCCGACTTGGGGAATCTCGTTATACGCAAAGTGAACGGTTCAGGCAATATCACGACCTTTGCGGGCAGCGGCACCGCCTGCGTGATTACCACCAATCCTTGCGGCGATGGTGGACCAGCCACCAAGGCGAATATGACCAGCCCGACGTCAGTGGCGGTCGACGGAAAAGGGAACGTCTACATTGCGGATTACTTTGATCATCGCATCCGCAAAGTGGATACGACTGGCACGATCACAACCATTGCGGGCACCGGGGTCAGGGGTTACAAAGGTGATCATGGTCCGGCCACCAGCGCTCGGTTGAATCGCCCGTACGGAGTGGCGGTGGACGGCTCGCAGAACGTTTACATCGCCGATTCACAAAACAACCGCATCCGTTGCGTGCTTGCTGTCGCCAAGGGCTGTGGCGGCGCGACAGCGCCAGTCGGAGACATTGTTACGTTCGCATTCAACGGAAAAGCTACCTTCGCTGGCGACGGTGGCACGGCCAAGTCGGCCTCTCAACAGAATCCGTTGGAAGTGGCGCTTGATCCGACCGGCAACGTCTTTGTAGGCGGCGGCGCGGATGAAGTGGTCCGCCGCATTGATGCCGCGACTCTGCTCGTGAGCACGGTAGCCGGCGATCCGACTCATCCGCAGCGGGGAGGCTTTGGCGGGGACGGTGGTCCCGCCATCGACGCGACCCTCGATAATATCGGCCTCGCGGTCAACGGATCAGAAGTCCTGTTGATTGCCGACACCGGCAACAACCGCATCCGTCAGGTCGACTTGGCGGCGAAGAAATAGTCGAGCGCGGTCGATGAATTCCGCGGGGGTGGCCCACTCCAGCTGTCTTTTGTCCTTTGGCTTGAGTGGGGCTTTTCGTTGGGCGGCGCGAGATCCCATTCTCGGCATCGAAGGCCGTGCCGCGCGTCGAAAGACGCCGTCTCAGCTGATCGACACCCAGCAGGCGCAAGCTCAAAGAATTATTGATTTTGCAGCAGGATCGGTCTGGCCCCAATCGGCACCCAATCGCCTGAGATCTGGAGTGTGTGGCCATACAGGGTGCGATAGTTCACGTAATCCCCGGAGAAGTAATACTTGGTGATGGTGCACTCCCCGTTGCTGCAGGTACCGGACGCATCCCAAACCGCCAAGGCCTGATATCCGCCGCTACCGGTGAAGCCGCAGGTCCAGACTGTCCCCTGGGCAGAGCACTGGCTAGAGAGTTCCGTGCCGATTACCCAATTGCCGACTTCGCGATAGGCGATTCCTGGCTTCAACAGTGTTCCCGGGTCGGAGTGATTTTGCGGATCAGGTATCCAAAGTCCGCCAGTGTCGCCTCCGTTCCATAGAAACCAATACATGCGTTTGACGTCTTCGGACACATGGAACAGGTAGAAGCGCGCGAGCCAACCAGCTTGCATATCCGGGTCGGTCAGTAGACCCGGGCCCCAGTTTCCTTCCAGGTCCCAGATTGGTTTTCCCTCTTGGCCCTGCTGCTGCAGCACCGCCCTGAAAAGCGCACTATACTTGACGACATTCTCAGGCGGACCGTAGGTTCCGCCGCTATTCTTGCAATAACCATGCACCGAGATGGCGTCGGCGTAGGGCCCCGCACCGGCCGCGAAATAGCCTCCCATCCAGGCCATCGTAGTGGTGGATTGCCATCCGAATCCGTGACTCAAAACGACTGCGTTGGGATCGATGCCCTTGATGATCCCATAGGCATCGCTCACCATGCGTATGAGCTGCGCGTAGGTGCCGTTCCAGAAAATGGTGTGCATCGGTTCGTTCCACATCTCCCAAAAGCTGATGTGGGCCGTTGCGCTGTTCTCGCTGTGCTCCGCGAGCGCGGTCACGAAGTCTTTCCAGTGCTGGTCCGTACCGGTGCCGTCGGCATTCAAATCGTCCGGCGGGTCGCAAGTGCCTGGCCCCAATAAACAACTGTTATCGTCAGGATTCGACGAGACCCACTGCGGTACTCCAGCAAATGTGTAAACTACGTCGTTTCCATTCTCGCCGGCGGCCGCCAACCACTTATCCAGTTGGGACCAGTCGTAAACCCCGTCCCCTGGGTTGAGATTGAACCACATGGTGCCGGTATCCCATAAGCGAAGCCCCTTAAAGTAGACCGAAGGCCACGGCTCAGGGTGCCAATCGGCAATCACTCCGCCGTTCATGCTCATGCTAAAAAGCTGCTGGTAGTGTTCGGCGTGTAGGGGCGTCGGGTCCGCACTCGCGAGCAAGATTAGGGCTGAAATTGCAAGCGAAGAAAAACCCCGAACGTTCACCGAACTTTACCTCCGTCGGAATCATCCAAAAGAAACAGAATCGAAGGAGCCGGAACGATGCGATTTCGGTGCGGTGGTCACACCGATGCCCCACCCGGATGGTCTCGGCATTCTGGACAGGTCGTTGTAACCCTGCAAGTCCCAGAAGTACATATTTTCTCCACGGTTTCCTATCGACTCTCGACTGACAGACAAGACGCCCTGAACCTTTCCAGGGGACTGGAGCGAGTGGAAACAACCTTCCTGGGGTTAAGGTATTCTTAGGGGCGCGCGACTTCTTGAACGGAGAAATGAATGCTTCGACCTAAAATGCTCTTGTTGTGGAGCTTGCTGGCCGGTGTGGCAGGCTTACTGATCAACTTGAATGGTTGCGGTGGAAGCAGCGGGGGTTCGACGACCTCGCCCCCACCTCCCTCCCAGAAGATCCAGCATGTGGTCGTGATTTTCCAGGAAAATCGCTCCACCGACAATCTGTTTCAGGATCCAGTCCTGGTGCAACGCGGCGCCGACATCCAGAACTACGGGATCAACTCGCTGGGTCAGAAGATCACATTGACCCCGATATCGTTGAAAACCGATTTCGATCTGGACCATTCTCATAAGGCGTTCCTGGAGATGTATGACGGTGGCAAGATGGATGGCGCCGACAAAATCAACGTGGGCTGTAACCCGAACGCGCCACCACCTTGTCCACCGCCTAATGCTTGGTTCAAGTACGTCGATCCCAACGAGGCAGCACCCTACTTTCAGATGGCTGAAACCTACAGCTTCGGCGACCGGATGTTCCAGACCAATCAGGGCCCGAGCTTTCCCGCGCACCAGTTTATTATTTCGGGAACCTCCGCGCCGAGCGTTGGGAGCAACTTATTCGTTGCCGACAATCCGCCGGGAATGGGGTCCTTCAACAATACCGGTTGTATCGCTCCGCCCAGCGAGCTAGTGGCCTTGATTGATCCGAGCGGAAGCGAATCGCAAATGATCTATCCCTGTTTCGAGCATCCCACGCTGACCGACGAACTCAATGCAAAAGCAATCAGCTGGCGATATTACGCGCCTTCGGCCGGGATCATCTGGAACGCCCCCAATGCAATTCAGCATATGTGCGGACCCAATGTGCCTCCGCCCAATGGCACTACCTGCACCGGTTCTGATTGGGTCAACAACGTCGTCTTAAATTACAAGCAAGTTCTTACCGACGTTAGCAGTGGCCAGCTGAAAACCGTGAGTTGGGTCATTCCGAGTGGCCAGGCATCGGATCATGCCGATATTACCGATGGTTCCGGGCCCTCCTGGGTGGCCTCGGTAGTGAATGCTATCGGGAACAGTCCCTATTGGTCCAACACTGCGATTTTCATCTCCTGGGACGATTGGGGGGGCTGGTACGACCACGTCGCTCCTACCGTCATCAACTCCTACGAATACGGTTTCCGCGTGCCCCTGATCGTCGTTTCCCCCTACGCCAAGGCAGCTTATGTTTCCCACGTAAACCATCAGTTTGGCAGCATCCTGAAGTACATCGAGGAAAATTTCGGACTGAACTCGCTCGACTACGCCGATGCCAACGCCGACGACTTGTCCGATTGCTTCGATTACAATCAGACCCCGCTGACGTTTCAAACCATCGCCGCCCCACTCGAGGCCAGCCACTTCTTAAACGACACCCGCACCCCCACCGATCCCGATGATGATTGATTCTTGGACTCGGGGACCGAGCTCGTGGCCTCCGACTTAGGTTTCGGACTGTACGAGCGGTGGCGGGCGGACGAGCATACAAATTTCCGAAGAAAATCGGGTTAACTCGAAAGGCACATTCTTACCATCGATTCCCTTCGGAAACCACGGTTATTGGCGCAACCGGGTATGATATAAAGTGCTTGTTTGTGCGGTGATCCGCCATTTTACTGGGAGGATTCGAGCATGAGAAAAACACTGGCAATGTCCACTGTCGCGATGTTGATCTTGTTGATGCTATTGGCGGCAGTGTCCGGTGCTCGCGAAAAAAAGAAGAAGGAAACGGCGGAAACCACGATCTATGGGACGATCGGCTGTTCGGTTCCTGCGCCGCCCCCTCCCCCGCCTCCGGTCCTACCCCCAGGGTCCCCGCCGCCCCCTCCCCAGCCGCCAGCCCCGGCCGATTCCATAGACCTCTGTCTTGCCCGAAAAGGAAAAGCTGTCATTGTTGAAGACGGAACTCAAACTTCGACTGCACTCGAGAATCCGGAGGCAGTGCGAGATTACGAAGGACATCGGGTTTCAATAAGCGGTTACATGAATGGCGAGTTGTTTCATGTCGTGAGCTTACGAATCATTTAATCACCGCGGCACCGGCATCGCCCGCTTCATGGCGGCGTTAAGAGATCATGCTGCCCATGATCCCCTGACTTCCACCGCCCACAAATCTTGCTAATCCAACCGGACACATCCTGTGCCAACGACATGCCGGCTACGTCTCGCTGGCGCAAGCGCAACTTCTCGCGTATATTGTTCGCCTTCGCCTGCAATTCTTTGCAATGCTCGAAACGAAATCCAAATCGGCGCTCACGATTCGGGACTTGCAGAGCTTTGAAGACCTGAAACAAGCGGAGGAGGTCGAAAGGGAAGTGTGGCGTCTTTCCGACCTCGACACCACGCCGCTGACCCTCGCCATCGCCACTAAGGAGGCGGGAAGCATCTGGGTGGGCGCTTTCGACGGCACAAAGCTGGTCGGCTTTGCCTTCGGCTTTCTAGGTTTGGAGGACGGTCGTTTGATTGTCCACTCGCACATGCTGGCGGTGCGCGAACCCTATCGAAATTCGCGGCTGGGCTACAACTTGAAACTGGCGCAGCGTGAGCGAGTTCTGGCGCTTCGCATAGACGATGGTCGAACCAACATTGGTGAAATGACCTGGACCTTCGATCCCCTGCAGAGCAGAAACGCCCACTTGAATTTCACCAAACTGGGAGTGGTATCGGACAATTACAAAGTCGATTTTTACGGTCCGGAAACATCCAGCGTTCTGCACCGCAATGGCACGGATCGTCTGTGGGTCACGTGGCCACTGGCGAGCCGCCGCGTGCAGGCCCGCCTGCAAGGAAAAGACCGTCGCGCGGAGGTCCTTGACGCGCTGTCTACCTTGACTCCCTTGATCCAATTCAATGGCGATGGCAAGCCGTCCCGCACCGATCTTTCCGATGCCGTCAATCGTCAACGAATTGCGATTGAGATCCCCACCGACATCGGCGACGTCGAACGAAAAGATCCTGCTCTGGCTTGGGACTGGCGTCTGCACACCCGATGGGCGTTCACCGAAGCTTTCAATGCGGGATTCTTCGTGGCGGAATTCTGCCGAACGGTTCGAGGCCAGCAGGGCCCCGGCGTTTATCTGCTGGAAAAAGCAGAAGTCGAAGACTACGTGCCCGAGATGAAACGCAAAACCGGCAACGGCCGCTGATTTCCCTATCTCTGTCATACTGAGCGTAGCCAGTCGGTTCGCAAGGCGAACCGACTGGCGAAGTCGAAGGACCCCTACAAAGCGAATCAGTCCGTGATGCTTCAAGGCATTCCGCCTGGGCAGTTCTCAGCCCTTCACGTCGTTGGCGTAGCATGGAGATGAGGCAGGATGCCCGTCTCCGCCCCCAACCCGATCATTCTCTACGACGGCGTTTGCGGCCTCTGCAACCGCCTGGTTCAGTTCATTCTGAAGCGCGATCGAAAGGACCGCTTTCGCTTTGCCTCGTTGCAAAGCCAATTTGCGGCTGAGATCCTGCGTCGGCACAACGCCTCTCCGAACGACCTCGACACCATGTACGTCGTGCTGAACTACGCCCTGTCCGAGGAGCGTATAGCGTCGCGGTCCGACGCCGCAGTTGTGGCTTTGCGGGAGCTCGGTGGTGTATGGGCCGCTCTCGGTGGAGCACTGCGGCTTGTGCCTTTGTGGGTGAGAAACTGGGGCTATAATCTGGTCGCGCAAAACCGGTACCGTATCTTCGGCAAGTACGATTCCTGCCCGATCCCCTCGGAAGAAGACCGTCGCAAGTTCCTTGACTTGCAGTAAGGAGCACCGCTGGCGCGCTACAGACAAAACCCCCCATCCGCTGTAGAATGCGATGCGGCTTAGCTTTGCCGCAGTCTACAACGCCCGAGGAACCGCCCATGGCCGAGAAGGCTTCCATCCCCACTTCCGAAACCACCATTGATTCTGTCTTGCAGGAACAGCGCAGTTTTGAGCCTCCCGAGCATTTCCGCGAGCAAGCGCACATCAAGAGCCTGGAAGACTACGAACGCATTTATCGCGAATCCGTCGAGCATCCGGAAAAGTTCTGGGGAGGGATCGCGCAGGAACTGCATTGGTTTAAGAAGTGGGACAAGGTTTTAGAATGGAACAACCCCTGGGCTAAGTGGTTCGTTGGCGGCCAGATCAATTTGTCCTACAACTGTCTCGATCGCCACGTGCAAACCTGGCGCAAGAACAAAGCCGCGCTCATCTGGGAGAGCGAACCTGGCGAGGTGCGCACGCTCACTTATCAGCAACTGCATCGCGAAGTGCAGAAATTCGCCAATGTTCTGAAGTCGCTTGGAGTCAAGAAAGGCGACCGGGTCGCGATCTACATGGGAATGACTCCCGAGCTTCCCATCGCCATGCTGGCCTGCGCCCGCATTGGATCGCCACACACTGTCGTCTTCGGCGGATTTGCTGCCAACGCTCTCGTCGATCGCATCCATGACTCGCAAGCCGTCGCCGTGATCACGCAGGACGGCTCCTATCGCCGCGGCGCCGAAGTCAAGCTATTTCCCGCCGTCGAAGAAGCGCTAAAGTCCTGTCCCTCGGTAAAGTATGTCGTCGTTTATAAGCGCACCGGATCGCCAATCCATCTGCAAGCCGGACGCGATCACTGGTGGCACGAGCTGATGGCTTCGGTTTCCGACGAATGCCCAGCCGAACCGCTCGACGCCGAGCACCCGCTGTATATTCTCTACACCTCAGGCACGACCGGGAAACCCAAAGGGGTTGTTCACACTACGGGCGGGTATTCCGTCGGAACGTACATCACGACGAAGTGGGTATTCGATCTCAAAGAAGAAGACACATACTGGTGTACGGCGGACATCGGATGGGTCACCGGCCACAGCTACATCGTCTACGGCCCGCTGCAAAATGGCGCTACCAGCCTGATGTACGAAGGCGCGCCCAACTGCCCCGAGCCGGATCGCTTCTGGAGCATCATCGACCGCCATCAGGTGAACATCCTATATACGGCACCCACCGCGATTCGCACTTTTATCAAGTGGGGAGAACAGTGGCCCAGAAAGCACCGTCTCGATAGCCTCCGCTTGCTCGGCACCGTCGGAGAGCCAATCAATCCCGAGGCCTGGATGTGGTATCGCGAAGTCATCGGTCACGAAAAGTGCCCCATCGTCGACACCTGGTGGCAGACGGAGACCGGAAACATCATGATCACGCCTCTGCCCGGCGCAGTAGGAGCCAAGCCGGGTTCGGCCACGCGCCCGTTTCCCGGCGTCGTGCCTGAGGTCGTCGACATGGACGGCAAACCGGTGCCCGACGGCTCGGGGGGATACTTGATTATCCGCCAGCCCTGGCCGGGCATGCTTCGCACCATCTACGGCGATCCCGATCGCTACGTGAAGCAGTACTGGTCGCAAATTCCGGGCGCATACTTCACCGGCGACGGCGCGCGCAAAGACAAAGACGGCTATTTCTGGATCATGGGCCGTGTCGACGACGTTATCAACGTCTCCGGACACCGCTTGAGCACCATGGAAGTAGAATCCGCCTTAGTCGCGCACGAAGCGGTGGCGGAAGCCGCGGTAGTCGGACGTCCAGACGACCTCAAAGGCCAAGCCATCTCAGCCTTCGTCACACTTCAACAAGGCCGTGTGCCCACGCCGGAGCTGAAAGAAGAACTACGGCGCTGGGTCGCGAAAGAAATCGGCGCCATGGCCAAGCCCGACGATATCCGCTTCACCGACATGCTCCCCAAGACGCGCAGCGGCAAAATCATGCGCCGTCTGCTCCGTGAACTCGCAACCAGCGGGGAAGTCAAAGGCGACATGACCACGCTGGAAGATTTCAACGTGATCTCAAAATTAACCGAGAGCGAAGAAGCGTAACCGAGAACTGAGAACCAGGAACTGACATCTGATTTTCAGTTCTTACGCCCAAGCCCCCTCGTGCCAAACGCTCCGATCCCACCCCCGGAGCGTCGACCGCTGACCTTGCTCAAACCCGCACAGGCTGGCCATACCGGCGGATATCTCATCCTCAGCCAGCGCCTGTCCGATCAACTCTTTCGAGCTTCCGCCGGCCTGCTCCAGCATGGTCCGCGCCAGCACCCGCACTATCTCGTCCGATGAAGCTAGCGCCCGAATCAGTTCGCGCCCTGCGGACTCCTGCCCGAACTGGGCCCAGACCATCCCGCATAAGACCAGATAATTCGTATCCATAAAGCCTCCCCGTGCCAACGTTTCTTCGAGTCTCATCTATAGAAGCGACAAACTTGACACGAAGGTGTCAACTTATTGTGAAAATCACCTGACAAACGAATCACAAAATCTGTAGGCGCGAAGCTGTCCAAGAACTGGACGGAATAGGCAAAACGCGAAAACATCGATTCAGCCGTAACCAACCGCACATCACCTTCGTAACTCGCCGAACTGGAAAGCAGCGAACTATTATTTTTAACAGTGGTTTACACCAATATGATCAACCAACTCTCGAACTTGCTTTTGATCCTGGCAATCGCAAGCTTGATGTTCGTCGGCTCCGCCATTGCTCAAACCGCAACCTCGGGCGCCGGACCCGGCGTAGTCGACCCGGGCCATCCTCGGGTGAATCAGGTAAACGGTCGCGAAGCCAACCAGCAGAATCGCATCGCCAACGGCGTTAAGAGCGGTTCCTTGAGCCCCGGGGAAACCAGCAATCTGGAGAAGCGCGAAGCCAGCGTGCAAAATCGCGAGAAACGGGACGTGGCCGCGCACAATGGCCACCTCACCAAGGCGGAGCAAAGAGGAATTAATCGACAGCAGAATCGCTTGAGCCGAGGCATCTACAGGGACAAGCACAATTAGGCTTCGTCCCGATCCTTAGGCCGCAAATCTTGGCGCAGGCCTCCACGATGGAGGCCTGCGCTGCCAGAGACACGCCAGCGCCGCTAGCCGAACAGCCCCGTGCTAAAATCCAGTCGGCTCGAAAAGAACAGTCATGCGGCGACTAAGAACGCAAACCAAATCTCGGCACCAACCCATCTTCTCCACCGTATGCCTTCGTTGGCCGGCAATCAGGGCATTCAGAAAAAAACTCTGATCCTGACCAGGAGCGACTCATGAACTGGCGCCGATCATTGCTTTTCTTCTCCTGGGTTGGCCTTGTGTCGCTCAATGCATGGGCTCAAAGCCTTGGCCAGCAGGGCACAGATCCCTTCACCGGAAAGCCCGGAAATCCGTCTGCGCCAGTGAGCGCTCCCAGCACCGACGACCACTCATCGCCCCACGCCAGCGACGAGCGGCTGCTTAAGTTCAAGTCGGAGGCGGTCATCGTGCTGGTCCCAGCCGTGGTCACCGACAAATCCGGCAACCATGTTCACAACCTGACTAAGAAAGATTTCAAGATTCTCGAAAACGGCAAGCAGCAGCGGATTAACACGTTCGAAGAAATAACCGCCACCACTTCGCGCCCGGCATTACCTACAAATCCGCCGGGCACGTTCAGCAACCTGCCTGTCAACGGGCAGCAGCCGGTCGCGATTACGGTCATTGCGTTGGATACCATCAACACTCCGTTTCTCGATCAGGCAACCGGGCGCAAGGCGTTGATCAAGTATCTGGCGAACTCGCTGGATTCTGCGCACAGCCTCGGCCTCGTGGTCATCAGCAGCAAAGGAGTCAAGGTGCTCGGCGGGCTCAACAGCGATCCCGCCACGCTCATAGCCGCACTCAAGAAAGCCGGCGGGGAACTGACGTCGATGGAGACATTCGGCGCCGACGGCAAGGCTTTAGCGACCCTCGAAGCCCAACCCAGCGAACTCACCGGAGGCATCGCGCCCGGAGCCGATCCGGGGTCGAGGTTGCGCCAGTTCATTCTCAATGCCGACGCAGTCGAGGGCCAATTTCAGCAGCAACGCGCCATCGAAGACACCATGAAAGCCTTTCTCGCGATTGCCCTTTCGCTTTCCGGCATTCCGGGAAGGAAATCCTTGATCTGGGCAACCGGGAGTTTTCCCTTCATGCTAGATTCTCCGTCCGCGGTTCCGGGAGGGAATCTGTCGCTGCTCTACGAACGCACCCTGCAGGCATTGAACCATGCGCAGGTGTCGGTTTATCCGCTGGATGTTCGTGGCCTGGTTGGAACCTCGCCCACGGCAGATCCAACTTTTTCCGGCGACCTTAGCGGTCCTGGATTCACCGACGCCGTTGTGGGCAGAAGCGCATTGCAGACTTCCACGCTCACGAGCCTTAAGAATTTCGCTGAGATGACGGGGGGGCGAGCGTATTACAACAACAATGATCTGGCCGCCGAGTTCAAGCGCGCAGCCGACGATTCTTCTTCGTACTATCTGCTTGGCTACTACGCCGATCACCACGACACCAAGCCGGGCTGGCGGAAACTGCAAGTGCAGGTTGCCCACACCGACGTGGAAGTACACGCGCGCACCGGGTTCCTGGTGACCAACGCCACCATCGATCCCGACTTGACCCGCAAAGCCGACATCGACTTCGCCTTGAGCTCTCCCTTCGACAGCACCGCAGTTCCAGTCACACTCGAGTGGCAGCCACCGGTGCCCGAGGGTGACAAGAAGAAAATCGCATTCGCGCTGCACGTGCCCGCTAACAGCGTCATCGATGAAGGAGACAACAACCGCTTCGATATCGATTTCATCGCCCAGATTACCAAAGCTGGCGCCTCTCCGGCCGATGCCGCGCAGACCGTCACGGGCGCAATCCCCGATTCCGCGTTGCCCAAGATCAAAGCTGAGGGAATGATCTACAAGAATGCCCTGGAACTCTCCCCCGGCATTTACGAAGTACGTTTTGTAGTCCGAGATAATCTGAGTGGGAGAATTGGCAGCGTATCTGCACCGCTTGCGGTGAACTTTCGTTAGTTGCAAAATATCGCGGCATCAACCGTTGTCATTCCCGACGGTAAAATTGCCATTCCCAACGGTCAAATTGTCATTCCGAGCGAAGCGAGGAATCTGCTGTTGCTCCTCAGGCAGAACGGGGATGGCTTCACCAGTGTGGATCACCCTTTTATCACCGCAGGTCGCGCAGAGCCAAGTCTCTTTCCTGGGGCGTCATCTGGTTCCACAGGACCTTCAAGTCTTCCTCGATACGGGTATTGCTTGGGTCCTTGCGCAGCGAGCGCGAGAACCAGCGATAAGCGGTGGGGAGATCGCGAGTGGCGCAGTGGCCGGTCGCGTACATCGTGCCCAGAACATTTTGCGCCAGCGCGCTCGAGCGCTGCGCCGCAGCCAGCAGACTTGTCCTCGCCCGCGTGCAGTTTTCCGGCACTCCGTTTCCGTAGAGATACTTTTCGCCTTCGGCCTCCAGGTCTTCTACCGTGGACTGGGCCTTGACTGTCTTGCGCTCCGGTGCGGCCTGATTCGCAACCGCTGTCTCTCCGGAATCATCGGGCTTGGCAGCAGTGCCCGAAGCCGGATTACCGGCTTGCGATGCATTTGACGGCTGTGACTGCTCTGTTTGCGACTGAACTCCTGGCGCCTGACCCGTTGAAGACTGATTTCCGGGAGACTGTTCTGCCGAAGACTGACCTCCCTGGGATTGATCCGAAGGGGGCTGGCTCGCCTGCGGAGACTGAGTTGAACCCGTCGCCGCAGGAGGCGCTGCAAGCGGCGTCTGCGCTGTCGGCGCCTGACTGCCGGCCGGATTGTTGGACTGACCAGCCGGCGCTTGGGCCGGCGGCTGAACCTGGCCGCCCACAGTGGTGCCGGTTGCCGGAGCTGCTTGCGAACTCGATGCGGCCGCTGATGATTCGGAATTCCCGCCCTGGCTGCCGTTAGTGCTGCTACTGCCAAGTGGCGGCGGACTACTAAGAAATCGCCCCGCTACCACGCGCAAATCCTGCCGCCAATGCCAGGCCGGCACTGCAAGCGCGGCGAACAATACAATCAGCATAAAATTCCGGACGCGGTGCTGTGGTGGTTCATCTTCCAGCAGGTAGCTGAGGTTTGTCGAACTGTCGGCCGGTTCACTCCCCAAGCCGAGAAACGATGGCCCGCTGACTTTCTGTGTGACTGCTTCCTCTTTCTTTTCCCTTGGCGGAGGTGCAGGGATTGCAGAAACTGCGCGCGGGGAAACTGGCGGCGGGGAGACTGGCCTGGAGCCTGCGGGTGCGGAGACTCGCGCCGGCGAAGGCGCTGGCTGACTCCCGCCCGGGCCCGGAAGGCGCAATTCCGCCGCGCACATCCCGCAAAAACGATGTTGCGGGAAGTTCTCGTAACCGCACTTTTCACAACGAACGAGCATGGATACTGGCATAAGAATATACCGACTTTGGATGGTCCGTAGGCGATTTCGGTTGGTTGACCAATCCATGGCATTTCCGCTTTAGTAACTCCTGACAAATCAGTGTCTAGCCAGTCGCTCCCGCCCCACGAAACTTTTTCGAGGAGACGCTCGACTGCATCACGCCTCTGCGTCGTCGCTCGACGAACTTCCTGCGACGGGCCGCGCAAAAGCGCGCCGCCAGCCGAAATCCCTCCGGACCGAAAAATAGTTAGTACCAATTCCGAACGCACATGTCCTTCCGTGACCTATGGTAAGTCGCTGAGAACCCTAATAATGGCGGTGTTGCACATCAGTTTTTTGACTGCGAATCGCAGGCAGTCAGGATCGCGGTGCAGCGCTCTTCAAATCCCCCGCCGTGCGCAAGCACGGGCAAGAGAGGCGGTACCGTGAGAGACCTCACGCGGCAGTCCAAGTCAGTCGCTAGCCTGCTCACTCTTTTCGGACTTCTATTCTTCCCAGCCCTTGCAGCCTCTCAGACCGTAAACCTAACTTGGGACGCAAGCACCTCGCAGGACACTGTCGGATACAACGTCTACCGTGGCGCCAACCCCGATGGGCCGTACCACAAAATCAATTCCATCCTTGATCCCAATATCAGCTATTCCGACGGCACAGTCCAGGTTGGCAAAACCTATTACTATGTAACCACTGCCGTCGATAACCAAGGCGTGGAGAGTGCTTATTCCAATCAAACCGAAGCCGTTATTCCCGCCGGAGGTTCTGGCTCGGAAAACGCGTTATACAGCTTTGCCGGAGGCGGCGATCCCAAGCTTCCTTATGCCGGCCTGATTTTCGATAAGGCGGGCAATCTCTACGGCACCTCAGAATTTGGCGGAACCTACAATCAGGGCACGGTCTTCGAAATAACCCCCAACTCGAATGGCAGTTGGACGGAAAGCGTGCTCTACAGCTTCACCGGCAGCGAGGACGGAGCTCAGCCCTATGGCAGCCTGGTCTTCGATTCTTCCGGCAACCTGTACGGCACCACCAATTTCGGCGGCGACACCAATTGCAATCTGGGATGCGGCACCGTCTTCAAGCTCTCGCCCGGTTCCAGCGGTTGGACTGAATCCGTGCTTTACACTTTCACCGGCGGTAGTGACGGCGGCGAACCGGACGCGAGAGTACTCTTTGATGCCGCCGGAAATCTCTATGGCACGACTCTGCTCGGCGGAAGTATTAACTCGGCTTGTACTTCGGGCTGTGGAACTATCTTCAAGCTGGCGCACGGATCCAGTGGCTGGACCGAGAGCATCATTTATGCTTTCCAGGGTGGAACCGACGGACTCTCCCCCTACGACGGCTTGGCCTTTGACGCCGCCGGCAACCTTTACGGCTCGACCTATGCGGGCGGTTCCGGGTATGGCGTAATCTTCAAGCTCACCCCCGGTTCCAGCGGTTGGGCCGAGACCGTCCTTCATGCCTTCAGAGGCGGGTACGACGGAAAATCTCCATATGGCGACCTCATCCTCGATGGGAGCGGCAATCTCTACGGCACAGCCTCCCAAGGCGGCTACCAGGGATACGGTGTCGTTTTCGAGATGCTGCTCAACACCAAAGGTCGCTGGGCGGAGAAGGTACTGCATAGCTTCGCCAACACTCCCGCAGGAAATCCCGTCGCCGGGCTCGCTATCGACACCGCCGGCAATCTCTACGGCACTACTATGCTGGGCGCCACTCGGGCTTCCTGCGGAGGCGGATGCGGGGCGCTCTTCAAACTAGCGCCTGCTTCTGGAGGCTGGACCTACAAAGTGGTGCATGACTTCGGGCATGGCGCCGACGGATACCATCCCACCGGCGATCTGATTCTCGACTCGACCGGCAATCTCTACGGCACCACCCAAGCGGGCGGCGCCCAGGGATCGGGTATGGTCTTTGAAATCATGCACTAAAATCCGTCGCACGTTGCTCAGAAACCGAAAATGGGAAGGGCACGAGTTCACTCGTGCCGCTTGACCTTCTCCGAACCAAACAGCGGGGTGCCCCACCTTTGCAAAGGTGGGATACCCGCACCATCACTTCGAAACCGCACCGATGTACACCGCAAACGGCTCCAGCGACAAACGCGTCAACGATGCACTCGATCCAATGCCCATCGTGGTCAAGAGCGTCTGCGCCCTCTTGCCAGGAAAACCCTGAGGCGCAAGATCGAAGCGTACCTGCTGGGGCTGCGACGACATATTCAGCACCACCAGCACCGCATGATTCTCGTAGCGCCTCAAATAAGACAGCACATTTGCATCGCTCTCGTTGAGCGCCACATAGTCGCCGTCCAGCAAAGCTCGATTTTCATGCCGCAGCGCAAGCAGCTTCCGATACACCTCCAATACTGACGACGGATCCTTCAGCTCGCTCGCCACGTTGACCGTCCTGTAACTGGGCGGAACCGGCAGCCACGGCGTGCCCCGCGTAAAACCTGCATTGGGGCTGTCGTCCCACTGCATGGGAGTGCGCTCTCCGTCGCGGCCTTTTTCCTGCGGCCAGCCCACCCGCCCAATCGGATCCTTCACATCCTCCTTCCGCACCGGATCGTTATTCTCCATTCCAATTTCTTCGCCGTAATACATAATCGGCGTCCCCCGTAGCGTCAAATAAAGCGACGCCATCAATTTGGCGATCGCCTGATTGTGCTTCCCATCGCCATAGCGCACGTACGACCGCACGATGTCGTGATTGCTCAGCACAAACACCGGCCAGCCTCCGGCCGAATCAACCGCCGCAATCTGCCGCCGGAATTCCGCCGGCGAAAGTCGATTGACCGTGGTGAACATGAAGTCCATCGGCATCTGCAGTTCATCGCTGTGCTCGCCGTAATATTGCTTCAGCTCGCTCACATCTTTGGTCCAGGTTTCGCCAATCAGGACGGCGTTATTCTGATCAGCCACCTTTCGCAGATCGCGCAATACGACGTGCACCTCCGGCAGCTTGGTGTTGTAAACATTTTCCTCGCGCGGATCGCCGAACTTATCCGTTCCCGGCAGCACCGGATTATCCCGCATCGCCGGATCTTCAAACAGCGTATCCACCGCATCCAGCCGGAACCCGGCCACGCCGCGCTTGTACCACCATCGCGTCACATCAAACATGGCGTCGTGCACCGCCGGATTCCGCCAGTTCAAATCCGGCTGCTGCGGATAAAAAAAGTGATAGTAATATTGCCCGGTCTTCGCATCCCAGGTCCAAGCCGATCCCCCAAAGGTTGAAACCCAATTGTTTGGCGGCGCCGAATCCTTCGCGTCGTGCCACATGTACCAGTCGCGCTTGGCCGAAGTGCGCGACGACCGCGAATCGAGAAACCACGGATGCTGATCCGACGTATGATTCATCACGAAATCCATAATGATGCGAATGCCGCGTTTTTTCGCCGCCTTTTCCAGGCCATCAAAGTCCGCCAGCGTTCCGTACATGAGATCGATATTCTCGTAATCCGAAACGTCATATCCGAAATCCACCTGCGGCGACGGATAGCACGGCGTAATCCAGATCGCATCCACGCCCAGGCTTTTCAGATAATCCAGCTTCGACGCAATGCCGTTCAGATCGCCAATCCCATCGTTATTGCTGTCCATAAAACTCCGCGGATAAATCTCATAAAACACCGCATGCTGCCACCACTGATGTCCCTCCGAATCCACAGCCTGAGTCTGCGAGCACACCGCAGAACAGAAACCAGCGACGACCACAACCAACCATAGGAACCTACGAAACATAAGAAAATCCTCCCCAAGCATGAGACAGCAGCCAAGAGTCTAGCTCAGCCAGCAACCAGTAGCCAGCCAACAACAACTCTGTCATCCCGAGCGCAGTCAGGAACCTTGCGTTCTCACCAGAGCGAGACAACGGGTGCCCCATCTTTCCGCGTTCTCTGCGGAAAGGTGGGAGACGAGAATCGCCACGAGTCTAAAGCATTCCTCTCCGCATCCGAGCCGGCCTACCGCCCCGCCGAATCGGCTCCCAGCCGCCACCATGCCTCGCGATACTTTTCGTACCGCCCGCCCCCTCCCGGATAGAACCTCAAGCACTTTCGCGGGGCAAACGCCTTTACCGGGATTACGTACCACAGATCCAGCGGAACAATGTAAGCCGCCAGAAAATCGATCTCTTCCGCCGTATACGCCGCCGTGCACCCGCGCGCCGTGATGCTGTATCGTTTCTCGCCCACATATCGTGTCGACTTCACCTGCACCCGTAACAACCGTTTTCCCGAACCCACCACCAGGTCATAACGCTCACTGTCTCCCCAGGGCTTCAACACGCTCAACCCCAGCCCAGTCGCTTTGTGCAAAAAAGCCGCTTCCGCCTGCTCCCCCCACCACTTCCGCGTGTCCCCCGCGGCCGCAATGTCCCCCACCCAAATCGCACTCTGTGACTCCATGTTCATCCCATCCCCCAGCAACAAAAAAGGGTCCGGCCGAAGCCGCACCCAGATTCTCGCGAAGTTATAAACGCAGACGTTATTATATCACACCCAACCAAATCCCCGAATTCCAACAAACTTTGTCATCCCGACCGAAGTCGAGGGATCTGCTGTTCTCTACCCCAGCCAGACAAAAGGGTGCCCCGTCTTTCCGCGTTCTGTTGCAGAAAGGTGGGAAACGAGAATCTCGACCAGCCCACGGCATTCACTCCTGAGCGCGGATTTCGGGAAGGACACGACCTCAGAGCCTGCGGAAAAACCCTCGATTCGTATCAGGGTATGCCTTCAGGCATACCATAAATCGATGAAAAATGGGCCCGGCTTCAGCCGCTGGGGCTCGATTGTGCAACTAGAAATGCATTTTTCGCAGCCTCTTCAGCCGCGCCGACAAGCCCGCAGAAAAAACCGGGCTTCAGTCCCTGAGGGAGTTTTGTCCATACGCAGAACGCGACCCACCAGATCTCACCCCAGCCAAGCAACCGGGTGCCCCATCCTTCCGCGTCCTCTGCGGAAAGGTGGGAGACGAGAATCTCGAGCAACGCACGACGTTCATTCTTGAAATAGGATGAGGCCGGGAGCTTCCCGAGATTGAAGTACGTACCGTTAAAAGTGCTCGGGCAGCCTCAGTCGTCACGTGTCTCAAGGTTCAGAACCGAAGGGGTGAGCCAGCCCCCGTCTCGCTAAAGAGACGCCACCAACCCTGGACAAAAGTATCGAAAACGAGTAAAAAGGTCCTCGAACTGTGAGGGGGGTCACGGCAAGCCCGTGGTCCCCTTTTGTGTTTTTGACAAGCGCCGCATTTCAATAAGGAGCAAATCTGATGACCAACTTTCACAGGATTCGCAAGCGGCTGAAACCGGCAGTAGTTGCCTGGATGGTTTTGGTGGTGATCAGTGCTGCCGCATATGCGGATCAGAACGGGACGTGCGAGATGGATGGTGGCAGAAAGGCCCACTACTATTGCCCTGACGGCTTTGAGGTGATGCTGGCAGGCGGGGGGAAGGAAGATTGCTCGGGAAGATGCTACAAGAAGGGCAGTGCATATGAACTCGGAAAGGCGATCCAGGACGTACTGGGATCTGATTTCAAGTGGTCGATCTCAGACTCTCAAGCACAAAAGATTGCAGAAGAGATGATGAAGTCTGGGGCTTCCAAGACCATAAAGGCGGACGACAAGTCGATCACGTTAAAGGCAGGCAAACCTAATGACTAATTCCGGAAATGCGAAAAAGGTGGGTATCACCATCGGAGTGGGGGTAGTCATTTTTCTCATTGGGTGTGGAGTCGGTGTCGAGGTAGGAAACAAGGCATGGCGACAAGGGTGTGTCGCCGAGGTAAATCTTGGATTAGAATTTGTCAAATCTGACTGCACGGCCCTGGCGAATCTAGGAACCATGCTAGACTTCGCAAATTCGTCTCCGCTGCCTTTGGCTGCTGCATTGAAGCGTATTGAGGACATGACAAGTGACAAGGACCCACAGCGAATCTTTGTTTCCGATGAGGTGATGGCTGCCCCGTTCGCAAAGAACACTGTGCATCCACCAACGGGGGACCAACGGTCTCTTGCCGCTGTTCGGCAATTGCTTACCGAGGCTGGGGCATCGGGAGACGTTGACATATGTATTGAGCAAAGTGGTTACTTTCTAAGAGTTCGAACTCGGTAGGGTGGCAGGCTTCGCATCCACCGTTCGGCGCAGGATGAGTACCAGAACGCCGGCCCACTCAACCTCACCCTCGCCAAGCAAGCAGGTGCCCCATCCTTCCGCGTTCTTTGGAGACGAGAATCTCGACGCGCGCACAGCATTCACTTCGGAAATATGAGGCCGGGAGGGCCCCTGTCAGAATTTGAGGAATTTCTTCAGCGGGCCCTCAACAAACTGGTTCGGTTTCCAGCGTTTCAGGAGCTTGTCGAGCAGGAAATAGTCGGCGGCGTTCAGACCTGTCGCCAGCGCCATCCCGGCAATGGGGTTCAAAGCGCCGGTAGCGGCGCCGAGGGCGCACATGATCAAGCACCGGCTTGACTTTGCCGGCAGCCTATCAGCCCAGTCCAACCTTGAGACCTCTTTCGCGTAATCGCTCATTACCGCGGTGGCGTCTTCAGCCTTCTCAAGCCAGTCCTTGAATTTTCCAGCTGCGCGAACCACGGGCAAAATCTCAGGGAAACTTCGGCGACCCGAATTTACGGCTTCTGCGATATCTGGAAGTTCATCCAAAATCTGTTCCTGAAACGAATCTATAGCAGCAATTCTGGAATCAGAGGCAGCGATAATCTCGGCGAACTTGCAGGTGCATACGAGGGATCCAGCCTCCGAGAGAGAAACGTCCGCCTCGGCAGTGGATGCAACCCTAACGTCTCGCCGGGTGTCAGCAATGTGAGCTAGGATGGACGCCGTTGAAAGGGAACCGTGGGAAGAGGGCACTGTTTTGTGGTATTCAACGTTTGGGGCAGAAAAATCGATGTTGGTAACAATTCGATGCCCAAACTTTGGAATGAATATTGGTGTGAATTTCAATGGGGTGGGCCGTTGATAGGAGGGGGCTAAATAAGAAAGCAGAGTGCCTGCGGCTGCCGTTAGGTACTTCTCGTCGGCGAAGTCCTGTACAACCTCCCGATTGATGTTTGGCGTGTACTCCGTGCGTCGTACGTACTTCTCGAACCGGCGGTAGAGACGATTTGCACCTCTACCCGAGGGCCCGCACAGCTCATCAAAAAGGGCACGAGACACTTGCGGATAACGGATGTTGTTCGACGTGTAGTTTCCGTAATCGTTACAATCTCCTCCATCTGAGAGCTGAACTGTAACGACCGCCGTCCCGTTATCAAAGTAGAGGATCTCGAGGGCGCCCATTTCCATCAGTTCGAGAAGGGCATCCGGCCCGCACACGCGTACGAGAAACTTGAAGGTGCCTGAATCCGCAACGACCGAAACGCGACGATAAAAGACCAGGCATTCCGCGAGAAAACCCAGGTCAACGGGCTCTTCTAGACTTCTGCCTTTGCGGCTGATAATGATCTTATCGAACATTGACTAACTCAAAGCCCAGCGGAGCGCATATCATAGGCGCTGCGTCCGCCTCACCGATCACCCGACCTGGTCTATGATCGCCAGTATATCGTTGCGCCAAGCGGCACCAACGTCCCCGCACCCCTCCAAGCGCGCGAAGCCGCCGAGCTTTGCGCAGCTGTCCCCCACGTCAGCATGGCCACAAACAAAAAGCCCCGCTTTCGCGGGGCCTTTGCAGATGGTTTTACTGGACACTGTCCGTCAACTCCAGCATAGCGCGGCCCCAGCCGTTGTCAAGCAGATTTAGGTTGTGCCGAGTAACCCTCGGAGGGCAAGGGAGTCGAACCCTAGTGGCTGATAGGCCGCTCGGCTGTTTGACGGACAGCGTCCAGTACCCACTGGCAATACCCTCCAAACAATGTCCGCTCTGCAAATTGTAGGTCTGCAACGGAGGTCGTAGAGGAATCCATGCCGAAAAAAGCGGGAGTATTCCCAATGTGGGCAAACGTAACCAGGACCCCAAAACAAAAAGCCCCGCTCTCGCGAGCGGGGCCTCTGATCCAACTGAAAGCTGAAAGCTGACAGCTGACAGCTTCTTAGTACATCCCTTCCATCCCACCGCCATGTCCGCCGCCCATCGGAGCACCCTTCTTCTCCTCGGGGATTTCCGCGATCAGGGCTTCGGTGGTCAGCATCAACGACGCAATCGATCCGGCATTCTGCAGCGCGGTCCGCACAACCTTCGTCGGATCGAGCACGCCCGCCTTGACCAGATCCTCGTACTCGCCGGTCAGGGCGTTGTAGCCGTAGTTGTTGTCCTTCGAGTCGTTGACTTTGCCCAGGACGATGGCGCCTTCTTCGCCGGCATTCTCGGCGATCTGGCGCAACGGTTCCTGGATGGCGCGGCGTACAATGTTCACGCCGATCTGCTCATCGCCCTCGAGTTTCAGCTTGTCGAGTGCGGGGACGCAGCGAGCCAAAGCCACTCCGCCGCCGGGGACAATGCCTTCCTCGACTGCGGCGCGGGTTGCGTGCATGGCATCTTCGACGCGAGCCTTCTTCTCTTTCATTTCAGTCTCGGTCGCAGCACCAACCTTGATCACAGCCACGCCACCGACCAGCTTCGCCAAACGCTCCTGCAACTTCTCGCGGTCGTAGTCGCTAGTGGTCTTTTCGATCTGGCCACGAATTTCTTTCACCCGGCCCTGAATGTCTCCGGGCTTGCCTTTGCCTTCGACGATGGTGGTGTTGTCCTTGTCGATGGTGATCTTCTTGGCCTGGCCGAGATCGGCGATCTGCACGTTCTCGAGCTTAATGCCGAGATCCTCAGTGATAGCCTTGCCACCCGTGAGTTTCGCGATGTCATCCAGCATGGCCTTGCGGCGATCGCCGAAGCCGGGCGCCTTGACGGCGGCGACTTGCAGCGTGCCACGCAGCTTGTTCACGACGAGCGTTGCGAGCGCTTCGCCCTCGACATCTTCGGCGATGATTAGCAACGGACGGCTGCTCTTTGCGATCTGCTCGAGCAACGGAAGAAGATCCTTCATCGAGCTGATCTTCTTTTCGTGAATCAGGATGTACGCGTTCTCAAGCGCGGCTTCCATGCGCTCGGGATCGGTCACGAAGTACGGGGACAGATAGCCGCGGTCGAACTGCATGCCTTCGACCACTTCGAGTTGCGTCTCGAGCGTCTTGGCCTCTTCCACGGTGATGACGCCATCTTTGCCAACCTTCTTCATGGCCTCGGCAATGATCTTGCCAATGGTCTCGTCATTGTTGGCGCTGATGGTGCCGACTTGTCCGATCATGTCTCCGGTCACGGGCTTGGAGAACTTGTCGAGCTCGCCCTTGATGCGGTTGCCTTCCTTATCGAGGCTGCCGCAAATTGTGGTAACGGCCTTCTCAATGCCGCGCTTCATCGCCATCGGATTGGCGCCTGCAGCAACCGTCTTGACGCCTTCGCGATAGATGGCCTGGGCCAGAACGGTAGCGGTGGTGGTGCCGTCGCCCGCGATGTCCGAGGTCTTGGAGGCCACTTCACGCACCATCTGCGCGCCCATGTTTTCCTGCGCGTCCTGCAATTCAATTTCTTTCGCGACGGTGACGCCGTCCTTGGTAATGGTCGGCGAACCGAATTTCTTCTCAATCACAACGTTGCGGCCCTTGGGGCCGAGAGTCACTTTTACCGCATCGGCGAGAATATTCACGCCGCGAAGAATCGCCTGCCGCGAATCCTCTCCATGTACGATTGTCTTTGCCATGATTTCTTTTCTCCTGAAGTTTTAGAGTTTGATGTCATCCTGAGCAACGCGCTTTTTGCGTTGCGAAGGATCTGAGTTCGTCACCGCGCGCAATCGCGTTTAGCGATTGCAATAAAGCGCGAGACGAACATCCTTATTGCAGTTACTTGCGCGATCCAGCCAGTTCCTTCTTAGTAGCCGCGCCGGTCACCACGCCGAGAACTTCTTCCTCGCGCATGATGATGAAATCTTCGCCGTCCAGCTTGATCTCCGTGCCGGAGTACTTGCCAAACAGAATGTGATCGCCCTCTTTTACCGCCAGAGGGAACACTTTGCCTTCATCGTTGCTCTTGCCGCGTCCCACGGAGATCACTTCGCCCTCCGAAGGCTTATCCTTAGCGCTGTCCGGGATAATGATGCCGCCACGGGTGGTGCCTACTTCTTCTACGCGGCGGACCAGGATGCGGTCGTGCAGTGGGGTAAATTTTGTAGCCATGCGTACTGCTCCTTTCGTTCGTATTCGGTTAGGATTTAGAGTAAATTGCTCAAGAGGTACCAGTCGTCACCGAGCTGAATGCGCTGTTAGCACTCATTGTTGGCGAGTGCTAAGTATAGGGTGGGCCATGTTGCGTTGTCAAGTGGTGCTTTGACCATCGCTATAAGGCTTTATGCTGCAGATGCTTACGGTGATCTATTGAAGATTACAACTAGGTCGAATGGAGGTGTGGCCATGAAGAAATCTTCTCACCTGGTGGCATTTGGGTTAGCGATGTGGTTCGCCGGAGGCTTGACCGTCGAGGCGGCTGCAAGCGATAACAAGTCACAATCCGATTATCCGGTGTCCGCACTCAGCTTCATCGTGCTGAAGGATGACAACGGAAAGCCGATTCGCAACGCCAGCGTGGTGATGCATTCGGTAGACAAGCATGGGAAGCAGGATCGCGGCGGGCTGGAACTTAAGACCGATGCGGAGGGGAAAGCCAGCTTTGACGGCGTCCCCTATGGCAAGTTGCGGGTGCAGGCGCTTGCCCCTGGCTTTCAAACCTACGGGGAAGACTACGAGGTAAACCAGCCGACGATGGTGATCACCATCAAGCTGAAGCGTCCCCAAGGAGAGTATTCGATTTACCGGGATCAGCAGAACGACAAGAAGCCGACGACTCCGCCGGATGCGACCGGCAAGCCTCAGCCGTAAGTTTCCCGAGGGTGCTCCGAAATCGAAAAGGAAAGGCCGGCGCCATCGAGAATAGGAAGAAATCCGATATTGCAATGTTGCGCCTCGTCCGGTCTAATTCGACGGTATTCTCCGAGAGGTGCTGGTGGAGTTTGTTTAGCTTGAAGACGTTGGTGATTGTGCATTCTGGCCTCCCACCCTTCCGCAAAGAACGCGGAAAGGATGGGGCACCCCTGATTCTATATATGTAATTTAGAGGTATGCTTGTAATGGGTGGGCCACCCGTCCGATCAGGTGCATCGCACCGAGAGTCACGCGGCGACCTCGACGGCGGATTTGAGGAGGGCGGGGAAAGCCACAAGAACCAAATCGAGAACTCGTCACACGCCCTGCGCGATGCCGTTCTCGAAAACGCCACCGAACTGCCGACTCATTTGGATGGAAAGCTTGAGGAAGCGGAAAAGGACCGTGAGTGGAGGCTGGGCAATCTGAAGATTGATCTAGAGAATATGGAAAAAAGCCTTGGGTGGCAAATCAAGACTTCGTCAAACGACCCACGGCAGGAACTTGCCGAGATCACCAATCGGCTCGCAGCCCTCGAACGCAGCATCAAAGAAAATGATTCGCGACTGGGCTGGCAACTCGAATGCGTGCGGCGACTCCAGCAGATCAGTGATGGCGCACGTGAGCTACGAGCAAATGCGGCAACGGCCAGATTCTCCAGCGAAGGCGAATCCAAGAAAGAGGAGACGGTCCGTTCCGTGGCGATGTTTCTGCTCGGATGTATCCAGCAGGACATTGATGGCTTCGTTTTAACTTTTTTCGACGGAAAGAATCTTTCCGTGCTCTCGATGCAGCTTGAGGCCATCCAGAGGATAGTTCGGGAGGCAACCCTTGCGTCCCCCGCCCTGTCCGTAGAGCAAATCGAGCGTGAGGCTCGCACAATTGGAAAGGAACTAGACAGTGTTGAAAAGTGGGTCAAGAGTATCGAAGACGAGGAGACAGCCCGTCGAGCTTTGAAAATCAAACACGAAATGGACGGAGGAATAGATTCCTGCAATTGACCGCAATCTCCTGCCGCCACGAAGCGTTTGGCAATCAACGATTGGCGTCAAGTGCGGCTCTGCCCAAGACGCCGCCAGAATCCGTATGCGTATGGCTTGGCTGCCGCTCGAATCCGCTCACAAGCGGCTTGAATCTCCTGTGCCGCTTTCTCTAACTCATCCCCTTGTTCGGTCATCGAGAATGCCTTGAGGTTGAGCGTCACCCGATCTATGTTCCCAATTTCTTTTTTCACCAAAGCGGAGAGCTTGGCGGGCCAATCGTAGTCGTGAGTGAATCCGCGATAGGCCGTCTCCATTTGTTCAACGGCTCTCCGCTCCTCTTCAGCAACATCACGAGCAGCACGAGCAACTCCGTCTTGCAGGTGAACCGATGCGAACAGCCAGACTGCGCGTTGAAAATCCCACGTTGCCTCAGACAGAGCTATCGCGGCGCTGCGGGTCTTCTCAGTTTGCCCACAGACTAGATCGAACAACTTTCCGAGAATACTACCAGCGGCAGGAATCTCCAGCATCGTTTCACAACCTCTGACCACAACTCAGCCTACGGATTCACCCGCTCCTTCTCTGAGTACCTGCAATTCCCTGTCGGGCACCCGGCCAGTGATGTTACCGCAAGCGATGCAGACGTAAAGTCCTTCCTCAGTCCATCGCAACGGGACTGTCCTGCGGTCCCGATCAAAATAGACGGCGAACTCGTTATTTGCAGCGAAAACCCTCTGGTACTTCTCCCCGCAATCGCAAGCCATAGCATCCTTCTGCACAGCGCATCTTTCGGCACGAGTATATACGCCGCGGGTGGCCCATTCTAGTCGCGTTCTTTGCGACTAGAGTGGGTCCTTTGACGCCAAGAACAGCCCCACTCAGGCCAAAGAGCGGCTTGAATGGGCCACCCGACCCAATGTCTTCCGCCCGCGAATACCTCCGCCGTGTAGACGGTCGAGGTTCCGGGTTCGACGCCAGTAATGGCCCGACCAGTCAAGTCAATCACGTATTCATTGTAGACCGGAGGCGCGTATTGCATGCTGCGGTGGCCGAAGGAGTCATAGTTGTACGTCGCGCACGAAGACAGCCTGCTCTCGCCAGACCCCACTCAAGCCAAAGAACGGCTTGAATGGGCCACCCGCCGTTCATCACCGCAGTCTTGCCGAGCGGCGTATACCATATCTCCTGGCTGTTCGACCCACCTTTACGTAAAGGGTGGGCCAGCCCCGTTTTATGATTTTTGACTCAATGAATAAAAGGCCTTAAATCGCGGAGGCCGCGGAGAACAGCCGCAGAGTTCACGAAGAGATTCAGGGAGATTGTCATTTCTCCGATCTTCGTTGCTCCACGGCGCCTGATCAACGCCATTGATGGGACCCTCTCGCAGACTAAAGGGAAAAGTAGCATGGCACTCTTTGAGAGTGCCCGTTTTGCTCGTACTTCTGTGTTTTGACTTCCCACGCTTGCAAAAAACGCAAGGGTGGGGCAACCTCTGTTTGGGCGGAGCCGAGCCCGGCTGGTCGGCTCCGCAATCGAGGGACAAATTCTATGGATTATCTATTAAAGACCGAACCGACGGTTTATTCGTTTGCTGATTTGCAGCGTGAGCAGAACACGATCTGGGATGGCGTGACCAATCCCGTGGCAGTCAAACATTTGCGCGAGATGAAATCCGGAGACCGCCTGGTGATCTACGAGACCGGCGATCATAAGAGTGCGGTGGGAACTGCGATTGTGGTTTCAGTCGATGCGACTGATCCCAAAACTCCGCTGGTGAAAATCAAAGCAGGGGAGGCGCTGGCTAAGCCGGTGACGCTGGCGGAAGTCAAAGCTCACAGGCTGTTCGCCGATTCGCCGCTGGTCCGGCAGGGAAGACTCAGCGTGGTGCCGCTTAATAAAGAGCAGTATAAGTTTCTGACCGGCGAGTAAGGGTGCGCGCCGAGTGGATGTGAGAACTGTTCTTTCGCCCCGCTGGGGCTTGTTGGTTTCTGCTTTTCCCACGGCTTGCGCCGTCGGCTGCATTCTTACGCCGCTACGCGGCTAAACGCGGCAGCGGCGTGGGCCGGCTCAGAAGACCCGGGCCCACGCATGCGGCACTACACAAGCGGAGCCGTACGAGCACCGACAGCTCAGGCGTGCAGGTCGCGGCGAATTAGCGCGGAATCAACGAAAAATCCGATTCCGACGGTTAGCGGGATGATTCCGAACGCTGCAGCCATCCACGCGTCCGACTCAACCCGAGCGATCAGCGCGAAGGTAAGCATGTAACCGAGCGCGCCCGTGACCAGCAGAATGCCGGAGCGCCGCGAGCGCGCGGCTTCAGAAAGCTCGGGCTGCATGGGCACGTTCGCGCCCCGGGCAATCGCCGCCAGCCGTTCTTCGGTGCGCAGCTTCCGCACGTGATAAAAGGTGTACATCGCGGCAATGGGAATCCCGAAGACCATAATCACCGCTACCAGACCGACTAATTGTCCATCCATGATGTGCTCCTTGTGCGGCCGATGTCCGCCGTCGAAATAAGGTACGGAGGCAGAGTCAAGGAAGTTCCGCCAAATGATCTCAGCTTACGAAGCAATCTCGGTGGAGGACGGGCGTCCACGCCCGTCTTAGCGTGACGACGGTTTAAGCCCCGCTTACCGCGAAGAAAAGATCTTACGCAATTCTCTCCGCAGAATCTTGCCCGAGGGCGTCCTGGGCAGCGCGTCGACAAAATGAATTTGACGTGGCTGCTTGTACGAGGTGAGACGCTCGGCCACAAATCCGCAGAGTTCCTCCTCCAACTTTCCGCTTGAGACGAAGCCTTGGCGGAGAACGATGAATGCGACTGGAATCTCGCCAGCTTCGGGGTCCGAGCGTCCGACCACGCCGCAATCCCGGACTGCAGGATGTTCGAGCAGCAGGGCTTCGACCTCAGCGGGGGCAACCGGGAAGCCTTTGTACTTGATCATCTCTTTTCGGCGGTCGACGACATAGTAAAAATCATCGGGGTCGCGGGTCACGATGTCGCCGGACCAGAACCATCCATCACGAAGCACCGCGGCGGTAGCTTGCGGATCCTTCCAGTAGCCCAGCATGAATTGCGGGCCGCGCATCACGAGTTCGCCCGGCTGTCCGGGCACGACTTCGCTTGCGTTCTCGTCTGAGGCATTTACTACGCGACAGTCAGTTTCCGCCAGCGGTTGACCGATCGATTCAGGCTTGTAGAGTTCAGGCTCGAGGTAGCCGACATGCGTGACCGGGGAAGCTTCGGTCATGCCGTAGCCCTGGCACACCAGCACTCCGGTGAGATCGGTGAAGCGGCGAGCAAGTTCTGGAGCAAGGGGCGCAGCACCGGACTTCACCCAGCGCAGACGATGGTGCTTGGGGAACTGTCCGGCCTCGGCCGCCTGGCACAGCGCGTTCAACGCGGGGGGCACTGCCGGCATCATCGTCACACCCTCGTCCACCATCAGAGACAGCAACTGGGAGGTATTGAAGCGCGGCATCAGCAACAACGTTCCTCCCAGCGTGAGCAGCGGGTTCAGGGCCACATTGAGGCCGTAGATGTGATACAGCGGCAGAAAACAGAGCATGACATCGTTGGTCGAAATCTCGCTGGCGTGTGGCGCGATGAACTGATAAACATTCGCGACCAGATTGAAGTGGGAGAGCATCACTCCCTTGGGAAGGCCGGTTGTGCCACTGGAGTAGGGAAGCGCGGCGAGGGTTTGATCGGTAGGCTTGTCTGCGGTGGGCCACCCCGATGTGACGGGGTGCAGCAGGTTGGAAAAAGGCTCTGCGTCAGCCGCCGTCTGGCGCGTGGTGTACAAGCGGCGTAGGCTGGGCAGGCCCGCGAGATTGATCCCTTGAAGCAACGGCCCATCACTGATAAGCAGGGCTGCGCCTGAGTTCTCCAACTGGTAGCGCACTTCGCGCTCGCGATAGCTCGGGTTCAGCAAGCTGGGCACGGCTCCGGCCAGCGTGGCAGCGTGATAGACCGCGCAGAACTCCCAGCAATTGGGCAGGTAAATGGCAAGGACGTCCCCTGGGCTGAGGCCGGCGGCGGCCAGTCCGCGGGCGAGCCGCTCGACTAGTTCGCCATACTCCGAATACGTAATGCGGCGATGGCGCGAGCTCTCATCACACGATGAATCAATGATTGCGGTCTTGTTGGGAAAACGGGAGCAGGATTCGAGGATGACGTTGTGGACGAACCGGCCCTGGGGGTCGGCGTAGAGACGGGTGCGGAGCATGCGCCTGTGATTCTAGCGCGAAGCGACAAAGGGCGCGAGGCACATCCCGCATTTCTTGGCCGGCCCTGCGGCACGCAGCGCGGAAGGATGGGGCACCGCTCCTCACTTCGAAGACGCCTTCAACACTACGCAGAAGCGTCGAGGATCAACCTGGCCGTGCTTTAGCGGAGATGGCACCGCTTAGCCGGAGAGTTTGCGGAGGAAGTCGGATTCGTCCATGCGGTATTTGAAGGCCTTGCGGCCGTCGATGAATACCACCGGGACCTCGTCGGTGAATTGGCGGCGAAGTTGTTCGTCGCTGTCGACATCGATGTCTTGCCAGGTGAAACCGCCGCGGCGATGCAGTTTGGTCAGGGTCTCCTTGACGATCTCGCAGAGGTGACATCCTTTGCGGGAATAGACCACGACCTGGCGGGGCTCAGACATTGGGGTGAGTTTAGCAAGGGTGGGAGGTTTGTTCCAGAGGGTCGGGGATGGTCGCGAGACGCGATTACGCGGAGTTGCCGACTGCGCGCGAGATCCTTCGCGGACTTTCGTTCACTTCAGGATGACGGCAGGGTAAGAGGTACAATCCGTTTATGCGTGTGACATCTGGCAGGTCTTTGCAGGGCAAAACAGCCTTAATAACGGGTGGGGCTCGACGGCTGGGGCGGGCGACGGCTTTGGCGATGGCTGCGGCTGGCGCGGATGTGGTCATTACTTTTTTGCACTCGGCGCGTGAAGCGCAGCATACGGTCATCGATCTGAGTAGTTTTGGAGTACGGGCAGTTGCGTTGCGCTGCGATATCACCGACGAGAAAAGCGTTCGAACTGCCATCAAAGAAACTGCCAAGGAATTGGGCGGGCTGGATGTTCTGGTCAATAACGCGGCGAATTATGAGACTGTGGAGTTCGACAAGCTGAGCTTGAAGCAGTGGGACGCCATTTTCGCTACGAATACGCGGGGAACATTTCTGGTGTCACGCGAGGCCTTGAAACTACTTCGTGAGCGGCGCGGGAAGATTGTCAATATGGGATCTCTCGGCGGTTTGCGGCCCTGGGCTGATCATGCGCATTATTGCTCGTCGAAGGCTGCGGTGCATATGTTGACCAAGGTGATGGCAAAGGCGCTGGCTCCAGCGATTGCCGTCAACTGTGTGGCGCCCGGGATGATTGATTTGGGAGAGAAAGCGGCAGCTGGGTTTATGAAGCGCATGGCGAAGCAGACTCCGATGCGGCGGAATGGGACGGCGGAGGAAATTGCCACGGCGGTGATGTTCTTTGCGACCGCGCCCCATTTTATTACCGGACAGATTATGGCTGTGGATGGTGGCCTGGGATTGTAGTTCCCGGGCCTGCATGCGCTGGGTCGGTTGTCCAGTTTCGGGCTTTCCTGTTATGTTGCGGACTTCGGTGCTGATCTGCATGCAGAAGCGTGTCATCGCAATTGCGGTCTTGTTGAGTGCGGTCGCCTGGGCGCAGACTCGTCCCGAAGATGGCGGGCATGAGATTCAGGTGTGGACGGGCGGCGGGCCCTCGGTGCCGGGTGGAACATCGGATACCAGTGTGTGGAATGTGGGCGTGCGCTATGGGTGGATTCTGACCCGGCCGCATGGTCCCGGATTCTTGAAAGGACGATTCGAATATGCGGTGGATGTTATGCCAGTCTTTATGGTGTTCCAGCGCTATAACACGGCGTACGGAGCCGGTTTTAGTCCGCTGGGATTGAAGTGGGACTTCGCCGCTCGCGGACGCATTGAGCCTTACCTCGAGTTGGGCGGCGGGACCTTATTCACGAATCATCAGGTGCCAATTGGGACTTCCAGCGTAAACTTTACTCCGTCCGCGGCGCTAGGCATGCATTTGCTGGATGACAAATATGCTTTCAGCGTAGAGGTTCGCTATCTGCATATTTCGAATGCGGGATTAAGCTCGCCGAACCCGGGGATTAATACCGTGGAAGTGCGGGTCGGGGTGGGGAGGTTCTTTGGGAAGTGAGACACCTGGCGCCGCCCAACCGTGGTAAAACACGACGTAACCAGCTACGATGAAGGGAGAGTACGAATATGGCAATCCTTGACTGGTCGCAATGCCCCGCCGTGGAGAGCATCCCCGGAAAGGTCAGCGGCGCATGGGTGTTCAAAGATACTCGGCTGCCAGTTGCGACGGTGTTTGAGAACTTGGAAGCTGGCTTGACTGTGGAAGAGGTCATGGAGGAATTCGCCGTCACGCGCGAACAGATTAACGCGGTGTTGCATTTCGCGGCAAAGAGCTTAGGAACGCCGTTCTCGCCTCCGCTGCAGACAACAGCTGACAATGCGCATCCTCTTTGACCATGGCACACCTCGAAGCATTGCCCGCTGGCTTCATGGTCACATCGTTGTAGAAGCAATTGCGAGAGGCTGGGACCGACTAGCCAATGGCGAGTTGCTGAAGGCGGCTGAAGAAGCTGGGTTCGACGTTCTCTTGTCCACCGATAAAAACATTCAATACCAACAAAACCTTACAGGCCGCAAAATCGCGGTCGTGATACTTGGTAACCCGCGGCGGCCTGCCGTGCACCGCTATATCGATCGAGTCGTCGCGGCGGCAAACGCTGCTGCGCCGGGCAGTTATGCCGAGGTGGACATCCCGTTCCAGTAACGCCCCCCGGTGTATGCAAAAGGAGCAGGCGAAAATCGCCGCATTAACCGGCAGTCAAAACGTGTAACTGCCTGGTTACATTATTCAGATAATTTCCACCCTTCGCGAGGCTTGTGATTGTCCGTGCTCGCTTATCAGTGTTTTCGTCTCCCGGGGTCGCGTCGAGCGTTTGCAACATTCCGGAGACTGCGACGAGTGGCCCAAGCGATAGCTGCAAAGATCGGCCCCCAAAGCAGGAGCATTCCCAGGGCAATCCTCCAAATTACGCCCTCATGGAACCCCGCAACTAAGACAACGGCAACGGTCCCCCACCCAAGGATCGCCATCAGAGCCAAGCCGACCTTGGTTGAAGTATTGAAAGGCTGCTTCCCTAAGTTGCGCCAGAATCGGGCTTCGTTTTGGACGGTGTCCGGAAAAACGACGTTGCGCTGCCGAGCGCTGATGTCCTGCAGCCATTGGTCTTCCTTGTGATGGTTGCTCATACTGTGCTTGCACCCGAACAACTTCTGCTGAACTCCCCTTTGGGCCTACTCGCGGTGAATTATAGGCTGAAATCTGCGTATGACCTCAAGTTTTCGCAGGATAGGTGTTGTAACATCGCGATTTCACTCATCGACCACGGTTTGCAGTTCTCAACTCCGCGACCTCGGCGCAAATCAATGGCTTTTTGTGTCTACGAGATAAGTCTCAAATCCCGCTCCGCTTTTCAAGAAACTTCTCCGCTGCGCGCTTTATTTCTGAGTTTGGAAACGAATTAGCCGTGGCGAAGTTTATTCACGAAGTTGCAGCTTAGTGAGTCTGCCGGATATTCTTCTCGATTATGTCAACTCTAGTTGAATGTGTTCCTAATTTTTCGGAAGGCCGCGACAAGTCCAAGGTCGATGCCATTCTTGCCGCCATGAAGATGGATGGCGTGTACTTGCTCGATCGCGAGATGGATGCCGACCACAATCGTTGCGTGATCACTCTGGTAGGCGAACGGGAGGCGATTCAGGAGGCTGCAATTCGCGGCGTCGGCAAGGCTGCGGAGTTGATTGACTTAAATCATCATCAAGGGGCACATCCGCGCATGGGAGCGGCGGATGTGGTGCCGTTTATCCCGATTGATGGGGTGACCATTGAGGACTGCGTGGCCATGGCTCGGCACGTGGGAGCGGAACTCTGGAAGCGCTATCAGATTCCGGTTTATCTATACGAAGCGGCTGCGGCCACGCCGGAGCGGCAGAATCTCGAGAACATAAGGCGAGGACAGTTTGAGGGCATACGCGCGGAGATTGCGACCAATCCGGCGCGCAAGCCTGATTTTGGCGAGCCGCGTGTACATCCGACGGCGGGGGCGACCGTCGTGGGGGCGCGCAAATTTTTGATCGCCTACAACGTTTTCCTGAACACTCCGGATGTCGAGATTGCCAAGAAGATTGCCAAGGCGGTGCGCTTCTCAAATGGGGGATTGCGCTTTGTGAAGGGCGCTGGATTTTTAGTGCGCGGTCTGGCGCAGGTGTCGATGAATTTGACCGACTTCGAACAGACGCCGATCCATCGCGCATTTGAATTGGTGAAGCGCGAAGCCGAGCGTTATGGAGTTTCGCCGCTGAGCAGCGAGATCGTGGGCTTGATTCCGAAGAAAGCGTTGGAGTCGGCGGCGGAGTGGTTCTTGCAGGTGGAGAATTTCGATTCGTCTTTGATTCTGGAAAACCGCCTAAGCGCAGTGATGGGCGGCAAGGTTGCAGTAGGCGGTTTGCGGGCCGGAGTTGAGCCTTTCGTGGAACAACTGGCGGCTCCTACGGCCACGCCCGGAGGCGGGAGCGCGGCCGCGGCCAGCGCGGCCATGGCGGCGGGATTGGCTTCGATGGTCGCGGCGATGTCACGCGGCAAAAAGGCCTACCTGCAATACGAACCGGAGTTGAGCGCGGCTATCGCGCGGCTATCGCAATTGCGTGAAGAGCTGAAGGCGGCGATCGACGCGGACGCGGAATCCTACAATGCCGTCATGAAGGCTTACAAGCAGGCCAAGGAGTCGGCCAACGCCGATGGCATTATCGATGCGGCATTGAAACAGGCTACGAGCGTGCCATTGAGCGTGGCAGAGTGGGCGAGGGAAGTGGCAGGAATAGCCGAAAAGCTTAAACCCATCACCAATCCGAATATGAAATCCGATCTAACCACGGCCGTGGCCTTGGCACGAGCTGCGATCGAGGGCGCGCTGGCGAATGTCGAAATCAATCTGGAGTCGTTGAAGGACAACGCGTTCGCGGCGGAAGTTCGCGGCAAGGTCGCAACTCTCTCGGCCGGGTAGGGTTTGAAATATTTGCGCCTTCGCCTCGCCTGCTTTACCGGGTTACGGTCGTACTTTCGTTCTGTATCCCTTTAAGTCTGATTGACATACAATAGGTTGACGATGCAAGTTTACTGATACGGTTCGTTCTGCATCTAAAGATCGTATTTGAGAGACACTTTCCTTATGAATCGATTGCAGGGTGTTTTGTGGGTTTTGCTATTTTCGAGTGCGGCCGCCTGGGCGGTCGCCATGGGCAGCTCCGCCAGAGGTGTGATCCCTTCGGACGTACAACAGGTCATCACCGTGGACTACCGGACGCTGAAGAATTCCAGCACCGCGATGGCGCTGAAAGACCAGGTGCTGCCGCCGAGCTTGAAGGAATTTGAATCGTCGTTGAAGGGTATAGGAATCGATCCGGAAAAGGACGTCGATCAGCTCACCTTTGCTTCGTACCGCCACGGTAAGGAGGGAGTGAAGGTGATCGGAATTGCGCAGGGTTCATTTTCCAGCAAGGCGTTTCTCAAGAAGGCGAAGCTCCATAAGGTAAAACCGATCAAGTATAGGGATACCGATATTTATTCGATGAACGCGGGCATGGAGATGACCTTTTTGGACGAGAGTTCGCTGCTGTTTGGCGATGGTGAGGCAGTGAAGGGCGCGCTGGATGCCCGGGACGGTTACACGTCCGCGCTGGACGCCAATAGCGACATCACGGACATGATCAGCTCGGTGGAATCCGGTACGGTGTGGAGCGTGCTCGATCAGAAGGGGACGCAAAACATGCTGCTCTCGGCGCTGGGTGATGCTGGGAAGCTGGCTGATTTCGATACGATCAAAAAGCACGTGCTAGGCTCGCGCTACCAGATGAATTTCCAGAGCGGCGTGAACTTTGATCTGGATGTGGTGACTTCGGACTCGGTGACAGCGGCGACGCTTTCCTCGCTGGTGAAGGCGGGCGTGCTCTATCGAAAGATGACGGCGACCCCAATCGAAAAAGTCGCGCTGGAGAATGTTTCGATCAACTCCGACAGTTCTGATTTGCAAATGCACTTCAAGGCGGATGACAAGCAGTTTCAGTCGCTGATGCACTCAGATCTGTTTGCGGCGGTATCGAAGTAGCTGTAGAGAACGTAGCTACGTCTCTACCTGCCTTCCCGAGACAACTCCTTCATTCTTGATGTAAAATCGAGTGCGGCGAGTACAAATTCCCAGCCTCAGACATTACTCCCGAATTCTTATTCAGGATTCTTATTTCGTCCAGGCCGCCGGCCTGTGGGAGAATTTCTGCCAGGAGACAAACGATGGCCAAGATTGCGAAGACAGCAGATCGTAAGAAAGAGATGGACACGTCCAAGAGCACGGATTGTCCGAAGTGCGGCAAGCCGACGCGGATCGTGAAACGGGTGAAGGACCGCGAACGCGGCGTGCCGGGCGGAGTCTTTATCTCGTGCTCGGCGTGCGAATTCTTCGAGAAGCTGTAGGAAAAGCGCGTCTAGGTTCTGACTCCTAGCTTCTAGCTTGAACCTTTCTTGAAAAGCCGCAATGGGCGAGATTGATCGCGCATAGCGGCTTTTTCTTTTGGAGCGTGGAGCTGCTCTCAGAAGCTGATTTGCCCCAGGATGGCTCGGGCTTCGCTGGCGGGATCGGCGGCTCCGGTAATCGGCCGTCCCACCACGATGTGGCTTGCACCGGCGGCGATCGCCTCGGCGGGGGTAACCACCCGGGCCTGATCATCAGCGTCCATGCCGGCAAGACGGATTCCCGGCGTCACGATGGCGAAATCGCCCTCGAGTTCGCTGCGCAATTCGGAGGCTTCCTGGGCGGACGCGACTACCCCGTGGCATCCGTCGGCGAGGGCCAGCGCTGCCAAGCGCAGCACCTGATCTTGTACGCGCCCGTGTATGCCTAACTTGTCGAGATCGCGGTCATCTAAACTGGTGAGAACGGTCACCGCCAGCACCATGAGCGCAGCACTTCGCGTGCGCGCAGCTTCGGTTGCGGCGCGCAACATTTTGCCGCCTCCCGAAGCATGGACCGTCAGCATACTCACGCCGAGCCCTGCAGCTTCGCCGACAGCAGCAGCGACGGTGTTGGGAATATCGTGGTATTTCAGATCGAGAAAAACCCGGCGTCCGGAGGCCACCAAATCACGAACGAGGCGGGGTCCCTCCGCAGTGTAGAGTTGCATCCCCACCTTATAGCAAGAGGCGGAGTCGCCCACGGCCGCTACGATCTTCTGGGCGGCAGCCGCGGACGATACATCCAATGCCACGATCAGACGCTGGCGCGGATCGTACATCCCTTTGGGAGTGTAAAACGAACGTGGCTAATACGCTAGTGACTGCAGCATGGCCAGCTGCTCAGGCGCGGCTACGCGCGGCGAAACTACGTCGAGGCGTACCCGCTGCAGGCCTTTGTTTTCGAAGTGGAGCACTTCGGCAGCTCCATAAGAGAGATCGATGATCCGGCCCGGAACAATCGGTCCACGATCATTGACCCGGACGTACACGACTCTGCCGTTATGAAGGTTGGTCACACGTACCCAGCTGCCGAGAGGCAGAGTGGGGTGAGCGGCCGTCAGATCGTGCATGTTATACGGCTCGCCACTGGCGGTGGCGCGGCCTTCGAAGTATTCTCCGTACCATGATGCGGTTCCTACCTGGTACGGCTGATGATGGATTGTTCTAGCCGGCGATCCAGATTCGGATCCCGCGACTGCGTTTCTGGGCGATGTACTTTGGGTGTCTTTCGACCCTGAGCTGGTTGGCCCCTGAGCCGCCCCCAGGCTGACGACCAATAAGACAGTAGCCAGTCCATGAGCTATTCGATTTCGCATTCAGTGTCACCTCGTCTCTAAAGTCTTTTCATCCGAAAGTCGTCCTCCAGCGACCCAGTACGTGATGTGATTTGACGATGCTATAGGCGGCGGGTTGGGTCTGTCAATCCGAAATTGTCCGTACCAATGTTACGAGATAGTTATGGATATCTTACGTAACTTGCTGTACAACTTGAGCAAACATACATATGTTACTGTAGTAGCAGCAAGTTATGTGTTAACATACTAGTAAATACTCAAGGTTACGACTAGTGTGCATTATTTGCAGCACGTTTATTTTCATGGACTTAGATGCTTCTTCGCTTCGGCCTTTGATCTCAACGGCTTATCGGGCAATTTCTGGCTTTCCCGGGCGCCAACCTTATGCCGTGCAGCCAGCCTCACGAAACAAATTTGCAAAGCGGAGGGTTTCCGATACATTTCGACTATGGCTTCGAAGCCGCCCGTCGTCCTGACTATCGCGGGTTTTGATCCCTGTTCGGGTGCGGGGGTCACAGCCGACATCAAGACCATCGCAGCTCACGGCTGCTACGGCGTGGCTTGCATTACCGGACTAACCGTGCAATCGACTGCGGGCGTCCGGCGGGTAGAGACAGTTGACAGTGGACTTGTGGCCGAAACGCTTGAGGAGTTGGCCACAGACGTTGAAATTGCGGCCGTACATATCGGAATGCTTGGGTCTGCCAAGATGGTTCGGACGGTTGCGGATTTCCTGGCCACGCATAAGTTGGCAAACGTCGTACTGGACCCCATCCTCAAGAGTTCCTCGAATGCCGATTTGCTGGATGCCGCTGGAGCGCGCGCACTGGCAGAGAAGTTGATCCCCCTGGCTACGGTCGTGACTCCAAATATTGACGAAGCATCTGCCCTAACCGGATTGCCGGTCACCGATCCCGACCAGATGCGCGACGCAGCCAGGAAACTCCACGAGATAGGCGCTTCGGCGGTGGTGATCACCGGCGGACATCTCGACAAAGCGATCGACTTGTTGAGCTTCACCGGCAACCGCGGCATCGAGCAGGAAGTGTTCAAGTCGGCTCGACTGAAGTCTAACTCAACCCATGGAACGGGATGCGCTTTCGCTACGGCCGTGGCCTGTCACCTGGCGCTGGGGCGCGGATTGCCTGAGGCCGTCTTGCTGGCGAAAGCTTATGTGGCAGCCGCGATTAGCAACGCCCATCCTCTGGGGCGCGGCACCGGACCAGTTCATCATCTTTATCGCATGCAGCAGCAAAGGCGGGTTATCGCCGCCGATCCCGAGCCCGTGCATTAGCTCGCGGCGGCATGTTCCGATTTTTGGAGGGCTGCGCTTTAGCGTCGCGATGGCCGCGCTTGAACGAATAAGGATCTCAACCCGCCGGGTGCCAGGAACTGGGCTCTCCATTGGTGCGAGTCTGCCAGAAACGCGAGGCGTTTCGCAGCGATTTCAGCTTAACGATTCAGGGAAATAGAACTCCTGAGGAGGATTTGGAGGTTGAAGCTGGGGCTTGGATTACCGTTCTTTTGCGCCCGCCTGCTTCAGCAAGATTCCGGCGACGAAGGCCACTAGCGCCGCCAGTAGCCATTGAATCCGCCAGGACTGAATGGCCTGGAAATCCGCCAGGGTCTGAACCGAGTAAATGGTGCCCACCGTAATTGCTGCCAGAAGGCAGCCCAGTCCAGCGAAGAAGGCAATGAGCGAAGCCATCGAAAGACCAAGCCACTCCTTGACGTTTTGGAAGTCCAGGACCCGAAGCAGCCGAAGCACCGGCGTCCAAGAGTGTACGGCGTTGGCGGCGGCTCTGGTTTGGCGGGTCGCTCCGCAGCCATGACAAAACCTTGCGCCGATCATGAACTCGGTCTCGCAGTGATCGCAGACTTCAACCATGCTCGGAGTTACTGACTCGGTTGGGGCGACCGGAGGACGCCAGAACTCCTGCGGTGCGTGATCGATAACCTCAGACATGTGGATCTCCCCAAGCAAACAATCGCAAGCCAGTGACCAAAACTAAAATGCAGTTAAGTTCTTGCCATGCACCAGCTTTACAATCTCCCAAACCCCTCCATGAGCGAGCGGCTGGGCAAGAATTACTCCGTTCCGGGCAAAGATGGCCGCTTTTGGGAATTATCCCGTCGCCTGGCGCATTCCTAACAAACAAATGTCTAGACCAAAGTAATGCTCTTGGTTCCAGCGTTCCAACCACGCCGGCATCAGATAAACTCAAGACACAACGCCAAACCAAAGGACTCTCCATTTGTTTCCCCGCACCCTGCCCCATCTGCTGCTCTTCTTGGCGCTGGTACTGAGCCACGCATCGGCGGCCCAGACAAGCCCCCAAACAGCGCCAGCGGACGGCCTATCGTTTCGTCCCAACGACCCTTTGAACCGGTCGGCCTTCGACCATTTCTACAATCTTGATTACGACCGCGCAGTCCAGGAATTCGACCAGGTACTGCAGAGGCATCCTGACGACCCCTTCGCGGTCAATCATTTCTTGACCGCAGTTCTCTTCCGCGAGCTCTACCGGATGGGTGCGCTGAACACTGGGGAGTACGCGAACGACACGTTCATTCAGGCGGCTCATCGCCCGGCCGATCCCAAGGTGAAGCAGCAGATCAAAGATCTGGTTCAAAGAGCAACGCAGCTTGAGGAAAACAGCCTGAACGCAAATCCCAAGGATGTGGACGCACTCTACGCCCGAGGAGTCACTCGTGCCCAGTTCGCTACTTACACCGCCATGGTGGAGCATGCCTGGTTTTCCGCACTACGCAACGCGGTCGGAGCGCGACGCGATCACGAACGCGTACTGGAGCTTGCCCCCGCGGACACTCCGGCAAAGCTGATCGTTGGCGCCCACAATTATGTAATGGGCAGTCTTCCGCTGGCGTTGCGGGCGGGCGTGACCATGCTGGGGATTGGTGGGAACAAAGACTTGGGATTGCAGTATCTTCGCGAATGTGCCGCAGGAGGAGGCGAAACCAGCACGGACGCAAAGATTCTGTTAGTCCTGTTCTTGCGGCGAGAGCATCGTTATCCGGAGGCTCTGCCGATTGCCCGTAGCTTGATTCAGAGTTATCCGCATGACGTGCTGATGGTGTTGGAGGAGGGGAATTTGCTTCGGGCAGAAGGAAATGATCAGGAGGCCGCAACCGTGTATCGAAGAGTTTGGCAGTCTGGACGCGAGGGTTTTTACGACGGACTACATTATGAAATCGCAGCCCTGAGTCTGGGCGATCTACTTCGGGGCGAGAAGGACTACACGCGCGCAGTCGCGGCCTACGAACAGGTGACGGAGGTTGCGCAGCCCGATCCGGAAATACTACAGAAAGCCGATCTGGCGGCCGGCGAAATGTATGACCTGCTGAGCAAGCGCGACCTGGCGGTGAAAAAGTACCAGGCCGTTCTGGCCGTGGATGCGTCGACGCCCCAGGCGGAAAGCGCCAACCAATACCTGAAGGAAGCCTATCGGGGAGAGTAGAATTGAAACTATAGCGGGCGCCGCAGCGTATCTAGGAATAGGCGACGAGGAGGCAGACCATGTATTGCAATTATTGCGGGAAAGTAATTCAGGATGACGCGAATGTCTGTGCCTACTGCGGCGTCCGAGTGAGTGCGGTGACGGCGCGGAAGCGGCTGGTGCGTCCGCGGGCAGACCGCAAAATTGCGGGCGTGTGCGCCGGATTTGCCGAGTACTTTGACCTCGACGTCACCCTGGTTCGCTTGGTTTGGCTATTTGTTGCGTTGATGACGGGCGTGGGCTTGCTGGCGTATCCGATCGCGTGGATTGTTATGCCAGAAGAGCCGTTGCGGTTGCCCGCCCCGGTCACGGCGCAGCCGGCGATCAATTCTTAGCGCGATTCCCGCAATGCCGCGAATCAGAAGCGACGACGCCGAAATATTCTACGAAGTTCTTGGCAGCGGCCCACCGGTCGTTTTGCTCCATCCTTTTCCGGCAAATCATGATGTATGGAAGCCAGCCGCGCAGGCGTTGATCACTCGCTATCGCTTGATTCTTCCTGATCTGCGCGGGCATGGGGAGTCTGGGGTCGGTGACGGTCCCGCTACCATGGAAAAGCACGCCGCTGATCTCGCTCGAGTGCTCGACCATGAAGAAGTGCGACGGGCTACGATCGTGGGAGTCTCGATTGGGGGCTACGTGTTGTTCGAATTCTGGCGGAAATATCGCGAGCGGGTGAACGGACTCGTTCTGTGCAACACCAAGGCCCAGGCCGATACTCCCGAGGCGCGGTCGGTACGGCTACAGGCCGCGACCTATGTGATGGAGCGCGGCACCGAGTTGTTCTTCCAAAGCATGATCCCAAAGCTGCTGGGAAAAACGACCCGCACAGCCCGTCCTGACCTGGTTGAAGGAGCGCTGCGTATGATGCGGACCATGTCGCCCGAAGATGTGGCCATGGTGCAGCGAGGGATGGCGGTGCGTCAGGATTCGGTGGAGACGCTGAAGACCATCAACGTGCCCACCCTGCTTGTGACCGGGGACGAAGACGTTGTTACCGGACTGGCTGAGGCAGAATTGATGCGGCAAAACCTATCCGGCAGTCAGATCAAGGTCATCGCGAAGGCGGGGCACTATTCTCCATGGGAGCAGCCCGAGGAGGTAGGCAAACTGCTTCGCCAGTTTCTTGATACGACAACGGGAGTTTAGGGAACGCGCTGAAGTTCATTTTGTTACAATGCTCGCGCCATGATTGATAACTTTCTAGTCCCGGAAAAAACCGTGGTCAATGCCAAGGGCGATGGTCCGGCGGTGGACGTTAGCAGCGCGAAGAACCGCGTTTTTCTTCTTAGCCTTAACATCACCGGCATCGTTGAGCAGGAATCGTTGGACGTCAGCATTTACGGATCGGCTGACAGCACAACCTGGGGCCCAAAATCTTTGACGAACTTTCCTCAGAAGTTTTACCAGGCGCAACATCCTCTGCTGCTGGATTTGACCGGGCACACGGACGTCAAGTTCTTACGCGCTCACTGGGAAGTGAGCCGCTGGGGTCGCGGAAGTGAAACGCCAATGTTCGAATTCCACGTAAGCATCAAGGAAGTGCCAACTGAAATTCTGCAAGAAGCAACCGCAGAAGCCAAGGCGATGGTCTAGAGAATTGATCGTGAGCGACTTCCGACGGTGCTTTGATCCTTCCCGCTAACGAGTCGAAGCTTCGCACTCTTTTTCCGTTATATTGAGTGACAGATGTCCGCCCAAACAACAGATTCCGCGGTCGTGGTTCGCCCGGCACGGAACATTGCGGGCGCGCTCCGTCTGCCGGGGGACAAGTCCATCTCTCACCGCTACGCCATGTTGGCTGCCATTGCAGAAGGGACCACGCGGCTGGAGAATTTTTCTACCGGAGCCGATTGCGCCAGTACTTTGAGTTGTCTCGCCGGGCTCGGAGTCGAGTTCCAACGCAAGGGAAATGCGGTACTGATCCACGGACACGGGCCTCAGCTACGGGCACCGAAGATGCCGCTGGACTGCGGCAATTCGGGATCAACCATGCGCATGCTGAGCGGCATTCTGGCCGGGCAGGAATTTAGCTGCGAGCTCATGGGCGACGAATCGCTTTCGAGGCGACCGATGGCGCGAATTATTTCGCCCCTCGAAGCGATGGGCGCCAAGATCGCCGCCACGGATGGAGGCCGTCCGCCGCTGCACGTTACGGGCGCGCATTTGCACGCGATCGACTACAACATGCCCGTTGCCAGCGCGCAGGTGAAATCGGCTTTGCTTTTCGCAGGATTGTTTGCCCAAGGCGAAACTCGCGTGGAAGAACCGGTTCGGACCCGAGACCACGGGGAACTGGCGCTGCGCGCATTCGGCGCAGAGGTCAGCCAGCACGGCAATCAAGCACGAGTTACAGCTGGACAGAAGCTACACCCGATCGAGGCGGAAATCCCAGGCGATCTTTCAACCGCTGCTTTTTTTCTTTGTGCCGCGGCACTGTTTCCTGGATCGCGGCTGCTGATCAGCGATTTGCTGATGAATCCCACGCGCGCCCGATTGCTCGACATATTGATATTGATGGGGGTCGGCATTTCGGTTGCGGAATTGGCAGACAGACACGGAGAACTGGTCGGCACAGCGGAAGTCGACGGACGAGATCTGCGCGGAGCCACGATCGTTGGCGCAGATACAGCGGCGTTGATTGACGAGATTCCGGTGCTGGCCGCGATTGCGCCTTATACCACGAATGGGATCGAAGTTCGCGATGCCAAGGAGCTGCGGGTGAAAGAATCGGATCGGATTGCAGCCATTGCGACGAATCTACGAGCTATGGGCGCGGAACTGGAAGAACGCGAAGATGGAATCAAGATTCCAGGCAGACAGAGTCTGCACGGAGCCGAGATAGATTCTTTTGGCGATCATCGGATCGCGATGGCGTTTGCCGTCGCCGCTTTGCGCGCGGAAGGTGAAACCACGATTCGCCGGGCTGATGCGGCCGTGATCTCGTGCCCGGGATTCTTCGCAGCGCTGGAAGGTTTATCGCAAAGGTGAGGCGGCGTGTAGCCGCAGCGGAGCCTGAGTTTTGAAAGGGCACGGCTTCCAGCCGTGCCGTAATTCGTCTTAAATGATTGAAGGCGCGACTTGGGAGCCGCGCCTTCAACGCTCCAGTCGCCGATTTCGAAGTTTTTCCGCAACCGTACCAACCTCAAATGGCATCGGCGCGCCAGCTTCAGATGTGTTCCGTCTTCCCGTCGTATTTGACGGTACCGTTTTTCTGGTTGACTTGATCCACGTCCTGATTGGTATAGGTGCGTCCCGCCTTCTTCGCGCCGGTAGAGCTGGCCATCAGGTGAGTCGCGCTCTCGCCGCCTTGCGATGATGCGATGCCCACGTCAAATGCATGTGCTCTTCGCACGGGTCTGCCCTCCGCCACCGGTTCGGTTGATGTCTCGGCAGCCCCAGATGGGCCAAGCCAGGTCGGCTGGGTGTATGAAGGGGACCAGATCGCTTGCGCGTACGCTCCCGCCGGAGGTTGTGACACAAACGAGAGAGTCGCGTTGGTTGCGCCAGCTACATTTCCAAAGGTGGCATTGCTAGCGCCCACCGCAGACGGCGATACCGTCGCGAGAGTTACCGACGGAGTGGTCACCAGAGGCACAAAAGGCGCCGCATAGACGCCGTAAGCGGGAACCCAGTTACTCGCCGTGCCCCCGATCACGGTTGTTTGAGCAGCCGCTAATCCTGACAGCAACAAAATCATGGACAAAGTTTTCAGTGAACGCATTGGATCCTCCACAGAACTTCCGAGAGCATCATAACCCGAAACCTGGCTCTGGGCGCGGGTTTTATTACGATCCGACGTAGCGGGCGTAGAGACTTCTGGCTATAGTCTTATCGGTGGTCCCCTTGATGATGGCGCGCCCGTCAGGGAACAGTGTCATTTCATAGGGCTCGTTCCAGAACTTCAAAACAAAGTCGTTGTGGCGCACCGTGCCAAGCGGCTTCAGGCGTTCGCTCATCTCCGCCAAATCCACCGGGCGGTCGCGTTCGTGAATCTGCACGGAGTTGCGTCCGCACAACGTAATATGTGGACGGCCTACGCCAGCGAGGTTGGGGAATTCATGTTCCCCGCAGGTTCGGCAACCCGGGCGGGGCTTATCGGCCGCAACCTCGGCGCGTTCATTCCGCCACACATCGAAGGAGAGCAACGTGCGCCGCAGCCACTCGTCGGCTCCAACCAACAGTTTTACGGCCTCCGTAGCCGCAATCGAAGCGACCAGGTTGACCGCTGAGTTCAGGATTCCAGCCGTCTCGCAGGTTTCAAAAGTCCCCTGCGGAGGATCGGAGAAAATGCAAGTCAGACACGACGTCTTGCCAGGAAGCACGTTCAGCGTCACGCCGTAACTGCCCACAGCAGCCGTGTAGATCCAAGGTACAGAATTCTTCACCGCAAAATCGTTGATAAGATAGCGGGTCTCAAAGTTGTCGGTGCCGTCGAGAATGAGTTGTGTCCCTTGGAACAGCGTTTCTATATCGGTCGGCGTCAGATCGGCGACATGGGGCTCAACCACGATTTCAGAATTGAAAGCCGCGATTTTTCTGGCCGCAGCGATTGCCTTTGGCAAGGACTCGGTGGCATCGGCTTCATCAAAAAGGGATTGCCGTTGCAGATTGCTGGGCTCTACGTAATCGCGGTCAACGATCCGGATAGTGCCTACGCCCGCGCGCGCAAGCAGGGAAGCGAGCGCGGAGCCAGTGGCGCCGCAGCCGACGATGGTAATGTGCGAGGCGTTCAGCTTGCGCTGGCCTTCAGCTCCTACCCCACGGAAAAGCACCTGCCGCGAATATCTTTCGTCCCGTTCCAAAGAGGTCATCAGTTCCACGCGTCCAAACCATTATGATAGATGCCACGCTGTTTTCGAAACAGTCGCGGAGGCGGGTTTCCAATGCGAACTTCAGGTGTCGAGAAAAAGCACGCCCTGAAGTCCATGCGTAAAATACAACATTGCTCGGTACGGATTCATCGAACGGATTAGCCAATCACATTTTACAGAGGGAGCCAGTTTGCGGCTGAGGGGGACTTTGTCGACATCCCTGATTGCGCTGGCGCTCACGGCGCTGTGGGCCGTGCAAGCGTCTGCCGAATCCCCCCAGCAAGCGGGGGAAACGCAAAAGGAGGGTCAGTCCGCCGAAGCCCAATCTCCCGCTACAGCGGCCGAAGACGCCATGGCGCGGTATGAGGGGCTCATCGTGGCGGACATAAGCTGGCCCGATATCTCCTCCGCGGTCGATCAGAAGCGTCTGCGCGAACTCATACCCCAAAAAGTAGGCCAGCCGCTGGACCGTGAAACCCTCCGTGAAAGCATTCACGCGCTTCATCGTACTGGGAGCTTTGTCGATATCCGGGCTGAGGGAGAGCGAACCCGCGATGGCAAAGTTGACTTATCGTTCTTTACCACCCCGAATTACTTCGTAGGGCGGGTTGACGTGCAAGGTGTCCCGAGCCGGCCCACCGCTGGGCAGGTGGTCAATGCCTCGAAACTCCAACTGGGAGAGCTCTTCACTTCCGATCAAATCGAGCAAGCTCTCACCAACATCAAGCAGCTTATGCATGAGAACGGCTACTATCGCTCCTCGGTCACTGAAGGAGAACACAAGAATCCGGCGAGGCAGCAGGTCGACATCCTCTTTCAAATCGATCCAGGGCCGCAAGCTCGTGTCGGAAGTGTGACTACTACAGGCAATCCGGGATTTTCGCCGGGTGAGATTCAGAAGATTGCGAAAATGCACACTGGCGATCCTGTTTCCGTGCTGCGTGTAAGCAATGCACTGGATCGATTGCGCAAGAAATATCAGAAACAGAATCGCTTGCTGGCCCAAGTGTCGGTAGCGAAGAAGTCCTACCGCGAGTCGGAGAACGTCGTGGATTACACCTTTGACATTGTCCCCGGACCTAAGGTACAGGTCATTGCGGAAGGATTCAAGATCAAACGCAGCGTGCTCAAACAGAATGTTCCGATCTTCGAAGAAAATGCAGTGGATGAGGATCTGCTGAATGAAGGCCGTCGCAATCTGCTCAATTATCTGCAGAGTCGGGGATATTTCGATGCCAAGATTGGAATGAAGGAACGTCGGGATGAGGCCGGAAACGCGCTGCAGATTATTTATGTGATCGATCCGGGGGCGCGGCACAGGTTGGTAAGGATTGAATTTACGGGAAACAAATACTTCATGACGGACCGCCTGCTGTCCCGCATGCAGGTGCATGCAGCAGAACGCTTCCAATCCCGTGGCCGCTACAGCCAGGCCTTGCTCAGCACTGACATTCATGGGATGGAGGACCTTTACCGCGCCAACGGCTTCCAGCAAGTCAAGATCACCAGCACTGTGACGGACGACTACCAAGGCCATGAAAACGATCTTGTCCTTAAAGTCTCGGTGGACGAGGGTCCCCAAATCCTGGTAGGAGCGTTCCATATGGAGGGCAATCAGGCTTTCCCAGAGAAAGCCCTCGCTTCCGAGATCAATACAGCGGTGGGAGAGCCTTTTTCTGAATACGACATTGCGCAGGACCGTGACAATCTTCTGAACTACTATTTCAATCACGGATTTCCTAACGCCAGTTTCGAGGCGTCAGCCAAACCAATGCCGGGCGAACCCAATCGCATGGATGTAACTTTCAAGATCCAGGAAGGCGAGCAGGTTTTCGTGGATAACGTGTTCGTTTCGGGATTGAACTACACCAAGCCCTTTGTTGTGCAACGCGAATTGAGGGTTAAACCCGGCGATCCGCTCAGCCAGGTCGACATGCTGCAAACCCAGCAGCGCCTCTACGACCTCGGCATCTTCAGCCAGGTGGGTACGGCGGTGCAAAATCCGAACGGCACTGAACCAGAAAAGAATGTCTTAGTCGACGTTGAGGAAGCCAAGCGCTACACCTTCAACTACGGCGTGGGCTTGGAATTTCAGACCGGCCAGCCTTCAGCCGTGGGCAGCAACCAGGCGAAGGGCCAAACCGGAGTGAGCCCACGCGTCTCGCTCAGCGTGACTCGTCTCAATTTTCGCGGCCGCGATCACACCATTACATTCAAATCGGATGTTGGCAGCCTGGAGCAGCGCGGCCTGGTTAGCTACACCGCTCCGCGTTGGTTCAACAGTCAGAATTGGAAGCTATCCTTAACAGCTTTCTACGACAATACGATTGACGTCACCACATTCACCTCGCAGCGCCTGGAAGGTTCGGTACAAGCGGAAGAAACCATCAGCAAAGCTACCACTATGGCGTATCGCTTCACTTATCGCCGGGTGAAAGCCACCAATATCGACATCAGCCCCGACCAAATTCCGTTGCTTTCCCTGCCGGTGCGCGTGGGCGAACCTGGATTCACCTGGATTCGCAACAAGCGCGATAACAATCTGGAAACCACCAAGGGCAGCTACACCACAGTGGACGCGGCAGTCGCGTCCGGCTACTTCGGTTCGGAGGCAAACTTCAGCAGCATTCTCACCCAGAATTCCACCTACTACGCATTCGGCAAGAACCGGCCGCAAGACAAGAAATTCGTCTTCGCGCGTTCATTGCGAGTCGGACTCGAGAGCACCTTCGGGAATACGGTAATCCTCCCCCCTGGACAAGCATGTCCAAACCCAACGCAAACCAGTTGTCCGGGTACGACGGTCATTCCCCTGGCAGAGCGGTTTTTCACCGGAGGCGGCAACTCTCATCGAGGATTCGGGTTGAATCAGGCAGGTCCCCGCGACCCGATAACCGGGTTTCCCGTCGGCGGAAGCGCGCTTTTCCTGAATAACCTGGAACTGCGTTTTCCCCCAACGACCCTACCGTACGTCCAGGACAATATGAGCTTCGTCATTTTCGAAGATGCCGGAAATATCTTCACCAACGGCCAGGATATGTTGAACAACCTGTTGCGCTGGCATCAGAAGGACCCCCAACTCTGTTTGCAGCAAAGCACTGCCAGCCAGTGCGACTATAGTTATATCTCGCATGCGGTCGGGGTCGGGCTGCGCTACAAGACGCCGATCGGTCCGGTGAGTTTTGATTTCGGGTACAATCTTAATCCACCGGCGTTTCCCAGCACCCAAACGGTCACCAATAGCGCGGGGCAGCAGACGAGCACTTTCGTACCGCAGCACGCGCCACATTTCAACGTTTACTTTAGTATTGGACAGAGCTTCTGATGAATCAAAAAAGTTGGATTTTTACTGGCTGTCTATTGCTGCTCGCGATTGCCTCGCCGGCAAGGGCGGGCGATCTTTTGGATCGCATCGTTGCCACAGTAAACAATCACGTCATCTTGCAAAGCGAGTGGGAGGATGCCGTGCGCTATGAAGCGTTCGTCGCTGGCCGCCCGCTCGACCAGGTGCGAGCAGGGGATCGCAAGGCCGCATTGGACCACCTGATCGACCAGGAGTTATTGCGCGAGCAAATGCGCTCTTCGGGTTTTCCGCACGCCAGCAGCGAAGAACTGGAGAGGAACATTCAGGAAATTCGCAAACGCTATGCGTCAGCAGAAGCTGACGCTGCGTGGCAAGATGCCCTGAACCGCTATGGCTTAACCGAAAAGGAACTTAAGAAGCGAGTCGCCCTGCACTGTGATCTGATGGGTCTGGTGGACTCCCGATTACGGCCTAACGTGGTCATCGATTCCAAGAGCATTGAGAGTTATTACAACCAGGAGCTTCTTCCTCAGCTCCGGCAGTCGGGCGCCGAAAAGGTTCCACTCGCGGAAGTCACTCCGAAAATCCGGGAATTACTCACCCAACAAAAGATGAACCAATTACTGGTTGCGTGGTTGCAGGATCTGCGTTCTGGTAGCCAAATCCGCACTGAGATCGGAACACTGGAGTCCGGGGCCGAGTTGCGATGACTGAGCCCAGCGCCAAGCCGGGTTGGCGCAGGGTGCGGAATTATCTGCTGCTTGCGGGACTGGTGGTGTTGCTCTGCCTTGGAGCTCTCGCGTGGTACATGACCACCGATTCCTTCCAGATCTTGGTCCGCCGCCGGGCGGTTGCGGAGTTGGAGCGAATCACGGGGGGCCGTGTCGATCTTGGCGGGATTCACACTATACCGTTCCGATTTCAGATCGACATTCGCAACCTTACTGTTCATGGGCATGAAGCCGTGGGGGAAGTTCCATACGCTCATGTGGACCGGATCGTCGCGCGAGTCAGAGTCATCTCCGTTCTGGAAACTGAACTTGGCTTTTCGTCTCTCGTGCTTGACCACCCCGTGGTTCACATCGTCCTTTATCCGGACGGCACTACCAATCAACCAGAGCCTAAGGTAAAGAGGTCAACGAGAACATCGATCGAGCAACTGTTTTCGGTTTCCATCACTCAGTTCGAAGTGCGCCAGGGCGAACTCCTCTGGAACGATCAGAAAACTCCCTTCGATTTCATCGCTCACGACGTGTCGGCGGATGCGAGTTATTCTCTCCTGCATCGGCGCTACAACGCGAATCTCCTACTGGGGAAAATCGATACCAGGCTGAAGAGCTATCGTCCTACGACCTGGATGGCAGAAGCTCATTTCAGTTTGAGTCCAGACAGTCTCGAGGTCCAATCGTTAAAGGCAACCTCAGGACGTTCCCGACTACAGGCCAGTGGACACCTGGTCAACTTCAACCAGCCCAGCGTCGTGGGCAAGTATGAGCTGACTCTCGATCTAGGCGAGGCGAGCGCGATTGCACGTCGCACCGAAATACGTCAAGGGGTTCTTGAAGCGGCGGGCGAAGGTTCGTGGTCCGCCAAAGCTTTCTCTTCCTCCGGCAAACTTTCTCTTAAGAACTTGGATTGGCGTGATAAGTCTGTCGGCTTGCGGAACGTAAACGTGAACAGCGATTACGCGATCGATTCACAGCGGCTGGCGTTTTCCCGGCTTCAGGCGAAGTTGCTCGGCGGAGACGTGACCGGTGACGCCGAAATGGTCAACTGGCTGAATTCAGCGCCCGCAGATAAAACCGCAAAGAAGAGCGCCGCTAACGAACAGAAGGGCAGCGTCCTGCTGCGGCTGAAAGGTGTTTCCGCTTCTGAAATAGCGGCTGCTCTTTCCACTTCCGCACGGCCGTTTCAACGCATTAAGGTGGCCGGAGCCGCCAGCGGAACCGTCGAGGCCAGGTGGCGGGGATCCGTCGCCAACGCCGAGACCGAAGTGGCTTTGGAGATCGCGGCCCCGGCTCAACCAAAGACCGGAGAGCTACCGCTCAATGCTCACGTTCGCGCCAGCTACCGTGCAGGCTCTGGCGAGCTGCGGGTGCAGGAATTTAACGCGTCCACGCGCAGTACTCAGGTTCACGCCTCCGGCACTCTTTCTTCCGGTGCCGCGCTAAACCTTTCCATCACGACTTCTGACCTCAGCGAGTGGCAGCCGATTCTTACGGCAGTCGGGTATCAGCAGCGAATTCCGGTGGTTCTGCGAGGGCACGCTTCGTTCAACGGAACCGCGACAGGTAAATTGTCTGCCATCGCCTTTGCCGGAAAACTGCATTCGGAAGATTTCGATCTATTAATCCCTGCCACATCGCACGCGCCCGAAAAAAATGTGCACTGCGATTCCCTGGTCGCGGATGTTCAGTTATCACCACATGCCTTTACCGTACATCACGGTAGGCTGCACCACGGTGGGTCTACCGTTGCCTTCAGCCTCAGCGCCAGCCTGCAACAGAGGCAGTTTACCGATTCGAGCCCCTTTACGGCACGCGTGGAGATGCGCAACGTCGATATCGACGAAGTTCTCGCACTAAGCGGATACGATTTGCCCGTCAGTGGGACGGCCAACCTTCTCGTACACATCGAGGGCACCAAGGCAGAGCCCCAGGGAAATGGCCACATCGAACTCTCCGATGCAGTAATCCGGGGCGAACCGGTTCAGCATCTGGACTCTGAATTGCAATTCAACCGCGACGCAATCTCTCTAAATGAACTTCATCTCGCATACTACGATGCACAAGTCAGCGGGGCTGGCACTTACAGCCTCGCCACGCAGGCCTTCCGTTGCAACCTGACTGGGAACAACTTCGACCTCGCCCGAATTCCACAATTGCAGGCTAGCCGCGTAAGCGTGGGGGGCCGCATGGATTTCACCGCTCAAGCTTCGGGGACGCTGGAGCAGCCGGTGGTCAACGCGAGCATTCGCTGGCGCGACCTCGCCTTCGATCAGGAACGGGTGGGCGACTATACATTCGACGCCACGACCCAGGGCTCGGACTTGCATGTGACCGGACGCTCTCAATTCAAGACCGCAGAACTCAATATCGACGGTGATGTGCAACTGCGCGAAGAGTGGCCCGCCACAGTAAATCTTCATTTCAACCACCTCAGTGTGAATTCTGTCTTGCGAGAATATCTGAAGCGAAGGGTGACCGGGTTGTCGGCGATCGCAGGCGACCTGCAGTTACGAGGCCCGCTACGCAAACCCAGGGAACTCGAGGTTTTTGGCAACCTTAACGATTTCTTTGCCGACGTGGAGAACATTAATGTTCGCAACAACGGCCCCATCAGTTTTGTCATTGCCAACCAATTTCTCAGCATTCAGCAGTTCCATCTCATCGGCGAAGGCACCGACCTTACGGTAGGCGGTACAGTGCGGCTGAATGGCGCACGCGACCTCGACCTGCGCGCTCAGGGTCACGCAAATCTCGCGCTGCTTCAGAGCTTTAATTCCGATTTCACGACCTCCGGTGAAGTCGCGGTGGACCTGACCCTCGGAGGCACGGTCAGCAAACCTACGACCCAAGGCCGGTTGCAGATTACGAACGGCTCCATCGCCTACAGCGATCTGCCCAGTGCGCTGAGTGCGATCAACGGAACCGCGGTGTTCACTCAAGACCGGTTGCAAGTTGAAACTCTTACAGCCCACGTTGGGGGCGGCAACGTCGCTTTCGGCGGCTACGCCACGGCTTACAACGGCCAGATCAATTTCAATCTGACGCTAGAAAGCCTGGACGTTCGCCTGCGCTATCCGCCGGGAATCAGTTCCATGGCCAACGCGGAACTACGATGGGCGGGAACTCCTGCCGCCTCTGTGCTGTCGGGAAACATCGTGGTTACGAGGCTGGCGATCACTCCCGGATTCGACTTCGGAGCTACCTTGGCAAGCAGCGCGCAGTCTTCTGCGCTGCCGCAAACCAACCCGCTGCTGAACCGTATCCGGATGGACGTGCATATTATTACGACGCCCGAGCTGCAGATGCAGACCGCAGTGGTCCGGCTCACCGGCGATGCTGACTTTCATCTGCGGGGTACCGCGGCCAAGCCGGTTTTGCTAGGGCGGGCTGACGTGACTGAGGGTGAAGTGACGCTAAACGGAACCAAATATCGCATGGAGCGGGGCGACGTAACGTTCACCAACCCGGTTACGACTACGCCGGTGCTTGATCTGCAAGCCTCTACTCACGTCCGGGATTACGACATCACGGTCAACCTCACCGGAGAAATCGACAAGCTTAATCTTACTTATCATTCTGAACCGCCTCTTCCCACTTCCGACATCATCAGTTTGCTGGCGCTTGGCCAAACCCAGCAGCAATCGGCACAACTGCAACAGTCCGGCAGCTCACCTTTCGCTCAACAGGCGTCCAGCGCCATATTGGCTGAAGCCCTAAACTCCGCCATCAGTAGCCGCTCCCGAAGCTTGTTGGGCAACGGAACTATCCGGATTGATCCTCAAGGCTTGAACACGGAAACTTCTCCCACCACCAGCACCCCCGCGGTCACCATCGAGCGGCAGGTCAAGGACAACCTCACGCTCACCTACACGAGCAACGTTTCGCAGACTTCACAGCAAATCATTCAGGCGGAATATAACCTGACGCGCAATGTCTCCATTCTGGCCTTACGAGACTATAACGGCGTGATCAGCTTTGAAGTGCGCATTCGACAGCGCAGAAAATAGACGCTCTTATTTCGATCCCGAGCAGCTCAGGAAAAAAATGCAAGTCTACGGACGCTCCGCGTTCTCGACAACGAGAGGCATGTTCAGTGCCATCTCACCAGAAAAGGAAAGGCGGATGCACAAACAAAGAGGTTTTTCTCTGATCGAACTATTGATTGTGGTGGCAATTATTTTGATCATCGCGGCCATCGCGATTCCAAACCTGCTGCGCGCCAGAATGTCGGCCAACGAATCCTCGGCCGCCAGTTCCATTCGAACCGTTAATACTGTCCAAGTCTCCTATCTTTCTATGTATCCAAGCGTGGGCTATGCGAATTCCCTGGCAGCGCTCGGTCCACCAGCAGCGACTGGCTGTCCCGCGAGTGGGCCAGTCTCTAAGAACGCCTGCCTGATCGACTACGGACTTGCCAGCGCTACCTCTGCCGCTACCGCCAAGTCCGGCTACTACTTCGGCATGGGCGTGCCCGCTGGCGGTCCCCCGAATCAGGGTTATACGGTGGGCGGCGCACCGGCTGCATTTAACCGGACCGGCGTGCGTGGTTTCTGCTCAAGCGAAGACGCGGTGATCCACGTTGCATCGGCATGGAATGCGGCGCCCGCGACGGTCAATGCGACCTGTGTCAGCGCCCCTTATGTGCAACTGCAATAACCCTCGGTTGTGGAAGTGGCGTACTGGCCTCACCCCAGGACTGGCTTGTCCAGGTTCTGGCGGCTGGCGCGTTTGGCTTTAACCCAGCCTTCTTTCACGACTTGGGCCGCCCGACCGATGGCAAGCGCATCTGGCGGTACGTCGCCCGTGATGCATGAGGCGGCGCCCACGTAAGCATCCCGTCCGATTTTGACTGGAGCCACCAAGGTTGAGTCGCTCCCGATGAATGCACCATCTTCGATCACTGTCGTGTGCTTGCGCGTCCCGTCGTAGTTGCATGTGATGGTTCCGGCGCCAATGTTTACGCCCTCGCCAATTTCGGAATCCCCCAAGTAGCTAAGATGGTTGGCCTTCGAGCCTTTACCCAGACGGGTTTTCTTGGTTTCGACGAAATTCCCCACGTGTGCGTTCTCGCCGATCTCGCTCCCGGGACGAAGGCGCGAGTAAGGTCCCAGGACCGCGCCGTTCATCACCCGAGCCTCGTCAAGTATGCAAGCGGGAAGAATGACGACACCATCACCGATGACCGAATTATTAATGACGGAGTACGAGCGAATGCGGCAGTCACTACCGACGCGCGTGTTGCCTCGAATCTGCACGAACGGCTCGATCACCGTGTCTGCACCGATCTCGACGTCGCAGTCGATGATGCAGGATTGCGGATGGAAAATTGTGACTCCCTCGCTCAGGAGTTGGCGGCACTTGGCCATACGCATGCGCTGATCGATGTCCACCAACTCGGCGCGCGTGTTGCTGCCCAGAATCTCGTGAGGATCGCTCGCGGCCACCGCCATCACTCTGTGTTTTGCTTTTCGGAGGATGGCAGCCAAGTCGGTGAGGTAGAACTCGCCGTGGGGATTGTCGTTGCCCAGTTCATCGATATATGCGAACAGAGATTTCGCATCGAATGCATAAAAGCCTGAGTTGATTTCGCGAATCTTGCGTTGTGCCGGCGTCGCGGATTTCTCTTCGATAATGGCCTTAACCTCAGGGCCGTTCTTGCCTTTGCGGATTACTCTTCCATAACCGGTTGGGTCGTGCAGTTGCGCAGTGAGAATCGTCATCGCCGGACGTTTTGAGCTATGAAAATCACGAAGCTGTTGGATGGTTTGAGCGCTGATCAATGGCGCGTCCCCGGACAACACAATGATCTGGTCGTAAGGCTGTAAAGCCTCCCGCGCTACCATAAGAGCGTGGCCTGTACCTTTTTGTTCTTTCTGCAGAATGAAGTTAATTCCTGTGTGGGCGACCGCCTGGCGGACTCGATCCGCTTCATAACCGACAATGGCGTATACATCCTGAGGCGGAACAACTTTGATGGCGGCAGCGATTACGTGCGCCAAAAGAGGTTTTCCGCCAACCTCGTGCAAAACTTTAGGATGTTTGGATTTCAGCCGCGTCCCTTTACCCGCTGCCATAAGTGCAATGGCAACACGTGGAGCGCGATACGATTGGCCACTCTTGAGCTTTGGCATTCGATCCAATATACCGCGAGTGCCGAAGCGCGGGCATGCCAAGCGCGTGGGTCCCGGTTGGACCTCAAATGTTTTGGGCGCTCGTGGCGTGGCGCGGCGAAATCGACCGCTCCTGCGACCGCGCTTGCACCGCCAGTTCCAGCAGATCGCGGGCGATTCGATCGGTAGCGTGGCGGGCGACCTCGCCCTCGTCAAGATAATCGCCGATCACAGGGATGACGCCCAATTCTTTGATCGCTTCCTCGTCGGTCGCAACTTGGGCGGCTCCTTCCAGCGCATACTTGGCTCGCAACTGGCTGGAGATGGGTGCGCGATTGAGCAGTGCATAGTCAAAGATGCTGGTCTGGGCGTGGCTATCAAGTGCTCGTATATGGTCAGCGGCCGAACGTCCCAGGCTCTCGTTGGCTTGGGTCATCAGGTTACAAACATAAATTTTGGTCGCCGAGGAAGCGGCAATAGCCTGGGCAATGCCGTGCACCAGCAAGTTTGGAATCAGGCTGGTGAAAAGCGAACCGGGGCCGATGGTGATTAGATCGGCCCGGGCAATTGCCTCCAAAGTTTGGGGAAGCGGCTCAACATTGTGCGGGATCAAGAAGAGTTCCTTGATGCGGCCTTTGCTTGCCGTAATCTTGGTTTCTCCACGCACCCGCGAACCGTCCTCCATAAGTGCTTCTAGTTCAACGTTTGCGGTCGTGACGGGATAGATATGCCCACGCGTAACCAGAATTTCGGACGACAATCGAACCGCCTCGCTGAAATCTTTAGTGATCGAAGTAAGAGCCGCAAGAAAGAGATTGCCAAAGCTGTGGCCCTCAAGCCCCGATCCTTTAGCGAAACGGTGCTGAAATAAGCGGGAGAGCAACGCCTCATCTTCGGAAAGCGCGACGATGCAGTTGCGAATGTCCCCCGGGGGCAACATGTTCAATTCTTTGCGTAGCCGGCCGCTGGAACCGCCATCGTCGCTGACCGTTACCACCGCGCACAGCTCGGCAATCTCCGGCTTCCTCAATTTCGTTGAGGGTCGGTCCATGGACGGATTGACGTAGCGCTTGAGCCCTTTGAGCAGTGTAGAAAGGCCGGTACCGCCGCCCATCACAACCACCCGCAAACCGTTGCTTGCCGTTGCCGAGGGCGAGTATGGCGAAGCGTCGGCGTGTTCGTTGGAGTCGCCCATCAGGGCTGCCTAGCGATCCTCATCCACATCGACCGCGGAGGGCAATTCGGCCCCAGGGTCGGGATACAACAATTCGGTGAAGCGCGGGTCTTCGGCCAGATTCTGAAAGTCTGAGTCGTTTCGTGCTTGAAAGCGCAGCCCTGGGTTCAAGCGGATGGACTCGTCCAGATGGCGCAGGGAATCTTCAACGTGGCCGGTGAGGCAATCCAAAGCTGCCAAACCATAGGCCACGTAGTCGGCTTTCGGCGCCTGTTTGGATAACTTTTCCAGATGTTCGCGGGCGCTCACGTAGTCGCCAATGTTCATGAGCGAGACGGCGTAGTCGTAGTGTTCTTCGGGATTCTTGAATTGCGCAACCGCACGCTCGGTTTGTTGATTGCAAGCGTTCAAGTGAACCGACGCGCGATCCGCCAACTCTTTGCTGCCTCCGGTAACAACCTTCTGCAAGAAGGCCTTGGCTTTGTCGAATTTATGCTCTTGCATGGCGCGCAAACCGGCTTCATAATTTTGCACAGCCTGTGCAAAACGAGGGTCGTCGCCAACCGATTTCTTGGGTGTGGTCTTTTGTGCCATCTGCAAAATTCTTCCTGTACTCTTCGTATGTATTCCTCTTATCTTAGCTTTAGGTTGAATCTCGTCAATTTTTTCCAGGAGTTTTCACCCTCGCCAACCGCACCTTTGTGACCCAGGGTCCCCGATTGCCGACATTACACCTGTGGAAAAGAAATCGCCTGACGTGAGCAGTTTACACGGGGTTCCACCGACCCAGTCAAATCGCCCTGAGTACGACCTCGTCTTTAGTTGATCGAAGCTGCCGTTTCCAGGTTTACTTGCCGCCACTGACCCTGGATGATCCCCTTACGGATTTGAGACGCCGTCTTACCCTTCCGGTGCTCAGAATACGTGTAATACAACTCCTTTAAGCAAGTGTCGCAGCGAGCGCCGTGTGTGCCTTCAAAGCAGCTATGCAAGCTGTTATGTCCCATGCGATCGCAATAACAATAACAAGGCTGCTGATGGAGCACCGCCGGTATCTTCGCCGCTAGGTCATACGCGTGCGTCTGATAGGGATGCTCAGCATTCTCACCCCACAATTGATCTCTGCCAAGAATGGCGGGAAGCTTCACACCTTTCGGCGGCGGCCCGGCGTTGTAAGCCGGGATTGCTTCCTCCTGCTGCGATGTCGCCCAAGGGGCCGACACGGTCAAGGTCACCAGAAAAAGAAGGGCTAGCGCCGATCCACGCTTCAACATGATTCGATTCCTCGGGCCGGGATTCTGTAGTATTGTAACCCGAATCCGGCAGCCGCAGTAGTCAAGGGGGCCTTCAGCCATCTTGGCGAATCAATCTCTACACGGGAGGCAAATCCGTATAGAATTAAAAGAATCATGCGCGGACAGACGGACGCAACCGACCCAGGCGCAGTCCACGATAACAAACCAATTCCTTCTCGCGCCATGGTGCTCTCGGTCTGGGTAAGAGATCTGATCATTTCGCTGGCCATTTCTTGTTTCATCATCGTCTTCCTCTACCAGCCGGTAAAAGTCGAAGGCACCAGCATGATGCCGTCGCTCGAAGATCAGGAACGGATCTTCGTGAACAAATTTGTTTATCGTTTGGAGCCGATCCAGCGCGGCGACATTATCGTTTTCCGTTATCCGCGCGACCCTTCGAAGAGCTTCATCAAACGAGTGATCGGGCTGGCAGGGGACCGCATTCAAATCGATGCTGGCCGCGTGTTTGTGAATGGCAACCCGATTGAGGAAGACTACGTGCCGCGCGCCTACGAGGATGAGCGATCTTATCCTGAAGTCGTAGTCCCGCCGGACAGTTATTTTGTGCTGGGTGATCATCGTAGCTTGTCTAATGACAGTCGTGATTTCGGCCCGGTCGGTCAGAACTATATTTACGGCAAAGCGGTGTTCGGCTACTGGCCCATGGATAAGATGGGACGAGTCCGTTGAGCCGCGCTGGATTTCGTGATGCGTTTGCACTTTCATCTTCGGCGTCACGCGACCGAGAGCAAAACTGAAGTCAACCTGCACAGCTGGTTTCGCCTGCAACATGAGGCCAATGACGCAGCGCAGGCCGCAAACTCCTCGCGTAACGACGACGACTTGTTCTTCGATGTGGTCCAGTGCACCTCCGACTCGTGCGAACGCCGGGCGCACTCCTCGCAAGCCCTCGGATGCGTATCGGTATTCGGCGTAGCTCTGAAAATTGGGTTTAGTCGCGCGAACCGCCAGGATTTTCACAGACATTTCCTGTTGCGCATTTCTGATTGCCTGCTAGAATCTATAAAATCCACTCCCTGGAGCACGAATGCAGGCGATCCTTGCGCTGGAAGATGGCAGAATCTTCCGAGGCAAAGGCTACGGAGCCAAAGGCGAATGTTACGGGGAAGTAGTTTTTAACACTTCCATCACCGGCTATCAGGAAATATTTACCGATCCTTCCTACGCTGGCCAGATCGTCGTTCTCACTAATCCTGAAATCGGCAACTACGGCACGAACCCCGAGGATAGCGAAGCCACTCGACCCTATATCGAAGGCCTGATCGTACGCGAGTTCTCCCGAGTCAGCTCCAACTGGCGCTCCCAGCAGGTCGCGGAAGAATATCTCGAGCAATTCAAAATTCCGGTGCTCGGCGATATCGACACCCGCGCTCTCGTGCGCCATTTGCGCGACCACGGAGTAATGCGCGGCGTCATTTCGACGCTCGAGACGGACACCGACAAACTAATCGCGAAAGCGCGCGCGCTTCCGAAAATGGACGGAACCGACCTGGCTAAGGTCGTTACCACCAACCACACTTATGTGTGGGAAACCGGTGAGCGGTCCCATCTTCCCGAAGAGGTGGTCGGAGTAAAAGATCAACCGGAACGCTTTCATGTGGTCGCCTACGATTTCGGCATCAAGCTGAGCATTCTGCGCAAGCTGCGCGGTGAAGGCTGTAAAGTCACGGTGGTTCCTGCGGAAACGAAGGCTGAGGATGTATTAGCGCTGAAGCCAGCAGGAGTGTTTCTGTCGAATGGTCCGGGCGATCCCGAGCCGTGCACCTACGCGGTGGACAGCATCCGGCGACTCATGGGGAGAGTGCCTATCTTTGGTATCTGCCTCGGACATCAACTCACAGGAATTGCGTTGGGCGGGAAGACCTTTAAGCTAAAATTCGGACACCACGGCGGCAATCATCCCGTAAAACAGTTGAACTCCGGCAAGATTGAGATCACGGCGCACAACCATAATTTTGCCGTCGATCCCGATTCGCTGCCGCAAAGCGAAGTCGAACTGACCCATATGGATCTCAACGATAACACGCTGGAAGGCATGCGCCACCGGAATCTGCCGCTATTCACGGTGCAGTACCACCCCGAGGCATCGCCGGGTCCGCATGATTCCCATTATCTGTTCAAGGATTTCGTGAAACTGATGGAGGAATGGAAAGGGTGAGCGCACGCGCCATTCCTTAAGATTGTCATCCCGAGCGAAGCGAGGGATCTGCAGTTGATGGATCTGTTTTGAAGGGGCGCGCCTTCAGGCGCGCCGAAAGAGACTAACGAGAGCCAGGGCTTTAGCCACTGAGGTAAGCCGTGAGACCAACACGAGAACACTCGACGAACAACCGTCAGACCTACATGATCACGACCGAAACCTGGCAGCGTCGCGCCCTATTCCGCAACGAACCCTGGGCCAAGCTTCTGATCGCTACGCTCTATCACTACAGCGGGTCAGCTTACCTGCTCCATGAATTCGTAATCATGCCCGACCACATCCACTTATTGATCACTCCCAGAACCAGCCTGGAGAAAGCAGCCCAGTTCATCAAAGGCGGATTTTCCTATCGAGCCAACAAGGAGCTTGGCTCAAACATGGAAATCTGGCAAAAGGGCTTTCAGGATCAACGTATCCGCGATGCGGCAGACTCCGTTGTGCATGTCAATTATGTTCGCCAGAATCCCGTGAGAGAGAATCTCTGCGAGCGAGCGGAGCAATACCCATATTCCTCCGCGCACGCCGGTTTCCAGTTGGACGACGTACCTCAGGGGCTAAAGCCCGTCAGTTCGGTAGCGGCTGCCGGCGCGCCTGAAGGCGCGCCCCTTCAAAACGGAGTCAATCGGGCCGACAGCGGCGAGCCAGATGTTGGCAACCCAATCAAGCTTTCAGCTAAGTCTGTCCTTGGTCGCCGAAACAAGGACAGGACCGCATAAGTATGGAATTGTGGCGAACAGCTAACGGCCAACGACCAACAACCAACGACTGACAATAAATGCCGAAACGCACTGACATCTCGAAAATCCTGATCCTTGGCTCTGGCCCCATCATCATCGGCCAGTCGGCGGAGTTTGATTACTCCGGAACACAGGCTTGCAAGGCGCTCAAGTCGGAAGGCTTCGAAGTGGTGCTGGCGAACTCGAATCCGGCCACCATCATGACTGATCCGGAAGTTGCCGACCGAACCTATATCGAGCCGCTCACGCGCGAATACTTGGAAGAGATCATACGCGTCGAGCGCGAGATGTCGCCGGGAGCCGGCTTCGCCATTCTGCCTACGGTCGGTGGACAAACTGCTCTCAACTTAGCAATCGAGCTCTCCGACAGCGGCGTGCTCGAGAAATACAATGTCCAGTTGATCGGCGCACAGATCAGCGCGATCAACAAAGCGGAAGACCGCCTGGTTTTTAAAGATGCGATGCAGAAGATCGGCCTCGACGTTCCCAAGTCCGCGCTGGTGAACAATCTGAAAGACGGCCTGGAGTTCGCCGGCAAGATTGGTTTCCCGGTCATCGTGCGCCCGTCGTTCACGCTGGGCGGCAGCGGCGGCGGCATCGGCTACAACCGCGAAGAGTTGATGGAAGTGCTCGCCCGCGGCCTCGATTTCTCTCCGGTACACGAAGCTCTGATCGAAGAATCCGTCCTGGGCTGGAAAGAATACGAGCTCGAGGTAATGCGTGATCTGAAAGACAACGTCATCATCGTTTGCTCGATTGAAAACTTCGATCCGATGGGCGTACACACCGGCGACTCGATCACCGTTGCCCCGGCACAAACCCTCACTGACCGCGAGTATCAAGCCATGCGCGATGCCGCCATCGCCGTGATTCGCGAGATCGGCGTCGAGACCGGCGGATCGAATATTCAGTTCGGTATTCATCCCTCGACCGGTCGCATGGTCGTGATCGAAATGAATCCGCGGGTGTCGCGCTCTTCGGCATTGGCCTCGAAGGCGACCGGTTTCCCCATCGCCAAGATCGCAGCCAAACTGGCGGTAGGTTACACGCTGGACGAAATCGCCAACGACATTACGCGGAAGACGCCGGCCTGCTTCGAGCCAACGCTCGATTACGTTGTGGTGAAAATCCCCAAGTGGCAGTTCGAAAAATTCCCCGGAGCCGACGAGAACCTCGGTCCGCAGATGAAATCGGTGGGCGAAGTCATGGCCATTGGGCGCACCTTCAAAGAAGCTTTGATGAAAGCAGTGCGTGCACTGGACACGGGCAAGCGCATTGGCGGGGAAAAAATCGAGCCGAAGATCCTCACCCAGCGGCTGGTGACGCCGCATCCCGAACGGCTGGCCTACGTTCGCTACGCGTTGCGGCAGGGCCACACCGTCAAGCAAGTGTCGAAGATGACCTCGATCGATCCCTGGTTCCTGTACCAGCTCAAGGAAATTAATGACATGCAGCTTGAGCTGGAGAAGCATCCCATGGAGTCGATCCCGACTGAAGTGCTGCGCGAGGCCAAGCGCATGGGATTTTCCGACGGACGCCTGGCGGCGACCTGGCGGCTTAGCGGCAAAGGCGATCAGGACAAAGTCCGCCATCAACGAAAAAAGCATGGACTCAAGCCGGTGTACAAACGCGTAGACACGTGCGCCGCCGAATTCGAAAGCTACACACCGTATCTCTATTCGACTTACGAAGAAGAAGACGAAGCAGCGCCGACGGAGAAAAAGAAAGTCATTATTCTGGGCAGCGGCCCCAATCGAATCGGGCAGGGAATTGAATTCGATTACTGCTGCTGCCACGCGGCATTCGCGCTGCGCGACGACGGCTATGAGACGATCATGATCAATTGCAATCCCGAGACCGTCTCCACCGACTACGACACCAGCGACCGCCTCTACTTCGAACCGCTGACTCTCGAAGACGTACTTGCGATATGCGAACACGAAGCTTCATCAGGTGCTCCGGTTGGGGTGATCGTGCAGTTTGGCGGTCAGACTCCGCTTAATCTGTCATTGCCGTTAAAGGCTGCGGGTGTGAATATTATCGGAACCTCTCCCGAATCCATCGATCTTGCAGAGGACCGAAAGCGTTTCGGCAAATTGCTTGAGGAACTCGACATCCCACAGGCTCCGGGCGCGATGGCGGCGTCAATTGAAGAAGCTGTCGCAGGCGCCAATCGCGTCGGATATCCCGTACTGGTGCGGCCCTCCTATGTGCTTGGCGGACGCGCCATGGTCATCGCCTACGATGAGGAAACTGTGGTTCGCTACATGAAAGAAGCTGTGGAATACTCGCAGGACCGCCCGGTCCTGATCGATCACTTCCTGGAAGACGCCATCGAAGTGGATGTGGACGCGCTTTCCGACGGCGAAGATGTCGTCATCGGCGGCATCATGCAGCATATCGAAGAAGCCGGCATTCACTCCGGCGATTCTTCCTGCGTTCTGCCAGCGGTTGACATTCCCCAGCCTCTGATGGCCCGGATGCGCGATTACACCTTCAGGCTGGCGCGAGCGCTAAGAGTAGTCGGGCTGATGAATATTCAGTTCGCCATTCCCCGCAGCAACGGCAACTCAAAGAGCAACGGCGAGGGTGGAAAAGTTTATGTGCTGGAAGTGAACCCTCGCGCCTCGCGCACAGTGCCCTATGTTTCGAAAGCCACGGGCGTGGCCATGGCGAAGATTGCGGCGAGACTGATGACTGGACGAAAGCTGCGGGAATTTCTCCCCGAATTCATCGAGCGCGGCGCAGACCTCGACACCGGACACTGCTATTACGTGAAGTCCCCGGTTTTTCCGTGGAATAAATTTCCGGGCGTAGATACGGTGCTCGGCCCGGAAATGAAATCCACGGGCGAAGTTATGGGAGTGGCCGACAACTTTGGCGAGGCCTTTGCCAAAGCACAAACTGCGGCCGGACAGAAGCTGCCCAAGCAAGGCACCGTCTTCGTCAGTGTGACCGATCATGACAAGCCGCATGTGGCCGAAGTCGCGCGCAAATTTGTCGACATGGGTTTCAAGCTGGTAGCCACGGCCGGTACCGCCGACGTGCTTGAAGACGCCGGCATGACGGTCGAACGGGTGTACAAGGTGAAAGAAGGTCGTCCGAACGTGGTCGATCTGATCAAGGGCGAACGCATCAAACTCATCATTAACACACCCCACGGCGTCGATCCCTTTTTTGATGAGAAAGCTATCCGCCGAGCTGCCGTGAGCGCACGCATTCCGACCATCACAACACTGTCCGCCGCGCGCGCCGCTGCCGAAGGAATTGCCGCGCTCCAACGCGGGGAGATCAAAGTTCAAGCGCTACAGCAGTTGCACGCGGAAAGAGCGGGGGTCCGCAAGTAGATCGACAAACTCGCCGGGCTCGGAGGCGTTGATGTTGCCGATTTTCGTTGGCTTCGCAATTTGGATACTTCTCTGCACCATAGCTGCCGTAGCCGTCTCCCTGGCTTCTCGCCGACTTCGGCCATATTCCGGTTTCGTCTTGTTCACTCCAGCGTTTGGCATTGCGGGTTCTCTTTTCGGGTTCATAGGAGTTGGGTGGTTTTTCAACCAACGAGCACGGCCAGAACTTGCAATGAGTCTCGCTTTTTATCTGGGGTTTCTTTTGTGCGGAGCTATCGGTTCTACGATTGGCATGGCGGCGGGCTTTGCCGTCCGGAAACATTTTCGAAGGCAGCCCGTTTCGCAAAAGCTAACGCGGAACTGCTAAGCTGATGTCTTAGATTGATCATGCTACTTTACGGAATCTTTCCACCTATCACGACCCCGTTCTACCCCGACGGAAACGTCTATTTTAAAAAGCTCGAAGCCAATGTCGAGCGCTATTCGAAGACGCCCGTCGCCGGGATTGTAGCTCTGGGGTCCACCGGTGAGGCTATCTTTCTATCGGATCAGGAGCGGCGCGATGTGCTCAAGACCACTCGCGAGGCCGCCGCGCCAAACAAGGTTTTGATTGCGGGCACGGGAAGCGAGTCCGCGATTGACACGCTGAAGCTCACGGATTACGCCGCTGAGTTGGGATACGATGTCGCACTCGTGCGCACGCCCTTTTATTACAAGAAGCAGATGCAGCCCGCGAACATCCTGGCCTTCTATCGCACCGTGGCCGACCGATCAGCCTTGCCAGTCATGGTCTACAGCGTGCCGCCGTTCACGGGATATGACATGCCAGCCGAGGTTGTAATCGAACTCGCTGATCACCCCAACATCGTTGGCATTAAAGAATCGAGTGCGAACGTGGAAAAAGTCCGTCATCTGGTGGAGGGTACACGGCACGTGAAGCGCGGCGCCGCCGTCACCGAAACTTTCGACGCCGTCACTCCTCGGATGTTGAAAGCTGCAAGCTCGGGCACCGGGAACGGTGGGGAACTGGTGACGCTCGGAGGCGGCACAAAGCCCTCATCCACTGCGGTCAGCGTGCTTGCGGGCCTGAAGACCCGGAAAAAGGAAGTCGGATTTCAAGTGCTTGTCGGGGCAGCGCAGACCCTCGAATCATCCTTGCATGCAGGCGCGGTGGGCGCGATTCTCGCCTTCGCCGATGCCGCCCCAACCGCCTGCTACGAGATTTATGCGGCGTGGAAAGAAGGCGATTTCGACTTGGCGCGGCTCAAGCAATCGCGGATCGACAACGCCTCCACCCGGATCGTTTCTGGGCTCGGCATAGCCGGCATGAAGCACGCCATGGATTTTAACGGGTACTTCGGAGGCCCAGTGCGCCTGCCGTTACTGCCCCTAACCGCCGACCTGAAAGCCGAAGTCGAGCAGCTGATGGCCGACATACGCAACTGACCACACTTCACTTTAACCGTAGCTTTACCGGCTGCCCCTTGTGATCTTCGTCACATTGCATTAATATTAATTTGAACGAACGTTCGAACTTTCATGGCATCGACTTCCTCAGTGGCGTCAGCAGTTTCCGTTCGCCGTCGCGCAATTACGGACGCCTCGGTCGAATCCCGCTTCGATCGCCGACTGGCCAAGATCCTCGTCCACGCCACCGCGGTCTTTTGTGAAAAAGGATACGAGGGCGCTTCCATGCGCGACCTCGCTCGTTCCAGCGGCGTGTCCCTGTCCGGACTTTATTATTATTTTGAGTCCAAAGACAAACTTCTATACCTGATTCAGAAACATACCTTCAGCACGATCGTCGAACGGCTGCGCGAGCGCCTCGACCGAGTTTCCGATCCCGAGCAACGCATTCGGGTTTTCGTTCTCAACCATCTCGAATACTTTCTGACGCACGAGAAGGCGATGAAAGTTCTTTCGCACGAGGCAGAAGTGCTGACGAACGGCTCCGGAGCCGAGATTGCTGCCATTAAGCGCGATTATTACCGGATCTGCGTCGGATTGCTCGACGACTACAAACTTGTAAAGGGACTACAATTTTCTAGTCGTCTGGCCGTGCTGAGTTTGTTTGGCATGATGAACTGGATTTATACCTGGTACAACCCGCGAATCGATGCGGATGCCGAGGAACTCTCGCGCGGAATGGGCGACATTTTCTTGCGCGGAATCAGCGGCGGAAGTGGGCGTCAAGGGGCGATCAACAAGAAAGCCCAGAAAAAGAGATCGGTATCGAACTAAATTCAAAACCTAACCATTGCGAAAAGGAGTTGGAACATGGCAACTACATTGCAGCCGGCGGCGGGCGAAAGCACGAAGCAACTGGTCAACTACCGCACCGATCGCGGCGTCGCGGTGATCGAGATGTTCGATCCTCCCGCGAACACGTACACCTATGAAATGAATCGCCAACTCGATGAGGCCATCCTCAAGGCCCGCATGGACAACGACGTTTACGTCATCGTGCTCACCGGATCCGGGGACAAGTTTTTTAGTGCCGGCGCGAATATCAAAATGCTGGCCAGCGTTGACCCAACCTTCAAGTATTACTTTTGCCTGCACGCCAACGAAATGCTGCTTCGCCTGGAGCACACCCCGAAGCTTGTGATTGCGGCGATCAACGGACACTGCGTCGGCGGAGGACTCGAAATTGCCATGGCTGCCGACATTCGCATTGCGCGTCAGGACGCCGGGAAGATTGGCTTGCCGGAAGTAAATCTCGGCGTGCTCCCTGGAACCGGTGGCACGCAGCGGCTCTCGCGCATAGTAGGGAAGAGCAAAGCCATCGAGCTCATGGTGACGGGCAATACATTCTCGTTTGAAGAGGCGAAAGAATTCGGGATCGTCAACGATATCTTTGAGCGCGACAACTTCATGGACAATGTCCTCGAATACGCTCGGCAGTTCTGCCCGCCGAATAAAGCGGCCAAGGCGGTGGGACGGATCAAGCGCGCGGTGCAAACCGGCTGGGAAATTCCCATGGAGTCTGCCCTCGCGCTTGAACGGGAAAACCAGCAGTTGCTTTTTCAGAGCGAAGACGCGAAAGAAGGCTTGGCGGCGTACGTAGAGAAGCGACCGGCAATCTTCAAGGCGAAATAGCAAGATGCATGGAGAACGAGCGTCGTCGACCGGCTAGACGGGCGAGGCGCCTGTTGCTCCATCGTTCCAGTTGATTGGAAGACAGATGATTACAGCTACCAAAACAAACCTCTCCCCTGGACGATTGCTGATTGACGGCCAGTGGGTCGATGCTTCAAAACAATTCGACACCACCAACCCGGCGACCGGCGAGGTGTTGACCCAGATCGCGGAAGCTTCGTCGGCCGACGTTGACCGCGCGGTTCAAGCCGCCCGTAGCGCATTCGAGGACCGCAAAGGTGCGTGGCGCAGAATGTCCGCCAGCGAACGCGGACGCCTGATCTGGCGCCTGGCCGATCTGCTCGAGAAAAATATCGACGAATTCGCCGAACTGGAGACCCTCGATAACGGCAAGCCGATTTTCGAGTCCCGCTACGTCGACATGCCGATGGTGATCGACGTTCTGCGCTACTACGCGGGATGGGCCACGAAGATTCACGGCGAAACGGTCAATACTGTTGAAACCGCGTTCACCTACACGCTGCGCGAGCCCGTAGGCGTAGTTGGAATGATTGTCCCGTGGAATTTTCCACTGCTGCTAGCCTCCTGGAAACTAGGTCCGGCATTAGCTTGCGGCAACACGATTGTCTGGAAACCAGCCAGCCTAACGTCGCTTACCGCATTACGCTTTGGCGAGTTGGCAGTTGAAGCAGGTGTGCCCGCGGGGGTGTTGAACATCGTAACCGGCAGGTCGGAAGTTGGCAGAATGATCGTCCGGCATCCGGAAATCGACAAGATCGCTTTCACCGGATCGACTGACGTGGGCAAGGAAATCATGCGCAGCGCAGCTGATAGCATGAAGCGCCTCACGCTTGAACTCGGCGGCAAGTCACCGAATATTGTTTTTGCCGATGCCGATATCGAAAGCGCCGTCAAAGGTGCAATCACTGGAATTTTTTACGGTAAAGGTGAAGTCTGCAATGCAGGTTCGCGCTTATTCGTCGAAAGCAAAGTGCAAGACGAGTTTCTGGAAAAACTAGTGGCGCGTGCCAAGAAGATGCAGCCCGCCGATCCGCTCGATCCCAAAACCCGCATGGGCGCAATTGTCAGCGAGGAGCAACTGCAAACTGTTCTGGGCTACATCGAAGCGGGAAAGAAAGAAGGCGCCAAGCTGATCGCGGGTGGAAACCAAGTCGCGGTGGACGGCGGCAAAGGATTCTTCATTGAGCCCACGATCTTCGGCAGCGTGAAAAATGAAATGAAAATTGCCCAGGAAGAAATCTTTGGCCCAGTGCTCGCGACGTTAGCCTTCGACGACATCGATCAAGTGATCGCGCAGGCGAATAACAATCCTTACGGCCTCGCAGCCGCAGTTTGGACGCGCGACGTAAAGAAAGCGCATTCGGTTTCGCGGCAACTCAAGGCCGGAACGGTATGGATTAACACTTACGGTCTGATGGATGCATCTCTGCCTTTCGGCGGCTACAAAAGTTCGGGCTTTGGCCGCGAGTTGGGCGTACACGCGATTGAGCACTACACGGAGCTGAAAACAGTTTGGTTGAACATGGCGTAGAGACGTTGCCAGCAACGTCTATACAGTCGAAACATTATTAATTGGATTTACAGAGGTCTTATGCCAGGTAAAGTTGCAAAAATCGGAACCTTCAGTGATTGGGTAGGATTGTTCGACGATTGGCGAAAGGATATCGGCGTCAATCACGATGAGATTGCCAATTTCAAATTCGATACTCTCTATGGCGCGATTGAAACCGACGAGATCCAATTCGGCGCATTCAAAGGCCGCCGAAAGTGGGAGAACCTGCGCCAGGTGCCCACGCAGCAAATGCGCGACGCCTTGATCAACTTGATTGTCTACCAAGGCGACACCGAATTTGCCAGCGTCGAGCAGCAGCGAAATCTGTTTGAGAGCGCGCCCACGGATTGGGATCGCAGAGCGATCACCCGCGTGATGATCGAAGAAATGCGTCATGGCTGGCAAATGTGTGCGCTGCTGGTCGAGCATTTCGGATACTCGGGCAAGGTCGAGGCTCAGAAGATGCTCGAACGTCGCGCCTTCGAGAACAAGCGACTGTTGGGCGCATTCAACGTCGACGTCGACAACTGGATGGACTTTTTCACCTACACCGACTTCGTAGATCGTGACGGCAAATTCCAGTTGCAGATGCTGAAGTATTCCGCCTTCGCGCCGCTGGGACGATCGATGTCGTACATGCTGCGCGAAGAGGCTTTTCATATGGGCACCGGCAATGACGGCCTCCGCCGGATTGTCGAAGCGGGCGTGATCCCGGCGTGGCTCATTCAGAAATATCTAAACAAGTGGATCTCGAGTTCGTACGACCTGTTCGGCACCGACAACTCGTCGTCGGCGCACTGGGCTTATGTTTGGGGCGTCAAGGGTCGTTATGACGAACCAAAAAATCAGCAGGAAGCAAAAGTCGACGAGTTGAACGACTACAACCGGCATTTGTATCGCGACGAGGTCGCCGGACTGATCGAGCGCTTCAACAGCGCCCTCAAACCCGGTGAACCCAAGCTGTACGCGCCTGACATAAAGTTCAATCGCAACATCGGACGGTGGGCGGGGCAGAAATTTCACGCCCAGACCGGTGAACCGATCGACGACAAGCACTATGACGAGCATGTAAAAGATTACATGCCGACAGCTGCAGACAGGAAACTGCTGCTGGACATCATCGCCAATGAGAAGAGGTGGATTGCGCCAAAAGAAGGCGCGCGCGATCCGCTTTCATCTATCGGTGAAGTGCGCAAGTCGGCGATCAATTTGTAAGCTCGAATGAACCTGTGGGGACGGCCGCCCGCGACGGTCTGACCCTGTGGGGACGGGTCTTTGACCCGCCCCAACCGAGCGAAGCTCGGCAGTTACCGCAATATGAGCCCGAGCACGACTGACATTTCGAAACATGAGCCGACCTCCGCCCCAGCCTACAGCATGGGCGAACTGATGGTCGCGACGGCTGCCCGCGAGATTGCCGACCACGAAGTTGTGTTCGTGGGCATGCGGCTGCCGCTGATCGCATTCGTAGTCGCAAAGAAAACCCACGCTCCCAACGCTGTCGGCCTATTTGAAAATGGCGTGATTCGCACAACTCCAGCGCCGGAGTTGATCTATACCATGGCCGATCCCCCGAATCTTCGGGGTGCGACGCAGTGTCTGGACATGCTGGGAGTCATGACTTTGCTGCAATCCGGCCGCGTGCATCTGGGATTTCTCGGAGCTGCCGAGGTGGACCGCTTCGGCAATCTGAACTCGACCGAGGTGCGCGGCTCTAAAGGCATGACCCGACTGCCGGGTTCCGGGGGGGCCTGCGACATCGCGTCGCTCGCCCATCGATTTGTCGTTCTTCTGGAGCACGACAAACATCGCTTGCCCGAGCGGGTTTCCTATGTCACTAGTCCCGGCAACGGAGACGGCGCAGGCTGGCGCGCGCGCATGGGCCTGCCTCGGGGCGGGCCATCCGCCGTAATCACGACCAAAGCCGTGCTGCGTTTTGGCAACGATGGAGAAGCGTATCTGGCTTCCGTGCATCCCGGAATCGAAGTCGACGACGTGCTCGGCAATACTGGTTGGAAATTGAATCTCAAAGGCGTGAAGCAAACGCCCGAACCTACGGGCGACGAATTGAAGGCCATTCGCGAATACGACAAAGATGGCTTCTGGACGCGATGACTACGTATCCACTCACGAAGTTTTCTCGTATCACTCTTGACTTCGAGCCGCCGGTCGCCCGGCTCGTTCTAAATACTCCTCCTCTTAATATCATCGACATTCCGATGATGGATGAACTTGCAGAGGCGCTGGCCGAGCTCGAGGCACGGGATGAGATTTGCGTTCTAGTTATTCGCGGTTCTCAAAGAGCCTTCTCCGCCGGTGTCGATGTCGCTGCCCACACTGCCGACAAAGTTGAGCAAATGCTCGCCAAGTTTCACGGGGTCATTCGATCGCTGGTCGGCTCGAAAAAAGTGACCATCGCCGCAGTGCATGGCAATTGCCTGGGGGGAGGCGCCGAGATGGCGATGGTCTGCGACCTGGTCTACACGTCGGAACTTGCCACCTGGGGATTTCCTGAGATCAAGCTGGGATGTTTTCCGCCGGTCGCCGTCACTGCACTTGCCGCGCTGGTTGGACAGAAGCACGCGGCCGATCTTGTGCTTACCGGGCGCAGCATTACCGGCAGGGAAGCGGCGAATATCGGTTTGGCAAACTCGGTCGTGCCTGAGATCGACCTCGACCACACAGTACAGGAAACAGTGCACCACCTTTTAAGTCTCAGCCCGGCAGCACTGGCCATTACCAAGAAAGCGATCTACGCCTGGGATTCGATTCACTTCGACAAGGGCCTGGCCCGCGCGGAAAAGATTTACTTCGACGACTTGATGAAAACGGAAGACGCGCAGGAGGGAATTAACGCCTTTCTCGAGAAGCGAGCGCCGATGTGGAAGGGCAAATAGAAATGTCGAAACTCCTCACCATGCACGAAGCGATTGCCGATCTGGTGCCGGATGGCGCCTCGGTCGCGCTCGGCTTGCAGATGGAGCAGATGATCCTTTTTGCTGCCGGACACGAGATCATTCGCCAGAAGAAACGCAGCCTGACTCTGATCGGGCCGATCTCCGACATTCTTTTTGATCAAATCATCGCTGCAGCACGCCGCACCGACGCTCTTATATGAACCAATTGGGACCATGTCGCGCAGACGACTTAGGCGTGAAGCAGCACGCATATGCCGCCCAAACGGATTTCGGATACTGAGATATTAAACCGCTTCTAGCTCCTAGCTCTTGGCTACTAGCGGAAAGTCAAGCTAGAACCAAGGAGCCGGCAGCTAGAAGCCGAGCTAGTAATGAAAAAGGAACTCATCGAACTTCGCGTGAACGGCCGCTCGCACGAGCTCGCCTTTGAGCCGAGCAAGCTGTTGCTTGATGTGTTGCGCCAGGATCTCGAGCTGACCGGGTCCAAACGCGGCTGTGACGACTCGTCCTGCGGCGCCTGCACCGTCCTCGTCGACGGCATCCCGATGATGTCGTGCACCCTGCTCGCCGCCAGTTGCGAAGGCCAGGAGATCACGACGGTCGAAGGTGTGAGCGAACATGGCAGCTTGGCCGCCATCCAGAAAGCTTACGGCGACTGGGGCGGAGCGCAGTGCGGCTATTGCACTCCGGGGTTCATCATGACTGTCAAACGTCTACTGGCCGAAAATCCGGACCCAACCGAGCAAGACATCCGCAGCGCGCTCAGCGGAAATCTTTGCCGCTGCACCGGCTATAGCCAGATGTATCAGGCGATCAAAGCAGCGATTGATGCAGAGCAGGACTCCTTGGCAAAGGGTAGCTCTTTGCGTGTCATTCCGAGCGAAGCGAGGAATCCATAGTGGCCAACGACCAACGACCGCCGATTAACGAAGTAGCGACCAACGGCTTCTCCATCATCGGCAAACCCACTGCCATGGTGGACGCCGCCGGCAAAACCACGGGCGCCGGCAAATACACTGATGACCTCAGGCTGCCGGGAATGTTGGTCGGCCGAATCCTGCATTCGCCCTACCCGCACGCCCGCATCAAACGCATCGACACCAGCCGGGCCGAGAAATTGGTAGGCGTGGTTGCGATTGTTACAGGAAAAGACGCGCCCAACCCCTACGGCATTCTTCCCGTCGGCCACGATGAATACGCGCTGGCGCTCGACAAAGTCCGCTACGTCGGCGACAACGTTGCTTGTGTCGCTGCGGTCGACGAAGCCACGGCAGATCAGGCGCTGGAATTAATCGACGTCGAATACGAACTCCTGCCCGCTTACTTCGATCCCGAAGATTCGATGAAGGCTGAGACTGATCTTATCCACGACAACAAGCCGCACAATCTTGAAAAAGATTACCACCACGTATTCGGAGATCCAGACAAAGGCTTCGCCGAAGCCGACGAAATTGCCGAAGCTCGCTTCATCGCCAACGAAGTCACCCACGCGGCCATGGAGCCGCATTCGACGCTCGCCGCCTTCGAAATCGACCCGCATACCGGCAACCGCGGACGGCTGACGGTTCAGTCATCTACTCAGGTTCCTTACTACCTGCAACACAAACTCTCGCTGGTCCTCGAAATGCCCATGGCGCAGATTCGTGTTATCAAGCCACTGGTGGGCGGAGGCTTCGGCGGAAAGAGTGAGGTCATCCCGCTCGAGATCATCGCAGCGATTGCCGCACGAAAGGCACTTGCGCCAGTGAAGATCACTTACACGCGCGAGGAAGTCTTCTGGGCGCATCGAGGACGCCCACGCACGATAATCGATCTCAAAACCGGAATTACGAGAGAGGGCCGCATTACCGCCGTCAAAGCCCGCGTGATCCAGGATGGCGGGGCTTATTGCTCCTACGGCGTCGTCACCATTCTGTATTCCGGCGCGCTGCTGGGTGCGCTCTACGATATACCCAACATTCAATACGACGGCTACCGCGTCCTGACGAATAAGCCGGTCTGCGGGGCGATGCGTGGGCACGGCACGGTGAATGTCCGCTTCGCCTTCGAATCACAACTCGACGAACTTGCCGCCCAGGTTGGAATGGATCCTGCCGAGATTCGCCAACGCAATCTGCTGCAGTCGCCCTGCATCACGGTCAATGGCTTACGGGTGCAGAGCTACGGATTGCCAGAATGCATTGAAAAAACGGTTGACCGCTCGGGCTGGAAAGAACGCAAAGGCAAGCTACCGCGAGGCCGTGGCTTGGGCATTGCTTGCAGTCATTACGTCAGCGGCGCGGCGAACTCGATTATTCGCTCCGACATGCCCCACTCCACCGTGAACATCAAGATCGATCGTGACGGCGGAGTCGTCGTCTACACCGGCGCCTCGGAAATCGGCCAGGGCTCGGACACCATGACCGCTCAGATCGCCGCCGAAACTTTAGGCTGTTCTCTGGGCCGGATCAAGATCATCGCTGCCGACACCGACCTCACTCCCATCGACATTGGCTCCTACTCCAGTCGCGTCACCTTCATGGCGGGAAACGCCACGCTGCGCGCATCCGCAGAAGTAAAGAAGCAGATTGCCTTGGCAGCCGCTCGCAAGATGAACTGCGTGTCCGAAGATCTTATATTTCGAAACGACCTCGTATATAAGCAGGGAAGGACTCAGCCGATCATTTCCAAGGTTGCTGACGAGGAGGTTACGCAATCTGGAGCCTCGGTAAGCGGCCGCGTCGAAGGACAAATTCTTCGCGGCTCTCTGCAGCAAAAGCGCAAAGACGAAGGCCCCAAAGATTGGATGACCTTCGAAGAAGCCGTCGTCGCTGCCATCGATTTCCACGGCGCGCTCACGGGAACCGGCTCCTACGCGCCGCCTCGGGATGCACGCGGCGGCAAACATAAAGGCGCTGGCGTCGGCCCGTCGCCCGCGTATTCCTACTCGGCCCAGGTAGCGGAAGTGAGCGTCGACGAAGATACCGGCGAAGTGACCGTCCACAAAGTCTGGGCCGCGCACGATTGCGGTCGCGCTCTCAATCCGGTTTCGGTCGAAGGCCAGATCATCGGCTCGGTCTGGATGGGCATGGGCCAGGCGCTCACCGAAGAAATGGTTTGGAAAGACGGCATGCTGATGAACCCGGGCCTGCTCGAATATCGCAGCCCTTCATCGGTTGAATCGCCCGAGGTCGAGCCCATCATCGTGGAGAGCATTGACCCCGAAGGGCCGTTCGGAGCGAAGGAGTGCAGCGAAGGCTCACTCGCAGCCACGATCCCGGCAATTGCCAACGCGATCTACGACGCAGTAGGAATCCGCTTGCACGAATCTCCGTTCACCCCGGAACGCGTGCTCTCGGCTATTCGCGCGAAGAAAAACGCCAAGCAGTTGAACCTGACTGAAGGCGTTGATCCTACTTCGCCATCGAGATTTCGCGAGCATGGCGGATCGTTGTGGTATCGCGGCAAGGGACCGGAACGCCATCCGCTCGATCCCTCGCGGCGTGAAGCGCTTGCTCCGACGAGAGGTGACGATTGAGTCTCCCTCAATTCAAGCTCCTGCGGCCGCACACGCTCGATGAAGCGTTGTCGCTCCTGGTAAAACACAGCGACCGTGTGGTCGCGGGCGATTCGCCCATGCATCCTCCATCTCACAACATCCGAATCGTTGCTGGAGGCACCGACCTCATTCCATCCATGCGGCAAAAGTTGTTCGAGCCGCAATACGTCCTCGACATCCGCCACATCGCAGAACTAAAAGGTATTCGCGAACAGCAGGGAAGTGGCGTCGAGATCGGAGCTCTCACATCGCTGACAACCATCGAGCACTCCGATCTGTTGCGGCGTCGCTATCCGGTTCTCACCGAAGCCGCCGCCACCGTCGCCTCGCCGCTTCTGCGCAATATGGGCACAATCGGCGGAAACATTTGCCTCGACACGCGCTGCCTTTGGTACAACCAATCGCTCACCTGGCGAAAAGGTTGCGGTTTTTGCATCAAGAAAGACGGAGACCTGTGCCACGTGGCTCCCGGCGGAACGCGTTGCTGGGCAGCGTTCTCGGGGGACACGCCCCCGGCCCTGCTTTGTCTGAATGCGGAAATTGAAATCGCCAACGCCGATGGCCTGAAGCGGTTACCGCTGCGCGACTTCTACACCGGGGATGGCGTCGCCTATCGCCACTTGCAGCCAGACGAACTCGTCACTCGTGTGTTCCTGCCCGAATCGTCGGCGGACTATTGCGGCGTGTATCGCAAGCTTCGGGTTCGAGGGTCGATTGATTATCCGCTGGCTGGAGTCGCCGTCGTGATGAAGCGTTCGAACGGCCACGTCGCCGATGCGCGAGTTGCGGTGACTGCCGTAAATCCTGCACCGTTATTGGTGAAAGGGGCGAGCGAATTGCTCATGGGGAAAATCGTGGATGAAGCGCTCGCAGAAGCTGTAGGCAACCTTGCCGCGAAAACTGCCAAGCCGCTAACCACCTCGGCGCTGACGCCAGAGTACCGAAGAGAAATGATCCGGGTATTTACCAAGCGGGCAGTGCTGGCAGCAGCCAACAACTAGTCAGCGCGAACCAAAGAGGTGCCCCATCTTTTCTTTCTTGGTTTTCAGGTAATCTTCCGCATGGCTACTGGGAACTACCTCGCAAGGAACCCGTTCGACCACTTCAATTCCGCCGCGTTCCAGGGCCGCAACTTTATCCGGATTATTTGACAGCAACCGCACCTTCGACACTCCCAGTGCTTTAAGAATTCCCGCCGGCATGGCGAACGCCCGCAAATCCGCTTCGAATCCCAGCCGCTCATTTGCCTCGACCGTATCCAGTCCGGCATCCTGCAACTCGTAGGCCTGCAATTTGGGCATGAGGCCAATGCCCCGCCCCTCCTGCTGCTCGTAAATGAGCACCCCCGCGCCCTCCTCGGCAATCATGGCCAGCGCCATCTCCAGTTGCTGGCGGCAATCGCAGCGCAGCGATCCAAAAACGTCTCCCGTGAGGCATTGCGAATGGATGCGAACCAGCGGCGGCGCCGAGCGCACGTCGCCCATGACCAGGGCGACAGCCTCTTCTTTGCGCGAACCATCTCTGGGCGAGTTAGCGCCGTCGTCCGGATTGGTCTGAAATCCGAATATGCGGAACTTTCCCCAACGGGTAGGGAACTCCGCCGAGGCAACCTGCTGCACCGAGTGAACACTCACAACAACATTATAACGGCTGGTGACGACTCCGCCGTCACGATCGATCTTGATGTTCGTCGCGGCAGCTTTCATCTACCACGCCGCGTACCGGTACCTCTGCGGCCGCTCTGGCAACACTTTGATCAGAACAATTCCCGCCACAAAGCCTCCCACATGCGCCCAGAACGCAATTCCGCCGGTTTCGCTGGTCTCAGCAATTGCTGTCGCGGCCCCGCTTAAGAATTGCACAAAGAACCAGTATCCCAGCACCAGCCACGCCGGCAAATGAAAAAAGAAAATCGGCGGGAACCACATCAGCACCCGGGCGCGCGGATAAAGTACGAAGTACGCGCCCATCACGCCCGCGATCGCCCCACTCGCCCCTACGCTGGGCACATTCGACCCCGCATTCAGAAGAATATGAGCCACCCCTGCCGCGAAACCACTGACCAGATAGAAGAGCAAATACGTAAAGTGTCCGAGATAATCCTCGATGTTGTCGCCGAAGATCCAAAGGAACCACATGTTGCCGATGAGGTGCAGCCACGAAGCGTGCAAAAACATCGAGGTCAGAAGCGGAAGAAATGATCCCGGAAACGAAACAGAGTAAGCGCCCGTCAACGCTCGCTCGAAGTGCAGCGGCACAACGCCGAAATGATACATCAGGCTGTTCAGGGCCCGATGGCTCTGTCCCCCGACCGATAATTCAAAGAGAAACACCACCGTGTTCAGAGCGATAATGAAGTACGTCACGAATGGAGTGCTGAACCGGGGCGTGTCATCGCGGATAGGAATCATGCGGGATTAGTACAATTGTGTATTCTGATAATTTGATAATTGAGTAATTTAGAAAGCTTGCGTGCATAATCCAGAGGAAGCGAGGATCATGCACCGCAAGTGTCTACGCTCAATCCTAATCTAAATTACTAAATTACCCGATTTCTCAATTGCTGAATTCTTGATGAACGGCGTTCTCATCCTCGACAAGCCCGCCGGCCTGACCTCGCACGATGTGGTCAACCGCGTCCGCCGCATGTTGCACGAACGGTCGGTGGGACATCTCGGTACTCTCGATCCACTGGCTACCGGAGTGCTGCCGCTGGTGATCGGCAATCTGACCCGGCTGGCGCAGTTCTATACTTCGTCCGAGAAAACCTACGAGGGCACGATCCGCTTCGGATTCGCCACCGGTACCTACGACGCCGACGGCGAACCGACCAGCCCGGCCCAGGAGGTTGCCGTTTCGTTGGATCAACTTCGCCAGCTCGCCCGCCGATTTCGAGGCATAATCGAACAGACACCCCCGCCATTTTCGGCCAAGAAAATTCAAGGGGTGCCCGCCTACAAACTCGCCCGCAAGCACGCCGAGGTCGCGCTGAAGCCTGTTCAAGTAGAGGTTAAAGAATTCGAGATTCTAGGAGTTGATACTCACGCAGGCCCGAACGCCCCCGTCCAGGCAGGCGAGCAGATCTCGGCAGGATTCGTAGCCAGTTTCCGCGCCCATGTCGCCTCTGGAACCTACATGCGCTCTATCGCTCACGACATGGGTCAACGAATCGGCTGCGGCGCGCATCTGGCATCCTTACGCCGAACCGCAGTTGGAGAATTCGATTTGGCCGACGCCCACACGTTGCAAGAATTGGACGCAGCCGTCAAGGCAGGTAAGGCCGAAGAAATGTTTATTCATCCCCGAAAACTTCTTCCGCAATTTCCGTGCGTAACAGCCAATGAAGAAACAGCCGCACGCATCCGTACCGGGCGCCCCGTAAATCTACCCGAACTCTCTCAATCCCGGATGGTAAAAGTCTTCGCTGGCCAAAGGGAACTGATCGCCATCGCGACGAGAGTAGCCGGAACATTGTTCCACGCTAAGATCGTGCTTGCGGCAGAATCCGGGCGAGTGATCGCGTAGGGCAGCGTTCACGTTAGGCCCGGAGGCCCCTCGCCCGTCAGTCAAGCCACACTCGGCGGAGCTGGGACCAATTTCTCCAGCCGCTTCCGCCGAAGATTTAATGTCCGATAATCGGTATTATGTAAAGCGCGCGCGGCAGCCATTCGCCGATCCTGGCCTTCTTCACAAACTCTTGGGGATCACCACAACTCGATCCCGTTCGCCGCTCTTGGGATCCAGCAAAGTCGCCAGGCTCTCGTCGAGCGTAGCCAATCTCCCCCTCTTGTGGAGAGCCAACCCTAGGAGATAAGCATCAGTAACCTGCTTGTGGCCGACAAGACGGCCCTGGAAGCGCCGGATTGCGTCTCCGAATCCAAGATGGGCTGCCCAGAAATGGTGCGCTGGATGTTTGAGGCTGACGTTCAACCCCCGCAGGGCGTCTTGCGGCGACACAGCATGGGGAGAGAAAGCTGGATTGGAAAGGATCCTAACGAAAGCGGATTCTGTAAACGGACATGTCGCCCATCCCCTTTCCGCATTGTGCGCAAACCAAAGCTGCACGCGCTCATGAGCCTCGTGGCCGGGCCAGGCTAGGGCGACCAGCACGTTCACGTCTAACAAGAACGTCGTCATTCCAATTCGGACTCGAGCTCTTTGACCCGGCGGGTCGTGATCCGTGGCGAATCTGGGGGCACGTCGAAAACTTGGATTCCGTTAACGGTACGCGTGGGGGTCGGCGAAGCCAGTCCCTTGCGCACCAGTTCGGACACAGCCTTACCAAGCGCCAGAGAGCGGCTCTCGGCGTAGCGCCGCACTACCTGAAATACGTCGTCATCGAGGCTCAGAGTCGTACGCATGCCATAATGATGTCACGATGCAGGAGTGATGTCAATCGCTGCGTAACAGCATCATGTTGTGATTATGATGCTCGTCCATACTCACGACCTCATTCTGAGCACGTGTTCGAGATCCTCTCGGAAACGCCTTAGCTCCTCTAACCTTTCCGGTGTGGCTTCGACCATCTCCTGCTTGGCCTGAAACACCTTCCGGCCTCCGCTTTCGACCAAGACGCCCATCGCTTCCCCCATCAGCCAGCCTGGCGTGCCCAGCATCTGCAATCCGTCCGGCGACGGGACCACCAGCGCGATGCAGTTGTATCTTACGACTCCGACGCATTTGGGAAAGCGATCAAAGACTTTCAACTCGAATCCAGCCACGTAGATTTGTTGGAGTTGTTCCGCCGGATCAGGCATGGAAAGAATTGAGGGATTGAACCATTGAGTCATTAAGAGATTAAGAGATTAAGAGATTGAATCATTCAATGACTCAATCACCCGATGATTCAATCAGTCAATCCCTACATCTTGTACCGGCCCATATCCTCGTCGTTCAGGCCTTCAAGCCATTTGCGTAGCTCTTCGCTGGTAACGCGGTCGGAAGCCGTGGTTGCCAGCTTGGAATTTTTCAGAACCTCATCCTCAACGAAGATAGGACAATCAACCCGCAAAGCCAGCGCCAGCGCATCCGACGGCCGCGAATCGATGCTGACAATCCGTCCCTCGCGCTCCAGCCAGATCACCGCATAAAACGTGTCTTCGCGCAGCTCGGTCACCACAACTTTATGGACGTTCGTGTCGAGGCCGACCAGCACGTTTTTGATCAGATCGTGGGTCATCGGTCGCGGAGTACTGACCTTCTCAATCTCGAGCGCAATTGCGTTGGCTTCGTAGATTCCCACCCAGATCGGCAGTACCGCATCGGTCCCCGCGTCTTTCAGGATCACAATTGGCATATTTGTAACGGGGTCCATTAGCAGGCCGCGAATTTTCATTTCGACTTCCATCGTGATCTCCAAAAAACTTCTTATACCACCATTTGCCCCAGAAGGCTGTTGGGAAAACTGGCCGTGGTCACTACAGTTACATAGGCTCCAACCGCTGGTCTTGCGGCCTCAGGGGCGGTAAAATTGAACACCTTGTTTTGCGACGTCCTTCCAATCCACTGGCCTCGCGCTTGGTTTTTACCTTCGACCATCACTTCAATAGTTACTCCCAGATATCTCTCATTACGGCGCTTCTGGATCACGCGCTGCTTCTCGTTGACCTCCGCCAAACGCCGCACCTTCTCCTCGTCAGGGATTGCGTCTTGCAGACTCAGCGCCGGGGTGTTGGGCCGGGGCGAATACTTGAAGCCAAAGATGGAGTCGTATTCAACTTCCTCGAGCAGCGACAGAGTTTCCTCGAACTCAAGTTCGGTCTCGCCCGGAAAGCCGACGATGATGTCGCTCGTAATACTAATCTCGCGTCGCGCGGCCTTGATCCAGGAGATGCGCTCCATATATTCGTTGCGCGTGTAGAGCCGCTGCATGGCGTCGAGAACGCGCGGGGAACCGCTCTGCACGGGAAGATGAACGTGATCGCAAAGCGTAGGAACCGCGTCGATTGCTTCGATGATGTCGCGGCCAAAATCTCTGGGATGCGAAGTTGTAAAGCGGACTCGGCGAATGCCGGGAACTTCGCCCACCGCCGCCAGCAATTCTGCGAAGCTCTTCTTCCCTGCTGGATCCTTATAAGAATTCACGTTCTGCCCCAGCAACTGGATCTCGGTATAACCCAAATCGGTCATCTGTCGAGCTTCGGATAAAACGGACGCCGACGTCCGGCTGCGCTCTTTGCCGCGGGTAAACGGGACCACGCAGTAGGCGCAAAACTTGTCGCAGCCTTCGATGATGGTGATGTATCCCCGATGCGGATTGGTGCGGGCGGTGAATTCGGTTTCGAAGCATTCGTCGGTTTCGCGGTCGTCCAATCCCGTGACGCGCTGCTTCCCTGCCTCGATTTGAATGAGCATTTGCGGCAGATTGCGATACGACGCCGATCCGCACACCAGCGAAACATACGGCGCGCGTTCGAAAATCTTTTCGCCTTCCTGCTGGGCCACGCAGCCAAGCACACCAAACTTCTTACCCTGCTTTTGGAACTTTTTATAGTCGGCCAGCCGATGGAAAACTTTTTGTTCTGCTTTGTCTCGAATGGAGCAGGTGTTGTACAGCACCAGGCCTGCTTCTTCGACTGTCGGCACCTGCCGGTATCCCTCAGACACCAACGTGCCCACAACCTTTTCCGAGTCGTGCGCATTCATCTGGCAGCCGAAGGTTTCCAGGTAGAAAGTTTTTTCGGACTCGTCAGCCATCTTAGCTCAAGTATAACGCAGCGGCGAAGCCGAACTTGCGGGCATTTCCGCGAGTAGCGCAGCAGCGGAAAGATTCTTTAGGAGGCTGGGGAAAAACTCATATTTGCTGCCGCGCATGTCAAAACCCTTGTTCATTGGAAGGCGATTATCGCCGCGCTGGAACAGCTTTCGGAAAAACTCTTGGCGTTGGAAGCTTTGAAAGGGCACGGCTTCAGCCGTGCCGTAAGTCTTTAAAAACGATGTACGGCGCGGCTGAAGCCGCGCCCCTTCAAAGCTCGACCGGCAGATTTCGGCGTTTTTCCGCAAGCGCTGGAAGCGCTGCGCCACCCAATCAGAGTCTTTCCACCGCAACCTGCTAGGCCGCAAAAGCTCGCTTCACATCCGGCAATAAAAGATAGACGAGAATGGCCACATCCACGGCCGCGCGCAGCAGGTGAAATGGCGTGGGAAAGTGCGCCAGCCTGACGAGCGCCGAAAGCAGCCAGATCACGGCAAAGATCAGAGTGAGTACGCGCGCCCAATTCTTCATCGCCCACAGGCCGAATCCCATGACGATATAGAGCAGCGCAAACAGCAGCACGGCAATTCCCAGCGTCTTGCCCAGGCCAGAAACTAAACGCTGGAAGAAAGTGTCGGCAGCCACGCTCGCGATCATGTGCGCGCTGAGGTGAGTGAGCCCGAGTAGAGCAAATCCGACGGCCACATAGGCCGCGCCGCGCAACCAATGCAGGATCGCGATCAGAGTCACACCCACCGGACGCATATCGCACCTCCCAAGCAAGAGTCGCGCGGAGCGTAGCAGAGTGGCGCAATGGGGGTCAAGCGAGGTCAAGGCGCGCACACCGCGGATGACGTCAATCAGGCGCTGCGCAGGCGTCGCTGGTGATGTAAAGCATTGATTCGAGTGCGTTAGCGGGTCGACGCGCTGCAGACGCATCTAAGGAAAAAGAGGTGCTTCCATGAAGCGATTGTTTCTTTTGACGGCCAGCTTGATTGTTGTCGCGGCGGTCTCTGCGGCTGCTGCGCCCAACCCGAGTACCACGAAATCGCCTGCGTTTCCCGGCACTCTGGCGAATGCGCGATTTGTCTACGTTGCCTCCTATGATGGAAACCAGTTCGATGGGAGGGTGCTTCCCGAAGATCGGGCCGCGATTAACGCGGTGCAGACTGCCATTCAAAATTGGGGGAAACTGATGATCGTTTACCAGCCCTCCCAAGCCGACATCATCATTCTGGTAACGAGCCGGCCCTCCGAGGATCTGATGGCCGTGTACGATGCGCACATGCCAAGCAGTTTCCTCTGGCGGGTGATGGGACGCGACGGTCTCCAGTCCGGGGAGACTCCGCTGGTGGCGCAATTCGAGGAGGGATTCGAGAACGTGTCGCAGCACAACGCGCGCTAAGAGGGCGGTTATCGCAGCGCTGGAATAGCTGCGCCACCCAAAATCGGAGTTTTCCGCAACCTCTATTGCTGTGCCCATGCGCTCGGCCAAGGAAATTCCTGCCCAAGCGGAAGCCTGGACGGGCCACCCTCAAACGCGCATAAATCCTGCGCCGCGCTCAGGACGAACGCGCGAATTCCTGACCTGTTCCAAGGTGACGGGACGTGATCCTCGCACCTTTCGCGTGCTAGACTCGATTTAGCTGCTGCCCATGCGGATTCTCACCCGCTACATCCTGCGCGAAGTCACGGCTCATGCTCTGATCGGGGTGGCCGTGTTCACCTTCGTCCTGTTCACCCGCGACCTCGGGCAAATTCTCGAGCTCATCGTGCGCAACAGTGCTCCTTTGCCCAGCGTGGCCGAAGTTTTCTTTTTCATCGTACCGTTCACGCTGACCATCAGCATTCCCGCCGGCGTGCTGGTCGGGATTTTGATCGGTTTGAGCCGGCTCGCGGCGGATAGCGAGATCACCGCCATGCGCGCCAGCGGGATCGGAGTGTGGAGTTTTCTCCGCATCATTTCTATTTTTGCCGTGGCCGCGTGGCTGCTCGCGCTGGCCAACGGATTGTATCTGGCGCCCCATTCGCAGGCGGCCATGGTTCATTTGCAGGATCGGCTGAAGTCCTCGCAAGTGTCCTTCGAAGTCCAGCCGCGGGTATTTTACGAAGGTTTTCCCGGACTCGTGCTGTACGTGCAGAACGTGAAAGCAGCCCCGAGAGCAGCCATTTGGAAAGGTGTTTTTATTGCCGATACCAGCGTCCCATCCTCTCCGCGAATCACCCTGGCGCGACAGGGGATTCTGGTAAGCGAGGGACCGGATACTTTGCACCTGCATCTCACCGATGGTTCGACTCATGAGATCGATCCCAAGGTCCCCGATCACTATCAGATCTCTACTTTCGAGCAGACGGATATTCCGATTCCTGTGCCCCAGGCCGATAGCACAAAAGAGCAGGAACCGGTGCCGGTGTCGCAAATGGGAACCTGGGATCTGTGGCGGCAGGCTCACGCGCACAAAGATCCAGCTCTGGCCCGCTGGTACTTGATCGAGTTCTATCGCCGCTTCGCGCTGCCGACGTCGTGCCTGGTGTTGGCGCTGGTCGGAATTCCTCTCGGGCTATCGTCGAAAAAAGGCGGCAAGTCGACAGGATTCGTGCTCGCGATCCTGCTGGTGTTCGCGTACTATTCGGCGTCGCTGGTGGGAGTTTCACTGGCGCGGCAGGGGCGATTATCGGCGGGGCTCGGGGTGTGGCTGGCGAATATCGTGTTCTTCCTGGGCGGCGCATTTCTGCTATGGCGCGCCGAGCATCGGCCGTTTGAAATCTCTTCCCTGCGCAGACTGTGGCGTCCCTTGGGAGCGGGAATGCGAGACGCCGCCGGAATGCCATTCCGCAGCCACCGCGCGGAAGATGTTTTTCAGCGAGCCGCGACTCGCCGCCGCGTCTTCAGCGCCCGCTTCCCCATGATTCTGGACGATTACGTGCTGCGCGACTTCGCCATGAATCTGGCCATGGTGGTGGCTGCATTCCTCATGCTGTTGCTGGTATTCACGCTCTTTGAGTTGCTCGGGGACATTCTCCGCAATCAAATTTCGCCGCTGGTGGTGGGAGCGTACCTGCTGAACGTGACGCCATACTTCGTTTACAACATCACACCCTTGAGCATGTTGCTGGCGGTCCTGATCACTTTGGGTGTGATGCAACGCTCCAACGAAGTCACCGCCATCAAAACGGCGGGGATGAGCATCTATCGTATCGTCACGCCGCTGCTGGTCGCATCTGCCGTGCTGGCCGCTGGGCTCTTTTTCGCCGACCAGTTTTATTTGCCGCACGCCAACAAACGCCAGGACGCGCTCCGCAACCAGATCAAAGGCAAGCCCGCTCAAACCTATTTGAATCCCGACCGGAAGTGGATTTTCGGACAGCATTCCGACATTTATTACTACGAGTTGTTTGATTCCGATCGCGATCAGTTTGGGCGGCTTGCAGTTTTCCAATTCGATCCCGCAACCTTCCAGTTGACCAAACGAATTTACGCCGAGCGTGCGCACTGGGAAGAAACTCTGCAGCGCTGGGTTTGTACGCAAGGATGGGAGCGCGATCTGCGCGGGCCAGCCATCGAAAACTATCGCACCTTCGAAGTGGCTACGTTCCCGTTCGTCAGCGAACCGCCCACCTACTTTAAGAAAGAAGTGAAGCAGTCGTCCGAAATGAATTATGAGGAATTGCGCCGCTACATCCGCGACCTGCAGCAAAGCGGCTTCGACGTTGTACGGTTGAGGGTTCAACTGCAAAAGAAATTGGCCTTCCCGGTCATCACCCTGGTTATGGCGGTACTGGCGATTCCGTTTTCGCTTTCCGCAGGACGCCGCGGCGCAATCACCGGGGTTGCCATCGCCGTGGGGATCGCGGTGGTTTATTGGACGGTGGCCGGGCTATTCGAAGCGATGGGCAACATCAGCCAGTTGCCGCCCGTCCTGGCGGCATGGTCGCCCGATCTGATCTTCGCGCTGGTGGGTGGATATCTGGTTCTGAAGGTGCCAACTTAGGGTTGGCGGGGCTGCGGCAAAAGGCTATAGCGGCTGCGGAAGAAGTCGTTTCGGGTTCAAATCTTGCCCCCAAGGGACTAAAACCCTCATGTGATCTTTCGCGCTCTGCGGCACGAGTAAACTCGTGCCCTTCCTAACTTATCACCTCGCGGCTAGAGCTGAAGTCTGCCCGAAGGTCGTGAAGGGCATGCCCGAGACGTTCAAGAGTCCGGTGGTCGTGGTGAGAGTGTAAATCGAAATCGTGCCGGCGCCGCTGTTGGCGACATAGACCCAATCTGTCGGATTGGTTATCGTGTTCCCGATGTTCGATCCAGTAGCTCCGACACGAAGCGCGATTGACACCGGAGTTAACCCGGTGGAAATGGTCGCGGGCGAAAGCGGTGTCAGGACACCACTTCCCGTGCCATAGGAATATTGGGAAACCGAGTTCGAGCCCTTGTCGACCACATAGGCAAAGATGAAATTTGGGTCGAACGTGATGGCGACCGGACCGAGGCCGGCTGGGAATGGGGAGCCGGTGACTTCGGTGAGCGTGCCATCCGGTTTGTTCGGGTTGGTACAACTGGTGACCACGACGTCGCAAATCGCGAATACCGAGATGTTATTCGAGTTGGCGCCCGCGTTCATGACGTAGAGAAAACCTCCGTTGGGCTGAATGCCAAGTCCCGACGGAGAGGTTCCGAGTGGCTCACTATAATAAGGCACCCCGAGCGGAGTCAGCGCGCCGGTGGAAGCAATCGCGAAAGCCGAGACGAAATTCGCCAGTTGGTTGGCGACGTATAGGAAATTCCCTGAATTGCTGACCGCAACCGCCGTCGGCAGAGTGCCATTCGGATACGACAAGCCCACTGGAACTGTGGTAAACGGAGAACCAGGCACCGGCGTGAGAGCGGTGCCATTGATCGAAAACACCGAGACGTTGCTCGACCCCTGATTGGCCACGAAAAGAAACTTGCCGGCGGGGTCGATGGCGAGACCCATAGGGGTGGTTCCGGTTGTCGTGGTTCCGCTGGCTGCACTGAGCCCCCCGAAGGTATTGATCGTGTACGCCGAAATGCTCTTCGAACCGCTGTTCGCCACGAATAAGGTGTCGATCGCAGGTGTGATGGCGATGGCCGAAGGGACAGCGCCGGTTCCGACGCTGTTTCCGTTCGCACTCAGCGCGCCATTACCGAGATTCACTACGAAAGCAGAAACCGTAGTGTTGGCCTGCGCGGTCACAAAGAGAAGGCCCGCGCCGCCGTTGGTCACCGCGGAATTATTCCCGCCACAAGCCATCAGGAAGACAAGCAAAACCGGCAGTAGCACGTGCTGCAGGAAACGAAACTTCATTCCTATTCTTTCTCCCAGTTCGATTCAAGATCTCACGGATCCGGACAGAAATCTTCGCGGCATACACCGGGAAATCAGGATTTACCTCATTCGTGTATCAAGGAGTATACCGGAAGCGCGAACTTCTTACCCTGATTGGAACCTCGGCTGAGCCGGAAAGTTGCTTCGTCATTCCTGGCAGTGGGCAGAGTTATTGGCAGCGTGTTCTCCTTCGTCATGCGGTCTTCTGGCGGAGGCGAGACTGAACCATTTCCAGCAATCCAGCGCCGGCTTCCCCGGCATCGCGGGTGGAAAAATCGCTGCCTAGTTCGATCACCGGTACTCGGGCGCACGCGGCTTGGAACGCTTGTTGATTGGCCGGTGAGGCGGTGATGCCTGGGCCTGCCAGCAGGAGATCAAAATTAGTAACGCGCATGAGGATTAGAGCGTCACTCAGTCGGCTGCTAGAGTGGACCTGATATCCGGACCGGCATAGCAATTCCCGCATGTAGGGGAGAACGTCGGCATTGCAGTCGAGGCATAGGATGTTGAGGCCCGTGGGGACAGGCGCCTCGCTGCGAGCTGCGGGGCGGTAAAAGGCGGCCACTGCTGTTTCCTCCGATTCGTGCGTGTCGAACAGTTTTGCCAGGTGCGACACCTCCAGAACTCTGGATAAGTGGGCCGGAACATTGCAAAGCTTCAGCTCCCCATGCACTTGGCGGATACTGGTCAGGCTGCGGACAATCGTACCGAGACCACTGCTGTCAATAAATCCGACGTCGCCCAGGTGTAGAACGATGGCACGCCGGTCGCGTAGCAACCAGGTAACGTGTGCGCGCAAAGACTCGCTCTCGCTCCCTGCGACAATCCTTCCGTTGCAGCGCACGATGGTAACGCGTCCAACCTCGCGGGTGTCGAGCGACAGAAGCATTGAGCCTCCGATACGGTTGCGATCGAATCAGCGAAACCGCCGAATTATACCTGCAACAATGCCCCTCGGAACACAACAAATTGCTGTTCTAGCTCCAGGTGCTATGCTGTTCTGCCATGGCGATGGTGTTGCTGTTGTTCAAGTTCTTTGCGTTCGGCTTCAGCGCGCTCCTGCCGGTGATCAACCCGCTGGGATCGGCCCTGGTCTTTCTGGGTTTTGTGGGAGAAGCGCCGGCGTCTGTTTACCGCGATCTGGCGAGGAAAATCGCTGTCAGCACGACCATTTTCATGCTGGTGATCGAGTTGGTAGGAACCGGACTGCTGGAATTTTTTGGGATTTCGCTGCCTGTGGTGCAAGTTGCCGGAGGACTGGTGCTGGCCAGTATGGGATGGAGCCTGCTCAATCAACAGGAAAGCAAAGCCAGTCCTGATCGAACGGCAGTTGGGCAAGTGAGCTTCGGAGCGGTGGAGCAAAAGGTTTTCTATCCGCTGACCTTTCCAGTGACGGTCGGGCCAGGCTGCATCGTGGTCATGTTGACTTTGACCGCGCATGCTTCGGTGAAGTCGAGTGTGTTGGCGAATGTCGTAGCTCACCTGGGAATCCTGGTGGCTGTGGTGGCTTTGAGCCTGACCGTCTTTCTCTGTTACCGGTACGCTCCAAAAATCACCGAGCGAATTTCGCCTTCTACGGCGCACGGGATCCTGCGCATCATTGCCTTTGTGCTTCTCTGCATCGGAGTGCAGATTACGTGGAACGGCGTGGAAACTCTACTGAAGGCGGTGCTGCTGCATCACTGAGGTTTTCGATCATCTGCCTGGTGCACTGTGCCCAGATTTCGGCGAGGGCAAAGGTGGGGCACCGCTGGGTTTGGTTTGCCGGGGCTTTAAAACTCAAAAGCCTTCTACGAAGCACTCACGAAAGGGTGCTGACACTTTGCGGGTCGGCGACGCTTTCCTGCTTTGCCGAGGATAGTGGCAGGCGAATCTCGACGATCAAGCCGCCTTGCGGTCGATTCGATACTTGAATGGTGCCGCCGTGAAGGCGCACCGCGCGATCAGTAATGGCTAGGCCCAGGCCGACGCCTCCGGTTTGGCGTCCACGGGCATCGTCGATGCGGTAGAACGGGCGAAAGAGTTTATCCAAGGCGTCCTCGGGCACCCCAGGGCCGGAGTCAGTCACTCGCACGATGGCTTGAGCACCATCCAAGTCCTTGTTCTGAAGTCCAACATTCTGTAGTCCATCATCTTCCGGGTCAGTATTCGATGATCTCGTATTCGGCAATCCCGTGTTCGGCAATCCCAGGTCCTGCTCCAGACGAACCTCCACGCTGGTGCCCTCCCGGGTATAGCGGATGGCATTGCGAACAACATTTTCGATGGCACTGTGCAGTAAGCTCGGGCTTCCCACGACAACGCAGTCGTCCACGATTGTGGCTTCGACCTGGCAACTTCGGCTTTGGGCTTCAAAGGCGGCATCCTTGGCAATCTCATGGATGATCTGTTCGAGGTGAACCGGGCGCTTCTCGATGGATTCGTCCCCCGCTTCGAGGCGGGCAATCGTCAACAGTCTTTGGATGAGCTGGTTGAGGCGGTTGGTTTCGCGGTCAATGCGATCGAGCGCGCTGCGGGCATCGGTCCCACTGCGCTGGCGAGCCAACTCCAAAGCGACGTTCAAACGTGCCAAGGGGGAGCGCAGCTCGTGAGAAATGTCAGACAGCAATCGGCTCTGAGCATTGACCAATTTTTCCAGGCGCTCCGCCATGCGATCAAAATCCCGCATCAGTTCGGCCATTTCGTCATGCCGCCGGGATCCGGGCAGGCCAGCACGCGCAGTCAGGTCACCAGAAGCAAGTTTTTGAGTCGCCGCGCGCAGGCGCACTATTGGCGAAGTCAGATATCGCGCGAGGATGTAGCAGACCAGGCCGGATGAAAGAATCGCGATCAGGATGCCCAATCCCGGCACCCCGTGCGGGCCAAACAACGTGTGCGCTTCCGGAGGCAGTTCGGTTACGAGAGTGTAGCGATGTCCATCGGCGGCGGTGGTCGCCTCGCGCAAAAACTGCATCGGCCTGAGCCGCCCCAAGAGCGTATCGGCCGTGTGAGTCTGGCCGCGCTCCACGCGTTCAATCCATTCGGGCGGCTGCCTGCCCAAGAGTTCTTTTCCGTGCTCATCAAAAATGTAGAGCCTGACATGTTGGGAGTCGCGAACTCCCCTCATGTACCTGCGCGCGCCCTCTTCTCCACCGCTCTGATAGGCTTGCAGTGCCTCGTTTAGAAATCGGGCCTGTTGCGTCTGTACGCTGGAAATTTCGCCTGAGTGACCGATGGCTAAAGCGGCCAAGATTGCCAAAACCAGAAAAAGCGCTTGCGCGACCCAGTACGAGAGAAAGATTCTGACAAAGAGGCTTCTCATGCTTCCTCGCCTCGGGCCGCGGCCACTTCACCATTGGCGCGGTCTCTGGGATGCGCGAAGATGTACCCCACGCCGCGTACAGTCTTGATGTGATCGCTGCCATTGTCAGAATCACCCAGCTTCTTGCGGACTTTGCTGACGTGCATGTCGATGCTGCGATCGAATGGCGAAAACTTGCGGCCGAGCACTGCATCCACCAGATGCTCCCGGGTCACGACGCGTCCGGCTTCACGCAATAAAACATGCAGGAGATTGAATTCCACGGAGGTCAATTCCACTGGCTTGCCATTTTGGCGAACAATTCGTGTGGCAGGGTCCAGTTCAATGTCGCCAACGCGGACGACTTCCGGAATCTGATCGTCGCCCGCTCGCTCCGCGCCCTTTTCTCCGGCCTGGGTTCGGCGCAGAATGGCCCGAATGCGCGCCACCAATTCGCGAGGATTGAAAGGTTTGGGAAGGTAATCGTCCGCGCCGATTTCCAGGCCAACAATTCTGTCAACATCCTCCCCGCGAGCCGTTAGCAGCAGGACGGGAATGCGTGATGTGTTCCGAATCCGCCGCAGGACATCGAAGCCATTCATGCGGGGCAACATGACATCCAATACCACCAGCAAGTGATCTCCGGCGAGAGCGCGCTCCAGACCACGGTTGCCATCGTGAACGGCTTCGATGTGGAATCCCTCGGGCTCGAGGTACTCACCTACGAGGCTGCACAGCTCTACGTCGTCGTCGATAACCAGAATGGAATCCACTTTCCTCATTTTAGTTAGCTGGGCGTGGAAAGGCGGTAAAGAATTGTCAATCCAGCGCTTATCGCCCTTTACAAAACTTTACTCCGGTTGACCGACTCTTTACCACCAAAGAAGCAGAAAAGTGTTTGTATGATCGTAAGCAATTTGAGGTTTTTCCGATTCTACGGGGGAATGCTCACAGGAGAGGTTATGAAATTCGTTCAAAGTAAGATGTGGCTGGCAGCGTTGGCTGTGGTGTTGGTGGCAGGAGTTGCGATCGCCCAGCGCCCCGCCGGACCACGGGGTGGCGGTGATTTTTTCGGCGGGCATATGCTGGGTTTCTTCGCTGATTACCTGGATCTGAGCGATGCGCAGCAGGCACAGATCAAGCAAATCATGGAGAAAGAAAAGCCGGCAATGCAGCCGCTGTTCAAGCAGGAAATGCAGAGCCATGAACAGATGATGCAGCTCATTCAAAGCGGCAGCTTTGATGAGGCCAAGGCGACCGCAATTGCAAACCAGGGCGCGCAGGTTCACGCGCAACTGGAAGTGCAACATGCGCGCATTGCCTCGGAAGCCTACCAGGTCCTGACTGCGGACCAGAAAACCAAGCTGGCTGAGTTCATCACCAAGCGCGAGCAGCGGTTCGAGCAGCACATGCAGGAGCACGGAGCCCACTCGGAAGACGCGCCGCCCAATCAGTAATCTCATCTGATGAGCGGGATGGGGAGGGACCGAGGGGGTTCCCTCCCTTCGAGTGGGGGGCCACGTTTCAGAGAGTAAGAAAGGCGGGTAGTTTCTTGGCTGCTATGGCAACCGCAAGCGACGTAATCGATGTGATCGCGGCTGAAGTTGCGATCGGGGTGGAGAGAGCCGTCGACTGCTGGATGTCACAAATTGAGGAAGTGCTCTCGGATGTACACTTGACCTCGCTCGGCCGGCTTAACGCGGTTCGCAACATTCTGGACGAATACAAGTACTCGACCGGGAAAACACAACTGACGGGCCGCGGGACTTGCTGAAAATATTTGGTGAAACAAAGACGCGCCGCTTCGCGAGAGGTGTGAATGGACGCTGACCGGGTTTACTCCTACTTAATCGATTCCACCTGGTTCTTTCTCGGAAGCTGGGTGGTGTTGCTGTTGACGGCGGGCGTAGCCGCATTCGCGGATCGGGTGGAATCGCGAATCCTGCTGCGGATGGGGCTGATGCGGCGAAACTGAAGCCCGGGCTGTTAGAATCGCATCTAACGAGCCGATGCTGCCCAAAAGCCTGCGCCCCCTGATTCCCTACTTTAGGAAGTACCGCCGCGGTTACGCGGTAGGGACGATTTGCATCTTCCTGATGAATGGAATCTGGATTCTTTTCCCGCTGGTGCTGAAGCGGGCGGTGGATGACCTTCGCGTCGGCGTCAGTCGCGAGAAGCTTCTCACCTACAGTTTGCTCCTGTTGCTGGTGGCAGCCGGTAAGGGAATCTTTCAGTTTCTGACGCGGTGGATTGTTATCGGGCTTTCTCGTGACATCGAATTCGATCTGCGCAATGACCTTTTCCGGCACCTCGAAGGCCTCTCATATTCCTACTATCAGCGCACGCGAACCGGCGACATTATGGCCCGCGCCACCAACGACCTGAATGCCGTCCGCATGCTGCTGGGGCCGGCCATTATGTATTCGGCAAACACGGTTGTGTTTACCGCCGGGGCTCTTGCGTTCATGCTCTCGATCAGTCCTAAGCTGACGCTATACGCGTTTCTGCCACTGCCGATTGTCAGCATCACGATCCAATACTTTGGCCGCAAAATCCACGAACGCTTCGAGCGAATCCAGGCGATGTTTTCCGAGATCTCGGCTCGGGCCCAGGAGAACTTTTCTGGAGCGCGGGTCATTCGCGCCTATGTGCAGGAGGACGCTGAAATTGCGGCATTCGAGGCTTCGAACCAGGAGTATGTTAAGCGCAGTCTGAAGCTGGTTCGTCTGATGGGCATGCTGTGGCCCACCCTTGAAACCATGTTGGGGCTCGCGATTGTGCTGGTGCTGTGGATCGGAGGCCGCGAGGTAATCAATGGCCGCATTCAATTAGGTGGCTTTGTTGCCTTCAACGTTTACATGGTGCAACTCACCTGGCCCGTCATCGCGCTGGGCTGGGTGATCAATATTTTCCAGCGCGGAACCGCATCGATGGGACGCATCAACGAGATTCTGATGGAGAAGCCGGAGATCGAGGACAGCGTGGCGATCCAAATCAAAAGCAGCACGAGCGAGACGCTCGCGCCGACACAGGTACAAGGTGAGATCGAGTTCCGGCATTTGAATTTCGCCTACAATTCCACTCCGGTTTTGCACGACATCAATCTGCGTATTCCAGCCGGCAGCAGCTTGGCGATTGTGGGGCCGACAGGTTCGGGCAAGACCACCCTGGTCAACTTGATTCCGCGGATTTACGACGCCGATCCAGGGACCGTGCTTATTGATGGCGTTCCCATCCGCGAATATCCGCTCGCGACCCTCCGCCAGAATCTTGGCTTTGTGCCGCAGGAGACTTTTCTGTTCAGCGAAACCGTGCGCGAGAATATCGCCTTCGGGAAAGAGGACGCCACTGACGAAGAGGTATGTTCGGCGGCGCTGGCGGCCAGCATTGGCGAGGAAATTGAAGGTTTTCCCGAGCAATATCGAACTCTCGTGGGTGAGCGCGGCATCACCTTGTCGGGCGGCCAGAAACAACGCGCGGCGATTGCACGGGCCATCATTCGCAATCCGCGCATTTTGATTCTCGACGATGCTCTCTCCAGCGTAGATACCCAAACGGAAGACAAGATTCTCAATCATCTTCGGGAAATCATGCAGGGTCGCACCACGATCTTCATTTCTCATCGAGTTTCGACCGTGCGCAACGCCGACCGCATCGCCGTTCTTCACGCTGGAAGAATCGTGGAGCTGGGTACGCACGACGAACTGGTCGCCAAGGACGGCTACTATACCGACCTCTATAACAAGCAACTGTTGGAAGAAGAACTGGCCGAAGTATAGCTGTCGGTGATTTCAAGTTCCTATATGCGGCGTGTGGTTATCCCCGAACTGCTCGAAACCGATCCCGGCACGCCTGCCGAGGTCACGATTGGCTTGGCAGACCTGCGCCGCATCAATCAATGGTTCGGAGGCGTTGCTGCGACCCAGTCGATGGTCGCAAAGGTGGCACAGAAAACTGGGGCCAGTTCGTTGTCGCTGTTAGAGGTCGCTGCTGGCGCCGGATATGTGCCTCAGGCTGCGAGTACGCGGATGCAGAAATTAGGACTGCCCCTTCGGATCACGCTGCTCGATCGCGCCCACTCTCATCTCACAAACTGCACCGGAAACGGAAACTCAGCGGTCGCCGGAGATGCGCTGGCGCTTCCCTTTGCGGACGATAGTTTCGATTTGGTCAGTTGCTGCCTCTTTACGCATCATCTGGAACCGCACGAGGTGCCGCGGTTTGTGAACGAAGGTCTGCGCGTTTGCCGCAGTGCAGTGATCATCAACGATCTCATCCGCGATCCACTTCACCTCGGGTTGGCATACGCGAGCTTGCCGCTTTATCGCAGTCACTTGACGCGCCACGACGCGCCGGCCTCGGTGCGACGTGCCTACACCATTCCGGAAATGCAACAAATGCTACAGCGAACCACGGCGGCGAGCGTGGAGATTGAGCGCCATCCCTTCTTCCGTATGGGCGCGATCGCATGGAAAAGATAGAACGATGTACGATTTGATCGTAGTCGGCGGAGGACCAGCGGGAACTTCCGCGGCCATCACTTGCGCTCGGAATGATGCGCGTGTGTTGTTGCTCGAACGGGGGCGGTTTCCGCGTCACAAGGTTTGTGGGGAATTCGTTTCTTCCGAGTCGCTAGACCTTCTTGCCCACCTACTCGCTCCGCAAGAGGAGTGGTTGCTTGCTGATGCGGTGCGCATCCCCCGGGTCCGCGTTTTTGTGGATGGCCGCACAATTGAAACGCCCATTGATCCGCCCGCCGCTAGCATCTCTCGCCTGAGCTTCGACGCAGCCCTTTGGGCTTCGGCGGAACAAAGCGGAGTCGAAGGCCGGCAACAAGTGGTCGTAGACGATATTTCAGGGACCGGGCCTTTTCTGGTTGCAACTTCGGCGGGAGACTTCGAAAGCCGTACCCTGATCAACGCCTCAGGACGGTGGTCGAATCTGAACAACGCACCGGCTAACGGGCGAGACTGGGGCGTGAAGTGGCTGGGTCTCAAGGGATATTTCGTTGAGTCGTCTCCGCCGGCTTCCGTCGATCTGTACTTCTTTGAAGGCGGCTATTGTGGCGTACAGGCGGTCAATCTCAGAGACAGATTTGAACGATCTGTAAATGTCTGTGCCATGGTGCGGGCTGATGTGGCCAGTACTTTGTCTGAAGTATTCATATGCCATCCCGCATTGCAGGAACGCAGCCGCGGTTGGACGCCGCTGAGCCATCCGGTAAGTACATGGCCGCTGGTCTTTCGCGAGCCCGTGACGGATCAAGACGGAGTGCTGATGACGGGCGATGCTGCTGCTTTTGTCGATCCGTTCGTTGGGGACGGTATTTCTCTTGCTTTGCGCAGCGGGAGTGTGGCGGGTGAATGCCTGCTTCCTTTTCTCGCGGGCCGCGCCTCGTTGCCGGAGGCGGTCGGCAATTATCGCTTGGCCTACACACAACGGCTCCTACCAGTGTTCCGAATGTCGTCGAAAATTCGGCGCCTGTTGGACTTACCCGTGATCCTACGGACTCCGATTCTAAGCTTGCTGGAGAGCACGCCGGCGATCACGCGATATTGGATGAGCAAGACGAGGTAAGGTTTTCCGATGCACCGGCCCCCAGTCAGTTCATAAACCAACCGCCGTTGACATTGATGGTCTGTCCGGTCATGTACGAATTCCTGGCGAGCATCACGGCCACCTCTGCCACTTCCTCTGGCAATCCATAGCGGCCCAGCGGAATGCGATCCGGGGTCGCATTGGGATTGGACGTCACCATCTCAGTTGCGACCAGTGCGGGAGCTATGGCGTTTACGGTGATGCCCTCCTTCGCCAATCGTTGGGCATAGTAATGGGTCAGCCCGATAATGCCCGCCTTCGAGGCGGCGTAGTGCGGTCCGACCACTCCTCCGGTTTGCGCGGCGACCGAGGATAGATTGACGATGCGGCCCCATTTGCGCGCGCGCATTTGGGAAAGGACGGCCTGCGTCGCCATGAAACAGGATTTCAGGTTCGCCGTAATCACTTCGTCCCAATCCCGCTCGCTAATTTCTTCGATCGACTGGGGACGTGAAATACCAGCGTTGTTCACGAGAATGTCAATGGGTCCCACCTGGTTTGCACCGTTCTTGATGAGGCGTTCAACCTCGCCAACCAAAGACACGTCGGCCTGGATGCTGACACAGCGGCGGCTCAGTTGACGAATCTGCAACTCCACGGTTTGCGCTTCGGCCGCGCGGCGCAGAAAATTGACTACTACGTCGGCCCCGGCTTCGGCGAGCGCTAATGCGATGGCGCGGCCAATCCCCCGGCTCGACCCGGTTACCAGGGCCACTCTTCCTTTGAGATCATTCACGGATTAAGCATACACGGGCCGGATTCCGGCTTGATGCCGGAAAATCGGCGAGGGGGCTAGCGAACGACCAGCACTTCGCGGATATTATCGCGAGTCAGGAAAAACTTGATCGAACCGAAGTCGCGGAACAGGTTTTCGATATGACGATTGTTAAAAACTCGCTGCAAGCGGAAACTCTTCTCGATCGAGGTATGAAGCACGCCGGTGGGACCTCGGCGCAAATCCCTTCGTGCCTGGACATGCTGCATTTCCAGAATGTCATTGTCCACGATGTGGTAGCGATAGCAGGGTGCGTCTGGCCCGGCTTCGTGGGTATGAAAGAACGCCAGCAGCATGCCCCCCGGTTTAATCGTCGACCACAAGCGAGCGACCACCGGCTTTACCAGGCTTTCGTGCATATAGTCGGCGAGGTTCCAGCACAGCACGATGTCGAATTGAGCCGCCGGGTAGACGAGATTGTCAGCCAGAAAGCGCCGGCTATCCAGAATGGTTTGCCCCTGTTCGTCCTTGGTGATCAACGATGGATCGGTCGAGGCCTCGAGCAAGTCTTCGCTGTATATTTTGTGTCCGCGTTCGGTGAGATAACGGATATTGGCGGCGGAAGTGGAGCCGATATCGAGAACACAAATTGGCTCCTCGGACTGCAGCGTGCGCGCCACTGCGCCCAGTCCACTGGAGCGGCGGGTGAGCCGCTGCATCATGGATACAGGTCTGGTCCCCTGGCCGGGGACGATCGCGGAGCCACGAAAGAGTTTCATGAAGCTGTGCGTAACGGATGCCATGACAAAACCCCGGCGTCCGGTTCAATAGACTTCCTCAATATAAATATATCGCGGCAGGTACAATTGATCCGGCGAAAAATTCTATTGCTTAGTTACTTGCGTACTCCCGGCGGCCGCGCTTCTCACCTCGGTCGTAGGTTCAGGCTTGGTTGCAGGCGTCGAGTTCGACTTGCCGCCTTCCCTCTGAATTTCTACTTTTCCTTTCAGGTACGCGCCATCCTCGATGGCAATGCGTTGCGTGACAATATCACCGAGAACGACGGCGGATTTTTGCAACTCGGCCCGGTCACTAGCCCGGATATTGCCTTCCAGTTTGCCCTGGATCGCTACGCCCTTGGCGTTCACATCGGCATGCACATGGCCGTTTGGCCCGATGACGAGGTTATGGCCCTGGAGCTGGATGGTGCCTTCAACTTTACCGTCGATATACAAATCCTCGCTGCCAGAAAGCTCGCCCTTGATTACTACCGACTTCCCTATATGTGCAAACTCTCCGCTCTTTGGCATATCCATGCTGCCTTCTCCTTTTGAACGCGCGTGCGCAGGTACGAAGTGGAATAACGGATTCTAAACCATTTGGCGAATTCCGTGGGATCACTTGCGATGCAGCGCAAAAATTTGCAGAGTTCCGGCAAATCTGGAGCTGAGATTTTCGCTCGAAAGGCCTTATGCTGGCCGCGAGGCTGGTGTACAATTCCGGTCGGTCTGGAATTCAAGACACAAACCCAGCTTCAAAGAAAGAGTGAGCATGAGACATTCGATCACGGTCGCCCTAGTCGCCAGCGTTGGGTTCACGCTTGGCGCGTATCTTTTGCCTGGTACTGTTCAAGCCGCGGACCAGACGAAAATTAACGGATTCACCATTGTCGTTCCGGAATCCAGTATTCCGCGTCCCGGCCGCATCCACACCAACTATTTCTTTGCCATTCCAGAAGTGCCGAACACTACCGGCGGACCTCCTCCGGGCACGGAGACCCCGGGCTCTTTAGCTTGCGTCTACGAATTGGTCAAGGGACCAAAAGGGTGCCCGGTTGCGACCAGCAAGAAGGTTCCGACCGGTGGGTGGGGAGCGATTGCCATCGTCGATGCAGGCGACTTTCCGACTGCAAAGTCGGATCTGGACACGTTTTCGACTTATTTCGGCATACCGAAGGCCGACTTCCAGGTGGTTTATGCAAACGGCCACAAGCCGCCCGTCTACTCAGGTTGGGACGTTGAGGAAGCGTTGGATATCGAGTGGGCTCATGCCATGGCGCCCAAAGCCAAGCTTTTCCTGGTGGAGTCAAAGCTGTGCATGTCCGGCGGTTGCAACACGGATCCCTATTGGGACGCCGTGACTGTGGCGAGCAAGTTGGTCGCTCAAAATGGCGGCGGCGTGATCAGCATGAGCTGGGGCGACGGAGAGATTTCCAACGAGAACGACTTTAACAAGTATTTCACGACTCCGGGAGTTGTCTATTTTGCCGCGAGCGGGGACTCTGGAATAGGTCCTCTGATCTATCCATCGGCTTTGAAAAACGTAGTGTCTGTTGGCGGGACCACGTTCATCCGGAATTCGTCCGGCGATTTCGTCAGCGAAACTTACGGAGGCGGCGGGGGCGGCATAAGCGAGTATGAGCCCATCCCCGGCTACCAAGACATAATCAAGAAGATTGTCGGAGACAAGCGTGGAAATCCTGATGTGGCCTCCGATTTCTGCTGCGCCGGAATATATATAACCAGCTACGGCGGGTGGGGCGGGGTAGGGGGTACCAGTTGGTCCTCTCCCACTTTTGCGGGAATCGTAAACGCGGCCGGCGGCAAAATGAAGTCTACGCACGACGAACTCACGGTGATTTACAAGGAATACACCGACAAGAAGGAATATAAAGCCGATTTCCACGACGTCACGCAGGGCGATTCGGACTGCAAGGTCGGCTGGGATTTCTGCGCCGGCGTCGGTTCCCCACGCACCTACAAGGGAAAATAACTGGCGGCAGCGAACCGGGCCTTGTCAGCGACAAGGCCCTTCCATTTCTCCAGGTTGCACTGCCTGCCTTTTCGATCCCGCTAAAGTCGTTTACCCGGCGATCGCCGCCCCGACAGACCCTCGATTTCTCTCTTGCAACCGCCAGGAATAAGCATGTACAACGGCTTTGGACCACCGGTCCTCTAACCGGAGGCGGGTGTGCGTGGAGCGCAATTACTTCAACCCGAAGCTAGCGGTTGCAATTGCCATACTGGCGATCCTGGGCTCGGTGTGTTCGTTTTCGGCCGACGATCTCTCGGAGTCTCCGATCGAACTGGTGCGTCGCACTGTGCAAAGAGAGACCGCGACTGGCAGCGGCGGCACGAGAGCGATGTTCATGGATCACAAAGGAACTCCGCAGGGCTCCCGGACAAAACTAATCGTCGAAACCTCCCAAGGCACGGCCGGAATGTTGGTCGCCATCGACAATAAGGCTCTGTCGCCGGCGCAGCGCGAAGGCGAAGAGGCTCGATTGGAAGCTCTGATCAACAATCCCGATGGCCTTAAGAAAAAGCAAAAGTCGGAAAAAGAAGACGCCGAGCACGTCACGCGAATCATGAAGGCGCTACCGGACGCATTTCTCTACGAGCCCGAGGGGACTGTGGCTGGCAGTGAAGAAATCGGGAAGCCAGGCGATCAGTTAATCCGCCTGAAGTTTCGACCTAATCCCAACTACAATCCACCCAGCCATACGGAACAAGTACTCAGTGGAATGCAGGGTTACATTCTGATCGATGCCAACCAGCATCGCATCGCAAAAATCGACGGAACTCTGACCAAGGAGGTTGGTTTCGGCTGGGGAATTCTAGGTCACTTGGACCGCGGCGGACACTTCCTGGTGGAACAGGCGGAGGTCATCCTGGGAGATTGGGAGATCACGCACATGAGCCTGAGCTTTACCGGCAAAGAACTTCTGTTCAAGAACATCAATATCAAATCAGATGAGGTGTTCAGCAATTTCCGCCCTGCGCCTCCCCACTTGACCTTTGCCCAGGGAGTCGATTTACTGAAAAAACAGCAAGCAGAATTGGCGGAAAACCAGCAACGACCTTGATCCGCCCTTCGTCATCACAACTTGTCATCAGAAACGAAGTGGCTGCTGTGAGCGCAGCAGCCAAGAGGTGAAGGACCCCGTGGACGCAGGTGCTACCTGGTGTGCGGAAAGGCATTCTCGTTACCCTTCCAGTGTGATGTTCCAGAAATTCAGGGAATTTCGCCGCCTTTTTCGCGAGGATGAGACGGATTCCCTCAGGGGCTGAAGCCCATATTTTTTGGCGTTGGTGACGGCGTGGCTGAAGCCGTGCCCTTTCAAAGCATTTTCTATTCTTGCCGTGAATTTACGGGACACCACACTGGATTAGCTAAGAAAACCTCCCTGCAGCGGCACACGCCACAACTCGCTTGCTATGGGTCCCTGGACTGCGTCGCCGTCGCTTCGCGACGACAACTCCGCTCAGGATGACGCGGTTCGCCAGGAGAGAGGGCGTTGCGAGCAACGTTTCTACATTCCCGGTCGGATAGTCTCTTTTCTTACCGTGAGCTTCTCGATTAAATCCGTACGAACGCCATAGCCGGTCCCAGGTTGATCGCGAATGAGGATCGTGCCTTGCGCGGTGACCTCGACTTCGGGCTCGATGATGTCCTCTTTCCAGTAGCGCTTGGATGCGGAAACGTCTCCGGGAAGACGAAAGTTGTGTAGCGTGGAAAGCGCAATGTTGTGAGCGCGTCCCACTCCCGACTCGAGCATACCCCCGCACCAAACAGGAATGTTGCGCGCCGCGCAGACGTCGTGGACGCTTCGCGCCTCGGTGAATCCACCCACACGCCCAACCTTTATGTTGATGATGCGGCAGGAGCCAAGATCCAATGCCTTGGCCGCATCACGGGCGTGACGAATGGATTCGTCAAGGCAGATCGCGGTGCGCAGATCTTGTTGCAAGCGGGAATGGTAATAGATGTCATCGTGCCACAGTGGCTGTTCGATCATTAGAAGATTGAACTGGTCGAATTTGCGAAGATGTTCCAAATCGTTCAGAGTGTAGGCCGAGTTCGCGTCGCAACTGAGCACGATCTCGGGCCAGCGCGAGCGGATACGCTCCAATACGTTGACGTCCCAGCCCGGCTTCACTTTCACCTTGATGCGGCGATATCCAGCGCAGAGTTCGGTTTGAATCTTTTCCAGTAATTGTTCGATGGAATCCTGAATGCCGATGGAAACACCACAGGAAATTTCCCGCAGCGTGCCGCCCAGCAGTTTCCATAAAGGCACTCGCTTTTCTTGGGCCTCCGCGTCCCACAGCGCGTTCTCGACGGCGGCCTTAGCCATGTCATGGCCACGCACTCTCGCCATTAAAGGCACACTTTCTTGCGCTGAAGAGAGCGTCCGGCCCAATACTGCCGGGGCCAGATAATGCTTGATCGTGGGCCATGCGCTTTCCGTCCACTCGCTGCTGTAGAACGGATCTTCGCCGGCCACGCATTCGCCCCAGGCATCGATGCCATCGCAATGAACGGTCAGCAGAAGAATGCGGCGGCTGAAAGTGCGTTTGAAGCTCGTCTCGAAAAAGTGGACGAGCGGCATCTGAATTTCACGGAGGGTGATGGCTTCAATTTTCATAGCATCAAGATCGACTCACCACACTTATATCGCGGGATACATCCACTTCTCCTCCCAGTGGCCCAGCAGAAACTTGCCGTTTCCCTGCCGGTCGCGTTCATAGCCCAGGACGGCTAATTCATCGGCGAATGCTTTTACAAATTGCGCGCGATTGTGGTCCTGCACTTCTTTGGCTTGGTTCCGGGTCGATGGCGAGGCCTTCCAATCATAAATTTCGGCCGGAACCGAAATCGCACTTACTGTCTCGACGTGAGGCTTCGTCCCCGCTCCTAGCAAGGTCTCAACACGTATGGACTTCAGCCACCACTCGGCCACCAACCGGTCGGTAGGCAAACCACCCTGCAAGGGCGACGAAGTGATTCCGTACTGGTTGACGCTATAGCGGCGCGCCATCGCCCCCAATTTCTCAATATTGAGGTACGCATTCTTGATCTCCAGCGGATCAAAAGTCCACTCGATCAACTCGATGCCGCGCGCGAGTGCGTCGTCTCGCTGGAACAGTTTTATGCGGCGGCCCAGCCCAGCATTTTGATGCTGTTTACGCACAGCCAGCATGTGCGAGTGCAGGTATAAATGCCCGCTCCGAGCGCCCGGCACCGAGAGGGCAAAGCCAAGCATTTCGTTGCCTGCAAACGCCCCGATTACCTGCCCGCCGACTTTCTCTGCCACCACAAACATGCGCAAAGGCACCAGGTCGGCGTCGGAAAAATTCCAGACTTCTTTCTGCAGGGCAACGCAGGCCCGCATTTCGTCAAGCTGATGGCATTTGCGAATGACGATCGAACTCACGCTCACTTGGCATCCCGCTCTTGTGCCTTCGCCTGTTGCCAAAGGGATTCCAGTTCTTCCATCGAGGCTTCTTGAGGAGACCGCCCCGCAGCCCGCAAACGCTCCTCCATGCACTGAAATCGGCGCTTGAACTTACGGTTGGTTTTCTTCAGTGCTGACTCGGGATCGAGCGAAAGATATCGCGCAATGTTTACCAGCACGAAGAAAAGGTCGCCGACTTCGCCTTCCAGTCGGTAGCGCAGGTCGTCGGTGATCTGCGCGCGGCCAGCCCCCGCGACGCCTCGCCCGTGTGGCTGGGGGCCAGGTGGCGGGAATTCTTTAAGTTGCTCCTGCAGTTCTTCGGTTTCCTCGCGAAGCTTTTCGAATAGCCCCTGAATGTTCGGCCAATCGAAACCCACGCGGGACGCACGCGAACTGAGCTTGTGGGCTTCGAGCAGAGCCGGCATCGCTGCGGAAATTCCGGCCAGGACGGATTCGGGGTTGTCCTCATTCTTTGCAGCATTCGCGCCGGCAGCCTCCAGCCGCTTTTTCTTTTCTTTCGCTTTCAGTGCCTCCCAGTTGCGTAACACTTCGGATGAAGTGTCGGCCCTTACGTCTCCAAAAACATGGGGATGACGATCGACAAGCTTATCGGAGAGTCGGTCCAGAACGTCGTCGATCGAAAACGTTCCTTGATCCTTCGCCATCTGCGCGTAGAACAAAACCTGAAGCAGCAGATCTCCGAGTTCACCCGGCAGTTCGTCCCAATCGCGATTGTCGATGGCCTCGAGAACTTCGTATGTCTCTTCAAGTGTGTAAGGCTTGATGGAGTCGAAGGTCTGTTCGCGATCCCACGGGCATCCTCCCGGACCGCGCAGCCGGGCCATAAGCGAAACCGCACGTTCGAAACGCTCTCCGGTTGTTGGCATAGGGAGCCATCACTGTAAATGAGGCGCGTGTGCGGGAGCAACGTGCATTTACTCAGCCCCGGAGGCCGTCCTGAGAGTCTTCTGTGAGGTCGAACCACAGAGCCAAATTGCAATCGCGATGACGAGAAACTAACGTTATCTTTTGTTTGAGGAAGAAAATCGACGAGACTGGAAGCAATACTCGCCATTTTCCGACCCATGAGCACGCAACCAAGCCCGAGCGTGATCCCGCGACCGCCGCTGCAGAACCAGCGCTTTGACGTGATTGTGATCGGCGGCGGAATCAACGGAGTTGCTATCGCTCGTGAATGCGCTCGCGCAGGACGGCGCACGCTTCTGGTCGAGCAACACGATTTTGCCGCCGGCACGACCAGCCGCTCCACCCGCATTATTCATGGAGGCTTGCGCTACCTTGAACACGGTGACATCGGACAGGTGCGCGAATCGCTGCGGGAGCGTCAGCGGCTGCTTCAGCGGTATCCCAATCTGGTTCACCCCTTGCAATTCCTGTTGGCGCTGGACGGCAACAGTCGGCGCAGTGCGTTAGCCGTGCGCACCGGACTCTGGCTCTATCGGAAACTGGGCCACGATCAGCATGGCATAGATCATGGCCGTACGAAGCAAGCTCGCCTCGAACGTTTGCTGGATGCGGGACGGCACTTTTCGATTTTTAGTTTCGACGACGCGCAATGTGAGTTCCCGGAGCGCTTGGTTGCAGAATGGTTCGTCGAAGCGATCGAAGCCGGCGCAGTGGCGCGCAATCACACCCAGGTTCTGGCGGTTGAAATTCGTAATGGACGTGCTACCGGCGTGTCGTTTCGCAATCAACTTAGCGGAAAAGAAGAGCGCGTCAAGGCCACTTGGTTCATCAATGCGACTGGGCCGTGGGCAGACGGCATCTGCCGCACGTCAAACATTCGGACCGACAATCCCATGGTTGGCGGAGTACGCGGATCGCATATCGTGCTGCCTAAGTTCACAGGCGCCCCTCAGGCTGCGGTATATACCGAGGCTGTCGATGGGCGCCCCATCTTTGTCATCCCGTGGAACGAACAAATACTGGTCGGAACGACGGAAGTTCCGGATGACAGTGATCCCGGCCGAGTGCAACCAACATCGAATGAAATCGATTATCTGCTGCACTCTTTAGCTCATCTGTTTCCACGCGTGGCAGTATCGCGGGACGACATCCACTTCGCGTTCGCTGGAGTCCGACCACTTCCCTTCTCACCCAAGAAAAATCCCTCGGCGGTGAGCCGGAAGCACTATCTGCATGATCACAGCGTGGATGGAGCGGCAGGGATGATTTCTGTGATTGGAGGAAAGTTGACCACGGCTGGGAGTTTGGCGCGCGAGTGTTTGGCGAAGATTGGGGTAAACAGCGCACCGCCTGCGCTGGCCATTGCTTCCGAAGACGGAGTCGATTCGGCGCTCGAGCACTGGGTGGTTGAGGTCGCCAACGCCGGCGGAATCACCGCGGATGCGGCACGTGGCGTTGTCGAATGGTACGGAAGTCGCGCTTTGGCGGTCGCTACTAAGGCACGGTGCAGCGCCGATATGCGTGCTCCATTATGTCCGCACACCAGCCATATTGTGGCGGAAGCTTTGCACGCGTTCAGTGATGAATGCGCAGCTACGCTGGCGGATGTGCTGCTGCGGCGCGTGCCGGTGGCGCTGGGGGCATGCTGGTCGGCCGGATGCAGCCGTGAGGCCTCAACTCGCATTGGCGCTGCTATGGGATGGAGTGAGGAGCGAACGGCCAGCGAGTTGCAGGAGTTTGAGAAAGAACGGGATGGGTTTTTAGGTTTATGACGCGAAGGTCTGCGTCAATAATTTCGTATCGTCAGAAATGATGCCGTCAACTCCCCAATCGGCCAACCGAAGCATCTCGTTTCGATCATTCACCGTCCAGGCGAGCAATTTCCGGCCTTCGCCGTGGACCTGCTTTACCAACTTAAGTGTGACCAGCGAGTGGTGTGGAATCACATAATCCGCGTTGGCTTCCCGCCAGCACGCGAGCTGTCCGGGCTTGTCACAAATGATCCCAGTCTGAATCCCCTGGCTGCGAGCTTTCAATTCCATCACAACTTCGCAGAGAAAGGAGGAAACCACGTAGTCCTCTTCCATGCGCTTTTCGCGCAACGAGTTGAGCACTTTGGATTCCATCCCCGGAACCTTGAGTTCGATATCGAGAAACGCACGCTGAGAGTAACGCTCGATCACGTCTTCGAGGAGCGGCAGATATGTTAATTGATTAACGTCTGCCTGCGAAATAGTCAGGTCGTCTACCGTGGGATCGTGACAAACCACACAGTGGCCGCTTCCGGCCAGGCGCACATCGAACTCAAAGCCGTCGCAGCCGTGTTCAAGAGCCAGATCAAAGGACGCCGGGGTGTTTTCTGGTACTGAGGTAGACGCACGTGCGCCCCGATGACCGAGCAGCAGGGGAAGGTCGGGCATGCTGCGACATTTTACCCTCGATAGTGCGGCTGGGCACAGACAAAAATCGGGCCAGTGAACAATTCACGAAAGGTTCACATTCAGTGATGATTTTCACAACAGCATTTTCCCGAAGCTAGCTAGTCGAGATCGAAATCGCGAATGGGTTTGCCCGTGTCTGGGGACTCTTTGGCCTTCTTGACCGCTTCCTGAAATTTCTTTTCCAGAAGATCTCCGGCATGCTTCTGGGCTTCCACGGATTGACGGAAAATGGACTCGCGTCGGCTATCCTGCTCTCTCATGGCCTTGGCAGCGGCCTCGAAATCATTGAACATCTTGGGCTTGACGGCTGGGGTATGGGCGATGACTCCCTTAGCCGTAGGGTCGACCTTCAGCACCGCGCTGCAGCACGGGCAGGTTATATCGAAAGCCGAAGTTTTCTCCGCCATAGGGGAAATCATAGCGCAAATGCCCGTTGCTTGAATCGAGAAACTCAGTGAGGGTGGATTTTTATAGGAAAGATGTGGAACAGCGAGAGCATCTCCAACCCAAGCAGAATTACAGATACCACGGTCACCGTGATTGCCAGGATCTCGCCGAAATTAAGGCTGCTGCGTCGAGGCTCGAAGCGTCTCGCCACCAAGCCAAGAATGTTGAGGGTTGCAAAGCCAAAAACCAATACCCAGAGGATGTTGTAGACATTGCTCTTCTTGCTGGAAAATTCGCTGGAGAATTGAAGGGCAAAGAGCAGCGACGATTGCAGGCAAACCAGACTCGCCTCCAACCAACTGTGAGACGTAGCCCGCGCGACCGTAGTGGTAAGGGGCGATACCATGATTCGTTGTGCTTGGACCTCCTCCAGCCTTGAAAGCTTACGATATTACTCTGTTTACTGCTCGAAAGTCAGCGTGAAAGCGGTTACTCTCCTGCGTCCAGTTAAGCCTGCCTTATAATAGAAGGTTCCGCATCGCCTCCGAGGCCCGCAAGGGAGCCCGTGGCGCTTCCAACTAGATAGAGCGGGTTCGTGGGGAGGGTGCGGGGGTTCGTCCACAGATATATCGAGATCGATGTCTACCGAAACCATCGTTGTTCGTGGGGCGCGAGTTCACAACCTCAAGAACATAGATTTTGACATTCCGCACAACTCGTTGACGGTGGTCACCGGGGTGTCGGGATCGGGTAAGTCTTCGCTCGCCTTCGACACGATTTACGCCGAGGGTCAGCGCCGGTACGTGGAATCGCTTTCGGCCTACGCTCGCCAGTTTCTGGAGCGAATCGAGAAGCCTGATGCGGACGTAATCGACGGAATCGCACCCGCCGTCGCCATCCGGCAAAAGAACACCACCCGAAATCCTCGTTCAACCGTCGGCACGGCCACCGAAATCTACGATTATCTGCGCCTGCTTTTCGCCCGCGTCGGCCGGACCTATTGCTTGCAGTGCGGCAGGCAGGTCAAGAAAGACACGGTTGACGAGGTCGCGGAGGCCGTTCTGAGACTGGGTGAGGGCACGCGGCTGAATGTGCTATTTCCGCTCCAAAGTCTGGCGCCACAAGTAGCGAGCGGGCAAGATGCCCCTCCGGCCACGGTGAAACGCAAGAGTAAAAAAAAGACGAAGACTGACGCGAGTAAACTTCCATCAGATCAGCTCAAAACCCGGCTGCTCGATCTGCGCACCCGCGGCTTCAACCGCCTCTATCAGAGTGGACAGATCTTTGAGTTCTCCACGCCTGAGTCTTTGCTGAACATTAACTTCGCCGAGCCGGTTTTCGTGCTGGTGGATCGCCTCGCGGTTTCACCGGACTCCCGAGCGCGAATTGTGGATGCGGTGGAGATCGGATATCGAGAGTCGGGCGAAGTCATCTTCGAAACCGCTCCGCGCGAGGGACAGGCCCCGGAACAACTGCGCTTCTCCCAACGCTTCGAATGCAAAATCTGCAATCTTCGCTATGAGGAGCCGGAGCCGCGGCTGTTCTCCTTCAACAATCCCTATGGCGCTTGCCCGCGCTGTCAGGGTTTCGGAAACACCATCGACTTCGATCTGGATCTCGTGATTCCCGACAAATCCCTGACCCTTAATCAAGGCGCGATCGAGCCTTGGACCAAGCCCAAGTATCGCTCGCTGCTCGGTGACCTTAAGCGCTTCGCCCGCGAAGCGGATATCCCCATGGATGTCCCGTGGAACGAACTCGAGCGCGAGCAACAGCGGCTGGTTATTGAAGGCGAGGGACGATTCCCAGGAGTACGCGGTTTCTTCAATTACTTGGAGCGAAAGAAATACAAATTACACGTTCGCGTTTTTCTGAGCCGCTACCGCGGATATTCCGTCTGCTCCGCGTGCAATGGAACCCGCCTGCGCACCGAAGCTCGGCAGGTGAAAATCAATGGCAAGAACATCTGCGACGTGTCCAGCATGACCATCGAAGACGCGTCAAAGTTCTTTGAAGCGGTTGAGCTGACGGAGCAGGAAGCGGGCATCGCCGACAGGCTGTTGCAAGAAATCCGCGAGCGCCTCCGCTTCCTGAATGAAGTCGGGCTGGAATACCTGACTCTCAACCGCCTCGCCTCCACGCTCTCGGGTGGCGAAGCGCAACGCATTCAACTCGCAACTTCCTTGGGCTCGCGGCTGGTGGGAACGCTCTATGTCCTCGACGAGCCTTCCATCGGTCTGCACAGCCGGGACACGCATCGCCTGATCAAAATCCTGCACAATTTGCGCGACTTGGGTAACACGATTCTGGTGGTCGAACACGATCGCGACGTGATGCAGGCTTCCGACACCATTCTCGACCTCGGACCTGGCGCTGGAGAAAACGGTGGCAAGGTGATCGCGGCCGGAACCTATGACCAGATTCAAAAAATGCCAGCTTCGCTTACTGGTCGCTATCTCGCCGAGGAGTTGCAAATCCAGATACCAGGCACTCGCCGCAAGCCTGGACCACAGCAGATCAAAATCTATGGCGCTCGGGCCCACAACCTCAAGGGAATTGACCTCGAAGTTCCTCTGCGGATGCTCGTCGCCATCACCGGCGTTTCAGGCTCGGGAAAATCCACGTTGCTGCACGACGTGCTTTACCAGGCTCTCGCAGCGGCAAAGAAGCAGCCCCACGGGAGTCCCGTCGTTGCGTCCTCGTGGGATCGCGTCGAAGGGGCTGAGTTCATCGACGAGGTTGTCCTGGTCGATCAATCTCCCATCGGGCGCACACCGCGCTCCAACCCGGTTACCTACATCAAGGCCTTCGACGCTATCCGCGATCTGTTTGCTTCTTTGCCCGAGGCCAAGAAGCGAGGCTTTGCCGCTGGGCATTTTTCTTTCAACGTTCCCGGCGGACGCTGCGAGACCTGCCAGGGCGACGGGACCGTTACGGTGGAAATGCAATTCCTGGCAGACGTGGAACTCATCTGCGAGGAGTGCAAAGGCGCGCGTTACAAGCCGCAGGTGTTGGAGGTTCGTTATCGCGGCAAGAATATCCACGAAGTGCTGAATCTCACAGTAAAGGAAGCGCTGCAATTTTTCGCAGGTGCGCCCAAGATCGTGGACAAACTGCGGGTGCTGGAGGAAGTCGGTCTCGGTTATCTGCGGCTCGGGCAATCGGCCACGACGCTTTCCGGGGGCGAAGCACAACGGATGAAACTAGCGGCGCACCTGCAGCCTGCCGCGCGCGAGGCGAGCCGGCCGCGCAACGGCGACGACCAACCTCGCCGCAGACAGCGCATCTTGTATATTTTGGACGAGCCGACTACGGGACTGCATTTTGACGACATCAGCAAACTACTCTCCGCCTTCCGCCGTCTAATCGATGCAGGAGGCTCGATCCTCGTGATCGAACATAACCTCGAAGTGATCAAGACCGCGGATTGGGTGATCGATCTCGGCCCTGAAGGCGGGGAGCGTGGCGGTTATATTGTCGGCTCGGGTCCGCCCGAAGCGATTGCCAAACTTCCTAAGTCGTACACTGGAAAGTTTCTGTCGGACATATTAAACGGGAATGGATCATTAGGAACTGAGTTGCCCAGAAATGGATCGTCGCGGAATGGGGGCGAATAAGGCAATCTGGCCGGCAGTGTTGGTCGTGGGGGTCTGCCTGAGCGGTACGGTCTTCGCCCAGGACTCCGGCCAAACCGTGCGTCATCATAAAGTGGTCGAGCAAGATTCCTCCTTCGCCCCGGAGCTCACTCAGGCCGAAGCCGCGATTGAAAAACACGACTACGCGTCTGCCGAGCCCCTGCTTAAAAAAGTCGTCGCCGCCGATCCCAACAACTTCCAAGCCTGGTTTGACCTGGGATTCGTCTACAACTCTCTGGGCAACAGCCCGGACTCGATTGCAGCGTACCGAAAATCCGTGGCTGCCAAGCCGGACATCTTCGAGTCGAACCTGAATCTCGGACTTATGCTGGCAAAAACCAGCCAGCCCGATGCGGAACAGTTTCTCCGTGCCGCGACCAGGTTAAAACCTACCGCTAATGTGGATGAAGGCCACGCTCGCGCCTGGTTGTCGCTGGCTCACGTACTTGAAAACAGCAAGCCCGACCAAGCCATCGAAGCCTATAAGCAGGCTGCGAGGCTCGCCCCCAAAGACCCCGAGCCTCATCTTTCTGCTGGCTTGCTGCTGGAGAAGGACAATCGCTTTGCCGATGCCGAGCAAGAATACCAGCAAGCTTTGGCGCTCGACCCCAATTGCAGCGATGCCTTAACCGGAATGGCCAACGTCTATATGCGTGGGCAGCGTTATGCGGAGGCCGATCCGATTCTACGCAAGCTCATCGCGATGCATCCTGAGGATTTATCTGCACGAATGCAACTCGCCCGCATCCTCCTCGTGCTCGGAAAAAATGACGACGCAATCGCTCAACTGCAGGAGTTGTTAAAGCTTGATCCCGGAAATTCGATAGCGCAGGCCGATCTCGGCGATCTTTATCTGCAGAGCAAAAAATACGAGCAGGCGGAAACTCTGTTTCGCTCTATGCTGGGTGCCCATCCGGAGAGCGCTCAATTACATCATGAGCTCGGCGTAGCACTCTTAAGGCAGCGGAAGTTTCCCGAAGCCCAACAGGAGTTGCTGATCGCGGTCAAACTCAAGCCTGATTTCGGCGAGGCATATGGCGATTTAGCCGTTGCAGCCGATGAAAACAAAAACTACGAGCTCGCGATTAAAGCAGCGGATGCGCGCGCCAAGTTTCTGCCCGAGATTCCTGTGAGCTATTTTCTTCGCGCCAGCGCCTACGATCACCTGCGCAACTACAAAATGGCGGCGCAGCAGTATCATCAGTTTCTGGAGGTCGCAAACGGAGCGTATCCTGACCAGGAGTGGCAAGCTCGTCATCGGCTGATTGCCATCGAGCCAAAAAAATGAGCGTCATGCGTCTGCAGACAACAATTGCCGCGCTTCTCTTGGCGAGTTCGTTTCTGGCGTTCGCCTACAAAAGCGAAACGCTGCAGCAGTTGATTGCCCGAGCAGGGTCGGCGCCCTTACACGATCAGCCCTCCTTATACGTTGACATCGCCGAGCGCCAACTCAAATCCGCCGACGAACTGTACACAGCCAGCAAAGTCGATGACGCGCGAGCCGCGGTGCAAGATGTCGTAACCTATTCCGAAAAGGCCCAGGCCGCCGCCATCCAATCTGGAAAGAAGCTCAAGAACACTGAGATCGCCCTCAGGAAAATGGCTGAAAAGCTGCGCGATATCAAACGTAGCTTGAACTTCGACGACCAGGCGCCCGTGCAAGCCGCGGCCGACCGCCTGGAGAACTTGCGTACCGATCTTCTGACTCACATGTTTGGCAAAGGCAAATGATTCCTGTTTGGGGCAAGCTCGGACGCTTCGCATTGGCCCTGTCGCTGCTGTCGACCGTTTGGGCGCAGACTCGGCCCGATCCGCTCAATCCCACGGAACAAGATCAGTTGCGCGATGCCGCCCAGGACCCCACTGAGCGCATTAAGCTCTACATCCTGTTTGCGCGCGCCCGGTTGACCGCTCTCGAACAAGTGCGTGCCGATCCCAAGGCGACCGATCGCACACAGCAAACTCGTGACCGGCTGCAGAATTTTCTGGATGTCTACGATGAGCTGAACGACAACATCGATACCTTTGTCGAACGCAAAGCGGATCTGCGAAAGCCTTTAAAGGCCGTCATCGAAGCCGACACCGAGTTTCAAGCCAAGCTACGCGCAGTGAAAAATTCAGCCGACGCGGGGAAAGACGAAGCCCAATATGACTTCCTTCTGAGCAACGTGCTCGATGCGGTTGATGGCGGCGTGCAGGATCACCGGCAATTGCTAAGCGATCAAGAAGAAGCCGCCAAGCACAAGAAAAAGTGAACGGTCATGGTAGCCGAGATTTTGCCAGCGTGCTCGGCGAAACTCCCTCTGCGTTTTAAGATTTTTTCCGTGCTAATCTAGCCGCAACGTGACCGACAGACTGCTTCACATCTTCCAGCAAACTTATCGTGAGTTGCGCCCGCGCGCACCCATGCCGGAGCTGGCGGTCGAGTTCTTCGCTTTCGTCAACATCAACAACACCATCAGGCTGCGCCAGGGAAAGCTGTTGGTTCGCCTTTCAGACCTGCTGGAAGGCGCCCCGGACCCAGTGCTGCGCGCAATTGCCCACATCCTCCTGGCCAAGATGTACCGTAGTCCCATCGAGCGCGGCTACGCGACCCGCTATCGCCGCTACATTTCCGGTCAAGACATTACCAGAAAAGCTCATCTTGTACGCCAGGTGCGCGGCCGCAAACGAATCGAAAGCCCCCAGGGCCGGACTTATGACCTGGAAAAAATATTCGAAGAGCTGAACCAGCGTTTCTTTTACGGACTACTCGCCCGTCCACAGATGACCTGGAGCCGCGACCATGCCCGCAACCGGCTCGGCCACTACGACCCTGCCCATAACGCCATCGTGGTAAGCCGCGCTTTCGACCATCCGCGAGTTCCCTGTTATGCCGTCGAATACATCGTGTACCACGAAATGCTCCACCTGAAGCATCCGGTGAAGCTGCGCGGGTCTCGCCGCTGCGTGCATTCCACCGAGTTCCAGGCCGAAGAGAAACTCTTCCCTCACCTGGATCAGGCCAAGAATTTTCTTAAGCATCTGTAGTTTCAAAACGCCAGGCGCGCCTGATTGAGAATCCCGTGATTTAGATCACAATCGCCAGTGATTCCGTGCGTTGACGCCTCGGGAGTGGAAAGACTATCCTTTGAATAATGAAATTGAAATTCATTTTCAATATCATAAGCTCGATAACCGAGGCTGATTCCTGAGATGTTAGAAGCATTCATCGTAACCTTGCGAGAAGGCGTCGAAGCCGCCCTGATCGTGGGCATTACCCTGGCGTACCTGTCCAAGATTAAGCGACCGGAGCTGCGAAAGTCGGTCTATCTCGCTCTTATCTCCGCCTTTGTGGGCAGCCTGGGAATCGCAGCCCTGCTCGCCCGTACGCGCTGGAATCAGGACATTTTCGAAGGTTGGGTCATGCTGGCGGCGGCTTTTTTTGTCGTCACCATGATCGTCTTCATGATGAAGACCGGCCGCAAGCTTAAGGGTGAGATTGAAGGAAAAGTCGGACTGCTGGCTGGGCAGAACGCGCAGTTTGGACTTTTTGCATTCGTATTCCTTATGGTGCTGCGCGAAGGCGTAGAGACCGTTCTCATTCTTTCCGCTGTCTCCCTCAACTCGACCGAACTGCTCAGCTTTATGGGAACATTTCTGGGCATAGTGGCTGCCATTGCATTCGGGGTGATGTTCGTCAAAGGCAGTGTGCGCATCAATCTGCAGAAATTCTTCCGCGTCACCACCGTGATTTTATTGTTCGTCGCAGCCCAACTCGTAGTTTCGGGCTTACACGAACTTTCCGAAAATGGCGTGCTTCCATCTTCGAGGACGGAGATGGCGATCGTCGGCCCAATCGTGAGCAACGACTGGTTCTTTTTCATTACGATTTTGGCCTTGGCCGCACTCATGGTTCTGTTCGAGGTCAAGCGCCGCGAACCAGGAGCGCTGCCCGCATCCCCCGCTGAAAGACGAAAAGCGATTTGGAGTGCCCGCCGGGAGCGCCTGTGGATGGCTTCCGTCTATGCCAGTTCGTTTGTCTTCATCGTTCTGGTTACGGCCGAGTTCATCTACACCAAAAGCGTGAGCGCTCTGTCTCCTGCGACCCAAGTCACTTTTGTGAACGGGCAGGTCAGCATCCCGCTCACCCAAGTCATGGACGGCGACCTCCATCGGTACGCGGCCCGGGAAAATGGCACCACGGTCCGCTTCTGGCTCTATCAGAAACCGGATGGCAAGATTGCCACGGTGCTGGATGCTTGCGAAATCTGCGGGGCAGTTGGCTTTTACAAAGGACCGAACGGAGTGGTTTGCAAGAATTGCGCCGCGCCCATTAATCCACAGTCAGTCGGAATGCCCGGCGGATGCAATCCCATACCCCTCAAGGCACAAGTTACCTCCGACGAGGTCATCATTCAGGAAGCGGACATCGCGGCGAAAAGCCGCATGTTCCAGCAATAGCCATGTTTGGACGCCTCGTCTACGAATCGTTTCGGCGGCAGAAGCGCCGCAAACTGCTGGCCGGCGTAGCGATCACTTTAGGCGTAGGCGTGGCCACCGCGATGATCGCAGTGGCGACTGACATTGGCGACAAGATCAGCCGCGAACTCCGCACTTATGGCGCGAATCTGATCGTGACTCCGCAAGAAGACACTCTGGATGTTCAAATTGGCGGCGTCGATCTCAAGCCCCCCAGTGACGGCGCCTACCTCAACGAAGCCGATTTGCCGAAAATCAAAGGGATGTTCTGGCGAAACAACATTGTCGGCTTTGCTCCCATGCTCCCGGTAACCGTCCGCGTGAACCATGACGCAGATGGGCACGATCTCACTTTGCTTGGAACCTACTTCTCGAAGCGGCTCACCTTTGGCAAAGAGGATTTCGTTACCGGCGTGCGCATCACTCATCCCTGGTGGAAGGTCGAGGGCGTGTGGCCCGACGACAACTCGTCCGACCTATTGCTAGGCGAAACCCTCGCCGCAAAGCTCGGCCGAAAAGCTGGAGATGACATCGAGATTGGTGGTCAGACACATCGTGTGGTTGGCATTCTTTCCACCGGCGGAGCGGAAGATGATCAAATCGTCGCCCCGCTGGCGCTGGCCCAACAAATCCTTGGCAAGCCCGGGGCCGTGCGCCGCCTCTACGTGAGCGCACTGACCAAGCCAGAAGACGCGCTCGCCCGCCGCGACCCGAAGTCAATGAACCCGGAGCTGTTCGATCGCTGGTATTGCTCACCCTATGTATCGTCGATCGCCTACCAGTTGCAGGAGGCAATTCCGCATTCCCACGCGGAACAAATTCGCCAGATAGCACAAAACGAAGGCACGGTACTGGCCCGCATCAAGGGCCTCATGCTCTTAGTTACGCTGGCAGCTCTGTTCGCCTCGGCGCTCGCCGTCTCCGCTGCCATGGCCACAGCCATTTTCGAGCGGCGCACCGAAGTGGGCCTGATGAAAGCGCTAGGCGCCGGCGATGTTTCAGTCGCCGCCTTGTTCTTTGCCGAAGCCTTGCTGCTGGCGCTGATTGGCGGTGTCTTAGGTTTCGCCGGCGGAGCGCTGCTGGCCCGTCAGATCGGCCATTCCATTTTCGATTCCCAAATCACGATTGACCCAGTTCTCTTCCCCTTGATCCTGGCTATTGCTGTGATTGTGACGTTCGCCGGCAGTGCGATGGCGATTCGCCGCGCGGTGAAGTTCGATCCTGTCTATGCGCTGCGAGGTGAAGCGTGAGTTCACCACGGAATTCGGATCTTACCAGCCGCCGCGCCGCGAAGCCTCACACCTCAATGTTCCTCCGCATGCTGGTGCGCGCAGCCGTGCTCCGTCGTGGGCGCGCCGCCTCCGCCCTGCTGGCCATGGTCGTTGCCGCCGCCGTAGCCACAGCCATGCTCAATCTTTATGTAGACGTGCAAGCCAAGCTGCGCAAGGAATTTCGCAATTACGGCGCGAACCTAGTGGTCGTCGGGAAAGATGGTCAGGCGCTTCCGGCGGACGCTCTTCCAAAGATCGAGTCCGCGCTGCGTGGACACGGTCTTGCTGTACCGTTCGCCTACGTCGTCGCCCGCACTTCCGATGGCCAGTCCGTGGTCGTTGCCGGCACCGACCTCGACCAGGTTCGCAAGCTGGACAGCTGGTGGTCGGTCACGGCATGGCCCAACAGCTCTCAGGATGCGCTCCTGGGAACCCGCGCTGCGGCGGTAGTAAGCCCACAAGGAAAACCATTCGATCTCAGCTTCCAGGAACGCACCATTCATCTAAACGCCGCTGGAACGCTGCGCACCGGCGCATCGGAAGATAGCCGGATCTACCTTTCTCTGAATGATTTTGAAAAATGGACAGGAGTTCAACCGTCGACCATTGAGATTGCATCCTCCGGTTCGTCCGAAGAAATCAACGCTCTGATTCAACAACTCTCTAAGGCCCTCCCTGCGGCAGAAGTGCGTCCCATTCGTCAAATCATGGAGGGCGAAGCGCACGTGCTCGGAAAAACCCGCGCCACTCTGGCCGCATCTGCTTTCCTGATTATCGCGACCGCGGCTCTGTGTGTTCTCTCTACCTTGATCGGATGGGTATTTGACCGCCGCCGCGACTTTGCCATCATGAAGGCTTTGGGCGCGTCCGAAGGCCTGATCAGCGGGTTCTTCGCCGCCGAAGCCGCCGCTTTGGGTGCAGTAGGAGCGATCCTTGGATTCGGCATCGGGATCGGCGTAGCCGCCTGGATCGGCCGGGTTAATTTTCATGCGCCGGTGGTGCCGCGCTTTAACGTTCTGCCCATCATCTTCGTGGGTAGCATCGCTGTGGCCTTGATTTCCGCCGTGCTCCCGATTTTTCTGCTCCGGCGCGTACAACCCGCTATGATCTTGAGAGGGGAGTGAGATGATCAAGCTGAAAAACGTCAGCCGCCTGTACCCCGCCAAAGCTGAGGCTAATGGCGGTGTCATTCGCGCTCTCGACAATTTCTCCCTGAACGTCGATCCTGGCGAATGGATCGCAATCATGGGCCCGAGCGGCTCCGGCAAGTCTACGCTGGTGAACCTGATCGGGTGTCTGGATCGTCCAAGTGCGGGCGAGATTTGGCTCGACGGCGAAGACGTAGCCAATATTTCCCCCAGCGAACTGAATCGGGTGCGAGCGGAAAAAATCGGTTTCGTGTTCCAGCAGTTCCATCTGATCCCTTACCTCACCGCCCTCGAAAACGTAATGCTGGCCCAATATTTCCACAGCATGACGGACGAGCAGGAGGCCCTCGATGCGCTTGAACGCGTGGGATTGAAACAGCGCGCCCACCACGTCCCCTCCCAGCTTTCAGGAGGCGAACAGCAGCGCGTCTGCATTGCACGCGCTTTGATCAACGACCCCAAGATCGTTCTTGCCGACGAGCCCACCGGAAATCTGGACGCCGTAAACGAAGAGATCGTTCTGCGTCTGCTTCGCGAATTACACCAGCAGGGACGCACCATCGTAATGGTCACCCACGACCCGGTTGTCGCTCGCCTTGCCGACCGCCGCCTCGAACTGCACCACGGCAAGATCGCAGCTCAAGAAGTCTTTGCCATGGCGGACGAAGAACAGTTCGACGAAGTTCTGGAAGAACTGTGGGCGCTGGGCGAACACGGCGAGATTGCCGAAGTTGGCCGCATGGAGGTGCACGGAGCTTTGCCGGTCAGCATCGCCGTGGAAAAAATGATCGCGCTCGGCCTGGTCACTGCCTCTCCGCATCCGCCGGAAGCCCATGACCACAGGCCGTTCATCAATCCCTGCCACGATGCACTGAAGCCCAGCGGAGTCTCGACCGGTGACGGCAGCATGATCGTGGAACTCACGCCCCGCGGCCGTCAGCGCGCCGCCGACATCATTCGCCGGCATCGTTTGGCCGAGCGCCTGTTCACCGACAGCCTCGCCATGGACAGCGAAACCGAGATCGAACAGCAAGCCTGCAAGTTCGAGCACATCCTCTCGCCCGAAGCCACCGATAAGATCTGCGCATTCCTGGGTCACCCCCGCACCTGCCCCCACGGCGCGCTTATTCCGCCGGGGCCATGCTGCGGCAGGACGAGAGACTTTGCCGACGTCACTTTGGCGAACTCCGAGCGACCCGCCTGACCCTTCATGACCGCCCGCAGAACCTGCATCGGCGTTTTCGACTCCGGCTTCGGAGGCCTGACTGTTCTCAAGGCTTTGCTTCGCCTGATCCCCAATGCTGACTACCTCTACTTCGGCGATACCGCGCGCCTGCCTTACGGCTCGAAGTCCGCGGAAACCGTGGCCCGCTACGCTGTCGGAGCTGCACGCTATCTGGAGCAGCGTGGCGCCCAGGCTCTGGTCATCGCCTGCAACACGGCCACCGCTCTGGCGCTGGAGAACATTACCCAGGCGGCAACTGTCCCGGTTGTAGGGGTGATCGAACCTGGAACCGAGCGTGCGGCCGCGGAGAGTGAGAACAAGAAGGTCATCGTGATTGGCACCGAAGCCACGGTCAGCAGCCATGCCTATTTGAAGGCATTACAAGCTCGAGGCGTGCAGGCCAAGGAAAATGCCTGCCCGTTACTGGTGCCGTTAGTAGAAGAGGGATGGATCGATCACCCGGTCACCGAAGAAGTCGCCAGTATTTATCTCAAAGAAGCCTTCACCGATGAATTCAAAACGGCTGATGTGCTGCTGCTGGGCTGCACTCACTATCCCCTTATTGCACCCGTGTTGCATAAGGTCGCGCCCAAGCAAGTAAAGATCGTCGACTCCGCCGACGCCACGGCCGATGCGGTGGGTAGAGTGCTGCGCCGTATCCCGCTGCCTGCCGCGCCTAAGCCCGAACGCCGCAAACTACCTCGGCTGCAATGCTTCGCCACCGACTCAGCGGAAAAATTTCGCCGCCTCGGCGCATTGTTCCTCGGGCACCCGATTGACGATGTCAAACACGTCGATCTCGCCGAATAGCCCAGGCCCCAAAAACGAAACGGCCGCGATTTCTCTCGGCCGCCGTATATTGATCGAAGTCGAATCAGTACAAGCGGAAGGTCACTTCCACATTGATCTGCACGGCCACCGGCTTGCCGTCTTTCATCGCGGGCTCAAACTTCCAGGTCTTCACCGCTTCCATGGCCTTCTCATCCAACCCTAGACCCAGCGTGCGAGCCACTCGAATGTCGCGTGCCCGGCCGTCCGGCCCAACGATTAGCCATAGAACACAGGTCCCCTGATACTTCGCCTTGCGCGCTTCCTCAGAGTACTCCGGGTCAGGCGCATAAATTGCCTTCGGCGCCGATACGCCACCGCCCACTTTGAACGCTCCGCCGCCGGTTCCACCACCGTGGCCCGGTCCATATCCAGGTCCTTCGCCCGAGCCCACGCCACCACCGTTCCCTGAGCCAATGCCACCGCCCGAACCCGTTCCATTCGAAGGAGGGCCTGAGGGCAAGTGCGACATCGGATCGCCCAAGTTGGGCATGTTGTTCATCGCCAGCTTAATTTGCGGCGGAATTACGATCGTAGGTTCGACTGCCAATTTCGGATGGTCATTTCGTACCACGACCATGGGCGGCGTGATCTGCTGCATCGACAGCTTGGGCAGTCTCCCCTTGGAGGCCTGGAATTTGTCTCTGTCCCCGCCGCCACCGCCGCCACCCGCCTGAGTCTTCGAGGGGGGTAAAGGAGGAATATCGTCGGGCGCGATCAGCGCAACCACTTCGGGAGGTTTGGTGACTGCTTTCACCATGCGCTGGGCGAGAATGGTCCCACCAATGATAACGACCAGCGCCAGCACGTGAACCACGGTCGACCCCAGCGCCCCGTTCTTCTTGTAATCGTAAAAGCCCCAAATGTCTTTTACCGGAATCGGTTTGGACGTCAGCACCAGCGGCGCTTGCTTTTTGGGGAAGAAGAAGTCGTTGATGTTCTGAACCAGGGACTTCCACAGCGGCTCGTCCAGAACATCCTTGGACAGCAGCAGATTCAGTTCTGGTTCGCCCCCCGGCGTGGGCTGAATATCATTGCTTGCCATATTTAACCTGAGTTCCCCGCAATGAAGCTGAGCCCGAAGAGCTGGTGCCCATCCTGAGGTTGATGAACCCGCAGCGCAGTAAGTTGCTTACCGGCGCTAATAACTCTTACGATGCAGCCCCATTGATTCCGCGTCAGCAGGAATTGGAACCCTCCCATCAACGCCCAATTAGATGCCAATGCGAGGCGAAACGTCTGCTGTCAAAATTGTACACTTTTTCACTCGCTTTTCCACAGTGCTTTCGAGGTTCGCTCCACGAAGGTGCCGGGATGGCAATGGACGTTCTTCCTGCGGGCTCTTATAATGAAAAAAATCAACCATTTGGGAGCAATCGACCGAGTGCCGTTCCACTTTGAATCAAGTTCCAAACTGCCACAGAAGAGCTTCGCCCTGGAGGCCGATTTTCCGGGTTGGCGGCGCTCCCTTTAAGGCTTAGACATTGCCAAGCTTGATGACCCATCCCCATCTAATGCGCCGCTTCCACCTCCTCATCGCCTTGTCGGTTGTATTGCTGGATCGCGTCACCAAGTGGCTGGTTGCTAAGAATATCTCTCTACACGATGGCAAGCAAGTGATTCCCGGATTTTTCCGAATCACTCATGTGGAGAATCGCGGCGCCGCCTTCGGTCTGTTTGCAGACTCGCCTGCGCAATGGAAAATCGCGATGCTAGTACTGTTTTCTATTGTGGCTCTTATCGTCGTGTCCGCCCTGCTCTGGCGGAACAGCCATACCATGACCACGACCGGTATCGGCTTGGCGCTGATTCTGGGCGGAGCCCTGGGAAATCTATGGGATCGCCTGCTCAACGGTCGCGTGGTCGACTTCCTACTCTTCTACATCGGCCAATACCAATGGCCCGCCTTCAACGTAGCCGATAGCGCGATTGTCGTGGGGGCCGGTCTGCTGGTCGTCGAAATCCTATTCGCGAAGTCCCCCGTCCACGAAACCTCAGCCTAAAAGTAGGTTGTCTCGAACTCCCTTTGTGAACCTTCGCGTCCTTTGTGATTCATGCTTTTCACGGTTCACCGTACAACTGCCGATAGACATTCGCATTCCGCAAGATCGCTTGCACGTATTCGCGCGTCTCGGTAAAGGGGATCGATTCCACAAACTCCTGGGGATCGCGGAAGTGGCCCTGGCCTAACCAGTCTTGCACGCGGTCCGCGCCGGCGTTGTAGGCCGCGAGGGCATACTCGAACGATCCAAACTTGTCGACCATGCTGCGGAAATATCGCGTGCCTAGCTGCAGATTTACTCCCGGCTTGAACAGTTGGGTACTGGAAAAATGTTTCAGCTTCTCTTGCTTTGCAACTGACTTCCCAACTTTGGGCAGAAGTTGCATGAGTCCCACGGCGTTGGCGCGAGACACTGCGCCCGGATTAAACTCCGATTCCTGCCGGATTAGAGCGGCCACCATGTACGGATCGAGCGCGTTGTCCGAAGAGAATCTTCTTAAATCGACCCAGTACGGCTTGGGGAACAGTGCCTCCCAATACGAGCGCGGCAGGCTGGGCAGATCAACGGCAAAATAACTGGGCACGGCGCGCTTCAGGACTTCGATTGCCAGGTTATAGTGGCCCGCTTCGGCATAAAGACGCGCCGTCTCCGGCGCCAACCAGTTTCCTTTGCCTTCATCCGCCGCCGCGCGCATTTCCCGCACTGCCAGATCCAGCAATCCACCATTCGCCAGAAGTTGTGCTTTCTGCACGCGCAGGTTGTCGGTGGGAACCGGGTCGGCCGTAATCTTCGCGCTGGCATCGATCGGGGGTATGTGGTCTAGAAGAGCGTAGTGCACCGGTTCGCTGTCGCTCTTGATCTTTTTGAGTTGCTGGCGCGCCAGTTCGCCATAGTAATAATTGCGAAATCGGTCCGACACCTTCTGATAATAGGCGCGCGCCTTGGGCAATTCGCCATCGTCCTCCGCCAACCGGCCTCGCCAATACAGCGCGGCGGGAATTTCCCCCGACGCCGGGTACATCTCAATCTGCTGATCAAACCCTTTCTCTGCATCCTCACGGCGCCCTTGCCGCAAACTCAACCAGGTGGCCTTCCACAGCGCATACGAGGCTCGCCCTCCGTTGGGAAAGCGCTGCTGCAATTCGCGGTACGAATCGATGGCCCGGTCATAATCGCGTCTCAACAGGTAGATGTTCCCTGCTGAAAGCAATGCCTGCTCCAGCCACGGGCTCGTAGGATCTGTCTGCCGGAGCTGATCAAGGATTCGCAGAAATCCATCATCATCGTTGGCACCGCGCGCAATTTCTCCCAAGTTGAACAAGCGCTGCGCGTTCATCTCCGGGGTGGACTCCGGCATCGATTCCAGTACCTTCTTCGCCTCTTTCGCTCGTCCCGCCCGGCGCAACGACTCGGCCATCTCCACCTGCAGGGGCAGGCGATTCTCGGGGCCAACCTGGTTCAACAGCTCGTGATATTCATTTGCGGCCTCGTTATATTGTTTGCCTTTTGCCAGCAAATCGGCGCGCGTTTTTTGTTCCGCGAAGGTGGGCGGCTGCATCCCCGGAGTGCCCGCCAACTTCTTCAGATCGCCTTCGACCTGGGTCGCTTCCCAACTGAGCGGCATGGTGTAGTACAAATTGCGAAAGATGGCCAGGGCCTTCAACGGCTGTCCCGCCGCTTCGTAGGCTCGACCTAAAGCGAGTTCCATGTCAGGCCGGATGGGTTGCCGATCGTTTTCCAGCAACTCCACCGCCTCGGGGGCGCGTCCGTCCGCCACTAGCGCATTGGCATAGACCACATGGGTGTCGCGAATGAGCAACGACTCCGGGTACGTTTTGTCGAATGCCCCCAGCGTCGCCACCGCTTCTGCCAGCCGGCCCGTCTGATAATAGGAAGTCCCCAGATAAAAATTGACGTAATCTCCCAGATCACCAGCTCGTGGCTTGGCGCGATTCAAAGGGTCGATGGCCTGCGCGTAACCTTTATCCAGAATGTGGGCATAGCCAACCACCAACCAGGCCAGCGCTCCCGCATCTTCCTTTGCATGACGGCGCGCATATGCCTCTACGCCGGCATAGGCTGCTGGGGTGCGGTCCTGAAGTAGTTGCTGCGCCATTGGCCTCAAATTCGCCGAAGCGACGAACGCTTCATGCATCCGCCGCAAACGTGGAGAGGCCGACTTGTGCCTGCGCACGGCGGTGGATCCGCTGCTCCTCTTTTTTGTATGAGCGCTCTTATGAGTCGAGTGCGGACTAGAGGACTGAGTCGAAGATTGGGTCGACGATTGAGGCGAAGCCGAAGATTGGGCAGGCGAAAACAGAGACAGCACAGAAAGACTGCAGCCCAGAGCTGCCACGATTGCGACCAGAGTTTTCAAAAGACAACCCACTGACGATGGACGAACACTGATTTCAATTATCTTCTTTTTTTTCCAATCGTCAAAACTCCATGGTAATTGTGCGACGCGGACGGCCGCGCCCGCGAAAACCGAGGGAAAAACTGAGAGGGACAAATCCGAAGAACACTCGCTCAACGTACGCGCACGGTGAGCACCGGCACCTTACTATTTCGGACGACATATTCCGCCACGCTGCCCAGCAGCAGATGCGCCAGTCCCGAGCGGCCATGCGTGCCCATGACGATCATCTGGCAATTCAGTTCAAGCGCCGCATCCACAATCGCAGGGCGTGGTGAAGCTTCGCGAATAAAAGTTTCGGCATCGGGCACCAGACGCTTCACATCATCCATACATCGCTGTGCTTGTTCTCGAAACAAATGAAGAGGGTCAATGCCCCCCGTAACGCAACCTGTTTCCGCCAGGCTGAAAATGTCGATGACATGCAGCAGAACCAGCTTCGCTCCGAGTGCGGTGGAGAATGTTCGAGCCCACTCCAGGGCTTCCCTGGCCTGATCCGAAAAATCCGTGGCCACCAGGATTCTGGAAATTCTCTGGGGGACGGTTTGACTTTGATTTCTGTTCATGTCGCTCTCATGCGAGCTTGGGCTAAGCAACAAACATTGCCAATCTCGCCATCATCCGACAAATTCCAGATCTTCACGATCTCTCTTGATCCAGAAGCTGACCTCCCGGAGCAATAATCCTTTCTGTCGATTTACTGAAATGAAGTCACCTCTAGGTTGCGCCACATCGGGAAGCAACCGCATCGTCACATTACCGTCTTCCCCCAGGTGCAGTGTCATGGTTAGTGAACAGTCGCGGCACAGCCAGAAATACTCTTTCACCTTGGGTCCGGAAGGCCGGAGAATCGGGTCGGTTTCGAGGCGGAAGAGCTTGCCCTCTCTGAGACGCCGAAACCGCGCAGAGCACGACGGGTTGCCGCACTTCGCTACCATAACAGCACCGGTCGGTCAGTAGCTCTATTACCAGTTTCATCCTTTTAGCTACGACGATACGGTGACGTGGATCACACGTCCTGGTTACCGATATATTTTGGCACAATCGTGCCCGCGATGTACAAGCGCCCGACCCTCGGAGCCGTACCTCAGTCCCTCGATCTCATCCGCGTGTTATTCTGGCCAACGCCTCTCAGCGTTGAGTTCTCAGGAGGATTGACGATGGTTACGCGGCGCGACTTTCTTACTACCGCGGTCGCAGGTTCCTTATCGGTGGGCTTGCCAGATATTGCTGTCAAAGCGCAGGACTCTTCAAGTTCCAAGCCAAACTCGCCATCGGGCAAGCGTCCAATTATTGTTTGCGCGCATAACGGATTCAATTATCTCGATGCGGCGTATGCGTTTCTGGCTGGCGGGGGAGACACGTTGGATGCGGCGCTGCGCGTAGTGAAGGGACCGGAAGACGATCCTAGTGACACCAGCGTCGGCCTTGGTGGCTTGCCTAACGAAGAAGGCGTGGTCGAGCTCGATGCCTGCTGTATGCATGGACCTACGCGGCGAGCGGGATCGGTCGGGGCGGTGCGCAATATCAAGAACGTTTCGCAAGTGTCCAAAGCGGTCATGGATCACACCGGCCACGTGATGCTGGTGGGCGAGGGCGCGGAACGGTTTGCCGTGGCTGTCGGGTTTCCTCGCGAGAATTTGCTGACCGATCATGCGCGCAAGATATGGCTGCTGTGGAAGGAGTATCACTCGTCGGAAGATTGGTGGGGACCGGGGTTGGACGATCCACATTGGCAGCCACCGGAGATCAGTCCTGGCAGCACGCCGCAATCCGAGATGATGCGGCAACGTTTTCGACGGCTGGAAGAACGGGCGGCTGATCTTGGCATCGCGCCGGAGTTGCGAGAGGACGCGGTCCACAAGGTTTTGTTTCCGCCGACCGGCACGATTCATTGTTCAGCGCTCAACGAAAAGGGAGAGATCTCCGGTTGTACGACGACCAGCGGCCTCGCCTACAAGCTTCCGGGACGGGTCGGTGATTCCCCGATTATTGGTGCCGGGTGTTATACCGATCAGGATGTGGGCTCGGCAGGGGCAACTGGCAGCGGAGAGGAGAACATCAAAGTTGCGGGGGCACACAGCATCATCGAGAACATGCGCCACGGTATGTCCCCGCTCGACGCGGGGATGGAAGTGCTGAAGCGCATCGTGCGCAATTACAACGGTGACATGGCCAAACTGCGCTTCGTGGACATGATCTATTACATCCTGCGCAAAGACGGCGTCTACGCGGGCGTTTCGCTATGGGACGGCTACGGGCCCACCAAGGTACACACGATTGCCATACACGATGGAATCAAGCGATCCGAGAAGACGGTCGCGATGTTCAAGGGGTTTTCGCAGGATTTTCCTCCGCCTCCGAAAGTTCCGCCGGACGTGAAGAAACAATTTGAGTAGGCCTGTAGCAGTACGAGCATCCTTTGTGAAGCTTCGTCTCCGTCGGGTGGCGCATTACTGCTTCATTCCGCAAAGGGCACGAATGTGCACCAGGGAAAGGAGTATGGATGCGGGCTAGACCCGATTGGAGCGAGGTTCCCTTCGTCCCACGGCCCGGCTCCAATGGGATAACAGCTTTGTGAGAACCTATTATTGCTCGTTCGTTGTGCTTCTTTTGTGCGCGATGCCCTGCCTCGCGGCTACGCGGCACTATTACATTGCGGCAGAAGATGTGACCTGGGACTTTGCCCCGAGCGGGCAGGATTTAATCCATGGCCTTCCGCTCCCGCTGCCCTGGCGGACCAGGACCAGTTGGCCGAAGACGCGCTTCATCGAATACACGGATGCGACCTTCACTGTCCGCAAGCCGCAACCCGCTTGGCTGGGCATTTTAGGTCCCGTCATTCGCGCCGAGGTTGGCGATACGATTCTGGTCGACTTTCTCAATCGCAGCGGCGCAGAACATAGCATTCATCCCCATGGGCTTCGGTACGACAAGGACAACGAAGGCGGATATTATCTGCCTATCGGCGGAGCCGGTTCTCACGTTGCGCCCGGCGGACGTTTTACTTACCACTGGTACGCCGACGAGGGCAGCGGTCCGGGCCCGGGCCAGTCGTCCTCGGTGGTGTGGTGGTACCATCCGCACATCGATGTGGAGACCGAGGTCAACGCCGGGTTGCTCGGTCCAATCATCGTTACCGCTAAAGGCCGGGCCCGGCCGGATGGTTCTCCCAAGGATGTCGATCAGGAATTCGTTGCGTCATTCATGATTTTTAGACAGTTGAGCCGGCAGGATCCCAACGGGATGTTTTATGCCATTAACGGCTACATTTTTGGAAATTTGCCCGGCTTAGTGATGAAAAAGGGTGCGAAGGTGCGTTGGTATCTTCTGGGCATGGGCGATGAGCAGGACATTCACACACCCCATTGGCATGGGGAAACCGTGACCGACGGCAAGCGGCATACCGATGTGATCGAACTGCTTCCGGGGAGCATGGTCGCCGTGGACATGGTCGCCGATAATCCCGGCACTTGGCTGTTCCATTGCCATGTGGGGGACCATATGGAAGGCGGAATGATGGCGGTGTACACAATTTATTCGCCGGCTTCGAGGCAGTGTCCGATTCAATTCGGAGCAGGTGACTTCTGGAATTCGCCAAAAAATTCTCTGACGATCAAGAACGTCAGCGGGAAACCGATCAAGAGTATTCGGCTGACTTTCGAACATCTGCTGACCCCACAATATTTGCGGCGCCCATTCGACGGTAGCTGGACAACGACAAAACCTCTGGCAGCCGGACAGGAAGAGGTATTCGAGAAGGCTGCATATCCTCCTGCCAGCGCACAAACCCTGATGGGATGGGTATTCTTTCCGTACTTAATCCAATACGAAGACGGCACGCGGTGGACGCCTACTCAAGAGGGCGAATGTTTTCACGTTTACTGGCGCGACAAGGACCATCCTCAGATGCCGGCGTTACCTCCGTTGCAGAAAGAGATAAAGGAAGATTGATTGAGCATGCTCGCCACGGGTTACGCTGATGGCGCGCGCTTTTTCGCCGTCCGCCGTCAACCTCAATGGCGACAGACAGAGCGTCCACCCTGCATTAACTACGCACGGTCAGAACAGGACACCGTGCGTGACAAACAACTTCGTGCGCAATTGCCCACGGTACATGAGCCGACGTCCGCACCCACGCCGTTTGGTTTACGCCCATAACGATCAAGTCTGCCTTCGAACTGGTGGCGGTGTTCACAATCGAATCGGGCGCGAAGTCGAAGTTGACCAGGAATTCCGGATCGAAGGGCAGGTCTCCCTCTGGTGGGATCAGTTGCCGCAGTCGCTCGATATAGCGCGTCCTGGCGGTCTTTTGCTGTTCGACGACATCGGATCCGTTGTACCAGAAGGGTCCGACGTCGAGAACCGGTGCGGGTGATACGACGTGGAGCAGAGTCAACCTCGCCTTGTTCTCGGTGGCAAGGGAGACGGCGTAGGGCAGGGCATGCAGGGACGCCGAGCCGAAATCCGTTGCGAACAGTATTCGATGAAATTCCTTTGGCGACTGGGTGGGAACGGCTGGCCCGACTGTCAATACTGGACAAGAAGCCAGACGAAAGAGCTCTTCGGCAACCGAACCAAGAAAGATCTTCTTGAGTCCTCCCCGTCCGTGCGTGCCGAGTACGAGCAAGTCAATTCCATCTTGCTCAATCAACTCCGATAGCACCTCGCAGATTGGTCCCTGCTCAAGGCGAACTTCGTGAGGTCTGTCCTGGAGCGAGCCGCCACGAACAAAGGTCTTCATCTCGAGTTCGACGTTCAGGTAGTCACGATGCACTTGGGCAGGCAGTGGCTCGATCGGGATAGGCGTCCGCGGTGGGGGAGGAATCACATGAACCAGGTAAATCTTGGAACCATACTTCCCCGCGATCGCAGCAGCGTACGGCACAGCTTTTTTCGAGACCTCCGAAAAATCGGTCGCGAGAAGGATGTTCTTGACGGTAACGCTTTGTTGTAGCTCGATCGTTTCCATTGTGATCTCCTTCCCGTTCTAAATTTCTTATACGGCGAAACCGTCCACTACATTTGGCGGTGACAACGTGATCACATCGGCCACGAAAAAAACCTTGATCTTTCAAAAGCAGCAGCCGGCACTTCTTACCGGGGGATAAACAATCAACTCGACGATGGCATTACGTGGTCACTCTCGCTCGCCGCTTTCGCAGGCGGTGACCGCGGTTGTTTCAGGAGGCGGAGCGCAGGCCGCTCGCTTTATTTTGATCGGCGCGGAAGCGCAGCAGGGCGGCGATGTTTCCGGCGCGGTCAAACTCAGGATCGTCTTTCACGTAGAACAACTCAATATCGCGGCCGACGGCGGCTGGAATCAGGGCCTCGGTTACATCTTCAATGTCGCGGGTGTCGTGGCCGCAGGCCGGGCACTGGCGAACCATGTGGGCGTCGAGGTGGCCGCAGTTCGTACATTCTACGGCTGGGTGCGAGAAGGTGTCGCCGATCAGGAGCGTTTGCACTTCGCCCAACTCGAGCGACCGCAGCACACGACGCAACCCGGTCACTCCGCGCGCGTTGCTCTTGGCTTGACTGATAGCTTCCCGTGCCAGTTGCGTGCGACGATGCTCGAGCGACTCGCGCAGAATGCGGCTGGCCTGTTCGCGGATTTGCTCGTTGGTGACGCGACTGAGATCGGCTGGAAAGTGGTCCAGCAACCGCTGTTTGACGTAAGGATGCAGCTGGCCTTCAAATTCGTGCCAACTGGTTTCGTGGCAACCGACGATCAGTTTTTCGTAGAGGCCCTTTTCGAGAGCCGCGCTCAAATGCTCGGCCACGTTCTTGAAGTGATGCATGGCTTCGTCGTGGACGTGGCGCTCGAGATGGCCGCCTGCATAGGCATCGCTGCGACCTTGGCGAACCGAAGGCGCGCGAGACAGCCCTTCCCCCTCCCGAAGTTCATCCAGGCGAAGATCGAAGAAGCGGGCCTTTTGGCGATCGACGAGCGCGACCCAAAGCCGAGGCTGCGCGCCCAAGAGCATGGCCAGCGGCTTCAAGTGGAATTGGCGGTTCACGAAGAGTTGCGTTTCCGGCAGTTGTGGCGGCAACTCAAACTCGCGCCAGAAATTACGGCTGCCGCAGGCAAACACAGCCCGGGCACGGGCTTGATTGCCGTGCAGATTCTCCGCCATTTCGAGAATGCGATTCAAATCCGCGCGGGTGCTTCCATTCCGACTGTTCTTATCGGCCTCGCGCAGGGCTTTGCCAACCAAGTCCTTGGCCAGAATGGTTTCTTCGCGATGCGATTTGTTCTGCGGGGTGCGGGGCTCGAAATAGAAACTGAGGGCTGCGCCTTCGTTGCCGTTCACGTGGAATTGAGCCAGCTCACGGATGTCTTCGCGGGTAATCATCACGGTGTCTCCTGAGTGCCGTCAACCGCTTCAAGCTCTAGCCGGTCTTCGCACTAGCCGGTCCGCCTTCGGCTTGAAACGGTCGGCCAAAGGCGCCAGGTGTCGCAAATGTTTGCGCGCCAGTTCGATGGAGGATCGCACATCGTCCGGCTTGCGGTCGGTGATGACGCCGATTTCATCCAGCGAAAACCCCTCGATGGCGTGCAGGATAAAGGCCTCGCGATCGCAGCGACTGGCGCCTTCCAGGGCAAATTGCACTAGCGTGACCATCTCATCGGAAGAAGCGATGTCCTCAGGCGTCGATGCGCGCCGGTCGGCGATTACATTTTCTCCGGTCAGAGTTTCGTCAGGCTGATGGAACTGGAGTTCGGGCTCGTCACTGGCGCGGACATTGGGGCGCCGGGCGGAATCCTCCAGATGAACCGAGAGCAAGCTCTCCGGGCTGCGGGCCGAGAGGTCCTCAAGGCAGCGCAGCGCAAGGCGGTAAAGCCACGGCTCAAGAGCCAAACTCTCCGGCTTCTCGCCTCCGTTGCTCCCGTTGCTTAGCGCTCGCGCAATGGCTTCGTCGATGACCTCTTCTTTCGTGACGGACTCGGGTTCGATCTCCTCGGCGGTTTCCCTGAAGTAGAGTTCGCGCTCGACGAAACGTTCCAAACGCCCAAGACTGGCGTTTACGTAGGAACGAATGTCATCGGAGGAAGCCGTCGGGACGCGAACCGCCGCGACCGTGTCTTCGAAGGGGACTCGCGACTTGAGGCGGAAATCAGCGACGCGGCGGCGCTGCCATTTGTGCGAGTTCCTCAACAGCTCTTTATGTTTGTTGATCTGTTGCAACAGGTCGTCGAAAGCCGCCTTCACCGCCGATGCGGCGCTGGAAGTAGATTTCTGCACCGCCATCTGCCCCGAAGGCAATCGTAGGTTAAGCGATACCGTAGTTCCCTCGCGCGGGGAATTCTGTTCGACAACGCCCTTCAGATGCACCAGTTCGGGACGAAAAACCTGCAGCCGCTTGCGCAGCTTTTCCACCAGGTGGTTGATATCTTTTTCGATGTCAGGAGTTTTGCGAACTTTATAACTGATATGAACATTCATGCTCAGGCCTCGGACCACGGAAGAGATTCCGTGAAGATTTCCGGTTCCTTACAAGTCGATTTTACACCCGCCGCAAGAGAGAGAATGCAAAATAAGAGGAACTCTAAGTTAATCACCGTAGGTTGTGATGTCTGTTCTTGCGGAAGGAATTGTAATGGGGTCTTGTGTAAATTTCTGCGTGCTCAGTTTCGCGGAAGCCCGTAATGTACATACAACCGTAATGTACATACAGCAGTATTGACACAATAGTCGGTTTCTTGTTATTGTTGCTGAGTGCTTAGGTTATGCGTTTCGAATGGGACGAGATCAAGAATCGGCAAAATCTGCTCAAGCACGACGTTCGCTTTGAGACTGCTGTTCTTGCCTTCGATGATCCGTGTTCTCTGACACAGCCAGACGAATTATCTGGCGAAGAAGAACGATGGATCACTTTGGGCACTATTGGTCCCGGTGCGATTCTGATGGTGGTTCCGCGTTATTTCGGCCCGAGCCGCTACTGCACACGAGAGAAGGAGCTATGAGAAAGCTTACCAGGGAACAAAAGAGAGACACCGCCGCCATCGCGGCAAAGAGAGACGCAGACATTGACTTCTCCGACGTGCCGGAAGTCGTCGATTGGAGCGGGGCCGAGATCGGCAAGTTTTACCGGCCACCGAAGAAAGCGGTCACGATGCGTCTTGACCAAGATGTGCTCGATTGGCTGAAGGCCTACGGCAAGGGTTATCAGACGAAGGTAAACCTGTTATTACGGCACGCCATGGCAAGTGCCGGGGCAAACAGCAGATCGGGTGCAGGCCGAGCACAGAGAAAAAGATCTCGCAGATCTCAGGCAATGGGTTGAGACAAACAGACCTACACTGCGACCGTCACCGACGTTTCCGTTCTTGTCACCGGTCGGTACAGCGTATCGCGCTCGACGGGCTCGCGTCCGGCTTCGCGGATCAGGCGTACCAAGTCTTCGCGACGCATCCCCTGCGGGGTGGTCGCGCCGGCGTCGTGGTAAATCTTTTCCTCAATCACTGTTCCATCGATGTCGTCCGCGCCGAAGCGCAACGAGATCTGTGCCATCTTCGCTGTAACCATCTGCCAGTACGATTTGATGTGCGGAAAGTTATCGAGCACCAGGCGACCGATCTCGATCTGCTTGATATCGAGCATGCCCGTTGTCTTCGGCAGGTGTTGCAATGCCGTGTTGTCAGGATGAAAAGCCAGCGGGATGTAGGTCTGAAAGCCCCCGGTTTCGTCCTGCAGTGCTCGTAACTTCAACAAGTGATCGACGCGGTCTTCGTCATTTTCCACATGGCCATACAGCATAGTGGCGTTGGACTTCAGCCCGATTTGATGCGCGAGCTTTGCAGTCTCCAACCATTGGTCACCATCGATTTTGTGATCGCAGATGATGTGACGGATGCGGTCCGCAAAAATCTCAGCACCGCCCCCAGGGAGTGAATCCACACCAGCGGCTTTGAGTTGTTCGAGGGTCTCGGCAATCGACAGCTTGGCGCGCTTCGCCAGATACGCGACCTCGACCATGGTGAACGCTTTCAAGTGAACCTGCGGGAAGCGTTGCTTCAGGCCGGAAATCAGATCCAGGAAATATTGAAAGGGCAGATCGGGATGCAGCCCGCCAACGATGTGGAATTCGGTGACCGCTTCACTATAGCCCGACGCAGCGGTTTCGAAGGCTTCTTCGAGCGCCATGGTGTAAGCGCCGGGCGTGTCTTTCTTGCGGCCAAAAGCGCACAGGCGGCACGCGGCCACGCAAACATTCGTCGGATTGATGTGGCGATTGACGTTGAAGTACGTTTTGTCACCGTGCATGCGCTCACGTACAAAATTGGCAAGCCAGCCGACGGCTAGAATGTCTGCCGAGCGGTAGAGAGCGAGGGCGTCCTCGGCACTCAGACGTTCCTGGGTGAGGACTTTGTCTTTGATGGCATGGAGCCGGCGGTCCTCACTCTGAAAAGCGCCATTCTGAGAGCCATGACTGTGCATCGCGGTGCCCTGAAATGGATGCGCGCTGGACATTAGAGTCGATGATACCGCACACGAGCGGCGGAAGTCACACGAGCGAACCAAATGACCACGGACACGAAAACCAGCGGAGGGCTCGTCTCGCGATGTGCTTTGGAAAATCTAATCCTCACCCCACGGGACAACCAGTAGTCAGTTGCCAGTTCTCGGTTCTCCTCTATTCCTCCCAAAGACCTTGCATTCAAAATGCGGAACCGAACCCCACCCGTCAGGAGCGCAGCAATAAATCCGCAGCCACGAAAAAGAAGAACACCACCGAGATCACGCCGTTCATGGTGAAGAACGCGGCGTTGAGTTTTGAAAGGTCCTGAGGTGAAACCAAGGAGTGTTCATACGCGAGCAGCAAAGTGACGGCTACAACTCCCGCGATGGCCAATTTGCCTAATCCAAACACGACAATCAGGCTGGCGAGCAAAACGATCATGAGGAGATGAAAGAGCCGCGCGATCCAAAGTGATTTGCTAATTCCAAAATAGCGTGGAATGGAGTGCAGTTCCGCTTGGCGATCAAACTCGTAATCCTGGCATGCATAAAGCACATCGAAGCCGCCACCCCAAAATGTCACGGCGGCGGTCAGCAACAGAATTCGCGGGTCAAGCGAACCGCGGACAGCGATCCACGCTGCCGAAGGCGCGATCCCCATGGCAAACCCCAGAACCAGGTGCGACCAGCGAGTAAAACGCTTGGTGTAAGAGTAAAGGAGAATAATTGCCAGCGCGATCGGGGAAAGGATGAACGACAGTCGATTAAGCTGGGAGGCTGCGAAAACAAACAGCGCGCAGGACACCAGCACGAATGTGATCACGAAACCGGGAGTCAGTGAGCCGGATGGAAGAGCACGTGTTTGAGTTCGCGGGTTCGCGGCATCGATCGAGGCGTCGGCAAGGCGATTAAAAGCCATCGCCGCCGAGCGCGCGGTCACCATGGCGACGATAATCCAAGCCAGCGCGTGTGCGCTGGGCAGGCCATTCGCCGCCAGCATGGCTCCGCAGAGAGCGAATGGAAGCATGAAGATGGAGTGCTCCCACTTGATCATTTCCAGCGTGACGCGGAGGTTGTGAAGAACGGGCACGAGTAAATTGTAAGCCAGTTCCCGGTTATCGATTCGCAGTTCTCAGAAAATTTCCCGCTGTCAAATCGAACGGTAGCCTTCGCTGCCGATCAGAGGAACAAATCGACATCCTTCAAGGATGGCGATGACCGGCTGGCCTTCGCGCTTTCGCACCAACTGCAGTTCCTGCGCGTGCGCCGGACCTACCGGGACCACCATGCGTCCGCCTTCCCGCAAGTGTTCAAACAGCGGCGCGGGAATCTGCGGCGCTGCGGCGGAGACAACCACAGCATCGAAAGGCGCTCGATCGGGAAGGCCGTTGCTGCCATCGCCGACCAGCACCTCCACGTTGGTGTAACCGAGCCGTGAGAGTGTCGCCTGAGCGCTGCGGGCGAGGGATTCATGCCGCTCCACCGAATAAACCTGCCGAGTGAGCTCCGCGAGAAGCGCGGTCAAGTAACCGGAACCAGTTCCCACTTCCAGAACCACATCTGAGGGATCGAGCGCCAACGCCTGGAGCATTATGGCCACGATATATGGCTGAGAGATAGTCTGACCCTCGCCGATTGGAATCGGGTGGTCTTCATAGACCTGGTCGCGATAATCTGCTGAAATAAATTCGTGACGAGGAACGTGAGACATGGCCGCGAGTACACGCTCGTCCCGGATTCCACGGGCACGGAGCTGGGACTCGACCATGCTCCGCCGCTGCGCGGCGAAAACATCGATTTGGGTCTCTGCAGCCATGTTGCCTGGCTCCAGAATAGCCGAATCTTTACTCGGATTCGCGAATCATCTGTACATCCCGTTTCTAGTACCATGCTTGAGAACTTGAGAGGATCGACCAGTGAGTGACACAGAACGATACGCTCCGGGCTGGCCAGGAATTCTGCCGCGCTGGACGTCGAGCGCGAAAAGTGGCGTGGGTACAGCTCTCAACCAGCACAGCAAGGTGTGGTTCACAACCAGCCACGGCATTCTGAACGAGGTTTATTACCCGCGCGTAGACCAGGCGTGTACCCGCGACATGGGATTGATCGTCACCGATGGCAACGCTTACTTTTCTGAAGAAAAACGTCATTGCACCTTTGAGAACATTCCGGTCGCGCCCGGTGTTCCCGCCTTTGAGCTGATCAATACCGAGGCGCAGGCGCGGTACCGGATTGAAAAGGAGGTACTGACCGATCCCTATCGCAATGTTGTGCTGCAGAAAATTCGCTTCATTCCGTTCCGCGGAACGCTCGCTGACTATCGTCTTTATGCTCTGCTTTCGCCGCACCTCGCCAATTGGGGCAGCAGCAACACTGGATGGGTGGGCGATTATAAGAGCGTGCCCATGCTGTTCGCGGAGCGCGATGACTGCGCGCTGGCGTTTGCGTGTTCGACCCCGTGGAAGAAAATGTCGGTAGGCTTCGTCGGATACTCCGACGGCTGGCAGGATCTCTCAAAGAATTTCCAAATGACATGGGACTATACCCGCGCGGAGAGCGGGAATATCGCGTTGACCGGAGAGATTGACCTGGCGGCATGCAGCGGAGAGTTCGTGCTGGTGCTGGGGTTCGGAGGCATTTGGTCAGAGGCAGGCCAGCAGGTGCGATCGACCTTGCTCGACTCCTACGAAGATCTTCGCAATCACTACGTAGCGCAGTGGGAAACCTGGCACGAAAAGCTCATAAAGCTGGACGTGCCCCAGCGCGAACGTGATCTCTACCGCGCCAGCGTGGCGGTGTTGCGCACTCATGAATCGAAAGATTTCCTCGGCGGAGTGATCGCGAGTCTGTCCATTCCGTGGGGATTCAATAAAGGGGATGAGGATCTCGGCGGATATCACCTCGTCTGGCCGCGCGACCTGGTGGAGACTGCGTTCGGATTTCTGGCAGCGGGAGCGCAGATCGACGCCGTGCGTGTGCTTCGCTATCTCGAATCCACTCAAGAGGCGGACGGGCATTGGGCTCAGAACATGTGGTTGGATGGGCGTCCGTACTGGATGGGCCTGCAGATGGATGAAGCCGCATTTCCGATTCTGCTGGTCGATTGTATGCGCCGGGATTGTCCAGAAGTGTTGGGCGATCTCAAGCGCTGGTGGACTCTGGTTCGTCGCGCTGCCGGATTCCTGGTGCGCAATGGCCCGGTCACGCAGCAAGATCGATGGGAAGAGGACGCGGGGTATTCCCCATTCACCCTCGCAGTAGAAATTTCCGGGCTGTTGGCTGCGGCCGACCTTGCGGAGTCGGTTGGAGAAGAGGCCATCGCCGAGTACTTGCGGGAGACGGCGGATAATTGGAACGACAATGTTGAGCGCTGGACTTATGCCAGCGACACGGATTTGGCGCGACAGATTGGAGTGGAAGGCTATTACGTCAGAATCGCGCCTCCGGAGGCGGACTGCGCGTCGTCGCCGGTCGAAGGATTTGTCCCCATCAAGAACCGGCCACCCGGGCGAAGTTCAGAGCCACCTACTCATCTAGTCAGTCCGGACGCGCTCGCGCTGGTGCGGTTCGGTTTGCGTGCGGCGGATGATCCGCGCATTCTCAACACCATCAAAGTGATCGATGCGCTGCTGCGAGTGCAATTGCCTCAAGGCCCGTGCTGGTATCGCTACAACGGAGATGGCTACGGGGAACACGAGGATGGATCGCCTTTTGACGGCACGGGAACCGGGAGGCCATGGCCGTTGCTCGCAGGCGAACGAGCGCATTACGAAATCGCCGCCGGGCGGCCTCAAGTTGCGGAAGAATTATTACGCGTGATCGAGTTTTCGACCGAGGGCGGACGTTTGATCCCGGAGCAAGTCTGGGATACCGCCGCGATTCCAGAACGAGAATTGTTCCCCGGAAAACCTACAGGATCGGCATGCCCGCTGGTCTGGGCGCACTCCGAATACATCAAGCTGCGTCGGTCGCTGCGGGATGGAAGGGTTTTTGATCAGCCGGCTGCGGCCGTGCAGCGATATCAGGTAGAGAAGAAGAAATCGACGTACTTTGCCTGGCGCTTCAACAACCGATGCCGAACCATGCCGCAGGGCAAGCGGTTGCGGCTCGTGTTAACCGCTCCAGCGCTGGTGCATTGGAGTTTCGACCATTGGCGGACACAACAGGACACCAGCACTCATGACACCGGCCTAGGCACCTATATTGTGGACCTTGGCAGCGAGCGATTGTGTGTGGGAAGCGAGATCGTTTTCACCCTCTACTGGCCGCAGGAACAACGCTGGGAAGGGACGGATTTCTCGGTGGTCGTCGAAAAATAAGCGCGCCCCTTCAGGGCAGAGCGCATCCCACTTGGCCCGCCGCTATGGATCAACCGCCAGTGTAGAGCAGTTCCACCACCGTGCAGTCGTCGTTCAACGGAGTGCCACCGCAAAAGTTCGAGATCGCGCTAAAGATTTGTTCTAATGTTCCGGTTTTCGCCGCGAGTTCCAGGCGCGAATCCTCGAAGAAGTCTCCCCGCGCATTTTCAGCTTCGGTCACGCCGTCCGTCACCAATACCAAGCGGTCGCCGGGCTTCAATTGGCAGTGATCGCTTTCGTACTTCGCGTCAGGCAGTAATCCCACTGGGAGATTGCCATGCGCCGGCCTCTGCACGGCTCCATTGGAAACCACCAGCGGCTGAACGTGCCCGCAATTGACATACTCCAAGTCGCCGTTGTCGCGAACGCGGGCAATAATCACGGTGGCGTACTTCTCTCCGATATTTTTGTCGGTGAAGAAACGGTTAACGGCGGTCACAATCTCGGTCAGAGGCATGCCGGCGGTAAGCTGCGAATAAATCATTCCCTGCAAGGTAGAGGCAAGCAACGCAGCGGAAACTCCCTTGCCACTCACGTCGGCCAACACAATAGTCAAACCTTCATCGGTATTCACCGCGTCAAAGAAGTCTCCGCCAATCTCTTTGCAGGACAAATTTCTTCCCGCCAACTTAGCGAATGGAACCTCGGGAATAGTAACCGCCATCAGCCGTTGCTGAATGGATGCCGCAATGGCAAGCTCTTGCTGATAGCGGCGGCCAGCCTCTTCGGCTTGGACCAGGCGCGCGTTTTCGATGAGCGAAGCGGCTTCTGTCGCGATGGCATGAAGAATATCGTTGCTCACCCCGGAAATATCACGCGAGGCAAAACGCGAATCCACGTATAGCGCTCCCATCACTTCCGCTGAAGGTGCAGGCGACGGGGCCTCGGCATCTCGCGTGGCGTGAACTTGCGGTTTGCGCAACGGGACGCAGATCACGGTACGCAGATCATAGGCCACGATGCTCTTGCGTCCGGTAAGGTCCGCCGACCGGCTGGTATCGGTCAAGACGAATTCGGAGTTGGATTTCAACGCATCATCGAGAATCGAATGTGAAATGGTTTTGTCATCCAGCAGGGGTTCACCCTTCGAGTTGCGTCCCGCCGCCAGCCGTAGTTCCCCACGAGCGTTTTTCATGTAGACGTAAGCCCGTTCGGCCCGGGTGAGTTTTAAGGTTACGTCCAGCAGGGTCATGAGGATTTCATCGAGCACCCCGATCGTATTCAGCTTGCGGGCCGCTTCGAGAAACAGAACCAGTTTTTCCAGGTCCGTGGTCTCATCCGAGATGTGCATCACGGAGATCTGGCTGAGAAATTCCCGGGCAGAATTGGTAGTCCCGTGCTGCGGATTGAAAATCACATACGCGACTTCACGAACTCCGAACTCCAGGCGGTCATTGCGCTCCAGAACCTTGCGTTCGACGCGTTCCCCGTTGACGAATGTCCCGTGCTTGCTGCCCTGGTCGACGACACTGAACGCTCCGTTCTCCGAGACGATCAGGGCGTGGTCCCGCGAAACCCGCGGGTCGGCGATGACTAAGTCTTTATCGACCTTTCGCCCCACGGTGAAAGGACTGTGGTCGAGGTTGATGATGCGCTGCTCGTTGCCTTGAACAAAGACGAGCGTGGGGAATATCCCGGAACCGGTTCCGGACGACGGGCCGACAATAGTCTGGAAAGCCATGTAGCGCCTGCAATGCTCCTTGAAATGTCGCTAAGGGAATAATGACAGCATCGAAGGCCGGTGGGAAGAGGCTAAGAAGGTTTCACCGGCCCGATCCGAATCTAGGCAGCCCCGCGATGGAATGTAGCGATCGCCTCCTGCTCGGTGTCGTAGACCTCGAACACAGTGACCAATTTGGTGATTTGCAATACGTCGCGGAGCCGCTGTCCCAGTCCTGTTAGCTTGATTTCCGCGCCCGCCGCCCGCGCCGAAGAATACACGCCAACCAGAGTGCCAAGACCACCGCTGTCGATATAGCTCACGCCCGCCAGGTTCAGCACGATCTGCCGGCTGGAGGCCAAGACTCTCTTAAGTTCGGCGCGTAAGGCCGTGGCTTCCTCCCCAAACACGATGCGACCCTGACATGACACAATTGTGACTCCATCCGCTTGCCGGGTTTCAATCTTCAGGTTCATTCGATCCTCCCGGAACCACCGGTGCCCGAGAAGCCTATCGCGGGCGGGGAGGGAATGCAAGTTCGCAGGGATTTACGCGCGAGATACCCGATCGTCCGGTTTACGAGAACTTGCTTTCGCCAATTCGCCGAAGTTCCCCGCCAACACCACGACGATGGCCGGCGGAATAGCTGGGATCGTCCACAGGGGCATGGCCCAGGCGTTTTGCACTGACTCCGGCGGCAGGAAAAGCGAACTGACCGTCAACCCGGTTGCAGCTAGCCACGGCCAGAAAAACAGAAACCCTGACGCCGCGAGGATGGCACGCATCCACCCACCCTTCCGCCATAGAGTATCCCAATCCCGCACTAGCAGCAGGATCCCTGGCAGCAAGAGTACCTGGTTATACGGAGCTGCCTTGGGGACGATTGCGACCGTAACCGCAAGCAGCAGGGCGAGCACCAAGCCGAAAGCGGAGGAATCCGGGGACACACGCCGAAATCTCCAGCACGGGAACGCGAGCGCTAGCACGGTTAATCCCGCCAACGGCGTTCCCCACCTTGGCGTCAGCAATAGGTCGAGCACCGAAGCGGCGCCATCGTTGTATTGGCGGTAGGCGGCAACTGCGGCGCAGAAGCGCCAGATCCAACCTCGTGATATATACTCGGCCGCGGCCAGTAGAATCGCCATAGTCAAAACGAATCCCCATGCGAAGTTGTGCCGCCGATACCAATCGCTGAAGGCCCATAGAAAATAGAAACCGATCAGAAGCAAAACCAGTTGCGGCTTGATAGTAGCGAGCGCCAGCAAGACACCGGCGAGGGCGAAATATTGCCCGGGAAACAAAGCTGCGCTGGCTGCGACCAAACCGCCAACTAGCAAGCCTAACTGTTGTACCTTGATTCCCTGCACGGCCTGAAAACTGCCCAGCGTCATTACGATCAAAATTGCTGTGGTTGTGACCGACGGACGCCAACGCAACGCGCGCAACCAGAGTGGAACCGTGGCAGCCGTCAGAAATAATAAAAACCAACCAGCGCCAGTCTGAACAACCGAGAATGGCAACGCAATCGTGGGCCATAACAGAAAGACGACAAACACTGGATAAGCAAAACCTGCCTGGTCTTTCGGATCGCCGGGGCGCTTAGAATCCAGCGCACGACCCCAATAGCCTATCTGAATTTCGCGAGTAACCTCGGGGCTGTAAGGGTCGCGACCATGGAGCAATAACTCTCTGGCACCCAGCCAGCGCGGATAAAGATCAGAAAGATTGCCACGTGGAATACCATGGAACGCTGCTTCGGTTTGCTGATGGCGGATCAAGACCCGCTGCACGTAGAACCACATGCTGCCCGCCATCAACAGGCTCAAAGCGATGCCGAGTTGGCGGTTTCTATGCAACCGACTGACGAGAACGAATCCACCATCTTACAACTGAAGGCGGGATTTTAGCGTTGCTATGAGCGCCAAGCTTCAGATCGGAGCATCCTCTAACAGCGGACTCGCAGGTCGCGCATTTTGATTTCGGGTAGACGACGATACCAGCCTAGGGTTAGGCACGGGACCAGTTTGGCTTATCCATTTGCCACCGAAAAAACGCCAAGGCAATGACCGCTGCAACGGTAGACGCGGATAAGCCAAAAAGTGTGTACTCCGGCACTAAGGCTGCACCGCTAAGCCGCGCTGCGGGCAGGACGAGTGAGCCGAGCGACAAAACAAACGCTGTGCCCCACTGCCACAATTGGCACACGAAAACCACCACGACTAAACAACGCGGAATAAGACCCGCCTTCCAGATCGCAGCTCGGCGGGCCAGCAACACGAGCAGCGCCGGTAAAAGAAGAGGCTGATTATATCCAGCCAATTTCGGTAGGATAGCGATGGTTACCGCGCTGACCAAAGCCAACGCCAACGCGAAATCCTCCGTTCCCGGCGCGGCCTTTCGCCAGCGCCAACCAAGGGTACACATGAGGATTACCAGTGCGGCCGTAACCAGCCTTGCCAAAAATGAGGGCAGAAATAACTGGACAACCGTAGGATCGGCACCATAGGCGGGGTATTCACAAACCGCGGCGAGAAACCTCTCTATCCAGTGTGGCGAGACCGCCTCCGCTGCGACGACCAAAGCAGTCAGGGTTCCAGCGAAGCTGCACAGCAGACGCTTTCGTTCCTTCCATCGAGCCCCAGACCACAGCAGGAACCAGAGAACGACCAGTCCTGAGACGTCTGGTTTGAACGTTGCCAGCGCCAACAGGAATCCGCTGAGCATCAGCCAATTCCGCACTGCGGCCGCTGCTCCAGCGGCGAGAAAGAAAAGCGCCAGGGCTGCGAGGTTCTGCATGTGAAACTCCAGCACTGCAGGATAGCTGCTCAACACCAGCACAATTCCCGTGATTGTTGAGAGCATCGGTGAACGGAACCCGACCGCGTACATCCAGAGAGGAACACTACATGCGATAACGAACAGCAGCAGCCAACGAAATATCTCCTGAACCTCGCGAAACGGCAACGTCAGGGTCGGCGTCAGCAAGAAGATGACATACAAAGGATAAACAAAACTCTCCTGGAAAGGCGGATCCGAAGGTTTTAAGGGATCGAGAGGCCGCCCGTAGAATCCGATTTGAATTTCGCGGGTCACGTCCGCTCCGTAAGTATCCCGATGGTGCAGCAGGGCTTCGCGAGCCCCCCACCATCTCGGATAAAGATCGGAGTTGTTCCCGATCGGCATCGGCCAACGCTTGCGTGGTATTCGCTGGGATGACGATGTTTTCCGCCCAATGCCATACACCAAGCGAAACGATCAAGGACGCGACTAACCAAAGCCGTGGCAAGATGCGGAGTGCATTCAAGAACCTAAGCACCGCCGACCGCGGACCACCAACCTGCGGGATGGTACCGGCAGCGTGACAAAGTCGGACGGGCAGCATGCTGGAGGGACCCCGCGGCCAAGATTTAGTGCGATGGACAATGCTCATGGCTATTCACTGTAGAGGATCAAAACCGCAAGTCGTCCCTCCCGCTGTGAGCCCATCCCGTGCAAGACACAACTATATATTTCTAACCGCATTTTCGCGTTTGCCCTCAGTCGTGTGAGAGGAAATCTCCCCGGCAATCCCAAATAACCACACCACGAGTATCGAACCCATCAAGGCCAAGCGGTTGCTTCGTGTAAGCAAGATTAATTGGAGCGGCGAGAAGAATAATGCCGCGATCGCTGAAATTGTCAGAAAATCGGGCAACCTGTGGATATTGCTTTCGCCGAGCAATTCATTCACGAGCAGCAAGATAGGCAGCCAAAGCAAGCTCAAGTCGTACCCTAGCGCGTGATAGCTGACGAGTACCGTCGCGACCGCGCTCAGTGAGAAGTTTAAATCAAAGAGATTAGCTCCTGCACAACACCACCAGGCCACAAAGACGAGCACACCAACGGACAACACTATCGAAACTGCCGCAACGTGGGAGTCGCCAGGCAGGAGCAGGTACAAAACCCCGCGTAGGTTTGGCATGTCCGAAGGCATGATCGCGCCCTGCGCCATCGTTTGCTCCAAATGCAACACATAGCGTGGGTATTGCAGCATTCCTTCCCAGCCCACAATAACAGTGGACACTAGAGCCAACATCGCGGCAATCGGAAAGAATCCATATAGGACCTTTTTCCTCCGCTGCACCAATAAGAGGAAGACGAAGGGCAGGATAAGGTGAGGCTTGAACAGCCCAAACGCTAGCCAGCCCCCCGCGGCGACGTCGCGGTTTTTTTTTAGACAAACAAACGCAAGGGCGTAGAGAAACAATAGCAGGATGGCGTCCTGGCCCTGAAGCAATGCAAAAAAAATCGGAAAGAACCCCAGGCTGGCAACAAGCCAGAACACCAATGAATAATTTTGGAGATGAAGCAGTTGTGGCCGCAGCATGAATGGCAGACTGATCAGAATCGCCAGATTTGCCAGCGTCCACGCCGCAAATGCGGAAGTATAGGAGAGGTAGGCGAACGGAACGAAGAACACTGCCTCGAACGGCGGATGATTGTAAGGCAGTGCATCCAGGCGAATGGCCACTTCGGGGGAGAACTTCCGCTGCACGCTGAATTGGGTGATGTTGTCGTAGAGTTGATGTCCGAGACCCTGCCGCAAAATTGTCCCAGCGCAATAGTAGATACTGAAGTCCGAGTATCCCTTCCTGACTGATTCTCTCACGCTCCAAAAGACCGCAGCGTGGATCATCACCATCCCGATGAGGTAGAGCGCAACAACGGATTTTGTTTTCCCAGTTCTCATGCAGACCGGTACTGCGCGAGCGCACCGCCGCCAAAAAAGCCCCTCGCCTCCTCGCAAAGGCGAGGCGATTTTATAACGCGGAACGCCAGGCAAGGTATTATCCTCGCACCAGTGAACGAGCTTCTCCAAACGCGCCGCCTGTTCGTGATCATCCTGGCGCTCGGTCTTTTCGCCATGGCAGCGCGGAACGTGACTGATCCCGACGTGTGGTGGCATCTGCGGACTGGACAGTTGATCGTCCAAAATCACAAAGTTTTTCACAATGACCCTTACTCCTACACGAGGTTTGGACAGCCGTGGATTGATCATGAGTGGCTATCCCAAATTCTCATCTTTAGCTTGTATCGCCTCGCGGGCTGGGGTGGATTGATTGTCGGTTTCGGGGCGGTTATTGCGGCTGCGTTTCTCGTTGTTTTTTTGCGCTGTCCGGGGCGTCCTTACGTCGCCGGCGTGGTGACATTGCTCGGCGCTTTCGCGTCGGCTCCCAGTTGGGGAGTTCGTCCGCAAATGATTACTTTGCTGTTGGCCAGCGTGCTACTGCTGATTTTGGAGCGCTCCTACCAGCGCCCCAAGCTGTTGTGGTGGACGCCTCCGCTGATGCTGCTTTGGGTAAATCTTCACGCGGGATACGCCGCAGGGCTCGTGCTGATGGTGTCGTTTCTGGTGGGCGACGGACTGGATGTCGCCTTTGGTTTCACACTTCTTGATTCCAAAGATGGGCCTCCTGCCACAGCACATTTTCGAGCCTTGGCGTTGGCTATCGTGGCTTGTGCGGCAGTGGTACCGCTGAATCCGTATGGCGTGGCGATGTATTCCTATCCCCTGGAGACGCTGCGTTCGCGAGCCATGCAGAGCTACATCGGCGAATGGCGCTCGCCCAATTTTCATCAGCATCGATATTTGCCGTTGCTCGTCATGATTCTGGCGACGGTCGCCTTGCCGGCGCTTTCGCCCAAGCGCCTGCGACCCCGAGAAGTCCTGCTGTTATCGGTGATGACTTATGCGGCCTTGCGCTCTGTGAGGCACATACCTATTTACACGCTGATCGCAATCCCCATGGTCAGTGCAATGTTTCTGGCGTGGCTGCAGCAGAGCGGATTCGCGCAACGCCTCCACTCGAAACATTCCGCTATGAGCCTGGGCAAGACACTGTTCAACGCAACTCTGCTGGTGGCTTTTCTGATTTTCGTGGTCGTCCGAATCGGTTTTGTCACGCACCGGCAAACCGAAGCAGAAGCCAAGGAATTTCCCGCGGCGGCTGTCTCCTTCATCGCCGCGCATCGGCTACCTGCCCCGATACTGAATAATTACAACTGGGGCGGATACTTCATCTGGAAACTCTATCCCGCGTATCGGGTCTATATCGATGGCCGGGCTGATCTTTACGGTGACGCTTTTATGGACAATCTAGCAATTACCTACTACCTGAAGGGCGACACCTGGCGGCTTCCTTTTGAGACTTGGGGAATCCGAACCGTCGTTCTCCCACCCGACGCCCCGGTGGTAACGGCTTTGAGAGCTTCGCCTGAATGGCGTGAAATCTATGCTGACGATCAGGCCGTGGTTCTGGTCAAGTAATCTCCATGATGCGAGTTTTTATTTCGCTTCTCCCCGAATCGACGGCAAAAACCTAGGCAAACGGGCGAGAAAAGCGCTGCTTCGCCCAGAAAACACGTAGGTTCGGGGATTAAGGTCCGACAGAATCGGTTTTCCCCTGCCCCTTTCCTGAGAAACTATGGTCACTAACCGTTAGGGCACGTATGCAACAAATTGTCGCTCTAGCCACAGGCCTCGGGTTATGATGTTGCGGGGGGATTGAGGGCAAACTCTTTTCCCGCTCCTAAACCTTTGATTTCAAAAAAAGCAACCGATCCCGGTGCGCCAAGAGGCTGCAGTGCGCATGGAATTGCACAGATAGCTCTGGTGCCCGGTTGTGCTTTGGCTGCCTGGCCATGTGGGCGGCAGCTGGTACGAGATTTTCGATCGGTGAGGAATAGCCAATGAATCGCAACCGGCTGTTGTTGATTGGGTTTATCGCCTTGGCGCTGGGTGCGTTTGTGAGCCTTGTCGTCTATCGCAATTTGCAGTCCAGGGCGGGCTCCAAGGCTGCCCCGGGCGAAGACGTGGTGGTCGCGGCGGATGATCTGCAAGTGGGGACGAAGATCGAAGACAAGGACATTCGGGTGGTGCATTTTCCTAGTGCCGATCTGCCGGACGGTCGCTTCCGCTCGAAGACGAAGGTGGTGGGCCGCGGCGTGGTGCTTCCGATCGCGAAAGGCGAATTCATTCTTCAGAGCAAATTGGCAGGCGAAAACGCGGGCTTCGGCCTTCCATCGTTAATTCCGCCGGGTATGCGGGCAGTCTCGGTCCGAGTCAACGATACCACCTCGGTTTCGGGCTTTGTGCTGCCCGGCACCCGAGTTGATGTGTTGCTGACGGGAAATCCCCAGGGAGCTAACGAGCAGCAAACCACGACCGTCCTGGAAAATGTGGCGGTTATCGCCACCGGTCAGAGACTGGAACGCAACTCCGCCGGCGAACCGCAGAGCGCTCCGGTGGTGACTCTGCTGGTCTCTCCGGATGACGCCGAAAGACTGACACTGGCGGCGTCTCAAGGTCATATTCAGTTGGCGCTGCGTAACCCGCTGGATACGAAGCAGGAAGATGTGGCTGCGGTGAAATCCAACTCTCTCTACAAGGGTGGCTCCGAGCCTACGCCGGTAGAGCGGCCGCGAAGCACAGCCAAGCGCGTCCCAGTTCAGGCCCCTCCCTCAATCCCGACCGCTTATACGGTCGAGGTTTACAAAGGAGATAAGAAGGAAGAGGAAAAGTTCTAGCACAAGTCAGGGTGGCGAGGTTGCACAACATGGCGAGGATCCGCTCCCGCAAGTGGGAGAAACGGGAAATACAAGTTGGCAAAATGTTGGGGATGTCGCTCGGCGTTCTATTGTTGCTCAGCGCCGTCGCAGTGCCAAAATCTCAGGAAAATCAGGCGCCCCAATCTGCGCAACCGCAACCAGCAACCCCGGCGCCTAGCTCGCAGCAGGCCCCGTCGCAGGCCACGTCCGAAGGTCTTGCAGCGACCCCACAAACTCCCTCCGAAGCTGAATCGCATGGGGCTGCGCCCCTGCGTGTCATGGTGGGCAAGTCGCTCCTCATCAATACCACGGAGCGGTTAAAGAGAGTCTCGGTGACGGATCCCGGTGTGGCGGATGCCATCGTGGTCACGCCCACGCAAATTCTGGTGCACGGACGTTCGGCTGGCGAAGTCTCCTTGTTGATCTGGGACGAACTGGAGCGCTCACGCAGCTTTGATCTGCGGGTGGATGTGGACGTCAGCGCAGCGGCCGAAGAAGAAAGACGAGTTTTCCCCGACGAACAGATTACGGTTTCGCCTTCCCGTTCGGCGATTGTGCTTTCGGGTCACGTGACCACCGAGGATATCGCCAAGCGCGCCGAAATGATTGCCGCCGCCTACTCCAAGAACGTCGTGAATGTGCTTACTTATGGCCCAGTCGGTGCGCAGGAAGTTCTTCTCGAGGTGAAGTTCGCCGAAGTGGACCGTAGTGCCGCGCTGCAACTCGGGGTTAATTACTTCACTCCTGGCACCGGTCATACAATCGGAACCCTGAGCACCGGGCAGTATGGCGGATCAACGATCACCACCAGTTCTACAACCACCCAGACGAACGGAAGTGCGACGACAACCTCCACCGCGCCCACAGCCCCCGCCATCAACCTAACCAACCCCTTGAACCTTTTCCTGTTCCGCAGCGACATTAACTTTGGAGTGGTGGTCCAGGCCCTGCAGCAGAAGAATCTTTTGCAGATTCTTGCAGAACCAAACTTGATCGCAGTCAACGGCAAGGAAGCCAGCTTTCTGGCTGGCGGAGAATTTCCTTTTCCCATCGTCCAGCCCGGCCAAGGTTTTACTGCGGTTACTATCTCGTTTAAGGAATTTGGGGTCAGGCTGAGGTTCACGCCCTTGATCATGCCCAACGGAAATATTCATCTGCGAGTAGTGCCGGAAGTCAGTGAATTGGATTTTACCAATGGGCTAACGATCTCCGGATTTAACATCCCCGCTCTCAGCACGCGTCGCGCGGACACCGAATTTGAGCTGCAGGATGGTCAGAGTTTTGTGATCGCCGGGCTCATGGACAATCGCCTGACTCAGATCGGGAATAAAATTCCTGGGTTGGGTGACATTCCGATTCTAGGCAATCTGTTCAAGAGCAAGAATTTGCAAAAAAGCAATTCGGAATTGATGGTGCTGTGCACTGTGCATCGCATCGCCCCCAGTTCGCAGGCGCCGGCTGGCCCGGCAAATCCACAGCCGTTTCTTGACGAGCAAAAGTTCGATGGAAAGAAGTCGTCTGGAAACAGCAAATGAAAGCCCCGGGGCCAACTCAATCGCGATGCCGGGCTTTTGGGTGCATAGTAGCCGTTTGTAGTGCAGAATTGGTGGGAGAAGTGGCAGTGTCATGCCCGAACTTTCGGTAATCATCGTTGCCGCGGATAACGAGCAACGTGCCGTCTTGCAGGTTTTAGTGGACGGCACCAGCGTGGCTCGAGCCGTGTATACCCACGCCAGTTTTCCCGCAGCCGCAACTGACCCTTTGATTCGTCGGATCCAGACCACGAAGGCCGACGTCGTTCTGGTCGACATCCCCGCCGATAATGCAATTCTCGCTTTGCGCGCAATTGAATTGCTTCACCAAGAACTTCCCGGAATGGCACTATTTGCCATCGGCAGCATCTCGCAGCCGCAAGTGATTGTCGGCGCCATGCGTGCCGGAGCACGTGAGTTTATCGAACGCCCGACGACTACCACCGATCTTTTGGAAGCGTTCGTCCGTCTCACGGCGGCGCAACGGAAGGTGAACCGGGAAGGAAATAGCGGCAAAGTATTTACCGTGGTCAACGCAAAAGGGGGCAGCGGCGCGACTACTGTTGCGGTGAATCTTGCCCTGGCTTTGCAGTCGGCGCACGGCAACACGGCGCTGGTGGACCTGGCCCCGCTGGGACACACTTCGCTGCACATGAATCTGAAACCGCTGTTCAATGTGACCGATGCCATCCGCAACCTGCATCGTCTCGATAGTTCGCTTTTGGAAAGCTTCATGACCCGCCACAGTGGCGGCTTGCAACTGCTTGCTGGGCCTAACATTCCGGTTGCCGTGGAGCCCTCCACTGCGGAGTTTGCCAGATTGTTCGATATGTTAATGGGCCAGTTCCGGTACGTTGTGGTTGATGCTTCCACGCGGATCGACGCAACCACGCGGCTCGTCTGCAACCTGTCGCAGACCGTGCTGCTGGTGGTCAGCGCCGACGTGACTTCTCTGTGGAGCGCCTTCCGGGTCCAACAGTATCTGGGAGAAGGTGGCGCACGCGAAAAGGTGGGTCTCGTGCTGAATCGTTTCCGCAAAATAGCCGGTTTCAGCGAAGGCGATGCCGAAGCTGCGGCGGGAGTAAAGTTGCTGTGGAAGATTCCCAATCAATATTTCGCGGTTTCTACGGCGATCGATCGGGGAATACCCGTGGCAGCTCAAAGCCACACCGAAATCGGTCGCGCCTTCGCCGGACTGGCGGCTCGTTTGACGGAGAATGACTTAGACGTAAAACGCAAGGCGTGGTCCTTGTTTAAGACAGTTTAGGCTCTAAGAGAGTTTACGATTTAAGGCAGTCCAGGCTTCAGCATAGTTCAGGCAGATTTTCATGGCGAATTTGCAGACCTTCGAAAGAACCGAGTACCAGCAGGTCAAAGCGGACCTTCATCGCAAGATTCTTGATCGTCTTGACTTGGAGAAATTGGGCAGAACCCCGAGCGACGCCGCCCGGGACGAAGTTCTTCTTCTAATCCGCAACACGGTGAACAGCGAAGCCGTGCCGCTCAGCTTCGCCGAACGGGAACGACTTTCCCGTGAGATTCTGGACGAAATTTTCGGCCTCGGCCCACTGGAACCTCTGCTCAAGGATCCAACCGTCTCCGACATTCTGGTAAACCGCTTTGATCGAGTCTACGTTGAGCGTGCGGGCAAGCTGGAACCTACCGGCCTGAGCTTCAAAGACGATGCCCACCTCATGCAGATCATCGACCGGATTGTGTCTCGGGTTGGGCGGCGCGTGGACGAGTCTTCGCCGATGGTCGATGCACGTCTTCCCGATGGCTCCCGCGTGAACGCCATTATTCCGCCGCTGGCGATCGATGGACCATGCCTTTCCATTCGGCGGTTCGGCCGCGATCCTGTGACCGCTCGCAACATGATCGAAAACAAAACCCTGACCGAGCCCATGCTCGAACTGCTTTCCGCCATGGTCAAGGGACGGCTCAACCTGCTCATCTCCGGAGGAACCGGCGCGGGCAAGACCACGCTGCTCAACGTCCTCTCCGGCTACATTCCAAATTCCGAGCGTGTGGTCACCATTGAGGACGCAGCCGAACTGCAAATGAAGCAGGAGCACGTGGTCCGATTGGAAACCCGTCCGCCCAACATCGAAGGCAAGGGTGCAGTGCGGCAGCGGCAATTAGTGATCAACAGCCTGCGTATGCGTCCCGACCGCATAGTGGTCGGCGAGGTGCGTGGCGAAGAGGCCTTTGACATGCTACAGGCCATGAACACCGGCCACGAAGGCTCGCTAACGACAGTACACGCCAATGCGCATCGCGACGCTTTGGCTCGACTAGAAAGTATGGTTTCCATGGCCAATCTCAATCTTCCCGAGCGTGCCATGCGGCAGCAGATCGCCTCCGCCATTCACGCCATTGTGCAGATCGCGCGTCTCTCGGATGGAACCCGCAAAGTGATTTCGGTTTCCGAAGTCACCGGCATGGAAGGCGAAATCATTGCCCTGCAAGACATTTTTGTGTTCGAGCGAACCGGGATCGATGAGAGTGGAAAAGTGAAAGGTCATTTCCGTGCCACCGGAATCCGGCCCCGCTTTGCCGATCGTCTGGCTACCGGCGGTTGCCGCTTGCGTCCGGCGCTATTTGAGTCGCAGGTGGAGGTCTAAAGGAGTCTCGCGAAGTCCGCAAGCCGGAAAATCATGCTAGCCCTCATCGCCATATTGGTTTTCGTCGTGGTCGCCCTGGGCGTCTTCGTGGTCGCATCCTTAATGGACCAGCGCAGCGCCCAGGCCCGGCTTCTACGCGAACGTTTGGCATCCGTCCAGGAGGCAGCGGCTCGCGCGCCCAGCGAGGAGCTCGCCTTGCTGCGCGACGAAATGTTGAGCAAGATTCCGGCGCTCGACAACCTGCTGCGTCGCTCCTCACGCATTTCGAACCTGCAGCCCTTCCTCGAACAGGCCAACCTGAAAATACGCGCGGGCAACATCCTCATGCTCTGCGTGGTGAGCGCCGTCGTATTGGCTGGTGTGGGATTTCTCGCGGCCGGCTCCCTACCCCCGAACCAGGCTGTGTTGTTTGCCGCCGTGGGGCTGGTGCTGGGCGGATTCCTTCCTTACTCTTACGCCTCCTATCGGCGGACCAAGCGTTTCCAGAAATTTGAAGAGTTGTTTCCCGAAGCCATCGACACTCTGGCAAGGGCAGTGCGCGCCGGACATGCTTTTACCACTGCCTTGGAGTTGATCGCCAATGAACTCTCAGAGCCGGTAGCATCTGAGTTCCGGAAGCTATTTGAAGAGCAAAAGTTCGGACTGCCCGTCCGCGACGCTTTGATGAACCTGGCCGAACGTGTGCCGCTGGTCGACGTGAAGTTCTTTGTTACGGCAGTAATGCTGCAGCGCGAAACCGGTGGCAATTTGGCGGAAATCCTCGATAACCTTTCTTATGTGATCCGGGAACGGTTCAAAATCATGCGCCAGGTGCGGGTTTACACGGCGCAGGGACGCCTTACCATGATGCTGTTGATGGGTTTGCCTCCGGTCATCGTGGTCACGATGCTGCTCACGAGTCCGGCATTTATCCGGCCCCTGTTCGCAGACCCCATCGGGCACGTTTTGGTCGTGGCCGGCGTCGTCTTGCAGACGTTGGGCTATTTCGTAATACGGAAGATCATTCAGATTCAGGTTTGAACTCAGGCATGGCCCTTGCGCTCACCATCGTCGTATTCTTGACCATCGCCCTGGTGGTGTTTTCATTTGGAGCCGCAGCCTATGCGCCCTCTTCCCTGCTCGGTTCCCGCTTGCGCGCGCTGGGATGGCAAAAGGCGAAAGCTCCCGACAAGCCTGCACTCAAGGAGCGACTGGAACAAGCGCTCGATCCCTTCAGCAAGGCTATACCGCTGTCACCGAGCGACGTCTCGCGAACCCGCCGCTGGCTGATCCAGGCCGGTTATCGCGAAACCCGCCACTTGACAGTCTATGTTGGCAGCCGTTTGGCGACCGCCATCTTCGCCCTGGCGCTGGTGATCGCCGGCAGCGGATTTGACTCGCCGATCTTGATGGTCAGCGTCGGCGCCTTCGGCTTCTTTCTGCCCCGCTTCATGCTGAAGCGTATGATCAAGGCGCGCCAGCAGCGCATCAAACTGGGTTTGCCGGATGCCCTTGATCTCACCGTGATCTGCGTCGAAGCCGGGTTGGCCCTTGATCAGGCGCTGATGCGCGTCGGCACCGACCTGCATCACGCCCATCCTGAACTTAGCGATGAGTTTCATCTGGTAAATTTGGAAATGCGCGCTGGCAAGCCTCGAGCCGAGGCTTTGCGCAATCTGGTGGAGCGCACCGGCGTTGACGATCTCCGTTCGCTTGTTGGAACCTTAATACAGACTGATCGCTTTGGTACCAGTATCGCCCAGGCTCTGCGGGTACACTCGGATTCGCTACGCACTGAGCGTCGGCAACGGGCGGAAGAGCAGGCTGCCAAAACGACCATTAAAATGGTAATTCCTCTGGTTTTATTTGTCCTCCCCTCGATCATCTTTGTTACTCTCGGCCCGGCGATCATCGAACTCATTCGGACGCTGGCGCCCGTGACCGGACACTGATAGAACCGACGATCTGGAATCGATGAGTCTGAGAGCGCGGACCGAATCCAGCAGTGATAATTCAGGAGTTGCGATGTTGTTACCGGCCTCCATAGGATATGCGTTTAACCGGACGCGCAGCGCCTATCTAGCGACGCACTTATCCGTGGCAGGAACCCACTGGTCGCGCTTGCTCGGCCTGATGGGCAAGGACCCGGCCAGCTTCCCCGTGGGCGACGGTCTGTGGATTATCCCGTCCCGCGGCGTGCACACACTTGCCATGAAATTCCCGATCGATGTCCTTTATCTCGATCCCAACAAATTTGTGGTTCACGTCGAGCAGAACCTGAAACCTTGGCGGGTGGCGCGGGTCAGCATGCGCACCGCTTCAGTGCTTGAGCTGCCGGGAAATACACTGAGGTCGAGCGGTACCACGATCGGAGATGAGATCGAGATCGCAATGGGCGGGAAGCCAGAGGCTGGCACTGCGTGAACGGTGAACTCAAACTCCTGGTCGAGTGGTCGTCGCCGTGGCAGGAATTCCTCACCGCTATTCGACCGGCTCTGAAACGCTCTCCCGAACCCTTAGCCGGAGAAGCCAGAACCGGGCTCGTTCCCTATCGCGGAATGTTCGCCTCCTGGATCGTGGAAGCGGCACTGTTTGCCCTAGTGATCCTGGCGTCGCAAGCCATCGACAAGCTGCGGCCTTACGAACCTCCGGCGATGCCGAAGTACGACGTCATTTATTTCTCTGGCGAGGAACTGCCCCGCACCGAAGATGCAGGCGGAGCGGAGGCCGGTCGTTCAGGTCGCGCCGGCGGGCACGAAGCTCATCACCGTACCCAGACCATCCGTGTAGCCCGCGGCGATATGCTTCGCGAGAAAGTCGTGGACGCTCCCCGGCTCAAGCTGCCGCGGTCCGAATCGGCAGTTGCCAATCTGCTCGCGTTTAAACCGAATCCTGGGCCAGCGCCTGCCGAGGGCCTGAAATCCTCGCAGCGTGCTCCATCTCTCAGCGAAGCCGTGGTTGCTCCGGCGCCGGAGGTTCGAGATGATCAGCCGCAGCGCACGCCCCTGTTGAGCGCCCGCGTCATCCCGCCGACACCAGAAGCTCAGCGCGAAAAGATGCGCGCCGCGCCCCCTTTAAATGCGGCCGTTGTTCCTCCCAGTCCCAGTGCGCCGCGGAGCGATATCACTCCGCTCCGCGTGCCCGGCTCCCAAGCCGTGTCGGTGATTCCGCCGCCGGTGTCTGCTCCCGAGCAGGTCACAAACCTTAATCCAAAGCTCACACTCCCGGCGCCGGCGGTAATCGCGCCGCCTCCCTCGCAAATTACCCACGACCTCAACCCTAGGGGGCCGGGATTTGGCGCGGGCGAGTTACGAAATCAGGTCGTGCCGCCGCCGGCTTCGATGGCTGATGCATCCGCTTCGCATCGCCGGTTTGGCGGCATGGGGAACGCAGCCGTGGTCCCGCCCCCGGTGCAGTTGAATGGCTCTGTGACCGGAGCTCGGGCTGTCCCCGGTTTGGGAACCTCCAACGTCGTGCCTCCTCCGGTGCAGGTGGGAGGGGGTTCGCTGACGCGTCCGACTATGACTGGCTTGGGAGGCGGAACCGCCGTCGTTCCACCGCCTCCATCCGTTTCCGGCGGAGGTTCGCTCGGCGGCTTGGGTAGCGGAAATCGCGGCGCCGGCTTGGGTGGTCCCATGGACGCGGGTTCTATAGCCGCCCCGCCAAGCAATAATGGCGGCAGCGGCAGAGGAACTGGAATCGTGGTTTCAAGCCAGCCAGGATCCAAGATTGGCGTGCCGGGTAATGGGGGCGCGGGCTCTCTCGCGATGTCCCCGTCGGGAGGAGACAAACCTGGATTAGGCGGATCGGGCGGTGGATCGGGTATCGGCCATGGCGCCGGGCCGGGCAGCGGTTTATCCGGAGAAGGCTCGGGTGCGGCGAAAGTCGATGCAACGAAAAATGGCACGGGCCATGGATCTGAAACCATGGCGCGCGGCGGAATTTCTCCCTATCCCGGCCTTGGCGGCGCTGGCAGCGGCATCAGCGGCAAACCCGCGATGCCGGGAGTCTCGGTGAGCGGCGGCAGCAATATTGTGACCCTGCCAAGCTTCGGTGCCGACGGAGCCGGGCCTAATATCGTCGGGCACTCCTCGGTCGGCAAAGATCAACAAGGGCCCGGCATCACCGTAGTCGGCAGCGCGCGTTCGGGGGGCGCGTTCAATTACTACGGCATGCTCAAGGGCGACAAGAACTACACGATTTACATCGACACTGTGCTGGGCACGGCGGTTTTGCAGTATGCGGACGCGTCCTCAGCGGCCCATCCGTATGCAGAGGACTTGGTCGCTCCCCAACCGATGCGTTCCGATTTACCAGCGAACTTGAAGCCCTCGCGGCTGGTGATTGCCTGCATCCTCGACCGCACGGGAACGCTGCGAAACATGCATGTTCTGGACGGCGGCGGCAGCGCGATGACCTCCAAGGTCATGGCTGCATTAACCAACTGGAAATTCCGCCCCGTGTTCCGCGGCGACCAGCCGATAGAAGTAGAGGCAATCCTAGGCTTCGACATCGACACCCGATGATCGTGTGGCGACGCGCCCGCGCCACACGAGGTTCCAGCTACGGGCTCCGCTGAAAGAGCACCGCCGTCCCGTCGGCATGAATTAGCTTCCAACCGGCAGTCTGCCCAAGCATCGTCCCGAGCGACGAATCTTTGTCCACCACGACCCAATTCGCGTGCTCTTCCTTCAGGATCTTTTCCCATCCTTGCTGGACAAAAACAACCTTCAAGTAATCCTTGAAGAATTGGTCGCCATACAAATCGTGGCGATCGTCTACCAACACCTTGGTCTGAGGATAGAGGCGGTAAATCAAATACCCTCCCCATTTGTCGGGACAAAAGATCGGCTCCGGGAATTCGCGCTGAGCAATCACCGAAGCCGCTTCCACTGGAAAATGTTTGTCGTCGAAATACGCATGGATCAGCTGCGCCGAGCCGACTCTTCCGCCCTGCATGCAAGCCCATAAACCCAGAACGAAGACCACCAGCATCCAGACGTGGCCCTGGAGATGTAGTTCCAATTTCTCCATGCGCATGCCGAACCCCCGCAGCCGTGAAAACAGGGCGCGCAGCCATGCCGAGATCTCTGCGTTCTCGGCCGCCTGTGAAACTGCGTCCGAGAGCAACGGAGCGACCATCAAAGTAAGCAGCATCGAGGACACTGGAAGGTTTCGCGAGGCATACAAACCGCTATAAGCCGCCAGCAAAATGACCAGTAAGTGCGTGAGCGGGAGCTTTCGCCGCGCACTGGCCAACGCGGCGATCGTCACCAGCAGCATGACAGCGAAGCACTGCTGCGCCACGCCGTGGAAGTCGGGCGACAGAAACTCGCTGACGTGATTCATCAGGAAGCGGTCCGAGAGATACCGGTAGATATGAAGGTGCAGCCTGTAACCGTAGGGATTGACAAAACTCGCGGCCAACGAAAGTACAGTGACCAGACCCAGACGTTTCAGCCACGTTCCAATCTCCGAACGCCGATCAGGAGACGTAAAGTATTGAACCCCGCCGCCAACCAGGTACACCGCTAGCAGCGCGAAGCCGAGAAGAAATCCGCCGTGCAGGTTGACCCACAACAGCATCAGAAGGGGCAAGAAAAAAATGCGCCGGGCTTTGTTTGTTCCGGCGTCAGATTCATCCGTAAACGCCGCGGAATCGAGTATCTCAAACCAAATCACCGTGAACAGCCAACTTACCACGTGAGGCCGCGCCAGAAAATGCACGGCCGACGCCCCCAGAGACAGCACGAGCAAGAAAAGGGTAATCGGCAGGCTGCCACCGTGACGCATGGCAAAGTGAAACACCAGGACAAACGTCGCCGCCATAATGGCAGCCGTGTAAAACACTACGCCGTTCAATCCCAGCGAATGGTGAATGGCCGCGATCAGCACATCGTACAGCCACTCCCAGGCATACCAGGGCTGCCCGCTCATGGTCGCCGAAAACGGATCCACGCGAGTGATGGCGTGCGTCTGCAGAATCAGTTGCCCGTTGCGGATGTGCCAGCCCGTCCCCCCATCACGCAGCAATAGCCGGCCCAGCGCGCCGCAGCTAAAGCCCAGAAGCAAGGCAGCAAAGAGCAAATCAGAAACCGACGGCATCAGCAGCCGAAGCCAACGAGAAGCAGTGGCGGAATGCACCGCCTTATCGGACGGAGGTTCTGTTTGTGGAAGTTTCAAAGGCAAAGCGTCTGCTCGCGGTTAATCCGGTTCATGTTACCCGATTCAAGGCGGCAGCGCGCTCTTCTCTGTGATTGGGCAGCTAGTTTCAAACGCTCACGGACGATACAACAAATAACCCAGCCCAACCCGCATGTGATGCAGCAAGCTATCGGGAAAGCTGGCTGCAATAGTCAGCCCCAAGGCCGCATGCACCAACCCCAAAGGAAATATATTGCGATAGCGGCGAAACATTTCGCAGAACAACAGCCCCCCGACCAGACTCAGCCCGGTCAGCAACGGGCTCGGCACATGAGTTGCACAAAACAATAAAGCCGCGGCGATAACGGCACGCCGACTGCCAAGTAGCGATTCAAGCCGCACGTAGAAAAACGACTGCAAAATGAATTCCTGTTCCAGCGCCCAGATGGCATATTTCCAGGCTCTTTCCCATGGCACAGGCTGAGCCGGCCCGAGGTCATGAAGTGCCTGTCCCGCAAACACAACCGCAACGATCATGCATATTCCGCTTATGAATATAACGACCGTTCCCGATTCCGGCCGGCTGAGGCCCATTTCACGCACCGAGTAGCGGCCGCGGACCGCGAACCACAGAATGGAGAGCGTTGCCACTACACTGACGATTGTGCTGAGATGTCCCGGCGGCGTCCATACAGCAATCATGATCAGACCAAAGACCAGCCCGACTTCGAACAATCCCGACGAATCCACAGCAAAAGTTCGCAACCCGACGCCCTCTGACGGCAAGGCTGGCGGATCCGCCCGAATTTCGGAAATCAAATTGTTCGACTCGGCCGCCATAATTCGAATCTACCCCAAATGAGATGCAACTTTTTCCCGCTCAGCATATCTTAAAGGTCATTAGCTTCGACGAGGACCTCAGATGAACGGCAAACCGATGCCGCATATCGTGATCATTGGCGCTGGCTTCGGCGGCCTCAACGCGGCTCTGAAGCTCGCCCGCCATCCGGTTCGGGTCACTATTATCGACCGCAGAAACCACCATACGTTCCAGCCTTTGCTTTATCAGGTCGCAACCGCCGGCCTGTCTCCCGGAGAAATCGCGTCTCCCATCCGCTGGATCTTCACCGGCCGCCGAAATGTCGAAGTTGTCCTGGGAGAAGTGCACGACCTGGATCTGGATCGACGCGTCGTGAAGCTCGCCGATCGCGAACTTCCCTACGACTATCTGATCGTGGCTGCAGGCGCGAGCCACGCCTACTTCGGCCACGACGAATGGGAACCGCTGGCTCCCGGCCTGAAGACCATCGAAGACGCGCTCGAAATCCGCCGTCGCGTATTGCTTGCATTCGAACTAGCCGAACGCCGCGCCGCCAGCGGTGGAGGCCAGGTGCAGCTGAATTTCGTCGTCGTCGGGGGCGGCCCTACGGGAGTGGAACTGGCGGGGACGCTCTCCGGCATCGCCCGCCGCGGCTTGATTGACGAATTCAATTCCATCGATCCCATGAGCACGCGGACCATTTTGCTCGAAGGCGGCCCTCGAGTTCTTCCGGTCTACCCGGAGGATCTGTCGCGCAGCGCAGAACAACAGCTACGCGCCCTAGGAGTCGAGGTCCACACGTCCGCAATGGTTACTGGCATCGAACCCGCCGCAGTGATCATGGGGAAAACCCGTTTGCCAGCGGCGGTAATCATATGGGCTGCCGGAGTGGCCGCGTCTCCGTTAGGCAAGAAACTCGGCGCACCGACCGACCGCTCCGGACGCGTGCTGGTGAATCCTGACCTAAGCATTCCCGGGCATGACCACGTGTTCGTGATCGGAGACCTGGCTTCGTTGAAGCAGAAAAACGGCCAGCCGGTGCCGGGCCTGGCGCCAGCCGCGATCCAGGAAGGAAAAGCCACAGCCCGCAACATCCTTCGAGACCTTGAAGGTAAGCCGCGGAAAGATTTCCATTACCTCGACAAAGGTAGTCTGGCCACTATTGGCCGCGCGGCAGCCGTTGGGCAGTTGGGCAAGATTCACATTTCCGGCTTCCTGGCCTGGCTTGCCTGGCTATCGGTCCACATCTTTTTCCTTATCGGATTCCGCAATCGGATACTCGTGCTGATTCAATGGGCCTGGTCGTACTTCACTTACGAACGCGGAGCCCAATTAATCACCGGAGACCAAACCCTCCCCGGCTGGACAGAGCTAACCCGCGAGGAGGAAAGAAAGTCGGCGTAGGCGCCGATGTCCCAGTGCATCCTTTGTGTCCTTTGTGGTTCTCGCATTTGAACTTCATGAACCACAAAGGACACAACGGTACACGAAGGGTCAGGAAAATATCTTGCGCAGCACGCTATTCACAATTACCTAAACCTAATTGTGCGACCCGTCCGCGACAATCTCTTGCGAAGTAGGCTTTCCCGCCGCCGAAATACTCTTTGACTCCGGCTGCCCGAACACTTCCGGATGCAAATAGTAGCCTTGTTCCCCAACCGGCTTATCCTCCTCCACCGGGATGCGGTAGTGGTTGGCATACGCGTCGTGACGAATGCCGGTCACCTGCCAGGACACTTCCACGTTCGGCTTACTCGTCCGAATGACAAAACGGTCGCCAGCGATCTTCTTGGCCACGATCGCCTGCGCGAATTGCCCAATCACCGTTAACTGATAGCGGAAATCGCCATTGAGCGCTTCAAAATAATCTGGCAAGTTCACCGTCGCCAGACCACGGCGGTCCGTCGTGATGTTTCCGTTGTAGACGTTCATCATGTCAGGCGACTCGACGAACGAGTGAGAGAGGTATTTATTCGCCGGATCCAGCGGATCATCAATCTTGAATGAGCCGCTGCCCTTGGTTAGCTTGCCCGTAACATTCAGATTGCCGGAGAACGAACCATTTCCGCTGGCGTCGACCGTGAACACCGTCGTGAACTTGCCCCCTGAGGTGCCCTGAAGAATGAGCCCCGATCCGCTCAAGTTTTCGAACACTCCCGCCGCCCCGGACGGGCTCGAAACCTGGCCTTCCACACCATTGGTGTAGCCCGACGTGGCAGTGTTGAAGCCTAAGACTCCGACGCCCTGGCTGCTTGAGGCCTGCCCAACCACGCCGTGGGCGACACCGGACGTGGCGTTGTTGGTTCCATAAACGCCAGCGCCGTTCGGGCTGGCGCTGGAGCCAGCCACACCGATTGTGCTACCGCTGGTCGCAGTGGCAGCGCCATCGACACCGATTCCCGACGTGCTCGGCGTGCTGCCATTGACACCACTGACCTGACCCGTAGTGGCAGGTTCATAACCGTTCACTGCGGCGGCCCCGTTGGTCGTGCTGTTCGACACTCCGACCACACCGTAGACTTGGCCGGTCGTAGCGCTCGCATTCCCGCTTACTCCAGCAGCAAAATTCGTCGCACTCGTGGTTGATCCGAAGACCCCGAACACCTGCCCCGTCTTCGAGCCTTCGTAACCGTTTACTCCGGTGGCGCCGTTCGTGCTGCTGTTCGTTCCGCCGCTGACCCCATAGACTTGTCCGGTGGTGGCACCTTCGAAACCGGTCACGCCCGCAGCGCCCGTCCCAGTGCTCGGCGTGCTCCCATTGACGCCGTAGACCTGTCCTGTAGTGGCGCCTTCGTAGCCGTTGACCGCGGCCGCATTGGGGCCGGTGGAGCTCGTGTTTCCGCCAACCCCATAAACCTGTCCGGTCTTGGCTCCCTCGTAGCCACCTACCCCCATGGCGTTGGTGGTGGTGCTGCTCGCCGATCCAAAGACGCCGTATACCTGGCCAGTAGTGGCGCTTTCGTTACCGACCACTCCAGCACTCCCGTTGCCGGTGCTCGCGCTCTGGCCGGAGACGCCAGCCGAGACTCCAGATGTCGCGTTGTTAACGCCTTGGACGGCGGTCCCGCCCGTACTCGAATTAGCCACCCCCTGAACACCAAATCCCGCGGCACTCGTGGTTACGCCTTGGACTCCGGGACCCGTTTGCGTATTGGCGACCCCTGTCACCCCGGCCGCATTGCTGCCTTTGGCGGTATTACTGGCAAGACCATACACGGCCGTGTTCGACTTCCCGGTGATCGCGCCCGCGACCGCCGCGAGCGTACTGGAGGTGGCTGACAATCCGGCTCCTTTACCCTTCTGGGTTACTACCACAATTTGAGTCGCATTGGTTCCCACAAAACTTGTCGGGCCATTTGCTGCTGAGGGCAACTTCGAGCCACTGGCGCCATTCGAGATAGCCGGAGCGTTACCTGCCGTTGTCGGGGCCGCAGCACTCTTGTTCAGGAGCACGAAATCCGAGATGCTCTTTCCTGAAAGGGTTTCCGCTTCATGCGCTTTGAGCGCATAAGGAACACTGACCAGCAAGACGCGAGGCTGGCCAGGCTGGCCCTGAACCTGAACTCCTAACCACTGTGCTTCCCCGGAACTGAACAGGCTCAACGGAACTCCCTCCACACTCGCCGAGCCCAGCAGTGCCGTGTAGCGTCCTGTCGCATCGGATCGCACATTTTGCGTTTCCATCCACAACGGACTGCCACCTTCCTGATCTTTGTACAACGAGAAAGTAATTCCGACGACGCCGCTCACTGGCTTATGGGTCTCATCCTGTGCTAATCCCGAGAACTTGATCAGGCGCGGAACTTGCGCCGAAGCTGGACCTGCGTTAGGGGCCGCTGTTTGGGCCTGAGTTATGCAAAGCGCTGCGGACAGAAAACTGACGATGACGAAGCATGCGCGGAGCTTCATGTGAGCTCTCCTCTCGTTTTGGAGTTGTACTTCAATACCGGGAGCACCGGACAGAACATGCCCCCCGTCGGCCATGGGGCACCCTTATATCACCGAAGAAGGACACTGACAATGGCCCTTTGCTGTTTTTAGCTTCGCCAAGACTGCACGGTTTAAGCAGAACGTTCAGAGCCTTTCGCCCCACAGCCACAGAGCGCTCACCCGCTATAATCGACTTGTCTTGAAATTTCTCCGGTTTACCGCAATTTTGCTTCTTTCCACCGCCGCCCTGGCGCAGGGAGCCGCCAATGCCGGTCTCAACGTGCTGGTGGTTCCTTTTGAAAACCAATCCCAGGCGCCGGGAATCGCGTGGATCAGCGATTCCTTTCCTGAACTCATGCAAGAGCGCCTGAACTCGGCCAAGCTGTTTGTGCTCCCGCGCGAGGACCGCATCCGCGCCTACGACCGCATGGGCATTCCGGTAGAACTTCATCCTTCGCGGGCCACGCTCTACCGCATCGCCGAACAGTTAGACGTGGACTATGCGGTACTCGGCCTGTACCGGTTCGATGGCCGGACCTTCACCACGACGGCGCAACTGCTGGACATGCGTCGTCAGCACTTGTTGCCGGAAATGAACGAGTCCGGCCCGTTGATTCAACTCATCGATATTCAAACCGCGCTGGCATGGGACGTTTTGCACGCCCTTCGTCCCGACATCACCATCACCAAGCAAGCCTATGTCGCCGCTGCGCCTCCCATCCGCTTGGACGCGTTCGAGAACTATATTCGCGGCATCACTGCACCGACCGCGGAAGCACAGATTCAACACTTTCGCGAAGCCGTTCGCCTGAGTCCAGCGTACCCCGAAGCCCTTTTGCAGCTGGGCAAAGCCTATTATCGCGGGCGGCAGTATGAGCAAGCTGTCTCGACTTTGGCGCGCGTTCCCGAAGACAATCCGCTCGCCCGTGAGGCGAATTTCTACTTGGGACTCGCGGCCTACTATCAGGGAGATTTTCCGCGGGCCGAGTCGGCATTCCACTTCGTTGCCGCCCGCTTGCCCCTGGCTGAGGTTTACAACAACCTTGGAGTAGTCAGCTCTCGCGGCGATAGAAAAAGCGCCGCCGAATATTTCCAGAAGGCCATCGACGCCGATCCGAGCGACCCCGATTATCACTTCAATCTGGCCATCGAACTCTACCGGTACGGTGACGCAAGCGGCGCATCTCGTCAACTCCACGACGCGTTAGCCCTGCGGCCGAGCGATGCCGCTGCCAAGTCTCTGCTGGATGCGATCGCGTCCGAGACCAGCGCTTCAGCGCGACGGCCGGTTGTGCCTGCGACCCAGAAAACGCCGCTCGAACGCATCCGCGCGAATTATGACGAAAGTTCTTTCCGCCAGCTTGCCTTGAAAATTGAAGCGGTCGCGGAGCAGCGCCTGAGCAAGACCGATCCCAAAACTCACGCCCAATTCCACGCCGATCGCGGGCACCAACTGCTGGCCAAGGGCTTCCTCGCGGAAGCGGAAGATGAATTCCGCGAGGCGCTAACCCTCAACCCGTCAAACCCCGAAGCTCATGCCGGATTGGCGAGTGTGCTGGAAGCCGAAAATAACTCCGCCGCAGCGCGAGCCGAAGCCAACGAGGCGTTGCGCCTGCGCCAATTTTCGGAGCCGCTTTTAGTGCTGGCGAAGCTTGATTTGCGAGACAATAGACCTGAAGCGGCCGCGGAGAATATAGATCGGGCTCTGCGTTTGGAACCCTCCAACGCGTCCGCCTTGGCGCTCAAGCGTGCCGTTGCAGCCAAGCTCGCGCAGGAAGCGCAGCCACTGCCCAATCGATGAGACTGTCGTTCGTTTCGCGCATTTTGTTCTGCCTGCTGAGCGTATCCTTCCTCTCGGCCGCCTCTTCCGCTGAAGTTTTGAAGATCGTCGTCGACGATGCCATTCAACCCATCACCGCTGAATACATAGGCCGCGCCATCGCTGAAGCTGCGCGCAACAAAGATCAGGCTCTGTTAATCGAGATCAATACTCCCGGGGGCCTGCTCGATTCCACTCGCGACATCATTGAAAAAATCCTGGCCTCGCCCGTACCCGTAATTATTTACGTCGCTCCCAGCGGCAGCCGCGCTGCATCCGCCGGATTCTTCATTCTCGAAAGTGCCGACGTTGCGGCCATGGCGCCTGGAACCAATACCGGTGCGGCTCATCCCGTCACCCTCGGCGGCGGCAAGATGGACGACACCATGAAAGAAAAAATCGAGAACGACACCGCCGCTCTCTTGCGGTCCGTCGTCTCCAAGCGCGGACGCAACGCTGAGATCGCCGAAACCGCCGTTCGCCAATCCAAGTCTTTCACCGACCAGGAAGCACTTTCGCAAAATCTGATCGACTATGTGGCTTCCAGCCGGGACGATCTTTTCAAACAATTGGAAGGCAAGCCAGTCAAGCGTTTCAGCGGCCAGACCGTCACCCTCAACCTGGTCGGCGAACCCGTCCGTCCTTTTGACATGACGCTGAAGCAGCGCATTCTCGCCTATCTTCTCGATCCGAATGTCGCCTTTGTCCTGCTGGCTGTGGGCGCGCTGGCCCTTTATGCCGAGTTCAACCATCCCGGCGCGGTCGTCCCCGGAACCGTCGGAGTTATCTTCATTCTGCTCGCCATCTTCGCGTTGAACCTGCTGCCCACTCGCTTCGCCGCAGTGGTTCTGATTTTCGCGTCCTTCGTTCTGTTCGCGCTCGAAGCCAAGTTTGCCACCCACGGAGTGCTGGCCATCGGCGGTATCGCCACGCTCACGCTTGGCGGTCTGTTGCTCGTAGACGCGCCCATCCCCGAAATGCAAGTCCACTTGTTGACTGCGCTCGCCGTGAGTATTCCTCTGGGAATCATCACTGTCTTCTTGATGAGCATCGCGCTGAAAGCACGAGCCAACAAAGTCGTAACCGGCATGCAGGGACTCGTCGGGGAAGTCGGCCTGGCTCAGAGCGCGCTGTCTCCGCAAGGAAAAGTTTTCATCCACGGCGAACTCTGGGACGCTATCTCCTCTGCCCATCTCCCAGCGGGGCAGCCCGTCATAGTGCGCCAAGTCAAGGGACTGCAATTGTCGGTCGACCCGGCGCCATCCATGAAGACGCAAAGTTGATTTAACGGAGGACGGACGCCCTCGCCCGTCAGAGACGATCAGCGAGGTGGAATCGTTCCTTCTGGTTTACCTATCCTTTGTGAACCTTTGTGTCCTTAGTGGTTCACGCTTTTGACCTTCCCGCGCGACGAACCACAGGCTCCGGACGCACCTCGCCAGACAACCCCGCAAGCTTTTGAAATCACATCTCGTCTAGCTCAATTGCGATACAATCCGCATCAGAGGCGTTCCTCATGGAGCTCGGCTTTGGTTTTACCACGATCGTAATCGTCATCTTCGCTTTATATCTGCTAAGTTCGATCAAGATCCTGGCGGAATACGAGCGCGGCGTGATCTTTCGTCTCGGACGTCTGCTTCCCGAAGCGAAAGGTCCCGGGCTCATCTTCGTGTTCGCTCCGCTCGATCGCATGGTGCGGATTTCTTTGCGTCAAGAAGCTCTGGAAGTGCCGGCGCAGGACATCATTACCAGAGACAACGTGACCTTGAAGGTCAACGCCGTCATCTTTCTGCGCGTGATTGAGCCACGAAAAGCTGTGGTGGAAGTTTCCAACTACGTCTATCAAACCTCGCAGTTCGCGCAAACAACGTTGCGTTCCGTGCTCGGCGAACTCGAACTGGATGAACTTCTCGCCCATCGCGACAAAATCAACCTGCGGCTCCAAAGCATTCTCGACACCCACACCGCTCCCTGGGGAGTGAAGGTGGCCAACGTCGAAGTCAAGCAGGTGGACATGCCCGAGTCCATGCTACGCGCCATGGCGAAACAGGCCGAGGCCGAACGCGAAAAGCGTTCCAAGATCATTCACGCCGAAGGTGAGTTTTCCGCCGCGCAGCGCCTGGTCGATGCGGCGCATCTGCTGGCCACCGAACCGGTGAGCGTGCAATTGCGCTATTTGCAAACCTTGACCGAAATCGGCGTCGAGAAGAACACTACGGTCGTGTTTCCCGTTCCCGTGGACTTCTTCTCGGGCATGCAAAAGCTTTTTGCGAAACCCGATGGCGACGCTTCACCGGCCAAGAGCTAAGCGGCCCCATCGGCAAACACGACGAGGTTGAAATGCCAACGGCTACAACGCAGGACACTGAAATCACTCTAGGCACCGGCAAAATGCTTGCCCTGTTTTTCGGATTGGTCGCACTGTGCGCGGTTTTTTTCGGCATGGGATTCTCGCTGGGCAGAAGCTCGGTTCGGATCGCGTCCCCCGATATTCCCGCCGTGGCTCCCGCCACCACGAGCACGCAGCGGCCTTCCGCGGTCAAAACCAACAACGCCACCACAACCGCGGACATGACCTTCTACAAAGCGGTCGAGAGCAACGACGGAAACAGTCAGCCCGCCGCGAAAGAAGCCGCAGCCCCAGCCCCAGTCGTCGCGCCGGGAGCCCCCGCTCCTGCCGCGGCCGCGGCTCCCGATCCGATTGCCCCGTCGTCGTCAAACAGCTATTACGTGCAAGTAGCCGCAGTCAGCAAGGCCGAAGACGCCGCAGCTCTGGTTGACGCGCTCAAGAAAAAACAATATCCCGCCTTCTCCACCAATACGCCGACCGACAAGCTGATCCACGTCCAGGTGGGACCGTACTCTGACATCAAAGATGCCGAACTCATGCGCGGCAAGCTGGTCAACGACGGCTATAATCCCATCCTGAAAAGATAATCGCTTTCCCGCTCACATCTGAATCGACGGAACAACGGGCATCCTTTTCCGGCCACAAGACTCATTCCGCTCTCTACATTGACAACCATCGATCCCCGGTTTATTGGTATCTTCACCATGACAGATTCCGAGCAAACTCTGAATCGAGCGTTGCGCGCCATCGCCGACCCGACTCGCCGCCGAATTCTGCAGGCTCTCAAAGAGCGCGGAGCCTGTTCCATCGGCAAAGATGTGGGTCTATGCGCCTCGGACATCGAGCTGCGAGTTCACCTTTCGCAGCCTACGATCTCCCATCACATGGCGATTCTAAAGAGGGCTGGATTGGTGGAGGCAAAGAAGCTGGGACAATGGATGTGGTACCGCCGCGACGAAACTGCCCTGCGCGAATTCGCCCGCCTCCTGCGCGAAAGTCTGTAACACCTGTCGCCGGCGTGGTGCCGGCGCCGTCGCCCGCAGTTTTTGACTCTGTTTGGAATGTATGAGTCAACGGCAGTGGACAGGAATGTCCGCGTTACACTTGCTGAAGTCGAGCTTCGCTCGACTGGACAGCCGGGAGCGGCTGTCCCCACGTGTCCTTAGCTTGCGCTGGCGGCTTGGGCTTTTTGCATCAGGCGGCGGGCGTGGTTGATGAGGTCGGCTACTTCGAAGGGTTTTACCAGACAAGGAACGCTTTTTTTCACCAGGAAAGTACGCACGTCAGGCTCGGCGACGCTGGAGAAGGTGAACAGTAAATGCTTCTCCATGCCGGGACAGTTGTCGGCGAGCCATGCGTAAATTTCGCGGGCGCTGCCGTTGCCCTGCGCTTTGCCGTCGATGATCACGGCGTCGAATGATTGCTTCGGCAACAGAGACTTCATTTCTTCGACCTTCATAGAGCTGACGACTTCGGCTCCGGCGCCGGTGAGAACATCGCGCTCGAATTCGAGCACTGCTTCTTCGCTCTCGATCAGCAAAACGCGTCCCGCGAGCGCTGCCTCGCGACGGGCGGTCGGCGCTGCGTTCTCTGTCGCGGCGCTTTCTCCCGCCGACGGCAGCACGACTTCAACCAGGCCGCCGCCGCTGGTTCCGTTGTCGGCGCGGATTTGTCCGCCGTGCTCCTGGATAATTCCGTAGCAGATGCTGAGGCCAAGGCCAGTGCCTTTGCCCACGCCCTTGGTGGTATAGAACGGCTCAAAAATCCGGTGCGGCTCCTTGATGCCAGGACCCGAATCGTGAAATTCAGTGTGGACGTTTCCATCTTTGGTGAAAACCCGCACCTTCAACGAGCCGCCCCGACCGGCTTCGAGCATGGCATCCACGGCGTTGTTGATGATGTTGAGAAAAACCTGCTCCAGTTGATGCGGGTCGGCGGTGACTGCGGGAGCCGGAGTCTCGAATTCGCGTTGCAGGCGAATTTCGTTTACTTTCAGGTCGTAGTCGCGCAGGGCGAGAGTTTCGTCGAGCACTTTGCAAATGTCGACGAGCTCTTTTTGCGGTTTGCGCTGGCGGGCGAACGACAGCAGGCTTTGCACCACGCGATGGGTGCGCTGGGCCTGTTTGAAGAGCTTGCTCACGAACTCGGAGGCGCGATCGTTAAGGCCTTCGCTTTCGAGAAGCTGCGCATAACCGAGAATGGCAGTCAGGGGATTGTTGAGTTCGTGCGCCACCCCGGCAATCAACTGTCCTACCGCCGACATCTTCTCGCTCTGCAGCAACTGTTCCTGCGTTTTGCGCAGGTCTTCGTAGGCGCGGCAAGTCTCTTCGTAGAGACGGACTTTTTCGATGGTGGTGGCCAACTGGCGGCCAATCGCGACCAGCAGGTTTTCGTCGTTGCTGGTATAAACACGGTTCTCGCGGCTGCTGATTCCCATCATGCCGATGGGCGAGTCTTTGCTCCATAGCAGCACCCAGATCCAGGAATTCGAACCGTCGGCGCGAATGAACTCAGCGACCAGCGGAGGAAGATGCGGAAGGTATTCGGGCGTGACCACTTCGGTTCGGGAACGGGTGACCAGATCGCCAAAGCCGCCATGAAACTGAACTTCGGACAACCGTGCGCGGTCGGCGCTACGCTGTCCCCAACCAGCGCGGCGGCGGAAAGTGGTTTGGTCCGCGTCTCCCAAATAGATCGATCCAGTCTGCGCGCCGAGCAGCGAAATCACCTGACGCAAGGTCAGATTGAGGATCTCATCCAGATCGAAAGATTGGGTGGCGATCACGGCCATCGCGTTCAGCGCGTTGAGTTCGCGATTCCGCTTGCGGATTTCGTCTTCCGCTCTTTTCTTCTCGGTGATATCGAGCAAGAAGCCCTGATAGCGTTCGATTTTGCCCAGAGAATTGCGGGTAGCAAAGCTGCTCTCAAGCACCGTGATCAGGGTTCCGTCTTTTCGACGCAACGTCATTTCAAAGTTGCGTACGTAGTTGTGCGCTTCGATCTCGCGATGAAAGGCGTCAATCTGTTCGGCCGAGGCGGAGAGTTCGGTGTCCAAGTCCATGGCCATCAACTCGGCGCGGCTAGCATAGCCAAGCATGGACACAAAAGCGTCATTGCAATCGAGCAGTTTGCCGCCTGGAGTGGCAACGAAAACGCCTTCCTGCGCCTGCTCGAAAATCAACCGGTACTTTTCCTCCGCATCGTGTCGGTCGGTGGTGTCGTGCACCACGTGGATGGTGCCCTTCTGCTGGCTTCCGTGCTCGCTGTAGGACGAAGTAGAAATCATACAGTTGCCACCGAAGCACGGGTCTTGTGCTTCCTGAATGCCTTCGTCGGCGGCGACACAGTACGGGCATCCCTTCCACTCGCCTTTGCGTGGCAGCACGGCTTCGCAAGGCTGGCCGATCACGTCGGCTGGGGCTTGCCCGAGGCGTTGCAGCAAGGGCATATTGGCCTTCATGACTACGAACTCGGCGTCGTGTACCAGGACGAGGTCCTGAATGGAATCGAAGGTGTTTGCCCATTGCCGATGGGAACGCAGAATCTGTTCCACCAAGCGCAGGTTTTCTACGGCCAGTCCCAACTGATGCGCGCTGGTGACCAGAAATTCCATGTCGTCAGGCGTATAAGAGAGCCGATGACGGCTGCCCAGCGACAAGGTTCCGATGACCGACTTCTTGCCCACCACGGGCAGGGTTACGACGTGGTGAAAACGTTCGCGCTTCAGGTGGGGTCGCGAACTGTCCGCCGCACTGGAGGTTTCAATCACCATGGGTACGGTGTCAGTCAGCATGGCCTTGGTCGATTCGTCCAAGGGCACTGAGAAACGATCGCGGACGTATTCCTGCGAAAGGCCGATCTGACTGGTGAGCACCAGCCTTTCGCCTTCTAGCAAACGGAACCAGGCGGCTTGGGTTCCCATCAGAGTCTTCAGCTCGCCCAAGGCAGTCTCAGTCATGGGCCCGTGCTGCTGCGAACGCGTGATGGTCGTCGTTAAGGCATTGAGCACGCCCAGGCGGCGGGTGCGCATTCTGGAGTCGTCGAACACCATCAGCAGCATGCTCAAGCCCAGGAGCAGATCCACGGCCACGCTGAATTCCGGAGGCAGATGAATATTTACGGGAGCCCAGTCTAGATGCACTGCCAGCAAGCTGATACTCAGCATCCACGGGCCAATTTCCCAGCGCGCCCAGCGGAAGCGGATCAATTGCAGCGCGGCACCGAAAGTGATGATGCGGTAGGAAACTTCGAGCACAACGCGCAGAGCGAACGAGTCCGGCCACCACAACGCCCGTACCGCCGCATAGGCGGTGACCGCAATGGAAAAAGCCAGCAGCGGCACCAACACTTTACGGGCGTGGCTGTAGACAAAGACGGCCGCCGAGAAAAGACACACTGCGAGCACAAACTGCGACTGGGAAACGGCCACGGCATAACGCGAGGCAGAGTCAACTCCGGGATGGTGAATGGTCCAATTGGAAACGAAGTACGCCAGCCACCCCAATATCCAGATCAGCAGGTAACGCTCGCGAAAGGTGCGAAATACCAGCAGCCCCGCGGCCAGGATGACCAGCGCAGCCGATTCTACCGCCACGAACTTCGGGACGGGAAGATCCACCAAAGCGTACCAGGCAAATAAGACTGAACTATTCATCGCGATAAGGGGGCCAAGCGCACCTTTCTTAATAACATAGCTATCGGCGTGGCCGATGAGCTTTCCCTTACCAGCTGATTACTTTGGGAACTGCCACCTTTGTGCCACTTAATTCATGCATGTTCGCGGTACACTAAAACGCACTATGCCATCCGAGCGCATTCTGGTTGTTGAGGACGAAGACGCCATCCGTGAAATTGTGTGTTCCATGCTGGCCGCGGCCAACTATAAGACGCGGCAGGCTTCTTCCGGCATCAAGGCTCTAGCCATACTCGATGCCGGGGAAGAATTCGAGCTCATGCTGTCGGACCTCATGATGGCGGACCTGGATGGAATGGGCCTGCTCGAACGCACCAAAGAAGGCTATCCGGATATGCCCGTGGTCATGGTGACCGCGGTGCACGACATTTCTGTGGCCTTGGCCGCCATTCGCAATGGCGCCTACGATTACCTGCTGAAACCCTTCGAGCGCGAACAACTGCTGGCGACGGTACGCCGGGCTTTGGAAAATCGCCGCCTCAAGATGGAGAACCGCCAGTACCAGACCGAACTCGAAACCATGGTCCTGGCCCGCACTGAACAGTTGCGAACTGCCATGGCCGACCTCGAACGCTCCTACAGCATGACGCTGGAAGCGCTGGGCGGTGCGCTGGACCTCAAGGACGCCGAGACCGAAGGCCACTCCAGGCGCGTCACCGTCTACACCATCGCCATCGCCCGCGCCATGGGATTGCCCAAAGAGCAGATTGACGTGATTGCCCGGGGCGCATTTCTGCACGACATCGGCAAAATGGCGATTCCCGACGCCATCCTGCGCAAACCCGGCAAGTTGGACCCGGACGAAATCAGGGTGATGCGGGAGCACTGTTACCACGGCTACCAGATCTTGAAGAAAATTCCGTTTCTGAAAGAGGCAGCCGAGATTGTTTATTCTCATCAGGAACATTTCGACGGAAGCGGCTACCCACGGCAACTGAAGGGCGAGGAAATTCCGCTGGGAGCGCGATTGTTTTCTGTCGCCGACACCCTCGACGCGATGACTTGCGACCGGCCTTATCGCAAGGCGCAGACCCTCGGCGCAGCCCGCGAAGAAATTCGACGTTTCTCTGGACGGCAGTTTGATCCTGAAGTGGTCAAAATGTTTCTCTCCATGCCAGAGGAAATCTGGCCTGATCTGCGTAAGGAGATCGATTCCCAAGTGAACCGCTTCGCTTACTCCACAGCCAACGGTTGATGCTCAAGGTGCGACCATGTATGCACCGCAAGTTACTCGGAGTTCTCCGTTCTTCTATTTAGTCAAGGCACTGGCGTATAACTTTGTTTGCGGTTCTGGGGGAGGCGCACAATGAAAACAGCGGTCACTCTGCTTGTGGTTTTACTCTTCGCCGCCGGGCTTGCTCTCGGACAGGATCGTCCCGCGGTCACGGCGCAGCCCAACACCATCTTCGTGGGCGCGGATGGGAAATTTGAAGCGAACCCGGATACTGCCCTTGTGCAATTCAATATATCGGCGCAGCAGGACAATTCGCGCGCGGCCTACGATCAAGCCTCGAAGGCGGCCGAGCAGGTACGCCAGATCCTCCGCAACAACGGCATCGAGCCCTCAGCCGCCCAGCTGGGCTATTTCTCTATTGAACCCGTCTACGATTACAAGCAGGCGAAACGCAAACTCGTGGCTTACCGGGTCAATGTGAGCGTATCGCTGAAGCTCAAGGATTTTACGAAGATTGCCCCCATCGTACAGCAGTTGTCCGATAGTGACATTAGCAGCGACCAGTCGATCAGCTATACGCTCGACGACATGGATGCCGCCAAGACCAAAGCGGTAGAGGATGCCTATCGCCGCGCTCGCGCCTCCGCGGAGGCCCTGGCTCGCGCCAGCGGCCGCACTTTGGGAGAGCTCTCTTACGCATCCGTGGATACGTTCGAGAATGTCCGCCCCATCGGTATGCAGCCGATGATGAAAATGTCGGCAATGGCCGCGGCACCCGCGCCGACCGAGGAATTTAGTCCGCAAACCATTTCCGTGACAGCCCACGTAAACGCGATGTTTGCTTTGAAGTGAGCGATCCGTGATCAGCAATCAGCAATCAGACCAGAGACATGGCTGGAGATGGCGTGGAATCTAACCGCCGTTTCGAGCAAGCAGCCCGCGAGTGGCTACTTTCCCAACAGACCTGAATCACGAAACTCGCCCGTAAACCGTCTGGGGCAGATCAAGCGCAAGGTCGGTGTCAGAGATTGCTGTCAACGAGCGTAATCGCGATTTTTCAACAGTTAAGCCTCGAAAAGCTGGTAACATTTCTCTACTGTGGGAGGTACGTATGCGTTCGGCTCTCCCTTTTCTGCTGTTTTCAGCCTTATGGCTGCCCGCTGTTCCTGTATCGTCCGCACAAGCAGTTAACCTGCAAACTGGTGCTGTGTGCGAGCCGCAGCAACCTACTGACATGGACGCCGTGGGAAGCAAGGCCGAAGCAGGCGATGCTTCAGCGGAATATGAACTGGGTCGCTCCATGCTGAGCCAAAGACCTACGGATTCTGAATTTGCTTCGGCAATCCCATGGTTTCGGCGTTCTGCCGAGTCGGGATATGCTCCCGCCGAGTACATGTACGGCGACATCTTTCGTGAGGGGCGCTGGAAAAATCCGAAGCAGTTGGTTTACTGGTGGACGAAAGCAGCGGAACAGGGAGACGTTCACGCTCAGTTATCGCTAGGAGCGTACTACGAGCAGGGACGGCACGGCATCGAGCGTAATTATTTCAAAGCGTTCAAGTGGCTTTCCATGGCGGCGAAACAGGGCCAGCCAGACGCGCAGGTCGCGTTCGGACAGATGTACGAAAACGGAGAAGATGTTCCACAAGACTATGGAATGGCGGCATATTGGTATCGTAAAGCCGCCGACCACACGCTTGACTTGGGCGGCGCTGGGCGGGGGGCCAACAGCCTCGCCGAGCTATATCAGGATGGGCATGCGACCTCGCAGGACTATGTCTTTGTCTACTTGTGGTACGCCTACACACAGGATAAGGACGGAATGCAGGAAGTCGCTCCCAAGATGAATGCCAGCCAGTTCGCTGATGCGCAGCGCAGATTCAGAGCGTGGATGGAGCGATGCCCACCTTGTCCTGCAACAGCGCTGCCTATGCACAGCCCCACTACATCCGCCAGATGATCGGCGAGAACAGCCATTACACTCGTCCTATGAAAGAGGATGTCAAGAAAAAAGACTTGTCCCCGCCCCTCGGAGAGATGCGGGTGTGGTGACTTGCATCCAGCCCTCTAATTCTCGCGAGGGTGATTGTTTGGCCGCTTTGGCTTACCGCA
>JBAVAQ010000111.1:0-6326 GCA_049585795.1 Terriglobales bacterium | reverse complement strand
GCTGTGGAAACAAGAGAGGTTCGTGGTACTCCGCCCGCTTCAAATCGAGTTTTTCCGCAGCCTGCTAGGGCAATTTGTTCAAATAGCAAGGACCGTCGGTGTTCTGGGTCGGCGGCGTTGGAGGAGTCAGCCAGACCGGGTCGTCGAAATCGAAGAATTCCGTCATGTCCATTTGAGCGGCATCCCGCTTGGTGAGAGCTGGCAGGTTGAAGCGCGTTTCAATGAACTTTAGAATTGCGGTCGTGTCGGCGACGGTGTGCGACACGTAGTTTTTCTGCGTATAGGGCGAGACCACGATTAAGGGCACGCGATAACCGGTGAAAACGAAGTCGCAAGTCGGCCCGGTGGTTTTCGTGCAGATGTCACCGGGAAGCAAGTCCACCGGCTTGATGCCATCCGGACTGACAGCGGGCTGTGGCGAGACGTGGTCGTAAAGACCTCCTCCTTCGTCGTAGGTGAGAATAAATGCCGAATCCTGCCAGGAACTGCTCGTCATAAGGCTATTGATGAGCGTGGATACATAGTTTGCTCCTCTCTGAATATCGTTTGGTTCCGAATCCGAAACCGAGGGATGCTCATCGTATCCGGCGTCGGTCGCGGGCTCAATCTGAGCGACTTGCGGCAAAGTTCCATTGGCCAGGTCCGTGAAGTACTGAGAGATCGGAGCGATATTATTGGGATACTGGGTCGGGATCGTCTGGCCCCATTTAAAAAACTGTACATAGCTCAAGCCCAGCAAACAGGCAGGATCATACGGCGGACCGGTGCAACTACTGTTGGTCGGGTCGACATAAATTTTCCAACTGATGCCTGCCGCTTGCAGTTCCTGGAAGATTGTCGTTGCCGTCAGCAGATTCTTGTCATTATTGTCGGTGCCCACCGGATACGCATATCCTTGCGACGTACCTGCGATCAGATACTCGCGATTCGGATGGGTACGGGTTATTGCCGGGTTGAACCATCGATCCGACGTAGCGAAGTTTGACGACATGAAATAGTAATAATTGAGGTCGCTGCCGTCGTAGTAACCCATCGCCCGGATGCCGTCGACGTCGTAAAATTTGTCGGCGCGGGCGTCGTGCCCCGCGGTCCAAACGAATCCGTCCAAATTAGCGGCCTGCTGGCCCTCCGGGGCGTAGTAGTTCCAATCCACATGACCTTCGTTCCACGAAGGACTCGGATTTTCGATGCACTGAGTAATCAGGTGATACGAAGTGATCAGGCTACTCGGGTCGAAGGCGCAATCTTCCGGCGGAGGTGCACTGGGATCGCAACCCGGGATGGCCGGGGGTGGCCCATACAGAGGCGGCGGGCCCGACGTCGGATTGAATTGGGGCAAGCCGTCAAACGATTGATCGGGGTATCCATTCTCGGCCCAATATTCCCGCAGCGCGCCAAAATAATGATCGAAAGAACGATTCTCCTGCGCCAGGAAAATGATGTGATTGAGAACATTGATGCCTTGAGAAAGGTTGAAGGTCGCGCTGACCTGCTGGCTTGCCGTGAGAGTCAGAACGCAAGTGGCACTTGTGCCGCTGCAGCCTCCGCCCGACCACCCGGCGAAGGTTGATCCAGTTCCAGGAGTCTCGGTGAGCGTAACTTGCGCTCCAGCATTAAAGCTGGCGCTGCATGTTGTTGGGCAATTGATCCCCGCGGGACTACTTGATACCGAGCCTGTGCCGGTCCCGGCGAGGCCCACGCTTAAGAGAACCTGGTTTATATTAAATGTCGCCGTCACCTGCTGGCTGGCACTGAGCGCAACCGTGCAGGTAGATGCGGCGCCGCTGCAAGCGCCCGACCATCCAGCGAACGATGAATTGGTCGCGGGAGCTTCGGTCAGCGTGACCTGAGTCCCTACTGCAAAACTCGCGCTGCACGTCGTAGGGCAATTGATTCCAGCGGGGCTGCTTGATACTGTTCCGGCGCCGGTTCCAGCCAAGACTACGGTTAATAGGGGCAGGCTTTGGTTAATGTTAAAAGTCGCGGTAACTTGCTCGCTCGCGCTAAGCGTTACCGTGCAAGTGCTGCTGGTGCCGCTGCAACCACCACCTGACCAACCGGCGAAAGTTGAATTGGTTGCTGGCGTCTCCGTGAGCGTCACCTGAGTCCCGACGGCGAAGCTCGCGCTGCACGTCGGCGCACAGCTAATTCCTGCGGGTTCGCTTGTGACCGTGCCGGTTCCGGTTCCCGCAAAGCGTACGTTTAAAGCAGGTGCGCCCTGGGAGTTATCAAAAGTTGCAGTCACCTGTTTGCTCGCGCTGAGGGTCACGGTGCAGGTCGCGTTCGTGCCGCTACACCCTCCTGCCCATCCCACGAATGATGAGTTCGCTACAGCCGTCGCGGTGAGAGTTACCTCAGTGCCGGGATCGAAGCCTGCGCTACACGACTGGCCGCAATTGATGCCGGATGGATTACTGGTGACGCTGCCCTGGCCGCTGCCGCTGAGGGTCACAGCCAGTACCGGTAAATTGGCGAACATCGCAGTAACCGATGCATTTTTGGTCAATGTTATTTCACATGCGGCGACGCCGCTGCAGCTGCCCGACCATCCCGCGAAAAAGGAGTTGGCCGCTGGAGAGGCAGTGAGCCTCACCTGCGTCCCGCTGGCAAAGCTGGCGCTGCATAGCTGGCCGCAGTTGATTCCTGCAGGATTGCTGCTGACGGTTCCGCTGCCGCCGCCTGTGGCTTGGACGCTCAGTTGAAACGGACCACTGGAAGAACCGGAATTGCCTCCCAAGCCACCGCATCCTGAAAGAGCGAGAATTACCAAACTCAAACCGCAAACAATGCAGTACCGCATCTTGGATGTGAACTGGGACATAGGCTGGCGAGCTGTTTCCTCGGCTAGCAGGTTTTCGATGGTGATGGCTCGAGGCGAGTTGCCTTGTCTGGCGCGGGATGCGGGATGACAAGACTCTTCGTGCTCGGTAAGGTATTCGCTGGATTGTGTCGCGGAGCGTCGGGGGCATAGACTCCCTGCGGGCCACTAATGCCAGATCCCCAACAAGATTCGTCGGCCACGCGCACGCGACAGAAGCTGTGGCGCTGGATCTTCGGGATCGCTCTCTTTGCTGTTGCGATCCTGGTTGCGCTGGGCACGCTGCTCATCTCACATGCCGAACCGATTCTGCGGGAACGCGTGATCGAGACGCTATCAGCTCGCTTCCACACCAAGGTTCAGCTCGACGGATTCCATGTCTCGCTGATGCGCGGCTTCCAAGTTTCGGGCGAGGGGTTGAGGCTCTTCGGAATCACTGACCCGAATACTCACGAGCCTGGAATTCAACCGATTATCAGCGTGGCTGAATTCCGCTTTCGCACCGGCCTGACCGGACTTATTCGTTCTCCCATGCATGTCGACACCGTGTATGTGAAAGGACTCTCATTGAATTTGCCCCCGAGAGGACAGCGGGACGAAATGAAAAACATGGAGCCGAAAGGTGCGCGGATAAAGATCAGCGTCGATAAGTTTGTATGTGACGGGGCAGTGCTCGTCATGAACACTTCGAAGCCAGGCAAGCTTCCCCTCGAGTTTGACATCGAGAGCCTGCGCATGACGAGCATAGGGCCCGGCGAACCCTTACACTTCGATGCCAAACTGATTAATCCCAAACCAGTTGGAAATATCGCGTCGACTGGTCACTTTGGTCCATGGCAGGCAGATAGCCCCCGTGACACTCCCGTGCGTGGCACCTATTCATTCAGCAACGCGGATTTGAGCACGATCAAGGGCATCGGCGGAATCCTGTCGTCAACGGGACAGTACGCCGGCAGCCTTGACAACATCGTGGTGGACGGTTCCACGGACACTCCCGACTTTCGCATTGCTATCAGCGGTCGACCCGTTCCCCTGCATACCGACTTTCACGCAATCGTGGACGGAACCAATGGAGACACGTACCTTGAGCCGGTAAAAGCGAAAATCCTCGATACCTCGCTGGTGGCAAACGGTTCAGTGGTGCGGATGAAAGAACCTAATGGCCATCGTGTAGAGCTTGATGTCACGATTGCGAAGGGGAGGATCGAAGATCTGCTGAAATTGGCGGTGCGAACAGAACCGCCTGTAATGACGGGCGTAGTGCGGCTGAAGACAAACTTTGATCTCCCACCCGGAGATCCAGTGATCTCCGATCGTTTGAAGCTGTCGGGCCGATTTCAAGTGACACAGGCCCACTTCACCAACGAAAAGGTTCAGAACAAGATCGATGCGCTCAGCCTGCGCAGCCTGGGAAAGCCGAAGCTTGCGAAGGAGAACTTGAGCGACAACTTGAATGACAATGTGAGCTCCGATTTGAGCGGCATATTTAATCTGGAGAATGGCGTTATTTACTTTTCCCAATTGCATTTTACAATTCCGGGGACCCATGTGAACCTGACCGGGAAATACAGTCTGGACGGCAACCAATTCGACTTTCATGGCAAGGCACTTTTGGATGCTAAACTTTCACACATGATGACCGGATGGAAGTCAATTCTCCTTAAGCCGGCAGATCCTTTCTTCAGCAAGGATGGTGCCGGGACGGAGCTTCCAGTGAAGGTTACCGGGACAAAATCAGAGCCCCACTTTGGTTCGGACTTTGGCCATAAAGGTCGGCAGACGGACTGAACTGGGTTGCTTGCATTCGGGCTCAAAGGCATCCCCGGCTTTCCAATTTGCAACTAAGGTTTTCGTCGCACATACTTTTAGGAAGGAAAGCATATGAGCATCTTTACGATTTTCTTCGTTGTGCTGCTAGTGGCTTGGATCTTAGCCGTTGGGGTGTTTCACGTCGCAGGCGGCTCGGTTCATATTCTGCTGGTGCTCGCCGTGATTTCGGCAATAATGCATTTTGTGCGGGTCGCAAGAACCGCGTAGAAGGATTCACTTTCGACGATGCTCGGCGGTTGACCAACCTTGCTGAACTCGTTTTTCTGCACACTTCCGGCAAGCTCGTTTGAGATTCTGCTGTCGAATACTGATCTTTTGCTCAGCCACCTGGAAAAGCACTGATGTCGAAGATGGCCGATGTCATCGTGGTCGGCGCGGGAGCTGCGGGACTCGCCGCTGCCGCTGAACTCGGACGTGCCGGTCTCTCCGTCACTATTCTCGAAGCGCGCGACCGGATCGGCGGGCGGATGTTCACGCTTCGCGATCCGGTCTACCAATCTCCGATCGAACTCGGGGCCGAGTTTATCCACGGGCTGCCGCCTGAGATCTGGACGCCTCTGCAAGCTGTAAATGTAATCATCGCGGAAGTGACGGGTGAACCCTGGTGCTTCCGCAAAGGCCGACTGTCGGGCTGTCATTTTTTCTCTCAAGTCGACGACATTCTCAAACAGATGGATGACCGTTCCCCCGATGAATCGTTCCTGAGTTTCTTGAGCCGGTGCTGTGCGGAGTCCGAAAGTAACCCGAAACAACAGGAGGCCAAGAAGCGAGCGCTGGCCTATGTAACTGGCTTCAACGCCGCCGATCCTGATCGAGTCGGCGTGCACTGGCTGGTTCAAGGGATGCGCGCGGAGGAAAAGATCGAAGGGGATCGAGCCTTCCGCTCTGCAAACGGATACGCTGATTTGCTGGATATTTTCCGGTCGGAATTGACCGCGAGCAATGTCCTTGCCCAAACCGAAATCGTAGTTAGCTCGATCCAGTGGACGAAAGCTCGGGCGGAGATCGTTGCTCGTCGAAAGAACGAATCGCAGAGGTTCCTGGCGGGGCGAGTGCTCGTGACACTCCCCTTGGGCGTCTTACAAGCGGCCGCAGGCGAGGACGGCAGCGTGCGCTTCGCCCCACCACTGCCTCGCAGAAAATTGGAAGCGCTCAAGAAGTTGGAGATGGGCAAGGTAATCCGGATAACACTTCGCTTTCATCATCGCTTCTGGGACAGAATTTCTGCGCCCGGCAGTAATGACAAGACTCTATCCGGAATGGGCTTTCTGTTCTCCGATGATGATTGGTTTCCCACTTGGTGAACGACCATGCCTAACAAACTACCAATCATTACCGGCTGGGCGCCCTTCCGCTGTGCCGAGCAGTTATCGGGCAAGAGCAGGTCCTTTGTTGTTGATCGATGTTTGCAAACGCTAAGCCGTTTGCTAAACCCGGGGGAGGATCTTACGCAATCGCTCGAGGAGGCCTACTTCCACGATTGGCAGAACGATCCGTTCTCGCGCGGGGCATACAGTTATGGGGGCGTTGGCGCAGATGGTGCGCAAGAGGCTCTAGCAGGCTGCGGAAAAACGACGGCTCGACTTAAAATGCTGTCCCGGTCTCGCGATTGTTGTGACTAAGGGAGAGTTTTGGTTGCGTCCGTTGCGGCCTGGAGATCCTTTTCCAGCCCACCCGA
>JBAVAQ010000110.1:0-3778 GCA_049585795.1 Terriglobales bacterium | reverse complement strand
GGCGCACCAAAACCGACTTGCCACCATTGGAGGCGACAGGGTAGAACATTCTCAGTCCTGGACGGCCAATCCCGTTGGCCGGTTTTGAAGTGATAACTGTTGGCCGCTTTTGAAGTGATCACTGAGGTTACTGCCGCAGTGCGGGCAAGAAGTCCGTTCTTTGTCGTGCTCCGCCCGAATGGCAAGGCCGTCTGCGCTGCATGTTCACGACGGGCACGGCCCGCATGACGACGCTCGGAGAGTTCAACGAAATTGTGTTGGACGAAACCATGCGCCGGATCAAGAAACGGCTGGCACCGTCCGGCAAAGACAACAAGGGCGTCAAGGTTGTGGCAACGGAAGAAAATTCCTTTGTCTATGTGCGCTGGCGTGCCATGTCGAATGAAGGCCGCTGGGTTAAGTATGGCATCGATGTGGAGAAGGCGATTGACAGCATGGTCCGCGCCGGAGCATTGGCCTATCTGGAAGAATCTTCTCCCAACAGCAAAGGCGAAGACAAATGGGAGACGGACAAGAGTTGGATTCGGATCGTCGGCCTGAAGCGATTTTTGGAGAGTGCGGAGTGAGGGTAGAATTTTATCTCCGCTTTACGGACGGTGATTTTCGCTTTACTCGAGCCGAGATCTGTGGTGTCGGAGTAAAGCGCCTCGCGCGATATACGCCGCGAGAAAGAGAAGAAGTTAAGTATTTATAAATAAATGAGTAAGGTAATCGTGTGTGAGAGCAAACATGGTAGTAAAGCGGGAGTAAAGCGTTCTTGGTCGCTTTACTGAAACCTGCGATTCCTCTCGCGGCCCCTATATAGGCACTTCGCTTTACTGATTCGGCTGGTCGAGTGATGTTAAACCGGAAATTGGCTCTCAGTTCGGATTCCGAACTGGCTATTATTTCGGTTCAACCCGACCAATGTACATAAATCCATGTATATCATCCTTGGCGGCAGTCAAGAACGTGAACGTTGGTGGCGAATAGCAGGCCAGGTCTCCCAACCAGGGATCATCATCGAGTGCGTAAGCCGCGACCGGATTGCCTTCCAAATCTACAACTCTCAGCGTGCGCGTGCGCCCATCCCCCGCCTGCCGAACATCACAACCAGTCCGCCCGCAAAAGGCTCTAGTGCTCTGGGAAACATAGCCGGGTCATCAGCGCTGACGTGCAATTTACGGACCATGCTGCCCCGCGACGAAATCACATAGATCAACGCTGGGGAAGTCCTGCGCATGACATACATGTTCCCATCCGATCCCGCTGCCACGCTGCCCAAGTCTACAGCTTCGTTTCCAAAATTTGAATGCGCCAGGACATCCTCGTCTCCAGCTTGCGCTCGCAATCGTAGGTCTTCGTCCTCGGGCTCAAATATCGTCTTAATCAAGCCGCCGGTCGAGCTAAAGACACCCGTGAAGGGGGCGTAATTCATCTTCCCCTGTCTCCCGGTTATCAAAATCTCACCGGATTTGAAGACACCTATGTGAACTGGGGAGAAGCGCTCTTCGGTATCGACGCGAATTTTCGATTCCAATGCGCCGTTTGCCGCGAATCTTAGTACATAGGCCCCATAACCTGGGGGCTCAGCTTCTCGGGCTGATGCGAGGAGATATACTCTCCCATCGCTGGCAACAAAAAAGTCACTCACGCTCGCATCTGGCAAGGCGTCTGGAACGCCGAACGACACCGACAACCGCCCGTCCGCTCCGATCTCCTGAACGGGTGCACGCTCGAAAGCCGACCCATAAACGGAAACGTCATACTTTCGCGCGTAGACATTGCCGTTCGCATCGCACACAACTTGGCCAAAATTCGTACCGAGAAATTGAGATCTAACATTAGCTATAACGTGCAAGCTGGGCGAAGATGCTGCCTGCGCTGCAACGGTCTCCGGGGGCGCATTTGAAGATGCTGCGTTCTGCGCGCAGATTTCAACAGGGACAAGCATCGCGAGCAAAATATACACCATTACCTTCATTTGTCTATCTCCCTCATGGTTCTTCTTCAATGAGGCGAACCATCGAGTTGCAAGCCTTCAAGATCAAGCCGGTCGTTTATGAGCAACTGGCCTCTGCCACAATGTTTGGCCAGTGGCATCCTGAAATGTTGTCTGGCCGCCGTTTCCGGCGGAGACGCATCGACCATGAAGAACACATCATAAATCCAGCGTCCGTCCTTCGAGTGCCCGTCTTGTGGATCAGGATTAATGGCAGATTTATAGCGGAACTCGTTTCCATACTGATCAGTTCGCCTCGATTCCGAATACCTCAGCGCCAGAGAATGAACGCCAAGTTCCGACAGTTGATGCAGCTCGTTCGGCTGAGAGATACCGTCGTGGTTTTCGTCGATCCAGAGCAATAGGTGCGAAAACACAGCGTCGTGTTCGTCGATGATTCCATCTCCATTGCCACCATTCTCCAGTTTGTCGAACTCAGCCAGGGCGAGGAAACCGTTCGGGTCGTCGGACTTAGGTTGAGCCGTGAAATTGCCGAAAAGCTCTTTCCCACTGTCTATTCTACCGTTGTGGTTCCGATCCAGCGCGAGAAATGCGTTACGTGAGTCGGGTGCAGTCCAAGCAATACGAACCGGGTGCCCGTCCCCGGCAATGTCGAAGACGACTCCGTCCTCCGCGGACGTTAGGCGGAATCCTTTGCCAGTCGTATCGACAATTATCGGGGAGGCGTATTCACATTGACAGTCTGAAGGTACCCAAAAGTAGTGGGGCGGGCACTCCTGCTCTTCGCAGCAAGTGGGATCGCCCGCGAATTCGTTGGAGGTATCCGGGTGCGCAGCAGCCGATATCGTGTAGCTTGAACCCTTTCCGGAATGTGATGGCGACGTCCCCCTCAACGGTTCTGCTGCCGTCTGCGGTCATTCCAATCGCGTAGCTTGGTGTTTGGGCCAATCCTTGGACTGGACGGAACAATTGATTTGTTCTTTTTTCTTGACATTTTCCAACGTTCAGCACTAACGTCGTTTGCACTGTAGCCGCGCACCTAATTTGGTTCCGTCTCTTAGAGGTAGTTTTACTTTCCCAGGGAATTAGAAGAGTCTGGTTGTCGTATCCACCAAGGGGGTGTTCCATGGTGGAAGTTTGGTGTTTTATCACCGATGGACCATAGTGCGCTCCTGGTAAGACCATCTGCAAAAAGTGAGGAATATGAACGTCTACATGACATCGATTGCCCAGGGGCGGTTGTGCGGAATATTGGGTTTGTTATTGTTGTGGGCAACAGCTTCGCCGGTCGACTTGCTTGCTCAGGTCAAAGGTGAAAAAGCCGTGTACCAAACAAGCACCCAGGTATCAGGTACAGCCGCCTGGGTGGACGCCAGTGCATTTTGTACCGGCGGCGGCACCGGCAACTGTAATGGTGCGAATTTTGACTTCTGCGCGACACTCAATGCCGCCCTGGCTGCCCTCCTCAGCAACAACATCTCGCCTGCGGGCGGAGTCGTCGACGCTCGCGGCGTTCTTCCAGCTCCGCTCCCGAGCGGAAGTTCAGAGAGCTGTCTGAGCAGTCCGTTCCCACCGAGTCTGCACCAGGCAAATCCCTACCCAATCGCGATCTTGCTGCCTGCGTATGGCATTTCGCTCAATGAGATTAATGGCGTGAGAGGAAGCGGCAGTTGGGTTCTTCCCAACAACGTTAAGCTTGTCGGAGTGGGGACTGTTTTGGCTCAGCGTGAAATGGAGAACAGGCGTTCTCCGTTAGTGTAGATTCCGCCCCTTCGGGGCGGGGATTTTCAAGGCATGTTGGGGTCTATCGTCCGATGGCTTTTTCCTCGCAGCGAA
>JBAVAQ010000109.1:0-9759 GCA_049585795.1 Terriglobales bacterium | reverse complement strand
TTCGCTGCGAGGGAAAAGCCATCGGACGATAGACCCCAACATGCCTTGAAAATCCCCGCCCCGAAGGGGCGGAATCTACACTAACGGAGAACGCCTGTTCTCCATTTCACGCTGAGCCAAAACAGCTTTCCAAAACAAAGCGGACCCGCACTCCGAAGAAACATTGCACTATCTCCGCGGTCTCTGCGGCAGTTCTTAGCGGTCTCTGGGTTTCAAGGTCTTGCTTTTCGGCTTTCACTCGAGAAGGAAAGTCTTAAATCGCGGAGGCCGCGGAGAACAGCCGCAAAGTACGCGGAGACCCGATCCCGAGAGCAAACCAGAACACTGCTATCGCCACAAAGACGAAGGCCGGAAACCCGGAATCGCTTCCGGTTCCGGCCTGCGCTTCCATCAACTTGTCAGGGCAGACAGGCAAAAAAGCCGGTCTCCATTGCGTTACTTGCTGGGGGCGATTTTCGCCGCTGATGTTGTGTTCGGTGCGTTGGCGTCGCCGGTGATCCGGCTCAAACGCGGGAAAAACGGTGTCACTTCAAATGGCATTTTGTCGCGCGCGGAAATAATACCCACCGGCGCTGCCTTAATGAGTTCCACACGGTCGGTCCAGGGATTCAGTTTCACACGTCCGCCCAGGGGTAGCGCAGCGATTTGATCCAGTTTGGTCGGATCCAAAGCAGGTCCTGTATTCGCGAGCGCCGACAATCGTATCAGTTGCCCCTTGTCGTTGACAAAACTGTTTCCCAAGTGGGCCGTCAACAAGGCGGAAAGCGCCGGAGCGCGGGCGGAAAGTTCTTTCAGGAAAAGCGAAGGCCCGTCCAGCTTTTGCCCATAGGGCGAGTTCTTCAGCAGTTCCATAGCCTTGGCATCGGCCGCGGCTTCTTCCTCGGGATTGTGCCGGAAGCCGAAGTTGTTGTAAGTCGATTCATCGGAGAACAGCATGCGGTCGTTGAAAGCAAATTTACTGCCGAGGTTGTGTCCCAAAGCGATGTGCGCCAGTTCGTGCGAGAGCACCATGGCCAGACTGGCCTCGTCAGGAAGAACATCAATCAAGCCCCGGCTGACGATAATGGTGTTGCCGACGCTGAAAGTTTCCAGCGGAGAGGTAATCATGACCCGGGTGCGCACCGGACGCGCGAGGTCAAGATTATTGGTCACGATCAGGTTGTTGGCAACGGTTAACAGGACTTTGTCGACTTCCCCCTCCGGAGCCAGCAAGCCCGACGCTTCCAGACGCTCGACCACATTATCTTCCGCCTGCCGCTGCCATTCCCGCTGCGCCTCAAGCGGCGACGCGTCCGCGGTCGAAGGGGTTTCGTCCTTGACCGAGTCGACTCTCAGTGAAGTGAGTTCGTCTTCCTTCGCTCCCTTCTTCAGGTCGTAGCCCCAGATGCGGCTTTGCGCCTTGAAAGCCAGCTTGTCTTTGGCGCCGTAGCTGAAGTCGCCTTCTTCGCTGTAGATGTAGGCCGGAACCCAGTAACCCGGGATCAGATTCAGTCGCCAGCTATCCATGTGGAAGTACATGGCGTTTCGCGGCCGGGGCGCATAGGTGCCGTTCAACCGTACGATGTTGTATTCCTGGTCTTCAACCCAGATGCGGCCCAGGAAGCGGCCTTTTCCCGCATCTTTCTTGGGTGTGACATCGAAAACCAGGCACCGCACATCGCCAAGAAATTCGCGGCGGACATACTTGAAACTATAATGACCACGATCGAAGTCGTCGCGATCGGCAAAAATCATCCACGAGAAACCCATGGGTTTGTACTCGAACTTGAACAGTTTGCTGACGCCGCCCAGCAAATTCTTCTCGAAGCTTTCGTCCTTGGAGAGGTAGTCGCGCCGGTCTACGTTGGGTCCCAAATCGAGGCGGCCAAGGAAGTAGTGGTCTTGACTGGGCACAGCGCCGAGTTTGGCATCGGGCTTCAGGTTCTGGAGATAGGTTTCCACCAGCGGCGTGCGCGTCTTCAGCATCTCCATCAGCGCGTGTTCGCGTTGGATGAAGCGATCCACGACTTGATCCATGGTGGTTGGCGGGACCGATGAAACGCCGGAAGAAGGCGAGGGTGCAGCTGCGGATGGCTCCGAGGTCTGGCCAGGCTGCGCGGGCGAATGAGAGCTGGTCGCCGTCTGGTTCGTAGGTTGCGAACCAGTATTCGCTGGCACGGCGATCGCGGGCCCAGGCGTCGGCGAGGGCGAGTGATCCGCTGCCTGTTGCGCCGTCGCGCTCAGCGCAATTGTCAGGAAAAACGCGAGCATCCATTTCCCACTACGCATGACCTGATCCTCTCTAAGTTAGTTCCCCTTCCAGCCGTACTCACTGTTCGGGCCGTCTCTACCTCGACGCTAGATCTGATCGCGAGAACTTCAGTACGCTAACTGGAAAACCACATGCACGATCGCCGTTGAGTCGACTGCCAGGCCAATGCGCAGGGCGGGCTTGAACCGCATCTGGGTGGCGGCCGTAATGGCCGCTTCATCCAGGCCATGGCCCAGGCCGCGAACCACGCGATTCACGTGCAATTGCCCATTCGCGCCGAACAGCACTTCGAGCAGCACTTCTCCCTCCAACCGAAGCTGCAGCGCCTCCGGCGTATAAAGCGGGCGGGGCTTGGAAACGATTTCCACGGGTGTGTCGGCCGGACCGCTATCGGCCCGTGCAACCTTGACGCTGGCGTGTGAAAGCTCGGGGCCGCCGAACCCCGCCGTCTGCACGGAAGCGACTCGATTTCGATTGTCCCCTTGCGCGATTCCGCTTCCGAACCCCGCGCTGGCGACCGTGCCCTTGATGCCTTTCGTTCCGCCCGCACCGTTTCCATTGCCCTGGCCTTCGGGCAAGTCGAAAGACCCGAGTTTGGCAGACGCGAGATGGGCATTATCCTTGCCCTGTCCCCTAAGCCCATCAGGATCGCCGAATCCCCCGGTCTGGACTTTCTGAATCGGGGTGCTGATGGTCGGGGCAACCGAGCTGCCAAATGCGCCCGTGTGGACGATCTTCTCCGGTAGCGCGCTGGTCGGTGGCGCTAACTCCGGAGGCTTGAACTTGGCTTCGAGTTGGGGCGCCTTTTCCTCATCTATCCTGTGTTTCGGGACGTCTTTCGGAACAAGCAATTTCGCGTCCGGAAAGGCCACTGGCGGCGGCAGGTTGGCAATGACCTTTGGACGCTGCGCCTCCACTTTGGGCTGCACCGGTTGCGGTTCCAAATCAGGTCTCGGAATCAGTTCTGTGACCGTGTATCTCTGCCTGAGCCGCAGCGTGTCCGGAAAGAAAAACCCGGCTCCCAGGAGCAGCAAAATAAGTGCAGCCTGGATGCCGTAACTGGTCGCGAGAGTGCGCCAATTCATTCGACGTTGCGGCAAGAGACCGAATTGAAGCTTGTCAGGCGTAGCCATCCGCACACTCCAAACGATGGACCCGAGCCGCGGGGAGAGTGCGCGGGTGGAGTTTCTAACTTACGGGAGAGCGGGCGAGGGGTAAACGTGTCTCCGGCAGGTGTACTTAGGTAACGGAGAGAAGCCCAGAGTGAAATAGTCCCTAAAGAGGTGAAACTGGGGGAGAAACCAGCGGCCTGATACCTCCCTATTTCTCAAGAAAGTGCGGACATGAGCTGTCCCGGTTGCGAGCTGCGAATTCGCCGTGGTCCCGAAAGGTAGTGAGAACAAACCTACTGCCTCGGCGAGCCGAATGCGCTCCCTTGGAGGCGGACAAATACATGCCGAGTTTCAAAGCCACAAGCCCAATTAAATCGGGAAGACTCAGCCGCGTACCGGAACCGAGCAGACTGAGTCCCCCTATGTTTATCGAAGGACTAACGGCCTATTGGTGCTCTTTGTTGGAGCTCATGGCGGCTTGCTTCAGTTCCTTACTGGCTTGCTCCAGCAAGTCCTTAGCCTTCGCGGCGTGGCCTCCCAGGTCGAATTCGTTCGCCGACTGGGCGGCTTGGATTTTTTCGAAAGCCTGATCACAAAGGCGCTGCGCTGCAGCCAGGTTGGGGTGCTTCTTCCCGCTGACATTGTGGGCCGGCATTCCCGTTTGCGCGTAAACCAGACTGCCAAACAACAAACCAACGCTCAGCATGCGTCCTAAAACCGCGTTCCTCGGCATCTTTTACCCTCCTCAGGGATGAAATTTCTCTGAATTGAACCCATAAAAACAGACAAAGTCGTGGTGCCCGGATATTCTACACATTCTTGAATTGCCCAGCAAAACCACCAGGGCACCGCGAGTCTCTTTTCAAGATGCTGGCCAGTTCACGGCGGCCAGTGATCGCCCAGATTCGGTTGCGCGTCGTCTGGGCCAGGTAGCAGGCAAGAACAGAATCCCAGCGTTGCACCCAATAGACGGCTGAGCTTATCGTTGTGGGTATGACCCAGGGGGTCGGAGGAAATCACCGCAATGAACGTGCTAATTCTGAACTCGGGAAGCTCTAGCCTGAAGTTTCAAGTGATTGCCACCGATCTGGAAAGGATCAAGCAACACAAGGATGATCGCATCTGCCGCGGTGAGGTAGAGGGCATCGGCGGCGAGGCGATCATCCACATTCAGCATCGTAGCGAGCCAAGTCAGACATTCACGGCCCCACTGCGAGACATGGGCGCGACGCTGGACTACCTGGTTCGCTACATCGTTTCGGATCGGTCAGGCGTCTCTGAAATCAAGAGCACGGCCGATGTGCAGGCTGTGGGACATCGCGTGGTGCATGGCGGTGAGTTGTTCGAGGAATCGGCTCTCATTGACGAGCGGGTGTTGAAGGGAATTGAGGATTGCATCGATCTTGCGCCGTTGCACAATCCCAATAACATTAAGGGCATCCTGGCGGCCCGAGACCTCTTCGGCAAGGACCTTCCCCAGGTAGCCGTTTTTGATACTTCGTTCCATCACACACTTCCTGAGTACGCCTACCTCTATGCCGTTCCGTATCACCTTTATCGCCGGTACCGCATTCGTCGCTATGGATTCCACGGAACCTCCCATCGTTATGTGGCATTCCGTTATCGCGCCCTGCGAGGGCTCACGCGGGAGCAAACCAACATCATTACTTTGCACCTTGGCAATGGTTGTTCCGCGGCCGCCATCAAAGCGGGAGTCTCCGTGGATACTTCCATGGGGATGACGCCTCTGGAGGGGCTGGTCATGGGCACTCGGTCAGGCGACCTCGATCCTGCCATTGTTAATGTTATCGCCCGAAAAGAGGGGCTTTCCGCATCCGAGGTCGACACACTCCTGAACACCCAGTCGGGATTGCTCGGCATTTCCGGGCTCACCAACGACATGCGCGAGTTGCAGGCGGAGCTCAAAGAACACGATGACCGCCGCGTGCGATTAGCCATCGAAATTTTCTGTTACCGCGCGCGTAAATACATAGGCGCATTCCTGGCAGCGATGGGCGGCGCCGAGGCTGTGGTTTTCACCGGTGGGATCGGAGAGAATTCGCCGGATGTACGCGCACGGATCTGCTCCGGGGTGGAATGGGCCGGTCTTTATCTCGACGCGGACAAAAATCAGCAGACTGTCGGTCGCGAAGGCAAGATTAGTACAGATGACTCCAGGTTGCTCGCCTACGCCATCCCAACCGATGAGGAACTCCTCATTGCCCGAGACACGGTACGTGTAATTCTGGGCGAGCCGCACCCGTCGTAAGCCAGCGTCTCCTCGTCAAAATGGCCAGGTCCAGTTCGCCGCTTCGGGCTGGTCGATGCCGAACTGGTGCGCATAATTTCGGCACTCGATTTGCTGATTCAGGAACCTCTCTTTCGCGTGCCCGCCAATCTTTTGCAATTTTGGCACGCGGTTGACGACATCCATGGCAAGGCTGAAACGGTCAATGTTGTTTTCGATAGCCAACTCCAGTGGCGTCGTGATGCTCCCCTTTTCCTTGTAACCACGAACATGAATGTTGTGGTGGTTGGTGCGACGATAAGCCAGGCGATGAATGAGCTGCGGATAGCCATGAAAATTGAACATGACGGGTTTGTCCACTGTGAACAATGAGTCGAAATCCCAATCAGACAAGCCGTGCGGATGTTCGGTGGCAGGTTGCAGTTTGAATAGATCGACCACATTGATGAAGCGGATTTTCAGGTCAGGGAATTCGGCTCGCAGGAGCGCGGTCGCGGCCAGGGCCTCCTGAGTGGGAATGTCACCGGCGGCGGCCATCACGAAGTCAGGTTCGCCGGATTCATCATTGCTGGCCCAATCCCAGATACCAATGCCTTTGGTGCAATGGATGACGGCCCTCTCCATATTCAGATACTGCAAGTGTTGTTGCTTGTCGCAGACAATCACGTTCACATAGTTCTGGCTGCGAAGGCAATGATCGGCTACGGATAGCAGACAGTTCACATCAGGAGGAAGGTAGATTCGCGTAACGTTGGCGCTCTTATTCACGACCACATCGAGGAAGCCCGGATCCTGGTGGGTAAACCCGTTGTGATCCTGCCGCCAGACGGTTGAAGTGATCAGAAGATTCAAGGACGCGATCGCCTGCCGCCAGGAGAGCTGCCGGCTCATTTCCAGCCATTTGGCATGCTGGTTGAACATTGAATCAATGATGTGTACAAAGGATTCGTAAGTCGACAAGAAGCCGTGCCGCCCGGTGAGAAGGTAGCCTTCCAGCATGCCTTCCATGGTATGTTCGCTGAGCATTTCCAGGACTCGCCCGTCGGTGGCAAGATTGCCACCGTCACTGTCCTCGGGGAAGAATTCCTCGATCCAGAATTTCTTGCTGGTGGCGTAAATCGCGTCAAGCCGGTTCGACGTGGTTTCGTCGGGACCGAAAACCCGAAAGTTGTTCAGGTTCAGCTTCATCACGTCACGGAGAAAAGCGCCGAGCGGGCGCGTATTCTCAGCCTGGGTTACACCGGGCTTCTCGACTTTCACCTCGTAGTCGCGAAAATCGGGTAACCGGAGGGCCTTCTTCAAGCGCCCCCCGTTGGCATGCGGATTGGCGCTCATTCGACGGTCACCAGACGGCGCCAATTCGGCGAACCAAGCGCTTAACTTACCATTGCTGTCGAAGAATGGGTCGGGCTTGAGCGAGTGCATCCAGTTCTCGAGGATGCGAAGTTGCTGGCTGTCTTTCTTCACATTGGGTAGCGGAACCTGATGAGCCCGCCAGAAGCCCTCGAGATAATGGCCTTCGACTTCGCGCGGTGCGGTCCATCCTTTGGGCGAACGCAGCACGATCATGGGCCAGCGAGGCCGGGTCGAAACGCCCTGTTTGCGCGCGGACTGCTGATGCTCGCGAATCTCGAGAATGCAGTGTTCCGTGGTTGCCGCCATGGCCTGATGCATGGCGTCGAAATCATGGCCCTCGACGAAGTATGGCGTCCAGCCGTAACCGCGCAGCAGGTTTTCCAGTTCCTCGTGCGAAATTCGCGCCAGCAAAGTCGGGTTGTCGATTTTGTATCCGTTCAAATGGAGGATGGGCAGAACCGCCCCATCGCGGGCCGGGTTCAGGAACTTGTTGATGTGCCATGAGGTCGCGAGTGGCCCCGTCTCCGATTCGCCGTCGCCTACCGCAGCCGCAACGATCAAGTCAGGATTGTCGAAAGCGGCACCGCAGGCATGGGACAGGACATAGCCCAGTTCTCCGCCTTCATGAATCGATCCCGGCGTCTCCGGCGTGCAGTGGCTGCCGATGCCGCCGGGAAATGAGAACTCCTTGAAGAAGTCGTGCAAGCCATCCACATCCTGGCTTTTTTCCGGATAGATCTCAGAATACGTGCCTTCAAGGTACGCGGGGCCAAGAACGCCGGGTGCGCCGTGTCCAGGGCCGGCGAGAAAGATCATGTCGAGGTCGTACTTCCTGATCAGCCGATTCAGATGAACATACATGAAAGACAAACCGGGACTCGATCCCCAGTGGCCGAGCTGGCGATTCTTGATGTGTTCAGGTCGTAGAGGCTCGGCCAACAAAGGGTTCGCCTGGAGGTAAATCATCCCGAGGCTGAGGTAATTGCATGCGAGCCAGTAAGCTTCCGTCTTGCGCAATTCTTCCGGGCTGAGCGGCTTGGCTGAGATTGTGGATCGGGTGGGAGCATATGGGCTGAGTTCGAGGATTTCGGCAGGGATGCTGATATCGATGGTGCTCATGGAACACTCCTGTCCCTAGGCTATGCCTGTAGGTCGCTCACTGACAAACGGATTGCTGTGGATTTCGGCGGCATCTCGCCGCGCACATTTGAAAAGGTTCGTCGGGATCGGGTTCTCGCACCGGAATGTCAGGATTCTCAGGACCGTCTGGAGGCTCTTGTATGGGTGGAGGCGAGGGCTCGGGTAGTTGGCGTAGGTCGAAGCACATAACGGTAAGATGCCGATGAGCAGTGCTGGGTTGATCTCCGGGGTTCGCCGAAAAGCAGGACGCTACTTGATGAATCCTTTGCGCCTTTGCTCGCTGTAACGCGACAGGGCATCGTTGATGATGGGATATGCCTCGCGCGCCGGTCGGATTTCATCCACTTCCACCTCTTTGCCTTCAAGCTGTTTGTAATCCTGAAAGAATCTGCGCAGCATGACCAGCCGGTGCGGCGGCATCTCTGAGGCTTCGTGGTAGGGGTTGAATTCAGGATCTTGGTGGCAATGGCAACGATCTTGTGATCTTTCTTCCCCGAGTCAATCATGGTCATGAGGCCGATGGCTCGCGCATGAATGATGGTCAGCGGAACCACACTCTCCTGACAGAGCACGAGAACGTCGAGCGGATCGTCATCCTCGGCCAAGGTTTGAGGAATGAAGCCATAATTGGCCGGGTAATAAACCGCGGAATAGAGCACGCGATCGAGTTTGATCAGCCCGCTAGCTTTGTCGAGTTCGTACTTGACGCTCGAGCCAAAGGGGATTTCAATCACCGTGTTGAACTCGCCGGGCAAGTGCCCTCCGGGAGTCACGTCATGCCAAGCGTGGATCATAGGGGGTTGTCTCGATACAGGAATTGTAATGCCTTTTTGAAGAACAAACTGAGAACCGAGAACAGGCAACTGACCACTGATTTGTAATCCGGTTTGCTTTAAGGCCCATGTCCTCCCAGCGGCTTTCTTCTGCTTGACCCGTGCCGCATCCGAGGAATAGAGTTCGTATAGCTGTTCGTCTTCTTCCATGTCCAGCGAAGCCAGCAGATACCTTAAATTCGGGGGTGCAACGCTAGTCATTCTTTTGGCGCTCGGATACCTGGCCTATACCGGTGTCCAGGAAAGCAAGAGCTACTACGTCACCATTAAGGAACTGCACGGCATAGGAGACGCCGCCCACACCAAGCGCCTGCGCGTCGCAGGAAATGTTCAGCCCGGCTCAATCAAGCGGAACGGCACGAAAGTTGATTTTATTTTGGTCGAGAACGACCAGACTCTTGCCGTCTCTTACAGCGGCACCGAGCCTCCGCCTGATACCTTCAAGGATAACTCCCAAGCGTTAGCCGACGGCAGTTTCGGACGCGACGGGGTCTTCCACGCCAAACAACTGCAAGCCAAATGCGCCTCGAAGTATGCGCCACAAAAACCGGGAGCCCCCGCCACCGGCGGAACTACGGATGCGCCCGCCAAGAGCATGACCCAGGTTGAGACTGGCAGCTCGGCCGCGATGTCGAACTAAATTCCAAGAACACGTAGGCCCGAACGCCCTCGTCCGGGCGGGCGAGCGCAGCTCACTAGCAGGCTGCGGAAAAACTCGATTTGAAGCGGGCGGAGTACCACGAACCTCTCTTGTTTCCACAGCACAACCTGATAAGAAGGAAGTATGCGTGGACAAGACGAGCAGCAGTTGGATGTGTT
>JBAVAQ010000108.1:0-145435 GCA_049585795.1 Terriglobales bacterium | reverse complement strand
CGATGCGCTTGTGCTCCGTCCAAACGTTGAAATCGTAAAAGCGAGGCTGCCAAAAGGGCATTGGCTGCGCGGCCCTCGTCTTGGGCAAGCCCGCCCCTTGCAAAAAGCGCAAGGAGCGGGGCACCCGTTGTCTACGTCTTAGCACAACTCTCTGCGCGAACCGCTGTTTCACGCTTTGCATCGCAGTTGACGGCGTTCCCACTTGCGGCTCGCTGACTAGCAAGTGAAAGTGCTCCGGCATGACGACGTATCCCAGCACAACCAAGCGGTGCTCTTTGCGCACTTCTTCCAGAATATTCAGAAACAGATCACGGCGCTCATCGGTGTCGAGCCAAGGCTTTCGTCGATAGCAACTGCAGGTGATGAAGTGCAGATCTCCGCTGCCGTAGTAACGCCTCAGACCCTTGGGCATGAAGCGAGGTTAAGCCCGGTTCGTCCGGAAAGATGTGACGGTTGACCGCACCCGCCCCTTGCAAAAAGCGCAAGGAGCGGGGCACCCGCCCCGCCCACACCCGGCAAGATCCTAATACTGCTGAAATCTCGCCAACTTGATGAAATGATTCGGGATATAAATCTCGCAAAACTGGCGGAATACTTGGTCGTAAAATGTTATACTTAAAGTGAAGGTAAGAACGGGAAGGCGTGGCCCAGCGGCCGCGCCTTTTTTATTTGGCGAGACATATTTAGCGACACGCATATTTCGCAACACATAATTCGCGACACGGGGGACACTGTGAAAACTTCCGGCATGGATATTCGCAACGCCAAAAAGCGCGGCCACTGGGCCGAGCTTCGTTTCATGGCCAAGGCCGCCGAACTCGGATTCCAGTTGAACACGCCCTTAGGCGACACCGCCCAATACGACGTAGTTATCGATCTTGGCGGACGCTTCATTAGCGTGCAGGTGAAATCCACTCTCTTCCAGGCCGGCAACTTGAAGCCGGGCAACTTCGTCGCCAGCCTGGTTCACGCCTGCGGCGTCAACCACCGCTACCAGCAATCCGACTTCGACTACCTCGCCGTCTACTGCATTCCTAACGATGTCTGGTACATCATCCCGTGGGCTGTCGCCTGCCGCAAACAATCCGTCTGCGTCTGCCCTGGCGACAAACAAAATCAGTGGGAGCATTACCGCGAAGCCTGGTATCTGCTTCACGACCGTGCCCCGGCGCCACTGCTGAAGGGCGATGGCGTCGACCTCTACGGCATCATCGAAGATTACGTTCCTCCACCCAGAGTGAGAAAGCAGAAATTAGTACGCCAGAATCGCTCTTTCCCAGCCAACGGCCCCTCCAAACGATTGTCGTCCAGAGCCAAGTGAGGGTAGCGACCGCCCCCAAGAAGAGGCGGGAACATCGTCCACCGAGCGACACTACCAAATCATGTACAATTCTCGCGACTCGGGTTCCGGAGTTCTGCAGATTTCCCATCGCGTGAGAACAACCGAAAAAACAGGAGGTAACGAAATGAAGCGATCTTTACTTGCAGCGTTGGCATTGAGCGGAGCGGTATTGCTTGGGCATCTTTCAGTAGTCGCACAGGTCAGCGGTACGCAGGCTGCCCCTCAGAGTTCCCAAGCTTCTATTAGCCAAGATATCGATCTGCTGCGCAAGGACATTCGCTCGCAAAAGAAGCAACTCATCGCGGCCAACATGCCACTGACCGACACCGAGGCCCAGAAGTTCTGGCCGATCTACGATCAATACATCGCCGAATTGGTGAAAATCAACAACGACAAGTACGCACTGATCCAGGAATACGCGCAGAGTTACGGAAGCATGACCGACGCCCAGGCCGACAATTGGGCCGTTCGCATATTGAAGCTGGATTCCGACGTCGCGGCACTTCGGCAAAGTTACTGGCCGAAGTTTCGCAAAGTGTTGCCGGCGAAAAAAGCAGCTCTTTACGAGCAGATCGAGCGCCGAGCCCAAATGCTGATCGACATTCAGCTGGCCTCGCAGGTTCCGCTGGTCGAGCCGTAGCTGCGACCAACCTCAGCGGGAATGACCCCGAGCCGGCCGCGAGAGAAGGCTGGGTTCGCGGGTTATTCCTCGTTCTGCGCGCTAATAGAAACGTAATGTTAAAGATCATGAGGGCAAGTATTAGATCTTGGGTCGGTCTGCTAATAATAGTGGCCGGGTTCATTCTGGCGTTACCGGCCTCCGGGCAGCAACTGGCTAAGCGCCTCATCTTGAAAGACGGTTCCTACCAACTGGCTACGAAGTGGGAAGTCAAAGGCGATCGCGTCCGCTACTACAGTGCGGAGCGTGACCAATGGGAAGAGGTGCCTAACTCGCTGGTCGATTGGGCGGCCACGGACAAATTCGAAAAAGATCGCGCCGCCGGCCTTCCCGCTCCGGAAGCGGTGGAACTCGACCAGGAACTCGAAGCGGAACGCCGGGCCGAAGAGGCCAAGACTCCACAGGTCGCGCCCGGCCTGCATTTGCCCGAGGACGGCGGAATGTTTTTGCTCGACACCTTTCAGACTCAGCCGCAACTCGTCCCGCTGCAGCAGAACACTGGTGAAGTAAACCGCAATGCGAAAATGAATATCCTGCTCTCTGCGATCAACCCTATTGCCAGCGGCAAGCAGACCATCGAACTCGAAGGCTTGCACGCCAGTATTCAAGCCCACGCAACCCTGCCCGCAATCTACATCAACTTCGATCAGGATCAGGGTGCGACCGCGAGTTCGAAGCAGGGGCCGCAACAGCCGCAGCAACCGCAACAGCCGTGGGACCGTTACCAAATCGTGCGGCTCCAGCCTAAGAAAGGCAAACGGATCATCGGGGATATAAAAACTAACCCGCTGGGAAAAGCTACGCAGGAGCAGAACCTGGTTCAAACCGACTCGTTAAAACTGACCGGAGGATGGATCAAGATCACGCCTCTGAATGCTCTCGAACCTGGAGAGTACGCGGTGGTGGAAATGATGGGCAAGGAAGGAATGAATACCTACGTCTGGGATTTTGGAGTGAACCCGGCGGCTCCTGCGAACCCGAACGCCCTCATACCCGAAGCGCCAGCGGGACAGCCGCAAACCCCAAAATGAAATGAAGATTCGACTTAATAGGCTGCTGCTTCTTCTTGAATCCTGCGCCAGGCGCGCTCGACGTGGCGTGCTCTCGTGTTGGTTTGCCCGACGCAAAATCGCAGAGTGAGGCAATCATGGAGGCGCGTATGCGTCAAGTATAGATCGCCGCTGCGATTCAGGCGATCCATCAACTTTTGGTTCACTTCGTCTCCGCCCTTGTGACGGAAGCAAACTAAGTTGAGCGGCGCCGGCGCTGCCAGTTCGAAACGAGAATCGTCCCGAACCCAGCCCGCGAACTGCTGCGCCAGTTCAACATGCCGCCGAATGTGATATTGCAAGCCCTCGATGCCATAGTGGCGAATTACAAACCAGAGTTTTAGCGCGCGAAAGCGGCGGCCCAGCGGAACTTGCCAGTCGCGGTAGTCAAACACCGCACCCGATTCTGTGGCCTTGTTGCGTAAGTATTCCGGGAGGATGCTCAGAGTTTGAATCAGCGCTTTTCGATCGGCTACGTAGAAACAGTTGCAGTCGAAGTTGGTGAACATCCATTTGTGCGGATTAAAGGTGTAGCTATCGGCGAGCTCAACTCCACGATGCGTACGGCGGAACTCAGGGCATAGCGCGGCCGTTCCCGACATGGCGGCATCGACGTGAAACCAGACATTGTTTTCCCGGCATATGCGGCCGATTTCGGGCAGCGGATCAATCGCGTTCGAGGAAGTTGTACCGATCGTGGCACAAACGAAAGAGGGCACGAGGCCCGCTGCGCGATCCTTTTGAATTTGTTGTGCCAGCGCGTCCGGACGCATGGCGAAGTTCTCGTCTACTTCGATCAAGCGCAAATGGTCCAGACCAAGCCCGGCGATTTGAACGTCCTTCTCAATGGAGGAGTGCGCCTGCGACGAAGTATATGCAACCAGCTTTCCATCGCATCCACGTTTGTTGCTGACGAAATTGGTGGCGCGTTCGCGCGCGGCTAACAAGGCACACAACGAAGCGCTCGACGCCGTATCCTGGATTACGCCGCCTCCGCTGTCGGTGGAAAGAAACTTTCGAGGCAGATCGAGCATTCCAACCAGCCAATCGAGAACATGGGTCTCGAGTTCCGTGCAGGCCGGACTGGTGGCCCAAAGCATGCCCTGCACTCCCAGGCCCGAGGAAAGTAAATCGCCGAGAATCGCCGGACCCGAGGCATTGGCGGGGAAAAAAGCAAAAAAATTAGGCGACTGCCAGTGAGTAATGCCGGGAAGAATCAGCCTCTCGACGTCTCCGAGGATCGCGGCAAAAGTCTCGCCTTGCGATGGAGGGCTCGCGGGCAGGGAAGCCCGAACCTGGCCCGGCTCAGCGCGAGACAGAACTGGATACGATTCAATCCGCGAGTAGTAGTCCGCAATCCAATCGACAACCGCGTGCCCATGCTCGCGGAATTCATCGGAAGTCATGTGAAAGGTTTTTTCGTCAGGCATCATTTCTCCGAATTGTTAAGCAGCTCGCACTCGAATCAGATTTCCTATGTGCAGCTTCGTATTCTTTGTGGTTCGAGGCTTTTGGGCTTATTCAAGCTGCCCGTAATAAACCAGGGTGTTGTAATCGAGCGATACGCGGCCGTTGATCTCGTGCGCGTCAAAGGTCCGGCGCAACTCGCGCAGCATAGATTCATAGTTTGCGTGGTCCGGCGTCGGCGTGTACGAGGACGACAGGAGCCGGCCCTCAAGTCCGGCGTAGTCTACGTGCTGACACATTTCCAGCGCGCTCGACCGGAAGGGAGATGGCGAAAAGAAACCTGCGATCTCAGCCGTTGTGCGTTCATGCCGCACTTCCTGGTAGTCGGTTCCATAGGTCAGAAGCAACTGCTCGTAATCGCGCAGAAAAGGTGTCGTATCAGTGCGGCGCTCGTTCCACAAAAGCACGCACCAGCCTCCAGCCTTGAGGATGCGGACAAATTCCCGGCGAGCCTTTTGGCGATCGAACCAGTGCGCCGCCTGCGGCGCAGTGACGATGTCGACACTCTGATCCGGAAGCGTCGTAGCTTCCGCCGTTCCGGCGATACTAGTGAATCGTGAATAACTGCGCAAAAACTCTTCTCCGGCACGGCTCATTTCAGCATTGGGTTCCACGCCGAAGACGCGGTTGCCGTTCTCCAGCAGCATCTGCGTGAAAATGCCTGTACCAGATGCAATGTCCGCGATCAGAGAGCCAGCTGTTAGGCTGCATTCCTTTTTCAGGAGGTCAAGAACCTCCCGCGGATAGCCAGGCCGGTAGCGCACATAATTGTTAACCCGAGAGGAGAAGCGTTGAGTGGGATTCGTCACTGACATGCTTGCAGTTTATAGTTTCGGAGCGTCCGGAGTCTCGCCGAGGAATCGTCTGGGAGCGCTGGCCAACGTCAGCGCCACACGGCGACGCGCATCACGTCGAAATGATGGTCGTAGGTCCAGACTGCCAGCTCCAGCCGGACGGCCAGCGTTGCCACGAGCGCATCGAACATCGTGATGGATTGGTCCTTCAACGATTGCACACTCATCACAGCGTGCCGATAGTCCTCCGCACTGGGGTTGACCAGAGCGGCGCCGGCCATGTCTTCCAGCCATCGCAAAGCCGCAGTTTCACCGAGTCGAAACAAGACTAGCGTGTAGGCCTCGAGCAGAGTCGGATACGCAACCATGACTTCGTTGTTCCCGTCGGCAAGCCTACGCAACTCTCGGAGGGCCCGCTTGTGATAGGCGTCGTCGGGATCAGCGGCGGCATACAACGGCCCAGTGTCGGCCAGCACCGCTGGTCTCACTTCTGGGTCCCGGCCAGATAGCGGTCGTGGTGCTGGCTGACGTCAGAACGTCCGCTTCCTTTCGGTGCGGAGGTGATCGCGAGCGTTCGCCGCGTCCTTAGGAATCCTCGCTCGCTCAGATATTGCCGCAAGGCCGCTTGCACCACCGTGGTCAACGAGGGAGGCGCCTCCTGGGACATAAGATACTTCTCCACCGCCTTGGCCAAATCGTCGGGCAGAGTCATGGTTGCGCGTTTCATAAACTCCAGTATATCACCAAGTGGTGAAGTTGGTGATACACGAGATCGAATGATCGGGGGGATGAGATTCCCGCCAACATCGACCCGCGTTGGCATCCAGCCAGTGTCTGCGAATCATGTACACTGGCGCTTTCACGATGAAATCCATGACCCTTCGATTTGGCTCCAGTTTGTTTTGCAGCCTGTTAGTCTTTGGCCTTCCCCAAACTCAACCGGCTCAGGGAACCCCAAAACCCTCTCCGGCAATCTTCGGATTCCGCAATGCCACTATCGAAACCGAAGAGGAAGGCCGGTTTCTCGCGGTGCCGGACCCAAAACTGGCCGAAGAACATCTGCGTATCCTCACCCAGGCGCCGCACGTTGCCGGTACCCCGGAAGACAAAGCGACTGCGGATTACGTCGCGCAAAAGTTCCGTGAGGCTGGTTTGGATACGGAAACGGTCGAATACCGGGTTTGGATGAATTATCCCTCGGAAATCAGTGTGGATGTGACGGCCCCCGCCGACGTACATATGCACGGGCCCACGCGCGAGCACGTGAAGGGTGATTCCTATGCGGACGATCCGCGGGTAATCACGCCGTTCAGCGCTATGTCCCCCTCGGGCGACGCCGAGGCGGAGGTGGTTTACGCCAATTACGGTACGCCCGAGGATTTCAAAAGACTCGAGCAGTTGAAAGTGGACGTGCGCGGCAAGATTGTAATAGCGCGCTATGGGCAGAACTTTCGCGGGGTGAAAGCGCTTCTTGCCCAGGAGCACGGCGCGGCCGGGCTGATCCTCTACTCCGACCCCGCCGACGATGGATGGCGGCGCGGCGACAAATATCCCAAAGGGCCGTGGCGTCCGGATTGGGGCGTGCAGCGCGGGTCCATCGGTTACATGTTCGAGTTTCCCGGCGATCCGACCACGCCCGGGATCGCTTCAGTCCCTACGCTTCCCGCTGCCGTACGTACACCACCGGCACAATCTGCGCAGCTACCGAAAATCCCGACCACTCCTTTATCCTACGGCGATGCATGGCCCATCCTTGAGCACCTTGGGGGCCTGGATTCACCGCGCGAGTGGCAAGGCGCGTTGCCGTTCACTTATCACCTGGGACCCGGTCCGGTAAAAGTGAAGATGCATCTCAAACAGGATTACCAATTCCGTACCATTTGGGATGTGATTGGTCGAGTGCGTGGAAGTGAAAATCCCGAGGAATGGGTGGTTGCAGGCAATCATCGCGATGCTTGGGTTTACGGTGCAGTCGATCCGAACAGCGGCACAGCGGCCATGCTGGAGGCCGTGCACGGTCTCGGCGAACTTTTGAAATCAGGATGGAGGCCGAAGCGCACGATCGTTCTGGGAAGCTGGGACGGGGAAGAAGAGGGATTGATCGGTTCCACCGAATGGGGCGAGCAGCACGAGAACGAATTGGCTAACGCCGCAGCGTATTTCAACATGGACGTCGCGGTTTCGGGGCCGAAATTCGGGGCAGCTTCCGTACCCAGCCTGAAACAATTTCTCCGTGACGTGGCCAAGGCGGTTCCATCTCCCAGCGGCGGAACGGTTTACGACAGCTGGCAAAAGGAAACCCAACCCGGCGCCGAGTCCGTCCCGGCTCCAACTGATGCGATCGGCGACAGCAGGCGCATCCCGGCCGCACAAGCAAAAGCCGATGTGCCGGTGGGCGATTTGGGCAGCGGATCGGACTACACCGTTTTCCTGCAGCACCTCGGCGTGCCCTCGACCGACGTAAGTTCGACCGGTTCCTATGGCGTCTATCATTCTGCATTTGACAATTTCAACTGGTTCAAGAAATTCGGCGATCCCGATTTTGTCTACGAGCAGGAGATGGCGCGTATTTTCGGCCTCTCGATCCTGCGGATGGCCGACGCTGACGTGCTGCCTTACGACTACGAGGAATATGCCAAGGAAATCGTCTCCTACATCGATTCCGCCAAGAAGAAAGCGCAGGCCGAGTTCGTTGGTCAATCTGTGAACTTTGCTGAGGCTTCGCAAGCGGCGCATCACTTCGAGCAGGCCAGCGCGAAGATTTTGGTCCGGCAGCAAGAGTCTCCGCGTGACGCCGACAAACTGAATCGAGCGTTGCGCCAGGCGGAACGCGCTCTTCTGCTGCCTGAAGGACTCCCGAACCGTCCCTGGTTTCGCCACGCCATTTATGCCCCTGGTCAATACACCGGATACGCAGCTGTGGTCATCCCGGGGATTAACGAGGCTATCGACAAACACGATCTGGCACGCACGCGGCAGCAGATCACATCTCTCGCGGCGGCGTTGAATCGCGCTGCTAAGGTGCTGGAGAGCGATCGTTAGGTTTGCTTAAATTTGTTATTGGCAAGCAGAGCGCGCAGTCTAGCCTTTTCGAAATCACACCCCGCTGTTAAGCTTTCTCCCCATGAACCCAGCCCACGCCGTGCAGCATATTCTGAGAGCGCTGCCGTCGGCGGCCGTGGCGACATTTCTGGCATTGTTCCCCATCGTGAACCCGTTCGGTGCGATCCCGATATTCTTTTCTCTGACCGGGGACTTTCCGCCGGCCGAGCGCAAGCACACGGCGCTCAAGACCGCAGTCTACGTGATCACAATCCTGGTGGTTTTCCTGTTCTTTGGACGTTTCGTGCTGATCCTATTCGGCATTTCGCTGCCGGTGCTGAGGATTGCCGGGGGATTGATCGTTGCCAATACCGCCTGGAGCATGGTCACTGGAAACAGCCGCATGACACCCGCGGAAAGCAATGAAGCCAGCACGAAAGAAGATATCTCTTTAACGCCAATGGCCATGCCGATGCTGTCGGGCCCGGGATCGATCGGCGTAGTCATGGGTTTGTCCGCAGACGCCAGCGGCGCGCTTTCATACGTTGGTATGGTGATTGGCATTGTTGCGCTGGGCCTGGTCGTTTATCTGTTTCTCCGCCTCGGAGGTCCGCTGGTGAAGCGCTTGGGACCCGGCGCGGCTGGAGCGATCAATCGAATCTTCGGCTTTTTGCTCTTGGCAATCGCCGTTCAGTTAGTCTGCGATGGCATTGTTGATTTCAAATAGAACCGAGACCAAAATGTACATCCAGCACCGGATTGCAACAATTCCCTTGACTTAACCGGGGTTTCCAGTAAACATCGCCAGAAGGAAATGAGGGGGAGCGAGGCAATTTATGCCCGAACCCACACCTCTCACAGCGGCAGTCGTAGCGGATCAGTCGCCACACGATCCCCTTCCGGTCACGTTCAAAGAAGTTCTTCAGGATGAGTTGACCCAGATCGCTGAGTCCCGCCGTGCGCGCGGCGTCAGCACGCTTAAACCGACCGCCGACAATCTGATTGGATTGGCATTTTCCGGCGGGGGCATTCGCAGTGCGACCTTTAATCTGGGCGTCCTCCAGGCACTGGCGGAGAACGAACTGCTGCACAAGTTCGATTATCTTTCCACGGTTTCCGGCGGCGGATATATAGGCTCGTGGCTGACGGCGCTCACCCGCAGGTTCCTGGATGCCCTGCCCAATTCCTCGTTTCGAGACGTCGAAAAGGCACTCGTTCCTGGAAAGCGCGAACCCGGCGGTCGCGAGGAACGTACTTTTCTGCGTTGGCTTCGCTTGTACAGCAATTATTTGACCCCGCACACCGGCGTGTTTTCCGGCGATACCTGGGCGATGATTGGCACCTGGTTGCGCAATGTCTTCTTGAACCAGACGGTTCTCGGTTTGCTTTTCCTGGCGATTTTCGTGGCTTGCGACGGCGTGCTGCTTGGACTGCAGAGGTCTTCGCGGCTGCACGCTCTGGAGTTGCTGATCTCTGGCGGGATCGTGTGGTTCATCGCCTGTGTTTCCATGGCATGGAACACGGCAGAGAAGATTCCCTCCAAGGAAATGCTGCTGACGCCGTTTCAACGGGTGAAGGTGACGGTCACCGTGATATTGCCATTTTTCCTGGCGTGCTTGCTGCTCAATTCGGGATTATGGCGCTGGCGAGAGCAAGCAGCGGATTATCCGATTTTGCTGTGGCTGGCGGTTTGGGGCGGGATCTATTTTCTTGCCTGGACGGTGGCGGCCGTGTCATTGAGGCTGTGGCGGGAAGAATGGCGGAAGAAGGACCCCGAAAACCGCATGCTTTCGCTTACCGCTTTCCTGCTTTCATCATTGATCACGGGGGCGGTGGGCGGTGCTCTAGGCCGCGCGTACGTCGTGTTGCTGAAGAGCGTATCGCCTAATCACTCGCCGGCTTCTTACAGCGCTCATTGGATCGTAGGGGTTTTCGGAACCGGGGCTCTGATGCTGATCATGTTGCTGGCTGGGGCTGTGCACATGGGACTGGTCGGCCGCGGCTGCAGAGACTTGGTGCGAGAATGGTGGGCCCGTTTGGGCGGATACTTAATGCTCCTCACCTTGGCCTGGATGCTGCTGGCCGGATGCTGCGCTTTCGGGCCGCTGCTGGTGCGCTGGGCTTTATTCAAGCTGCGGTGGGGAAGCCTGGTTCCCGCGATTTTATGGATCGCTCACAATTATCTGGGCGTGAAAGCTGCCAACAGCGCCGCGACGAGTGGGACGGCCGAGAAAGTTACGCCGCCAAACGGAATTGCCGGATCATGGATTGTGCGGTTGTTCAAAGCGCCCCGAGCGCTCGACATGATCGCCCGGTTAGCACCGTACGTCTTCGGCGCCGGTCTGGCTCTGTTGTTAGCCACCGCGGTTCACATCAGCTCAGGGATGTTCTTCCGTCCCACGGAAACGCGTGAACTATGGCGTTTTTCACACGCGGCCGCGCCGGGAAACGATTGGGCTGCCTTGTCCGCGCTGTACTGGAAGGTTGAGTATTTCAGGACCTCCTGGCAACTGCTGGGCGTCGGCGTTATTCTGGCTGTCGCTTCGCTCCTGCTGTCGCGCCGCGTGGATGTAAACGACTTCTCTTTACACCATTTCTACCGCAACCGCCTGGTGCGCTGTTATCTGGGCGCCTCGAATCCACAGCGGACACCGCAGCCGTTTACGGGGTTTGATCCACACGACGACGTCCCGCTGAAGGATTTTGCCGAAAATTATCCTGGACCGTACCCGATCCTGAATGCGGCCATCAACATCACCAGCGGCGCCGAACTAGGTTATGCCACCCGGCGCGCGAAGTCGTTCGTGTTTACCCCGTTGTATTGCGGATACGACGTGATCTTCCCCGGGGCAGGTCCGGACCGTTTCCAGCTGGACCATGCCTATCAGCTCAGTTACTCGAAAACCGAACTGGGGCGCACTGCGGGCTCGCTCACGCGGATGACCGCCGAGGACGGAATTGCCTTGGGTACGGCAATGGCGATTTCGGGCGCAGCCGCGAGTCCGAACATGGGTTATTTCACCTCTCCGGCGACGGGCCTGTTCATGACTCTGTTCGATGTCCGCCTGGGCTGGTGGATGGGCAATTCTCGCTTTACGCCGCAATGGGAGAGCGCTGGCCCGGCCTGGGGGCTCAGCTACCTGTTTTCCGAATTAGTGGCCCAGAGCGACCAGAACAAGAGCTACGTTTATCTTTCCGACGGCGGACACTTCGAGAATCTCGCGGTCTACGAATTAATCAAGCGTCATTGTCGCGTGATCGTGGCCTGCGACGCCGACTGCGACGGCCAGTATGCTTGCGAGAATCTTCTGGCACTGATTGAAAAAGCCAGGACTGACTTTGGGGCACGCCTTGAGATTGATTTTGCCAAGATCCGGCCCAAGGATGGGCGTGAAAGCGAATACAACTTTGTCGCCGGAGATATTTTCTATGATCCCCAGAATTCCAACGACCGCGGCAAATTGTTTTACCTTAAGACCAGCATGCCGCTGAGATCGAAGCCGGAAGAAGGCGGCGCGGGGCAGGAAAACCAGCTTCCGGACGACGTCTGGGAGTATTTCGACAAGCACAAGACCTTCCCCCATCAGAGCACTGCCGACCAGTGGTTCGATGAGTTGCAATTTGAAAGTTATCGTGCGCTGGGAGAGTACATCGGAAACGCGGCTGCCGCTGACATTGGGAAACAGATCGCGGGGGCCTTCGAAGTTGAGGACCCCGCAGCATCCTTGAAATCCGCCACGGCTACTTAAGCGAGACCAGTTTCTCCACCAGTCCCGAGTAGTCTTTCTTTTCCAGGCCGTGGACTTGTTTGTTGTACTCGTCGACCTTGCTGGAATAGTTCATGGAGCAGAACTTAGGACCGCACATGGAGCAGAATGCGGCTTCCTTGTAATAGTCGTCGGGAAGAGTTTCGTCGTGCATGGAGCGCGCCGTTTCCGGGTCGAGCGACAAGGCGAATTGCTTCTCCCAGTCGAATTTGTAGCGCGCATAACTGAGAGCGTCGTCCCTATCCTGAACGCCAGGACGATGCCGCGCCAAATCCGCAGCGTGCGCAGCGATCTTATAGGCGATGATCCCGTCCTTTACATCTTTCTCATTGGGAAGTCCGAGATGCTCTTTGGGAGTGACGTAGCAAAGCATCGCGGCTCCATGCCAGCCAATCATCGCTGCGCCAATGGCGGACGTGATGTGGTCGTATCCCGGAGCGATATCAGTGACCAATGGCCCCAGGGTGTAGAACGGGGCTTCATAGCAAAGCTCTTTTTCTTTGTCGACCTGCTCTTTGATTTTGTCGAGGGGCACGTGGCCGGGACCTTCGATCATCACCTGCACGTCGTATTGCCAGGCTTTCTTGGTCAGTTCGCCCAGCGTTTTCAACTCGGCGAATTGGGCTTCGTCACTGGCGTCGGCGATGCAGCCGGGACGCAGACCGTCGCCGAGTGAAAACGAAACGTCGTGTTTAGCGAAAATCTTGCAGATGTCGTCGAAACGCTCATAGAGAAAATTCTGCTTGTGATGGTGGGCCATCCATTGCGCCAGAATCGCACCGCCGCGGCTCACGATCCCCGTGATGCGTTTCGAAACCATAGGCAGATACTGGATCAGCACACCGGCGTGGATGGTCATGTAATCCACACCCTGCTCAGCCTGCTCTTCGATCACTTCGAGCATTACCTCGGCGCTCAAATCTTCGATGCGTCTTACCCGCGAGATTGCCTCGTAGATCGGCACGGTTCCGATGGGCACAGGCGAGTGCCGGAGGATGGCTTCGCGAATCTCGTGAATCTCACCGCCGGTTGAAAGATCCATCACCGTATCGGCGCCATAATGAACCGAGGTGTGCAGCTTCTTGAGTTCCTCGTCGATGTTGGAGGTGACTGCGGAGTTGCCGATATTCGAGTTAATCTTGCACAGCGAAGCCACGCCAATGCACATTGGCTCCAGTTCCGGATGATTGATGTTGGCCGGGACAATCATGCGGCCGAGCGCCACTTCATCGCGCACCAGTTCGGGTGAAAGCTTTTCGCGCTCCCCCACGTAGGCCATTTCTTCGGTGATCAGACCTTTGCGGGCGTAGTGCATCTGGGAGAAATTGCCGTCGCTGTTCTCGGCTTTGCGCCTCGTGATCCAGTCGGCTCGCGGCCGTGGAACCTTGTGCCCGTTGTCATTCTGCGCGTGATTGCCGTTGGCAGGACTACCGTTCGTGGGAGCCATTGCTTGTCACCTATGCTGGATTCTTCAAAAGCCGATTATACGCCACCGATCGCGATCGACCCTCGCGGCCACTACATTCATTTTCAGCATTTCGAGCAATTGGGGCCGGCGCTATGCGAGTCTTGAATTCGCCGGCGATGCTTTGCATACCGACGTCGAAGCGATCTGCGCTCAGTTTCGGGGCGATGCTTATTGCGACTTCTTCTCCATGGTGTAGGTCATCGTCGTGCCCCGCTCCCGATCAGTCTCCGTAACCTTCATGGATTTGCCATCGGGCGAAACAGCCATGACAAGTCTGTAATGAACGACGCCTTCCTCGCTGTCGGTTTCGACGATGGTGTGGGCATCGATTTGCTTCAACGAGACAGTACCGTGGACCGGATCTCCGCGGATCAGACATTCCTTCCCGTCAAATTTGGCCTCGTAGCCTTCGCCACCGGGACTGGAAGCCTGCAATCCGTCCGGCACACTACGATAGCTAACGGTGCTTCCGTTCTCGGAAGTGATTTTTACCTTGTGCGCTTGCCATGATCCGGAAATCGCATTTGCATCCGACGGTCGTATACCGATGCGGTTATAGGTTTCCTCTCCGGCTATCGGTTGCCCGCTCGGCGCGGCTGAATCTGTCATCTTCTGTAGCAGAGTCTCGCCGTCGGGAGAAACCGAGTCTGTTTCCGAATAGACGACCTTGCTGCCTTGTTTCTCCGTCAATTCGATGCTGTTGTTGTCGATGATGCGAATGCTGATGGTGCTGAAATAGGGCGAGCCAGCGATTGGATAATCCTTGCCGTCGGCGTTGACTCTGATCCTGGGGACGCAGCTGGAGCATTCATAGATGCCGTTCTGCAACAAGTAGACCTCCGCCTTCTCGGGCAACTGTGCCTTCTCCAACTTAGCTACCCAGGTTCCATCAAATGGACTTTGTGCAAGCATCGTTGCGGGCAATAGCAGCAATAGCGAAAAGAGCCATTTCATGCGGTCGTCTCCTTTTCTCGCCACAAATCAGGAACCTTTGGCCAACCTGAACCCGTTCTCCGAATCTATTGCGTCAGCGCCCGTGGAAGCCGCCGCCACCGTGGAAGCCTACGCCGCCGTGGAAGCCTCCGTCATGGAAGCCACCGCCCTGAAAGCCGCCGGCGTAGCGGGGCGCTCCGAAACCACGCGCTCCGCCCGGCATTCTGGGTCCGGAACGAAAACCGGCGCCGGTAGATCCGGGACCGCGGTAAATGCCATTGGCGTAGTGGTCGCCTCCAACGTAGTGATTGCCAGGGCCCCAGTTATGAATGTTATTGCTGAAATGGTGATAGTAAGGTTGACGTCCATACCCGTATCCGTAGCCGTAGAACGGAGCCTGATACACCCACCACGGCGAATAGAATCCCCAGCCGAAGGGGCTGTAGAAAATTCCGTCGCCGGGGATGAAAGTGTAGGCACTGAACCAAGGATCCCAATACCACCCAGCACCCCACCAACCCGGTCCCCACGGTCCCCACCCGTTGTTTACGTAGATGCTCGACGCATTGACGTTGGCTTCCGCAAGGTACGCAGAGCGCAGGCTGCTCCAGCGATACAAATCGTCTTGCTGATATGTTTTTTTCTTAAACTTTTCCGCTTTCAGGGGAGCACTAGCGTTAAGGCTTACCTGACGCCCACCCTTTACGGTGACCTCCCCGCCGTTCCCTTCGACCCTGGCCTCGCCATCAAAAACTCGGAATGCCTGTTGATCAAGATTGAAGTCGTACAGTCCAGTTTTCAAGAGCTGCGCAGTCGTACCCGCTCCTGTGATGCGAATATCGTTTTCCGGGTGTATCTCCGCCACTTCGATCATGGCGTGGCCTCTGTCGACTCCAACCTCCGTGTTGGTGAGGCTGGGCGAGATCATTTTCACCGAACTGTTGGCGCCCACGCGCAGAAAAACTCCCGGCGTCAGCAGAATCTCAGCCTTGCCGTCTTCTGTGGTCAGTGATTGACCCGGTTGCAACTCAGCCGTGCCGATCGATTTTGCGTCGAGGGGCTGATCACCCATCGAAACTTTTCCTTCCACATAGTTGAGCGTCCCTGGTACTGCAGATCTGGCGTTCGTATCGATTGCCCATGCGGGCGCAGATAAAATCACGGCCAGGAAGAAACCCGCGATTGCTTTCATCCTTGGCAGCCACATATGTTCTCTCCTCTTTTTTCTCTACTATGTTTGATGAGGGGAGTGAATCAGGTGATGCAACTGCGGGCGTGTGAACGAACGAAGAATGGCGAATCGGATAGAGCACAACAAGGAATTGAACACACAGAACTGCCTCCAACACACCCACCCGTCTTAGATGCGCCCCAACGAGAGAAGTAACCAGATTGCCGCGGTTGGTCGAGATTTCGCGGGAATTTTTTCCCAGTCAACACGTCGCCGATTGTCAGGGCTTGGGCAACCTTCTTGACTCGCGGGGCCTTCGTACTTAATAGCCCATCCAGGCTAGTGAGGAGACAAGGAATGAATACTCGAAACGTATTAGCAATTATTTTCTGTTTCATTCTGGCTTGTGCGGTTTTCATGCCCGCTGCTCAGGCCGATGACTGGGATCAGATGACGAAGTTAAAGTTCAGTGAGCCGGTAGAAATCCCGGGCGGCATTTTGCCTGCGGGCAGCTATTGGTTTGTATTGCAAAATAACCTGTCTGACCGCAACATCGTGCAGATATTCTCTGCGGATTGGAAGAAATTGGAGGCAACCTTGATAACGGCGTCCACCCAGCGTTGGGACGTGAGCAACGAGACCCAGATCGAGTTTGCAGAGCGTCCGCACGACAAGCCGGAAGCCCTGCTAAAGTGGTACTATCCGGATCGCATCACGGGACACGAGTTCATCTACTCGGCGAGGCATGAAAATGAGTTCGCCCGCGATACTAAGCAGGATGTCGACGCACAACCTCTACTCTTGCGAGCGAGTTTGACTCGGCCATGACGCAGAGCTAACGCGGTAACTCGGCTGGAAGTGCGGTTCTGCCGCGCGGCAAAAGGGCATAAAAAACGGGCGGTCCGGAATAACCGGACCGCCGACAACCAGCGGGCGCGCAATCTCCACATTCTTGTATAGGAAGGCGCGCAGGAGTCACGCACATCTGCCCACACAACAACTCATAACACCGGTTTGTTGTTCACTCGTAATAACATTCCGCTGCCCGCCCTTACGTTCACGTCGCCGTGGTCGGACTTCAAAGTGATGAGGCCGACCGGATCGGTTCGTCCCGCATGAACTATATTCAGATCCACGAAATCATAGACTCCACAAGCGTCGGAGGAAAACACCCACAGCGCCTGTAGCCGATCTTTGCCTTCGACGTCGCCCCGGCATGAGCTGCCGGGTTTTGCGGAGATATGCACCAGCACGCCGTTGGCCGTCGGCGTTCCCACAAATTGCAGTCCGTTGGCAACTGGTCCACCGCCGCGGTAAACAACTTCACCTCCGATCTGATCCGTAGTCCACGCGTTCTCTGACGTTCCGCGGTCGGGGCCAGCCTCAGGAAGTTGCGCTTGCTCTACTGCCATCATCGACGCCAACGCCCTTAAATCGGTGATGATCGGTATGCTCTGCTTCGACATCAGCAAAGTGTCAAATCGGATGGATACTTGCGCTTTCGCGATCCCGTTTGCCGGTTTGACATCGATCACGTGACCGATCACTTTCGCCCCAGCATGAAGCTTCAACTCTGGCGACAACGGAACGTCTTGCATCACTCGCGCTGTAATCAATTGGCCGGCTTTGAGCTTTCGTGAGTTCAAGGAAGAGTTCAAAGCGACAGGAAGGATGGTGCCGGCGGGAATGGCGCTCTGAGCGAATAATTCCGCGGCAAACAAGATTAGACCGATCCCCAATATGCGCTTCGTAAGTGTGCGTTTCATAAAAATTACCCCTCGAAAAGTTATGTCATCGCGTGTCGCCTCGCAAATAGTGTTCTGGTTTCCATTCTTTCTCTTCTTCCTCTCTACCCACGGTCAAAACTAGCGGGATGCTGGCGTGAATCCAATTCCCCCTTGTCCAGTTGAAAAAGTACGAGCTGAAAAAGCGGGTCCAGTCGGGCTTGCGCCGCTCAGACCAGACGGGTAGTTCGTCCCCATCCACGAGCCGTGGCCGGTTTCGCCCGGCGCAGGCTTACTGAGTTTCGGAAGGCTCAACCCGTTGTCAACGTGTGCAGGCACCGAGTATCGAAAAAACTGCCTGGTGGACGGCGAGAATGCCAACGGCGCAACTGGCTGGTAAGCTGGCAGCGCTGGCAAAGGTCGAAAGATGTTAGCGAGTTGTGTGTCACTCCGATCCAGCTTGAAGATGGCAACTGGTGTTTGCGAGCAGTTCTTGGAAAAGCACAATTGTTGTTGGCCGTATGCAGGCACAAAAAACCCAACCAACAACACAACGATCAACATCAGTTTCATACCGCACCTCCGAAATTCTCTCTCACCTCCAAAATCGCTTCAGGCGGACAAATATGCTCCTGGATCATTAAACTGGTTTCTCACTGCGGCTCCACTTCAAAGCCCCACGCGACCAAGAGATCAATGGGCACGTACTTGTGCTCTCGGTTGGCGCGCACCCACTCTTTAAGTTCCGCAGAGTTTTCGAACTGTGCCGGAGAGAGACCCAAGTTCTCCACCACCTGATCGAACGAAGCTGCGTTCCTACGCGGCGCAGGCACTACGCCCTTCGAACCCCAGCTTCGTTGGACAAACCTTTTCTTGCTCAAGTGAATCTCCTCTCCGGCACTAACGGCGATCAGTGGTTTGCCTGCCCGGAGCGAGAAACGGCCCGGCTAATCGCGCATGGGCCGCTAATCGCAGTTGGGAACCGGTGACAACTCATCCTCTGAACTGCAGCTGTGCCTTCGCAACAATTGCTGATGCGAGAGGATCCAGATGCCATCGCCGTTCGCCACATAGATCAAGCCGCGGGCATTATCCGGCAAGACGCTCGTGACTCCGGTGAAGGTTTGAACCGTCCGCACGTGCGCTGGATTGCTGGTGTCGAGCACGCGAATTGATTCAGGCGCCACACTACCCCGGGTGCCTTGCGCGCTTCCAGCCATGTCAGAGTTCGGGCTCGCAGGGTTCTCAGTCGTCTCCGCGATCGCGAGCCCAGGTCCCACCGCGGCCAATGTCTCCTGTGACACGTAACTGACTGTCTTTGGTTTCGCCGCCTTGGTTACATCGATTACCGTGAAACCTTGCCGCGAAGCCTGCTGCACATACAGGTACTGTTTGTTACCTTCCTGTTGCAGGAACATTTGCTGTACCCCGCCTGAGAGTGGCAGATGGGCGACCACTTTGGCGTGTGTGTACGAGGGGTAGAAATCACCGGTCGTCGCTCCAGCCGGTATGGTCAAGAAAATCAGACTGACCGCCAGCGCCGCGCATGTAAAACTTCCGATCTTGCAAATCGTGTTCATGACATTCCTCCTCTTTTTTTCTTTTATTCGGTGCACAGGTTGCCAGAGTTATCCCGCCTTCAGCGCGATTCGCCGGTCAGCCGCATGCAGTTTGTTCTTGAACTTTTCTCCTTGCTCGAACTCCTTTTGGCAGCTAAGGCAGTACTGGGTCCAGGGCAGAGCATCGAGTCGGTGGGGATTAATGTGGTCGCCACAGGCCACACATACTCCGAATGTGCCTTGTTGAATTCGATCCAGTGCTGACTCAGTCATACGCACTATCAGTTGTCGTTCGTCCCTCTGCTGAAACAGAGCTTCCTTCGACAGGTTCGAGATGCAGACGTCCCCTACATCTTTGGGACCGTCGGAATCCAAGCCACGGGCTTCATCTCCCAATCGATCAAGAGACCGCATTGCTTCGTCCCGCCGAATTTCGAGAATGCGACGGCACCTCAAGATTTCTATGCTGTCCAACTTCATTCGCGATTGCTCTAACCTCATATGTCCAAATCTCCTAAATCTCCAAACCGCCCCGCATCCCGCAGATAAGCGTCGAAGAAGCGCAGCATGAATGGTGTCTGACTGCCAATGCCAGCAAACAGCAGGATGGGAACATCCGGGCGTATTGCTTTCATCTTGGCGCGCAACGTGGCCCCGCTTGCATCCGGCAAGTTGTATTCCAGGAGTACTCCGTCGATCGACTGTTTACTGAACATATCGATCGCCTCCAGTCCGTTGCATGCAGGCATGACTTCGTAACCAATTCCTTCCAGCATGTATGCCAGCAATGCCCTGTACTCGGGCTGGTCTTCAACACATAGAATCTTCATTCCACTCATTTGCATTCTCCAATCCTCATATTCAAGTCCGGTTCGGGCGGAATTGATTTCATCGCGCTGGGATGGCAGCGCCTCCTCGGGCCGCGGAAGCAACCGTCGGCCACTTCCAATGTTTGCGAAGCGCCGGAACGTTAAAAGCTTTGTTGATTCTTCCGCCGGAATGGATTAGCTGATTGGAGGCGGGCGATTGAAGTGAAAACCTCTGCTCTGAAGCGAGGACGACAGCGGAGATACCGGCGCTAAATGCGCAGATTCGGCAGCGGGAGGAGTTGGTAAAAAGCTCTCAGCGGGAGCGCTCCATCTCGGTCCGCTGTTGTCAAATCTGGGTCTCTGGTCGTGGTGCGAATCGACGCTGACTGCCGAGTGGGAACTCGTAGCCTGGGGGAAATGCGGCAGCACATTGCGGGCAGCCAGCACCCCGATAAGCGCTACGCACGCGAATAGGGCTCGGCTGCAGATCGTTCCCTGCCGCCCGTTTCCGAAATATGGCCCAAGCGACATACACCTAACCCTACAACTATGGATGGTGCGACCACGATTTTGGTTACTTCATTTTGCCAAAAAGAGCCAGCCTAAATTGAAATGGCTGCCCGTCGCTACCGCAACCACGACTCATCACTTGCCAGAGACCTCATGCACCGTGCATTCGTTCGAGACAGTCTTGATCGAAGTGATGGTGATCGTGACTGGGGATGCGGAGCCCGTTCTGTTTAATGCGTCGGAGCTGGAGCTCATTGTGGGCCCTTGACTTCCCGTGACTTCCACGCGTTGGCCGAGGTATTTGCGGAGCTTTATTTTGCCAGTCGCCTGGAGTTGGTAGGTCATGGCCGGGTCCTGCTTGGTCAGAATGTAATCGCCGCTAAACCTGCCGACGCAGCCCTGTATGGTTGTTTCTCCTTTAGCATTCTTTGATTTCTGCGCGCTCGTGGAGTTCGGATTGTTCTCTTGTGCCACGAGAAAACTTGAAGAAAGCAACAGCACGAACAAAAACTTTCTCATAGAAGTTTCTCCTCTCACAGAATGAGAAAGCACTTTCGGCTCAAATTATAACCCCGCGTTCCAGTTGTTCGGAAAGTGAGAGCTGGTCCACAGTTTTCCGGACAGCGTTCCCGGGTTGACAATGCGGCCAGGCGCGAGATGCCGGACCAGTGATCGATTTACGGAGAGGAACCATGGTGCAACCAACCTTTTAGGTTCGGTATCCAACCTCAACAGAAGGCCGGTGACGTAGGTAATGTCTATTTGGTTGGGTCGAATGTTGTATAATCCCGCGCAGTGGCAATTGCCGGTGATGGCGGGATGAGATTCTGTAAACATCGCGGGTTTGGTGAACGCGGCTGGCGCGGTGCACTGGTCGTCGTTGCCGTTTGTTCGTTGACGCTCAGTCTTGCCACTCGTTTTTGGGTTACCTCTGCTCGTTCGTCACGGTCTACCAACTCTGTTGAACGTCGATCACTCGAGCCGACGAGGCAGCATCTTGATCGAGATGCGACCCGGTGGGTCGAGCCGGCGGCCAATTTCAGCATGGTCGCGCCCACCGCGATTGAAACTCGCCCGGCACCTGCCGGACCTCTGCTTCCCAAGCACGTTTTTAGCGATAGCCTTTATAACAGGCCTCCTCCGTCGTCTGGTATCCTCCTTTAGTTTTTCATCTCTGGGGTGTTTGAACCAGTAATTTGTCGCCGTCACAAGCTGGTGTTCACTGCTTGGACGGAATCTGGCATAACGACTGACCGTACAAAATAGGTCAATCGAAACCTGGTCGAGAGGATCCGCATGGCTCTTGAGCCTGCTATACCCATCGAAGAGCTTGATGCTCTGCGCCGTTTAGACACGTGCACGGTGTCGAACGCGATTGAGACCTTTCAGCTCCGGCTGCGGAACGCCGGCTTCGCGGACGCGCGCGTCTCCTGCATTTTCCAGGATTTCCCTCCCTTGGTGGGATACGCAGCCACTGCGCGCCTCCGCACTGGCGAACCTCCAATCGCGGGGTTCTACCACGACCGCCATGACTGGTGGAACAGCATCCTCCAGGTGCCTGAGCCGCGAATAGTGGTTTTGCAGGACCTGGACGAACCGCCTGGGGTTGGAGCATTTCTTGGCGACGTGCATGCTGCGATTCTGAGAGCTCTTGGCTGCGTCGGTTACGTAACCAATGGCGCGGTGAGGGAATTGCCACGCGTAAAGGACTTGGGATTGCATCTGTTTGCCGGAAATGTGGCGGTGTCGCATGCCTATGCCCACATCTTCGACTTTGGATCGAAGGTCAGTATAGGCGGCTTGGAAGTGAAACCGGGCGACCTGATGCATGGGGATCGTCACGGGATCTTGACCGTTCCCAAAGAGATTGCGTCGGAAATTCCCGCGGCTGCCGCGAGATTGCGACAGGCAGAAAAAGAGGTCATCGATTTTTGCCGGTCGCGAGAATTTTCCGTGGACAAGTTACGGCACGTATTCAAGGGACTGAGTTAGTGGCACATTGCTGGCCGGGATGCCAGAGAAGGCTGGTGTTTAAGGGAGATGAATCAACCGGGTTGCATTCAAAGAAATCGTCGTTGCGTGGGCACATCAAAGGCGGTTGGTTACGCGACGGTTGCACTGGCCGTTGTGCTGGCGCTTGGACTGTCATCGTGCAGCGGCGGTAGTGGGAAGGCAAGCGCTGACGAAGTAGTCACAGTCGGAGTGACCAAGGTGGTCAAGAAAACTCTGAGCCGCAAAATTACTTTGTCATCCGAACTGGTGCCCTTTCAGGAAATCGACGTTTATGCCAAGGAATCCGGCTACGTACAGAAACTGGATGTCGACTATGGAACCCGCGTGAAGGCAGGACAGGTGATGGCCACGTTGGAGATCCCGGAGTTGCAGGCACAGTTGGAACAGGATAAAGCCGAGATCACGAACGCGATGAACGAAGTCACGCGCGCCGATCACGAACTGCAACGTTATAACGCGCAATACAACGCTTTGCACTTGGAATACACGCGATTGAACCAGGTTTTCGAGACTCAACCCGGCATCGTGGCGCAGCAGGAGGTTGACGACGCCCAGGGCAAAGATCTTGCCGCCAGCTCTCAAGTCGACGCCGGAAAAGCCGCACTGGACGCGGCTCAGAGTCAGTGGGCCGCGGCTAAAGCGAAACTGGCTCGTGATCAAACCCTGTTTGACTACTCCAAAATCACGGCGCCATTCTCCGGAGTTGTGACCGAACGCTACGCGAACCTGGGAACTCTGGTTCAAGCCGGAACCAGTTCCAGCACGCAGGCCATGCCGATCGTTCGCTTGTCGCAGGACAATCTGTTTCGCCTGGTCATTCCGATTCCCGAGTCGTACGTTCGTTACATTCGCATCGGAGATCCGGTGAACGTGCACGTGCCTTCCCTCAACCGCACTTTCCCCGGAAAGGTGGCGCGTTTCTCTGTCGATGTGAGAGCGGACACTCGTACCATGCACACCGAAGTGGATGTTGAGAATCCGGAACGCGTGCTGATCCCCGGTCTTTACGCGGAAGCCGAGGTTGGGCTCGAACATCGCGATGACATCCCCGCAGTTCCTTTGCAAGCGATTAACCATCAGCTGGACAAGACCACAGTATTTTTGGTGAATCCTGAAAACGAGATTGAGGACCGGCCGATCACCCTGGGCATCCAGACGGCGACGGATGCGGAGGTGGTTTCCGGATTGAGCGAAGGCGAAGAAGTAATCGTCAGCGATCGCAGCGGGCTAAAGGCAGGCCAGAAGGTTCATCCGCAAGTGGTGCAGATTATGCAGTACAAGGAAGCGAAGGCCGAGTAGAGACCGCTGTGGTCCACGGCGGGACTCCAAAGTGAGAGACAATGTCAGGTTTTTCAATACGTAATCCGTACTTCATTGTGGTCATCTGTCTGGCGCTGGTTGTGATTGGGGTTACCAGTCTGTTTCGAATGCCGGTGGATTTATTCCCCCCCATCAATCTGCCGGAAGTAGTGGTGGCTACTTTCTATTCCGGCATGCCGCCGCAGGACATTGAAACCGATATCACCGATCCGCTCGAACGTTTTTTTACTCTGGCCAGCGGCATTGATCACATGGAATCGCGCTCGTTGCTGGGAGTGAGCATTATTCGAGTCTACTTCCAGCCAGGAACCAGCGCGGACGCGGACGTGACCGAGCTTTCCAATCTTGCGCTAGCCGATCTGAAGCGCTTGCCGCCGGGTACGCTGCCGCCGGTCGTTTTGAAATTCGATGCATCCAGTTTGCCCGTTTGCCTGGTGACGTTGAAAGGACAAGGTCTAAACCAAACTCAGCTCCATGACATAGGCCAATTCGCCATCCGCAATCAGATCGCGGTGGTAAAGGGCGCCGAAATTCCGCCTCCCTTTGGCGGAAAATACCGGCAGATCATGGTGTACGTCGATCCCTACAAGCTGGCGTCCCGACAGTTGAGTCCGATGGATGTCGTGAACGCGGTGAACAACTTCAACCTGATCCTACCCGCGGGCGACGTGAAAATGGGCCCCTTCGATTACTACGTGTATTCGAACAGCCTGGTCAGCGACATGGATCAACTGGGAAAGATTCCGGTCAAGACGGTGGGGTCTTCTTGGGTCTCGGTCAATGACATAGGGGAGGCGAAAGATGCTAATCAAATTCAATACAACATTGTTCGCGTAGACGGTCAGCGATCGGTCTATCTGCCCATCATGAAGCAGGGGGGCGATACCAACACCATCGAGGTGGTGAATGGCATCCGCGACATGATCGGTCACCTCTTCGATATTCCCAAGCAGTTGGTGGCCTCGGTCGTATTCGACCAGTCGGTCTTCGTGAAGGAAGCGATTCGGACGTTGCTCGATGAAGGGTTGATCGGCCTGTTTCTCACCAGCCTGATGATTCTGGTTTTCCTTGGCAGTTTCCGCGCCACTACGGCCGTGTTTCTCTCCATCCCGCTTTCTGCCCTAGCCACGTTCGTAATTCTGAACATGATGGGGAGCACCATTAACACCATGATCCTGGGCGGACTGGCGCTGGCCTTCTCACGCATTATTGACAATTCCGTCATTTCGCTGGAAAACATCTATCGACATCTCGAAATGGGCACGGCGCCTGCGGCGGCAGCGGAGGTCGGAGGCAACGAGGTTAGTCTGGCCGTGCTGGCAGCGACCTTGACCACTGTGGTCGTCTTTTTTCCGGTGACTTTCCTCTACGGCGTGAGCAAGTTTTTGTTCAGCGCGTTGGCGTTGGCGGTGGTGATTTCGCTGTTCGCTTCCTATTTGGTGGCGATGACGGTGATTCCACTTTTCTGCTCGCGCTTTCTCAAGGCTGTACCCCACGAAGCAGGTCATCACGCGCATTCAGGACCAGCGGATGCACAAGGGCATGCGCCCTCGTCGTGGTGGGACAAATTCAATGCCGGCTTCAACCGGATGTTCAATCGACTGCTGGATTCCTATGAGTACTGGGTAAGGCGTGCCTTGATACGACCGGGCCGCACCGTGGCAATTTTGAGCGGGATGTTTCTAGTCAGCCTGGCCATTTATCCGTTCCTGGGGCTGGCATTCTTCCCACAAACTGACGCCGGTCAATTCACCATCAACTTCAAGGTACTGACCGGCACGCGAATCGAAGTGACCGAACAGTACGTCGCCAAGGTGGAAGACCTGATTCGCCGGGTGGTGGATCCGAAAGATTTCAAAATGGTGGTTTCCAACATCGGCGTGGTGCCCGACTTTTCATCTTTGTACACCACCAACGCGGGACCATACACGGCCACCATCCAGGTAGCGCTGAACGAACCTCATCGGCTGAGTAGTTTTGCGTACATGGATCGAGTGCAAAAGCAGGTTGCGAGTCAATTTCCGGAGGTGCGGACTTTTTTTTCCAGCGGTTCGATGGTGGACGCCATCCTGAATATGGGCATGCCGGCGCCGATTGATATTCAAGTCAGTAGTCCGGACCTTCACCAAATCTACGGTATCGCGCAGGACCTGGCCGGCCGCATCCGGCAACTGCCCGGAGTTGGCGAAGTCTACGTCCCGCAGGATCTGAATTATCCAGCGTTGCGGCTGGATGTTGACCGGGTGCACGCCGGCGAACTCGGACTTACACAAAAAGAAGTGGTCGATAATGTCATCACCGCGCTCAACTCGAATTACATGATCGCTCCGAATTACTGGGTCGATTACAAGACGGGCAACGATTATTACCTTACCGTCCAGTATTACGAAAAGGGGCGCCCCGCGATCCACAATTTCGCTGATCTGACCAATATCCCAATTCGCGCGCCAAATCTCCGGCAGCCTACCACGCTGGATTCCGTGGTGAAGCTGCGGAATGTGCAGACGCCGACGGAGGTCGATCATTACCAGATTCAACGCGTGACCGACGTATACGTGACTCCAGCCGGTGAGGACCTGGGCAAGGTTGCGGACGCAGTTCGAGACGTGATCGGCCGGATGAAGCTTCCGGAGAACGTTCGCGTCAACCTGCGGGGCATGGTGGAAGGTATGCAGGCCTCGTTCAAGAGCTTTGCGATCGGCTTGTCCTTGTCCGTTGTACTTCTCTATCTCATCCTGGTAGCGCAGTTCAAGTCGTTCAAAGATCCGTTCCTTATCATGCTTGCCATTCCTATGGGATTCATCGGGGTACTGCTGATTCTGCCGGTCACCGGGACCAGCCTCAACGTTATGTCTCTGATGGGAGTGCTGATGCTGGTCGGAATTTCAGCCTCCAACAGCATTTTGATTGTCGAATTCGCCCATCGGCTGGAAGAACAGGGGAAATCGGTGGAGGAGGCGGTAATCACCTCGTGCCGCGTTCGTCTGCGTCCGATTCTGATGACATCTTTGGCCACCATCATTGGGATGGTGCCCATGGCTCTCAAATTGGGTACGGGAAGCGAACAGTACGCTCCCCTGGCACGTGCCATCATCGGCGGCCTCAGCGTCTCCGTGGTGCTTACGGTTTTCATTGTGCCGGCGGCTTATTTGCTGGTGTATCGCAGGCGAGAGGTGGCAACGCCATGAGGCTCTGCCAGCTGGTTAACTGGAACAAATTTGCGAATCGGGCTTCTGGCGAGGATTGATGCCGCGTTTCTCAATTCGTAATCCGCATTTCATCGTTGTCGTCTGCCTGGTGCTCCTGGTTATCGGGGTCACGAGTCTGGCGCGAATGCCGGTGGATCTTTTCCCGCCGATCAACTTGCCGGAGGTGGTGGTCGCCACGTTTTATTCGGGGATGCCACCGCAGGACATTGAAACCGACATCACCGACCCCTTGGAGCGATTTTTCACCCTGGCCAGCGGGATCGACCACATGGAATCGCGCTCGTTGCTGGGCGTGAGCATTATCCGAGTTTATTTTCAGCCCGGAACCAATGCCGATGCGGACGTCACCGAACTTTCGAATCTCGCCTTAGCCGACTTGAAGCGCCTTCCGCCAGGTACGTTACCACCAGTGGTGCTAAAGTTCGACGCCTCCAGCCTCCCAGTAGCGTTAGTGACGGTCAAGGGACCAGGACTCAACGAAACCCAGCTTCACGACTACGCGCAATTTCAAATCCGGAATCAGATCGCAGTTGTCCCCGGGGCGGAGATTCCGCCTCCATTTGGCGGCAATTACCGGCAAATCATGGTGTATGTCGACCCTTACAAATTGCTGTCCAGGCAATTGAGTCCGATGGACGTGGTCGACGCGGTAAATAACTCCAACCTGATTTTGCCCGCCGGAGACGTAAAAGTCGGGCTCAACGACTACTACGTTTACTCGAACAGTCTGGTCGACAACATGAAGCAGTTGGGGGAAGTCCCCCTCAAAACGGTTGGTACCTCGTGGGTATCGGTCGACGACGTGGGCAAAGCCGAGGACTCGCACCAGATTCAATACAACGTGGTGCGGGTCGATAGCCAACGGTCGTGCTACATCCCCATCATGAAGCAGGGCGGGGCGACCAACACTATCGATGTGGTGAACGGCATCCGCAAACTGGTCGGGCACCTCTACGACATTCCGAAACAAATGGTGGCAAATGTCGTCTTCGACCAATCCGTTTACGTCAAGGAGGCGATACACACCGTACTGCATGAAGGCCTGCTGGGGTTAATTCTCACCAGCCTGATGATCCTCATTTTCCTTGGAAGTTTCCGGGCTACCTCGGCGGTTCTGCTGTCGATCCCGCTCTCGGCGCTGGCAACTTTTGTGGTGCTCTTCATGATGGGAAGCACGGTGAACACGATGATTCTGGGAGGACTGGCGCTGGCATTCTCGCGAGTCATCGATAATTCCGTAATCTCCTTGGAGAACATCTACCGTCACCTGGAAATGGGAGCGGCGCCGATCCTCGCGGCCGAGGTTGGTGGTGCGGAAGTAAATCTGGCGGTATTAGCCGCCACGCTGGTGGACGTCGTGGACTTCTTCCCCGTAGTTTTTCTCTACGGTGTAGCCAAGTTCCTCTTTTCCGCATTGGCCTTGGCTTTCTGTCTATCGCTGCTGGCTTCTTTTTTGGTGGCGATGACGGTGATTCCGTTGTTCTGCTCGCGGTTTCTCAAAGCTGTTCCTCACGCGGCGGAGCATCAACACGCAGAGTATGAGGTCGAACCCACGTCGGCGGCGGATCATTCCTGGGGGGAACGGTTCAATGCCGGGTTTAACCGCACATTCAATCGGGTTCTCGATTTCTATGAGTACTGGGTGCGACGGGCGCTAAGACGGCCCGGGCTTACGGTTGCAGCATTAAGCGGACTCTTCCTGGCCAGCCTGGGCATTTATCCATTCCTCGGGCTGGCGTTTTTTCCGCAAACTGACGCCGGTCAATTCACCATCAATCTGAAAGTTCCGACCGGGACACGGATCGAGAATACGGAACAATACGTATCCAATGTGGAACAGCTAATTCGCCACCAGGTCGAACCGAAAGACCTGAAAATGGTGGTTTCTAATATCGGCGTGGTTCCGGATTTTTCCTCGCTGTACACGACCAACGCTGGCCCCTATACCGCCACCATCCAGGTGGCTTTGAACGAACCTCATCAGCTCAGCAGTTTCGAGTACATGGATCGGGTGCAGACGGCGATGGCCAGTCAATTTCCGGACATTCGAACCTTTTTCTCGAGTGGCTCCATGGTGGATGCAATTCTGAACATGGGTATGCCCGCACCGATTGATATCCAGGTGAGCAGTCCGGACCTCCCCCAAATTTATGGCGTGGCACAGGATCTGGCCACACGGATTAGAAAAGTGCCGGGAGTTGGAGAGATCTATATTCCGCAAGACATGAATTACCCGGCTTTGCGACTTGACGTAGACCGCATTCACGCGGCGGAACTGGGGCTCACGCAGAAAGACGTAGTTGACAACGTCATCACGGCGCTGAATTCGAATTACATGATTGCGCCGAATTATTGGGTGGATCGGAAAAGTGGCAACGACTACTACCTGACGGTCCAATATTTCGAGCACGGTCCGGCGGCGATTCACAACATGATCGATCTGGGGCAAATCCCTTTGCGCGCGCAATCGGACGACAAAAAGATCGACACGGGCTGTGGCCCGGTCTTGCCCGGTAAGCCCTCACTACGACCTGCAGCGATGACCGATCCGCCAAAATCGGCGTGGACTTGCGGCCAGAACATGCCCGATCCCAAACCAATCCGGCCAATGAAAGTGCAGGCTGAGGCGCGACCGGTCACGGTTCTCAATAACGTCGTCAAAGTGAGGTATGTGGAGACGCCGACGGAAGTGGATCATCACCAAATTCAACGGGTCATCGATCTTTACGTTACTCCCTCGGGAGAGGATCTGGGCCGGGTCACCCGCGCCATCAAGAACATCGTCGGCGAGGCGAACATTCCGTCCAATGTGCGAGTGAATCTGCGCGGAATGGTCGAGGGCATGCAAGCCTCATTCAAGAGCTTCGGCCTCGGGTTCCTGCTCTCGTTCGTCCTTCTGTTTCTGATTCTGACGGCACAGTTCAAGTCGTTTGTCGATCCTCTGTTGATCATGCTGGCAATCCCCATGGGATTTGTGGGCGTACTGATAATCCTGCCTCTGACCCATAGCACGCTCAATGTGATGTCACTGATGGGCGTTCTAATGCTGGTAGGTATCGCTGACTCGAACAGCATTCTGATTGTTGACTTCGCGCACAATCTGGAGCGCCAAGGCTTATCGCCAGCAGACGCAGTTATTACCGCGTGCCGAGTGCGTCTGCGGCCAATTTTGATGACGTCTCTCGCGACCATTATCGGCATGATTCCCATGGCGCTGAAACTGGGGACGGGCGCGGAGCAGTACACGCCCATGGCACGCGCGATTATCGGAGGACTCACTTCGTCGGTTCTACTGACCATTTTCATCGTTCCTGCGGCCTACTTGCTCGTGTATGGCAAACGCAAAGAGCAGGTCGCAGAGGCCGTCCCCGGGGAGCCGGCAGAATGAAAGAGCTGCATTCGCAGGTTGCTGACAAAGTTCCGTTTGTCATTCCGAGCAAAGCGAGGGATTTCTCGCGAGGAGCACTGGTTCTTTGCGCGGTTCTTTGTCTTGCTGTAAATGTCGCCACCCGATATAGCACGATCACGCCACAGGAAGCGGGAGCGACGAAGAGCGCAAGATCGGCATCTCTCGACGGCGGGCGGCAGCATCTGCTGAATGATGGACTCCACTGGTCCGCCCCGGCGGCGAAGTTCATTTTGTTTGAACCTGCGAAAAGTTTCGCGGCAACATTGCCTGCCGTTCCTTCTGCAACTCGATCTTATTCGGAAGATCTTCTCTACAGCCGTCCGCCGCCATCCCGCTGAATCTTGTTCTTAAAACAAACCCGTGTTTATGCGGGTGTTGTTCGAACGAGGGGCGTCACGCGCTGCGAATTGAACAGGCGATCTGGTGGAGAAGATCATGAAGCATATTTGTATAGCTATCGCGGTATTGGTGATTGTGCCAGTGCTGAACGCATCCCCAACTCGAAATAATTCCAGTCTGTTTGTGCAGGGAACTGTGCTGAGGGTAGAGCAGCACAAAGTCTATTCGCCGGAGTACACGATCGGAGGCAGCAACCCGTCCGACGCGCCATTGACCACCCGCTACTACGCTTACGAGGTGGCTGTGCGCGTGAATTGCAAAACCTATGTTGGCCGGTACGAAACACTGTTGAACTACTTGCCGTCGGAATTTACTCCTAATGAGCCGATCCAGGTGCGCTTGACGAAACATGTCATGCATTTTGATCTGCCCTATGACCCGGATTTGAGGATGGGAATTGTTCGTCGCAAATCGGACTGCGGTCAGAATCGCTAGCGGCGATGGCCGGACTCGGAGGCTCCACGGTGGGAGGAACGACGATTTCGTCCAGCTGCGATCTGAGGCAGCGTACGAAACCCTGGCTTTTGCTGGGTGTGCGTAAGGGAAGCGAGGGGATTTCGATGAATGCTTTCAAAAGGTCAATCATGAAGCGAAAATATAAGCACATCGTCTCGTTCTTACTACTCCTGGCGTGGCCCTTGTTTGGTTTTGCCCAGGCGTCCACCGACTTGCAAACTGCCGCGAATCTACCGCCAGCTCCGATGCCACAAGCCAGTCCGATACCAAGCGCTTCAATGCCGCAGGCAAGTGCGCCTCCAACTCCCGCTCCGCAGAGCCCGGGCGCGCCAATGTCTCTGACCCTGAAGCAGGCAGAAGCCCTTGCCATAAAAAACAATCCGCAGATCTCGGTCGGCCGGCTGCTTGCCCTGGCCTCCATGCAAGTTACGCGCGAGGTGAAGTCGAACTTGTGGCCCACGGCCACGGGTGACCTGACCGGCGTAGATGCGCAGTCTGGCAGCCGCATTACTGCGGGAGCACTGAATAATCCGATTATTTACGAGCGCGCTGCTGCCGGACTCATGGTCACACAATTGATTACGGATTTTGGCCGCACTACGAATCTAGTATCCAGCGCGAACTATGCAGCCAAGGCCGAGAACCAGAACTCCATCGCAACCGTGCAACAGATCCTTCTGGCGGTAAACAAGGGTTTCTATAATGCATTGCAAGCCCATGCCGTACTCACCGTTGCGCAGCAAACCGTAACCGAACGCCAGACCGTCGCCAATCAAGTAGAAGCGCTTTTCAAAAGCAAGCTGAAATCAGAGCTTGATTTCAGTTTTGCAAGTGTCAATCTGGCGCAAGCCAAGCTTCTGCTGCTGGATGCTCAAAATAACGAGAACGCCGCTTACGCCACGCTCTCGATGGTGCTGGGCTTTCCGAATTTGGAGAACCTCCATCTGATCGAGGAAACCAGCCCGCAGACGCCGCCTCCGGGCAACGTGGACGATTTGATTACGCAGGCTTTTTCCGATCGGCCCGAAATCCTATCGCTGCAATTCCAGTATCAGTCGGCAAGAAAATTCCAAACTGCAGAACGCGACTTGCTCTTTCCTACTATCCGCGCTCTCGGCGCAGTGGGAGACACGCCGGTGGGAAATAGTGCGGTGGCTCCCAGCCCGAGCGCTTTGAACAACACTTATGGAGCCGTCGGTGGAAATATCGACATCCCGCTGTTCAATGGCTTCCTTTATACGGCAAAGGCTCGTGAGGCGAGTCTCAGAGCGCAAGCCACCCAAGAGCGGCTTCGAGACATGCGCAATCTGATCTCACGCGACGTGCGCACCAGTTGGCTGAATGCGAACACGTCTTACCAGCGATTGGCGGTTACGCAACAACTGTTGCAGCAGGCTAACCTGGCTCTAAGTCTTGCTCAATCTCGTTACAACCTGGGCCTCGGCTCCATCGTTGAGCTGAGCCAGGCACAGCTTCAGCAAACGCAGGCGGAGATCACTTACGCCGAGGCTGGGTATGACTACCGGCTAAGCTTGGCAGTCTTGACCTATGAGACCACGGGAATCTAACAGTGATTTATTCGTTCATTCGTCAGGCAGTAAGCGGGTACCGAAGAAGGCACAACCCGCCATTCACGCGAAGGCGCCGCAGGCGGAAACTTCCGCTAAGTACGCGCCAATGGTTGATTCTCAGTCTTAGTATTGCCATGCTGGTCGGAACTATATTCATTCTCGCGCTCTACTACCAGCCGGGCCGGTGAAGAGTTCGCGTGCAGGGCAATTCAGGACTATGCAGCCCCATCGATTCGATTGATCCCAGTCCAAAGAACTGTCGCGATGGTCCATATCGCCAACAGCGGAATTAGACTGGCCCCGCCGTGCAGGCCTGCCAACTGTCCCAGGTTGAACGCGCCATGCACATGGTTCGTACCCTGCTCGGCAGGTATGAGTACAGTCCCAAGATTTAAAGAGAATCTCCCTGCCCAAAACGATGGCCAATAAAACTGGCGCAGAGGGCAGTGGAACTCGTCAGGCGGCTGCGCCGAGACCGAAACCGCCATCAGTGTAAGCCCGACTCCAGCAACTGCCAGTGCGGTGAGCGCGCTCTTCCATGCTGGGCGCGCATCGTCCCACAGTGGCGCCAGACCCAGACACAGCAATGGCAACCCGGGCGCCATGTATCGCGGACCGTACGACCAACCGGCGGGCCACGAGGAGAAGGAAGCGTGAAAAAGCAAATAGTAAGCAGCGATCGCCGCCGCCGCCAACGCGACGGCATGGCTAGCGGGCCGCTTCCAGAGCATTCGCAAACCGAAAGGCGCGGCCAGGGCGACGGGCCCGGAAAACAGCAGTCCACGCCTGCAACTGAACAACAGCTTCAATGCGACATCAATTCTGGGATAGGTCAGACCCATGTAGCCACGCGTCATCCAAGAAAAAGCGCCCGGCGGATAATACGCATAGCTGGGATGAAACACGGAACCGAATGCAGCGTGCTGATAAGCCATCAGCACGATGACACAAGGCAACGCTCCGGCACCTATACCAAGAACAACGCGCGAGCGTCGCCGCCACCCATCCTTCCAAACCAAAGCCAGCGCCAAACCAGCAACTATCGCGGAGGCCGGCGCAGAAGGATATTCCGTAACCGTGGCCCACCCCGCCGCCAGACCGAGAGCTAATCCCCACAACACATCCCCGGCGGAACTCACATCCCCGCGCAAGCGCAAGGCGCAGGCCAACGCGAAAACCAGGCACGCTCCCGCCAGTGCGTGTCCCCAGAACAACGTCGAGTAGGCCCACATGGGAGTCGCGAGGCCGAGCGCGAGGGCAGAAAACGCCGAGGCGCTCACACCGCATCCTAACCGCAGCGCAATCCAGAATAGACATGCGCAAGCCGAGGCCATCGGTAAAGCGACAGCCCAGACCGTGACGCAGTAAGCAAGTTCCACCAAGCCACGAGGAGACGCCGGATCCACTCCCGAAGTTGTGAGCAGCCCGCGTCCCGCCCAGGCCGCCGGAACCGCCAGTAGCGCGAGTCCGGGGGCTTTGTCAGAATAGTAGTGGCCGTTGGCCAGGGCTTTGTCCTCTGTATTTTGCTGAAACTCATCGATGCGCAACGTTCCCCGCTCCACGATGGCTCGTACCAGGTCGAAGCGAGAGTTCTGATTCCATCCGGCTCCTTCGTAAAAGTATGCGTACGAAAAAAGAGTCACGGCGAAAATCAGCAGCGCACGCATTCGGATCCGAAAGCAACTGCTCTGTGCGCAAACATTCATCGTGGAATAGTTCAGGTTCTGGGGTCGGTCCAAAAAATATTACGCCAGAACAGAGCTGGCGAAGGTCAGAGCTTTGTGCTGCAGACCGCGATCAGATTCTTACAAAAATACCTTTGCGATAAAGCACCCACATCGCCGCCCAGCAAATCAGCACATACGCCGCCGCATACAGCAACGAAGCGTTTGCCGGACTAGCGAGGGGTTCAAATAGACCTTCATAAACCGAGTCCTGCAAGCCGATCCCCTGGCCAGTGTGGATGTGATCCAGCAAATGAGATATCAACTCGGCGAACACGTATGCGGCAATCGCATTCATTCCGAACACCAGCAGCGGCTTCGTCCACCTGCCTCGCCATTGTTTGAAGTCCACCATCCAGTAACACAACGCCAGACAGAGCAGAGCCATGCCCGCAGTGAAGATCACGTAGGAACTAGTCCAAAGTTTCTTGTTGATGGGGAACCCGATATCGAGAAGTGTTCCAGTTGCGACTCCGATCAATCCAAATAACGCCATGCCGAGAACCTTGCGGTGAGCGGAACGCGAAGAACGAAGCCATTGCCCGGTGAGCATGCCAAGGAGGCTGGTAGCAACTGCTGGGATCGTGCTCAACACTCCCTCGGGATCCCGCGTGCCCTCATACAAATGTCCGGCCAGAAGTTGACGGTCGAGCCATGCGGCAAGGTTGCGATCGGGATCGAGCAATGGAATATCGTGAGTGGGTATGCCAAATCCGGGCACGGGCACGAAACGCATGACGATCCAATAGCCCAGGAGACAGCCCGCAATGGCGACGATCCAAACGCGCCACTTCGTCCACAAAGCCAGAATCGCAGAAATCACATAGCAAATCGCGATCCGCTGCAGCACGCCATAGACGCGCCACGACCCCAGATCATATTGAGGAAAACCGTTCAGAAACATCCCTAAACCGAAGAGCGCCACTCCCCTCCAAAGTACATGTCTGAAAAGATCTAGCCGGGACTCGCCGCGCTTTAGGTGTGAACTGAAAGAGAACGGCATGGCCACGCCGACGATGAATAGAAAAAACGGGAACACCAAGTCAGTTGGCGTCCACCCGTTCCATTGCGCATGCCTCAGTGGCCAATAGGAACTGGCCTCGTCGCCCGCATTGTTTACCAGAATCATTCCGGCAATCGTCGCCCCGCGAAACAGGTCTAGCGACATAAGGCGCGATGAAAGCGGCGCGAGCGTTTTCCCATTTGCCTCGTGTCGAATGGCGGCGCTCGGTAACGTCGATACCATATGAACCAGCGTATGTTAACAGGTCTCTTCCAGTGAGGATCCAAATTCACTGCAGGTTGGTCTTCACGGGATAGTATTTCTGGATCATTCTCCCGGTCATCAATCCTCCCTCGTACTCTGGAATGATCACCTCGTCGGCTCCCGAATTTCGGATGGCGTTGGCGTACCGTTGTTGTCCGGCTCGCGTAATGATTTTCAAATTTGGATTGAGAGCTCGCGCGGTGACGGTGATGTATAGATTGTCCGCGTCGTTGTCGATGACGATGCAGATTCCCTGCGCGCGCTCAATTCCAGCGGATTGCAGAACGTCGTGACGCTTTGCGTCTCCCTGGATGACCAGGAGCCCATCTTTCAAGAGCTCCCGGTAAAGTCCTTCGTTGGTTTCAATGAGGACAAAAGGAATCTCGAGGCGGGTCAACTGATCCACCACCGTACGACCGACCTGGCCGTATCCGCAAATAATGAAGTGGCCCTTTACCTTTTCGAGGCTGACTTCGTTCACCATGGATTTCCAAACCTCCGTCCCATGCCGGCTGAAGATCGTGACCGCAACCCGCTCCGCAATCCAGATCTGAAAGGCAAAGACTCCCGCAAAGACAAATAGGGCAAAGAATTTAGTGCTGTCGTGAACCGTGCGGTAATCGATCGCGTGGGGATTGACGATCCAGAACAACGCATCCTGCCAACGCAACCCCTCCAAATGCATGTAAACCCGCACACACAGAAGCCCGAAGCCCGCGAAGAGCAGGAAGGGTAGCCGCAACCGGCGAATAAAGACGACAAAGACGCGACCCATCGGACTCCGAGTGCAGAACGCTTCCACTACCGAAGCACAGATCGCTGCTCGGTTTTCAAGGTACGGAAGCGCTACGGACCGTGCTCGTGCGCGCGAATGCTCGGCACTATATCAAAAAAGTCGAGGGAGCCGTGAAAGAATCGATCTCGTTCGCGAGCTGTCTACGGTCGCGTGTCCAACGGATGTTTTGCTTTCTCAAAGAATTCGTTCTGGAGTTTTAGGCTCTCCTGATCTGCCTTGACCGCGCGAATTGCGGTTACGATCGAGTCCTGCCAGGCTTTCATCTCGAACTCGCCGAGTTCGCGAGTGGCCGCTGAACCGTCGCCCGAATAATGATTGGGAAAACGCGCGTACCACCAGATGCCGGTGTAAAGAGTATCGGGCAGCTTCAGCCGCGCCTGGTCGGCTCCAGACTCTTGATTGGCCCGGTCGAGGTGGACTAGATTCGGATTCGAAATCAGCATCTTTGAAGTCTCCGACTCGCCGGCGTGCATGTCGACGGTAGTTTTTTTCGCGGGTCCACCCGGCGGAGGCGTAACCAGCCCCATCACATAAACCACGTAGTCGTGCGGGGTTTCCAGTTGGCTCTGGGCGAAGAAGGGCAGCAGATTCTCATTGCCGCCGTGACCATTCACAATGATGATTTTCTTGCAGCCGTTGCGCGCCATCTCATCGGTAGTTTCCTGCAGAAGTTCCATTTGCAGATGGGCGCTGTATGCAATCGTACCCGGCTCGTGGCGCGCTTCGAAGATTTGTCCAAAGTAATATTCGGGAAACACGATTGCATACTCTTGTTGGGCGGCGCGCACAGCCACATAACGGACGTTCAGCAGGTCGGTGCCGAGGGGTAAATGGGGCCCATGTTTTTCCAGAATCCCGAACGGCAATAAGCAAGTGCCCTTGGATTGCTCGATCGCAGACCGAAAGTCGGCCGCAGTGAGCTCTTCCCAATGCACTGAAAGCTTGTCTTCCGGCCAGCCCATGCTTGTGAAAATCAGGACCACAGCAAACGTGACGAAAGCCTTGTACATGAATGTTTCTCCAGAATACCGGGAATTCTAGCACTCATGCGGCCGTGACTTTGGTCACCGTGACCTGCCGCCAGGTGGAGGATATGATCAATCTTTGGGCGATTCCATGAAGAAACTGAAGTTCACTCTTGGACTTACAAACAACGATAACGATTATCAGATAGAGCAGGCGGCCGCGGCTGAGACTGCCGCCAAGCGGCTGGGGATGGAGTTGCAGATCATCCACGCCGAGAATGACTCGGTGACCCAGAGTCAGCAACTTCTGAAGATTATCCAGTCCCGCAACGACTCGCTTCCAGACGGAATCATCTTTGAACCTGTGGGCGGGACGGCGTTGCCGCAAGTGGCGCGAGCCGCGGCCATTGCGGGTATCAGCTGGGTTGTGCTGAATCGCGACGTGGAATACATTTCCGAACTGCGCAAGGCTTATCGTATTCCGGCATTTTGCATTACTTCGGATCATGAAGAAATCGGACGGATCCAGGGAAGGCAGTTTGGCGCCATCCTGCCCAACGGTGGAACTGTCTTGTACATTCAGGGACCGTCGGAGAGCCTGGCAGCAAAACAGCGGACATTCGGCATGTACGAGACCAAACCGGCCGAGGTGCAGGTCAAGCTGATGAAGGCGCAGTGGACTGAAGAGAGCGCGTATCGTACCGTCAGTTCATGGTTGCGATTGTCCACTTCTCAGCAAACTCATATCGACCTCATCGCAGCCCAGGACGATTCCATGGCCCTAGGAGCGAGAAAAGCGTTCCACGAAGAATTGAACCTGCAGGCGCGCGAGCGCTGGTTGAAGTTGCCTTACATTGGCTGCGACGGCCTTCCGAACAGTGGGCAGGCCTGGGTGCGCCGGGGCTTACTGGCAGCTACGATTTTTGTGCCACCGAATGCCGGTAACGCACTGGAGATGTTGGCGAAGGCCATCCAAAGCGGCTCCATGCCGGAGGAGCGCTCATTGATCGCTCCAGTATCGATTCCAGCCCTGGACGCTTTGGCTGCCGCCAACGCTGAAAAAGTCCGCACTCTCTCGGCGGGAAGAGGTTAGGCGGCAGATCTCGTCGTCGGCACTCGATGGTGCCGAGGGGCATCGTTATTATCGGCGGTCTCATCCGGCAGCGTTCCCTGCACATTCTGCGGTTTTTCCTCAGCAGTGTCCGCGCCCTGAGGTTTTGACTACACATCGGCTAACGACGAGAAATCTTAAATCGCTGAAGCCGCTGATAACGGCCGCAGAGTTCGCAGAGATAACAAATCGCGTGTAGTTTTCCAGAGTCATGCTTGCTCTTGCTACAGTAGTTCTCTCGAAGGAGCACTTATGCCCACAGTGGTAACGGAGCCTACTCGTATTTCCGGCGCAGGAAACAAACCCAAGCTGATCGACGAATACATCGGGCGAATCAACACCAAGACCGCGCGCGTCAGCGTCGCCCACATGCGCAGCCCGCAGGGCTGGGAAGAACCGGGGCAGACTCCAGAATTCGACGAATGCACCCTGGTTCTTAAGGGTGTGGTTCGAGTGGGGCACAAGGATGGCCAGATCGATGTAGCCGCGGGCCAGGCAGTCATCGCGCATGCGGGCGAATGGGTCCAGTATTCAACTCCCGGTGAGGGCGGCGCGGAATACATTGCCATTTGTCTGCCGGCCTTCTCCATTGAGACAGTTCACCGCGACCAATAGACGCTTTTTTTTCGAACCGCTAAGCCATGGCGCGATCCCTTTGATCCTCCATCAGGCTTTCGTGCCTTCGCGCTTCGTACCAGAGCGCCAGTTCGACCCGATTCCAGAATCCGAGTTTGTCAAAGATGACGCGAAGGTGATTTTTCACGACGTATTCCGACGTGCCGATGATTTGAGCCACCTCGCTATTCTTGAGGCCCTGGGCAACGAGCGCGATGACCTGCTGCTGGCGTGGGCTGGGAACGCGGGTTCCATAGAGACCGTTTGCCGCTATAGCGGATTTTGAAAGCTGCATAAGAATTAAGACTCCTGATTCAGACTCGAGCTTGGTGCGTGGGCCCGTCGGTTGGACCTTAGCCATGTGCGTTCTCGGCATCGTTCGACCTTGGCCACCAGTGCGCCTTTGAGCCGATTGTTGAACTGCAGAGCAGTCGAGTTCAACGTAAGTTGTCACAAGAGCGTGTGAGGGCGGTCACAGGTAAAAGCAGCCTGTACAGAGGGCCGTGAAGATTTCCACAGTCGAGCGAGAAGTCTTCTCTGTCATCCGTCGCGTGGGTTGAGGATTATTCCTGGATGTAGACAATGCGAGACAAATACTGTTGTGCGGAAGATTGTCGACCTCGGAGACGATCGATTGCAGGATCGGATTCAAACTGGAGGAGGGATTTTACTTCTACGACGACATGTTGTCGTGGGCGAATGAAATCTGTGTGGCCTACGGAGTATGGGCGCCATGCTGATTCGACGGAGCAAACACTGCCTGCCCAGAGGGCCGAGTATCGCGAGTTCCCAATCCAATCACCATTGACATATCTTTCGGGTAGACCACGTCACGTCCACGGGCCAGGAAATGTGCGTAGACTGACATCGCGGCGCCATAGGCGCCGAACCCGGAGGCGACGACTCTCGAATGTGCGGCCGCACCCGCTATCGTTCCCAGAAAACCAAACCCAGACGCTCCGTTGGCAGCTCCTGCACCCGGGTCGCCCCCGCCGTCTCCGCCGTGGAAGCGAGCGTCGTGGTCTGGAGACATGGAGGAAGCAGCCAGGGCAACAGCGATGGCTGTGGTCAGATATCGCGTCCGCGGAGTCGTGACCTGGGCGCCGCCCTCGGCATCCAGACTAAGATGCTCGCCCTTGGCAACCTGTACGCCTTCCAGGCTGGCTTCGACTTTCTGTTCAATCCCGTCCGGAGGAACGACCTGATGGAACACGACGCGGAGCTGCCCGTTGCGATTCAGCCTGCGAGCTGGGCGCACTTGAAGTACCGTGCCTTTAATATGGCTCCCCTGGGGAAGAAATAACTGCCGCGAAACGACCAGAGGCTGGCTAATAACGGCCTCGACCGCTTCACCCTTTTTTGCGGTAGCAGAACTCAGGGGTGTCATTAGCAGGGCGTGAACGACGCTGCCTGACGGAGGTGGATTTCCGATGCTGGATAGCTTGTCTGCTTTCAGCGGCTCGGTTCCAAAATCTAGGGGAGTCTGCAAGTCTGCGTTGAAGCTTGTCCCGGCATCCATGTATTGCGGATGAAGGGGAAGTTGGGAGACACCGAGTCTTTCGAGGCGGTGCATCTTTCCAGGTTCATGCAATTGCTGCATGGCGGCGTCCCATTGTCGCTTGGCCTCCTGGCGAGCGTCGCTGATCTTTCGCGAAGCGGCGTGCTTGGCTTGGGCGGCTGCTCCTGTATTCTCCTTGGCATTGGCGGGAATGAACTGCAACACGCCTTGGGAGGCGGGAGAGACAACTGTATGTAAAGGGAGATGGCGGCCATCGGCCATCACCAATTCATCAAACTCGATGTGAACTTGGCGGTAGGGAGAGAAATTCGCGTTCATCGCCGCGACCGTGCGCTTCATTTTTGAGACCCCGTCGATGCCTGCGACTTTGCCGGTAACGTCACTACCTGCGGGGATGACGATTTTGTCGAAAGAGTAAACGGGTTCGACGACCTTTCCGTGAATTGGCTGCCCGACTTTCCGGAGGCGCACTTCTTGATCTAGAGCCACTTTCAGCGGCGTACCTGCGGGCACGGTCAAAGAAATGGAATCAGCACTTTCCTCCGGCGCCGGGGCTGGCGACGAAACACTCGACGATGGCGTAACCGGTGTTGCCGGACGGGTAGTCAGGGTTTGACCCCAAGTCCAGTTGCAGCAGACGCTGGTCACAAAGACGGCCGACAGAATACGACAGATCGGCTTGTGCATTTTCATCGGGGTACCTCGGGCTTGTCTGCGGCGGCTTGAGCAAATCATACAATAAAAGCGCGTGCCAAACGTTCCCTTAGATTGCGAATGAACAAATTGTCATGTGCTAGCTTCTTACCGATGCAGAGAGCCTTCCGCAGTGATATTGATGTCTACGCTTTCGCTTACGTGGAGAATAAACGTGCTTGGATTCTTCAGACCCCAATCCATGTATGGAATGACGATGTGGGTGCGGGCACTGAGACTTTGGCCCTGGACTTGTACTTGCAAAGTCGATGCGATCGGATGATCGGTACCGTGCAACCTGAAAATGCCGTCGACCTGCACGCTGGAGCTTCCCGGAAAGTTGAGTCTGCCTGACATCTTAGTGGGCGTGAAAGTAATTTCGGGGTAGCGTTGGCTTTCCAGAACTTCCTCATGCATTTTGTGGTCGCGACCTTTGTTGCCACTTGCACCGCTGGTCGCGTCGACAACGACCAGCCCGCTCGCCGATCCGGTTGCAGGATTAAAGTGAATCGTCCCATTCTTCAGTGCGAACGTTCCGTGAACAGTATGAAGAGTGGCTCCTACTGTGTAGTCGATTCGTGTCTTGGCTGGATCCAGTTCGACTGTCACCTCCTGTGCCAGGAGGGTTCCAGCGAGTGGGGCAATCATGACCAAGAGCGCTCCGGCGCGTAGCCAGCGGGTCATCCGGGGTCGTGGGATGCGGGCCTTCATAGCGGGATTCCTGTGGCCTGGGATCGGACGTTCGCGTCCTCTAACGCGGGAAATGATAGTAGACGTCCTGTTTGGAGGGGATGGGCACACCATTCTTGGAGGCGGGAGTAAAATGCCATTCTTCCAGCGCCGCGAGCACCCGTCCATCGATAGAGGGGCCCAGGCTTTGAACCACTACCTTTTGCACAATGGTTCCGGTTTCGTCGATGGTGATCTCGACGATGACGTCGCCTTCGATTCCACTTGCGTCCGACCCGAACACCGGGTCAGGCGAGACAACCGGCAGGGCTGGTCGAATCTCGGGGCCGGTCAGGCTTCCGTACGAGAGCGATCCATAGAGAGAGCCGGCTGCGGGACCGCCGGGACGAACGGCTGCGGTTTCGTTTCCCACCTCCAACTTCGGGAGCGGCGGCTCCATGCGATGTGCTCTTTCGTTTTTTGGTGCGCGCTGCCAAGTAAGGTGCGGCTTCGGTTGCTCCTGTGCAACTCCAGAGTCACCCCCGAAATAAATGCGAGTCAGGGAACTGCCGCTTTGACCCCTTACGACCGAACGAGGAGCGACGAAGATTGGGGTCGGACTGTGCAGAAGCCATCCGAGAAATATGAAGTGTACGGTCAAGGAAATGCTAAGCAACCGGGCTTGACGTTTCGGGGTAGCGGGATAAAGTTGGCTGAACATGGTCACTACGAAGCTGATTTTGTCTATTCTACTCACTCTTTGGCTAAAATGAACATGCGATCGGAACTGCGGAATGGGAGGTTGCCCTTAACGGGCCAGGCGAGTAAGCATTGCCATCCCGCGTTGTTACGCAGTTACAATGGTTTGCATCCATAGGGCGGCAGCCTGAATCAACTTAACATTAAAAATGGGCTGCTTATGCCCCCGACTATCATCTATGAACGACCTCAGTCCGAGGCACCAATTGCGGCACAAGAGGATACCCTTCGCTCGTCTGGTCGGCGCCTGTTTTCTGATTAGTTTTCTTTCGGTCTGCCAAGCGGCGTGGGGCCAGTCGCCGGTGGCGGCGCCAACTCCACAATCTAGTTCGTCTTCGTACAGCGGCGACCAATCCAGTAACTCCGCCGCAGGGCTTAGCCAGAGCCCGTTTTCAGGCAGCGTTCCTGAGGGCAAAGCGACCGGGCAGGTACTACCGCTTTCCTTCAAAGACGCAATCGATCACGGATTAAGAAACAACCTTGGCGTTCTGCTGCAGAGTGACACTAGTCTAACGGCCCACGGAGAAAGATGGAAAGAGCTCAGCGAGTTGCTGCCCCACGTGAACGGCACGGTGACGGAGTTGGCCGAACAGATCGACTTCGCGGCTTTGGGATTTCGCTTCAACATTCCCGGAATACCCAAGGTAGTTGGCCCGATCGGAGTTTTCCAGACTGGCGCCTACCTGACGCAGTCGCTGTTCGATTATCATGCGATCCAGCGTGAGCGGGGCGCCTCATACAGCGAGAGGGCCGCGCAGTACTCTTTGAAAAACGCTCGCGAATTAGTAGTGCTTGCGGTCGGGAACGCCTATCTCGTGACGCTCTCGGGGGCCGCACGCGTGGTCACGGCGCAAGCCGATGTGCAGACTGCGCAGGCCCTCTACGACCAGGCTGCCGACCAGCAAAAGGCGGGCGTAAGCCCCGCCATCGATACGCTTCGGGCGCATGTAGAGCTGCAGAGCCGGCAGCAGGAGTTGATCGTAGCGCGCAATGACTATGCGAAACAGAAACTGACGCTGGGGCGTGTGATCGGGCTGCCACCGGGGCAGGAGTTTAGCCTGACCACTGCGGCGCCATACGAACCGTTAGCGACCTTGCCGCTGGAGCAGGATTTACAGCGTGCCTATGCGTCGCGACCAGACTATTTGGCGGCGGCTCAGCAGGTGCGGTCGGCGGAGGAATTTCGCCGGGCTGCGACGTCGGAGTACTATCCCACGCTTGATATGGCAGGAAATTACGGAGCGGCGGGCATTCGACCGGGCAGCTCGCACGGCGTTTTCGAGGTAGGAGCTACGTTGAATATCCCGGTCTTTGCAGGCGGAAGGACCCACGCTGACGTTTTGGAGGCGGAGGCCACGCTGCGCCAAAGCCGCCAGCAATTGGAGAACTTGCGCGGCCAGATCGACTACGAAGTCCGCAGCGCCCGTCTCGACCTCAACTCCGCGGCGGAACAGGTCGAGGTGGCGCGCAGCTCGGTGGATCTTGCGAAGCAAACGCTTGAGCAAGCGCAGGACCGGTTTACAGCGGGGGTTACCGACAACTTGGAGGTAGTTCAGGCGCAAGACGCTCTGGCGTCGGCCAACGAGAATTACATCTCAAGCCTCTACGCGCACAACTTAGCCAAGATATCGCTGGCCAAGGCGGTGGGCTTTGCCGAAGAGGGGGTGAAACAATACCTCCAGAACCAGCAAAAGTAAAATCAGGTACGTAAACCATGGCAGACAATACAGACACGGTGGTGAGGGACGATCAACCTCAAGTTCAGCGGCCTGCAAGTCAGGCTGCTCCGTTGCCCGCATCGGACAGAGATCTTCGCTGGAAGAGCTTTCGAGCCGGCAATCCCCGATTCCGTGTGTTCCTTATTGTGGGAATCGTGGTGCTGCTAGTGGCCGGATTTTTTCTGTGGCGCTACTTCGCCAGCTATGAGGACACGGACGACGCGCAAATCGACGGCCACTTGAACTCGATCAGCGCCCGGGTCTCGGGGCATGTTTTGAAGTTGTTGGTCCAAGATAACCAGTACGTTCCGATGGGGACACCGCTGATTGAAATTGATCCCAAGGACTATCAAGTAGCGCAGGATCGAGCGAAGGCAGATTATGCGGACGCCGTCGCCCAGGCTGAGGCGGCGCGGGTCAATGTGCCGATTACTTCCGTCAATACCACTAGCCAGACCTCCAGTGCGCAAGCCGATGTGGAAAATGCAAACGCCGGAATCGCGGCTGCCCGCCAGCAATTCTCCGCAGCCAATGCGCAGCTGGCGGAGGCGGAAGCCAACAATGTGAAGGCACAGAGCGATCGGGTGCGCTACAAACAACTGGTCGAGAAAGAAGAGATCTCGCTGCAACAATACGATCAAGCTGTGGCCGCAGCCAACGCCGACGCTGCGGCGGTGGATGCAGCCCGAGCCTCGGCCTCCGCAGCCGAGCACCAGATCCGGCAAGCGCAAAGCAGGCTTCTAGCGGCTCAGGCGAGCCTTCGCTCGGCCGCCACCGGACCGCAGCAGGTTGCAACCTTTCGAGCGCGTGCGCAATCCGCCGAAGCCCAGGCTGAAACCAAGAAGGCCGCATTGGAGCAGGCGGAACTGAATCTGCAATATACGATGATTGTGGCTCCCGTAAACGGAGTCGTGACGAACCGCACGGTAGAAGTGGGGCAAAACGTCTCGATCGGCCAGGAACTCATGAAGGTGATCAACCTCGACGATATCTGGGTGACTGCGAATTTCAAAGAAACTCAACTTAAGCACATGCAGGTCGAGCAAAGGGTTACAATTCACGTCGACACCAACGGCAAGGACTACAACGGTCACGTGCAGAGTATTGCCGGAGCGAGCGGAGCGATCACGAGCCTGCTGCCTCCGGAAAATGCCACCGGCAACTACGTCAAGGTCGTACAACGCATCCCCGTGAAGATTACTTTCGATCCCGGTGAAACCAAAGAGCACGTGCTGCGTCCAGGAATGTCGGTTGAGCCCAAGGTCTGGGTAAAATGAGAATCGGGGAAAGTTGATGTACCGCGTGATTACGGTCGAACGTGAATACGGATGCGGAGGCGGTGAGATCGCCTGCGAACTTGCAAACCGACTCGGCTGGAAGATCTGGGACCACGCTCTGACCGAGGAGATCGCCAAAGTCGCCAACGTGGAGTGCGCGACCGTCGAACGCTGTGAGGAACGCGTCGACGGCACCTTTCAGCGGTTGGTTAAGGTATTTTGGCGAGGGAGCTACGAACGCAGCATACCGTTGCCTGGAGCAGAGCCATTTGACACCGACCGCTTTGTCGCCGTAGGACAGCAGGTCATGGAAAAAGTGGCCCAGGCCGGCAACTGCGTGATTGTGGGCCGGGGCGCGCCATACTTTCTGCGTTTGCGGGCGGACGCCTTCCATGTTTTTCTTTACGCGCCCCGCGCGGAGAAGCTTAACCGATTGCTCAAAGTCGGTAAGGGCGAGAAAGAAGCGGAAGAGTTGCTGGACACGATCGACCGCGATCGAATCACCTTTGTGAAGCGCTATTTCAATGCCGACTGGCCTACGCGCTGCCTCTATCATTTGATGATCAATACCGCTGTCGGCAATGAGAATGTCATTTCCACGATCCTGACCACCATGCGCTCTTTGGAACGCACCCCGGTCAGCGTCTAGCGATTCCGCTTATTCAAATGAAGAAAGCTCTGCCTGCCTCTCCCGGACGATTGGCGAGGAGCACGAGCGAAGACGCTCGCGCCTACATTGAATAAAGTGAGCGCTTGAGGAATTCTCCGGCGCCAGTGCGTCCCACAAACTGATCAGCTTCCACGATCACACGTCCACGGGAAAGTACTGCGTTGGGCATGCCGGTTACCTCGATGCCTTCGAACATCGAATAATCGACGCGCATATGATGAGTCTTTGCGCTGATGGTGTGTTTGCGGGCGGGATCGAAGATTACCAGATCGGCATCGCTGCCTACGGCAATTGTGCCTTTGCGGGGATAGAGCCCGAAGAGTTTTGCCGGAGTTGTCGAAACCAGTTCCACGAAACGATTGACGCTGAAGCGGCCCCGTGCGACGCCGCCGGAATAAATCAGGCTCATGCGATGCTCAATGCCCGGGCCTCCGTTGGGAATTTTGGTAAAGTCATCGCGGCCCAGTTCTTTCTGTTCTTTGAAACAAAACGGGCAGTGATCGGTGGACACTACTTGCAGGTGATCCTGCTTCAGGCCATTCCAGAGTTTCTCCTGATGCCACTTCTCGCGTAACGGAGGCGTGAACACGTATTTTGCGCCTTCAAATCCGGGCACGTCAAAGTTCTCGATGGAAAGATAAAGATATTGCGGACAGGTCTCGGCATAGACGGGTAGGCCGCGATCGCGGGCCTCGCGAACTTTTTCCAAAGCCTCGTTACAGCTCAAATGCACGATGTAGACCGGCGCTCCCGCCATCTCTGCGAGGGCGATGGCTCGGGATGTGGCTTCGGCTTCGGCGGTGGTTGGGCGAGTCAGCGCATGGTATTTCGGTGCTTTTTTCCCTTCGGCAAGGGCCTGTTGCACGAACACATCGATGGCGCTGCCATTTTCGGCGTGCATGCAGATCAGGCCACCATTCTTTGCCGTCGCACGGAGCGCTTTGAAGATGCTGCCATCGTCGAGCATGAAGATGCCGGGATAAGCCATAAACAACTTGAAGCTGGTGACGCCTTCGCGCACCAGAGCGTTCATTTCTTCCAGTTGTGCGTCAGCCAGATCGGTGATGATGCAGTGAAACGAATAATCAGTGACGGCTTTGCCTGACGCTTTGGTCATCCAGGAATCGAAGGCGGTCCTCAGTGTCTGGCCTTTGTACTGGATAGCGAAATCAATCAGGGTTGTGGTTCCTCCAAAGGCGGCGGCTCTGGTGCCCGTCTCAAAATCGTCGGCACTGGTCGTGCCTCCGAAAGGCATGTCGAGATGAGTGTGTACGTCGATCCCTCCGGGTAATACATACTTTCCAGCTGCATCGATAATTTTCGTGGCATTGTCGCGAGGGAGGTCTTGCCCAATCGCGGTGATCTTGCCGTTGCTGATGCCGACGTCGCTGGTGTAGGTGTCAGCGGCCGTGACCACGCGTCCGTTTGTGATGATGGTGTCAAAGCCCATCGCTTCCTCCCTCGAACTGGCAGAGCAGGCATTTTATGCTAAACTGCGACACCTCGGGACTACGATTGTGCAAGCGATGGCGATTTCGGAAAGCCAAAACCGATAACTACAAAGCACACCAAGGTTCACAAAGGAGATCACATGCGCTTTGGCATCACAATCAAACCCGACATGCCCGTGGAGCGCATCGTCGCGCTAACCCGTCAGGCGGAGGGCGCGGGTTTTCAGTATGGCTGGATCTTCGATTCTCACGTCCTGTGGCTGGAGCCGTACCCGTTGCTTACGCTGATGGCGAGCAACACGAAGAACATGCGGCTTGGTCCATGCGTGACCAATCCCGCTGTGCGCGATATTACTGTTACTGCTAGCTTGTTCGCCACCCTCAATCTGATTTCGGGAGGGCGCATGCAGCTTGGCATCGGGCGCGGGGACAGTTCGCGGCGAGTCTTGGGCAAGAAGCCGGTCGGAGCGGGCGATCTGGAAAGGGCGGTCAAGGCATTTCGCGAACTCACGGCCGGGCGTGAGATCGACTATGAAGGACAGCCTACGCGACTTTCCTGGGCGAAGGGACCTCCGCCGATTTGGATTGCCGGATACGGGCCGAAAGTGCTGGACGTGGCCGGCAGAGTGGCGGACGGCGTCATATTGCAGTTTGCCGATCCTGATTTGATCGCGTGGTGTCTCGGCTTCGTAAAGAAAGCGGCAGAGCAGGCGGGACGCGACTGGCGCAAGATTGAAGTCATGGCGGCCGCGCCGGTTTGGATTTCCGATGATCTGAAGGTAGCACGAGAGCGGGTGCGCTGGTTTCCGGCTTTGGTTTCAAATCATGTGGTGGATCTAATTTCGCGTTACCAGCCGGAGGAATTGCCGCCGGCTCTCACGTCGTTTGTACGGAATCGAGCTGGGTACGATTATCAGCATCATTGTGAAGTGGAGAGCAGCAACGCAAACTTTGTTTCGGATGACGTCGTGGATAGATTTTGCCTGGTGGGGACAGCTGAGGCGCACCGTGAAAAACTGCGCAAGTTGGCCAGTGTGGGAGTCACCCAGTTTAATGTGTATCTGATGTGCGGAGATGAAGAAGACACACTCGAACAGTACAAAAAGCAAATATTGCCTGCCTTTCAATAAGCCGCGAAGCGCAGGCGTGAGGTTGTGAACCGCGCAGCGGAGGAATTCGCTTTGTACTTCGTGCATGGAACCGATCATCAAAGGCGCTATCCCCGTTCTGCCTGCGGCTAATACTACGGAGTCTCTGCGTTGGTGGACCGAAGTCTGCGGTTTCAAGGAAACCTTTCGCGATAACACCCCGCCGACCTACACAGGGATCAACCGTGGCGACGCTTTCCTGCACCTTGCAGGGATGAACGACAAAGCGCTCGCCCGCAAAGTCGGCGACCAAACCATGGTGCGCATCACCGTCAAGGGTATTGAGGCGATGCATGCCGAGTACCAGAAACGCGGGGGCAAGGTGCATCCCAACGGCGCATTGCAAAGCAAGCCTTGGGGCACGAAAGAGTTCGGCGCGATTGACCCCAACGGGGTATGCGTGACGTTCCAGGAATAAGGGTGCCCCACCGGCAAGCTTACGACGTCTGTTCCGCCGCTGGCAGCGCCGGCTCACTTTGGAACTTCATCAGTCCGTAATAGGTGGCAAACGAAACCGCGAAACCCACGAACCAGGAATAATCGTAGAGTGTCCGCAGTGTCGGCACAACCAATCCCACCAAGGCTGTTCCCGCTCCCGCTACCAGCGCGGCCACGGCGAACCAGTTGAATCCGCGCGAATATTCGTAGGCGCCGCCGCGCAGGTAGAGGTCATCGAGCAAAAGCACTCGCCTTCGAACCACGAAGTAATCGCAGATCATGATGCCAGCTACCGGTCCCAGAAAAGCGGCGTAACCACCGAGCCATCCGAAGATCATGGTTTTATAACTTCCCAGAAGCTTCCAGGGCATCATCGCGATTCCCATGAAGCAGGTGATCACCCCTCCGGTGCGGAAGCTGATCTTGCGCGGCCACAAGTTGGAAAAATCGTTGGCCGGGGAAACCACGTTGGCGCCGATGTTTACATTGAGGGTCGCGAGCAGAATGGCCAACAGTGAAATCACAACAGCGACCGGCGAATGAAATCGGCTCAGCAGTTGCACCGGATCCCAAATCGCGGTTCCGTAGATGACTACGGTCGCCGAGGTCACGAGGATTCCGATCAACGAATAGAGCGTCATGGTGGTCGGTAGAGCGAGGGCCTGCCCAATCATTTGTTGACGTTGGCTGCGAGCGAAGCGAGTGAAGTCTGGAATGTTGAGCGAGACGGTTGCCCAGAAACCAACGGTCGCATTCAACGCGGGAACGAGAAACTTGAGGAAGTCCGGGAAGCTGGCGAAACGCGAAGGAGCCGCGAGCATGGGACCGAACCCGCCAGCACGATGATAGGCCCACGCCAAGAGAAGAAGTCCCACTGCCAATAAAACTGGCGCACTGATGCCCTGCAGGACGCGAATGTATTCCACGCCCTTGAGAATCACAGCCAGATTGATAAGCCAGAAAGCCAGGAAGCAAACTGCCGTGCTGTAGGGAAAATCTCTCCAGGCAGGAAACAAAGTTGCGAGCAGCGTGCTAACGGCTTCTCCGCCGATCCAGGTTTGAATGCCGAACCAGCCGCACGCCACCAGAGCACGTAAAACCGCGGCCACATTCGCCCCCAGAACTCCGAATGAAGCGCGAGCCAGCACCGGAAAAGGAATTCCGTAACGCGCTCCCGGATGCGAGTTCAACAACATCGGAATCAGGACGATCGTATTGCCAAGAAATACCGTCGCCACGGCCTGCTTCCAGTTCATGCCTCCCTGGATGAGGCTTGCAGCCAGCATGTAAGTGAGAATATTGACCGACATCGATACCCAGAGCGCGGCGTAGTTATAGGTTCCCCAGTGGCGTTGCTCACGAGTGGTTGGTGCCAGGTCGGGGTTGTAAAGCGGACTGGCTTCGATTCTGCTTGTGGTCATGGAAATCAGTCGGCGGCAAGCGCCTGCCCGGTTTGTGCGGTTAGTGGACCATAGGTTTCGGGACGGCGGTCGCGAAAAAACTGCCAGACCTTGCGTACTTCTGCAATCATATCGAGGTCGAGGTCGGCGACCAGAACTTCGTCTTTATCGCGACTGGCCTTAGCAATGATCTTGCCGCGCGGGTTGCAGAAATAGCTCTTGCCGTAAAACTCGCCGATGTTCCATGGCTTCTCGGTTCCCACGCGATTGATCGCGCCCACGAAATAGCCGTTAGCCACCGCGTGCGCAGGTTGCTCAAGTTCCCACAAGTATTCTGAAAGTCCGGCGACCGTAGCCGAAGGATTGAACACAATCTCTGCGCCGTTGAGTCCCAGGATGCGGGCGCCTTCCGGGAAATGACGGTCGTAGCAGATATAAACTCCGACGGCAGCATACTTGGTTTTGAAAACGGGATAGCCAAGATCGCCGGGAGTGAAGTAGAACTTTTCCCAAAATCCGGGATGCACGTGGGGGATGTGGTGCTTGCGGTATTTGCCGAGATAACTGCCGTCCGCATCAATAACAGCGGCAGTATTGAAATACATTCCCGGCATCTGCTCCTCGTACACGGGAACGACGATTGCCATACGATGTTTCGCCGCCAGCTTCTGCATCAGCTTGGTGGTCGGTCCGTCGGGAACTCGTTCCGTAAGCTCATACCAGCGGATGTTCTGCTCGGCGCAGAAATACGGTCCGTAAAACAGCTCCTGCAGGCAAAGTATTCTTACCTTCTGTTTCGCAGCCTTTTCGATAAGCTTGAGATGCTTGTCGATCATGGCTTTCTTGATTTGGGGCAGCGAGCGGTCGCTAGTTAGCACGTTACCTGCCTGGATGAGCCCACAGCGTACGGTCCGGGACATGGATAAAACCTCCGCGAGAGGGTAAATATAGCAGAGGTTACGCGGCCGGACTTACCCTTTCGTGGCTATCGCTTTTGATGAAGTGGAGCCGCGAGCCTTGGTGTAGCCAGGTTTGATCGTCGAATAGATGATGTCGCAGCGCTGCTTGTAGGGCAAGAAGGCGCTCTTCATCGCATTGATGGTAAGTTTTTCAAAATCATCGAGCGTCAGGCCAAAGCTCTCGGCGGCAGCTTGGAATTCCTGGGTCATGGAAGTATCGCTCATCAACCGATTATCGGTGTTGAGGGTAACGCGAAATTTCTGCTGATAGAAAATCCTGAAAGGATGTTCGGCCAAGCTAGGCGCAGCGCCGGTGTGGACGTTGCTGATCAGGCAAATTTCCAGCGGGATTCGCTTGTCGAGAACGTATTGCGCCAGGTCACCCAATTTAACGACTTTGCCGTCCGCGATGGCGATGTCTTCGATCAGGCGCGTCCCATGCCCGATACGATGCGCTCCACAATATTGAATGGCCTGCCAGATTGATTCCTTGCCATAGCCCTCGCCGGCGTGAATGGTGATGTTGAAATTCATTCGTTGAATGTAGTGAAAAGCTTCTACATGCTTCTTGGGAGGGTAACCGCCTTCTTCACCGGCAAGGTCAAAGCCGACCACACCGCGCTCGCGAAAGTCCACGGCGAGCTCTGCCATTTCCAGCGATACGTCCATGTTGCGCATGGCGCAGATTATCAATCCCGAAGATACTCCGAAAGCTCTTCGTCCGCGCTCTAATCCTTTCAGAACGGCAGAGACCACCTGTTGGTGAGTCAACCCTTTCCGGGTATGAAAGACAGGCGCGAAACGAGTTTCAAAATAAACGACGCCGTCACGGCTCAGATCTTCGACCTGCTCATAGGCGACGCGCTCCAGCGCTTCTTCCGTTTGCATGACCGCGATGGTATGCGCGAAGCCTTCCAGATATTTCGCGAGGCTGCCCTGGTTGGCGCCCTGATGGAACCAGCGAGCCAACGCTTCGGAATCATCGGTCGGGAGTTCCGAATATTTCGCCTTGTTAGCCAGCTCGATTATTGTTTGTGGTCGCAGTACGCCATCCAAGTGCTCATGCAGAAGAACCTTGGGCAGAGTTCTCAATAATGTTTCACCAAGCTTCATGGAATATTCCATCTCGGACGCGAACGATTATTTTAGCCCCGGCTTTGGCGATGAGCCAAACCCCCATCGCCTCGGGCTATGTTCCCATAGAGCCAGGTTCTCGAGCTCAACCTTGACGGGCCCCGATGTGACTGTTAGATTTCGGTTCCACCTGCATATCCGGAGGTTGGGAATCTGATTGAGCCGGCGAAGATGAATGAGTCGATCGATTTTCGTCGGCGCAACTTCCTAATTCGGTGCTGCCAGGGAGCTTCCACGGCGCTGATTCCCGTGGGTCTGCGCGGCCGCTACTTTCCTTCATTCTTCGACTCCGCAGGTAGCGCCACGCCGGAGCGCGACATCAATTTCCATTTGCACCCTCATTATCGCGCGCAAATGCCGCTCGATGCCACGCTGCTCAAAACGCAGGCTGGTCTGGATGAGTTTGTTACTGAGAAATATCAGGACCAGATCGCCGCGATTCTCGCTGAGTGGAGTGCGAGCTTGCTGCAATCTCCGCAGGACATGCGGGCGCTCGAAAAGGCTGTTACTCCTGATTTCTCAGCGACCCCGTTGCGGCCGGTTGAATCGCGGCTAGTACGCTCGGGGCCTGTGCTTCAGATTCATCAGAATATGTTCGCGCCAGCGGCAGCTCTGCGACGGGACGATTTCCTTGAGGGGTTGCGTTTCGTGATGAGTCCTTTTTCGAAGATTGTCACCGCTGAGTTCCAGATTGTGAATATCGAAGTGATCCCTGCGTTTTCGAGGGCTGTCCACGCGAACGGCGAGAATGCCGATACGAGACAAAAGTCTCCAGCCGGATTGAAGACGCGAGTGCGGTACGAACTTGTGGGCTCGGGTGCCGATTTCTATCGCGAGCAAAGGGTGGGGCACTGGGCACTCGAATGGGAAGCGAAATCGGGTGACTTTTGCTTAAAGAGCTGGCAGGGACTTGGAGAGACGGTGAGCCGCGCGTCCGATCCCGTCTACATAGATATCTCTGCGCAGGCACTCGCGGGTAATGCCTCCTACGGTTCGCAGTTGCTTCGAGGGGCGGATTACTGGCGGACGGTTCTCGATGGGGCGTGCGGCATCGACATCTACGGGCACAACGGCATCTCAGTCGGCGACATCGATGGTGACGGTTTCGACGACCTGTATGTATGCCAACCGGCTGGCCTGCCCAACCGGCTTTATCGCAACCGCGGAGACGGAACATTCGAGGACATTACGGAAGCGTCGGGTGTTGGGGTCCTCGAGAATACGGCGTGCGCGCTTTTCGCCGACTTCGACAACGACGGCCGCCAGGACTTGATTGTGGTTCGCACGGGTGGCCCACTGTTGTTCCTGAACCAAGGCGATGGTAGGTTTCGCCAAAAGCCGGACGCGTTCAAGTTTGCCAATCCTCCCCAAGGCACGTTTACGGGTGCGGCGGTTGCCGACTACGACCGCGATGGCTGGCTGGATATCTATTTTTGCCTCTACATCTATTACCAGGGCACGGACCAATACAAGTATCCGTCCCCTTATTATGATGCGGAGAACGGCCCACCCAATTTCATGATGTGCAACAATCGCGACGGGACGTTCCGCGATGTCACGGCGGAGTCTGGCTTGAACCGGAACAACACGCGCTACAGCTTTTGCTGCGGATGGAGCGATTACAATCGCGACGGATGGCCTGATCTGTACGTGGTGAATGACTTTGGAAGAAAGAATCTTTATCGCAATAATGGCGATGGAACGTTTACTGATGTCGCCGCGCAGGCTGGAGTTGAAGACGTCGGCGCGGGCATGAGCGCTTGCTGGTTCGATTACGACAACGATGGAGCCGAAGATCTTTACGTCGCGGACATGTGGTCGGCCGCGGGATTGCGCGTCTCGATGCAAGACATTTTCCAGAAGGGCGCGCCTGCAGAAGTACGGGCCCTTTATCGCAAACATGCGATGGGCAATTCTTTGTTTCACAATACCGGATCCCTGAACGGCAAAGCTGATGCTTTTCGTGACACAAGCGCTTCCGCTGGAGTTGAGATGGGGCGCTGGTCCTGGTCGAGCGACGCGTGGGATTTCGATCACGATGGATTCCCTGATCTTTACATCGCGAACGGAATGATCTCTGGTCCCTCGCGCGTGCCCTCCACACAAGACTTGAACAGTTTTTTCTGGCGGCAGGTGGTTGCGAATTCGCCCACAGATGCGAAGCCTACTCACGCTTACCAAGAGGGATGGAATGCCTTAAACGAATTGATCCGTGCCGACGGCACCTGGAGCGGGTTTGAGCGCAATGTGTTTTACGCGAACAATCGGGATGGAACGTTTTCCGATGTGTCCGCAGTGGTGGGTGTGGATTTTGTCGAAGACGGTAGGGCGTGTGCTCTCGCAGATTTTGATCATGACGGCCGGCTGGAAGTGTTCTTAAAAAACCGCAATGGTCCGCAGTTGCGGCTTTTGAAGAACGTGATGAAGGATCTTGCGCCATCGATCTCGTTCAAACTTCGTGGAGTAAAAAGCAATCGTGACGCTGTCGGCGCAGCGGTTACGGTCGAAACTGAAGTGGGCCGTCAAACCCGAATGCTGCAAGCGGGATCAGGATTTCTTTCGCAGCATAGCAAGGAAATCTTTTTCGGGTTGGGCAACGCCAGAGGGCGGGTGAGAGCTTCCATTCGTTGGCCGACCGGGTTGGTGCAGGAACTGCATGATCTGCCGCACAACCACAGGGTCTGGGTTGAGGAGGGAAATGAGTCGTATAAACTGGAGGCGTTCAACAGTGGCTCTCAGCGGCTGAAGCCCGCGTCTCTTGGGACCCAGGCGAGCACGGGTAACGCCGTGCCCTTCCAAAAACTAACCACGGAAACCGGGAATACTCAGAAATACATCGAATTACCGGCGACGGTTGAAACGTGGTTGCTGGCGCCGATATCAGCCCCGGATTTTTCACTTTCCGATTTGACAGGACAGACTCGCACCCTTGCTGCGCTTCGCGGCAAGACAGTTCTGCTCAATTTCTGGGTCGCTGGGTCAGACAACTGCCAAGATGACTTGAGAAGTCTCAACCAAGTGTACAAGCGTTGGACGGCTGCGACATCGATAAATCCTCGACTTCAACTACTGACGGTGAACGTCGACGATTCGACCGACACTGAAAAGATTCAGGCGCTGGCACGTGAGCTTCATCTTTCGGTTCCTATCCTTCGCGGTTCGGATGATGCGGCTGGCATTTATAACATTCTTTATCGCTACTTGTTTGACCGGCATCGCGACCTCAGACTTCCAAGTTCATTCTTGATTGATGAAAAGGGAGACATCGTCAAGGTCTACCAGGGGCCGATAAACGCTGAGCACGTCGAACGAGACGTCCGCGACATCCCGCGAACCGCGGCGGAGCGATTGGCGAAGGCGCTGCCGTTTCCGGGCGTCAGCGACACGCCCGAATTTCGGCGCAACTATCTTTCCTACGGCTCGGTTTACTTTCAGCGAGGCTATTTCGATCAGGCAGAAGCGTCACTCAAGCTGGCTTTGAGCGACAATCCGTCGAGCGCAGAAGCTCTCTACGGATTGGGAAGCGTGTACCTCGAACAGGAGAAGAACAGGGAAGCTCGCGAGTGCTTTGAACGCGCGATCAAAAGTCACGCGAGCTACCCCGACACCTTGCCGAATGCCTGGAACAATCTCGGCCTTCTGGCCACACAGGAAGGACGCACCGCGGACGCGATCACATTTTTTCAGGAGTCTCTCCGCCTGAGTCCCGATTACTTAATCGCCCTTAACAACCTGGGGAACGCTTACCGCCAGCAGAAGCGGTGGGAAGAAGCGCGCAAGGTGCTGGAGCGCGCGGTTGCGGTTGAACCTCAGGACCCGGAGGCGAATTACAGCCTGGGCATGGTTTTCGCGCAAATGGGCGACAACGATCGTGCCTACGAGTACCTGCAGAGAGCGCTAAAGGTTCGCCCTGCGTATCCCGAGGCTTTGAATAATCTGGGTGTGCTTTACCTGCGCACGCGGCGGCGGGACGAAGCGGTTGCCAGTTTCGAGGAATGTATTCGGGTTGCGCCCGCCTTCGACCAGTCTTATCTGAATCTTGCCCGCGTCTATACGATCGAGGGCACGCCCGATAAGGCTCGCGCCGTTCTCGCTGAACTTCTCAAGCAGCATCCTGATCACGCCTCGGCCCAGAAGATGCTGGAGCAACTCCCGCAATAGAGTTAGTTCCTAAAGTCTCGTCGAATTCGCGTGCGAGATGCCTTGCTGGGTACGCGTTACAATGCGATGCGGAGGATCCATGTCGAAATCGCGCAGGCAATTCTTAGCGGCTACTTCTCTTACTTTGCTGGGTGCGGCGGCTGCATCTCTGGGCAAGGCACAGACGTCCACAGAGCTGCCGCCGGGTTCACCATCCGCGTTCGGCACTGGCCCTGCGGTTGGACCTGAGGTGACCGTTTCCACCTTTGCCGAAGCCGAGAAATTGGTGCAGGTTTCGATGAGCAACGCCGAGCGAGTGATGGCCGCCGCTAGCTGGCGAAAAACGATGGCGGGGTTGTATGAGCGGCGCACGGGTCCTCGCAAGCTCGCGCTTGAGACCACGCTCGCTCCTGCTTCACGCTGGGATCCGGTTCTACCCGGTCAGAAGACTCTTCCAGAGCGCGCCCGGTTTATCCGCAGCAAAGCCGATCCAGGTCCGTTGCCCGCGAACGACGAAGATATTGCTTTCGCTCCGGTGACGCAACTCTCGCGCTGGATTCAGAGTCGACAACTGAGTTCACAGCGGCTGACCAATCTCTACCTTGCGCGCCTAAAAAGATTTAATCCCCAGTTGCGCTGTGTTATCACGCTCACGCGCGAGCTGGCGCTCGCCCAAGCCAAGCAAGCCGACGAAGAGATCGCCGCCGGAAACTATCGCGGCCCGTTGCACGGCATTCCATGGGGAACGAAAGATCTTCTCGACACGGCCGGAATTCCCACCACATACGGGGCCGAGCCTTTCCGAAACCGCGTGCCCACGGAGGATGCCGCGGTGGTGAAGCGTCTGCACAACGCAGGCGCGGTGCTGGTCGCTAAGCTGAGCCTGGGAGCTCTCGCGCTAAATGACATCTGGTTCGGTGGTCAAACTATGAATCCGTGGCTGCCGGAAGAAGGAGCGTCGGGTTCGAGCGCGGGGCCCGGCGCGGCAACGGCTGCGGGATTGGTCGGTTTCGCTATCGGGAGCGAGACCGGCGGCAGCATTGTGAGCCCGTCCATGCGCTGCGGAATTACCGGACTGCGGCCCACCTATGGACGGGTGGCGCGCACTGGCGCGATGACGTTGTGCTGGTCGCTCGACAAGCTTGGCCCGATGACGCGCAGCGTTGAAGATACGATGCTGGTGTTGCAGGCCATTTCCGGCCCGGACGCCGGGGATGTGGACAGCGTGCCCAGCAAGCTCGATTTCGACGCGGGCGCGAGCGTTGAAGGCTTACGTGTTGGCTATTTTCCAGCCTGGATGAACGAGCGGCCGGCAACAAGCGTGGACCGCGCCGCCCTGGACACAGTTAGGAAAGTCGGGATGGTCCCGGCTGAGGTTGCGATTCCGGATTGGCCGTATGGCTCGCTTAGTCTGATCCTCTTCGCTGAAGGTGCAGCTTCATTTGAGGAGCTCGGACTCAACGGCGGCATGGATCGGCTGAGAGTCCAGACGCCTGATGCCTGGCCCAACATTTTTCGCGAGGCCAGGTTTCTTTCCGCCGTTGACTTTGTGCAGGCGGACCGGCTTCGCCGCAAAGTGGCCGAAGAGATGGCGCGCATCTTCTCGGAGGTCGATCTGCTTCTGGTGCCCTCGCTGCGCGACGAAATGCTGACCATTACGAACTTCACCGGGCATCCGTCCCTTACTCTTCGTGCGGGTTTTGTCGAAGTGTCACGGGCTCGCAGCGATTGGGCGCCAGACCCAAGCATGCCGTTGCCGTCGTTTTCTCCGCCGCGCCGGGTGCCGCACGGCGTAACGCTGATCGGACGATTGTTTGACGAGGGCACCTTGGCGAACGCGGGACTCGCACTGGAACACAGCTTTGGTGTGGCTGACGAGCGCCCGCCGGGCTTCTGAGCTGGGACGTTGCGCCGAACCAGCCTTCACCGGTTCCTATTGCTTCGGTGGGGTCGGAGCGGTCAGCAGGTCCACGAACATTTTGTAGAATTTCTCGGCGTCGAGGTCATCCTGTATTTCGACCTGCTGAAGCTCGGTTTTCGGCTTGTTCCAATCCGTCCAAGTCAACGTATCTCCGTAGCTGTAACCCTGGTCCAGATTGACATCCATGAAGCGCGTCTCTTTTTTTGTGATCAGGCTGGGATCGAGCCATGCAGCTGCTGCCAACTCATCCCACAGATAGCTGTATTGGCCGTGGAGGTGCGTGTATTGGCCGATATAGCGAGCGGCCGGAGAATTGCCCGCCTTAACCCGGTCGATCAGCTCGGAAGTCAGTCTTGTCTTGACCGAGATATCGACGGGCGTACAGACAATTTTTTTCCACGGGGCAAGCAAGACAATGTGTGCCGCTTCCGGATCAAACCAGAAGTTGAATTCGCGCCGCGGAGTATCGACAAATTCGGGATCCGTAGTCTGCGGATTCAGGCTACCGCCCATGAACACCAGTTCCTTCGCTAGCGCTGCAAAGTCGGGGTCGATAGAGATAGCTAGGGCCAGGTTCGTCATCGGGCCGCCCTCGTAGATTGTGATTTCGTGTGGAAACTTGTGAACCATGCGGATCAAGAAGTGGGCTGCGTCTTCGTCGGCCGGCTTGGTGGTCGGTTTGCCTTCCGGCATGTCTCCCAAGTCATCCGGCGGGTGATAGAGCCGTGGCGTCCAGGCCCCGAGCCAGGCAACCGAACCGTAGCGCTGCTCCGAAAGTTCCGTTTCTTCTTTTCGTCGCACCAGCGGGAACTCCGCTCCCGGGACGACTGGGATATTGGTTCGTCCGACGATTTCGAGCATGCGCAACGTGTGGGCGACTTCGGACTTGAGCCATTGATCGCCTGTCACGACGGTGATGCCCAACACTTCGGTCTGCGGAGACTGGATCAGCAACAATATCGATTGCTGGTCGGTTCCGGCGGGGCCTGCTCCGTCCTGGTCGATGATGATCTTTCGCTTTTGTCCCCACGAAGTGGTGCATGTTGCGAGCAGAAGTGCGGTTGTCATTAGGTAGCGTCGGCGGAATTTCATCTTCACCTCAAGCGAGCCGGTGGCTATTATAAGTCGATTGCGGATCGCGGTCCCGGCGTCTAGAATGGCGAACGCAAGATCGATGTCATTTTGCCATTCGATGCGTGCTTATTCGATCAGCCGGACTCTTCGCGAAAATCGAATCCTGACAACCATTGTGCTTCTAGCTGCCTCCTTGATTCAGGGACAAGCGCTTCAGGCGCAGCGGCAGGATCAAGCGGGTTCGTCCACGTTGCAGGGATTGGTATTCGATTCGCACGGCCGCCCGGTTGCCGCCGCCACGGTTTACCTGCAGGCAGAAGACGGGATAGACACTTTGACTGTGCGTACAGATTCGAAAGGACGCTATAGCTTTTCCGCTCTGGGCGCTGGCGTTTATAACTTGCGCGCGGAAACAGCGGGATACGTCAGCGCGAGTCTCGGCCCATGCGTACTTGGACCGAAAGAGATGAAGCAGGTTGACCTGACCCTTGAGCCGGGGCCGGTTCCCACGACGCAGAATAATTCGCCGGGCACGGTCTCGACAACAACAGCAGCAGAAAAGCCCCAGTATTTCGACGAGCCTCAGTTCACGGTGGCTGGTGTCACCGATGCCACGAATCCCGGGGGGCACGGCTCCGAGACGATTCTGCGGACTACCGAAGCCCTAGCGAAGGAAACGGCTTCGTTGGGTGCTCCCGCGAAAACGGAATCCAACGCATCGATCGCTGCTGCTTCGTCGAGCGCTCCAGAGGAACACTCGCTGCGTACGCAGGCCGAACACGAACCAGGAAACTTTGAACTGAACTACCGGCTGGGAAAAATGCTGGTTGACGATGGGAAAGCTTGGGAAGCCCTTCCATATCTCGAACAAGCCTCTCGACTCAATCCCGGCGACTACCAAAACGCTTACGAACTTGCACTCGCTCGTGTCGACGCTGGTCAATACGAACCCGCTCGTACAGAGACCCAGGCGCTGCTCGCCGCGCCAAATAGAACTGCACAGCAGCAAGCTGAGCTTCATCACACGCTCGGTAACGTCGAAGAGAAGCTTGGCAATCCTCTCGAAGCAGTTCACCAGTACCGGCGCGCAGCGGAACTGGATCCGAGCGAACCCGACCTGTTCGACTGGGGAACCGATTTGCTGCTGCATCGCGCGTTTGAGCCTGGGATCGAAGTCTTTACCCAGGGAAATCATCTCTTTCCGCGTTCCTCTCGAATGCTGGCCGGTCTCGGCGTGGCTTGGTACGCTCGTGGTGCATATGACAAAGCCGCTCAAAGTCTTTGCGAAGCGTCCGACATAAATCCCGACGACCCAAGCCCATACCTCTTTCTGGGAAAAGTGCAAAGTGTCGAAGCCATGCTGTCGGACTGTGCGCTGGAGCGGCTGAAACGATTTGTCAGACTACAACCAGAAAATGCCCTGGCCAACTACTATTACGCGCTGGTTCTTTCGAGGCAGGATGGTGCGCAGGAAGCCAATAATTTAACCCAAGCGGAGTCGTTGCTGGAAAAAGCTGTACGCCTCGATCCCAAGCTAGCTGGCGCCTATCTGCAATTGGGTACTCTCTACTCGCAGCAGGGCGGCCTTGCCAAGGCAATCGCTGCTTACCAAGAAGCGATCAAAGCCAATCCGCAGTCGGAAGAGGCGCACTATCGCCTTGCGCAAACTTACAGCCACGCCGGAGACAAGGTGAAAGCCCAAGCCGAGCTGCAAATTTACGAACAACTATCGAAGAAAACGGCCGAAGAAGACGAGCGTGAGCGGCGCGAGATCCAGGAGTTTGTGTACACCTTGCGGGATCAAACTCCCACCACTAAGCCACAATAGAAGGCCTGACTTGTCACTGACTGGAAGACGCGGCCATGTTGTCTCTCGATCATCCCATGCCCGACCCCGCTCTAAAACCTCAGCTTAAGCGCAAACTGGATCGAACGCGCATCGTTGGTTGTCTGATTAACTGTCTGACTGATCACCCCGAAACTGCTGGGCGTGTTGATGTCCTGCTCTCCCGTACCGGCGAGGCCCGGGAGGAAAAAATGAGGGTGATTAAAGAGATTAAAGAATTCCGCGCGGAAATCCAATCCCATGCTCTCCCAGGGGAGCGGGAAATGCTTGATCACTGAAAAATCGGTGTCCACATAACGAGGTCCGTAAACGGGCGCACGAGGAGCGTCTCCCAGTTCTCCGGCAGGCGCCTGCTCGAAGGCACAAGGATTGAACCAATGGGCAAGCGTGTGAATTTTGGCCGGCGCGACGCAAGTCGGATTGCCGGCAACTGGGCCCGCCTGGTTAGGATTACCAACCTCGTTAGGACGCTGCACAACTAGTCCGTTGTACATGAAAAAGACACCAGACTCATCGGCGCTATCGACCACGAAGAGCGGGAAGCCGGATTCGGCCCTTTCAATCACATTTACTTCCCAATTCCCCAGCACCGCGTTGGTAGCCCCGTTCCAACTATTACCGAATTGCTTGCCCTTGCCGAAAGGCAGTTCGTACAAGACGCTGGCGGTAAAAACGTCGTTGAGGTTCAGTTGAGACAAACTCCAATCAAGACCTTGGGCTCCGGGCAGAGGCCAGTACAGTGCGCCAGGATTGCTGCCCAAACCGTCAGGCATACCAGAATCAAAAGTGCGGGACCACGTGTAGCCCAGCAGAGCGTAGAGACCGTGGTGCACGTTCTTAGTCTCGGCCTTAATCTGGAGAGAATCATAACGCGCTGAGCCGTCGCTGTTGTTGCTGTCAACCGCCTGGAACGGCGCTGCATAAGGGAAGGATGGAAAGCCGCAGCCCAGGGTATAACCGGGTACCACGCCACAGGCCGAAGGAGAGCTCAAGTTTTCGTTCACTTGGCTTACAAGGATGCGGGTGCTATGCGAGCCGGCGTATCCGGTGGTCAGCACCACATCACCAGGCATCTGGTATTCGACGTTGAGGTTGTACTGCTGAACCATGCCCTGTACGAAGTTACGGTTCATGGACTGGATGGTTCCGGTGTAAGAACTAGGGTTGACTGGCGCGTTGTGGACAGCACCGCCCGGGACGGGCGTCGTTGAAGGAGTGCCAGCCGCTAGAAGAAAACCATTCGACAGACCGCAGCCGGTGGCGCCGAAAGTTGGACAAAAGCCCGTCGCCGGATCCACTTCCGCATAATATGGCGGATTCTGCCACAAACCCTGCCCACCCTGATTCCATGCGGAATCGTGGAATATCGCGTAACCGCCGCGGATTGCAACCTTGTCGCTACTCGTCGGCTTCCAGGCAAAACCCAGACGCGGTTCCACAGCGCCTTTTTGAAACTGAATGCCGGCACGATTGTCGGAACTGATGCAGGTGGTACAGCCGGCCAGCCCGGGGCTCCCCGCCGGCACGTACCATCTCAGATTTTGAACGTCGAAGTTTGCCTGGCGATTTTCCACTTCGGTTTCTGGCGTAGCCAGGGCCCAGGCAAGTCCGATGTTGAACGTCATATTGGGGGTCACACGCCAATCATCCTGGACAAACGGGCGGATCAATTTCTCGCGGCGACCGACCGTACCCCCAAGGAACGTCTGATCGTGAGCCGCAAACGACCCCATACTTCCCAGCAGGAGATCGCTCATATTGTCGCCAGTGGACTCGAAGGCACCGACTTCGGTAATAAAGCCGTCCTGGAAGGCGTTGTTTCTGATGTTCATTTCCTCCGCACGGTAGGTTGCTCCGAACCTGATGTTATGTTTGCCGCGAATCAGGTCCAGCGTGTCGGAAGCGGAGTAGACGTTGGTTCCCCCCTGGTAGGGAGCGTATCCACGATCTCCCAGTGACATGTAGTTGGTCATCTGAAACGAAGTAAGGCCACAACTGATGCAGTCTTTGTCTGACTGGTTCAGGCTCGCGGGGTAACCGGTAACGCTATCGCAGTGACTTCCTAAGTTAGCGCCGGGAATGCCGATTATTGAGGCTTCGCACGAGCCGGTGCCGAAAGAGAGAATGTGGTTAAAAATCCGGCTGAATCCGAAGCTGGCCTGGTTGATGGTGCGATCAGAAAAAAGGTGGGTCTCCGACACTGCCGCATTGCGCCCGTGGTTGTCGATGTATTGGTTGCTGCCAAAAGCGTTGACTTCAGCCCAGGTGGGTGAGCCTCCCGGCACAAAGTTGGTTGCCTGATCGTAGCTGAAGCGGGCAAAAATCGAATCCTTGGTGGAAAAATTGTGATCGACGCGAATATCGCCAGTCCCCTCGTTGAGTTTCCTGACTGGCTGGTTGACGTAGTTGAAACCCGAAGCCAGGTTAGCCGCGTTGGGTGTGGGGTAGAGCTGAATCGCCTTTGCGCCGACGGGATTGACCATAGCTGCTGGAATTACACTGCAATCTGCACCCATCGGCTGACTTCCATTGGCATTCACGGCCTCGGGCGTCGTCGTACCAGGCACGCACTGGAAGTGGGTGTCTGCCCCAGTTGCGTAAGGATTGTTGAGGATGGGAAAGGAACTCGACCCGCGCGGATTCCCGAACGGATCCAGGTTAAAGTTGTAGTCGCCGGCGGCGTCGGGGGTCATCATGGCAGTGGTCGGAACCAGCCCCGTGAAGGGCACGCCGAGACGCTGCATTTTCGCCTGATAATCGATAAAGAAAAACGTTTTGTCTTTCTGGATAGGACCGCCTAAAGATCCGCCAAATTGATTCAGATTAAACTTGTTTTTAGTGGGAGCGAAATAGTTGCGGGCATCGAGGTCGGTGTTCCGGAAATATTCAAACAGACTTCCGTGAAATTGGTTCGATCCCGATTTGGTTGTGACCAGAACCGTCGGGCCTGCGCGTTCTCCGTATTCCGCCGAGTAGTTGTAGGTCAGAACCTTAAACTCCTGGACAGCGTCAAGGTTGGGAAAAATAGCGATGCCGCCTTCGTCGAGCTGATTATTGTCGTTGCCATCGAGCATCCAATCGGTGCTCTGCGCGCGCGATCCCCCGACAGAAAGCGAAAAAGATCCGCGCGTCGAGGCTTCGCTGCTGGCGGCGCCATTGAAGAAGCTATTTGGATTGGTCTCTGCCGTCGTGCCCGGGGTCAAAGTCGCGAGTTGCACGAAATTGCGGCCATTCAGAGGAAGCTGGGCAACTTGCTGGGAGGTGATCACTTGTCCCAGGGTGGGGTTGGCGGTTTCCACCGCGACTTCGGTTGCGCTTACTTCAACCTTCTCGGTGACTGAGGCGGGAGCGAGCGTGAAGTCCAGTTCGCGATGCTCATCGACCTGCAACCGGACATTTTTCTGTTCAACCGCCTGGAAACCCTGGAATTCCGCCCGCATCGTATAATCCCCGATGGGCAGCAAAGGCATGAGGTAGTTGCCGGAATCGTCCGTCTTCGACTCTCGGGAAGCACCGGTGGCTTGCAGAGTCGCCCTTACCGTCGCCCCTGCAATTACAGATCCCGTTTTATCGGTAACCGTGCCTGAGAAACTTCCGTTGGCTTGGCCGTACACAAGTGGACAGATGGGAAGCACAAGAAAACACAACCCCACAAGCAGGGTTTTCCTCGTCAGCATCGATCTCTCCCTTGCGGTAGCCGTCGAGACGCGAACGGATCCGCGCGTTTCCTACTAAAGCATTTTGGATGTCCGGGATGACAACGCGACCATCTAACTGTAGGAGCGAACTAAAGTCAAGATTTTTGTGGAGAACCAACGCAAGGGCGGAATTGCGAGATTCTTTCCCGCCGCAACCCGCTGAAATCTTATGGCAGGCCCAGAGAAGCGGCGATGGTTTTCTTGTACTGGCGTGCCTTCGCCATCACTTCTTCTTCGTTCACGGTCAGCACTTTTCGATCGCGCATAACCACATGCCCGCCGATGATCACCGTCTCCACGTCGCAGCCCTTTAAAGCGTAGGCGAGCTGGGCGTAAATATCGTACATTGGGACAGCGTTCGGTTCGTCCAGGCTAATGACGATCAAGTCGGCCTTCTTGCCCGCCTCTAGCGAACCAATCTCTTTCTCCATGTGCAGAGCTCTCGCGCCGTCGATCGTGGCCATTTCCACGACTGCTTTGGCATTCAGCGCGAGAGGATCCATCTGTGTAATTTTAGCGAGCTTGGCTGCCAGATCCATCTCCTCCATCAAATCCAAATCGTTGTTGCTGCCGGCGGGTCCATCAGTCCCAAGCCCGACTGCTACTCCGGCGGCCCGCATCTCGGCTACCGGCGCAACCCCGCTGGCCAGCATCATGTTGCTGGACGGATTGTGTACGCAGCCCACTTGCCTCTGCGCCAGAATTTTTCGGTCGGCCTCGTCCACATAAATGCAATGCGCCGAGACCACATCGGGACCCAGCACGCCGATCTTGTCGAGGTATCGCACCGGTGACATTCCATTTTGTTTCTCACTGTCCTCCCACTCTTTTTTCATTTCCGCCGTGTGAATCAGAATAGGCGCGTGATATTTTCTCGCCAGGGCTGCTGCGTCCTGAAGCGTCTTCCGTGAGCACGTGTAAATCGAATGCGGCGCCACTGCCGCTTGAATCAGAGGGTCGCCCTCCCATTTCTTCAAGAATTTCTCGGTGTAGCCGAGCATTTCGGCTTCACTCTTATTGTCGGGCGCAGGGAAATCAATGAACGTCTCACCCAGCACGCCCCGCATTCCCGCTGCTTTGGTTTCTTCGGCCACTGCGTCCTCGAAGTAATACATGTCCGCGAACGTAGTGACTCCGCCGCGAATCTGTTCTGCCGCCGCCAGCCGCGTTCCCCACCGCACAAATTCCTCGTTGACGTTCTTTGCCTCGGCGGGAAAGATGTATTTGTAGAGCCAGTCGTGCAGTGTCACATCGTCGTGAAGGCCACGGAACAGCGTCATAGGAACGTGGGTGTGACCGTTGATGAATCCGGGCAAAACCAATTTTCCTTTGGCATCCACGGTCTGCGAGGCGGAAAATCTGGCTTCAAGTTCGCTGCGTGGGCCAACCGCGACAATCGTGTCACCTTTCACCGCGACAGCCCCGTCGTCGTAAATCTCTCGGGTTCCATTCATGGTGACGACAGTTCCACCGCTGATCATGAGATCGACTTGTTTTGTCGCTTGCGACCAGAGCAACGCGGGTATAAGAAATTGAAGGGCGAGGACAGGAAGCATGGATCGACGATAGGTCATTGGTTACCTCAGAAGACTGGGACTGAGCCGAAAAAGGATTTCGGCGCTGCTGTGGGGCTGGCAGCAGCGTACGCGACGATCCCCTCCGACTTTAGACCGCTACGGTTTCACCTTGTATACGACGCCGTCGTTCGAAGTCCCGCCGAATTGCGCCATCCCGAAGAGGTTCCCGCTGGTATCGCGGAGCAGGTTGGCGGAGGGATCCTGACCGTCGGAACTGCCCCCGCTGAAATTGTGAAGGATGGTTTCCTTCCACTTGCCCCCGGACTCTTCCAGTCGATAGACGACCCCAGCATTGGCACTGCCTCCATTCTCGGTTGTGCCATAGAGCGTGCCCGTTTTGCCCATGGCCACACCACCATAAGGATAATTTCCGTCACGACCTCCGGTTGCGCCAAAGGTGTGGAGTATTTTCTCGGAATATTTTTTCGTAGTCTTGGAATAGACCAGTTCCCAAACCGTGCCGGTGTTATTAATGCCCCCGAATGCGGTCGCGCCATAGAGATTACCTGCAGCGTCGCTGACGAGGTTGACATAGTACATGCCGCCTCCGTCACCTTTCTGGTCAGTGAAACTGTGAAGCAGGGTCTCAGTCCACCCGTTCTTCGTGGGCTTAAGACGGTAAATAGAGCCATAGCCCACCGCCCCACCGATGGAAGTGGTGCCATACAAATTACCGAGACTGTCAAGCGTGACGCCGCCGTAAGGATAGGAGCCGTCGCCAGAAGTGCCGAAACTGTGGATCACTTTCTCCATCCATACTTTGCCTGCCCTGGTCAGTTGATATACCGTTCCCGAGGAATTGGCGCCGCCGAAAGAGGTTGTGCCGTACAGTGCCCCATTCTTGCCGATAGTCACGCCAGCGGCCGGATATTGTCCATCGCTGCCGCTTGTGCTAAAGCTGTAAATCACTTTCTCGGTCCACCCGCCACCAGATTTCGGTGACAATTTATACACCGTACCCGCGCTACTGGTGCCGCCTCCGCTGGTTGTGCCAATCAGATCGCCGGATTTGTCGAATGCCAGGCTGCCATAAGGCCCGGAGCCGTCCCCGCTGCCGTAAGCGTTAAAGTCATAAAGAATGGTCTCGGTGTAGCCGCCACTCGAATTCGGAGATAGTACGAAAACCATGCCGGTGGAGTTGGTCCCTCCCTGGCCGGTCGCGCCATATAGATTGCCCTTGCTGTCCGAGATCAGAAAATTACTCCACGGCGCTTTGCCGTCGCCGTTGTTGCCGCTGAAATCCCAAAGCACCTTTTCGGTCTGCGCCCAAGTCGCGGTTACCAGAAACACGGCCAGACAAAATGTGGCAAGAGACTTATGTTTCAAGGCGTTCTCCTTGCGATTTTAATCGGCGGCGAAATAGCAAAAGCCGCTGCAGGCGAGCATTCTACAACACTGCCACGAAAACTCGCGACGGTTGCGCACGGTTTCGGAATACTCGTGAGGTCTCAACCTGCACGATGAACCAACCGAATGACGAGGGCTAACCTGACCTTACGTCTGGGCAGCCCACTCCGCTTCATAACGCGCCCGATCGTAGAATGATTTTTGCGTGCCTACGCCTGTGGTCGAGAGTCCAGCATAAAGATTAGCGCGGCGTACGGCCTCGCGCTCCGGCAGGCCTTCCGCGAGGAACACAGCAAAGCTGCCGATAAATGCGTCGCCCGCGCCGGTGCTGTCGATGGCATTTAGGCGGAACGCCGGAACGTGCTCCATTTCTTCGCGGCTCGCCAACAGAGAGCCATTCGCTCCCAACGTAAGGATCACGCGTTTGACGCCTCCGGCGAGCAGCTTCCCGGCGCACCGCTTCGCATCGTCAAGGTTGCGCACCGGTATTCCGGTGATCGTCTCGGCCTCACTTTCGTTGGGGATAAAGTAATCGAGTCCAGCGAGGGCGCTCAGATCGACCGGTTGCGCGGGGGCTGGATTGACGATACAAGGAATGCCGTTCCTGCGCGCAAACGCCACGCTGTGATAAACAGTTTCCAGTGGAATTTCAAACTGCAGGACCATGCAATCGACAGTCTTCAGCAAGTCGGACGCGGCGTCCACGTCTGCAGGCCTCAGGAGATCGTTCGCGCCCTTCACAACGAAGATGCGATTCTGCCCGTTGGGCTCAACGAAAATCGGCGCGACGCCGCTGGATGCGCCTTCGATCTGCTTCACGTGAGTGGTGTCGATGCCAAGCTTCTTGAAGTTCTCGATGGTAGCTGGACCGAACAAATCGCTGCCGACGCGGGCGACCATGAAAACGTCCGCTCCGCAAAGCTTTGCAGCCACCGCCTGGTTCGCGCCCTTACCGCCAAATCCAAGATCGAATTTTTGACCAAAAATTGTTTCTCCGGCCTTCGGAAAGCGATCGGAAAAAGTGGTCAAGTCAATATTCGCACTGCCGATCACGGCAATCCGCGTGCGTTTCGCCATAAGACCGCGAGTCTAGTCAGCGCTCTCGATCATTGTCAACTTCGTTCACCGGGGAGACACAGAGGAATCTTTCTGTTTGTTTTATTCTCTGTGTCTCTGGTCAAAACCGGTACTCACTCGCCGTAGGGAACCCAGATGTTCTTTACTTGCGTGGCGTGCTGCAGGAACCATCGGCCTTCGCCTTGCTTCACGTCGAACCAGTCGATGGCGCGGCCTTCATTGGTAAAAACCTGCTTCAAGTTTCCCACGGAGTACGACTTTGCAGCGACCGCATTAGCTTCATCTACAAAACACCAGATCGCATCCACATCATCGTGCTCGGCAAGAGGCTTGAGCAGTTGCGAGGAGTATCCCGTCACGATATTCACCACACCGCCGGGCAGATCGCTGGTGTCGAAGAGTTGATACAGGTCTCCGGTGATGAGCGGATAAGTTTCAGAAGGAACAACGATTGCCGTGTTCCCCATCGCGATGATCGGCAAGGCAAGCGACAGAAATCCGAGCAACGGAGCGTCTGGAGGGCAGACCACGCCCACGGTTCCAATCGGCTCATTCATCGCGATGGCTATACTGCGGAATGGCGGATTGTGTACCGCGCCATCGAACTTATCGGCCCACGCAGCATAGGAAAAGATACGTTCAATGCTCGACTTCACTTCTGCCGTCGCTTGCGATTCTCCTACCCCCGCGGCGAGCCGGCGAGCAATCTCGTCGCGGCGTTGCGACAGGTTCTCGGCGATATAGTAAAGGACCTGCGCGCGATTGTGCGCCGTGGTCTTTGCCCAGCCAGCGGCTTTGCGGGCGGCCTCGACTGCGTTGCGAATGTCCTTGCGATTGCCCAGACCCACTTCGCCGAGCAGTTGCCCATTCTCACCCCGGACTTCCATGCTGTAGCCGGAATCTGGCCTGGTTTGTTTGCCGCCGATATAAAGTTTCACAGTCCGGTCGATGTCGGCGGCGGAAATGACAGACTCTTTCTCGCCGTCGGAAACTGGAGATGGTTTCGCGGGAGGCAGCGCAGGCGCGTTCTTGAACCATGCCGGTTCCAGATATTCGATTAAACCTTCCTTGCCGCCCTCGCGGCCATATCCGCTTTCGCGGTAACCGCCGAATCCGCACGAGGCGTCAAAAAGATTTGTGCAATTCACCCACACCACGCCGGCTTTAAGTTGTGCCGAAACGTGGAGCGCGACATTAATGCTCTCGCTCCACACGCAAGCCGCGAGACCGTACGCCGTGTTATTGGCAAGCTCGACCGCTTCACTCGGAGTGCGAAAAGTCATGGCCGCGAGCACCGGACCGAAAATCTCCTGTTGCGCCACGATCGACGTGGGATGAACATTGCTGAGCAAAGTCGGGGGAAAGTAGAGCCCGCGCGCCGGCATTTCCATTTGTGGTTGCCAGCAAGTTGCTCCGTCGGATACGCCCTGATCCACCAACCGCTGAATGCGATCCAGTTGAACGCGGGCGACAATCGCTCCGATGTCGATGGCCTTGTCAAGCGGCGGTCCTATGCGCAACGTGCTCATGCGGTCGCGGATTTTCGCGATCAGCGGCTCGGCGATGCTTTCCTGCATGAGCAAGCGCGAACCCGCGCAACACACCTGTCCCTGATTGAGCCAGATTCCGTCCACCAGGCCTTCAACGGCGCTGTCCAGATCGGCATCTTCGAAAACGATGAAAGGAGATTTGCCGCCTAGCTCGAGCGAAAGCCGCTTGTGACTTTGCGCGGTGGCGCGGCGAATTGCGCGGCCTACTTCGGTTGAACCGGTGAAAGCGATCTTATCGACATCGGGATGCTTGACCAGCGCTTCGCCGGTCGAGCCATCACCGGTCACGATATTCACCACGCCCGCGGGCAGTCCAATTTCCTGGCAGATTTCTGCAAACGCAAGCGCGGTCAGCGGCGTGAATTCGGCTGGTTTCAGCACAACCGTGTTCCCCGTCGCCAAGGCCGGCGCGATCTTCCAGGCCAGCATGAGCAGCGGAAAATTCCAGGGAATGATTTGCCCTACCACTCCGCAAGCCGTGTAGTCGGGAAACTCCTGCCGCAGAAGCTGTGCCCATCCAGCGTGATAATAAAAATGCCGCGCCACCAGCGGAATATCCAGATCGCGGCTTTCGCGAATTGGTTTCCCGTTGTCCAGCGTTTCCAGCACGGCCAAACGACGAGAATGCTTTTGTACCTGTCTCGCCAGAGCATACAAATAGCGCGCTCGCGTGTGCGGAGTAAGAGCCTGCCATTTCGGAAACGCGGCCCGCGCCGCAGCAACCGCAGCGTCGATGTCTGCAGCCGACCCCTGCGCAACACTGGCAAGCTGCTCGCCGGTCGAAGGATCAGCAGTGTCGAAATATTCTCCCTCGGAAGGCGAGACCCAAGTTCCACCAATAAAGTGATCAAACCGCCGCCCGTAATGGTCGAGCCAATTCAGGGCCTCTTTCGCGTCCTCGGGCGCGGGACCGTATTCCATGGCTACGAACTTTTCCGCGATGCTCATCTTGCGTTATCTATTCCCCCGGGCAAACTGAGGAAGTCTCTTGTCGAGACGTAGCTGGCTACGTCTCTACAGTTACGCTACGCAATGGGGTGCCGATAATCCGCCGAATAGCGCCCGGTTGCGTGATGCTCAAGTTGACGCTCAATATCATTTAACAGCCCGCTGGCTCCGAGGCGGAAGAGGTCTGCCTTCATCCACGGAAGGCCGAGTTCCTCTTTCATTAACGCCAGCCAATCCGTGGATTGCTTGGCAGTGCGAATCCCGCCTGCGGCCTTGAACCCAACGGCCATGCCGGTTTCCTGCGCATACTCGCGGATGGCCCGAGTCATCACAAAACCGACGGGCAGCGTGGCATTGGTCGGCTCTTTGCCAGTAGAAGTCTTGATGAAGTCCGCACCCGCCATCATGGCGACGCAGCTGGCGCGGGCCACGTTGCGTAGGGTCAGCAGATCCCCGGTTGCGAGGATAACTTTCATGTGCGCGGGGCCACACGCCTGTTTGAACGCAGCGACCTCATCGTAAAGTTCTTGCCACCGGCCTCCGAAAACGTGTGCGCGGGTGATGACGACGTCAATCTCTTGCGCGCCAGCCTCGAGCGACCTGCGAATTTCGGCGACCCGTTCGGGCAACGGCGACAGCCCAGCGGGAAATCCGGTGGCAACCGCTGCCACCCGCACGCTGCTGCCCTCGAGCGCTCTTCGCGCCGTTTCCACGAATCTGTAATAGACGCAAATCGCGGCCACCTGAATACCAAGATCTTCGATTCCAAGACGCTCGACCAGTTCATGCAGAATTGGTTGCCGACCCTTGGCGCACAAGCGGCGGACGCGCTCGTCCGTGTCGTCTCCCGAGAGAGTTGTGAGATCCATGCAGGTAATGGCGCGCAGCAGCCACGCCGCTTGCCATTCTTTTTTTACGGTGCGACGCGTGACATGAGTTTGCGCCCGCCGTTCCACTGCACTGGTGTTGACTCGCGCCTGCTTCACCCAATCCAGATTGAGTGGGATGCCTCGGTTGGATAGAAGCGGGTGTCCATTTAGCGACGCCAATGGAGCATGGGAATCGCGCAGCGCATCTTCAGCAACAGCGCCGTTGCCGGTGATCGCGGAATGCTTATTGTTCTCCACCGCCATTTAGATGTTCCCCGCCAAAACCTCGATTCTTCCCTTCATTGGCCGGAATCTGTAGACCCGCCGACCGGCGTTGCGAGGCAATTGTACGGCAGAATAAAGAAAAAGGAAGGGTGTGGTGATTTACTTTGGTCTACCTTCAGTGGAATCCGAAGTTTTGGTGCACGCACTTTGGTCTTGACACCCACAAATCTCGACGCTAGGCTTCGCTGATCTTTCCGCAAATAAATGTTTACACCGCATAATCTGGGCGTCGCGCTCATCATGATGATTACCAGCGCCATTTGCTGGGGTTCATGGGCCAATACTTTCAAGGGCGTCGAGAATTACCGCTTCGAGCTGTTCTATTGGGACTACGCTGTTGGTATTTTCTTAATTTCTCTGATTCTCGCCTTCACCATGGGCAGCACAACGAATGACGCCAACAGTTTCCTTAACAATGTTCACTCCGCAGACGCTTCCAATATTGTTTCTGTAATGGTAGGCGGAGCAATCTTCAATCTGGCGAACCTCCTGCTGGTCGCCGCGATCGATATGGCGGGCCTGGCCATTGCATTTCCGGTTTCCATCGGGATTGCTCTCGTAGTCGGTGTGGTTCTTAGCTATATCCTGCAACCCAGGGGCAATGGCGGGTTGCTTGCCGCCGGAGTCGCTTGCGCGGTCATCGCTGTGATCATGGACGGCAAAGCCTACGGGAGTCTGAGCAGCGCGGGGCGCTCGACCTCGAAGAAAAGCATTATCGTCTGCATCGTTTCTGGAGTCTTGATGGGTCTCTGGGCGCCTTTTGTTGCCCATGCCATGACCCAGGGCAACGCACTTGGGCCGTACAGCGTGGCCGTGTTTTTGACGCTCGGTGCGCTGATTTCTTGCTGCGTTTGGAATGTTTATTTCATGAGGAAGCCGCTGGTCGGAGAGCCGGTGAGTTTTACTGGCTTCTTTCACGGGCCCGCGTCCGGGCACCTGCTCGGACTGCTCGGAGGCATAATCTGGGGCACGGGGATGGTGTTCAATCTTGTGGCCGCGAGCTTCACGGGAGTGGCGATTTCTTACGCCATTGGCCAGTCCGCACCGATGGTGGCGGCATTATGGGGAGTGCTGGCGTGGAGGGAATTCGCCGGCGCTCGGGGTCGGGCCAAACTTTACCTTGGCTTTATGTTTGTCTTTTATTGCGTCGCGATTTTGCTGGTGGCTAAGGCGAACGGATAAATAGCGCTCCGCTTTCAGCTGGCAACACTCTTGATTTTGAGAATCGGACTAATATCCCTCTGGGTTCGCGACGACTGCAATTCTCCGCATCGGCGGCAAGAACACTTGAACGTCGTATTGTCGGCGAAGGACGCATGGCCACACAGGTCGCAAACAAAGCGCCCGTCCACATGAGGCACCATGGGCCTGAACTGGATTCCGAGAACGCAATAGGGACAGCGCACCAAGCTTTCGCTCATAACAATCTTGAGTCAGACGACGAGAGCAAATAGACCAGCGTTCAGTCAAGAACCTTTGTCACCGCTGCTCTCGCCGTCCGTTAGTATTGAAGTTATCTCTGAATGACGTCCATTCGTAATGGCCCACCCGTGCCCAGCTCTGGCACGGGAGTGCCACATAACGGTTGTTGTGTTATGTAGGGTTTCACTCTCAGGCTGGCGCATGTCCGCAGTCTGGCATCGCGTGAAATGCTACCGGCCGTCGTGATAGATAACGCCCAGCCTAAAACGAACTCCGCGTTTTAACCGGCTCAAGCCGTGCCGCAGAGCAGCTCGATAAAATAACCTACATGATTTCGTCTAAAGCTCACGCCGAAAAGGCCGATTGATACAGCATCGCCAGGGAGTGCTCCGATGAAGTTTCGAACCTTGCTCGTATTTCTGTTGGTATTCGGCGGGCTGGGGTGCAACTCCACCAGTGTGGCTCCGATTTCCACGGGCGCCTCGAAACGCTCGTATAACGGAAGCGCATCGGTCGGGGATTTCCTTGCGATCACGCTCGATCCGGTCGCAATGACTTTGACCTACACCGATCTCTCCAACGGCGATACGGGAGTTGTTCCCTATACGGTGAACGCCAACGGCACGTACACGCTGAACGATCCCAAGCACAATCTCCTAAGTGCCTACGAAGTCCCAAACTACGCTCTGCTTGTACAAGCCGCAAAGGCCGGGCCCAACCGCAACACGCTGGCCCTGGTCACAGCCGTTGAGAAGAGCACGATTTCTCTGGCCACTTGGGAGGGCCACGATTACAACTATATGCAGTTTCGGACGACCACCGGCGGAGTGGACGTAGGGTCCGTATCGTTGGACGCCCAGGCAAACGTGAGCATCACGTCTTACTCGCCCTATCAAGCTACCCAAGGGAATCCCTTTCACGCTGGCGGCTTCCCGGGGAGCGGTTTTAAGCTCGATCCTTCGGGAAGTTTTTTGGACCTGTCTGAAGGCAACGGCACCACCGAGTATGTTTTCGGCACGGCCAACGGTGTTTTCGCAGTGGACAATCCGAACGGTACGATTCTGGCCCTGGAAAAGGCGGCGATCAAGGATTTTGATCCCAGCTTCGCGGGAACCTACCAGGCAATTTACTACCAGAAAACGAATGCGCAGACTGGCCAGGGGAATATCGAGACGGGCACTCCAGCGTTGGGCGACGCAACCATGGTGATTGGCGCCGATGCTCAGATCACGGTGACGAATGGCAGTGGGACGATACTGATCCAGGCGACTCTGACGCCAGTAGCGGACACTCCCTATCTTTACGGCGCTAACGAACTTCAGGACCCTTGCTTCGGACTGTTCACTTTTCGAGTGACTACCGCCACGTCGCAGCGGGATGTGTTCGTCACCTTTATGGACCGCGCCATTCTGTTTTCTTCGTTCAAGGTGGCGTTGCCCTGGAGTTCCAGCAATTCCTACGACTATTTGTACGGGGTTGGACTTAAGTAAGGGACAGGTGGCAGAGGACAGCTACTTCTTTTCCGCCACCTCCAGCCTGGTTTCGGCGCGCTTCAGATCGCCGGCAGTCCGCTTGAAATCTTCTTCGGTGTTGCAGGTGGAGAGGTGCGATTCCGCACGCTTCTTCGCCTCCGCGGCGCGTCTTGCGTCAATTTCGTCTGCCTTTTCCGCGGTCTCAGCCAAAATGGTTACCTTATCGGGCAGCACTTCCGCGAATCCCCAGGCGACCGAGAGGAAGTGAGTGTGATTGTCTTTCCGGTAAGTGATTTCCCCGACGGCAAGTTCAGTGATTAGCGGGGCATGTCCCGGCAGGATGCCAAGATATCCGTCTTTGCCGGGAATCTGCATCTCCTCCGCCACGTCGCGGACCACCATCTTTTCCGGCGTGACGATCTCGAGTTGGAAAGTGTCTGCCATAAATTCGTTGGTCGTTGGCGGCTGGTCCTTGATCCGGCCTTGCGAACGACCAACGGCCAACGACCGCTCCTACGCTACCGCCTTCAACTTCTCTGCCGCTTCCAGCACTTCGTCGATCTGGCCTTTCATGTAGAAGGCCTGCTCTGGAATGTCGTCGTACTTGCCTTCGTTAATTTCCTTGAAACCTTTCACGGTGTCGGCGACTTTCACGTAGCGGCCGGGTGCGCCGGTAAACTGCTCAGCGACATGGAAAGGCTGCGAGAGGAATCGTTGAATCTTGCGGGCTCGCGCCACTGTCAGTTTCTGATCTTCGCTCAGCTCGTCGATTCCCAGAATAGCGATGATGTCCTGCAGGTCTTTGTAGCTTTGCAGCGTTTTCTTCACCGCCTGCGCGACGTCGTAGTGTTCCTGGCCTACGATACGAGGATCGAGAATGCGCGAGGTCGAAGCCAGTGGATCGACGGCAGGATAAATTCCAATTTCCGTCAAGGCGCGCGAAAGTACTGTGGTCGCGTCCAAGTGCGCGAAGGTTGTAGCCGGCGCCGGATCAGTCAAATCGTCCGCGGGAACGTAAATCGCCTGCACCGACGTAACCGATCCTTTTTTCGTCGAAGTAATGCGCTCCTGTAGTTCGCCCATCTCCGTCGCCAGATTAGGCTGGTAGCCCACGGCGCTGGGCATGCGGCCCAGGAGGGCGGAAACCTCGGAGCCGGCTTGGGTAAAGCGGAAGATGTTGTCGATGAACAGCAGCGTGTCGGCGCCCTCGACGTCGCGGAAATATTCGGCGACGGTGAGTCCGGTGAGAGCTACGCGCAAACGGGCCCCGGGTGGTTCCGTCATCTGACCGTAGATCAAGGCGGCCTTTGAATGCTCGGGATCGCCCGGCTTGATGACGCCAGACTCCGTCATCTCCAGCCACAGGTCGTTGCCTTCGCGGGTGCGCTCGCCGACGCCGGCAAACACCGAGAATCCACCGTGCTGCTTGGCGACGTTGTTGATGAGCTCCATAATGACGACGGTCTTGCCCACCCCCGCGCCACCGAACAAACCGATCTTCCCGCCTTTCAAAAATGGCTGGATAAGATCGATGACTTTTACTCCGGTTTCGAACATCTCGGCAGTCGTCGCCTGCTCGTCGAACAGCGGCGCCGGACGATGGATCGGCATGGTCTGCGTGTGCGCAATGGGACCGAGTTGATCGACGGGTTGGCCGATTACATTCATCACGCGGCCCAGAGTGCCGCGGCCCACGGGCACCGAAATTGGTCCGCCCTGATCGATGGCTTTCATCCCGCGCACCATGCCCTCGGTGGCTTCCATGGCAACGCAGCGGACGCGGCCTTCGCCCAGGTGCTGTTGCACTTCAAGAATCACATTCACCGGCGAGGGGACGGTAAAGCCATCGCTAACCACCCGGAGCGCCTCGTAAATCGACGGCATGTGGGCTTCGTCAAATTGCACGTCCACGGCGGGCCCGGCGACTTGAATCACATGTCCTACATTTTCTGGCATAAAACCTCAGCTTCTAGCTTCTAGCTGTTGGCTATTAGCTTTAATCTCTCAAAACAGCAACACGTGCTCGTGACAAACGCTTGCAACAAGCTAGAGCGAAAAGCCAAAAGCTAATGGTTCTTTCATCCTGCGGCTGCTGCTCCGCTTACAATTTCGATAATTTCTTTCGTGATCTTCGCTTGCCGGGCGCGGTTCATGGCCAAGGTCAGCGAATCAATCATGTCGGTGGCGTTGCTGGTGGCTGCGTCCATCGCGGTCATACGCGCGGCGTGTTCCGCTGCCACCGATTCCAGCAGCGCACGAAATATTTGTATCACCACATACTTTGGCAATAGCGACTGGAATAATGCTTCGGCGGGCTGTTCGTAGATATAGTCGACTGGAGCGGCAGCAAACTTTGCGGCTGCCGCGTCGGCTTCTCGCGTATCGGCGGGACGAAGGCCAACGCCCGCACCCTTGGCTGCTTCGAGAGCGCGCTCTTTTTCTTTCTGAGTCATCTCCTCGGCCTGGGCGACACTGGCTTCGCCAATCTGCTCGATCGGCAATACCTGTTCAACGACAAGCCGCTGCGAAATCACGGATTTGAATTCATTGAAAAGCAGGTAAACCGAATCCACTTCCCCCTTGGAATAGCGATCGATCGCGCGTCCCGCCATCTCGGAGACCATGGCGTATTCAACTTTACCGAGCACTCCGACATACTCACCCACGAGTGTGGTCCGCGGCGGTTCCTGAGACTCAGCTGTTCTGGGCTGCGCTACCGGATATCGCCGCCGGAGGAAGTCGCGGCCTTTGCGCCCGATGGCTTCAATTTCGATGTTCTTGCCTGCTTTTGATTCCAGGAAGCGCGACGCCGCTTTCAGAATATTGGTGTTGAAAGCGCCAGCCAGTCCTTTGTCTCCCGTGACCACGATCAGCAGCACCCTCTTTTCCGGACGCTGGGCCAACAAAGGATGCTTTGGCTCGCCCGTATCCGGATCATAAATCTCAGCCCGCGACACCAGCGACTTCAACACGTTGGTCAGCATTTGCGCGTAGGGGCGCGCAGCCAAAGCGCGCTCCTGCGCGCGGCGCAGTTTGGCCGCCGAGACCATTTTCATGGCCTTGGTGATCTGCCGCGTGTTAGTCACGCTGCGGATACGGCGCCGAATATCGAGAATGTTGGCCATTACATCAGTCGTTGGTCGTGCGTCGTCGGCACTGCGCTTCTAGCAGCTTATTTCGCTACTGCTTGTCGTTCCGTCACGAAAGTTTCTTTGCATTCTTTTATTATTTTCGTCATCTCAGTTTTCAAGTTGTCGTCGAGAACTTTTTTCTCCATGATGGTGCGCAGGAGTCCGGGATTGGTCGCGTCCACATATTCGTACAGTTCGGCCTCGAAGTCGCGCACCTGATCTACCGGCAGATCGTCGAGAAACCCGTTCGTACCGGCAAAGATGATCAGAATCTGCTTGGAAAATGGCAAGGGCGAGAATTGCTTTTGCTTGAGAACCTCGACCAGGCGCTGCCCACGATTGAGCTGGTTCTGCGTGGCCTTGTCGAGGTCGCTGCCAAACTGCGCAAATGCCGCCAGTTCGCGATATTGCGCGAGATCAAGCTTCATACTCCCGGCGACCTGCCGCATTGCCTTGATCTGAGCGCTGCCACCCACGCGGCTTACCGAAATACCCACGTTCACCGCCGGCCGCACACCGCTATTGAACAGATCAGTTTCCAGAAAGATTTGCCCATCGGTAATCGAAATGACGTTGGTCGGAATGTATGCCGAAACGTCCCCCGCCTGGGTTTCAATAATTGGCAAGGCCGTGAGCGAGCCTCCACCTTTCTTGTCGCTCACTTTCGCCGCACGCTCCAGCAACCGCGAGTGTAGATAAAAAACATCTCCGGGATACGCCTCGCGTCCCGGCGGACGCCGCAACAGCAGCGAGATTTCGCGGTACGACGCTGCGTGCTTCGAGAGGTCGTCGTAAATAACCAGGGCATGTTTTCCGTTGTCGCGGAAATACTCGCCCATCGCGCAAGCCGCGTAAGGCGAGATGTACTGCATGGGTGCGGGCTCGGAAGCCGACGCCGCTACCACGATGGTGTAATCCATGGCGCCGTAATCGGTGAGAATTTTCACCACCTGGGCAATCGAAGATCGTTTCTGGCCGATGGCGTTGTAAATGCAAATGAGATTGTTGCCTTTGTTGTTGATGATGGTGTCGAGTGCCACCGCAGTCTTGCCGGTTTGACGGTCGCCGATGATCAACTCGCGCTGGCCGCGGCCAATCGGAATCATGCTGTCGATGGCCTTCAACCCCGTTGCCATGGGCTCGCGCACCGGTTGCCGATCAATGACGCCAGGGGCCAGCCGTTCCAACGCAATGAACTGGTTGGTGGAAATAGGACCTTTGTCATCGATGGGCTGCCCCAGTGAATTCACCACACGGCCAACCAAGGCGTCGCCGACCGGCACGCTCATGATGCGCCCCGTGCGTTTGACTTCGTCGCCTTCCTTGATCTCGGTATAGTCGCCCAGAAGCACGACGCCGACCTGATCTTCCTCCAGGTTCATTGCGATACCAGCTATGTCGTGCGGAAAGGAAAGCAGCTCTCCGGCCATGACCTTGTCGAGTCCGTAGACGCGGGCAATGCCATCGCCCAGGGTGATGACGGTCCCGACTTCGTCGACCGCAATCTTGGATTCGTAATTCTCGATTTGCTGCCGGATCAGTTCTGTGATCTCGTTTGCTTTGATTTGTGCCATAAGGTCAGCTTTTAGCTCCTGGCTTCTAGGTCTTAGCTTTTTACTGCTTCCTGCCGCTAAAAATTCTGCATCACTGGCTTTAAGCCAGGAGCTAGCAGCTAGGAGCTAATAGCCACTCTTATCCTCTCTAACTGTCCCTTCACAGAGCCGTCGTAAATCGTGCTGCCGATCTTTACGACTGCCCCGCCGAGGATGGACTCATCGCGCGAATAGCGCGCCCGAATTTTTTTGCCGGTCAACTTTGCCATCTGGACTTCCAGCGTTTGTCGGTCGGTTTGGTTGAGGTCGTGGGCGCTTGTGATCTCTGCTTCGGTGAATCCCAGGCGTTGGTTCAGCTCCCGTTCAAATTGTTTCACGATTGGTGCCAGGAAGTTGATGCGCCCATGATCGATCAGCACGGCCACGAAATTTCGCGTAGTGCGTGAAATTCGCTCGCGCACCACGATCGCATCCAGCACCGCCCGCTTCTGCTCTGCCGTGATTGAGGGCGCTTCCCATACCGCGCGCAGGTCCTTGCTTTCAGCTACCAGCGCGGCGACAGCTTGAGCCTCTTGCAAGGTCTTGTCAGGATCCAGATGAACGTCAAAGACAGCGTCAGCGAAGGCCCTTGCGTAGGTATTGGTCACGGAAGCCATGGGTTAGCGGCCATCCTTGCGCCTCTCGTCGCCGTTGGCGGAGAGTTGCTGGGCGAAGTTGCGTAATAATGCCTGATCCGTAGCAGGATCGACCTGGATCTGCTTTTTCGCCAGTGATACTGCGAGTTCGGCCGCAAACGCTTTCAGTTCACGGCGGGCGGTCTTGGCGGCGGCTGCGATTTCCTGCTCGGACGACTCCACGATTTTGCGGGCATCTTCAGCGGCGGCGATCTTGATGCGGTGTTCCTCGGCTGCGGCTTCTTTCTCCGCCGCTGCACGCATTCCACTGATTTCCACGTCGAGTTTGGACAGCCGCGCCTCAATTTCCGTCAGGCGGCGATTGGCATCCTCGCTGGCCTCGCGCGCCTCCTCCATTGCTTTCTGGATTGAGGCCGTGCGATTGCGGAACATCCCCGGTAGATTCTTTTTCGAGAGCCAAAAAATGGCGGCGGCAATAATCAGAAAGTTCAGTGCCACGCAAATCCGGTAAGCGTCCTCCAAGTCGAGTCCCGTCAGTCTGGCAATAAGCCGAACGGATTGAGAATGCTTGAATCGTTCCGCATCGTCCTCGCCTGCCGCTTCTCGCGTTTCTTTTACCAGTTGCTGGCTCAGCGGAACTTCACCTGAGGATGTGCTGGACTGCTGATAGGACGTAGCTAGCGACGCCGCAGCGCGAGTGGCGGCCTGTCCCGACAGAGCAAAGCAACTCAGTAGTAGCAATGCGGCAGCGGAAAAAAGCAGCGGGAACTTCGTCCGGCGATCGGCGGCTTGGCCGCTTTTCAGCGTTCGCATTCGGCTCATCGTCCGCCTCCTGCACGAGTTGGCGCTGCTCCCGGATGCAAAACAATCCGGATAATTTCGGCGGCCAGCTTTCCGCTTTCCGCCTGCAGACCAACTTGCGCTGCTGCTTTATCTTTCTCGATAGCTGCTCGTGCCTCTTCCACCTGGGCCCGCGCGTTCTTCCGCGCCTCAGTCAATGCAGCCTCGCGCGCCTGCAACGCCTGCTGCCGAAGAGCCTCCTGATTCCTGAAAACCGCCACGCGGGCTTCGCGCAGGCGTTGCTCGTATTCCGCAGTTCGGGCCTCAGCGGCTGCGATATCGGCGCGGGCCTTTTCGACTGCACCTTCGGTTTTGCTGCGCCGCTCGGCGAGCACCTTCACCAGGGGCTTATGAACCAGCACGGTATAGATCGCATACAGCAGCACCATGAAAACAATGGTGGGTATGGATCCGAGCAGTAATTCCCCTATTTGCTTGAGTGTCTCGTCCATGTCTTGAGTTTGATAAAAAACCTTGTGCTTGATAAGAATCCCAAGCGAAAGAGGGCTTAAGAAACCATCAAACCTAACATCCTGCAAGGCTTAGTGTCAACGCGGGGACTGTCCCGAAACGAGACAAGTGGACGTTGCGATACGTATTTTTGGACGATTGTCAAGGGTTTTCTTGAGATTTCGCAAAGACTACTTGACTTCTGGGACAGCAGGTCTAGCATGAAGGTATCACCTCCGATCCAATTCAGGATCGAATGGGCCGATAGCCAAGGACTGTCACCGCTTCTTGGTTGTCGGCCCATTTAAATTCCGAAAGCGAATTGTCCGTCAGGCTGAAGTCGGATCTAGAACAGGGCAGCCTTCGTTCCGAGCCGCCGCCAACAGAGCCCTGTCAGCGCAAACAAAAATGGGCTCCTCAGCACCGGAAATCGACCGCAGCATCAAGTACCCTGCCAGTTGCATAGCGTCGTAGCCCTTTAGGGGATACCCATCAATCAGCACCAAAGCCACGTCTAACAAGGATTCCGTAAAGGGCTGCACTATAAACCTGCCCTCCAGATGCTCGCGAAAGGACTCAATCAAGGCGTCCGCCTCGGAACCAGAAATCTCGCCACCGCGCTGCTGCCGCCGGATCGCCGATCTAAACTCGGCTTGCGCAAGACTGAAGATCGCAAACCTGTTTCCGGCGGCGCTGGCCGTAAGACCGACTAAACGCTCCGTGCCAGGCTCATAAACGTAGAGCTTCACCAGAGCGCTCGTCTCCAGATAATAAAGCGCCAATTCCTCTTATCGCCTTTCCCGGAGAATGATGGCCGACAACGGCTCCCCCTTGATGTGGATCGGGTGAAAGTCCAGGTCCTTCTTCGGTTGTCCTAGCACTGCCTGTACTTCTGGCATCAGGCGATTTAGGCGAATACTTGTAACCGGAAACTGAGGAGACTTCGGGTTTGGCACGGGCTTCTTCAGAATCAGCCTCTTTTCAATCGCAGAACGAAGCACGTTTTGACGTTCGACATCCGTACGAATGGAGGGAACATCCTCGGATGGAAGAATCTCGTCGCGAAACTTCTTTAGGGAAACAAAACTCCAGCCGGGGGTCGATTCAGCGCGGTCCAAAGCCTTCAGCAACTCCTTCTCGGCCTGATGCACGTAGATACCCGCGCTTCGCGTGTTGGGCAACGAAGAGGAGCCTGCCGCACCGGAAGCGGGTGCCTCCAGCTCTGTTATGGCGATAGGAACCGTTTCAGTTGGCACAGCGGGTTCAAGCCAGAACTGTGCCGGCTCGGATTTTTCGGGGGCCCATGCATCTGCAACTGAATTGCGGCGCTTCTTACGGCCGTCTGCGTTCAAAAGAGATAGGCGAAGATGAAAACTTTCGTGAATGGGATAGCCGTGACGCTTCAGGGCGGCCTTCAGAGGTTTGTCAAGCTCTTCCGCGATACTCGATTCAACCTGCTCAATATTAACCTTCTTCATTAGTTCAACCTCTAGTTTTAGAATAGGCACTACTACCGCAACGCATATTTACAATATCGAAAAAAATAATCGGCTGTCAAGAGAAATTTGGATGATCGCTCATTATGTGATCGCCCATTCCTTCACCCTTCTCACCACGGACTCCGGCGCTTCAACCTCCAACTCCACTAACCCATCCTTGTACTTACGCGAATAAATTCTTGCTCGCGCTTCGAGCAGTGCCAGCGTCTTTCCTTCTTTCTGCGGCACGCGCAAATGGACGCGGCTTAGCGCGTCCGCTTGCAGCAACTGGTCAATGCGGTCCAGAAGCGTGCTCATTCCGACACCCTTTGCGGCCGAAACATGCACAGTGTTAGCAGCATCGCGTAAGCTATCGCGCTGCCTGGGAGGCAGCAGGTCGATCTTGTTCATCACTCGCAGGCGCGGTTTCGTGTCCGCTTCCAACTCCTTCAGCACCTTTTCCACTTGCGCATCCTGCTCGGCGGAAAGCGGGCTGCTGGCGTCGGAAACATGCAAAATGAGTTCGGCCCGCTGCACCTCTTCAAGCGTTGCTCGAAAGGCGGAAACCAGAGTGTGCGGCAGGTTGCGAATAAAACCGACAGTGTCAGACAACAATACCTGGCGACGAGAAGGCAGCGTCACCCCTCGAATCGTTGGGTCCAAAGTCGCGAACATTCTCGGCGATTCCAACACCGCCGCCTGAGTTAGAGCGTTAAACAACGTAGACTTTCCCGCGTTCGTGTAGCCGATCAGAGCGATCAACGCTACTGGAACCGATTCGCGGCGCTGGCGCTGTTGAGCGCGAATGCGCCGCACGCTTTCGATTTGTTCCTTGACATGCCGAATGCGCCGGTAGATTTTCCGCCGGTCCGTCTCCAGTTGGGTTTCACCCGGACCGCGTGTGCCGATGCCGCCGCCTAGTTGAGACATCTCGATTCCGCGGCCTCCCAGCCGCGGCAGTAAGTATTCAAGCTGCGCCAGTTCCACCTGTAACTGGCCTTCACGGGTGCGGGCGTGCTTGGCGAAAATGTCGAGGATGAGCTGGGTGCGGTCGATCACCCGCGTATGGACAACTTTTTCGATGTTGCGTTGTTGAGATGCCGTCAGGTCGTGATCGAACAAAAGCAAGTCGGCGGAGACGGAGGCTGCGGCGCCAGCGATCTCTTCCAGTTTGCCTTTTCCGATCAGCGTGGCCGGATCGGGCTTGTCGCGGCGCTGTAGGAATTCGCCGGCGATTTGCGCACCCGCGCTGGTCGCAAGAGCACGCAGTTCGTCCAACGATTCTTCCGCGCTGAACTCAGGAACCGGAGGTGCTTTCGACGCTCCGGGCACACTACCAGCGCTGTCTCGCGCTGCCTGCGCGCCGCTGGTCAGCGAGACTTTGGCGTTCTTGGCTGTCGATCCCACGCGCGATCGCACATGGTAGTCGAGACCAACCAAAAAGGCGCGCTCCGTCGGACCGCGATCGGCAGCCGTCGAAATCGAGGCGCGCCGCGTGCTCCCCGTCTTACCTGACACTCTGGACTCTGAACTGCGCAAAGATGGGCTGCCTTATCCGTCCGTTCCGGACGCGCTGGGGGCCGGGCCAGAGTCGGTAGCCGGACTTGGCGGCGCTGGAACCATGGCAGGCTTGTCGCCATGGCCGTGGGCCACCCTTCCCATGGCTACCGTGGAAATAGCGTGCTTAAAGATCAACTGCTCCTGATTGTTGGTTTCAAGCACGACGGAATACTTGTCGAACGAACGGATGCGCCCCGTGAGCTTGACGCCGCTCAACAGGTAGATGGTGATATTCAATCTTTCTTTGCGGGCGGTGTTTAGGAAGGTGTCCTGAATGTTCTGTGCCGGCTTGTTTTCCATGCCGATCTCCTTAGCTTTCTCAACCGCGAAAGCTTTCTGCACTGCACACGTTCGGTTCCTCAGGGCCGCAGACAGACAGCCTTTTTGGGGAACATGGGGGAAAGCTCAAGATGCGTAAGCGCCCATCCGCTCCGCCCGCGCATCCAAAGCAACTCTCGGTACAATACGGCCTTGCCCGCTACTTTTCAAGCCAGTGGTTTGCACCTGCCCTGCTTCGTCCGGTTGACATAGACGCAACAAAGTGAAACGATTCGTGCGCTGCAACTGAGCCGGAAACCAGAAGTCGATTTTCAACCTTGGCAACCGACGTCGGGCGGAAGTTCGCTCGGCATTGTTTCCCCTTGCGCGCCGAGCGCCGGGAGCTCCTAGACCTCGTCGATAGTGGAGGAACATTGATGCAACCGATGATTACGTTGGCCTCGTGGGTGGCGCCCACACACACTGGCAAGGAAGCCCTGGCGCTGATTCTGCGTTGGTTTCACTTCATCGCCGGTATTACGTGGGTCGGATTGCTTTACTTTTTCAATCTGATCAACGTGCCTTTCATGAAGCAGGTGGACGCGGCCATGAAGCCGAAGATCTTTCAATACATGACCCTGCCAGCTCTCAACTGGTTCCGCTGGAGTTCGCTGGTAACGGTTTTCGTCGGCTTCTGGTATTGGGGAGAGATCTTCGTTGGAGCGGACGCCAAGCGCATGGGAGTCAGCCCATTGAGCACCATCGGCCTGTTTCTGCTTATCTGGATCGCCGGTTGGGCAATCCAGTTCGCCGTTATCAAGAAGGTGCCAACGGGTTACGTCCTCGGCATCATCGTCGCAGTGGTTGCTATCGCCGGGGCTTGGCTGTTTGTGAATTACACGCCGGTGGGCCAGGACGATAACCACGTGCTCTCGATCGGGGTCGGCGGCGGCTTTGGCATCATCATGTTGTTCAACGTTTGGGGCATCATCTGGCCCAACCAAAAGAAGATTATTCGCGGAACTCTGGCGGGGACACCGCCAGCCAACGCCGCCGTTCTGGCTCGGCAGGCGTTCCTGGCATCGCGAACCAACTTTTTTCTGTCGGTGCCTTTGCTGTTTTTTATGGCTACGAGTTCTCACTACGGCATTTTCGGGCGGTAGACAATCGTAGAGACATAGCTTGCTATGTCTCGTCGCTATGTCTGCTTGCCCGTCTCTCCTTGCTCGCTGTGGCAGAATGAACTGTGCACCTCGAAAAATATCAGCAGGGGATTGCAGCATTCAATCAAGCCGAATTCTTCGACGCGCACGAACTGCTTGAGGACGTTTGGCGCGCGGCCCCGCCCGAAAACAAGAAGTTTCTGCAAGGATTGATTCAGGTCACCGTTGCCTTCCATCACCATTCAACAGGAAACCGCGTGGGTATGCGCTCCGTGTTGGAGCGCGCCATAAAGAACCTTTCCGAGCCAGGCGGCAATTTCGGGGCGATTCAATTGACAGCCCTGCTTCAATCACTCGGCCAATGGCGCGAAGCTCTGGACAATAAAACCGCGGTTCCGGCGCTGCCGCGCATTGCCTTGGATCTGAAGGCTGACGACTGATAGCTGACAGCTAGGTGTTAGAATCGCTCTTTCCCGTGACTCAGTCTTCCACTGCAAAACCGCGTCCCACCCAATCTTCAGCGAAAAAGTTTGCCCCCGTTCCTTTGCTGGACCTGCATCGCCAATACCAGCAAATTCGCGAAGAAGTGCTGGCCGCCGTGGAGCGTGTCTGCTCGTCGCAGCAATTCGTGTTAGGCGCCGAGGTCGAAGCCCTGGAGCGCGAAATTGCAGCCTTCACCGGAGCCCACGCGGCTGTAGGTTGCGCCTCAGGCACCGATGCGCTCTGGCTCGCGTTGGTGGCTGCGGGAGTCCAACCCGGCGACGCGGTGATTACAGCCGCTTTCAGCTTCTTCGCCTCGGCCAGCGCTATCGTGCGTGCGGGTGCGAGGCCGGTGTTTGTCGATGTCGATCCTGAAACGCTGAATCTGAATTCGCGGCTGATCCGTGGTCGCCTTCGGGCAGGAGGCTCGTACAAAATCAAGGCTGTGTTACCGGTGCACCTGTACGGGCAGTGCGCCGACGTGGACGAGTTGGAATCCATCGCGGATGAATTTCATTTGTCCATCATCGAAGATGCGGCGCAGGCCATTGGGGCAAAATGGCGAGGCCGAGGCGCTGGAACATTCGGCGCAGCTGCGGCGTTTAGTTTTTATCCCACCAAAAATCTGAGCGCCTATGGCGATGCGGGACTGGTGACCACAAGTGATCCAGATTTGGCTGAGCATATGCGAAGCCTGCGCAATCACGGGAGTTCGCGACGCTACCACCACGAAGAAATCGGCTGGAACTGCCGCATGGACGCAATCCAGGCCGCCATCCTCCGCGTAAAGTTGGCGCGTATCGAAGTTTGGAACCAGCAGCGCCGACAACGCGCCGCGACCTATGATCATTTGCTGGCCGATGCGGGGCTTACGTCGAAAAAGACAGACTCGCCAGTTAAGCTGCTACAAACATCCCCGCACGCGTTTCACGTATTCCATCAATATGTGATCCGGGCTGCTCGCCGAGACGATCTACGAAAGTTTCTTGGCGAACGAAAAATTGGCACCGAAGTCTACTATCCTATCCCGCTGCATCTTCAGCCGTGTTTTGCTTACCTGGGCTACAGCGCAGGAGACTTGCCAGAATCAGAACGCGCTGCCCACGAAGTACTCGCACTCCCCATGTTTCCGGAACTGACGGAAGCAGAGCAGGAACGCGTGGTAGAGAGTATTGCGGAATTCTACTCGTAGGCTTCGGATTCGAATTGAGCTAGCGATGCCGCGCCTTTTTCCTCGCCGCGGAAACTTCCTTTGCTTCTCCCGGCGCCAGCACGCGACGCACCATGGGCGTATTCATTTTGTACTTCCGCTCGCTGACGTTGCCGTCGTCGTCTTTCACCCGCAGCACGAAGACCGGCAGAGTTCCCTCTTTGCCGAAATCTTCCTGCGAGATCGTCACCGGCAAAAACCCGTTCAGATTGTGCTCGCGATAGGCGGTTTCATAGCGATGCCGTCTGACATTCCAGGTGAAGACCCGGATCTGGTTGTAGTCGAAGGGTAGGCCATCCTTGGGCTCGGTGAGCACGACCAGATATTGGGGAATTTTCTTGTCGCCGTCGGCGACTTGATCCAGGACAAAGAAAGCCACAATCCGCTGGCCTTCGGCATACTCGGCAATTTCCAGCGGCACATCGAGATCCACCATGCGCGCCAGCACCCAGCCTACGCGTCCGTCAGAGTCGCGGATAAGCCACCAGTCTTCCATGGACGGGGTTGGGGTTTTGGATGATTCGTTCTTTGCGCTCACGGGCTTCGCTACGGCTCCGGGAACCGCTTTTTCGGATGTGGCGCGCCGCAGGATGGAGACTTTCGATCCCTGGTTCAGTTGATAAAGATGTTCGGTTTCGCGGCCGGGGTCGAGGTGAATGTTGGTGTCGTTACGCGTCGTGCCAGTGGCTTGCACGGGATCGCCCTGCGCCTGTTGCACCAGCTTTTGAAATCCCTGGTAGACCGATTCCGGAACCAGATAGCGCTGCTCGATCCAGCCTTCCACGCCGCTCGCCGTGCGCACCCGGGCGAACCGCCGCTCGCGTTCGAGTATCTGGACGCGATCTCCATTTTTTACCGTGCCCGTCTTGCTGAAGACCGCGGAGACACGGTCGCGAAGAATAGCCTGCGGGGCGGAGACGTAAGCGATCTCTTGCACGCGTCCCCGACCGCGATTGCAACCGGAGAGCAGCAGGAACGGCAGCAGAAGGAGCAGCAGCCGCGCAGATCTCCAACTCGTTTTCACGGAGGCCACAAAACAATATAGCGCAGGAGTGGCACAAAATCTTGAATCGCAGAGGTCGCGAGGAATTCCGCAGAGGCGGAGTGGTGCTGCATTCTCTCAATCGCCGAAGCTAATCCCAATGGCGCGGGCGGTGTTCACGATTTGGCCCTGAGGGTCGACGGTTTTCAATTGGCCGACGGCGTGGTCAATGTCTACCGCCTCGATTCGAGTGCTGCGCAGACAAACCATCTTGCCGAAACCGCCTTGGGCAATCAGGTCGACCGCGGCCACGCCGAAGCGAGTGGCCAGGATGCGGTCGAACGGAGTTGGCGAGCCGCCGCGCTGGATGTGCCCCAAGACGCTGACCCGCACGTCTTTCTTTGTACCGCGAGCCACCGAATCGCCGATCCGATTGCCGACTGAACCGGTTCGGCGATGCTCTTGCCATTCGACCGGCAGCTTGATTCCTTCCGCTACCACGATAATCGTGAAATGCTTGCCGTAGGATTCGCGCACGGCGACGTGCTCGCAGATTTTTTGAATGCTGAACGGAATCTCAGGGATCAGGATCACGTGGGCGCCCCCGGCGATGCCGGCTTGCAGCGCGATCCAGCCTGCGTCTCGTCCCATGACTTCGACCACCATGATGCGATGGTGCGATTCGGCCGTGGTGTGGATTTTATCGACGGCGTCGGTTGCGGTTACCAGCGCCGTATCAAAACCGAATGTCACTTCGGTAGCGGAAAGGTCGTTGTCGATGGTCTTGGGCACGCCGACGATGTTCATGCCCTTCTTGAAAAGGTCGAGTGCGATCTTCTGCGAACCATCCCCACCAATGCTGATGATTGCCTCGATTCCCAGTTGGCGCGAGTTGGCGATGACTTCGTCGGAAATGTCGCGCACGACTTCGACGCCATTCTCGATGGTGCAGTAGTGGAAGGGATTGCCGCGATTCGTGGTTCCAAGAATCGTGCCGCCGCGAGGCAGAATTCCGCTGACATCTTTGAGCGTGAGCGGGTGTGACTTTTCCGGCCAAATCAGGCCATCGAAGCCATCGGGAATGCCAATGACCTGCCAGTGGTACTTGAGGATGGCGGACTTAACAGCCGCGCGAATGACCGCATTCAGCCCCGGAGCGTCGCCGCCTCCGGTACAAATGCCGATGCAGCGGATGTCAGACATTGTGGCGCGTTTATTAATTCACTGTGAGCGTTGCCGTTGCAGTTAACGTCGTGGTGCTGGTATAAGTTGCCGTAATCGTAACTGTCTCGGCCACCGTGCCGCTGAACGTCACCCCTACCCCGGTAGTCGATGGGACATTGATCGTGACATTCGTGGGGTCACTTGTGGTCCAGGTCGCGGTGGGCGAAACATCCACCAGGGTGCTGTCTCCAGCCACGGTCGCGTAGGCGAAGAATGGGAGTGAAACTGCATTGACCGTGACAGTGCCGCTCTGGGGAGTGATTTTGAGGGCGGTCACGTTTCCGAGGGCGACCGTGATGCTCGAAGTGCCACTCGTCGTCTGATAAGCCGCCGTGATGGTCGCGCTGCCCGGGGAAGCGCCGGTCACCAATCCTGAGTTATTTACGCTGGCGGAAGTAGAGTCGCTACTGCTCCATTGCACGCCCGAACCCAAGGTTTTTGTCGACCCGTCGTTGTACGTGCCGACGGCGCTCTCCTGCACGGTCGTGCCCTGGTTGATGGTCGCTGTGGGACCAACGACTATCGAGGTCAAGACCGGGTCAACAAAAAAGCCGCTGCAGCCGATTCCCAACGCAAACAAGAAGAGGGTTGCAAATGCGGTCACGAGTTGAAGTTTCTTCTTACTGCTCAGCATGTTAGGAAAGCTCCCGGGGAGCCGCACATCGCGGTAGCGTGACCCGTGGCGCTGGTAAATTGTAACAGAGAACATTCCCGCCAGAGTATCCCCAGATACACCACGGTACCTGTCCTGTTACGTCGCGCCAAGTTAAAGAACGTCCGTGCCCGGCAAGAGTTGCGGACTAAATTTAAGCATTTAGCAATTGGCACTTAGCATTCAGTCAGGCCAGTGAATTGCCACATACAGGCAAAAGCCCTCGCTGGCCAAATGCTAAGTGCTAATTGCTAAGCGCTGGTTTCTGTTCTGCATAATATCCATCCCTAGTTTGGACGACCAGATCCTTCTGTCTCGCCACCAGGGAGATCTTGTGATAACCAGTTTCAGCATTGCTTTTGTCTGGCGTGTAACCCAGGTTGTATTGCGTCCGCAGTTCCTCGGCAATGCTGTCGTAAATTTGATCGATCGCCTGCTTCTTTGAAACTTCGTAGAGACGGCCGCCCGTTTCCCTTGAGATCTGGTCCAGAATTTTCTTGCCATCCACGTGAGGTTCTTGGGGATACCGACTGCCCCCGCGCCCTCCACCACCCCCGGGAAACCCGCCCCCTGGCCAGCCACCGCCGTGCCGCCCCATTCCGCCGCCTTGCTGGCCAAAGCCGTTGTTCCCCTCGTGCTTGTCGGCGAAGAGAATGGAGTAAACCGCAGTGTCGGCCCGCTGCGCTGCCTCGATGGCGCTTTGCAGCGACTCCTTGCTTCCGCGGTCATCCCCGTCGGAAAGAACAATCAGTGCCTTACGGCCTTGCTGCTTCTTCATGAGTTCGTTCGAGGCCAGGAAGATGGCGTCGTAAAGCAGCGTGCCGGCACCCCTGTGCATCTGGGGCTGGCCATTACCCGGCGAAGACTGAGGATCGGACGATTGAGGATCGGTGCTGGTCCGCTCAAGTTGCGGGGTATCGAGCAACTGCAGGGCGGCCTCGAGTTTGTCATGGGACGAGGTCAGATCCTGAAGCAGTTCGACCTCACGGTCGAAGTGAATGAGGAATGCCTTGTCCTTGGCGTCCGTGAGCATCTGGTCGAGAAAGACTTTGCTGGCGTTTCGCTCCTGGTCCAGAACGTTTCGCTGGCTCAAGCTGGTGTCGACGAGCAAGCCAAGGGTCAGAGGGAGATTCGTATCCTGCGTGAAATATTTGATCGCTTGCGGCCGTCCGTCTTCCTGCAGGATGAAGTCGTCCTTGGTCAGATTGCGGACGATTTGACCTTTCTTGTCACGAACCGTGACGGGAAGCGTGACCACTTTGACGTCGACAGACATGGTAGTCACATTTGCAGTCTGATTATGGGCATCCTGGTTTTGCGCGAACGAAGTAATCACGAGCAAGAACGCAAAGGTGAGGCTGAGGCATCGTCGCATGGTCAGCGGGTAGTCATTCAGAAAGGGTCAAGACTCTTATATGTATGATAGCCGCGAGTGTTCGAGTGGTGGGTAAAGAATCCGTCAAGGAAGGTAAAAGCTTGTAAACTCGCATTGTCGTTGTCATGAGAAAACCGTTGGCTTTACGCGTCTTGCCAATTATTTCCCCAGTGTTGTTGATCTGGTTTGCGTTATCGGTGTTGCCTGCGCCGCTCGCCGCTGGGCAAGCCGCTGCAACGTCTCCAAATGCCAAGCCAACAGCAGTTCTTGCGCACACGCCAGTTGTGCCACAGGTTTGTGGGCGATGCATTCGTGCTCACGAAGAATTCCTTGCCTCGGACACACTGCAGGGAAGGGGCAGCGGCACGCACGACGAGCTAGTGGCCGCAACCTATGTGGCGTCAGAACTGCGGCAATATGGCATTGAACCTGCCGGAGACAACGGTGGCTACATTCAACGTGCGGCGGTTCGGCAGAAGGTCAGCAAGGCGCGGCCATCGGAAGAAGAAAGTTTCACATGGAACGCGATCGGCATATTGCGCGGACGCGATGCATCGCTGCAACACTCGGAAATTTTGTTCTCGGCGCACTTGGACGGGTTGGGGATCGGGACTCCGGTAAACGGCGACAATATCTACAACGGAGCGGACGATGACGCGTCGGGCATCACGGCTGTGCTCGAAATCGCGCGTGTTTTGGGCCGGGGACGCCACCCTCGACGCACCATCATCTTCGCCCTGTTTGGCAGTGAAGAGGTAGGCGGGCTTGGGTCCACCTATTTCCGCGAGCATCCGCCGGTACCCCTGAAAGATATATCCGCCAACCTCGAATTTGAAATGATCGGAAGACCCGATCCGGCGGAAAAAGATGATGCTCTCTGGCTCACCGGATGGGACCGCTCGAACCTTGGGCCTGCGCTGGTCGCGCACGGTGCAAGGCTGGTGGCCGATCCGCATCTTGGAGAGAACTTCTTTGCCCGCTCTGATAATTTTGTTTTGGCAAAGCAGGGCGTGGTCGCGCAAACCATATCAAGCTACGGCTTGCACAAGGATTATCACCAGCCCAGCGACGATCTGGCTCATTTGGATTTCAGGCACATGGATGCGGTAATGGGATCGCTCTTGGTGCCATTGGAGTGGCTGGTGAATTCGGATTTCCAGCCAAAGTGGAACGTCGGAGGGAAGCCGTAAGTCAGCATTCAGCAGTTAGCATTCAGCCTCACAAACGCGCTGTGGTCAGTGGCAAGACTTGGCTGGCCAAATGCTGAATGCTGAGTGCTAATTGCTTCTCTTCGCCTTGCTGATTTTTTCGTCAATCGGCTTGCGCCCGGCGAAGCCCTGGCTGGTGTCGTGCCAGTAATTGATGCCGGGCTCTCCCAGCTTCCAGCAGAGCAGCACAATGTGGCCCTCAACTTTGCAGGGAAAATCGAGGAGCCCGATATCGAGATCTTTGACCTGAACGCCGATGGAATCAATCTCAGCCAGTGCGTCTTTCACGCGCGGGATAGCTTTCTCGCGCTCGGCTTTGCGACGGGCCATGTGGACCACGTTGACCAACAAGCCCCCTTGCAGAAAGACACGGTGCGCCAGTTCCTGGAGCTCAGCGTCCACGGCTTCGATCAGTTTCTTGCCGTCAATTGCGGTGCGGAGCAACGACTCCAGCACCGGCAGCAGAGATTGGGCTTCTTCAAGGGTGAAAGTTCGTTCGGCCATGGAGATATAGAGGTATTCTAATCCATTTTATGGCGGGTTGTTAGTCGTTGTCGGCAGTCGTTGGTCCTTGGTCGTTGGCTTTCGATTCTTGGCTCAGATTCCCGTGCTGCGCCAGCGGATGGCCGAGGGCGCACGTCGCAACGTGATTCTTGCCGATGACCAACGACGAACAGCCAACGACCTTCACAAAATCTCCAGCATCCGGTCCAGCGCCACTCGCGCCCAGTATTTCACGTCGTCTTTCACTTTGATCTGGTTCACGATGTTGCCTTCAACCAGGTTCTCCAGCACCCAGCACAGATGCTGCGGCGAGATGCGGAACATGGTCGTGCACAGGCAGCCGGAATCGTCGAGGGTGATGACTTTTTTCCCCTCCGGCGCGAATTCTTTGCCCATGCGATTGACCAGATGGATTTCCGTGCCCACAGCGAACATTGTTCCCGGTGGTGCGTTGCGAATCATCTTCAACAACCCTTCCGTCGATCCAATGCCGTCGGCTTTCTGGCAAACTTCCCAGCGGCACTCAGGATGCACAATCACGCGAATGCCGGGATACTTGGCACGCACGTTATCTACGTGCTCAGGCAGGAAGCGCTGGTGGACCGAGCAGTGACCCTTCCACAAAATCACTCTCGCCGCACGCAACCGATCCGGCGTCAAGCCGCCGTTAATCAGATAAGGATCCCAGACGACCATTTCATTCAACGGAATGCCAAGGTTGAAACCGGTGTTGCGGCCGAGATGCTGATCGGGAAGAAACAGAAGTTTGGGAGTTTTCGCAAAGCCCCACTGAAATGCGCCAGAGGCATTGGAAGAAGTGCAAACTACCCCACCGCGTTCTCCGCAGAAAGCTTTGATCGCGGCGGTGGAATTCATATAGGTGATGGGCGTGATGCCTTCGCCGGCGTCAGAGGTCAATCCCGCGGCGATGAGCTGCTCCCAGCAATTTTCTACCTGCGTGATTTCCGCCATGTCGGCCATGGAGCAGCCGGCGTTCAAATCGGGCAGAATGGTGACCTGGCCGCGCCGGCTCAACACGTCGGCGCTTTCCGCCATGAAATGCACGCCGCAGAAAACGATATATTTTCCCCCGGCATGCGCGGCCTCTTGCGAAAGTTTATAAGAGTCGCCACGATGATCGGCGAAGCGGATAACTTCGTCGCGTTGATAGTGATGTCCAAGAATCACGCAGTCGCGGCCCAAAGCCTCGCGGGCGGCGGCGATGCGGTCGTCCATGGTGTGATCGGGCAGGACGAGGTAATTTTCCAGACTGCAAACTGGTGCTGCGGTTGCCATTGTCATGTCTCGCCTTCAGCTCCGGATGCGAATGCAATTGCGGCTATTCCGCAATAGGCTGCGCTTGTTCCGGAACGGGGATGTTGAAAGCTTCCAGCGGCTCCAGTCGATTCACTGCGCGTCGTTTGAAACTACGCTGCGCCCAACCGGCGGGGATGTTGAAGCCACTAACTCTTCACACTAATTAAGATGCTCAGCGGCCGCGGAAAGTGTCGCTTTTTTCAGAACCACAGCGTAACCACCGCAAGTAACTGAGTACCTAACCTATTGTGCACTGTAGGGGGGCACAACGCAACTACAGGCCCGGTAGAGACGTAGCTCGCTACGCCTTGTCTGCTACGTCCGATGTTTCGTTGCCGCCAAACGTTGCAAAGCAACGTTTCTACAACCGCGCTTTTACCGGCTCCGGCCATGCGATGGATCTGTACTGGTCGCCGTGTTCACATCGATGTGCAAGCGCTCGCCGGCGTCGATTCCCGGCGGATAGCAGTTTCCATCGCGATTGTAGTTCGCTGGACAGCTCGCAGCGACTTCGGGCCTCTTCGGCGATTGGGCGAACTGCCATACTTCGGCAAAGGGAATACCGCTGTCGGCAGGACTCGGTGCGTGTTTGGGAAACGCACAGCCGGGCGAGGGCGGACAGGCGTCGTTCGTAACCCAGAATGCGATTTTTCTTGGGCCAGCATTCTGCCGAATGTCGTCCGCAGTCACGATATCTTCGCCGCCCTCTTTTGCCGCGGAAATGCCCGAGCAGTAAACGCCCGCTCGAAAGCCGCCCGCGGTTACTCCATCCACCCACGCATAGATGTAGGCTTTCTGCTCGGACAGCATGCGTCCGCCTTGTTCCTGGTCGAGGAAGATGATGGTTCGGGCGGGGAATCCTTCGCGCCGCGCTGCAGCGGCAGCGGCGTGCGCATCGGACGTCGCTAATTTCGTGGCATATGAAACCGATTTCAGCTCATTGAACAGGCGGCCGTTGAACAGCACTAAAAATCCGAATCCTGCTGATTGCAACTTGAGCCGTTTGCCGCTCCACGTGTTGGTGCGCGCGCTGGGCGGCGCATTCAGCCAGTAGCCCGTGTAAGAAAATGTCTCGCGAAGAACCTTCAAGTTCTGGTCGCCCGGATAATTATTGCGATCAAAACCCAGATAGGCCGGAGCGCTCGTGGCGCGATCGGATTGTGCGTTGGCTGGTAAGACAGAGATCAAACCCAGCACGGCGAGCATCAAAGCAGTTCGTTTCACGCAAACGATGTTACCGCAATCGCTCAACTTCGTTGTGGCTAAGGGCTGCAATGTATTCTTCACGGATTCGCCAAATCTCGCTTAGCGTCCGCCCCCCAGTTCCAGTTCCAGTTTTAGCTATCCATCGCGCCAGGAACTTTCGGTGGACAGTTTCCTTGTAATGACAAATCTGTTCGGGGGCGATGTCTTCCTCATGTAGAAAGTGCGCAATCGCTTCGGGCGGATGGGCATCGATCTCGCGCGTGATGTCAATTCGATTGCCCCGGAAGCGGAGGTAACAATGCGCTTCAGGCAGACTCGCTAGCCGATGTTTTTGAAGAATAGACCCGACGTCGGGCGTGTTGCGCGCGTGCATTTCGTAGATTCCGAGGACCAGCGCCACGTCCAACCCTTGTTCCGTGGCAAGCCTGCGAAGAAGAGCATGCTTGGTGCTGCAAGTCCCGCGATCTTCGCGGATTACGATCAGCGGATCGCTGATGTTTTTATTCCGACCGTAGGGCACATGGCTGACGAATTGCGCCGCTGCTCGATAATCGAGCGTCCCGGCTTGAATAAAAGCATTCGAGATGTCTCCCGCCGGTTTCAGCACGAAATCATCAAGCGCATCCCACGAGCGCATCCTGAGTTCCATCTTGCGGTCACTATCCCCCGATATGCACCATGGTCCTCGAAGCAGGCACGAAATCCGCTTCGCCGATGTGGTGGCGCTCTTCTTTTCTCTCCACCACGCCACCGATGAACTCTACCAGTTCTTCGTCGGAAGCGCCGCGCCGCATGAGTTCGTGCAGATCGTGGTCCCAGACGGAAAACAGGCAAGTGCGAATCTTGCCGTCGGAGGTGACGCGGATGCGGCTGCAGTGTCCGCAGAAAGGATGCGAGACCGGAGCGATGATTCCTATCTCACCAATACCGTCGTCGAAGTGATAGCGGCGCGCGGTTTCGCTGCGCGCGTGAGGGATTTCGACCAGCGGGCGGTATTCTGCCATGCGCTGGACAATTTCATCCAACGCGACAACAATGGCGGGCGACCAGGTTCGATCTTCTTCCAAAGGCATGAATTCGATGAAGCGAACAACAACGCCTTCTTCGCGTGCAAACATGCCGAAGGGAATGATCTGATCTTCGTTGAAACCGCGCATCAGAACGCAGTTGACCTTCACCGGCCACAACCCGGCTCGGCGCGAGGCCCGGATTCCCGCCAGCACGTGGTCATATCCATTGGGCACCCGCGTAATGCGAGCGAAGCGATCGGGATCGACCGCGTCCATGCTTACGGTGATGCGATTCAATCCAGCATCCTTCAGCGGCCTCGCCATCTCCGCGAGCAGATGTCCGTTGGTGGTCATTGCCAGGTCGAGTTCTTCGCCGTCGGCGGAGCGCAGCTTAGACAGTTCGCGTATGAAGTCAACGACGCCGTTGCGCAGCAAAGGCTCGCCTCCGGTCAGGCGGATTTTCTTGATTCCGAGCCCCGCGAATATACGGGCCATGCGCAGGTAGTCGGCAAAGGGCAGTTCGCCGTACAGTGCGCCTTCATTGCCAGTCCGGCAATAAACACACTTGTAATTACAGCGATCGGTAATCGAGATCCGGAGATCGGTAATGGGGCGGCCGAATTTGTCGGAAAGTGTCACCGTTGTTGGTCGATCGTCGTTGGTCGTTGGCCAGGTTGTCGTCGGAAGTTTTTGCAAACGACCGACGACTGTTCTTGGAAAAGAGACAACACAGGCGGGACCATCCCCAGTAGTTGCTTCCTTTCCAATATGCTCCTCACGAAGCACGGGAGGCGCGGACGTTTCCACTCGCACCCTTGGGAGAGTGTTCGCGGGCGACATAGCACGCGTACTCTCTCCGTCGCCGCCGTTGCCAGGGTATGCCCAAAGGCTGAGGCGGTCGGAAACTCGTATTTATTATAGATGCAAGCGGGCGATCGAAGACACAACTACCGCTTGGTGGACGGCCCTAGCGCTTTTTCGATGGCCGACTGGGCCAAGGGCGCCATCAACTTGTAGCCCGCGATATTGGGATGCAGGCCATCGTCGGCCAGATCCCGCTTAAGTAAGCCTTTCTCGTCCACCATAGAGCTGAAGTAATCGAGATATATGTCGCCGTTCGGGCCACAGTAGGCTTTCAGCCAGCGATTCAACTCCAAAATTTTCTCCGGCGAACGTTGGGCAAACAAATCGTGCGACTGAGGTGTGTAATTGTGGACCGGCAGGACGGAGGAAAACACCACGGGGATGCCGTGTATCCGCGCCAACTCAGCCATCGAAGCGTAATTGGCCTCGATGTCTTCCAGCCGCATAGGCCCGGTATTGCCAGCGATATCATTAGTGCCTGCCAGGATTACGACCACCTTCGGTTGCAGATTGATTACGTCCTGGCGGAAGCGGACCAGTATCTGCGGTGTGGTCTGCCCGCTTATGCCACGATTGATATAGGGTTTGCCGGGGAAATATTCTTCCAGGTCCCACTTGTCGGTAATGGAATCCCCGAAAAACACCACGCGCTTCTCGCCCGCCGCAGGCGGCTTCAAGCTGGCATTAGCACGCTGATAACGAGTCAGTTGGCCGAAGTCATCGGTGAAAATCGCAATGCGTGAAGCCCGGTATTGGTCAAGCCCTTGAAAGCCGGTAGTAGGAATGGCAGATTGCTGGGCTCGCGCGCAAAGGCAAAAAAGCGCGAGGGATAAAAAGCACAAAACGTGGTGGGATCCTCGCAGCGCCATTTTCTCTTGGTCACATCCCATCGTAGTTAGGCCCTCCGCCGCCTTCCGGGGGAACCCAGGTGATGATTTGATACGGGTCAGCGATGTCGCAGGTCTTGCAATGCACGCAGTTCGATGGATTCAAACTGATGCGCTTGCCGTTGGGCTGCTCTGCATCGTCCACCATTTCGTAAACATTGGCTGGGCAGAAATTTTGGCAGGGGCTGCCGAATTCTTTCACGCAGCGCGTGTTGCAAATGTTGGTGTCGTGAATGACCAGATGCGCCGGCTGATCTTCTTCATGCCTCGTGCCCGAATGATAGAGGTCGGTGAGCTTGTCGAAAGTAAGCTTGCCGTCGCCTTTCGCCGGGCCCAGCAGACGAGCTTCCTTGCCACCATCGGCCGGCAACTCGGCGAACTTCTTCATGTGTTGATAGCCCGCAGTCCCAGGATACCGGTTGCGCAGGCCGCGGCCGCCCGTGAATTGCTGCAGTCCGGCATGAAATAAACCGGCGAAGAATCCGTGCTCGAACCCCTGATGAAAGTTGCGAACCTTCCACAGCTCATCTCTGATCCAACTTGATTCCACTTTCTTCTGGAACGCGCTGAGCACGGCGGCGGAAGAATCATCTTTCTTCAGCGCCTCGAAAGCGGTTTCAGCCGCCAGCATGCCGCTCTTAATCGCCAGATGAATTCCCTTCAAGCGCTGCGAGTTGAGGAAGCCGGCGGAGTCGCCGAGAATCATCCAACCATCGCCCGCGACCGGTGGAATGGCCCACCAACCACCATAAGGCAGCGACTTCGCGCCGTAGCGAATCATCTTGCCGCCTTCGAGCAACCTGGCAACGAAGGGATGCTGTTTGAAATCCTGCAACACGTGCTGCGGATCAAGACGCGGATCGGTATAATCGAGGCCCGTCACGAAGCCGAGCGAAACGATGTTGTCTTTGCCGCCATAGATCCATGCGCCGCCATATTCTTTCGTAGTCAACGGCCAACCCATGGTGTAGATAACTTCGCCCGGTGCGATGCGTCCCGATGGAACTTCCCACAGCTCTTTTATGCCTTGGCCGTAAGTCTGCGGATTGCTGTTTTTGGCAAGGTTGAATTTCGTGATCAATTCTTTCGTTAGCGACCCGCGTGTGCCTTCGGCAAGGATGACGACTTTCGCCTGCAGATCGTAGCCGGGCTCGAAGTTTGATTTGGGATGGCCCTCTTTGTCCACGCCCTTGTCGTCGGTGCGGACCCCGATGACCCGGGCGCCATCAAAAAGCAGCTCTGATCCGGCGAAACCGGTGAAGATCGTGATTCCGGTTTCTTCAACTTTGCTGCCCAGCCATTTCACAAATCGATTGAGCGAGATGACGTAATTGCCGTGATCGCGTAACGGCGGCGGCGTGATGGGAAACTTGAATTTACGTGTTTCGGTAAGAAAGTAAACTGCTTCTTTTGTGACCTCGGCGTCGAGCGGAGCTTCTTTTTCAAATCTAGGCAACAACTCGCGCATCGAACGCGGATCGAGTAGCGCACCCGACAGACAGTGCTGGCCTACCTCGCGCGCTTTTTCCAACACATAAATGTTCTCTTTGCTCAGCTGCGAGTCAGGATTCTTCGAATTGTGCTGGTCGATGAGCTGAGAGAGCCGCAGCGCACAAGCCATGCCAGCAGGCCCGCCGCCGACGATGACAACATCAGCCGGCATCTGGGGGCGTTCAATACCTTCGATCGGTTTGCGGAAAATTAGCATTTAGCACTTAGCCCTTGCCACTTAGCAAACCAACTGCTTTGTCGCGAATTAATGAGGGTATGAGCAGCGTCCGCACCCGATGTCTAGCGGTTCGCTAGACTGGCTATCTCGCCCAAGCCGAGCAACCTTTGATCTGCCGTCACCAAAGTTAGCTTCAGAACCTTGGCGGTAGCCGCCAGGAATCGGTCTGCCGGATCAGCATGAGGCAAGGACAGCGCGAAGCCAGTGCGAACAATTTCCTGAGTTAGCGGCGCTTCCCGTAATTGATCTGCAGCGCGCTCGACCCAAGCCAGTGGATTCCGCACGCGAATACGACCTTTTTGCATCAGCGCGAGAGCTTCCCAAACGCTGACCGGAGACAGCCAGAGATCGTTGTTATTGTTCGACAACTCTCGCGCTGCACCTCTTCCTATCCTGTTCGGATCCAATTTGCTCCAAATCCAAATATGAGTGTCAAGAAGAAGGTTCAATCGCGGTAGGCCTCGATGTCTTCCAGATCGATGACCGGGGAAATGATATCGCCCACGATCTCGGCGGTCCCGATCATGTCTCCTAAAAACTTTCGCTTGCGGTCGGGTCCGGCCGGAATGACTTCCGCAACTGGGCGGCCATGACGCGTAATCCGCAGAGGTTGGCGCGTTTTGTGCACTCGTTCAATCAGGCCCAGACACTTGGCTTTGAATTCGGAGATAGAAACATCATTCATGACCACTATTCTATCTATGGTCAAAAAAATAGTCAATTTGTAATTACATAAAGCAGCCAGATTCTTGACGCGGACAAACGTGGGTCGCCAAACGCGGCGACTGGTTATAGTAAATCACCTGGAACATTCAGCGAAGGGGATCGGGCACGGCGAGTTGCTTACAAATACGAATCGCGGTCGGCTTCTTGATCTCGCGATGTCGTGGAACGGTGCTGGTGCGCTGAGCTGCGGAATTGTAGTAGACGCTATGCTTGGCACCTTCGCGAATGAACACGCAACCGTTCGCTTCTAAATGGCGGATCAAGTCTTGGCGCTTCATTACTCTCCTAATTTACGTCTCTGCTCTGACACTCACACCTCCAGCATAAGAAGTCGCTACATGTGAAGAATACATTAGCTCCGCAATAAAAAGTAACCGTCAGATCAAGGTAGCGCGGCCGGGGACTAGAAAAGGCAAAAGGAGAAGCGAATCAAATGTGGATTGAGAGGATGGAACCCCTGGTGCGGGGCCTTGCCATGCGGTTTATGTTGCCAACACAGTGGTTGCGTAGCCCGTCAAGCTACCGAGATTGTTATCTTCTCACGTGTGATTTTTTGGCCTGGGCGGGGTGCCCCTGTCAGCTCTCGGTTTGCCTCTAGAAGGATCTCTATCGCGTCGCGGAGATTCTCGCGCGTCTCTTCTAAGGTATCGCCTTCGGAGATCGCGCCCGGGAGTTCTTCGGCGTAGGCCGTGTAGCCCCCGCCCTCGGACTCGGCTACTTGCTCGTAAACAGCTGTAACGACCATCTCCATACCCTAATTCTAGCCCGTTGGGCTCCGTCCCGCATCACCAAAATTGGTTACCAGCGGGAGTGTACCCGACCTGTTATCGTCACGCTCCTGCCTTCGCCTTCTTCACTTCCTCAATCAGGGGCGGCACAATGTCAAATAAATTACCCACCACGGCGAAATCGGCGATCTCGAAAATTGGCGCTTCCGAGTCCTTATTAATCGCGATAATCGTCCGCGAGCCCTTCATCCCGACGATGTGCTGAATTGCCCCACTGATGCCGAGCGCCAGATACAGCTTGGGCGCAACCGTCTGGCCAGAGGAGCCAATCTGCCGATCCATAGGCAACCAGCCGGAGTCGCATATCGGACGCGAAGCAGCCAACTCCCCGCCCAGGGCGTCGGCAAGCTGCTTGGCCAGTTCGATGTTCTTTTGTTCCTTAATTCCGCGGCCTACCGAAACGATAATCTCAGCCTGCGTCAGGTCGACAGCCTGCTTCGCCTCTTTGAAGACTTCTTGCGGCTTGTTGCGAATGACCCCGTCCGCAATCTGTAGATTCACGGTTTCAACTGGAGCGGCGCCAGTTCCTGCTTCAACTTTGTCGGCACGAAAAGCTCCGTTCTGGAAAGTCACGAACCATGGCGCGTCGCAGGTAAAACTGACATCGGCCGCCAGCTTGCCCTGAAACATCTGACGCGTAAACAGCAGCTTGCTGCCTTCTTTCTTGTAGCCGATGCAGTCTGTGATCGCGGTGCGCCCCATGGCCGTTGCCAGCTTCGGAACGAAATCGCGCACCTGATAGGTGTGCGGCATCAGCACCAGCTTGGGCTGTTTCGATTCAATCAATTGCTGCAGCGCCGCCGAGAAGGCGTCCGGGGTGTAAGGATCGAGCTTGGGTGACTCTATCGCGTAGACCTTCGAAACTTTCTTCGCGGCAACTTCGTTGGCAAAATTTCCTACGCCATTGCCCACGACGGCGGCTTCGAGCGTCCAACCGGTGTCCGCAGCAATCGTTTGCCCGGCGGTTAGCGTCTCCCAGGAGACGCGGTTCAGTTTCCCTTCGCGTTGTTCGACGACGACTAGAATAGTGTCAGACATAAATGCAGCTTCTGGCTCCTGGCTCTTCGCGATTAATCACGTGGGGACAGCCGCCCTCGGCTGGCCCATCCGAGCAAAGCTCGGCTCTCGTGCCGAACAATCACAGCACCCGCACTTCGTTGCGTAGCTTGTCCACCAACTTCTTGGCCACTTCCCCGGCCGAGCCTTCCAGAAATTCCGTGTTCTTGGTTTTCTGCGGCACATACAGCCGCTCGATCTTCTGTAGGTTCCCGCTGATCGCTGTCTGCACATCGGCAATCGCGACCTTGCGCAGCGGTTTGTTCTTGGCCTGCTTAATCCCGATGAGCGTGGCGTAGCGCAATTTGTTGATGCCCGACTGAATGGTCAGCACCGCAGGCAGTGGCATATCCACGAACTGAAAGTATCCGGCTTCGAGTTCCCGCTTCACCCGAATCCCGGAATCGCTTTTTTCAATCTGCATGATGATGGTGGCGTGCGGCCATCCCAGAAGTTCTGCCAGCACTACGCCGGTTTGCGCGTAACCGTAATCGTCGGATTGCAAGCCGGTGAAAATCAAATCAAATGTCTCGTCTTTAATCGCCGCCGCAAAAACTCGGGCAGTGTTGAATGCGTCCAGGCCGACGAACGCGTTGTCCTCAAGATGAATCGCCCGATCGGCCCCTTTAGCCAGGGCTTCCCGCAACACTTGCTGGGCGCGCGCCGGCCCCGAGGTGATGACCACGACTTCCCCGCCATGCTTCTCTTTCTGCCGCAACGCCTCCTCTAATGCGTAAGCGTCCGGCTCGTTAACTTCATAAGAGACGTCTTCGCGAATCCATGCGCCAGATTCGTTGAGCTTGAGTGGCGCATCCTTTTGCGGCACCTGTTTGATGCAAACCAGAATCTTCAAGCAAAAGCTCCTTGTGTCCGCCGGTGTGCTCCAGGGCGAGACGTTGCAAGCGCCGTCTGTACAGAACCATCAACCAGCCACAGGCAAACCAGTCAGTATAAATGAGCGATGGAGAAGAGAGAAAACGCGGAAACGAAAAAGTGCTAGTCGGTAAACACCACCGACTGCACTCCGGAAATCTCGAAGCGCTTACGGCAGCGCATATTCTTGCAGGCCATCATGTCATCGCGGCGCAGCATGTAGGATTTGGCTTTGGCGAAGCGGGCGCGATCGCGCTCGTCAGCCCGAGGGGGAAGCTGATTCTTCTTGGTGCGCACCAGCCAGCTGATTTCGTACTCGGCTGCCTGCTGGCAATGAGGGCAGTTCAGCGTCGCCGTCTTTTTTTCTGGCCGTTCATCAAAAAAGTCGCGCTCTTCCATAGGGACGTTTTTGCCGCTCGTCGTTGCCGCTGGACCCGGCAACACCAACCCGCTGCGCTCAATTCTTCAGTCATTCGTATTATTGCACGTCACCGCAGGATGAGCTATGGCAAGATGAGAGCAATGGCAAAGAAGAAGAAAGCGAAGCGCTTCACCGCGGTCGAAGTGGTCAAGACGATGGCCCGGGAACAAATCGGAGCTCCGCCCGCGTCACGAATCGTTCCTAATCGCAAAAAGAAAACCGAAAAGCACAAACCCACGCTGGAGAAGATGCTGAGCGAGCCGGAGTGAACGCCTCTACGGCGTCGTCGTCGGACAGCCCGAGGCAGCCGGCCCGTCAACCGTCACGTTCGTCATTCCGGTGATCACGTTGCCCTTGGGACTGTTCGTCATTAAGCTCGCCGTGATGCCGGCCGTTCCGCAGTTCGTGTTCGGACTCACCCCACCAGTGGCTGTGACCTGAGCGACCTGAACCGTATCCGATGTCCAAGTGACTTGGTTCGTGATGTTCTTCGTTGCGGGGGGATGCACATAGGTCCCAGTAGCTGTCAGCTGAACAAAGAGAGCAGGGTCCGTTCCGCCAAAGACAACGGCTGTAGGAGTGACTTGGATTCCCACCAGTTGCTGACTGCTCCCACAGCTGGGCAGAACGATCGCGGCCAAGCAAATCAGCAGTAAATTAAGCCAGTTTCGACGCATCTCATTCTCCCAAGGAGAACCTTTCCTAAATCGCGGGGAGTGAGCGACACTTTAGTAGAAGAACGATCAAAAATCAATAGCTGCTCGGGCTCTCACGTGTGCGGGTTGAAATCGCGGTCGTGTCAACCCTTCCTGCCAAGGTTGCTGATTTCCTCTTCGTTCCGTACGCAAAAGACGAGTATATTTGTCCAGTTCTGTTGAAGCGGAGTCCATACGCAGAATCTCAACCAGAGCGAGGCCAAGTTGTCGTGCAGTTGGTGCGGCGCGAGCCTGCCCGATGGCGCACAATTCTGCCTGAAGTGCGGCCAGAAGGCGGGTGCCGCAAACGCAGCTGCGCCGGCCACGATTCCAAGTCGATCCACATGCAGCAAATGCGGTACGAGCTTGCCTCGGGACGCTTGGTCTTGCCTGAAATGCGGACAGCCCGCAGCGCCGGCAGCAAACGCCGAGGCCCTTGCCAGCGCGGTGGCCGATGCCTCGGCATTTTTGCGGGCTCGCCGGCAACGCCGGATCGTCTGGTGGTCGTTGGTCGCAGTCTTGTTGGCGGCGCTGTTGTGGGTGGCAACCAGTCGAAGTCCAGCGGCACAGGCAGCGCAGGAATTTGTGCACTGGTCGCAGGTGCAAACCATCGTCGACGAGCCAACGGCGGTGAACCCGGGCAGCTTCTGGTCCCATGAGTTCACCGTTCCTCCCGGCGCGTTGGATGTCAGCGTCACCGGCGAGTTCAGTGCGTCCGCTGTCAACCCGCGCCACAACAGCGGCAAGGGCACTGTCAACGCGAAAGATTCCGACAATGGTATCGAAGCCTACGTGCTGACCAACTCGGCTTTTGTAATCTGGAGCGGCGGGTACTCGAGCGACGCGCTGTACCAAAGCAGTTCCGTCGTCGGAGACGTCATCAACGTTCCACTGCCGCAGGGCGCCGGAGTCTATGATCTGGTGTTCAGCAACCGGGCCTCGCCGCACGCCAAAACGGTTCGTGCCACGGTGGTCCTGCGCTACAAGAGTGGATGGCCTAACACCGTCTTGCGGCTGAAGGAACGATTGTGGAACTGGATCGGATTATAAGATCAGCTCGCGACCGCGTCGGCCACGAACTTGGCAAACTGTTTCACATCCTGTTCGGTTGTATCGAAGGAGCACATCCAGCGCACCACTGACTCCTCTTCGTTCCACACGTAAAAGAAGTAGCGCTTTTGCAGTTTGGCAATGGCTCGCCGCGGAATCTGTGCGAACACTCCATTGGCGTCCACTCTATAAACAATCTTCCCCTTCGAGATTTTGCTCATTTCTTTTTGCAGAAGCGCGGCCATCCGGTTGGCATGTTGGGCGTTTTTCCGCCACAAATCATTCGAGAGCAAGGCATCGAGTTGAGCTGAGATGAATCGCATTTTCGACGCCAACTGCATCCCCTGCTTGCGAAGATAAAGGAAGTCCCGGCTGACTTTCTTATCGAAGAAGACCACAGCCTCGGCCCCCAAAGCCCCGTTCTTGGTCCCACCGAAGGAAAGAACGTCCACACCCAGATCGCGGGTCGCTTGGCGCAGGGTGAGTCCCAGGCTTACGGCAGCGTTGGCAATGCGGGCCCCGTCCATGTGAAGAAACATTTTGCGCTGATGCGCAAACCGGGCCAGGTCGCGGACCTCCTGCGGCGTATAAACCGTTCCTACTTCTGTGACTTGGGTAATCGAAATTACGCGCGGCTGCACATGGTGCTGATCGCCAATGCCGTGGTAAGCATGGCGCACGGCCTCGACCGTGAGTTTTCCTTCCTGGGTAGGAATCGGAATAAGTTTACAGCCGGTGAATTTCTCTGGAGCCCCACATTCGTCGGCATAGATATGGGCGGCCTCGCCGCAGATCACCGCGTGATAAGGCTCGGTCAGCGCCTTCAGGCTTAAGCAGTTTGCGGCTGTGCCATTAAAAACGACGAAAACGTCGATATCAGAGCCGAAGTGCTGCTTGAATTTGCGGACGGCAGCCTCGGTATAAGGGTCATCTCCATAGCCCACAACGTGCCCTTGATTCACGGCGGCAATGGCTTGCAGGACCTTGGGATGGACTCCGGCATTGTTATCGCTGGCGAAACTGCGGGCAGGTTTCATGGCCTCAACAATGTAGCAGAGCAGAAGTTCTGGTTTCACATGGGCGCGATAACTTTTTCCGCCTTCTTGAGTCTAAACGTGACTGTGCGAAGCTTTGTCGTTTTCGATTTATTTTCGCGAATCAAGCTTTTGCTGATCTGAGACTTACTTGTTAGGCTGGTACGTACAATGGGGCACCGGATGAGAGGCGGTTTCAGCTCGGAGGATCGCAGTGGCTCGAAATGGCGCTTGCCGTCTGCGCTCGCGCTGCTTGCGGCTTTGCTCTTCTCCGCGTTAGGAGTAGCCTGCAGCGGGAATTCCGTGAAGGGCGACCAGCCTCAACCAGACCCGGCCATTCCGGTCAAAATCCAGGTCGCACGGTCGGTCCCGATCAGCGATACGACGGAATATGTCGCCACGCTAAAATCGCGCGACTCGGCCATCATTATGCCCCAGGTCGAGGGGCAGATCACAAACATCTATGTGCACTCGGGCGATCACGTTTCGCCGGGCGCCGTGCTGATGCAGATTGATCCCACCAAGCAGCAGGCCACTGTGAACAGCCAGGAACACAACCGCGCCGCGCAGGAAGCCAACCTCGACTATGCCCAGCAACAATACAACCGCGTCAGCGCCCTGGCAGCGGCCGGCGTGGTGGCGAAGCAGGACCTCGACCAGGCGAAATCGGCGCTGGATACCGCGAAAGCGCAACTGAAATCGCTGGACGCACAAGTCCAGGAGCAGCAGACGCAGCTCCATTATTATCGCGTGACCGCGCCGTCGATCGGAATCGTGGGCGACATTCCTGTGCACGTGGGCGACCGCGTCACCACTACGACCATGCTCACCAGCGTCGACAAGCCCGGCAGCCTCGAGGCCTACGTCTACATCCCAGTCGAGCGCTCGTCCCAGCTCAAGACGAACATGCCAGTGCAAATCGTGAATGGAAGCGGCGAGGTCATCGCGGACAGCCGTATCAGTTTTATTTCGCCGCAAGTCGACAATACGACGCAGACGGTGCTGATCAAATCGCGCATCGCCAACAATGAGGATCGGCTTCGCAATCTGCAATTCATCCGCGCCCGCGTGATCTGGGGCACGCATGAAGGGCCAGTCATTCCAGTCGTGGCAGTGTCGCGCATCGGTGGACAGTACTTCGCTTTCGTGGCCGAGACCGAGAAGGGCAAGCTGGTCGCGCACCAAAAAGCCGTGCGCATTGGAGACATGACCGGGAATGATTATGTCGTGCTCGAGGGCATCAAGACGGGAGACAAAGTAATCGTCTCCGGAGTCCAGTTTCTGGTGGATGGCGCAGCAGTAACGCCACAAGGGTAAGCTGCTAGCTGCTAGCTCCTTGCTCCCAGCCCGCGATACTCGGACTTAGCGTGGACCAGGGAATCGCCCTGAGCTAGAAGCTAGAAGCTGTTTCCCAATGTTCGTTGACTTCTTTATCCGACGTCCGGTATTCGCGACAGTCTGCGCTCTGCTGATTATTCTCGCGGGCGCCGTCGTCATTCCCACTTTGCCGGTCGCGCAATTCCCCAATCTCGCGCCCCCGCAAGTCAATGTCAGCAGCGGATATGTAGGTGCCAGCGCGCAAACCGTCGAGTCCGCCGTCACCATCCCCCTCGAGCAGCAAATCAACGGCGCCCAAGGGATGAAGTACATCACCTCCGACAGCGGCAACGACGGCTCCAGTTCGATCACTGCGACCTTCGAATTAGACCGCGATCCCGACCTCGCCGCCGTGGACATTCAGAATCGGGTGAACACCGCTCAGGGACGTCTCCCGAACGCGGTGAAAGCCACCGGCATCACCATTACCAAGTCGTCGAGCAACTTCGTCTTCGGCGCGGGCGTGTATTCGCCGGACGACCGTTACACCCCGCTGTTCATGAGTAACTACCTCGACGTTTACGTGAAAGATACGTTGAAGCGAGTGCCCGGAGTCGCCGACGTCGTCATCTTCGGCGAGCGCAAATATTCGATGCGTTTGTGGCTCGATCCCGTGCGCATGGCCAGTCGTGGCCTCACCGCCACCGACATGGTCAACGCCCTGCAAGAGCAAAATGTGGAGGTCGCTGCCGGCCAAGTGGGGCAGCCACCGATCAAGGCCGGCCAACAGTTTCAAATCAGCGTACGGGCCATTGGGCGGTTGAGCGAGCCTGAGCAGTTCGAAAACATTATCCTCAAGGCGAATGCGGATGGAACCCTGGTTCGTCTCAAGGATGTCGGCCGCGCCGAACTGGGTGCGGAGGACTACAGCTCTGATCTGGTCTACAACGGACACGACGCGGTAGGAATCGCAATTCTGCAACTCTCGAATGCGAATGCCTTGGACGTGGATCGCCGGGCTCTGGCCGAGTTAGACCGCCTCTCGAAACACTTTCCGCCCGGGATGAAATACGAAAATGCTTTCGATACGACCGAGGCTGTCGGGGAATCGATCCGCGACGTTCTCGTCACCCTCATCGAAGCCATCGTTCTGGTCATTCTGGTGATCTTCGTATTCCTCGAAGACTGGCGCAGCACGATCATTCCTGCCGTCACGATTCCGGTATCGCTGATTGGTACTTTCGCCTTCGTCAAGCTCCTGGGATTTTCCATTAACACGCTGACCCTGTTTGGTATCACCCTGGCCACTGGGCTGGTAGTAGACGACGCCATTGTCGTAATCGAAAATATCGAACGCCACCTGCAGGAAGGTGAGCACGACCCGCGTAAGGCAGCCTCGGCAGCCATGGGAGAAGTCGCCGGCGCCGTCATTGCCACATCTCTGGTGCTGGTCGCGGTATTCGTGCCGGTCGCGTTTTTTCCTGGAACTACTGGCATACTGTTCCGCCAATTCGCACTCACCATTGCCTTCTCGATATCAATTTCCGCATTCAACGCCCTCACTCTGACGCCGTCGCTTTCCGCAATCCTGCTCGGCCGCCAGCATGGAAAGAAAAGCTGGTTCTTCCGGCAGGTCGACAAAATCATCAGCGGCATCACCGAAGGGTATCGGCGTTCGCTTCGTGCCTTTCTTCGCTTCCGCCTGGTCGCGGTAATCTTGTTCCTCGCGGGATTGGGACTGACCTACGTGATTTTCCAGCGTGTGCCCACAGGCTTTGTCCCGGACGAGGATCAAGGTTATTTCCCGGTAATCATTCAGGCTCCGCCCGGCGCGTCGTCCGATTACGTCAGGAACATTGAGGACCAGGTGAGCGCGATCATGCGCAAGATGCCAGAGGTCGAAAATCTTTTCGCCATCACCGGTAACGGCGCTCCCAACCGCGGAATCATCTACGCCGGGTTGACAGGTTATTCGCAACGCAAGGGCGCCGAGCATTCCGCAAACGCGGTCGTGAACCGGTTACGCGGATCCGTGTCCGGAATCACCGGAGCGCTGGTACTTTGCTTCTTGCCTCCGGCGATTCAGGGCCTGGGACAGTTTGGCGGTTTCCAGTTTGAAGTGCAGGACCAGGGTTCGCACACTTTGGAAGAATTGGCGAATGTCACGCAGGACATGGTTCGCCAAGGCAACTCGCGCAAGGATCTGACCGCCCTCTACAGCAGCTACACCGCGACCGATCCGCAATTTCTGGTGACCATCGACCGCGAGAAAGCCAAGAGCCTGCACGTGCCCCTGCAGCAGATCACCGATACCCTCGGCGTTTACATGGGATCCGCTTATGTCAACGATTTCGATTTCAATAACCGCTCGTACCGTGTTTTTGTCCAGGCTGATAAACAGTTCCGCGCACAGGCCAAGGATATGAAGGAGTATTACGTCCGCTCGGATACCGGCGCCATGATCCCGCTGGAGAACCTGGCCACAATCACGCAGACCACGACCCCGCAAGTGATCAGCCACTACAATTTGTTTCGCTCGGCCGAAATCGACGGCTCGCCGGGCCCAGGGTTCAGTTCCGGACAGGCCATCGCTGCCATGGAGGACTTGAGCAAGAAAGTTTTGCCCCAGGGTTTCACCTACGAATGGACGGGGCTGTCGCTCGAAGAATTGGCCTCGGGCCGGACCACGGTCATATTGTTCGGCCTCGGAGTGTTGGTTGTGTATCTGACGCTCTCCGCGCAGTATGAAAGCTTCGTGCTGCCGTTTATCGTGCTGCTGGCGGTGCCTATGGCGTTGCTGGGCGCCCTCGGAGCGCAAGCCTTGCGTGGTTTGCAAAACGATGTTTACTGCCAGATTGGGCTGGTGATGCTGATCGGATTGTCGAGCAAGAACGCTATTCTGATCGTCGAGTTCGCGGAACAGTTACGGGAACGCGGACTTCCGCTCGTCGAAGCCACGGTCGAGGCAGCCAGAATTCGTCTGCGTCCAATTCTCATGACGTCGTTTGCATTCATTCTTGGTGTAGTGCCACTAATGGTGGCCCATGGCGCTGGTCAGGAAGGTCGCCACTCCGTGGGAACCACCGTGTTTGGTGGCATGATCATGTCGACCGTTCTTAATCTCTTCTTCATTCCTGTCCTGTACCTGATCATCGAAGGCTGGCGCGAACGCGGCAAAGCCCACGTCCCACAACCAGCGCCCGCCCCGGCCGATTAATGTGGGGACAGCCGCCTTCGGCTGTCCGGCGGAGCGAAGCTCGGCAGCTTGTCCTCCTCGCAAGACACCTAATGCCAAGCCGGTCCGGGGTTCGCCGTGGCGCGTTGATCAAGCGTGGAAGGGCATGGCTTTCAGCCATGCCGTCTGGACCGCATAAACTTTGCGGCTTTCAGCCGCTGAGGGGCAGCGCGTCACCGACCTCAACAACAAAGCAGGCGAGCCTTGCTGGCCCGGACAGCCGAGGGCGGCTGTCCCCACGCACCCATCACGCTCGATTTATAATTGTCCTTCCGGCTCATCATGCGAATATTTTTCTCCTTGGGCTTGTTGCTCATCTTTGCCTCCGCGCAGACAACCCCTGCGAAAGCTGCGCTGCCCCAGTTCGAAGACGTAGCCGCGCAAGTCGGCCTTACCGTTTCCCACATTTCATCTCCCGACAAACGCTACATTGTCGAATCGATGAGCGGCGGCGTGGGTCTGATCGACTGCGACAACGACGGCAGGCTCGACATCATCACGGTGAACGGATCGACCGTCGATCGCTACAAGCAGGGCGGTGATCCCATGATCACGCTTTATCACCAGGACGATGGCTTCAAATTCAGCGACATCACCAAATCCGCTGGGTTAACACGAAAAGGGTGGGGCATGGGCGTCGCCGTCGCCGATTACGACAACGACGGTCTGCCCGACATCTACGTAACCGGCTACGGCGGAAACGCTCTCTATCACAACCTGGGCAACTGCAAATTTGAAGACGTCACCGACAAAGCAGGAGTGGCAGGTGGAGGATTCAGCACCGGCGCGGCCTGGGCTGACTACGATCGAGACGGCCACGTGGATCTTTTCGTCTCGCGCTACGTGCACTTCGACGTCAACAAACTCCCTGACTTCGGGAAGAATGAGAAGAACTGCAGCTTCAAGGGAATCCCGGTGCAATGTGGACCCTGGGGCATGCTCGGCGAATCCGATTTACTTTTTCACAATCGCGGCGACGGCACTTTCGAAGAAGTTTCCAAAAAAGCCGGCGTCGACGATCCCAACAAATACTACGGCCTGGGCGCGGTCTGGGGAGATTACGACAATGACGGCTGGCCCGATCTATATGTCGCCAACGATTCCGGTCCGAATTACCTCTACCACAACAAGCACGACGGGACATTTGAAGAAGTTGGCATGCTCTCCGGGGCTGCCGTCAGTGGCGATGGCTCGGAGCGCGGCAACATGGGCGTCGATTGGAGTGACTATCTGCACGAGGGCCGGCTCTCTATCTTCGTCACCACTTTCACCGAACAACCCGACAGCCTGTATCACAACCTGGGTGCGCAGGGATTCTCCGAAGTAAGTTATCCAGCCAAACTAGCGAAACCGACCTACGAACCGGTGGGGTGGGGCACGGGTTTTTTTGACATGGACAACGACGGCTGGCCGGATCTGTTCATCGCCAACGGACATGTGTATCCGCAAATGGACCAAGTCCCCGACGCTCCGAGATATCGTCAGCCCATGCTACTGTTTCGCAACAACCGCGACGGCACGTTTGAAGATGTTTCCAGCGTGCTTGCCGGAATCCCGGACGAATCGCGCCGAGGCGCAGCCTTTGGCGATCTCAAGAACGACGGGAACATTGACATCGTGGTGTTGAATACAGGCCAACCGCCGACGCTCTTGCTCAACCAAGGGCGTAACAAAAATCATCGGGTGCTGTTTAATTTGGTTGGAACCAAGAGCAATCGAATGGCGATCGGCTCGCGGGTCACAGTGAAAGCCGGGCAGTTAGTGCAGTTCAACGAAGTTCGCGCCGGAGGCAGCTACCTTTCAAGCAACGATCCCCGACTACATTTTGGCTTGGGCGCCGAAGCCAAAATGGACAAAGTAGAAATCAAATGGCCAAGCGGCAAAGTCGAAGTGCTGCCCAACGTCCCGGCAGATTTCATTTATACGATCATTGAAGGTAAAGGAATTCAGAAGAAAACCGCACTTCCGCCGCTGTGAAGTCGTCAATCGTGTGTCACTGCCCGATTGAGCTAGCTACAGAGGAAAACACGTTGTTGGCGCTTCCGCCAATCAGGCGAAGCGTTCCCACCACAATCACCAGGATTACTGCGAGCATGACTGCGTACTCGGCGATGTCCTGCCCGTTTTCTTCGGACCAAACTGTCAGTAGTGATTCGACAATGCTCAACCTTTTGGCACACATCAAACAGCCTCCTGTTCAACCTGGCGTTTCGCCCTTGTTTCGTTCGACGTGCCGAGCTTCGCTTCAATGCCTAACTTGTGTGCAAAAGTTTGCAGCGTCGCTGCTGTTTACTTCAGCAATAGCGGCCTACTCTACGAACCCAGGCTCGGCTAGGCAAGGGACATCAAGTGTCAACTCGGGACATTTCACGTCACGGGCACACCATGCCGAAGCGCATATCAGCCGCGCGAGCAGAGTGTAGAGCAGATGACCGAGCGCGTATTATGGAAACGCCGCAAGTTACCATGCTCCCATTCAAGCTGGTTTATAGCGACGACTATTATTTGCCGATCGGCGCCCACGTCTTTCCGTCCGAGAAGTATCGGCGGATTCATGACCGGCTGATTGAGACTGGATTTGCCGAAACTGAAGATTTCGTAACTCCGCAGCTTGCATCGGATCAGGATGTACTCTTGGTTCACACGCCTGCCTACGTACAAAAGTTGAAGGCGGGAACACTCTCCGCGCGCGAGGAACTTGAACTGGAAGTTCCTTACTCCCCGGAGTTGGTACGAGCTTTCTGGCTGGCGGCGGGCGGTTCGATTCTCGCTGCCGATTTTGCTCTGCGGAATCGCATCGCTTTCAATATTGGCGGCGGATTCCATCATGCCTTTCCCGACCACGGCGAAGGCTTCTGCATGATCCACGATGTGGCAGTCGCCATCCGCCGCATGCAGCGCGATGATCGAATCACCCGCGCCATGACCGTCGATTGCGACGTCCACCAGGGCAACGGGACAGCAGCGATTTTCGCCGGCGTGCGTGTGCCGACGGGGCCGCTGCCGTCAAGTTCTGCTTCCACACTGAATCCGGCTGTGCCTGCGAAGGTGCGCAATGCTCATGCCGGGGATGTGTTCACCATCTCGCTGCATCAGGAAAACAATTATCCGATGTGGAAGCCCCCTTCTTCGATCGACGTCGATCTGCCCGACGGGATTGGCGATGAGGATTATCTGGCATGGCTCGACAATGCACTCAGCTCGGGCCTTCGTCAATTCGATCCGGAGTTGATCTGCTACATCGCAGGCGCCGATCCCTACCGCGAAGATCAACTCGGAGGCCTTGCGCTGACCATCGAAGGATTGAAGCGCCGCGACGAACTGGTTTTCCGGGTAGCCCGCGCTCGCAATATCCCGGTCATGGTTACTTATGCCGGCGGGTACGCGCAGCGCGTCGAAGACACCGTGACCATCCACTGCAACACCGTGATCGCGGCGAAAGAGTTGTATGCGGGCAAGTAATCCTCAGGTCTCTCGCACTCGCGTGGGGCCGAATGCTTTGAGCGCCGACTGCTAGAATAGGTCCTTAACCTTATGTTCGAGAATCTTTCAGAGAAACTGCAGCGCGCGTTCAAGACTCTGCGTGGGCAGGCGGTCCTCAATGAAGAGAACATTCAGGAGGCGCTGCGCGAGATTCGTCTCGCCCTGCTCGAAGCCGACGTCAACTTCAAAGTCGTCAAGCAACTCATCGACCACATTCAGGAGAAGGCGGTCGGCCAGCAAGTCGAGACTGCGTTCTCGCCGGGCGAGCAGGTCATCAAGATCCTGCGCGACGAACTGATTGAAACCTTGGGCCGCGACACGGCGCGCGTGAAGTTTGCTTCGCAGCCTCCAACGGTCGTGTTGATGGCTGGTTTGCAGGGCTCCGGCAAAACCACGACTTCTGGCAAGCTGGCAAACTGGTTCAAGAATGGCGGTCATCGTCCGCTGCTGGTCTCGGTCGACGTTTACCGACCCGCTGCGCGCGAACAACTTAAAGTCGTGGCGCAGGCGATCAAAGCCAACATCTACGAGGGCGCGAACGTCGAAGCCAATACGGCGACGGTCGAGCGCCTGGCTAAAGAAGCGCGACGCGAGGCCATCAACACTGGCTCCGACGTGCTCATCGTCGATACCGCCGGTCGACTTCACATCGACGACCAACTGATGGAGGAGATGCAATCGCTGAAGCGCTTGCTCAATCCGCAGGAGATCCTGTTCGTCGCCGATGCCATGACTGGGCAGGATGCGGTCAACTCCGCCGACGAGTTCCACAAGAAGCTTTCGTTGACCGGCGTCGTGCTCACCAAGATGGATGGCGATGCCCGCGGCGGCGCCGCGCTATCGATTCGCCAAGTCACGGGGCAGCCCATCAAGTTTATCGGCGTGGGCGAAAAGTATGACGCGCTGGAGCCCTTCCATCCCGATCGCATCGTGTCCCGCATTCTCGGCATGGGCGACATTCTTTCGCTGATCGAGAAGGCCGAGCAGAATGTCGACAAGAAGAAAGCGCAGGAGATGGCCAGTCGCGCGCTCTCAGGCGATGGCTTCTCGCTCGAGGATTTTCGCGATCAACTGCGTCAGGTGAAAAAGATGGGATCGATCCAAAACATCATGGGCATGCTGCCCAGCGTCGGTCCCTTCGCCGGATTGCAGAAACATGCCGACAAAATCGACGAAAAACAGATTAATCGCGTCGAAGCCATCATTAATTCAATGACCGTGCATGAACGCATGCATCACGAGGTCATCAATGGCAGCCGGCGTAAGCGCATCTCGCGCGGCTCTGGGACCAGCGTGCAAGAGGTCAACAATCTGTTACGCCAGTATGCCCAGATGCGCAAAATGTTCAAGCAGATGGGCAAAGCCAGCTTTGCCCGAAAACTGGCCGGGATGAAGCTGCCGGGGACGTGAGGGCGCGCAGCCTGAGCCAAGCACCCGCCCCTTGCAAGAAACGCAAGGAGCGAGGCACCCGCGCTGGCACCCGCACATGAGGAAATCAGTTGTTAGTTGCCGGTTCTCGGTTCTCAGTTTGTTTCTTAATGAATGAGAGAGTGGCGCGGCACAAACGGCCGCACCACTTTTGTTCTGCCGATTAAGTGCCGGTTCTTTTGGCTTGCGCCGCTGGTGCCCCCAGTGCTGCGGCGACTTGGGTCCCGATTGGCGAGCCCAGGCCGGAGCATGCGTCCCATCCCTTGCCTGCCGAATAGGCGCCGTTGCTGCCGGTGGTGATGTCATTGAAGTCGTCATCGGCGGCGACCCTCTGATAAAGCAGTGGGTTGATAAAGCCGGCTGGCTTTCCAATGCTCTGGTTGATGAGCGCGATCAATCCCGCCCACAGCGGTGCGACAGCGCTGGTGCCTCCGATCACATCGGGATTGCCATCGACGAGAGTGACGTAGCCGGTGGTGGGATCGGCGTCTCCGGTCACGTCGGGAAGACCGCGTCCAACATTGTGATTGGGATTGGCGGATTTTGGCACGCCCGCACTCTTCTGCCAACTGGGCAGCGGGAAGACATCGCTGATGCCGCCTCCGGTTGCGCCTTCATTGTTTGCCAGTTCGTTCCAGACGGTTTCGCTGGTGATGGAGTTGCCGGAGGCCACCAACTTTGTGCCTCCGCAGGCCAGAACATTAGGGCTTGAGGCAGGGAAGTCGACGTGGTTGAGGCCGTCGGTTACGCCGTCGGTTGAGCCGTCGTCTCCGCAAGCCACGCAAACCGTTACGCCCAACGCGGCCGCGGCCTGGAATGCCTCATCCATCGAGGTCATTGCCTGTCCCGTCCAGGAGGATTCGGGACCACCCCAACTGATCGAGACGATCGAGGGGTTATTGGTACTGTCATGAACGGCGGTGGTAATCGCGTTTAGAAAGCCGGCGTCGGTGTTGTCGGCAAAATAAGCAACGATCTTTGCGCCGGGCGCGATCGCGCCCGAGACTTCGATGTCGAGCATGACTTCACCGTCGGGGCCGTTCGGATCGCCGGTGGGATTGTTGCTGCCGTTACCGACGGAAACCGACGACACGGTTGGGGTTTTGGCCAGCTTGAGTTGTTTCCAGTAGTTGGCCAGGTCCGCAGGTTTGTAGCCGCCGCCCAATTCGATCAGTGCGATACATTCCCCGGATCCATCAACGCCGGTGGGGTAGCTGTAGAACGTCGCGACCTGGTTGGGGTCGTAGGACAGGCTTTTGGGATTGGCGCGCCGCCGGCGAAAATGCGGCTTGGCTTGAGGACGATTGTCGAGGCCGAAGACGCCTTCGATCACATCGTGCAGATCGGCGGGAATATGAACCGGTCCGGTGCGGCCGCGGTACTTGCCGTTGGGATGCTCGTATTCCTTGAGTTCGACGCCGAATGCTTCATTCATGGCAGCGACCGTTCCGGAGAGAATGACGGTGCGGCGGGCCGCGCTCTTTTCCTTTACTGTAAGTTTGTGTTCGCGAGCGAAAGCCTCGACGCGAGCAATGCTCTCCGGCGCGGCGCCATGGCTTTGCTCGAATTCCTTGCGGCTCAGGATGGTTCGCTTCGCGATCGGTTTGGTGAAGGCGTCCGCGCTGACAATCGGCTTTTTCCCTGCGCGAGAACGCAAGCGGATGGTGACATCAAGTTTTTCGTGGGGGTTGGCTGGGCCAATCTCTCGCGCTCCTGCGAGGGGAACGCGCTCACTACCGGCAATGGCTTTCTTCGGAGTAGGCATAAGTCTCCTTTCTGTGGGGCCTAGCTGATTGTGAAGAAAAGCAGCGCAGCGTTACACGCGAGTCCGTTTTCGCGGAACTCTACCCAGAAGCGAATCGAGCGGCCCTGCAATCCTGCGAAATCAGTGCTGGCTTAGCAGATGGCCGCGACGTTAGCAACCGAGTCACGAGAATGCAAGCGATTTGTTGAGCTGGTTACAAAAACCGAACAGGGTTGTTCCCAAATTGGAAATCGCCTCGGCTAGAAAAAGAATTTTGCGCCCAATTGGACGAGACGAGGAGGATTAGCACTGACGACTTGGCCGAAGCTGGAGCTGTTGATGTCGCCGTTGACAGATTGCGGTCCGAAAAACTGCGCGTGGTTGAAAATGTTGAAACCTTCGAGCCGAAGTTGGAGCGACTTCGATTCGGTCAGGCGAATGTTCTTCAGCAGAGCCATGTCGTAATTGTTCATTCCGGGTCCGTAGAAAAAACGCCGCCTCGCTGTGCCTGGCGTTCCCAAAGCATTCTGGCTGAATTGGGAGGTATCGAAGTAAGGTCGTCCGTTGCGAGGATTGTGATTCAGATTGAGCGGATCCCCAGTGTAGTCTGGCTCGTCGACGCCATAGTTATTGATGCCATTCGGTTCGGCTCCCAGCAGAGAATTGTCACCGTAATTGATGAGAGTGACGGGCAGCCCCGAACTGAAATGCGTGATTCCCGAGAGCTCCCAACCTTCCGTCCAGCGGTTCGCCGCGCGAAAGAGGCTTTCGAATGGAATTCTGTAGTTGTAGCTGACGACGAAGTTATGGGTGATGTCAAAAGAAGACAGCGCATAACTGAGCGCCGGATTGATCGGATTTACTTCTTCGCCCAGATTCGAAGACTGGTCCATCGATTTGCTGTAGGTGTATCCCGCAGACAGTTGCAAACGTCCGCTGCTATGGCGCAGGCTGAGTTCGAGAGCGTTGTAATTCGATTTGCCGATGGTCGCCTGATCGGTATCGCTGCCGAAGTTAGGACCAAGCGGGCCGCGGGTTCCGTTGATTAATCGCCCGGACGCCGTGGTGAACACGTTGCTTTCGCCGAACGGACCGCAGGTGGGAGATATCGGCGCCACCGCGCTGGGCTGGCTCAGACTCAGGCAAAGCGCAGGGTCGCCAGGATTGGCTTCGATCATGACCAGAAGCCGGTGCGCCTGCGCGCCCACGTAGCTTGCGCTGAACACAGTGTTGGTTCGGAGTTGCCGCTGGATCGACAGTGAGTATTGTTCGACGTAAGGAATGCGATTGGTCGAGGCATACGCCGGTATGCCACTGATGGGCTCATACTGCGGCCAATTCACGTTCGGATTCGGATTGCTGCTCGACGCTTTCTGCGTGACCAGATCGAACGGAAACGGCTGCCCTTGGTCCTGTCCCGTCGAGGCCGTGATGAACGGCGTCGCGAAGAGGGGTGGGGCCGGACTGGAGTATGTAGCTCCAAAGGGAGGGTTCCCGGCCAATATCCCAACCGTCAGCGCCTCGATGGCTGTGTAATACATACCAAAACCGGCTCGTATGCTCGTCTTGCCGGGGCCGCCGAGAATCCTACTGAGAAAAGTGTCGTCCTTAGCCCCTGGCGAATAGGCCAAACCGATGCGCGGTGCGAAGTCGAGGTTTCCCGGAGGCGCCAGCGTTCGGGGCACACCGGGATCGGTAGGGAAGAGAATTCCAGCGGGAGCGCCTGGAAATGCAATCGAAGACTTGCCCGGTTCGAATGTGGAGATGCCGTTGTTTTTCTCATACCACGGCTCGATACGATCCCAGCGCAGCCCGTAGTTCAGCGTCAGATTCGAACCCACGCGCCAGCTGTCCTGCCCGTAAAGGCCCCAGTATTGATTGCGACCATAAAACGGCTGAAGCTGGCTCTGGTTGTACTGGCTGGGAATTCCGAGCAGGAAATCGGCGAAGTCGGCTCCAGTCTCGCTGCCGGTGAAGAGGAAGTTGCCGTTGAATTGCGCAATCGGATTGGTGTTGATCTGGTCGTAGTGAAACTCCACTCCGAATTTCATGGTGTGGCGGCCTGCGACTTTAGAGAAGTTGTCGAGCCATTGGAAGGTATTGTTGACCTGCTTCAACTGGTTCGCGTTTGTCCCGATGGAGAAGCCGTTAAAGACGATATTTTCGACTCCTTCGCCTTGTGGATCGAGGGGCACAATGCCGGGAGTTCCCGCTCCGGTCACAAATCCCTGCGACGCTAGGCTGACGCCGAGTCCACCGATGGATTTGCCGAGGTCGTTATGATCGCGCATGTAGCTGAAGTGGAATTCGTTAACCGCGGTCGATCCCAGCGTCTTCGTATCGCCCAAGCTGAGCAACTGAGCCCGTCCTAGATACAGCGCGTTGAAGCCCGGCACGCTTGCCCCGCTCTGCGCCACGGGATATGGATTGTTGAGAGTGTAGTCGTCGAGGAAATAGTAAGCCGACAACAGGCCCCATTGGCTGTTGTAATCGAGCCGATAGGCTCCCTTATCGTCTCGCAAAGTTTCGTTGGAGTCAGAAGTGGCAAAGAGGTTCGCCCCCACATTCGGCTGCGGAATGTATTGCAGCAAATTCTTCGCCGGAGCGGACCACGCAGAAGCCGGAATCGCAGCGTTGGGAAGAGCACACTGCGAAGAATTGGTGCATCCGGGAGTGTAGTAGGGTTCGCCAGGGAAAATGGGATAACCCAATCTCTGGGAAAGCAGGCTTGCCCAGTTTTGGCCGGTGACCGTGCCGGTCAGCGAGTTTGCCAGATCGAACAAATTGCCCGAACGGTCCGAAAGGGAAGGGACCGGGATTTGGCCGGTGTCTACGCCCTGATTCGATCGCGTTCCCTGGTAATCGGCGAAGAAAAAGATCTTGCTTTTTCGGATCGGGCCGCCGAAGGTTCCGCCAAACTGATTTTGGTCGAATGTGGCGCGGGTTGGGGAAAAATAGTTGCGTGCGTCGAGATTCGTGTTGCGCACGAACTCAAAAACGTCGCCATGAAACTGGTTGGTGCCCGATTTCGTGACCACATTGATCTGTCCTCCGCCGTGTCCTCCGTATTCAGGGTCGAAGTTGCTGGTGAGGATGCGGAACTCGGCAATGGAGTCGAGGTTCGGGATGATTGCCGCGCCGGAGTTCACGTCTTCCTCGGCGTCACTGCCGTTCACAATGAAGGCATTCGAAAACTCCCGTTGGCCATTGATTGAAATCGTTCCCGGGTTCAGACCGCCAGAGGGAGAAAGCGCGCTGACGCCGACGTCCTGCTGCGTGTTCGAGTTGAGCGACGTCGCCGGAACGACCCCTGGTTGGAGAGAAAGCAAATCGGTATAGCTGCGGCCGTTTAAAGGAACGGCAGCGATTTTGGCGGCGCTGATGATCTCTCCCATCTGCGCATCGGACGTTTCCACCTGAACCGCGTTCTCGTTTACGGTCACTGCCTGCGCGCGAGTGCCGACTTCCAATACGGCGTCGACTACGAGCGCGCTGTTGGCGTCGACCGTGATACCGGTTCGTTGATAGGGATTGAAACCCGTTTTCTGAATCGTGATGTTGTAGCGCCCAATAGCGAGGTCGGGGAATGAGTAAAATCCCTGGCTGTTGGTCGCGATCTGATGCTGGACTCCATTTACGACGTTGGTCGCGTTTACCGTGGCATTCGTGACTACGGCGTTGCTCACGTCCTTAACCGTACCCGACACGCTTCCGCCGGTCCCGGCCCAGCAAAGGATGGCGAGGAGCATGAACGTGAAACAAAGAAGTAAGCCACTACGCAAGAAGCACCTTGAGATCGCCAGCAAAGTGTGGTTCCTCTCGATCCAACATTAGTTGCGACTCAATCGCATCTAGTACGCAAAACAAAGAGCTAACTTGCGGCTTTTTGACACTGTTTGCAAACTCCACCCACTTCCAGCCGCACTACCCGGATCTGAAAACCACTCTGTTTGACCATCTCTTGTTTCAGCTTCTCGAAAGATGAACTCGCGTATTCCATGATCGCGCCACACCGGAAACAAGCCATATGGCAGTGATCGCGATTGGTCTTGGCCTCGTAGTAGTGCTTCTCGCCCTCAATGTGCATGAGATCGAGTTCATCGATCAATCCACGATTCTTGAGCAAAGCGAGGGTTCGATAGACCGTGGCGCGATCGATGTCGGGATCATGTTTCCTGGCCAACTTAAGGAGCGTGGCCGCATCCAGATGCCGAGGCGAGTCTTGAATAATATTTACCAGTAAGCGTCGCTGAGACGTCATGCGTATGCGTCGCGCAGTGAGCTCCTTCATCAGCGAAGGGCGGGTGATTTCGGAGCCAGTCCGGGATCTTCCCAGTTGCGACTCAGTTGCGACAAGCGCCCTCGTGGGCATTTGAAACCCTTTCTTTCTCTTGAGCCAAAGCTTTCTGTTGATTTCGATTTAGTTGCGAACCAATCGCAACTGAGAGCGACAAAACAATTAGAATTGAGGCGCCCTTTTGTGTCAAGACGCGTACCCTTAAGTCGCAGATTCCAGGGGTAAGCCGTGCTGGGGGCCGCTTGCAACTTCCGGGGCCCATGTCAACTCTCAGGTGTAGCACGTCGGTTACGTATCGCCGCCAAAGTTGGCGCTGGAGAGTAAACTGTAAATGGCGAATAAGAATCACAAGAAGGACGCCAACATGGCTACGTCATCAGCCAAGCAAAAATCCGCCATGGACACGCTGTTAGAGAGCCTGGGGCAGTTGGTTGACTCTGCCGCAAAAAGAATGACACCAGACGAACTGCGAAAGGCTCGGAGAGAAATTAACGACGTGGTAGACCGCGCCGTTGACCGGTCTGTTGACCGCGCTGTCGTCGCTCATAAACGGCGTCGCGAAACTGCTTAATCAGTTCCTTGCGTCTTTCCTTGGTCATTCCCGGTTCCAGTTTATTGATCAAATCCACATAATTAGGCTCGGCTTCCAGCCCGATTTCTACGAGTTCACGCACGCCGGGACTTAACATCTTTCCGCAATTCTCGCTCCGCCTCATCATCGTAGGCGCGTCCGGGATCGCGGCGGGTTCGAGTCCATTTACTCATCGCAGGTCTCCCAATGCTACTTCGCGGGCGCAGGTAGGTCGCTAGCTGCTGTGGAAAGTCGTGCCATGCCCTTTACTGTCCGTTCTTCCACTTGCCATTCCTACCGACATCTGCAAAAATAAGAGTTTGTCTTAACCCTGCCAGTTGGACTAGGAAAGGAACCAAAGCTCTGTGTTAATGATTCGTCTGTCGCGCACGGGTGCGCGGAAACAACCGCAGTATCGCGTGGTGGTGATTGAAAAAGAGCGGGCGCGCAATGGCCGGCCGGTGGAAGTGGTGGGAACGTACAATCCCCGCACCAATCCTGCCAGCATCGAGCTCAAGCGTGAGCGCATTGAGTACTGGGTATCGAAAGGCGCCAAGATGTCGGACCGGGTTGGCAAGATTGTGGCTAAGCCAGCTGCGCCTAGCGCCGTCCCCGCTGCCTGATTTTTGCGTGCCAGTTACGAATTCCAGCCACCCATAGGAATCGCAAATGACCCAGCAAAGCGCCGATGTGCGAACTTTGGTCGAGCAGATCGCGAAGTCGCTGGTCGACGAGCCTGATCAGGTTTCAGTGAACCATCTTGACGGCGATGTGCTTGAACTCACGGTCGCTCCAAACGACGTGGGCAAGGTAATTGGAAGCAAAGGGCGGGTCGCGCGCTCTCTTCGGGCGCTGATCGGCGCGGCGGGAGTTCGATTGCACAAGCGTTTTACGCTGGAGATATTGGAATAGGATTGTCGGGAACCACCGGCGAGTTCGTTACCCTGGCCCGCGTGCGGAAGACGCAGGGACGCCATGGCGAAGTCGCAGTCGAGTTGCACAGCGACGTTCCTGGCCGGTTCACAACAGGCTTGAGGCTGTTCGCTCTCGCCTCAGACAACAGTCGTCGCGAGCTGCGGATTGATCAACTGTGGCCGCACAAGGGTTTCCTGATCCTGAAGTTCGCGGGTGTTGATTCGATTTCCGCTGCCGAGACTTTGATCGGCTGCGAGTTGCAGGTACCGCGCAGCGAGCGGGCGCAGCTTGAATCGGGATGGCATTACGTCAGCGATTTGATCGGCTGTACGGTATTCGATGCGGGTCGAGAGATTGGCAAAATTGAGGACGTTCAGTTTGGCACGGGCGAAGCGCCGTTGCTGATTGTCGAAGCAGGAAGCAGGCGATACGAGATTCCTTACGCCGAAGCGTATCTGAAGAGCATAGATCTCGAGCGCAAGCAGATACAGATGCAATTGCCGGAAGGGATGCTCGAGTTAAACGCGCCGCTGACGGCTGAGGAAAAACAGCAGCAAGCGGGTTCACGAACGAAGAAAACATGAATCACAAAGGACACCAAGATGCACGAAGGAAAATCTCAACCTCTGAGTTCCTGATTTCCTTTGTGGACCTTTGTGTCTTCTGTGGTTAAAGCTCTTGGTGGTCGGCGATGAAGATCGACATTGTCACGATCTTCCCCGACTTTTTCCGCGGACCGCTGGATCACGGAATCATCCGCCGGGCCCGTGAAGCGGGTCTGGCAACAATTGAAGTTCAGGATCTGCGCGCGTTTGCGCACGATCGCCACAAGACCGTGGATGACCGCCCATTTGGCGGCGGCGAAGGCATGGTGCTGAAGCCGGAACCGATCTTTGAATGTATTGAAGCGCTGAACATCGCGGCGCGCGAAAACCGCAGCGCGGCAGAGAGCGTGATTCTGCTTTCGGCGCAGGGCAAACGATTCGATCAGAGTGTTGCTAACGAACTTGCAACGCTCGAACGGATCGTGCTGATCTGCGGCCGTTATGAAGGTGTGGACGAGCGCGTCGGCCAATATTTGGCCGACCGAGAGTTGTCTATCGGCGACTACGTGTTAAGCGGCGGTGAGTTGGGAGCGGCGGTGATTATAGACTGCATCACGCGGCTCATTCCGGGTGCAGTCGGCAATCAAGCCTCGACGCGGCAGGAGTCGTTCACCGCGTTCTCGCAGGCGCAAGCCGGGGATGGCCCGAGTTCGACGTGCGCCTCGGGCGGATTGCTCGATTATCCGCATTACACGCGGCCCGCGGATTTTCGTGGTATGGCGGTGCCGGAAGTGCTGGCGTCGGGGAATCACGAAGAAATACGACACTGGCGCCGTCGCACCGCGCTCGCGAAAACGCTGCGTAATCGACCCGATCTGTTGAAAGGGGCCGCGCTCAGCGACGAAGACAAGAAATTGCTGGCCCAGATTACGGGCAAGAACTTATAGAACCGGGGACAAGATTATGTCGAACCTAATCATCGAAAAACTGCTGGCAAAAACCAAGCGCACCGACCTTCCTAAATTTGCTCCGGGCGATTCTGTCCGCGTACACGTCAAGATCAAGGAAGGCGACAAAGAGCGTCTGCAGGCCTTCGAAGGCGTTGTGATCTCGCGTTCGCGAGGACCTCAAGCCAGTTTCACCGTGCGCAAGATCAGCTTCGGTCAAGGCGTCGAGCGCATCTTTCCCGAGAACTCCCGCGTGATCGACAAAGTCGAGTTGGTGCGTTCCTCGAAGGTTCGGCGCGCCAAGTTGTACTACCTGCGTGCGCTGCGCGGCAAAGCCGCCCGCCTTAAGGACGTCGAGCGCGAACACGCGACTGCGGCTCAGTAACCCGAAGGCTCCGTTTCAGCCGTCCTAACGAAGGAAGCGGAGCTTCGTCTATCTGTCCTTGGATCGAACTATCCCTACTCTTTCAGCGTATAAATACCCGAGTCATCCAATCCGTTCAGGAGGTTTTATGCCTCGCTCTGCGCGTCTATCCGTGGTGGCATGCGTCCTTCTTTTTATCTCCAGCTTGCTGGGGGCGCAAAACAAGAACAAGGACAAGAACGCAAACGAAAATCCGCTTCCCGCCGCTCAGCCTCGCTCTGAATCCATTGATCTCAATATGTACCAGCAGATTCGCGACGAAGGCTTTCACCATCCGCACATCATGGAATACGCCTCGGCCTTGTTTGACGGCATCGGGCCTCGCCTCACCGGTTCGCCGAACATGAAGCGAGCCAATGAATGGACACTGGCGCAACTGACCGCCATGGGCTGCTCCAACGCGCATCTGGAAGACTGGGGCGAATTCGGCATGGGATGGCAACAGCGCAATACCTGGATCCGCATGGTGTCTCCAGATACAGCGATTTTCATCGCTCAAGCCACGCCCTGGTCGCCGGCCACGAACGGCCCGATCAATGCGTCAGCGGTCGCCGTGAACGTCAAAGAAGAAAAAGATTTCGATCAATATAAAGGCAAGCTTGCCGGCAAGATCGTTTTGCTGGGCGAAGCTCATATTCCCAAGCCGCCGACGGCTCCGCTGTTTACGCGGTACGATGACAAGGAGCTAGCCGACATCTTCCGATACGCGTGGACCGACGAAGATCTGGAACCGCAGCACGTTCTTCCTTTGGATGCGATGGAAGAAGCCTTCAACAAACAACTTGCCCTTCGTGAAAAGGTCGCCAAATTTCTGGCCGACGAAAAAGCGCTGGCTGTGATTGTTCCCGGCTATGCCAGCGGCGGCACGCTGAACGACGATACCGGCTCAAGCCTGGGCTGGTTTGTCTATCTGCGCGATCATGCTTCGCCACTGCCTGTGGCAACGATAGCGCTCGAAAATTTCGGCCGGGTTTCGCGATTGCTTACCGCGAAGGTTCCCGTCACGATTGAAATGAACGTGGACACTGTTTTCACCGGCGATCACGAACATGGATTCGATACGATCGCCGAAATTCCCGGCGCCGATCCGAAGCTGAAAGAGCAGCTGGTCATGGTCGGCGGCCATCTCGATAGCTGGATTGCCGGCACGGGAGCCACCGACGACGGTGCTGGCGCCATCGTCGCGATGGAGGTCATGCGCATCCTCGCCGCGCTGCGCGTGCAGCCCCGCCGTACGATTCGCGTAGCTCTTTGGAGCGGCGAAGAGCAGGGTCTATTTGGATCGACCGGTTACGTGAAGGCTCACTTCGGAAGTTTCCCGCACTCGACCACCCCGGAACAGCTTAAAGTGCCCGAGTTTATTCGCAAACCCGCTGGCCCGCTTACGCTGAAGCCAGAGCACAAACTTATTTCCGCTTACTACAACATTGACAACGGAGGCGGCAAAATCCGCGGCATCTACGCGCAAGAAAACAACGCGATCATTCCTATCTTCGAGCAGTGGATCGCGCCGCTCAAGGATCTCGACGTCACGACCGTCAGTGCTCGTCTTACCGGCAGCACCGATCACATGCCTTTCGACGAAGTCGGTATTCCCGGTTTTCAGTTCATTCAGGATCCGCTCGATTACGATACTCGCAGCGCCCACACCAACATGGACGTGTATGAACGCCTGGTTCCCGGTGATCTTGAACAAGCGGCCGTGGTGGAAGCCATCTTCGTTTACAACACCGCCATGCGGGACCAGATGATGCCGCGCAAACCACTCCCGCATCCTGAGCTCTATGAGCAACAGCGCAAGGCGCTGAACAATGTGATGCCGGGAGCGAACCCCGGGACCAATGCAGACGATAAGGGAAAAGACAGTACTGACAAGAAATAGTGGGGATTGGCTTTCAGGTGGTGACGTGAACGACTAACTCACCCAAGCCGCGACCACGAAGTAAATTGGATCCGGCTGATGCTGAGATTGCCTGGAATCTCAAGGCTGCGCAACAAATCAGACGCATTGCAGCCAAGATTTTTTCCACCTTGCTTCACAGGGCTGGCCTCGGCGAAGATGCTCGTATCGGTCGATTGATTCGCGCATTAGTGTCCGCTAAACCTAAACTCGCTCCCGAAAAAACGCTGTCGCCTGCAGCCGCCAAGCTTCGTCTGCTAAAGCGTTTGCATTGCACGCTGAAGTTCGAGAAGCAGGCGATGCAATCGGGTGCCCGCCTGATTGCGGGTGTGGACGAAGTCGGCCGTGGTTCTCTGTTCGGCCCGGTAGTTGCAGCCGCCGTCATCCTCGATCCCGGCTATCGCATTCGGGGCTTGCGCGACTCCAAACTGCTGCTCGCGGAACGGCGTGAGGTCCTCGCCGCGCGCATCCGCGAACATTCCGTCGCCTGGGCCATCGCTGCGGTTGATGCCGCCCGTATCGATCAGATCAACATCTATCAGGCCTCGCGAGTCGCCATGAAAATAGCAGTAACAACCCTGCAACCCGGTCCTGACCATTTGCTGATCGACGCCATGCGCCTCGATTGCGAGCTGCCGCAGCGAGCAATCATCCATGGCGACGCGCTTTCCGCCTCCATTGCGGCTGCGTCGATTCTGGCTAAGGTCGAACGCGATCGCATGGTTCGCGAATGGGACCCTGTGTTCCCCGTCTACGGACTGGCCTCGAACAAGGGATACAGCACGCCTCACCATCTCGCCGCCCTGCGCGAGCACGGACCGTCTCCGCTGCATCGCCAGTCGTTCGCTCCCGTCTGGAATAACCCAGTACCCCAGGAAGTGCTGGCTTTCATGCTGGAAGAAAAGCCGGAAGAAGTCTTGGAGGAAATGAACGAAGCCGCAGTCTAAGTCGCCGGAAGCCAGTCATTGATTATCGCTGTGGGTCACCGGATTCATCGATCGTTGATCTCACCGAGTCCCTCCGGGGGCGGCAGCTGAGGGCGGCTATATCGCACGTTAAACGGGTCCCAGTCCAGACAGCTGTTAGAGTCGTTCACGCACTGCAAAACTTTTCACGTTGACAGCGGCAATCCTCATCAACTAAAGTTTCCACGCTCTACTACCGGGCATCGTTCTTGCTCCAACCGGGTCCGATTAGTGCTGAGCCTGCTGGCATAGCTTCGTTCTGTGTGGCGGAGACTTTGCTGAATATTCAATTTGCCCAGCGTTCAGGGACCTAAATGGAGTCGATGAGAGCGAGGATAGCTCCGTACCTTATATTGTTGGCGCTTCTGCCTACCATAGGCCACGCGCAGGATGTTGGCGGCGCAAATCCTGCGGCCCCTGGTGCAAACTCGCCGTCCACGCCGAGACAAGAACCTTCTTCTACAAGCAACCGCGTGGTACTCAAGGTTGGAGACCTTCAGGTTACCGAGGCTGAATTCGAATCCAGGATCAGCGATCTTGAGGGCCAAGGTGGCGATGCTGACAAAGCTGGAGACCACGAGAAGGATCGTCGAAGGCTCGGCGATGACTACGCCTCGGTGCTGATGCTTTCTCAGCAGGCGGTCGCCAACCATCTTGATTCTTCGCCCGAGGTGAGCCGCCAGTTGGCCATTGCACGCATGCAAGTGCTGTCCGACGCTGAATTTGCCAGCCTGATGCGCCAGGCCCAGCCCTCGGTGGAAGAAGTCAGCCAATATTATTCTGCCCATTTGCCTGATTACGATGAAGTACACATTCGCAGGCTTTTCATTTGGAAGCGGCGAGACGACTCCAAGAACGCCCCAGTTTTGAGTTCGCAAGAAGCCCGGGCTCGCGCCGACCAGATTCGTCAGGCCTACGCGTCGGGGACCAGCGAAAAACAACTTTCGGCAGAGCTAATCAAGTCCGGCGAGGGCCTACTTGATCCCGAGCCGCTGACTTTTGCGCGCGCAGAGTTGTCCCCGCATATGGAGGAAGTGGCGTTCGCGCTCAAGCAGGGCGAGTGGGCGGAGATTGAAGATACTCCGGCGCGTCTTCTGCTCATTCAATTGGTAAAGCGGGATCGTGAACAACTCGGACAAGTGTCTTCGTTCATCGAAAAGGACTTGCAAGCACAGAAGATGCAAACGCTGTTGGACAATCTGAAAAAGAAGGCCGGCATCTGGATGGACGAACAGTATTTTGGGACTGCGGTGGCTCCTGTCCCGGGCGCGCAGCGGCGTGCTTCGAACCCACCGTCTAACCTTCAAAAATCAGCAACAAAGGGGGAAAGCAACAATGACGAACAACGGAAGTAGAAGTCTCTGTTACTTTGCGCTTTCAGTATTGTTACTGGCGGCGTGGGTTGTTCAACCGCTGCCAGCCAGCGCTCAAATGACTTCACTGGGCGTCGATTGCGCGCACATCGATATCCCGTCACTGATGAAAGCGGATAACCTGGGCGCCGGTCGAATCCTGATCGAATGCGGGATCGTGCAAGGGGGACACCCGACGCCGGGTCTCGTTGCTCACAAAGCTGCCGCTCCACCGAACATCCGCGTCAGCAACGGATCGGACTGCTCGGCCTCCGATGACGTGTGCGGCAGCGAAAGCATGGTAGCGGCCAGCACCAAGAATAAAGGCCAAACCATCGTGGTCAACTACAACGCTAATTACGACGCCCAATCGAACTACTCGGGTACGTCTTACTCGAGCGATGGCGGTGCGACCTTTAAAGAAATCCAGCCTGCGCCTTTTGAGAACGGCCATGGGGAAAATATTGGAGATCCGCTGGTCGTTTTCAACTCGAAGTTGGGCAAGTTCTTCGCCGGCGATCTGGCGACCGGCTGCGGTGGTTTCGGCATCGGTTTGTGGACTTCTACCGATGGCAAAACCTGGAAGACTGGCGCCTGCGCCCATAACGGTGGCAGCGATGACCGCCCGTCGATGTGGGCAGACAATGAACCGACCAGCGGCACCTATGGCCGCATGTACATTTCCTTTAACGACTTCGTCAATAACGGCGCTCTTGATGTCGTCTACTCGGACAACGGTACGAAGTGGATTGGCCCGGTTATCGTCAGCAACACTTCGACCTTCATGCGCGACGTGCAGATTACAGGCTCGCCGCGAGGAGCCGTGATCGCCTCGGGGAAGGACGCTACGGTGTTCCTTGCCAGCATGGATGAAGGCGGAGGAGGAAACGCCACCCGCCAGAATGTCATGTATCGCTCAACCAACGGCGGCAAAACCTGGACGAAAGTGATTATGGGGCCACGATTCAACCCGCCTGGCGATTCGTCCTGCGGTTATTTCTATCAGGTCAATCCGATTATTCGGCACATGGGCTGGGGACAACCGGCAGTTGGCCCCGACGGCGTGGTGCACTACGACTTTGCCGGCGCCGGAACGAACAGCGACCACGGGGACATCTTTTACACCCGTTCCACCGACAACGGCAAGACTTGGTCCAAACCGGCCAAGCTCAACACCGACAAGGACGCTCAATTCAAGACGCAGTGGATGCCTTCGCTGTCCGCCACTTCGGACGGAACCATCACGGCCTCTTGGTATGATCGTCGCAAAGCCACAACCGCCTGCAACAGCGTGGGCGATAAGGGCTGTAACTACGAACGCGTCGGTCGTCAGTCGAAGGACAACGGCGCTTCGTGGCTGGCCGACGTCACCATTAGCACTGGCCTGATCACGCAGCCATCCCAGGACGACCCCGGCGTTGTTTCCTGCTACGCCGGCGATTACGACTACAACACGGCTCTGAACGCCACTGACTCAGGCACGACCGGAACCGCGTACATCACCTGGACCGATGGCCGAAAGAAGTTCGGCGGCGTGCCCGTGCAGAGCGTGGACTTCGCACAGGTTCCCGAGCCGTAAGCAAATCGTAGTATTCACTAAGAACGAGGGCAGCGGGTTTCGCTGCCCTCTTTTTATTTTTTAAGATGATTGCAGCGCGTCAGACTACTCTCGAAAGGAGCCGTCATCCTGAACTGGCGGGAGCCGGGTGAAGGATCTTGCGCGCAGTTCGACACACCTGGCGGAGTCCCACGCGAGCGCTTAGCCGTATTTCTGCGAGTCGCGCGATATCCTTCGTGGCCTGACGGCCACTCAGGATGACGTCAAGGGCAGAGACTGGAGCGACTAAGGATGACGCCAAGGGCGGAGAGCCGCCCCAGCTCAGGATGACGTCAAGTCAAGAGAATGGCATTCGCTGGGCGGCAATAGAGCCACTTACGATGAACGTCAAGTACGCCGACACCGGTGATATAGTTTCATGCTTCGCAATTTTCTGGGAGGTGGGATGCAATTCAAAACACTTAGCCGCAGAACGATGTTGTGGGCAATTCTGTGCGCGGGTATTGCAGTTTGCGCGCAGACATCCGCGGCGCAAGCAACGCTGGCCATTCGCGGCGCTAAGGTATACCCCGTAAGCGGACCGCCTATCGATCACGGAGTGCTCCTCGTCGCCAACGGAAAAATCCTGGCCGTGGGCGAAGAAGGCAAGATAAAGATTCCCCGCGGCGCCACCATTGAGGAAGCTGCCGGCAAGGTTGTCATGCCCGGTATTGTGGATTCGCACTCGCACATTGGAATTATTGCGAATCCATTGGTCGAAGACTCAGGCGATGCCAACGAAGGTTCTGGCCCAATTCAACCCGGGCTGCGCGCGCTGGATGCCATCGATCCGGCCGACCCGAATATCCGCATGGCGACTGCCGGGGGCGTGACCACCGCCAACATCATGCCGGGCAGCGGCAATGTCATGGGAGGACAAACGGCCTACGTTAAGCTGCGCGGGAATACGATTGAGCAGATGCTGATTCCTGGAACCATCGGCGGAATGAAAATGGCGAATGGGGAAAACCCGAAACACTACGGCGCAAAAGATAAGGCTCCGATGACGCGCATGGAAGAAGCGGCGCTGGCGCGCGGAATTTACGAAAAAGCTTTGCAATATAAGGCGAAATGGGATGCTTACAACAAAGCCGTCTCCAACGGAGACAAGACCGCGAAACAGCCTGACCGCGATCTCGACCTGGAGCCGGTCGTCGAAGTGCTCGAAGGCAAGCGCGTGGTTCACAACCACACCCACCGGGCTGATGATGTAATGACGGCGCTTCGCTTGTCTGATGAATTTCACTATCGTCTGGTCGTGCAGCACGGAACTGAATCCTGCGAAGTGGCGAATGAACTCGCGAAGCGCCACATTCCGGTGAGTTTTACGATCGTGGATTCTCCGGGAGGAAAATTTGAGACGATCAATCTTGATCTCGGATGCCCCGCCCAACTCGAAAAAGCCGGGGTCAAAGTGGCATTTAACACCGACGATCCCATCACCAGTTCGCGGCTGATTATTCGCCAGGCGGCGCTGGCCGTGCGCGGAGGCATGAGCGAAGAAGGGGCGCTGAATGGGCTTACGATTTATCCCGCGGAAATGCTCGACTTGGGGGATCGCATCGGGACGCTTGATCCTGGAAAGGATGCGGATTTCATCGTTCTCAGTGGGCCACCCTTTAGCGTTTACACTCATGTGCTCGAGACATGGATTGAAGGGCAGAAAGTTTTCGACCGCAGCAATCCGCAGGATCTGCGTTATGCCACCGGGGGCTTTGGCGTCGGCGATCGCTTTCCGGCGTCACCACGAGGGGGAAACTGATGCGCGCGCTTCGCTGGTTCACTCTGCTCGGTTGCGTGGCGTTTTCCACCGTATTGCTGGCGCAGAATATCGCAGTGCTTGCGGACCATCTCTACACGATGGCAGACGGAACGCAAGGCGGACCCGGCATGGTCCTGATTCGCGACGGAAAGATCGAGGCCGTGCGCCCGGGGCCGCATCGGCAAGCGCCCGAGGGATACACGGTACTGAAAGCCGCGTTCGTCACTCCGGGATTGATCGATACCGACACGACTGCGGGGATCTCCGGCGCCTACAATATTCCCGCCGATCAGGATCAGGACGAGGCCACTGATCCCAACACCGCCGATGTGCGCACGCTGGACAGCTTCAATCCCAACGAAAGGCTTTTGAAAGTCTTGAATCAGTATGGGGTCATCACGGTGCAGACGGCGCCCGGTCCGCGCAACCCCATCGCGGGGCGCGCTGGGATTTTCAAAACCGCAGGAGCTGGTTCCATGTTCGCAACCGTGGAACAACTGACCGTTCGTCAGGAATCCGCCATGATCTTCAATCTCGGCGAAACTCCTAAGGAAACTTATGGAAAGAAAGACAAAGCGCCGGTCACACGCATGAAGACGGCAGAGATCATCCGTCACGCGCTGGCAGATGCAAAGGCCTACCAAGAAAAATGGGATAAATGGAAGAAAGAGGGTAGCGACATTTCCAAACAGACTTCCCGCGACATGAAACTTGAAGCGCTGGTGCCGGTCGTGGACGGGAAACTGCCGGCGATCTTCAACGCCTATCGCGCCGACGATATCGACACGGGCATTCGTATCGGCAGTGAATTTCATCTGCGCTACATGCTGGCTTCAGTGACCGAGGGCTATCTTGTCATCGATGCGATTCGTCGCGCAGGAGTCCCATGCCTGGCCGGCCCAGTCATGCAACGCTTCGAGTCGCTGCAAACCGCCAATGCGACCTTTGAGAATCCGGCAATCCTCAAGCGAGCGGGAATCCCGGTGGCGCTGATGACCGGCTATGAAGGTTACGTTCCGAAGAATCGCATTTTGCTATTCGAAGCCGGCATTGCGGCCGCCAACGGGCTGGGCATGGAAGGTGCTCTGCGCGCGGTCACGGCGGACGCCGCAAAGATTCTCGCGATCGACGATCGCGTGGGCTCGCTCGCTCCCGGCAAAGATGCGGATGTCGCGCTCTTCGATGGCGATCCGTTTGAATACACCAGCCATGTCACGGCAGTGCTGGTCGGCGGTCAAGTGAGCTATCAAAGAAGCAAGTAATCAGGAGGACAACCCGAAGCGGATTCGATGATGAATCCGACGTTTCGACGGCAGCGGTTGTGAGATTGTGCTCGGTTCTCACAACCATCAGGCAAAACGCCAGTCTTGAGGTCGAGAGCAGCTATTCGCGCGTTTTCTTCGAGTCTGTGACCTTCGTTTTTCTTTATATACTTCCGTGCTCATCGGGGTTAGGGCATCTGGGGACACCAACCATCAAGGACACGAAGGTGCGCAAAGTGGGGCTGCGTTAACTGAGCTCCTCATGCCGTCACCTCGAGCTTGGTGCGCATTTCCTTAGCCAGAGCGTCTACGGCTCGCATCTTGGTCTCGGCAAACAGCGGGAGGTTGGGCACATCGAGCGCCATTTCGCAAGAAAGCAACAAGGCGGTGATGGTGTCCTTTAGCTCGCTGCGCAAAGTCTGCTGCGCTTCTCGCCTTGCAACCTGCAATTCCCGCTTGCGCCGATGCAGCGCCGAATGCAGTTCGCGAGACACCCGCTCGATGCCATGAATGGCAAAGTTGGAATAAACCGGCACGGCCGTGCCCATGTGTTTCAAGATGGTCTCGACATCGTCCGGTTCCGCGTCCAGCAACAGCTGATCGATCACCGCTGCTGAAAACTCGTGTGCTTGCAGCTGGGCCACTGCTTCCCGCAGGCTTGCCGCCACCTCTACGGGTTCACCCGACGTTTCCTGTAGCGCTTTCGCGCAATTCTGAGCCTTTGCCAGAGACGTAATCAGGAGAATCATGTTTTGCTCTATTGCATGTGAGCAGCCAAAAGCTCCCGATGATAACAAATGGGTTGTGCTCAGTTTCCTCTTGCAAGCGTTCCGATGCGGGATGGCGAGTCCCGATTTGAACTAAGCTGGTGAACCGTATTCCTTCAGCTTGCGGTACAGCGTGGTTTTGCCGATGCCCAAGAGCCGCGCCGCTAATAGTTTGTCCCCGTTGAGCTGCGTAATTGTGTTGAGAATGGTCTTCTTCTCCATCTCCGAAATGGGAACGATTTTCGCTGAGCCATCTCCCTCAACCATGGCGTGAACCGCTTCACCATGGACAGCGCTGGGTAAGTCCAGGACTTGGATTTCCGAACCGCTGTTCATGGCGCAAGTCCGGTGTAAACAGTTTTCCAACTCCCGTACATTCCCGGGCCAATCGTAGGCGAGCAGAGCTTTCATGGCGTCATCGCTCAGGGTTCGCTCTTGTCCAAAGTCTTGTGCCATGCGCTCCAGGAAATAACCAGCCAGCACCGGGATGTCCTGCCGCCGTTCGCGCAACGCCGGGATGCGGAGGTTCAACACATTCAAGCGGAAGTACAGATCGCGACGGAAGGTTCCTTGCGCCACGGCTAACTCCAGGTCGCGGTTGGTTGCGGCCAGAATTCGCACATTAATGTTGGTGCGCTTAGTGCTGCCGACCTGCCGAATTTCTTTTTCCTGAATGGCACGCAACAACTTGGCCTGGAGATCGACGGGTAGTTCCCCAATCTCGTCGAGAAATACCGTCCCGCCCTCAGCCATTGCCAGCAACCCGTCCTTGGCCTGGACCGCGCCGGTGAAGGCCCCTTTGACATAACCGAACAGTTCACTCTCAATCAGGGTGGGGACGAGCGAGCCGCAGTCCACCGGGATGAATGGCTTGTCGCGGAAGGGACCCGAAAAGTGAATGGACCGCGCCACCATTTCCTTTCCCGTTCCACTTTCGCCCAGAATCAGCACCGGGTGGTTGCTCAATGCAGCCTTGGCGATCATGCGGTAAAGCTTTTCCATTTCGGGCGCGTGGCCCACAATGCTGCCGAATCCCAGCTTTGCCTTAATCTTCTCCCGCAATATACGGTTTTCAGTTTTCAGCTTCAAGTGAGCGGCCACCCGCTCCAGCAGAAGCTTCAATTCATCGATGGTGAAGGGTTTGGTCACGTAATCGTAAGCGCCGTTTTTCATGGCTTGCACCGCGGATTGCACGGTGGCGTAGCCAGTAACCACGACGATCTCCGCATCAGGACGGCGCTGCTTGATCTTGTGCAACGCCTCCAATCCACTGGCGCCGGGCAACTTCAGATCGAGCAGGACCACATCGACCGCCTGCGAGTCGAGCAAGCGATAGGTATGTTCGGCGGACTCGGCCACCGTGGTATTGAAACCCAGGGAGCGCGCCACCTCGCGGCAGACGTCACGAACCGCACGTTCGTCGTCAACGATTACCAGATTCAGCAAATTGGCCGCCTCGAGCTGGGGCGGATTAAAGGCATGAGCAGTGGCGCTGGTCATACAGATTTTCCCCTTCTTATCCTGGCTTTTCTCGGTCCTCGAACCTTCTGATTCGGTACCGGACTGATTTCGTTCGTAGCCTCAGCAGCCTTGAACGGCTTAGGTAGCGCTCCGATTCGCGGGAGATGCACCACCACTCGTGTGCCTTTTCCGGCTTCGCTTTCTATTTCTACGGTCCCTCCTTCGTGAGTCACAATGCGATAAACCGTGGCCAGCCCCAGGCCATTTCCCTGCCCGGGCTTCTTGGTGGTAAAAAAAGGCTCAAACACCCGGGCGCGGGTTTCGGCGTCCATGCCGCAACCGACGTCGCTGACGGTGAGTGCGACCCAGGAGTCATTGAAGCCGTTATTCGCGTTGCCTCCCGGTCTGGGCCCGTCGCAATTTCTGGTATTGAGGGTGACCCGCCCGCCGTCGGGCATGGCATCGCGCGCGTTCAACACCAGGTTCAGGACGATCTGCTGAACCTGGGCCGGATCCATCCGCACCAGGCCCAGATCATCCGCGAGTTCGGCCACCAGTTCGATGTTCTCGCCAATCAGGCGGCCGAGCAGATTGTGCATATCCGATACGACGTTGTTCAGGCTGAGCAGACAAGGCTCGACTGCCCGCTGCCGCGCCACCGCCATCAACTGCTGGATGAGTCCCGCGCCCTGCTCCCCTGCCTTGCGAATCTCCTCGGCAAAGCGCCGTAAGCGGTGGTTCTTTTCCAGTCCGGCCAGAATCAGTTCGCTGCAAAGCACCATCCCGGTCAGCAGGTTGTTGAAGTCGTGGGCAACCCCGCCCACTAGCCGGCCGATGGCCTCCATTTTTTGTGCATCCCGTAACTGCTGCTCGGTTTGCGGCGGGTTGGTTGATTCCTCAGCTCTCACCTGAAGTTGTGCAATTGCGCTCATCGCTCGCTTTCACCCGATTACAACGTTCTGTAGAATCACACCTTCGCGGCGTGCTCCCTATTCGGGAAGTCTAGGCGGGCTTAGTCAGATTGGCTGTGATGGTTGAACAGGGATTTCCAGATTGAAACCGTATCCAAAATGGGAGGAAGAACTTGGCCCGAACTCGTAGGCCCGCAACGGGCAATTGCTCTTCACCGCCGCTTCAAGGCAAATGTTGCAACGGCTGAGCCAGCCGAAAGCTCAAACGGTGCCCTGTGGAAAACCTCACATCGCGTGTCGCGGGATGGATGGAAATCTCCCCGCCATCGCCGACGGCGGGCTGCGCCGACGTTTTTATCTCCGAGCTCTTGATCGGCGTGGGTTTGCGTTTGTCGAACGATCCGCCCTTGGCGAAAATGCTCGAGGTGCGAAGAGGAACGGATTTTCCGTTCACGAGGATCGAAGCCAGCGTCAGGCGCATGTAACCGGGATCATCGAAGTCTCCCGAAGCCCTCGCCGCTGCCACGTTCCCGGTTACCGTGGTTCCTTGCGGCACAATCGTCTTCCCTGCAACGACTAAAGGCTCATCCAGAACCGCCTGGAACGATTCTCCGGCACGGGCCTCTGCGCTGGATACGGCCGTCTTCAAACGGACGGCAATCTTGGTCCCGGCGGGAATTACCTCGGCAGCGAACCCGTCCGTGGGCGAGAGTCCGCTGTTATCCGAGACCCGCTCGAATGGGAGTTGGCCGTTCGCGCTCCCGTTTGATCCGGGTGCCCCGAGTTGCCGGGAACATCCCGTGACCCAGGCCAGAACTATCCAGGCTAGTCCGAGCGCCATGGTTCGCCGACATCTCTTCATGACCGCATCCTGCCCCTGAATCGTTCGTGGTCACAAGTCGCACGGCAGATGCCATCTGTTGGACTCGATGAATCAAGGGTTTAGTGGCGCCAGATTCCTGCCGCGGATGTAGATTTTGCCCGGTCAGACGCTGAACCCGGGTCCTAGCTTGCTTGACGTCCAGCGTACAATCTTGGCCGTTGGTCCGCGAACTCGATTTGGCTCGCTTCCTCGCCGGAGGAGTCATACTGCGTCGATCCGTTGCAGTCTATGCGCTGAACGCCAAGACTGGCGCTAAGTGTGGAGCTACGACCCCGGCGCCCCCGCGGCTTACTCCCCGGCCGCGGCGAAGGGATGGGAGGCGATGTTGCCCGGGTTTCAGCTCTCAGATAGATTGACCATGATCGTTGACCATAGTATCATCTGATCAGAAGGTTTCATGGAAGAAATAGCCATCTCGAAGTTCAAAGCAACTTGCCTGGCGGTTCTGGAAAGAGTGCGCAAGACCGGGAAACCGGTGCTGGTCACCCGCTTCGGGGAGCCGGTCGCCCAACTCATCCCTCCGTCCGCGAAGGAACAGCCGAAGCGAGCGCTGGGCGCGCTCCGCGGAACCGCTCGCATCACGGGCAATATCGTCTTTCCCGCAACCGACGAAGACGACTGGGAAGTCCTTCGTTCATGAGGCTGCTGCTCGACACCCATATCTGGTTGTGGAGCGTGCTTGAACCGGAGCGCCTCTCCCGGCGAATCACAAAGGAAATTCAGGATTTGGGCAACGAGCTATGGCTGTCCCCAATCAGCGTCTGGGAATTAATCGTGCTATGGCAGAAGCGGCGTATCGTGCCGGACGAGGACATCGAGACGTGGGTTCCCCAGGCGTTACGGTCTCTGCCATTACAAGAGGCTCCGGTCACTTATGAAGTGGCGCGGGAAACGGGACGTCTGCGGCTTGCCCATCGCGATCCCGCGGATCGTTTCTTACTGGCCACGGCTAAAGTCTTTGATCTCACTCTGGTCACCGCTGACGAACATCTGCTGAAGGTTCGTGACGTTTCCCTGTTAGCGAATCGTTAGTTTACCTCGAAGCTCTGCCAAACGCCTCTTCAACCTACACATAGGACCGGAGTGAACCTCAGAGGTTACAAGTTGTTTCAGCTTGACGACAAGCCGCAACCAGATCAAACTTATCCAACCCCAAAGCCGGATGCCAGAGTGAGCGTCCGCGCCTCTGCTGCATTTCCATCCGCGGACGTTGATCTCCACGGATGTAGATAGAGAAGGAACTATGAATTCGAAGGCCCTGACTCTAACCGCGATCGCACTGATTCTCTTCAGCCTGAACGCCGCTGATCTGTCTGCGCAGAAGGCCGGGCAGAGCCGCATGGAAGTCCTTTACGACAGCTATCACGATACTTCCTTGCCGGCGCGGGAGTATTCCATGGCAGTCCCGCAGGGACGGGTTCCGCGTGAAGTTGAGCACCCTCGGCCGCGCCGAATTCTCGCTGGCGCCGCCGTGCCGGTAACGGATCTTGCGGAGCAGACGTATCTTGCGGCCCCGGTTTCGGCCAGCATCGGACTCAACTTCGAAGGGATTCCGAATTCGGCCAACGGCAAGGCTTTGGAAGGAATTCCTTCTGATGACAATCTCGCGGTCGGGGCTACCCAGATGGTCGAGACCATCAATACAGCGTGGCAGGTTTACGACAAATCGACAGGAAAGTCGGTCTTCGGTCCGCAGCAGATCAGCGCTCTGTTCACGGGTGTCCCGGGACTCTGCGGACAAGGGCAGACCTTTTTCTGGACTGATCCCATCGTGCTTTACGATCAGATGGCCAATCGCTGGATTATCAGCCAGATTGCCGCCGACAGCAGTTTCGAAACGGGGAACGAATGTATTGCCGTCTCCGAGAGTTCGGATGCTGCCGGCAAATACCATCGCTACATTTTCAAGTTTGGAAAGAATGTTTTGAATGACTATGACAAGCTTAGCGTCTGGCCGGACGCTTATTATGCCAACTACAATTTGTTTGGTCCGCAAAATTTCATCGCGGACGACGCCTGCGCCTACGATCGCGCCGCCATGCTGACCGGCGCAGCCGCGAAAGCAGTCTGCTTCAAGAATCCGAATGAATTTTCTTTCCTGCCGTCGAATGCGGACGGTGCCACGCCTCCTCCGTCGGGTGAGCCCAGCTTTTTTGTCGATCTTTTCAGCTCAAACTCTTTGCATCTGTACCGTTTTCACGTGGACTTCGCGAATCCGTCTAAGTCGAAGTTCACGGGGCCCATCACGATTCCAGTGAAGGCTTACACCATGGCCTGCGGGGGCGGAGTTTGCATTCCGCAGCCGGGCACGACGCAGCAACTGGACTCCCTGGGCGATCGCCTGATGTTCCGCCTGGCTTACCGGAACTTTGGCGACCACGAATCCTTAGTGGTGAGCCACTCGGTGATGACGAGCAAAGCGGCATCTGGCGAACGCTGGTATGAGATCCGCGATCCCAACGGCACGCCCAAGGTCTATCAACAAGGAACCTTCATCCACGGCGGCAATTCGCTGTGGATGGGAAGCATCGACATGGACAAAGAGGGAGACATGGCATTCGGCTATAGTGAATCGAACGCCAGCACTCTGCATCCGTCTCTGGCTTTCACTGGACGCGTGCCTACTGATCCTCTGAATACGATGGAGGACCCGGCCACGATCTTCATCGCAAAAGGGTCTGCGACCGATGCAAATCGATGGGGAGACTACAGCAGCGTGGTGATCGATCCCTCGGATGACTGTACCTTCTGGTATGTGAACCAGTACATTCCAAAGACTGCTCCCAAGAACGCGATCACCTTGCGCACTCGAGTGGCATCGCTCAAGTTTCCCACCTGCCAGTAAAAGCAAACCGAGGAGCGGGTGATGCCGCTCCTCGGTGGTTTGTGGGGTGAGTGGTTGATTAGTTAGTGCGTCGAGTTTCAGCGCCGTTGGACGCGCTGTGATCTTCGTTGTCCGGTTGCATGACGACACCGTCAAACGGAGTCGCTGCCAGCAAGCGGCCTTGCACCACACTGATGTTGCGCAAGGGGAAGCCAGTGTCAGGGCCGCGGGTCCAGGTACGGCCGCTATCCTGACTCTCAAAGACCACGCCGGTTTCGGTGCTGGTCGCCAGCAGGCGCTTGTTGTTCTGGTCGTAGCTGATGGAGCTGATGTTCTTGTCCGGGAGGCCATTCTGCATGTGCTCCCAGCCCGCTCCCGCGTTCGGGCTGCGGAATGCGCCCTCACGCGAAGCGAACATAATCTGCCCATCCGAAATGGTGACGCCACGAATACCGCTGATGGAAGCCGACAAACTGGAGTCTTGCCAGGTCGAACCGTTGTCCTTTGAAACCAGGACATCGCTGCGCGTGGCGAGGGCGATCAGGTTCCCGTCGGCACGAACCGAGACGAAGTCCAGCTTGCCCAGGACTGCGCCGCCCGTCCAACTCCTACCCTGGTTGGAACTGGTGAACAGCCCGGCAGAGGTTGCGGCCAACCAGGTTGTGGGCGTGATTTCGACATCGCTCACACGCGCGGTCAGGATGGAGTGGACTTCGGTTTTTGTCCTAGCAGTATGCGAGAAAGCGCGGTTGACGACGTCGTTGATCGGGCTCCACTCGTTGGAATGGTGGGCCTGGATAAACATGCCGCGATTCGTGCCCGCCACGAGCTCGCCATTGCTGGTCTGCTTCAGGGTGAAGACGTCGCGTCCGTCGAGCCCTTTGCTGTTCTGCGTCCAGTGCTGTCCGGCGTCGCGCGAGACGAAAACTCCACCCAATTCGCGGTCGTTAACCACACCCACGTACATGGTATTGGGATCGTTCTTGTCTGCCAGGATCGCGGTTACATAGCGGTGCGCGTAGCCGTGATTGGAAGCGAGGAAGCTGTGCGCGCCGTCATTGCTGGCTAACACGCCAGCGCGATCAGTAGCCAGCATAACCCGCATCGAGTTGCGCGGATCGATCATCACGTCGTTCACCACAACGTCAGAGTCGGTCACGCGGTTCCAGGTTTTGCCCGCATCGACTGTTTTCCAGAGCCCTTCGGTGGTTCCGGCGTAGACAATCGCGGGATTGGTAGGATCCTGTTTCAGCACGCGGGTACGTCGCGCGGAGAACGGGATGCCTTGAATCTTCTGGAAGGATTCGCCCGCGCTCTGGCTCTTGTAAATGCCGGAGCAGGCGCTGGCAAAGACGACAGAAGGATTGGTCGAGTCCACGATGATTGAAAAGACGTCCGAGTCTTCGATCATGCCTTTGCTGATATGGTGCCAGCTGGCGCCGCCATCGTCGGTCTTCCACGCCAGGTGCCAGGTGCCGGCATAGATCGCGTTCGGATTCTTGGGATCAATGGCGATAGATTCAATGCTATGGATGTCGGAATTGCCGGCGGAAATCTTCTGCCAGCTGTTGCCGCCATCGCTGCTGCGGAAGACGCCATCGACGGCGCCGGCGACCAGCGTCTTGGAGTCGGATGCGGAAATGGCCATGGCGCGAATCGACTTGCCGTGCATCGCGGGCATGGTTTCCCAGGTCTTGCCGGCATCTTCAGAGTGGAACAAGTCACCGGCCTGCTGAGTTTCCACGCTCCAGGCTGCGGCATACATTTTGTTCGGGCTCTGGGGATCGATGGCGAGGTGGTCGATGACATAGTCATCGCCACTGCCCAAGTGGGCAAAACGCGCCCAGCTCTTGCCGCCGTCGGTCGAAGAGAAAAGAGTTCCTGTGCTGGTGCCCAGGAAGATGTGATCCGGATTCTGCGGATCGTAGGCCAGGCTGCGAACATCGCCCCCGTCTGGTCCTAAGGCAGTCCACTGTCCGGCCCATGCGGCGCTGGTAAGACACAGCGCAAGTAGAACAAATAGCAGCACTTTGCTGCTGAGAAACTGCTTTGATGCGGAAATCATATAGTGATTCGCCCCCAACGGAAGAAAATCCGTTCGGGCCAAGATTGACAGGGGAAGCGGAGGCGGGCAAGTTACCGAAGGAGAAGTACAGTTGGTGTTTAGCGGCGGACCCAACGTTTGGGCGGAAAGCTTGTAGAGACGAAGCTAACTACGTCTCTACAGAATGAACTGCATACGCAAAGAAAAGGCCG
>JBAVAQ010000107.1:0-12017 GCA_049585795.1 Terriglobales bacterium | reverse complement strand
CGTTCAAGACATTGGCCATGCCCACGGAGCCTACAAGCCTCCGCGGGAATCAATGTCCCGGACGCTACTCTCGTTGGCCGGTTTTCAGGTGATAATCAGTGGCCGGTTTTGGGTGATCGCTGAGGGTCCAAGCTCGACTCCAAATCTTCAAGCTGGGTTGCGGTCTCTTCGACTTCGCGGTACTTCTCTGTGGTATGCAACGATTCCGGCATATTGTTGCGCCACTCTTCCATATGCGACCTAAGCTCGCCAATGATTTCGGGGATTAACAGGAACCGCTCAAAAATAGTAACAAGCTCACGGAACCCGCATTTTTGGTTGCGATTTGAGAACTGGCGGAGAGAGTGGGATTCGAACCCACGTTACCCTTTCGAGTAAACACGCTTTCCAAGCGTGCGCCTTCAGCCACTCGGCCATCTCTCCCGCGACGAATCTGCCGCAGCCCGCGCGTTGGTGGGAAGCTACTGCAGGAGTCTCTGAATCGACGGCCGAAAACACACCGCCATCAGGTCCTTTTTGATTCTATGGCCCGGGCCTTCGAAACCGCAAGGCGGACAAGCGCCTTGTCATCCGAGGAAGCTGAGCCTTGGCAAAGCGAAGGCTCCCGACGAAGGATCTCTGCACTTTCCTGCACAGACAGGTCGGAGAGAACACCGATTCATCGCTTCTCCGCCCTCCTCGTGTCCGTGATAGATTTGATATTCGCCATGAAAGACATTGCCTCCTGGGCTCTCAACGTCGCTGCGCAACGCGGGGCTTCTTATGCGGACGCGCGCACCGCCGATGACCGCAGCCGCGCCCTCTCGACCAAGAATGGCAATGTCGGTGGCGCGTCGGACTCCGAGTCCTTCGGCATCGGGGTTCGCGTTATCGCCGACGGTGCCTGGGGATTTGCCGCCTCTGACGATTTGAGCCGCGCCGCCGTCGAAGCCACGGCCACGCGAGCCGTCGACATTGCCAAGGCGTCCTCGCGAGTGAAGCAGCGCGACGTTCAACTCGCTCCGGAAAAGCCCTCTACGGCGGATTGGACCACTCCTTTTCAGATCGATCCTTTTACTACTTCGGTCGAGCAGAACATCGATCTGCTGCTGAAGATTGACGCCGAACTACGCTCGGTTGTGGGCGTAACCCTGGCCGAGACCAATATGAATTTCCGCCGCGAAGAACAATGGTTCGTTTCTTCCGAAGGCGCCAACATTCACCAGACGAAATACACCACCGGAGTCGGCTACGCCGCTTACGCCTTCGCCGGAAGCGAGATTCAGAAGCGCTCGTATCCCAACTCCTACGGCGGACAGTGGCAGAATAAAGGATACGAACTGATCGGCGAACTGAAGCTGTTGGAAAACGCCCGCCGTGTGGGCGAAGAAGCCGTGGCGCTGCTGAAAGCGGACCAGTGTCCCGAGGGCGTGTTCAACATTATTCTGGACGGCTCGCAACTGGGGCTTCAAATTCACGAATCCGTGGGCCACCCTATCGAACTCGACCGCGTGCTGGGGATGGAAGCGAACTTCGCCGGAACGTCGTTCCTGACTCTCGACAAGCTGCGCACCCTGCGCTATGGCAGCGATCTGGTCAACATCGTGGCCGACGCCCGCCAGGAACACGGGCCAGGACTCGGAACCTTCGGATTCGACGAAGAGGGAGTGCCTGCCCAATGCACGCCGATCATCACCAGTGGCTTGTTCACGGGATACTTGAGCTCGCGCGAGACCGCGCACAACATCGGCATGGATCGATCCGGCGGAACCCTACGCGCTGAGTGCTGGAACCGGCTGCCGATCATACGTATGACCAACATCAGCATTCTGCCCGGAAAAAGCCCCCTGACCCGCGAGCAACTCATCGCCGACACCGATGACGGCGTTTACCTGGAGACCAATAAGTCCTGGTCGATCGACGACAAGCGCTACAACTTTCAGTTCAGTTGCGAAATGGGCTGGGAGATCAAGAACGGCAAGCGCACCCGCATGTTGAAGAATCCCTCGTACTCCGGAATCACGACGGAATTCTGGAACTCCATGGACGCGATCTGCTCTCGAGACGAGTGGGTAGTGTGGGGCACCCCGCACTGCGGTAAAGGCCAGCCCCAGCAAGTAATGGGAACAGGACACGGCGCAGCGCCAGCAAGGTTTCGCAGTATTAAGGTAGGAAGCGCGTATAAGGGAACGTGATTTTAGAGCAGCATTCGGCACTTAGCACTCAGCATTCAGTCCCGCATCGTTTCTCCAACTGAGGCTTTCAAAGCTAAGTGGCATTTGCTGAATGCTGAATGCTGAATGCTGAATGCTTACAGACAATCAAGCCGCCGACATCTTCGACCGCATCCGGAAGCACTCGACCGCCGACGAGGTCGAAGTCCTCTTCTCGGGCGGAAAGAGCGCCCTCACTCGCTTCGCCAACAACGTTATCCATCAGAATGTTGCTGAAGAAAACTACGTCGTCTCCGTGCGAACCGTGTTTGGCGGACGCACCGCCCGTTCGACGACGAACAAACTCGACGACGAAAGCCTCAAGCGAGTCGTGCAATCGTCAGAGAGGCTGGCGAAAGTTCAGCATCCCGATCCCGATCTATTGCCGGTGCCCGACTCATGTGGCGCGGCCCGCGAAGATCTGCCCACCCGTCACTTCGCCGAAACCGCTGCCATCACGCCCCAGCAGCGTGCCGAAACCGTCAAGAAAATTGTCTCAATCGCGGACAAACATAAACTCACCACCGCGGGCATCGTCTCGACATCCGAGTCGGTGGAAGCTGTTTTCAACTCGCGCGGCCTGCACGACTGGCACTCCCAAACTTCATCAGAAATTTCCATCACCATGCTCGCGCCCGACTCCTCGGGATGGCAGAAAGCCAACTCCACCAACGTGGCTAACCTCGACGCCACTGCGCTGGCAGAAATCGCGGTTCGCAAAGCAACCGAGTCGGCGAAGCCGCGCGAGATTCCGCCCGGAAAATACATCGTGATTCTCGAACCCGCCGCCGTGCTCGATATCGTTGGCTTCATGTTCTTCGACTTCGGCGGCCTGGCCATCCTCGACCAGCGCTCGTTCCTGAATAACCGCGTTGGAACGAAACTTTTTGGCGAGAACATCCATATCCGGGACGATGTGGCCCACCCTTTGCAATCCGGCGTCCCATTCGACGGTGAAGGCAGGCGCCGTCAAAGCGTGCAACTGGTCGAAAACGGCGTGGTCCAGCGCTTGGTTTACGCTCGAGCCACCGCCGATAAAATGAAGCGCTCGGAATACAAAGATAAAGTCGGCCCCGTCCAACCCACGGGGCACGGCTTCCCCCTCCCCAACGAAATGGGCGAAGCCCCCATGAACATTGTGTTCGGCGAAACCCCCAAGCCAAGCTCCGTTGACCAAATGATCTCCTCCACCGAACGCGGCGTGTTGGTCACCCGCCTGTGGTACATTCGCGAAGTCGATCCCTACGAAAAAATTCTCACCGGCATGACCCGCGACGGCACCTTCTATATAGAAGATGGCAAGATCCGCCACGGAGTCCGCAATTTCCGTTTCAATCAGAGCTTGATTCAAATGCTGTGCAACGTCGAAGCCATGGGCACGCCCGTCCGCGCCAGCGGCGAAGAATCCTTCGACATGGTAGTGCCAGCCATGAAAGTCCGCGACTTCAACTTCACCGAAGTGACAAAATTTTAGGGCCAGCAATTGGCACTTAGCATTTAGCCTGCGAACCGCTCACTTTGCACCTTTTGAAGCAAGGATGTGAGCATCTTTCTTATCTGCAGCAACTCTCCCGAGAGTCCGCGATAATCAACATCCTCGAAGAATTCCAGGTCACGACCCAGCAGGAAGTGATAATCCAATTTGCTAGCGGAGCCTGCTGCGATCTGAAGGTAGCGTTGGAACTCATTGTTTCCATGCTTGCCACACCCCTCCGCAATATTTGCACCGATGGATGCGCTGCATCGACGTATCTGGCTGGTTAACCCAAAGAGTTCCTCCCGCGGAAGTCGAATGCTTGCTTGTAAACGGCCAACGTTAAGCGATGCGCTTTCTCCCAAACTTTCAAGTTTCTGAAGTCCTTCATCAGCCACCTCGCCTCAAGGGCTAAATGCTAAACTGCCGGATGCCAAATGCCGCTGTGACAGTCCTCACATGCTATCCACAGCTCCCCCGCAAGTTCATGACCCAAAAGAATTTAGCTCTAACAGTCCCATGACTTCGGTAACTTTGCGCGGCTGGTTCCGGGGTGTAGTCTTCGCTCGTAATGCATAACATTGGCCCATTCGTCAAGAACGGGGATCTGACGAGCTCCGAGGAGAAGGATTCCTCGCCCAAGCCGCAGGCCTCCGCCGAGGAACTCGCCGACCCCAAAGCCAGCCGCGCGCCCTATTCGGAAGTGCAGAGCGCCAAGCGCTTTCCGATCAAGCTGCCGATTTCTGTAAAATCGGGTTCAGGCGAGCGTCATACTGAAACCCAGAACATTTCCGCCAATGGCGTTCTGTTTCAGATGGTCGATTCCGAAATGCCGATCGGTTCAATGGTAGACTTCACCATTTCGCTCCCTGCCGATGTTGTGGGCGCGGAGACCGATGTACGGCTGGACTGCCGCGGCCGTGTAGTGCGAAGTTTTGAAGACAGTGGCCGCCGCGGTGTGGGCGTGGTCATTGACGAGTACCGTTTCGACCGCGCCCAGCAGCGAGGAGACTGATGGCAAGCACGCCGGTTACCGCGAGAGTCGACGCCGAGCAGCTGCAACCAGCTGAGGGCAACGGCCAGTTCATCCGCGTGATCGTGGCGGACACGCAGGCGATCTTTCGCGCCGGACTGCGCAAGATTTTTGCTTTGGAAGACGACGTTCGCGTCGTGGGACAGGCCGAAACTCTGGCCCAAACCTTAACCGCCGCCAAGAAGTTCACCGCCGACGTTCTGCTCTTCGAAGCCGCCATCGCTTCGAATCCCATCGAAGCGGTTGCCGACCTGCTGCGCCAGAGTCCAACCCTTCGCATGGTAGTGGTCACTACCGAACCCGATCAGGATCTCACGCTGGAACTGTTCCGCCGCGGCGTACACGCCATCGTTTCCCGCGAGGTCGAACCCGAACTGCTGGTCGACTGTCTGCGCAAAGTAGCCAAGGGTGAGCCATGGTTAGATGGCCGCGCCACTCAGTGGGTCCTCGAAGCCTATCGCACCCAGGGCTCACGCGCCGGTGCCCCTCGGCCTAAGGTCCAGTTAACTCCGAAAGAAGCCCTGATCGTGTCCTGCGTCACCCAGGGCATGAAGAACAAGGAAATTGCCACTCGCGTCGGAACCACCGAACAGGTAGTGAAGAACTACCTGCGCAAAGTTTATGACAAGCTGGGCGTTGCCGACCGTCTCGAACTCGCGCTCTATTGCCTGAACAGCCGCATCCTCGATACCTCGGTCAAAGATATTCCCGTAAAGGATGGCCCACCAAAGCCGCCTGCCATCCCCGGGCCCACAAACGGCAGCGCATCAGCGCTCGTATCCGCCATCCCAGACACAACCGACAACCTCTCCTAACATAGACGGCTGTCATCCCGCGAAGCCCCGGCGATTGTAAACTCGGGTGCCCCATTTTTCGCGTTCTTTGCGAAAAGTGGGAGCCGACGACACTACCTAGCCCATATTCCAGTCTCAGCCCTGCAAGCCTCAATCCCTGCTATCACTCCCGAACCGCCAACCTCTCCTCCACGCAGCAAATGCCAGGCCTCCTTGAACCGCCCATACTTGGACTTCTTCAGCCTGGGATACAGCCCAACGCTCCCCTGCATTCTGAAACTCTCCACCGGCAAAATGTACCAAAGATCTAGCGGAATCAAATACGCCGCCACAAAATCGAACGGATTGCCCGTGTACTTCCCTCTCCACCCACGCACCGTGACCACATACCCTCCGCGATCCAGGAACATCGTCGACTTCACCTGCACCCGCGCAAAATGACCATTGCACTCCACCGCAAAGTCATACCTCGACATCTCTCCCCAGGGCCGAGTCACGCACAAACCATGCTCCGCCGCGCGTGTCATAAAACACATTTCCGCCCATTCACCCCGCAACTTGTGGTGTTTGATCTTCATCCCGTTATTTTTCATAAGATATTCGCGATCGCTACCCGACCCTTCCCCGTTAGAAATCGTCCCAAATAAAAACGCGGCCCGGAAAGGCCGCGTTCATTATTCTTCGACTCGATTCTAACTATGCCACATCGCAATCACAAAAAGAGCACTCTACAAAAGAAAAACATTCGCCGAAGCCCATTTTGGGAATGCACGCCCATCACAGACACAACTCCTAACCCGCTGTCATCCTGAGGAAGGGCGGGCCTTCGCAACGCGAAGGTCTGCCGACGAAGGATCTACGCAACTTCACCGAAGGATGGCTCGGACAAGCCACCCAGGAGAGTAAAATGAGCGCTGACCCAGGGCGCCCCCAGGTACTTCGCCTATGAGGAAAACTCCTGATGCGTATTGGGCACTTTTCGAAGTCGCCCACGAAAGAATCCTGCCCGTAATAAAGGCGGGACTACGCCCGGACCTGCTACACCCCGTCTTCGGCCTTCCACAGCCGAAGACTATTGCCGGGCGCCCAGAGCCATCGGCGAACGAGCGGTATTGGCTTGACTGGTTCGAAGAGTTCACCGAAATCGACTCTTCGGTGAATAGGCTAGATCAAGCCTTGGTGTACCTGTCGCACTATCCACGCAGCAGGACCTTCCGTTTTCACAGGTTGTCTGAAGCAAATTGGCTTCGATACCACATCGAAGCCTACCTGCAGGAAACGTATATTCTTTTCCAGCGACTGAGCCGCTTTCTTAGGAAGGTACAGAAGGTAGCAATAGACGCTCGTGACAAAGGCGGCGTGAGCTCAGTGAAGAAGCTTACGTCGAGCCTCGAAGCTTCCTCAAGAGCGTCGTAGGTATCCGAGGGAGGCATGTTCACGAATATCGCTTCCAAGATGATGAACTGAGGAACCTGGACACACTAGTGCTGCTTACCAGCGCCGGCAAGATGGGTAACCTCCGCGGGATCAGAAGAGCCCAGTACTTCAAGGCCCTGATTAAGTGGCGCGCACAGCTACGAGAAAACAACAAAGCGACACAGAAACTGTGCGTGGCCATTCTCGGAGGAGTGAAGGACATTCTTATACGCAATGAGCCGCCGCGCGGACTGCGCCGAATGACGGCAGCCCCCGCTAAAGCATCTTAACCACTCTCGTAGGATACCCCCTTCCAAGCTCCCGCTTCGGCGAGGTTTTTTGAACCTTCACTGATGACGATCCGGACTGAGGGTCCCGCTCAGCGCCGGAGCGAATCCCGGAAACTGAAAGCCAGCAGCATTGACACCCCGCCCCGCGAACCCTGACCTATATTCCATGGAAGTCCGTTTGAACCCCGATCTACAGGCCAAGCTCGCGCAACTCGCATCCCAGCGAGGCCGCGACACCGAGGCTCTTGTGGTTGAGGCTGTCGAGCGCATGGTGAACTACGACGACTGGTTCATCGGTGAAGTGGAGAAAGGTATCGCGGCCGCCGATCGCGGCGAGTTCGTCGAGCACAGGGAATCACGACGCTTCGGGACAATGCTCCAGTGACCACAAGGAACGAGCTATGAACATCGAAATCTGCGACGCGGCCTTGGAGGCCAGAATCCAAAAGCAGCTGCAAGCGACCGGCTCCCGAAGCGTGTTGCTCCGCTTGCTCGAAACCCAGGAGGAACAGGATCGCTGGCTCCTGGAAAACCGGGAAGCGATCACGCGAAGATCAAACGGGGGATCGATCAACTCGACCGGGGCGAAGGAATCCCCGAAGACCGACTCGATACGTATCTAGCGAACCTGAAAACCAGGTTCATTCGTCACAGACACAACTCCTAACCCGCTGTCATCCTGAGGAAGCGCGGGCCTTCGCAACGCGAAGGCCTGCCGACGAAGGATCTATGTACTCCGCACCCTGCTTCTATTACGTTTACATAATGACGAATCGCTCGAAGACACTTTACACGGGTGTAACGGGGAATCTGGAAACACGCGTCTTCGAACACAAGCAAGGCATTAAGGGCGAATTCGCGGCGCGCTACAAGATCGACCGCCTGGTCTACTTCGAGCGTTTTGGAGACATCCACGCGGCAATCGCTCGCGAGAAACAAATCAAAGGACTGTTGCGACATAAAAAGATCGCGCTGATCGTGTCCATGAATCCAGAATGGAAAGACCTGAGCGAAGCGTGGTCAGCCCGGCATCAATATCAGCCGGAAAGTGCATAGATCCTTCGCTAAACGCTCAGGATGACAGCGCTAGAAACCCCCAACCGGCCTCGCCACTCGTCGCCACCCTCAACCCGCTGTCATCCTGAGGAAGCGCAGGCCTTCGCAAAGCGAAGGCCTGCCGACGAAGGATCTATGCAATCGCCCCCGCCATTCGGACGAGCCCCATCCGCGCCTCGTCAAGCAATCCTCACAAAAAGCAAACGGGGCGGCGAACGCCGCCCCGTTTTGACTGAATGCTCAGTGCTGAGTGCTGAATGCCAAGTGCCAGCTGCTGCCCTACGTCCCTTCACTCCACCCCGCCAGATACTCTTCCTGCTCGGGCGACAGCTTATCGATCTTGATCCCCATGGACTCGAGCTTCAGCTTGGCTACGCGCTTGTCCAGGTCATCGGGCACGCGATAGACCTTCTTCTCGAGCGATTTGTGGTTCTTCACCACGTAATCGACCGAGAGCGCCTGGTCGGCAAAACTCATATCCATCACCGATGCCGGATGCCCCTCGGCAGAAGCCAGGTTTATCAAGCGGCCTTCGCCCAAGAGATTGATCTTGCGTCCATCTTTCAGCGAATATTCTTCGACCGACGTACGCGTGGTTCGCTTCGACGAGGACAGTTTCTCCAGCGCCGGAATATCAATCTCGACATTGAAGTGTCCGGAGTTCGAAATAATTGCACCGTCTTTCATCAACTCGAAATGCTCTTTGGCAAGCACGTTCTTGTTCCCAGTCACGGTGCAGAACACGTCGCCAATCTTGGCCGCTTCAGCCATCGACATTACGCGGAAGCCGTCCATCACCGCCTCCAGCGCTTTCGTGGGATCGACCTCGGTGATAATGACTTCTGCGCCGTTGCCGCGAGCGCGACTGGCCAGCCCGCGTCCGCACCAGCCGTAGCCGGCGACCACGAACTTCGATCCTGCCAACAGGAAGTTGGTGGCACGAACGATGCCATCAATCGTCGACTGCCCGGTTCCATAACGGTTGTCGAACAGATGCTTGGTGTCAGCGTCGTTCACCGCGACGATAGGAAAGCGCAGCACGCCTTCCTTCGCCATGGCCCGCAGCCGGATCACACCCGTCGTGGTCTCTTCCGTGCCGCCAATGACGTCGGTGAGCGCGTCCTGCCGCTTGGTGTGCAGGATGGTCACGAGGTCAGCGCCGTCGTCCATAGTAATGTGTGGCCGGTGATCGATGGCCGCGAGAATATGGCTGTAGTAAGTGTCATTGTCCTCGCCCTTAATGGCGAAGACCGAAATATTATGGTCGCGCACCAGGCTGGCGGCCACATCGTCCTGCGTGGAAAGCGGGTTCGACGCGCACAATACGACGTCGGCGCCGCCATCGCGAAGGGTAATGGCCAGATTCGCCGTCTCGGCCGTGACGTGCAGGCAGGCCGAAATGCGGATGCCCTGCAATGGCTGGTTCTTGATGAATTCCTTGCGAATGATCTGCAGAACCTTCATCGACTGGTTGGCCCACTCGATGCGTTTCTTGCCCAGATCGGCGAACTCAATGCCTTTGATATCAGAATGCAATTGCGTTGGTGTAGTCGACATACTTCTCCTGTGGCGCTGAATTAATCCTGGTTGTGAACCCTTGGGAAACGTTGTTAGGGTGCCCCACCCTTTTCGGCGTTCTTTGCGAAAGGGTGGGCCCAGCATAATATTACTTGCGAACCGCAACCGGCTCGTGCAAACCGGCATCGCTGGCCAGCTTCGCAGCCTTGGCGGTTGACTCCCATGTGAAGTCCGGATCGCTGCGCCCGAAGTGTCCATAAGCCGCGGTTTTGCAGTAAATCGGCCGCCGCAGATTCAATGACTCAATGATTCCCTTGGGCGTCAGCTTGAAATGGGCGCGCACCAGATCCGAAATGGTCGCCGGATCCACTTTGCTGGTTCCGAACGTGTCCACCAGCACGCTCACCGGATCAGCCACGCCGATGGCGTATGCCAGTTGCACTTCGCAACGATCTGCCAGACCAGCGGCGACAAGGTTCTTGGCGATGTGACGCGCCATGTAGGCAGCCGAGCGATCGACCTTGGTTGGATCCTTACCGCTGAAAGCGCCGCCGCCGTGCCGCCCCATACCACCGTAAGTGTCGACGATAATCTTGCGTCCGGTCAGTCCGGTATCGCCCATGGGCCCGCCAATCACGAAGCGTCCCGTGGGATTGATGTGGTACTTGGTATCTTCGTCGAGCAGATGCGCCGGAATCGTGGCCTGAATCACGTGCTTGAGAATGTCACTGCGAAGTTCGTCGTTGCCAACCGTCTCGGAATGTTGCGTCGAAATTACTACCGCATCCACCCGCACCGGCTTGTGATGCTGATCGTATTCAACGGTAACTTGAGACTTGCCGTCCGGCCGCAGATAAGGAAGCTTCCCGTGTTTGCGAACTTCAGAAAGCCGCATGCAGAGCTTGTGCGCGAAAGAAATCGGCGCCGGCATCAGCTCCGCCGTCTCATTGCAAGCGAAGCCAAACATCATTCCCTGGTCGCCGGCGCCGCCGGTGTCTACGCCGAGAGCGATATCGCCGGATTGTTTGTTGATGCTGGAGATCACGGCGCAGGTGTTGGAATCGAATCCGTAGAGCGCATTGTTGTAGCCGATGGAAGCGATGGTTCCGCGCACCAGATTTTGAAAGTCGACGTAGGCCTTGGTGGTGATTTCGCCGGCGATCACGACGAGGCCAGTTGCAGTCAGGGTTTCGCAAGCTACGCGGCTGGAGGGGTCGTCGGTGAGGCAGGCGTCAAGGATTGCATCGGAAACCTGGTCGGCAATTTTATCGGGATGGCCTTCGGTTACGGATTCAGAGGTGAATAAATGGCGATTCTTGGACAAGCGTCTTCTCCTAGCAAAATATGGGCGTTAGGTCTGGCGGGGGATCGGTCAGCACGCGTCAATCAGCACAAAACGGCCACACAAAATGATTTTCTTTACGATCCGTAAAAGGCTAACAGAGAACGAGCGGAGGTGCAATCTTTTTAGGCTGGATTGCAGGTACCGGCAGTGAGCGGAGTTCCTTTTGCGGCAGAGGGCCACGGAGAGCGATTCAATGGGAGATTGTAAGGAATTGCCATGGTTGTTGCAGGTGGTTACGATTTCTCCCTGGGGTTTTGTGGGGTTCTCCTGGTATTGCGGGGACGCGGTTCGACGGCTTGCTCCGTCGGCCGCATTCTGGCTCCGTTCTGTGGACGTGACCCAGACTCCACCAAGTACGTATGTGACATTACTATCATGGGAGTTACTCGCTCCGGGGGCTCCATAGCTGTAATGGGAGTTCTAGCGCCTGCACATCCAACTCGGTCAGCGCAACCTTTTGGGAATGCGCGGGTGGTGCCATCCCTTGGCACAAGATGCAATAGTCGAAAGGCGCTAAAGGTAAGCATGTCGGGGAGAACAACTAAACCTCGTGGACGCCACCCGAGATTGGCGGTACTATCGCGGAAACCCGCACTGGGCCTGCCTTGTCCTTGGCCACGCGGAGATTCCGATGATCAGGAGTTTGTTTTGAATCGTATGCGCTGTCCCGGCTTGGTAATCCGTCTAGCCCTGTCGTTCGTTGTGGGCCTAGCATTCGCGTCGGCCGCGTCCGCCGGTTGGAACGAGAAAGTGCTCTACAGCTTCCAGGGCGTTCCCGATGGAGCCACTCCTGCCGGCGGGGTCGTGTTTGACAAAGCGGGCCGTCTCTACGGCGCAACCGGCGACGGCGGGTCGTCCGCGTGTGATTCGCCGGGGCAGTGCGGCACGGTATTCCAACT
>JBAVAQ010000106.1:0-7143 GCA_049585795.1 Terriglobales bacterium | reverse complement strand
AAATAACAGACATGGGGACGTGACTGTTGTAATCAGATGGGATGAGAATGCCGGTCTCCGGCGGGATGCGATAGGCTCCCAAGTTATCGACGCGCTCGAAGCGCAAGAGATAAAGGAGACCGGCAATGAAGAAGATTAGCACTGCAGGGGCAAAGCAGACTAATAATTTTCGCGGGCAGAAGCTGACGATTGGTTTGGATCTGGGGGATCGATCGAGCTGGTATTGCGTGTTGGATGAAGCGGGGGAAGTAGTTCTGGAACAGAGGCTGGGCACGACTCCGAAAGCGATGAAAGAAGTGTTCGGGAAAATGCCGCGGAGCCGGATCGCATTGGAAACGGGAATGCATTCGCCGTGGGTGAGCCGGGGGTTGAGCGAACTGGGACACGAGGTAATAGTGGCCCATGCGCGCAACGTGCGTTTGATCGGGGAGAGTCGACGGAAGGATGATCGCTTCGACGCCCGGACCCTGGCCCGGTTGGCAAGGATCGATCCGCAGTTGCTGGCGCCGGTGCAGCATCGCAGCGCGCAAGCCCAGTCGCATCTGATGGTGATCCGGGCGCGAGCCGGACTGGTGCGGGCACGGACATCATTGATCAACACGGCGCGAGGACTAACGAAGTCCTACGGGGAGCGGCTGCGCGGCTGCAGCCCGCGCAACCTGAATGCCGAGGCGGCGCTGGAACCGCTGCTCGGAGCCAGCGAATCGCTGAGCCAGCGGATTTACGAATACAACCAGCAGATCGCGAAGATCGCCAGGGAAAGTTATCCGCAAGTCGGGCGGCTGGAACAGGTGAAGGGAGTGGGAACGCTGATCGCGCTGACTTACATGCTGACGCTGCAGGATGGGCAGCGTTTTCGCAAGAGCCGCGACGTGGGCTGCTACGTTGGATTGCAGCCGGGACGGCGGAACTCGGGGCAGAGCGAACCGCAACTGCACATCAGCAAGGAAGGCGATGCGTATTTACGAACGCTGCTGGTGCAGGGAGCGCACCACATTCTGGGGCCGTTCGGAGCGGACAGCGATTCTGCGGCGTTGGGGTCTGAAGCTGGCCGAGCGTGGCGGGAAGAATGGAAAGAAACGAGCGGTGATTGCGACCGCGCGAAAGCTGGCGGTGTTGCATCGCTTGTGGGTGAGCGGAGAGGCTTACGAACCGTTGCGTCATAGCCGGGAAATGTTGCCGGCGGCAGCCTAAGTTCTGATCGGATCGGAAGCACCGCGCCCCAGCGCCGAGTTCCGGTGACTGCGTTAATGGCCTGGCCCGACTTCCATCGCGAGATGGAAAGAGAGGTCGAAAATCAGGTGGCAGCACCGGCTGCAACGAGAACACCCAACTTGCACCGAGCGAAGCAACCGCTCACCGAAGAGTGCGGATGGAAGGGTGGCGACAGGGTTGGATTGGGCACAACGCAAGAACTGAGAACAGAACGAAAAATCAGAGCGACTGCCCCCTTTCCTTCCTGACGGAATGGTGTCAGATCGGTCCTCGCCGTCAAGGGTTCGCTACGCCGCCAAGAACGCGCCCTTGACCGCTCCGGGCCGCTCTCAACACCCTCCCGCCAGGAAGGAAAGGGAGATTTTAGGAAAGGCAAATCAAAATCTACTTGACGCCGACCGGCATTCTCATGGAAGGCCATTACAGTGCGCCGGGATAAACCGGCATGAAGCAGAGGAGGAAGAAGCCTCACGAGAAAGGATTAGCGATCTACTCGGCCTCGAGTCTTGCGCTGCTACCGTGAGGGACCCAGCGAAGCGTGGACAGAGGTATAGGCGGGGTGGGTATTCAGCTCCGAAAACTGTAAACCCGGACGCCGACGACTTTGTAATGTGCGGAAGGCAACATGAACAGGCGCGATAGCGCGAGCTCCTGCTCAGTCCGGCGTAGTCGAAGACCCCAGACACGCCTAGAAACTTCATGCACGAGAACCGGGAGACCTCGGAGACACCTGCGGCCCAACCAAGCAGCAGGTCGGCGGGCGAAGGCCATATACATAGCCGCAGCCCCATCCATTGGGCGCGTCTTTCGTTAGGCAGACCGGCTGCCTTTGTTGCGTTTCGCCACGGTAAAATGCGGGCGGCGGCACGTCGAACCAGCCGCCCCAATCGTCCCAGGTGATAAAGATCGCGGTGTCCTGCCAGTAGGTCTGCGTATTTGCACCTTTGCATTTGCTGTTGCCAATCGCGTCTACGAGGTTGGCCACATAGGAGGGTCCGAGGCCGCCGAATGACGGATGGTCCGACGACAGGAATCTCCGCCCTATACGGGAAAGAGGGCCGCACCGAAGAAGTCTAGGGTTTGATCTCGAAAGCGACGCCATAGTTGTACTGGCCGCCATATTCCGTCGTGCCGTAGAGGTTCCCGGCGCCGTCCATGGTTAAACCGTTCGGAGTGTCCCCATCACTGCCGTCGAATTTGTGGACCAGGCTGTATTTCCATTTACCGGGCGCCTGCGACGTCAATTTGAAGATCACTCCGCAGGTTTCAGGGCAGGAGAGATTTCCGCCTCCGGCTGTGCCGTAGAGGTTCCCAGCTTTGTCAAACAGCAGATTGCTTCCGGGAGCGCCGCCGAGGTAGACACTCGGAAAGTCATATAGCACAGTCTGTTTCCACCGACCACCGGCGACCGGCGTCAGTTCGAAAACGGTACCGTTGTCGTACTTGCCACCATGAGTCGTCGTGCCATACACGTTTCCTTTGCCATCCACCGTCAGCCCGCCGTAGGGGGATTGGCCGTCGGTCGGAAAGGCGGCGAAGCGATGCAGCACGTGGTATTTCCAACTGCTGTCCGAGTTGCGCGTCATCTGGAAGGCCACTCCACATCCGAGGGAGCCCGGGCAGTTGGGCGGGCCATTGCCGCCAAAATAGGTTGTGCCGTAGAGGTTCCCCGCCGCGTCCCAACTTAGGGGCGCGAGCGGGCCTTCACCATATCCGCAATTCGGATCGCAAAAACTGTAAAGCGTTTTCAAGGACCAACCATTGGAAGCGTGCACCAACTCGGAGATGGCGCCTCCACCGTAGTCGCCTGGGCCGAAGTAGCCATAGATATTCCCCGCCTTGTCCAGAATGACGCCCGTGTCCGTTCCGTACTCATACAGTACGTTCAGGTCCCAGCCATGTGCGCGTGGTGAGAGCTCGTACAGGGTTCCGACGTCATGCGGTCCCCCATCAGTCGTGGTGCCGAACAAATTGCCCGACCCGTCCAGCGCCAAGCTGCCATTTACGCCGTCCCCGCTGGTGTAATGTCCAAAATTGTAGATTACCGTCTCCTCCCACAGATTGCCTCCATGATCGACCAACTGGAATGCCGTCCCCAGAGCTTTTGCGCCACCACCGTCACACGCACCATAGATGACACCCTTAGGGTTAAGCACGAGTGTTCCCTGCGGAGAGCCCCCGTCCTGCCCATCGGCGAAGTTGTGCAGCACGGTATAGCTGCTTGCGCCGTGAGCAGGCGCAATCGTGATCGCTGCGATTAGGACCGCGGCGGCCACCCAGTGCCGCCCTCCTATGCAACTCTTCGTCGCCGAGAACTTGACGGGGTTTTGAATAGCCATTCGTCCTAGCCTACTGTGTGGGGGTGTGCCCCTACCTGTCGGCAGGCTGTGAACCCGCCGCAGCCACTTAGCAGCCTCAGTCTGAGTCGTCCCCATCCGGACCTTGGGGCGCAGTATCGTTGTTGACGTAGTAATTGAGAAAATAGCTCGAGTCGTACTGCGAGTTTGTTGGTGATATCTGGGTAAAACCACGATACGGCCCAGGGAAGAAATCCGATAACGGAATATTGCCATTTGCGCTATCGATAGTGTTCCGGTCCGCGTAGCCTTTGTACACACTCTGATCGATGTAGCTCAGCCCGAAGTTGACCTCAATGAATCTGAGAATGCTGCCGAAGTCATGCGTGTATTCCTTCGGGGGCGGGTATGTGGTCGTTCCGGAAATTGCCCCTGAGACGTATCCCGCGGGAGTATAGGCCGACACCACCAGCAAGGGTACGCGAAAACCGTACACATAGCCGCAGCCCCATCCATCGGGCGCGTCCCTCGTGAGGCAGACGGGTTGCCCGCCTTGTATTTCCCCCCTGTAAAATTCCGGCGGCGGCACATGGTCGAACCAGCCGCCCCAGTCGTCCCAGGTGATAAAGATCGCGGTGTCCTGCCAGTAGGTCTGCGTATTTGCATCTTTGCATTTGCTGTTGCCAATCGCGTCTACGAGGTTGGCCACATAGGAGGGTCCGAGTCCGCCGAATGACGGATGGTCCGACCACAGCTGATCGGGAACGACCCAACTGACTTGCTGCATATTGCAATCGTTGACATCTTGCAAAAACGGAATCGCGGGGATAAGGGACGAATTTCCTTTTCCCGGCCAGACCACGTTGGCAAAGTCCGGTCCGGTGCAGATTTTATTGACGATTGTGCCGCAGATGCTGCTGATCGCGGCCGGCGCATCCCAAATGACCCCCGGCGTAGGCGTGTAGTATCGCCAAGTAACGTTGCTGGCTTTCAGCACGTCGATCAGTGTGTTGTGCTGGTAGCAGTCATCGGACTGAGTAGTTTCGTTACCGAGGGGATCGACCCAAGAGGGCTCTGACCCGGGGTAAGGACAACCGGCATCGTGGAAATTAGCTGGGTTTTCAGCGTCGAAGTAGTTGAAGCCTGTATTTCCAGGGGGTACCGGGGCTGACGTCCCAGAGAGAATGAATTGATGAGCGGGAAAACTGGGCCCCTCATTGGTCTCAAACATGTAGTTTGCGAAGCCATAGTTGGTGGCGATATCAAAGTACGGCTGCACGTCTGAGCGAATGACGTAGCTGTACTGGTAGCAATATGGCAGCACGACGTTGTTGGGGTTAAAGACAGTTGTATTGCACGCTCCGTCCATGTCTCCTTTATCCCACTGCACGAGCCACCCAGTCTTGTAGGCGTGATTGGGATCGGCGCCGGTCTGCAGATGGATAGAAGAGTCGCAGATCGTTCCCCTCCCTTCAGCCGGACCGCCATCCTGAATGTCGACGCCCGGTTCGAAGGGATCGGGGTGCCCGCACATGCTGCCTATGGGGCCGCTGCCGAAAAGATTGTCGGGGGTACGGTTTTCTTGGAAGATGATGACGATGTGTTGAAAGTGCGGAAGGGTTTGGGACCGCGCGAAGGTTGCGACGAGTGAGACTAACAGTAGCCTCTTGACGGCGAACTTCATGGGAGGGCCTCCTAATTCATGAATGGAGTTTTCGAGACGGTTCCCTGGGGCCGCTACGATCCGGGTGGCATGCCGAGCCGCAGTTTCGCCGATTATCTCTCGGGAATTTTGCTTGTCAAGAAATTTCGGATTTGACACCGAGAATGTCTCGCTGTTGGACAGCCGCGACTGAGGAAATCCAGCCTGTGAAGGCACCCACCGCAGCTGGCATGGCAGGAGATTCCACGGTAGGCTAACAGGGACGCCGTTCAGCGCCGAGCCTGGTGCGAATTTGATCTTTGGTCCGAACGGCTCGCTTTACGGAACAACCGAAGCCGAGGGACCGCTTTTCGGGGGTACAGTCTTCAAACTAACCCCAACCAAAACACCGCCTTGGAAAATGTCCCTGCTGTGGTCATTCGGTTCAGAAAACGATGGCAGCACACCCATTGCCCCCGTCGTGCTCCACGCGGGCCGGCTTTATGGTACGACTCAAGATGGGGGAAGCTACGGTAATGGCACGGTATTTCAAGTGAAGCGTCAACTCCGGTGCCCGAGTCGTTCAGATACGCGCAATCTAGGCCCGTTGGGTCGACAAAGCTTAGTGGATTGTTGAGCACATAGGCGTAGCGGTTCCAGGACTGCGGATTGCTCGGGTCTACCGCCGCCAGTCCCGCCGGGTCAGGTTGAATCCAGCGGCCTTGGATGCTGTGCAGCTTCCGGTTCGGCATGTCGTAACCGTTGGTTATGTCGTTCATGTGTGCTCCGTCGAATACAGCATCACAGCATGCTGGCAACGACTCGTCGTACATCTGCCCGAAAGGAGAATACTCGTTCTGTGCGAATAGACCCTGTGCTTGCGTGCTAGTAAGACGAGCGTTGCCGTGCCAATCTGTATGGTTGTACCCAATCAAACCGGTGTCTCCGAACCAGTTATAAATTACTGACCTGACCCCCTGTTTCCGCACAAAGCCAAGTATGATTTGTGCGAAAGAAAGGGGAAGAGGAAATGTCGAAGAGCAGGCACACGGAGGCGCAGATGATCGGGGCGCTGAAGCAAGTGGAGGCGGGGCGGAAAGTGGAAGATGTGGCGCGAGAGGTGGGGGTGGGCACTTGTCAAGAAAGTTGTGTTGGAGAGAATCATGCGGCGGTCTCGAAGCGGGATTGGAACATGGTGTTGAGTTGGGGCAAGGCGGTGGAGATCGAACTAGAACGGCTGGGGCTGCGCCAGCGGCCTTGCTCTAGAGAGGAAACGACCAGGCCGAGTTTCAACTTCAAGCTTTCCTCAGACTGAAAGTAGCCGCCGCTGTTGCGGCGCAGGATTTCCAGTTGGCCGTTCACCGCCTCGACCGCATTGGTGGTGGAGAAGGAACGGCGGATCGATTCTGGATAAGCGACGAAGGCCACATAGTGCAACCGCTTTGTGCGTACCTCGGCGATGAATGCGGGATAGGTTTTGGCGAAGCGAATCGTGGTGGTACCGTAGAGCGCGCAACTCGCTGAGCTTCAGCAACCCCAGTTTGTTCTTGATGATCTTCTCGTCGGTGCTCATCTGACATTCTCCTTCCCCCGCTCTCGCGAGAGTTTAGCAAATGTCAGATCAAGTCGAGACTAAGACATATAACGTTTATGCGTACCTACCAGCCGGTACCGAAGCGACCGGTCGAGTCACGGGATGCACCGATTCCTACACTACACACGGCAACTTCGTAAGGCAGACGGGAACTTTCAGACTCTTGGGGAAAGACTTCCCCATCTACCAGCAGATCTGTCTGAACGGCAGTGAGATTGTAAACGCCATAGAAGCGAGTGGCACAACTGTTCGTATGCTGTACCAGCAACTGTCCTGCCTCAGTTGGAAATGGAGAAAGCGTTCGTCCGTTAAGATAGCGGAGCGAACGTATGAAAAAAGAGCGCAAGCACTACACTGCTGAAGAAAAGGTGGCCATTCTACGGCGCCATCTTTTA
>JBAVAQ010000105.1:0-2663 GCA_049585795.1 Terriglobales bacterium | reverse complement strand
CGGCCCGGGCTTTGGCAATCTGAGCCGCGCGCTGGACCCGTTCTATACCACGAAACCCGTGGGCAAAGGCACAGGACTGGGCTTGAGCGTCTGTTACGGGATCGTCAGAGAACATGGTGGAGACCTCCGAGTAGAAAACGTCAAGCCGCAGGGCGCGCGTGTCACCATCGAGTTGCCAGTCACGGACTCGCCGGCACAACCCCACGTGGCCGCCCTGGCCCGCGCGTAATGCCAATTACTTGAACTCGAACTTACGGACAGGATCGACGGCCGTTCTGCTGTGCAGTTGTGGTGTTCATGCTGAGGGCAAACGGCAAGGAGAAAGTCCTGTACACCTTCACCGGCGGGGCGGACGGCCGAACGCCGTTTGCGGGTTTGGTACGGGATTCGGCCGGGAACCTCTATGGCACGACTTACGAGGGCGGCGCTTCCGGCGTTGGGGTTGTGTTCAAGCTGGATACGACCGGCGCGGAGACCGTGCTGTACAGCTTCACCGGAAGGGCGGACGGCCGTAATCCCTCTGGAGATTTGGTCCAGGACTCGGCAGGTGACTTCTATGGCACAACGACCTTTGGCGGAGACGCGTCGTGCACTTCGTACGGATGTGGAGTCGTCGCGGCCAGCATCTTGAAAACCGCCGAGCTCCTGACGCTCGATACTTGCCGCAAAAAAGGTGCCCCTTGACTCAGGAACGCCGTGAATCAACTATTGGAGAAGTGCTAGCCTTCCACGAGAGTAACGCTATGTTGGCGGCCGGATGGCGCGCTTGCGGTGCTATGTTGCGCGCTGGCGAATGTCGATGCTTCGCGAAGAAAGTGCCTGGCGTTGGCCAGGGCCCGCAAGATTCCGGTGTGACCGTGCGTCCCAAGCTGAAAGCCGATCCACGCAATCACAAGAGCTAAGACTCCCAAAACGATCATCAACACCTTAGCGGACTTGGATGAAGGTCTCATTTGATAACTCGTTGCGAGCTGGCCAGCAGCTCACTCTAGTTCTCGGCAACGCTCATCCCATCTGAGAACGTAGCCAGGTCAAGAGCTAAAATCCTCGCCTCGACCATGATGCACACTCGCGTGGCATGCATGACACAGGGTAATCAGGTTTTGCTCCGAATCCTCACCGCCGTGACTGCGAAACTCTTGGTGGTGCACTTCGAGGTTGGACCTTGTACCGCACAACTGACATCGCCAGCCATCGCGCGGCGAATTCGGGCATCGCAAATTTTGGAACTCTATAAAAACAGGACACATTATTGGGTTCGTGTTGAAAAAAAGGACCAGGTCTTAACGTCACGAAAATATATCGTATCACGATATATTATTGGGGGCATAGGAACTCATTGCCCAGAGTCTCGGCCGCGAAGTTTGGTGAGCAGTCGCAGGATTTCAAAGTACAGCCAAATCAGAGTGACCATCAAAGCGAAGCCGCCGTACCATTCCATGTACTTCGGGGCGCCGGCGCGGGCTCCGCTCTCGATGAGATCGAAATCCAACACTAGGTTGAGTGCAGCGACGATCACCACCACAACACTGAAACCGATCCCGATCGCGCCCGAGCCATTGATGGCTGCGAAGTGAACGCCAAAGAACCCTAGCACAAACTGGATCAAATAGAAGATCGCGATTCCGCCCGTCGCCGCCACCACCCCCATCTTGAATTGCTCGGTGGCACGGATGACGCCGGACCGATAGGCGATCAGTAGTGCCACCAGCGTGCCGAAAGTCAAGCCAACTGCCTGCATGGCGATTCCAGGGAAACGCACCTCCAGCATCGCGGAAGCGCTGCCCAGTACCAGGCCTTCCAGTAGCGCATACATTGGCGCGGTCACCGGAGACCAGGCCTTCTTGAATATGGTTACCAGTGCGACGATGAAACCACCGATGCCTCCGACGGCGAGAAGCGGCAGCGCAGTCTGAGGAGAGCGTGTGAACAGATTCCAACTCCAGGCTGCGGTAGCCACTACGCAGATCAACAGAATGCCGGTCTTGTTAACTGTCCCAGAGATGGTCATGCCGTCGCCGTATACGGCATCGCCCACGCGAAACGCATCGCCTGATAACGCTGGATTAGAAGTCTTCATTAGAGCCATCGAAACTCTCCTAAAAGGGGTTAGCTTAGTGTGTACCACATCAGAAAGCCCGGCGGATTTTGAGTTCACAGGTGAGTTCTGAACCGTTATGAAAATTCTCTACTCTATCTGATTTCTTCATCACTTACAAATCAGCCGAGTTGAATTGTTCGGATCCGTTCTGACCCATTTTGAACATGGAACTACTTCAGTTTTACTACAGTCATCGTAGAGGCGGAGCCTCAACGAGCGCTATCGCGATATTGCAACATCTATACCAGCGAGGAGTGGTTGGTTATCGCGGCGAAAATGCTCGGCCTGCTGCCGGGAGGACCCGGAGTAGCAAAAGGGCGCGCCGTGTGGCGACACCCACCCCCTCAACGGGCAGCAGCAAACAGACCGAGCCGAATCGAAGGTAGCTTCTTTTGCTGGCGCTGTCGTTGCTCCGCAGCAATGCCACCCAAGCCGGATCAATGCATTATGAAAGAGCGCCCCGATTGAGGGAGGCGAATGGATGGCGCCGCCTGCGCTCCGCTACGCTGTGCGGGGCTTCGCTCCGCTCCGGCGGCGAGAGAGTTCATGTGCGGGGTGTGAA
>JBAVAQ010000104.1:0-9947 GCA_049585795.1 Terriglobales bacterium | reverse complement strand
TGTTCGCTGCGAGGGAAAAGCCATCGGACGATAGACCCCAACATGCCTTGAAAATCCCCGCCCCGAAGGGGCGGAATCTACACTAACGGAGAACGCCTGTTCTCCATTTCACGCTGAGCCAAAACAGTAATGATAGCGATGCTGCTGCTGTTCGCGGGATCACCGAGCGTCAAGGCGAGTAATAATGACAAGGCTTCTGCGGCGAACGCAGCGGTCAAAATCGACAATTTCGTATTTGGGCCCCAGACGCTCAAGGTACCCGTCGGAACGACAGTTACCTGGACAAACAATGATGACATTCCCCATACGTCGGTCAGTACAGAGGGTGTATTCAAGTCCAAGGTGCTGGATACGGATGAGAAATTCTCTTACACATTTACCAAGCCGGGAACGTATCCCTACTACTGCACGATCCATCCGAAGATGACCGGACAGGTCGTGGTGCAGTGAGACGTGGACTCTTCGATGGCGTTGCGACGGGAACTGCTTCACATCTGGAAGCATGAATTTGCTTCCACAGAGCTGCTGTTCGCCAAAGAGCGTTGAGCGATTATGACTGCAGAATCAGCACAATTCGGGGTACAACAACGCGGTCATTGATGGTACGGATTACTGCCGACTGAACGCATAACTGCAAGTAATAATCGGCATAACCACCGCCGCGGCATTCCCCGCTCCAAGCAACGCAGTAGGACTACTGCGGCGTGTCACAAATCCCGACAAAGACTTGACAATCAAATGACATTCCATCCCCATCTCGTCAAGTACTCGCCGCGTCTAATCACTATGTTCTGAAAATTGACAGCTGTGGCTCGGTAGACACTTCTGGAATAAAGCGTCACTGGCGCAGTTATCAATAACAAAATTAAAAATGTTTCAACAAGGAGAAATCATGAAGAAGTCATATTTTGTCGCGGTACTTACTCTGACTTGCCTGCTTGGATTGGGGGGAAGTTCCCGCGCGCAAGACGCAAGCACAATCGTTGTCCATGTCCCGTTCGACTTTGTGGCCGGAGGCGCCGCGCTTCCAGCAGGCACCTACAGCGTAGGTCGAGTCTCTGACTCACAGCCAAGCTTATTCATCCGCAGCTATGAAAAAGGTGCATTACTGCTTCCTATTGTTTTCGATAGAGCTGCGGCTGATCAGGCTAAGCTTGCCTTCCAACATGTCGGGGATAGCTATTTTCTCAGCAGGATTGAGACGCCTGCTGGCGTTTATACCATCGGTACGCCACGAGTGATGATCAAAGTAGCCCAGACGAGGGATCAGGGCACCATGTCTTCGTTGGGCACTAACTAAGTCGAGTACAACATCGGTCGTTTACGCGGGGAGTTCGGGAGCCTGGAATCCACCAATCCGTGCCTGAACTCCCTTCTTCCGACAGGTAACGGCTCGGTTGTGAGAAAGAAAATATCCGGCTTCAACGTTATACAAATCACAAAAAGATTGCGGAGGACATACGTGAAAAAAACACTTTTGTTATTCGGACTACTCATAACATTGGCGGTTCCGCCAAGGTTTTGGGCTCAGCAGGCCGGCTATTCCCAGACCAACTTAGTCTCCAATACTGCCGGCGTAGCGACCACTACAGACTCTCAACTGCTAAACCCCTGGGGAATCTCGATTTTCCCCGGGCAAGATTTCTGGATCGCCAACAATAACAGCGGCACCTCCACGCTTTATAACGCACAGGGCACCAAAAATGCTTTGGTCGTAACCATACCCGGTGCCTCAAAGAATCCGAAGGGTACTTGCACCCCTGGTTGCCCGACGGGAACCGTGGCAAACACTAACGGCAGTTACTTCGCCGGCGGATCGTTCATCTTTGACACCGAAGATGGCATCATCGCCAACTGGACCGGCGCTAACAGTGCGGAAATAGCATTCGATAACTCCGCCAGCGGCGCAGTCTACAAGGGTCTCGCCTTACTCAACGATACCTCGCTTTTGGCGGCGAACTTCAATAGCGGTAAAATCGACGTGTACGATCGCAACTTTAACCCCACTTCGTTGAGCGGTTCGTTCACCGACCCAAAACTTCCCGCGGGTCTTGCTCCTCACGGCATTCACGTCATCGGGAACCAGATCTACGTCGCTTATGCTATGCAGGATGCTGCGAAGCACGATGCCCAACCTGGCGCTGGCCTAGGGCAGGTGGATATCTTCGATGCAAACGGCAACTTCGTCAGCACCTTCGTCGCTGCCGGCGGCAAACTCAACGCGCCTTGGGGTGTGGTAGAAACTCCAGCATCCTTCGGAGCATTTCCAAACGCGATCCTGGTGGGAAATTTTGGTGATGGCACCATCAACGCCTTCGATACAACCGGAAAGTTTCTCGGCCAACTCACCGACTCTTCGAATAAAGTGTTGGTGAATCCCGGCTTGTGGGACATGGTATTTGGCGGAGGCGGACCCTCCGGTGATCCCAACACTCTTTATCTCACCGCAGGAGGTAGCAACCAACCCAATTTTCCTTCTGGCGGCAATACAACCGCTGTGTTCGCGAGCCTTGTCCCGGCGGCCGCTGTCACCAATGCGAATTTTTCTCTGAATGTCTCGGCCCAAAGCGCAACCGTCGCGCAGGGTGGTTCGGCTAGCCTGATGGTCAGCGCCAGCGCGGTTGGAGGATTCGATGCTCAGATCGCACTTTCTTGTACTGCGCCAGCTGGCCTCAGCTGCACTTTCAGTCCGGCCACGATTTCCCCAGGGTCGAGCGCGGCGTCTTCCACGCTGACCATTTCAGCCACGTCAACACCGCCGCCGGTTACCGGTTACAGTTTGTCTGGCATGGCGTCCCTGCTGCTTCCTGGTCTGGGCGTATTCGGAACCGTTCTTACGACTCGCAAACGGAAACCACTCGCAAGTAAGAGCGTTCTGTGGACGAGCGCGCTGGGTTTGCTGCTCGTCATCTCAATGTTTTCCCTCGGATGCGGTAGCAGTTCAAACAGTTCAAAAGCCCAAACGTCAACATCCCAGGTCACCTTAATGGTGACGGGCACATCCGGCGCACTCAGCCATACCACACCTCTGACCGTTACCATTAATTAAAACAAAACCAGCCTTGGCCAGGGCGCACTCCCGTGCGCCCGTGCCCGGCGCCTAAACTCTTGCCGCATTCCATTTCATTCTCGTGCATGCACCACAGCCCATCGCTAATTATTGCTTTGGGACCGGCAGTAGCACCTTCAGTTATCTTCCATCCGTTTTAGCATGACGGTGGAATAAACCTCGCTGGCCTCGGTTATAGAAGACAAGGGTGCCGACTCTTTTGGAGTCCGACGCTACAGACTCTGTGCTGAGGGAACAGGAACCACTGCAGGGATGGATGATGAGCACTTATCAAAGCACGCTACTAGGTCGAACAGAAGTTGCCGAAGGCACAATGGCATTTCAGTTTGAAAAGCCGAATGACTTTGTATTCAAAGCTGGGCAGTACATTGACCTGAGTTTGTTCGGTTCGCAGCCTGGGCTGCGAACCGAAATGAGTAGGAAGCTTGGCAGGTTCGATCTATTACATTGCTGGGCCGCCAACGATGGTCGCGGCGACACGCAGAACGCTCAGTGAGGTGGGCGTAGATGAAGATGATATTCGGACGGAAGAGTTTGCCGGCTATTGAGAACCAGGGCTCGGTCGCTGTAGCGGACGATTTGTGGTGATCTTCTTTTCAATGAAGGGCTTTCTCGGTACCGGCGCCAACTTCGGGGCAGATCTCAACCTCGTCGTACAGCTCGTCATGGGAGTAGCGCTCGGTATGGGAGCCATTCTCGCGAAGCAAAGGCGCTACAGGGCTCACGGTATTTGCCAGACGACGGTGCTTCTCCTGAACTTGTTGACGATCGGACTGGTGATGTGGCCGTCGTTCCAGCAACAAGTGAAGCCTGCGCTGTCTAAGGTTCTCCATAGGTGGTATTACGAGGCGGCGACAATACACGCGGTTTTGGGGATAGCAGCTGAGCTCCTGGGACTTTATATCGTCTTAGTGGCCGGCACGGACGTTCTTCCCCAGTGGCTGCGGTTCAAACATTGGAAGCCGTGGATGCGCACGGAACTGGTGCTTTGGGCGATTGTTCTGCTCAGCGGTGTGGGAACGTACTGCGCATGGTATGTCACCCCATTCCGCTAGCTAGTACGGGCTCATCTGTGAGATCTTCGCCACATGTCGGTTCGGGTTAGCCGTCATGAACGCGACGAAGCCGCAAAGGAAGGCAAGGAATGCTGGAATTAACTATTTACGGACTGATCTGGCTGGCTGCGATGCTGCTCATCGCGTTCTGGTTCGCCTACGCTGACGAATTCGCATCGCCTCAGGAGAAATCCTCGTTTGATCTGGTCAATGATGCACCCTCGAAGGATTCTCAGGGGATTGAGATCGCGATGGAGAAACGACAGTCCCAGGGGAAGGTTGACTAGCCTGCCGTTGGTGGCTCGTCCCTGGAGAGCTCCGCAGTCCCCCGTTCAGCAGAGGAAACTGTTCGGCTAAAACATCTTTGGGTGGAACTCCGCAAAAATCAACTATTCGAGTTTCACATAGTGCGACAGAAGCACAGGAAAAGACGAAAAGGAAATTGGAGATAGAAATGTTGTGTGCCAGCTATCAACTCACTGTCAGTGCGGCACGTCGCGGTGATGTGAATACCACGCGTGACAAAGAGTTGACAATTAAATGACACCCTTTACGCATCTCGGTGTTGGTCGTGGCGTCTAACCCACAGTACCGCTGCAACAAACTCACAAGCAAAAGGAATTAAGGCGTGAACATGAAAAAAGAAGAGGTTGTCCCATCCATCAATCGTTCAGTCGGCCGTCGTTCTTTCATGAAGGGCAGTCTTCTGGCAGGAGGCGCAGTAGTGGGCGCCGGTTTGTTATCAAATGCAACGTTGCTTCGTGCGCAAGAAAGCGGTTCTCTCAATAAAGGTGATGTAGCGATCCTCCGGTTTCTGGCAGCGGCAGAATTGATCGAGTCGGATCTCTGGACTCAGTATGCAGAACTCGGCGGTCTCGGCCACCTGCCACCAATTGAAGTAGACCCGAACGAACATCTCAACCCCTATCAAATCGCTTTATCGAACCTCGACGCCGATGGCCCGCAATACATCAAGAGCAACACGCTGGATGAAGTGAGCCACGCCACTTTTCTCAATGCCTATCTGGAGTCCAAAGGAGCCGAACCGGTCAACTTCACGCAATTTGAAACTTTGAAGGGAAGCACTGCGAAAGGTTCGTCCGGCAAGCTGCGCCTCACCAACCTGATGCAACTCAACGTCGACACCAGTTGGTTCGTTCGCTACCGCAGCGCAACCAATCCTGACCTCGGCGCCACCTTTCCGCAGGCGCTCACTCTCAAAGGGGTTACCGCCATTCCTAGAACCGATGCCGATTACAACGGCGAACACAACAAGAACTTCAAGGGCAACGATCACATCCAGGCGATCGCCAATGTAGCGGCCTTTCACTTCGGATACATTGAGCAAGGCGGATCGAGTCTGTACGCAGCTATGAGTCAAAAAGTGACGGATCCGGAAGTGCTGAAGATCACCCTTGGCATTGGTGGAGACGAGATCGCTCACTTCCTGGAATGGGTCGATTTCGCAGGCAACGGAGTACAACCTATGATTGCGCCATTTACGGACTCCATCTCCGGCCTGACATTTCCCAACTTTTTCAGCCCACTGAATAAGAAGATTCAGCCCAGCTTGATCTTCCCCGTTCCTTGCGAATTTAGCCCCAACCTCCCCCATGTCTCCATCATTCGTCCGCTGACCGATACATTCGGAGGTGCTGTGGCCACGATCCAAAGCTTCACCGCCGATGGGCTCTTTGTCGGCCAAAGCCAGAAGTTCCTCGACGTACTGGCAAATATGGCGGTGGAAGCCGACTCCGCAGTGCGCACGGCATAACCGAACTCTAACTGCACAATTTCGGGCGTCGTGCCTGGAACACCGGTCGCGACGCCTGCCTTTTCACCAAATCATTGCCGTCCTCGGACGTGAAACTAAGGAGCGCTCAATGTTTGAAGGGTTGTTTCAACCGATGCATCTGCTAGTGATTTTCGGGATTGCTCTGCTCGTCTTCGGTCCGAAGAAGCTTCCCGAGCTGGGCAAAGGAATCGGAGAGGGTATTCGCGGCTTCAAGTCAGCCATAAAAGCCGAGGAAGAGAAACCAGCCAGCACGACAACCATAATTGCCAATGACCAAGCCATAACCAAGGGGTGAATCGTGGCCTTCGGAACGGAAACCCTGTTCATGCTTATGCTCGGACTCGTCGTCTTGGGACCGAAGCAGCTGCAAGCCATGCTGGGACACGTGGTCCGAGCTAAAGCTGAACTCGAGAATGCGACGCGCGCCATAAAGTCTCAGCTCGCGATAGAACTCGACGCTAGGCCTCGGGACGACAAGCCAGCGCGAGCATATTCGGACGATCTTCTTAAATAGCGATATTTATTATCGGCCGTTCTTGTCTGCACGTAAGTCGGCTGTGTAAGCGCGACGCCGGCGATCGCACGTGACGAGATCCTGGTGAAGATAAAGAGTACCCTACAATTAACCAATAACCTACACAAGTCTTGCGCGCACAGAGGGCCTCTTCGAAATGCTTGAAACGTTGGCGATATTTGGCAACGTACAGCCACAATTACAGCTACACCTCCGGCGAGCGACGGCAGTTTACGCCCAGCGACTGAATGAGCGCACCCACTGGAGGCGTTCATTCACCACAAGCCGCCAGAACCGCTAATGAACGTCGTCGTAGCGGAGCTTTCCGAATCCTCCCGAAGCGGCAATATCCGGTCGTCTTTCCACCAGTTCCGAGAGCATGTTATGACTTATGGCTCGGAGTCCTGGCATCCAGTGTAGAAACGCGCTGCTGGGCGGGTGCTGGGATAGCGACTTGCCCGGACCGCACGATCCCCTTAGCCGGAATCTTCTGCCCATAAATCTGCTCGTTGGCGCCGCCATCGGGGCGAATGGTTGATCCTTCAAGGGCGATACCTGCAAAAACACCTCGAGCACGGGAGTAGCTCAAGATGTCCGCCCGCAATGTAGCGTCAGTCTCTGCCGAGAGGTCGCGGCCGACCGAGCCAGCAGCAACCGACGCGTCTGCTCCAAGCTTCACTTTACTGGCGAAGTGTCTTAGGCAGCGACGGTGTTTCTTGCCGGAGGTGCCATAAACTCAGGCCCGATCGGATCGGCAATCGTCTGCCGCAGAATCTGATCGATCGCTGAGCGCGCCTCCGCGTCGAGGTTCCAATCGAGGACGCCATTCACAGCTTCGAGTTCCGAGGGATGGCGTGCCCCCCACAGCGCTGCGGTTATTCCGGGCGTATCTAAAACCCAGCGCACGGCCAGATCCATCACTCGTTTTCCATATCGTTTTTGCGTCAGATCGTCCAGTTGCTGTACTGCGTCCAGATATTCTGAGAAACGTGGTGGCTGGAATTTCGGATCGGACTGACGGAGGTCGTCGCCGGTGAACTTCGTGTCCGGTCGCATGGTCCCGGTCAAGAGGCCACGGCAGAGAGGCCCGTAGGCGAAAGCGCTCAGTTTCTTTCCGAGTACGTAAGGCAGCACGTCGCCATCAATCTGCCGTTCGAAGAGGTTATAAGGAGGCTGGACGGTGTTCAACTTACAGACTGACATGAAACGGTTCATCTGCTCGGGCGAGTAATTGCTCACACCGATCGCACGGATCAGGCCCTCCTCAAGGAGGGATTGCATGGTCCGAGCGGTTTCTTCGATCGGAACGGTCAAATCCGGCCAATGAATTTGGTAGATGTCAATATAGTCCGTGCGAAGTCGACGGAGCGAATCTTGAACCTCCTGCCGGATGCGATGTGGCGAAGAGTTTCGCGAAACCGAGCCGTTGTGCCACTCCAGTCCAACTTTGGTTGCGATGAAAACCTTTTCGCGACGTCCTCTCTCCTCAATTGCCTTTCCGACGATCTCTTCAGAAACCCCGAAGCCGTAGACCGGCGCCGTGTCGATGAGATTGATCCCTATGTCGAGAGCGGCGTGAATCGTTCGAATCGATTCCTTTTCGTCTGTTCCTCCCCACATCCAACCGCCGATCGCCCACGTGCCCTGCGCAATCCGTGACACTTTCATTTCGGTGCCGGAGATTATTGTGTATTCCATCGGGTTCATCCTTTCGCCAGCTTCTAGAGCATCTGCAGGGCCAACCCCGAAAACCATCAAGTCTTTCGGGAGGCCGACCGCTGTCAGCGACTTAGCGCTTCAACCGAACTCCGAGTAGCAAGGTGACTTCCCGACTCTGTCCACTTGAAATGGACACGCTGTCCTTATATCGACAGAGAGCAGCTCAGGGCATGGCCTCACTCGGCGTGGAGAGTGTGCAGTTCATCATCGATCCGGGCGCGCGGACCAGTGGAACCTGAATTGCAGTTCCTCGATAAAGACTGCACTAAGAGTTCTCAATAGTCAGGGCAGCATATTCTGAGGATGAATCGATTGAACCGCGAAACGGCGAACCATAACGCAGGTGGACGCGGGCTGATTGGGGAGGGCTGCGCGCGATGCGGAATCAAATGATCAAGAAGACTTTCTGGTGGGCTCTGGTGGCGCTCGCCACAATCGGCGTGGGCGTTTCCTTGGTGCGAGCCGGAAGTATGCGGGCACAGAACCCCAGTCGTTGATTGGTCAGGCAACTATGAGGAAAACTGCCTCCAGCTTGCCACGCATCTTGGCAAAAGCAAAATCCGGCGCAAATTGTTCGATGCTACCTACGGCCGGGTCTCGAGACCGCGCTCCCGAAAACAGATGGTTGCGGCGACCAATTTAAAGTCGAGCGACGGCCAGCAGGCGCAAAATGAACTGGATCACCTCGCAAGGTACGGTCTGATTAGGCGAATCAAAAATGAAGGGAATGTCGCGGTTGATGATCGAAGCCGTTGGTTGTATCTCAAAGACGAAAATGTTCGTGCTCACCGTGGGGAAATCTTGAGGTATGCGGACAATCCTGGAGAGGCAAAAGAAGTGCCAACAAAGCGCCGACCACAGGGATCCACAACTGTTGCTGTGACTCGCCACTTTCTCAAGAAGCGAAAGCATTTGGACGTTTTATATTTGACAGCAAACCCGCGCGGAGACCTCAGAGTTGAAGCGGAAGTGCATCGGGTACAGCAGGAGGTGCGTGGTTCCAAGCTCCGCGATAACATCGACGTTCACTATCAGCCAGCTGCGGATCTAGATTCTCTGATCCAAGGATTAAACGACCACGTTCCAGCGATCGTACATTTCTCCGGTCACGGTAATGAGAGTGGTGTCGGAACGGACGACGCCAAATCAGCTCATCCGGCAGGAAAACTGGTCTCGTTCGAACTTCTAGCGAAGGCAATCGCTGCCACGGACACACCGCCGCAGATTATCGTTTTGAATTCGTGCAAAAGTGCAGGGGCAAAAAAATCCTTCTTTCCGCCAGCCAAAGCGATCGTCGCCATGGGAGATTCAATTGGTGACTTAGCCGCGATCGCTTTTGCCGCGAAGTTTTATGCAGCAATTGCCGCAGGACAATCGCTTCATTCGGCGTTCGCGCAGGGAAAAGTTGCCGTCGAAGCAGCCTCAATTGACGAGGCAGATACGCCTGAACTGCTTCTGGCTCAAAACGTCAATCCAAAGAAAATCTTCCTGACCTGAGGCTGGAAAACATATTGGTCATTCGGCAGGTGGCTCCGGCTCCCTCTCCTTCCCTATCCACGAATGATGGCGCGCCCGGGCCTGTCATGAGCGAAGCCGAACGATTTCTCGAACTTGGGGACCGGGCAGGCAACAGACCTCAATCAGAAATGTGGGGACGTATGAAAATTGGGGACAGGAAGCCGTGAAGAAATTGTGTATCGAGCCAACAACGTGATTGCGAAATGAACCGTGGTGGGTAAACTGCGGATGTGAGCGACCACGGCGTGCCCGCTGAACCGCGACTTGTCTCTATCA
>JBAVAQ010000103.1:0-3263 GCA_049585795.1 Terriglobales bacterium | reverse complement strand
TCGTTCAGGCGTGGGCAGAAAATATGCGGACGCGAGCGATGTCGGAGGCACGAAGCACCTCAACTAAACCGGCGACCCTTCTTCCCGGTCGCACGAAAAGACAATTTCTTCACGGCTTCCTGTCCCCAGTTTTTCCACGAATGGTGTCCCGATCTTGCCGCGGAGCCGGAGCCGACGAATCATTTCCAAAAATGACCTTTGCCATAATTCCTCCCCATCCTGATCCCCTTTTTGACTAGCTCACCGCTTGTCGTACTCATCGTGGCGACGCCACCAGTGCCCCGTCTCATTTCGCCCCTTGGGAGTGCGGTCGAGCCATTGCCACATGCCCCAAAGGGCGTCTACTCCGCGAGCATAGGTCGAATAAGTATGGTAGACGACGCCGTCCTCGAGAACGAAGGCGCTCATCCCCGGCCTCTCGCGCAAATATGTGGGCCAGTTGACACCAGTTCCCCATACATTCTGGTCATCGCCAGGGAAAGCCTTAAACCGGGCGCTGGAAGGCTTCAACGCGTCCTCGTGATTGTAGTTGTATTCGATGCCTCCATCGCGTTGCTGCTCGTCAGGACTGAAGCCAACACTGTAGTCGAGGTTGAAGTCGCTGCCAAATGATGAGGCCCACGGGAAGGTCCAGTCCATCCGTCTCTTGTACCCCTGGAGTTTGGCCAGCGGCGCTCGCGATACCGCCCAGAGCATCACGTCGTGGTTGGCCAAATGAATCTGGAAGCCGTTGAACCCGTCCGCTATCGCCGAGCAGGATGGACACGCGGCGGTGTAGTCGGGGCCGAACATCAGGTAGTAAATAAGGAGCTGCGAGTGCCCTCGAAAGAGGTCCGGAAGAGAAGCCTTCCCCTCGTCGGTCTCAAATCGATAGTCTTTGTCAACCTGAACCCACGGCAACTCCTGCCGCATCAGCGCCAGCTCGTCCCCGCGCCGCGTGTGTTCCTTTTCTGCCTTGAGCAGCTTGAGCCGCGCCCCGAGCCACTCCTCACGCGTTCCTACCTTTTGCTTTTCAGTCTTCGGATTCTTCTTCATACCGATGTCCTCCTCCTTAGCAATTCGTGCGAGCGCCCAGCGCCCGCCGCCTGACGTTGCGGTCGCGGCCACGATCGCCGCCAAACACACAGGACTCACAACGATCACCTCCCCTCTGTCGTTCTTCTCACTAACTCCTGTGGCTCTTATCTGGTTTCGCCGGGGTGATAGCCCGTGTTGGCGGTTGCCAACGGAAGTCGCTTCTCAGGCTGCTCCAGGAAATGTTTGATGATGGGGATCACCCTCTCTTGTTCCGAAGATAAGGCGAAGTGGCTCGCATCCGGGATCACCGCAAGCTCGGCGTGCGGGATAAGCTTGACTGTTTCAACAGAGTGCTCGAGGCGAACAAAATCGTGGTCTCCTTGAAGGATGAGAAACGGCACCCTGACCGAAGCCAACTCTTCTTTTGAAAAGCCCTTCCACTGAATGCTGCCAACCTTCTCATAAATCCTGGGCCAGTAATTTGGATCGGGCGCCACTTTCTTGTAGCTTTCTCTTTGAAATTGGATGTCTCTGGTCTCAGCGGTAGGCGCATCATCATAGTGCGTGGTCTCCGGATTCAAGGTGTCCGGAGGCGGAGCAAAAGTCGCAGAATAGGTCACCACACGACCGACGAGCTCAGGATAGCGAACTGCGATCACAGCCGCTGTGTCGCCGCCGTAGCTTTCACCCAGGATGTCGGCCTTCGGGATTCTAAGATGTTTCAACAGTTCAACCACGTCTTTGGCGTATTGCTCGATCGAAATCGGACGCTCCGGGATATCCGCCGTGCGACCATTTCCTTGGAGATCGACTGTAATGACCGAATGATTTTGAACCAGCGCAGGAAATGATTCCCGCCCGGCAAATCCGAAAGCTGGTGGAATAAAAACGAGCGGGTCGCCGGTTCCCTCGATTTCGTAATACATCTTCAGTCCGTTGACCGGCGCGTATCCATTGATTTTCTTTGGATCGCCGTTGCGTGCGTTCATAACAGTTCCTCTCGATTTGGTCTGAGTCTGTGCTTGTTCGGGGCCATTTCCACCGATCGCTTGGGAAGCCACGAGCAGCGGCACCAGCATTGCACCCAAAAATCGGCGGATTCCGCTTACCTTGAGGTAGCTCATTTTTTCGTTGCCCCTTTCGGATGAGCATCTTCCCAGCGGTATTCCTTGCGTGAGCCACTTCCAAATTGCTCACGAAAAATTCCCAGAAAATACTCCCAGCCTCGCTCATGACCTCTCGCTTCGTCAGTGTCCGGAAGGTCGGAATGCATGAGGGTCATCAGGGTGTCTTCTCCCTGTTTCTTGAACGTCACAGTAACCGACGATTCTTGTCCCAATGTATTCGGCGACACCCAGGTATGCTGAATCCGCCCCGGTCGGTCTATTCTCGTAAATCGTCCGTAATGGGCTGTTCCTTTCAAGAGCCAGTAGAAGAGCCCGTCTATTTTTGGATCTAAAATAAACTTTTCGGCTGCATTCCAGGGATTGCCAGGGATCTTTGGATTGAGCCACCCATCGAACACCTCGTCCAGCGGAGCAAGGATTGTTCGTTCAACCCTAATTTCAATGGTCTTCGCCGATTTCTTCATTACTTCTTCTCCTTCTTCCGTTTGTCCTTAAAATGCTGTTCAAACTCGTCGAGGCGCTGCTTCCAGAACCGCTCGTACTCATGAACCCATCCCGCCACCTGTCGAAGTGGTTCCCCTCGAAAAGATATGAAGACTTCCCGGCCCTGCTTCCTGCGTTCGATAAGCCCTGCCCTTTCGAGCAGCTTCAGGTGTTTCGTCACCGCGTTTAAAGCGGTGTCGAACGGTTTTGCGACATCCAGGAAACGAGCAGGCCCGTTTGCCAATTGCCCGATAATCGCCCGCCGGGTGGGGTGCGAAATCGCCGTCAATACGTCTGTCAACTGATTCATGACAATATTACACCATAAGGTGTAATATTATGCAAGCACAATTTTTCGAGAGCGCGACTCGCACACGAAAGGAGTCAGTTAGTGGGACAGATTAACGGTTACAACACGCGCGAAGAGTTGACTATTTGCAACCACGGAGGGGTTGCCATACCCAGCGCAAAACATACAAAACCACACGAATTTTGCGCTGGACGAAATCGGGGACAGGAAGCCGTGAAGAAATTGTGTATCGAGCCAACAACGTGATTGCGAAATGAACCGTGGTGGGTAAACTGCGGATGTGAGCGACCACGGCGTGCCCGCTGAACCGCGACTTGTCTCTATCA
>JBAVAQ010000102.1:0-10163 GCA_049585795.1 Terriglobales bacterium | reverse complement strand
TCGTTCAAGACATTGGCCATGCCCACGGAGCCTACAAGCCTCCGCGGGAATCAATGTCCCGGACGCTACTCTCGTTGGCCGGTTTTCAGGTGATAATCAGTGGCCGGTTTTGGGTGATCGCTGAGGGGCTGGCGTCGCCCCGAACCGAGGCGGAATAGATTCTTAGCGTTTACGTTTGGGGAGCGATAAGTTTGCAGATGGACTCAACAAACGAAGGTGCTTTCGTTGGCGATGAAATTCGCGCCATGACTCGCGTTGGGCTTCATCGCTGAGGGTGCGACTGAAAGAACTGTCGCGGGATGGAGTAATCTCGATTGAATCAATCGTCAAACTCCGCTCTACAAGCCAATCATCGACGAGGTTGTCAAAGGTGTTCGGAGAGCAATGGTCAACATGGCAGAATTCCCAGCTTAGCTCTTCCCCCGTCACGGGGCACATGACATGACCGCGCAAAAGAACCTCGCGCTTAAATTCGATAATTTGGTCGGTTACTGCACGGCGCAATGCAGCTCGCCTCAGACGTTCAGGCGTCTCCCCATCAATGCACTTCGTCCAACTGAAATCGGTTTCTATGCCATCAGTGCGAACAATGAAAATTGTCCTCGTGTTCGTGTACTCGGGATTGGTCTTGAATTTGAAGGCGCTAACGCCGCATCCAACTTTTTCCTCGCAACGAGGATGTAGTTCGAGCAAGTCTTTTAGGAATTCAGTGTCAGGTTGATTCGCAACTGCGTCGTCCGCGTAACGAGCCACGAGACCTCTGACATACTCCGTCGCCAATTTCGCGGTTGCGAATTCCATTTTTCCAACGGTTATTGTCCTACGTTTTCCCATGGTTATTGGACGCACTTTCGCGCCTTGTAGGGCTTTGCCGCTACTCTTCAGCAGCAGCCTGCAAAACCTTGGAACCGTTCGCCAGTAGTTTACCCGCTACCTGCGCTTGCTCCTCCACCGTGCGCATTGCCGTGACGATGGCTGACTTCTGCGCTCGGGTGTAGTGTTTGAGCGCCGTGATGGGCGTCGAGTGCCGTAGCAGCCCTGTTGCATTCAGTGCACTGCCGTTGCCAGTGACTAGTGAAGAAATGCCGCGCCTTCCCGGATAGAAACCGCGCCAGTCGATTCCAGCCTTCTTTATGGTCGGTGCGATGAGACGCCAATTCAAGCTGTCCAGCGATAGCGACTGATTGCGCTTGTTCTTCAGGATGTAGCCTTGCCCGTCAGTGACTTTACGCAGTTTTTCTAGCAAGCCCCGTAGCGGCTCAATGACGAACACTGCTGCTTCGCTCTCTTCCGTTTTCGTCTCGCCTACTACGGTGCGCCATATTGAACGGCGGACTTGAAGTTCGTTGCCGTTGTAATCTTCCCATTTCAATCCTCGAATCTCAGCAGGTCGCAAGGCTGCAAAGTACGCCAGCGCCACAGCCACGGTTGCCCGCAAGTCTATCGGCTCCAAGATGTGCAGCATCTTCATAACCTCTTCAAGCGTGTACACGCGGGTCTTTTTCTTGCGCTCAACGCGGTGCATCCATTTCGCATCCTCTACGGGATTCGAGCCCGAAGGAACGACGCCCGTTGCTATGGCGTATTGGTACACACCGCTCAGCATCCACTTGATGTGCGACAACGTGCGAGAGCCTTTCCTTGCTTTGGCGTGCTTCGTGAGGACCGCAGTGACATCCACGGTTCGCAGGTTCACGAGCGCGAGTGAGCCCAAATCAGGCTTCAGGTAACGAATCCAGACTCGGCGGTACGCGTTCACGGTTGCAGCGGCCTTCGTGGTTGCGGCCCACACAAGGTACTGATTCGTGATGAAGTCATCGAGGGACATTTGGCCAGTGGGAGCCTGCACGCCTTGATTGACATTTTCCAGTTGCTTGGCGATGAGAGGTTCCACGTCGGCCCATGAGCGGTACAGGTCGCTTTTGTCGGCCAACTTCACGCACTCCTGCTTGCGTACGGATGCGCCTGTTGCATCGGTTGTGGTAACGTAGAATCGCAGGAAAAAGGCTGAGCGTGTTTCGATGCGTTGGCCTTTCTGCGTGCGGCCTATGCGATTGGACTTTGTCAGGGTCGAGAAGTCGGGTGCCACGGCGGGCGCTACAACGGCTTTGGCCATGCCGCAGTATGATGTGTGTAGGTCTATTGTGCAAGATGCCTTTGGTAACACACAGCAAAGGCTTGTAAGTTATTGAGGGCGCGGTACCCAAGTGGTAAGGGAGAGGTCTGCAAAACCTTTATGCGTCGGTTCGATTCCGACCCGCGCCTCCAGCCTTTTCATACAGTTGCTTCGAGAGACCGCCGTTGAGCGGCATCTGAGCTTGAGCTGTGCGCCCCCGCCACCCCCTAAAGTCCTATCAACCCACGCCGATATATCTCACAGCGAGCGCGTAGAGCGTTTCGCGAAGTGCAGCCATATGCCAATACGTGCTCTCATCATCGACGACTCCTCGGTCATGCGAAAGATCGTGGAGCGCTCCCTACGCCAAGCGGGCATTGATCTAGCCCCGGTGCTCGAGGCCGGAAACGGAGCTGAGGCTCTGGTGGTGCTCCAGGAAAACCAGGTTGATCTCATCCTTTGCGACGTCAACATGCCGGTCATGGACGGTCTGGAATTTATCAAGCAGTTGCCGGGAGTGGCGAACGCGAAGAACGTGCCCGTAGTCATGATTACGACTGAAGGCAGTGAGTCGCATGTGGTGCAGGCGCTGTCTTCGGGCGCGCGCGGCTATATCCGCAAGCCCTTCACGCCGGAGCAGGTTCGGGAACACGTGGTACCGGTTCTGGCAGGCAAATCATGAACTCACACACTCAGACGCTGGCTGCTGAAAGCGACCACAAGAATTGGATTCCGTTGCTCGAAATGGCGGTGCGGGAAGTCTTCGAGCTGATGTTGGGCTGTCAATTGACCGCACCAACCGACGGCGAGGAGACCTCTCCCGAATATACCGCCATGGTAGGTTTGGCGGGACAGCTGTGCGGACTGCTTAGCATCCGCTGTCATGGGAACGCGGCCGCGCTGATGGCCTCGAAGATGCTCGGAGTGGAACCCGACAAGGTCGGCGAACAGGTGTCGGACGCGCTCGGCGAAGTCTGCAACATGGCGGCGGGCAACTTCAAGAACAAGATTTCCGGCCTGGCGGAAGGCTGCATGCTTTCTCCACCCACGGTCGTCACTGGCAGTGACTACACTCTCCACTCGCTGGCTGACTCTCCCGCGATTGAGGTCCGATTGTTCTTTGAAGGCATGCTCATCGTGATTGCCCTGCAGATCAACAGCTAAGATTCGCGCCCATTTCGCTAGAACACCTACGCTGCCTTAGAGTCCTATACTTCACTACCTTCCTCGATCATTTCTCGCGCCGAAGCCCGAATGTGCGACTGCATCGGACCAGCATTCAGAATAGAGTAGTTTTTCGACTTTGGGATTATCGGGACACATCGCCACTGGGATTGCGGGAGCTCGAAGGTTATCGCTCCGCACCCAGCAGGACGCAGTTACGCGCCTGCGTGTGCCGACATTCTTCTGCCCGCTGAATCCGCGTCTGGTCCGTTGGTGCTGCCGCTGTCGTCAATTTTGAATTGCTCGACCAGGCGGCGCAATTCAGCGGACGTTTCCACCAGTTGCTGCGCGGCTTTCTGGGTGTCGGTGGCGCCCCGCGACGTGCTCTCGGCTGCCTCGGCCACACCGGCGATATTGCTGGTGATTTCTCCGCTGCCGTGCGCCGCTTCGCTTACGTTGCGCGCCATCTCGTTGGTGGTGGCGTTTTGTTCTTCGACCGCCGTGGCAATCGTGTTGGAAATGCCGTTGATCTGATTGATCACTTCGCTGATCGTCCCAATCGAATCCACTGCCGCTTTAGCATCGATCTGGATGGTTTCGATCTTGCGGCTGATGTCTTCTGTGGCCTTGGCGGTTTTCTTGGCCAGCTCTTTCACTTCGTTGGCCACCACGGCAAAGCCTTTGCCAGCCTCGCCCGCGCGCGCCGCTTCAATGGTCGCGTTCAGCGCCAAGAGGTTAGTCTGCTGCGCGATCGAAGTGATGACCTTGATGACCTGACCGATCTCGGCCGAAGAGTCTCCGAGTTTGGTTACAGTGGTATTGGCGGCTTCGGCTGCTTTGACGGCGGAGGAAGCGACCTTGGCCGCCTGAGTGGCGTTCTTGGCAATTTCCTTGATGCTGGCACCCATCTCTTCCGCGCCCGTGGCTACGGTTTGCAGGTTCTGATTGACCTGCACGGTCGCCGTGGAGACCACTTTGGTCTGAGCTGAAGTTTCTTCGGCGTTGGCGCTCATCTGCTGGCTGACGGTGGTCAGATCTTCGGACGCCGTCGCCAGGCTCGCAGCACTCGCGCCGATGCTGCCCATACTTTGGCGCAGATCGGAGAAGAACTTTGCCAGTCCTTCTCCCATTTGCCCGATGGCATCGCTGCCGTGCACTTGGATCTCCTGCGTCAGGTCGCCCTGGCCCGCAGCTGAAACCACGGTCAGAATGCTGCCTACCTTTTGCGTCAGCTCTTCTGCCGCGGCTCTTTCCCGCTCCGCTCCCTGAGCTACTTCGGCAGCGGCTACCTTCTCCCGGTCCACCCCTTGAGTAATGCTGCGGCTCACGGATGTGGCCAAGACTAATAACAACAGAAGCGATGTTCCACACATCCCAAACATGGCGTGCGTGGCGCGTGCCGCCTTTTTGGTCGCTCCGAGTTCGGCTTCTTGGGCACTTTTCCCCAATTGGTCGCTGGTCTCTTCGATCTTTCCCTGAAGGTCTTTGTAAAGCTGTAGATAGGGCCCGAGCAGAGCGGGAGCAGCGCTCGGGTTGTGAACGATTGCGTTGATCAGTGAGTCGCCCGCGGCTACGTACTGAGTGCTCAATTGTTTTTCGCTATCCAGCATCGACTGGCTAACGGGGTCCGTGGCAAGATTACGCGCCTTGGCGAGGCGATCTTGCAGGAGCTTGCTGTGTTCGCCAAATTCCTCCACCTTGTTCTGCTGCTCGTCGCCTTTTGACGTGAACACAGCGGAGGTGTCGGCGCGGGTGAGGTCGTTGTAGACGCCGGCTTCAATGTGGTTGCGAATGGCCGAGCCGGTTGCGGCCACCTCGGCAGCTGTTTTGTGGACCGATGTGATGCCCCAATATCCGGTTACACTCACCCCGGCCACGAACACCAACCCACTGATAGTCAACCCCAGCAAGCGCGTTTTAATAGTCAACTGCATCTGGCACACCTTCCTGATCTCTGAGCAGCCGTCTATGTCCTACATCTTGATCTTGTAACCGGGATCGCTAGCTGCGGTGTCGACCTTCACCGCCTTCACCGTCGTATCGCCTGCGGCCAGATCACTCGCCTTGACGAAGCCGATGGCGCCAGGCGAACTCGCGACAAAGCTCTTTACTGCCGCCGCACTGCCGACTTCTTTCGGAGGCGCCGCCGACTTTCCCGTGAATGCCGCTTGCAGGAAATACTTGCTTAGCTCAGCGTCGTTCATCCCGCACACGATTTTCAGAAACGCAGTTCGTTCGGGCGCACCCGGGGCAAGCATCACGGGCGCCACCGCTTTTCCCGTTTCCCAGCGGTCGCGATCCCCGAGGAAAAGCTTTTTCAACTCTCCCATGCTCAAGTTGGTGATTGGATTCGCGTTGTTCACGATGACCACAATCGGATCGCCGGCCGCCTGTACCGGAGCGACTGAGGTCGTCCACGATATGCCCACGCCGATCGCCAGGATCGCAAATGCTCGTATGACTCTGTTGGTTTTTTTCATCGTGATCTCCGTTAGAACGTGAATGCAATCTGAGCGGTCAGGCCGTTAACGGCCGGCAGATCTCTCTCAGAGATTCGGTCGTACTGCAACTTGAACGCCGAGTGTGCCGTGAAGTCATAGCGAATTCCGAGCGAGGGACCGTTCACTCTGCCCACAAATCCGTTGACGTAGGGGGGCGCATAGTCGTTCGGACCGGCGAAGGCATAGACCGGATCGTCGCTGGGGGCGTTGAAGTACTGGTAGCGAAAGTAAGGCCGATACGCATGGAACGCGCCGCGAAAACTGGGTATAGAAGCCGGTGGTGTTGAAAGTCGGCCCAGTAGGCTCAACGTGGCTCACGAACATGCCCTCGTTGAGAATCTCCCAGTTGCTATTGATGTATACCGCGTGCACTGTCGCAATGGTTTCGGCGACCGCTGGGCCTGGAATCGTGAGGTTGTCATGACGCACAGAAAACCCCATTTGCAGACCTGAAAACCTTTCCGGGCGGATGAACAGTCCTCCGTTGATGGACTTGCTGTTATTCGCGTCCTGATTGTTCTGCGTGGGCTCGGTGTTCAGTCCCCACGCCCGGCCGTTGCCCAATTCCACTACATAATTCAGTCCCAGCTTTCCCGAGGGAATCTTGCCGGTAAAATTTACCCCGACATCCTGCATGGGCAGAACGCCGCCCTGGTCGTCGAAGGCGTACATGAAGGGACGGTCGGTCGTGGTTTCCAGGAACTCTCCATAGTTGAAGGCTGTGTTGTAGTAGCCGACCCAGGTGTGGTAACGCCCAACCGATGCTGCGAAGTAATCGTTCTGGCGGTACGTCAATAACAACCTTTCAACATCCGGCGAGATGGAATTGTCGTTTTCCGCAGTGAACAGCACCTCTCCCAGCGTGGAAACTTTATCCGAGAGGCGAGCCGTCATGAACAGGTCCAGCGAGCCAAAGAGAAACGTGTCGGGAGTGTGGTTGTAGCTCTGAGCACCCACGTCGCCGAAAACGTTGAGATGCAGCCGCGGCGCGACCTCATTGACTACGGGCGCGTCTATGGTTGGCTGCGGCTCGGGCGCAGGCGGCGGAACCGGGGCAGGTGGCGCCGGCTTGTCCTCCAGCTGCTTAACCTTAATCTCCAGTTCCTTGATGCGCTGCTGCAATTGCTGGTCGGTATCGGCTTGAGTAGTGGCGTCACTCGTCGCCTGCTGTGCGTGAGCCGAAAGCGCAAACGTCATTATTAAGACCAAACTAATGATGCCCGGCGCTTTCAGAACTGGTGCGGAAGGTGTTTTCATGTCTCCCTCAAGGGTGGGCCACCGTTAACGTACAGCGGTGAACCCAGATTGGTCGCTTACTTCAATTTCGGTAGATTGGCTGAAGACTTTAGGCGGGATCGCCTCGAATGGCCGTAGAAGAAGGTCAAATAGGGAATTAGCGGAAGCGAAGGAACATGAACCAAGGTTCTCCGGAGCTCTGCTGCGGAGCCTGTCGGGCAAATTCAAGTCCCCAGTATGTCAGTGAGCCTACGAACCCGCGTGGGCTCTCTTGCTGGCTTGACCTGGTGCGGCGTTTCGCTGCCCGTTTTCGCCGTCATCGATCTTGAATTGCTCAACCAGGCGGCGCAACTCAGTGGACGTTTCCACCAGTTGCTGTGCCGCTTTCTGGGTGTCGCCTGCTCCCCGCGACGTGCTCTCGGCGGCCTCGGCCACACCCGCGATATTGCTGGTGATTTCGCCGCTGCCGTGCGCCGCTTCGCTCACGTTGCGCGCCATCTCGTTGGTGGTCGCGTTCTGCTCTTCCACCGCTGTCGCGATGGTGTTGGAAATGCCGTTGATCTGATTGATCACTTCGCTGATCGTCCCAATCGAATCCACCGCCGCTTTGGCGTCCACCTGGATGGTTTCGATCTTGCGGCTGATGTCTTCCGTAGCCTTGGCGGTTTTCTTGGCCAGCTCTTTCACTTCGTTGGCCACCACTGCAAAACCTTTGCCGGCCTCTCCAGCACGCGCCGCTTCGATGGTCGCGTTCAGAGCCAGCAGGTTGGTTTGCTGCGCGATCGAGGTGATGACCTTGATCACCTGGCCGATCTCGGCCGAAGAGTCTCCGAGCTTGGATACAGTGGCATTGGCAGTTTCCGCGGCTTTAACCGCCGAGGTGGCCACCTGCGCCGCCTGGGTGGCATTCTTGGCGATTTCCTTGATGCTGGCGCCCATCTCTTCCGCGCCCGTAGCTACTGTCTGCAAGTTTTGGTTGACTTGCACGGTCGCGCCGGAGACGACTTTGGTCTGAGCTGAAGTCTCTTCGGCGTTGGCGCTCATCTGCTGGCTGACCGTCGTCAACTCCTCCGACGCCGAGGCCAGGCTCATGGCGCTGGCTCCAATGCTGCCGATGCTTCCCCGTAGATCGGCAAAGAATTTTGCTAGTCCTTCTCCCATTTGCCCGATGGCATCGCTGCCGTGGACCGCGATCTCCTGAGTGAGGTCGCCCTGTCCCGCCGCTGAAACCACGGTCAGAATGCTGTCCACTTTTTGGGTTAGCTCCTGAGCAGCCAGCCTTTCGCGCTCCGCCCCTTGGGCCAGTTCGTCAGCCGCCAACTTCTCCCGCTTGGCTGCCGCAAAAATGTCGCGGATGATGAAGAAGGCCACGACGACTCCGATGAACACTCCCACGAATGTGGCGACCGCTATGGTGATGGTCATGGAGCGGGTCTCCGCGTCCATGCGCTCCGTTTCTTGCTGCAGCAACTTGTCATTGGAATCCGCTATTTTGCCCATGGCCGCCTTGATCGCCTCGTTAGCCGGCGTGGCCTTATCGGCAAATTCGTTTCCAGCTCGGCTGACGGCGTCATGCTCGCCCCCGGTTGCATGCTTCATGGCTGTTTCCTGGGCGTCTCGCAGGGCAGTGAGCTGCGTCTTCATTTCGGCCAGCGCGTCTCGGTTGGCCTGCACGCTCCAACTAGAAGACAACTCGTCCAGCCTGGCGACGTCCTTTCCAATATCGTTCCAGGTGGAGTCGTAAAGCGTCTTCGCGGCCTCCCAACGGGCGGATTCCGCCCCTGCCAAGCAGGCCTGGCGACCTTTGCTCTGGGTCTGATTCAGGTCTCTCTGCAGGTCCGTGATCGCTCTAATCGTAGGCACCCGCAGAGCCATCACACGGTTCTGACCCTGCTTGAGCGCGCCCGCCTTTATAGAGGTGAGCATAGCGCTAAGAATCATGAGGGCGAGGACGATGCCGAAGCCAAGTCCGACTTTCTTTCCAGTTGTAAGTTTCATTTCCTCTTCCTTCCGCAACGGACCTACGATCGCGAGTCAAAAGTTTCATCGGCATAACGTGCCACGACTTTAGATAGAACTGGTTACTTCTAGCTCTGGGTTAAGCTCTGGCGAAGGCTCGCTTCGATCAGTGAAGGCCCGGCTGTTGTTCCGTGACCGCTTCACCGACTGGAAAGCAAGCCGCGAGGGTTACTGCTTGCCTGCAGCGGCTTTGGTTAGGTCGGTCATGTGGCAGGCCTTTTCGATGTCGAGGACGTGCATGAGGCGGTCATTCAGTTTGTGGACTCCGACGATCATGGCTCGGACACTGCCCCGCAGAGTTTCTGGGGGCGGCTCGAAGCTGCTTTCGTCGACTTCGACCACATCGCCAATTTCGTCCACCAGCAGGCTGACTGTGCCGTTTTCCGAGCGCACCACCACATTCATGGGCTGCAGGTCCGGCGGGGCGGGCTCCAGTTCCAGCCGCCGCCGCAAGTCCACCGCGGTCACAATCTGGCCGCGCAGGTTGATCAGTCCGCTCACCACCTCCGGCGCCAGCGGCACTTTGGTCAAGTCCAGCGAACGAATGACCTCCTGCACCCCTTGCAACTCCACCCCGAACAGCAGCTTGTCCAGATAAAACGTGCAGAACTGGAAAGTGTGGGCCATGGTTTAGTTCGCCACCTCCGCCGCTTTGGCCTGGGCCTCCGGCCCCGGGACGCTCATCTCCGCGCGGCGCAGAATGGCCGGAATATCCAGCATTTCCGTGACCCGCTCCCCGATCACCACCGAATACAGCACCGCCGACCGGGTGGCCGCCGAGCGCACGTCCGCCCGGTCTTCCACGATGTCCAGAATCCGTTCCACCACCAGCCCAAACGAGCGCTCCTCGTGATTCAGCACCAGCACCTGAATCGGTCCGGAATCGAGCGCCGGCGGAGTTTGCAGGGCCCGCAGCTTGTTGCGCCGCTCTTCGAGCACTACGTGCAGGCGGATCAAGGGCAGGATCTGTCCGCGATACTGCGTCACCCACTGGCTGCCTGACATTTCCACTTGCGCCACCGGAAACTCTTCCAGCCGCGCCAGCGTGCTCAAGGGAATCGCCATACGGGAATCGCCCGGCCCCGCGAACAGCAGGAAGGTTTGCTTTTCGCCTTCCGCCGCATTGG
>JBAVAQ010000101.1:0-12119 GCA_049585795.1 Terriglobales bacterium | reverse complement strand
GTTCGCTGCGAGGAAAAAGCCATCGGACGATAGACCCCAACATGCCTTGAAAATCCCCGCCCCGAAGGGGCGGAATCTACACTAACGGAGAACGCCTGTTCTCCATTTCACGCTGAGCCAAAACACCTTCCCACCGAGGTAATCGCACCGTAGGTGCTATCGTATTTGGTTTCCACCAAGTTTTGCGGCGTCGCCTGCATCCACGTATACACATCGGTTTGATAAATCGGCAGTGTGGGCACGCTCGGAGGAGTAGCGCAAGTGCTAAATTTCGCGTTGTAACAGGTAGTCACAAATCTCAGTTCGGTTCCACCGCCATTACATCCGCTGATGCTGGTAGGGCAGCCGCCCTGGTAATACGCCACCTCCGTCTGGTACTCGCCCGAGAAATTGTAGACGCTCTGGTTGTTCGCCGGGTCGGTTTTTGTAACCGTGAAATTTTCCTGGCGTGCTGCTGTTGTTCGAGTTGACGTAGGTCCAGGTGCCACTATTGCCGTGGTTGTCGCTTAACATTACTTTGGTGGTTGGAACAACGAGCGAATTGCAGTTCATTCCATTGTGACTGCTCTCGTCCGAGTAGGAATAAGAGATAGAGCCCCCTTCGGGAAACGTAATCTCTGCGATCCTACCAGTGTAGGAATTAGGGACATTGGGCGTTCCTTCGTAGCGGATAATGTAGCTGCCGCCCGTAGGCGTCTTTATGGCTGTGACGAAATATCCCGACGAGTTCAATTCCTCTATCCCTGAACAATGGAATGCAGTTTCTAAGTTCAAGTTCGTCCAAGTAATTGTGTACGAGGCTGTTCCAGACGGACCGCATCCCGCTTCAGCATTGTTTGCCGTGTAGTAGACGCAAGTAGTGTTGTAAACTCCTTGGCTGTCTTTGGTTGTAACGGTGGTGGCCACTGTAGCCCCAAGGGTATCGGTGATCACTCCTGATGAACTGGTGCTGATTTTAGCCCCATCAGGGTCAGTCAACGAGCTCGCCAGGGCTAATGAATTAGGGTTTGTGGGATTGGCTCCGAAGTTGCTGTACATATCCCCAGAGCTATCATAGATCGTAGGCGTTCCATTCGTGACAACGAACGTGTATCCAGTCCCGTCGGTGACTTGCGCCGACGCAGATGCCGTATAGCAATCTCCTGTACCACGGGCATACCAGGTAAAAGTGCTAGGTAGCGGATGCGATGCCCCAGTCCCGTCGGCAATAGCCGTAGTCGCGTGGTAATAAACATAGCCGCTGCCATCAGTACAGTTGTAGGAGGCTCCTCCGCCTGTGAATCCGAATTCTAGATTGTCAGTATAACCGAGAGAAGCGGAAGAGAGTGGTCCTGCTTCCAGAGTCCAATAGGTAAGCCTATTCTCCAAGTCGTACCACGTCCCGTAAAGAGAAGTTCCACGGAACGAATTCGCGAACGGAATCTTCCCCGCTTTGTTTCGAAGCGGGATGTTCGCGTTGACGGCAGAAGTCGCTAAGTCTATCCCGAATTCGTTCGTAGAAAACGGCAGGATGCCGAAGTTCTGTGAAGAATTCTGCGCAGGAGCTACAACCGAGAACGGCAACAGAACACAAATGGCTGAGAGGGACACCCAAGCTGCCAAGCGAGCCATAGCCCACCTCCACGCTTTTGTCAGCCCGCCCCCTTGGGATTGCTAGCGCAATCGCGCACGTGCTGTGCGCCCGATTAAAAATCCGCGTAAGCATTCTTGTCAAGAACAAAAGTTGAGTGGGAGAAAAAAGTTGTCCAAGATTTGGACAACTATAATAGGGAGCAGCAACGAAAGCGTTGCAAGGGAGACTGACCCTGCTAGGAGCTATCTCGAAGAATTACGTGGGTGATCTGAGCGAGCGACACGCTCAGTATTCGTCGGAAGTAGCACCGTCGTCGCGCTGCGATCAGCTTCCGTGATGATCCAGACTTTAGTTCCACTCCTCAAGGTGTAGGCTGACAGCAGCCGAAACCCGTGAATGAGACTGAGTTCGTTCTTGCAGCGGTCGTGCTCGTCCACTTCTCCCCAGTCTCCGTTGATGTGGCGTGCAAGATACCCAAACGGAACCTCGCCCGATGTCTCCAACGCTGCGAGAGCACCGGGCGTGGCAACGATATGGCCGGGCAGGAACCTCTCCCGAGCCATGACTACTTCCCAACCTTGGCAGCGAGCATGGTCTGGAACTTTTTCGCCGCCTCTTCCGCCGAAACTAACTCTGCGTGCTTTGCTCGTTGTTCCCATGTCCACTTCGCGCCGTCCTTGCCGTAGACGCGGATGAACTGAGCCTTCGTCGGTCTGCCGGCCAATCTGTAGAGACGCAAGCCTTCCGACCGGGCCGCGCCAGCTTCCTCCGAGGTCAGCTTCTTCGGAGCCGCTGCCTTCTTCGCTTTCTTGGACGCCACCTCCGCTTCCGGTTTGTCGTTCGCGGCAGCGGACTTGAAATCCTTCGCGACGGCGACCTTCTTGTTGGGTTTGTTGGCGGAACGCATCTTGCGAATAGCGGCCTTGCGGCTTATGCCAAACGCCTGTTGAATGCGGGTGATTTCGGACTGCTCTATTTCGGTGAACGATTGTTTCTTCATGGCTCCCTCCGGCATGTGCCACTGAGTTAACAACGACTGTGTGAACCATAGCTCGGAAGGAAGGAGAGGACTACTACACGAGTGTGTAGTTTGGGTAGCGAACGTACCTTTGGGTAACTCTGGGAACTTAGATTAGAGAGTTCAAATGCAGCAAACTCATCTCCGCAATTCCGGTCCGTATGCCTTGATGAGCATTTGCCCGAGAGGAGTGTCCGTGATGTCCATGACGCCTTGTGCTCCGTCGTACTCGCGTTCCCCAAACCAGACGTGCAGGCGAGCGTCGGTTTTGTCTTTCCTCTGGGATTGGTAACCGATGCTAATCTCGTTCTCGCCGGGCAGGTCAATCGTGACCAGCGTGGGTCCGATGTGGATGTCGAAATCTGCCATGTTCTTCTCCTATAGACTTATTACTCGCGAATGCCGGGAACGTGCAATTGACCTTTTCGCTAACCGGCTCCGAGTACCCATCGGGGTCAGTCCCCTCTACCTCTCAACAGGAACAAGCTACACAAAAGCCGCGAACGCATCGTTCACCTGATCGCGCACCGGGTCCGAAGTGTCATCCTCGTCCGCAAGGTAGTTGATCGTCACGTCCAGCGAATGATGCCCGAGCCACTTCTGGATTTGCCGGATGTTGGCTCCGTTGTGTAGGTGATTTGTAGCGAACGTTTTGCGGAAACGGTGCAGTCCCCACTCTTGGCAGACCGCGTGCTCCTTGCAGTTCTTGTCCCCGCCCTCGCCTACGTCCTCGCATCGGCCACAATTCAAACCCGCGCGGAGAGCAAGCTTCTGGAGCCTACGGAGCCAGTGACCCTCCATACCGCCAGACTGGTTGGGAAACACGTAGAGAGAGTCCCCGTATTCCTTCTGATGGTCCTTTAGGATTGCAATCATGGAATCGGGTAGCGGCACCGACCGCGACTTCCGGTTCTTGGTGCTGGCCCCCTGACGGCTGGCAAACTCGGCTTTCTTCATTCGCATATCGATGTCCCGCCATTGGAGCCGGGCAACCTCGCCTTCGCGTCCACCGGAGGTCAGGAAGAACTTGAATACGGCAGTCCCCATCTTGTCGGCAGCTTTGAAGAGCTTGGCGAGTTCTTCCTCTTGATATTTCTTTGCCGGTTTCTCGTCAAAGTCCGGCCACTCGTGAGATGGCACGATGCTCTTTCCGTTCGCAGCGATGACGCCGTTGGCGCGGAGGAAGGAGTTGGCTGTCTCAAAATGGTTGAAGATGGTCCTGTCGGCGAACCCTTCCTTCCTGAGATGCGACTTGAAGTTCAGCATGTCACGGAGATCAATCTGGTCCACGAGGGTTTTGTTGCAGGACTCGGCGAACAACTCCATCGTGCGCTTACGGGCGGAGTAGGTCTTGCGTGCTTTCTTCCCGTCGGCTGCGTCGTCCACGTAGACGGCAATCGCCGCGCTCAGCAGAATGCGGCCCTTGCTTTCCTTCTCATCCAAGACCGTGAGTCCCTCGGCTTTCGCCTCTAGGGATTTCTCGCGGCGGCTAACGGCGGCTACGGCTACGTCGGTATCCTTGCCGCAAAGCTCGAATCGCTTCTTTCCGCTCTCGTACCAGCTGACGTAGTAGTTGAAATCGGCGAACTGAGTCGGGGTGTCGGCTAACGGCTGCATCGCTGATGGAAATTTTCAAGCAAAAGGTTCCAACGCAAACTATCCAATCAGGAAATCGCTGGGCACCTTACGACTTCAACAGCACTGAGGATTTCTTTGGCTCCATCAATCCGGTGACCATTGGGGGCTTCAATTACATGCAGCTTGAAATCTCAGGAAGCGTGGCGATTGCAGACGGCGATCTCGCTGAAGGCTTCGCGCTCATTGCTGTTTTCAACGGTGTGGAAACGGCTGGCGTCTGGTGGAGGCACGTCGTAAAACAACGTCGGCACCTTCCAATCAGGTGGCAGCTATTACACGACTCTTGTGTTCCTTGAGAACCTGCCTGTTGATCTGTCGACCGTAAGCATTGCTGAAGCACGCATGTGGAAATCGAGCGACACGAGCACGAATCCAAGTGGCCCTGGCTCCGGCTTTTCCCGTATGTGCCGCAGCCGCTGACTGGAATCGCCTAATGGCAACGCACGAAGAACTCGAACGCGAAGAAGTGATCACTGAGGCTCTCAGGTGGATCGACACACCCTTCAAGCACGACGCTGAAGTGCTCGGTGGAGGAGTGGATTGCGCCCATCTGGTAAACGCCGTGTACACGGCAGCGAAGAGGATGACGCACATCAAATTTTTTTTCCGCATTACGCGCCCGACTGGTGGAAGCACACGAGCAATCCTGAGCAGCACATTATCGAGAACGCGAAGAAGCACTTCAATGAGATCACGGCTGAGCAGGCAAAGCCGGGAGATTGGGTTGTGCTGTTCATCGGGAAAGCATGGGCACATTGCGCGATTCTGGTCGGAGATCATCAGGTCGTGGAAGCATGGCCCACTCGCGCAATGGTCTCGCTGGTCAACGTTCGAGAGGAGCGGCTGTACCGCAATCATCAGAAGAGGTATTTCACGGCATGGTGAACTTAGATCAAGAGTTTGATGTCAATTTCCGATTCAGAGTCAAAGCTGTCAGCCAGGAGCAAGCGAACCTCAAGGTCGAGTCGACCATGGCGAAGTTCGCTGAATTCATGGGTTGGGAGCAGCCCGACAAGTTGGTGAAGGTGAAGGTAGGAAAATAATGGCAGGTGGAATAGGAGCATCGAAGGCGAACGCGACATCTGAGCCGCAGATTCTTGGCGTCCAGGTGACCACGTCGCTCTACAAACCAAGCCATCCCCCTCCTCATCGGTAAGCGTCGTGTCGCTGGTCACGTCATCTGGTACGGAGACTTCGGTCCTGGCAGCTCGAACAAGAAGGGCAAGGCGGGCAAGAAGGGCCAGCCGACGACCTATCAAGCGAACCTCGACCTGCTCATTTGCTTCGGTCCCATCTGGTCCATCGAGTCTGTTTGGCAGAACTCAAGCATCGTGGGCTATGGTGCTGGGCTGTCCAGCTTTTCGCAAGCTGGATGGCAGGAGTTCACTGTCTCTGGATCAGCGACTGCAAGCGGCAGCCTCCCCGAGCGGCATTACCGATGACGTGACACCTATCATGACGCCCGCCACCATGCAGCAGATCCAATTCTATGCAGGGATTGGAAGCGGCTCGCTGGGCAGCGGAGTCCTAACTGGTTGCCGTTGGTGGCTAGGATTTTCAAACCTTGGAATTGGCTCACTGGGTGCGACCAACCCAACTGGCAACATAATCGCATTCCGTTTGGATCAGAGCGGTGGCCTCAACACGCCAGATACCAACTGGCAAGCGTATGTCGGTAACGGCACCACAGAGACGGTGGTGGACACGGGTGTCGCTCCGAATCCGTATGTCAGTAGTGGACCTCCACCGTATGGCGATGTCACCGACCAATTCAAGATCACGCAGGACGGAGCAGGTGGATGGAATTTCTATATCGACGGCACGAAGGTAGCCAACATCCCGAGCGGCTCAGCAGGCATGCCCGCTGCCAGCACGCAGATGCTCTACATCATGGAAACCGACGCTCAGTCCAGCTACACGTCGCAGCTTTTCATCCACTCCATGCAGTGGTGGAGCGTGTACTAACTCAAGTGTGCGATCAAGGATGCGCTAATCTGGTGGGGAACCCGACCAAGGAACAGATTGAGGAACTGGCGCGCACGACGCTGTCGGTTGCTTACATCACGAACCTTTCCGCATCACAAATCGCGAACTCAGACGCCTAATTGCACTGCACTGGCCTGAACTCCTGCCGCGTCGAGCGAACCCTGGAGGACTGCGCCAGATGTTGTATCTCACCGGGCCGATTCGATGGGACACTCAGCGAGCACCGGGGACTTCGCGAAGACGGTGGCAATAAAAAGCCATCTGGGACTCCCTCTGAGGGTTGTCTTCTTCTGCGGAGCATCAGGTGAGCGTAGTTTCTCAATAGGCTCCGCTAGCTATGACATTATCGGTTTTGTCCACATGGTGAACGTGGTGAATGACACGCCAGTTTCGCCCAAGGATTTCTAGGACATTAGGCACTCCTGAACCAAACTGGTGTGAGTCGGGATCGTCTGGGTCGGGCGAAAGTTCAAGCCGCCAGTCGCTCCCCGTCTTTGTCACGGCGAGCTTGTACGAAATGTTTCCGAGAATCATCTTTCCCGAGATTGCCCTTCTTTCCTTAAAAGGGACTTTTTTCCACTCGTCTCGAAAGATGGTTTGATAATTCTTAACTAAAAATCCCAAATCGTGACTAAGGGCATCTATCTTTTGTTGAAAATCGACATCCGTCAGCCAAGGAGACGATTCGATCAGTTCCTTCTGCGACATCTGTCCGCTCGGAAGTGTCGGCTCCTGTGCCGGAGTAATTCCCGTCATGATGGTCCCTTTCATGCAAGGCATTTGACCACATAAATCGCCTGTCTCGTCATAACACAACGCGCCAGTTTGCGGGTTCCACGAGCAGCATCCGCACGGGAAACAGCTTATTCCCTGGACAATGAGACACGCGCAACCGCCGGGCGATTGGGCGGTAGCTCCGCAGGTGTAGATACGGATGCCGTGATCAACGATCGTCTGACATTCCGCACAATTACAAGACCCCTGTGCATAGGCGAACAAGGGGATCAAACAAATCATCAGGCTGACTAGCATTGACGCTGTCTTCTTATTCATATACGCCTCCTGCCCTTTTTTTGGGGCACATTGGATCTCTTCTGGCAAGTGCATCATTTCGTTCCATCGTCTCCTTAGTACAACCTCCCGCCCCGGTCATCTGATTGTGGCTTTGGACGGATTTCTATTTCGACGGAGGTCCACGACTGACCGGTTCGGACAAAGCGGACGTGAGCTGTCCGACTATAGGACTTGTAAGAGGAGTTGCAGTGAAGCGAGATAGCGCCGGGGGACAAGCCATCGGGTACCTCCGACCAACTCCAGTTCCCCCCTCAAGAAGCTGGTCTCAGCCCCGTATACACGAAGATGCATTGCGTGTCAAGGGCTCATTCCTCAGCTCATTTCTCAGCGACCAATGTTGGGGTCCACGGATATTTGCCAATGCTCAAGCAGCCACTCCGGAATGTAGCGGCGGTCTTTGTTGCGCTTGCACCACTGCTCCAATTCCTCCGAGGTCTCCCAGGTCTGCGCATTCAATCCGAGCTTCTGCACCTGTTCTTCGAATGCGGTTGCCAGCCAGGGGATCTCTGTGGATCGGCTAGTGCCCCAGTTCGGATTTCCGCGTCTGTGAGGCATGAGCATGTCTCTTCTCGCGGCGATGATACTCCGCGTGACTCTCTCGCTGCAATCGTAAAAAATGCTGGACAAGCAGGGGTTTCCTAGTGGTCGGTGGGCTATCTCGCGATCCGCACGGCCATCGATTTGGCGGCTGGCAAATTCTTCGATGCACACGGCCTCAAGCCGTTCTTGACCGATTCAACACCTGGCACCTGGCACTTGGCGCAGTGGCACCTGAACTTTCTGTCGCCCGGTATTGTCATGTGGCCGCACTTGCCACAGACAAACGTCCCGTCTGCAAGGGCTATCATCGGCCTGAACTCGTTCCCCAAGACGCAGTACGGGCACCGAACTACCCTGTCGATCATCACTGCTCCGCTGGCAACTAATGAGAAAGAAGACCCGCGCATCAAGGAGCCATCCAAGAAATAGCGCGGGTTAGGGGAGGAAGAGCGCGGTTGCCCTGCGCTACCGAACTCTTTCAACTTTACTCCGAAGGACTCCGTGAAGCAATCCCCTAACCTGTAATTTGGGCGGGGACCGATTCGATGGGGACCAGCAAAGTCTTCTCGAAGGCCGTGGCAATAAAAAGGCCAGCCGGTTGGCTGGCTTGGAAGGGCCTTACGAGAAACCGCTCGCTATTTCCTCCCTTCCTGAATGCCTTTTTGCGATGCACTCTTGCTTTTCCTGCCAATGGCCGTTCTCGTCCGCGAAGACCGCCTTGCAAAGTTGCTGGTCCATCATCCGGTCGTGTTTCCGGACGGCCTCTTCCCGACTCTTTGTCTGTTGAATGTTGAAGGCGATGGTCCCGGCAATCAGCACGAGCACTGCCAGCAGTCCGATGATGATTTTATTGGTCATTGTCTCGTCTCCCCCTGTTCGCGAAACAGTTTTTGTCATTAGCGTGCACCCGCTTTCGCTGCCTTCGCTTGCGCAGCAACTTTGAGGACGCCGTTCGCCACGCACCAGTAGGCGTAGCGCACCACGCGGTCGTTCGTGACCTTCTTGCCGCCGAACTGCCTGCCCGCGAATTTCCTCTGGAGTTCCGCCACTGTGACCGTGCCCTTCTTCGCGATGAAATCTACGAAGTGTTTGACGAAGCCGAGCTTGATCGAATCGGTCTTGGCGACCGTGAGTGTCTGAGTTTTAATCGTCTTGTACGCCATCGGTGTTTCTCCTTGTCGGCAGTTGCCGATGACGAGATCATGTCCGCGTATGACGATGTCCGACATGGGCACCGAAGGGTCACCCGTGGAAACTTTCGTGTCACGAGTAGCCAATTACAGGTAGAGTGTGGTGAAATCAGTTTCGAGCTATAGAAGGCTGTGGAAGAGCCAGCGTCTGGGCTGGGCACACGCTCGCGGGACGCTAGAGGGGGTTCTATAGCTCCTCTAGAAGGCAAAGAAAGGCCACCCGCGAAGGAGTGGCCCGAGGGTTGTTAGCGGTTTTCAATATTCGTCGGACAGGCTTCTCGGTCGACTCCCAAGATAATGCAGTTCGGCAACGGCGCTAAGGAGCAAATCAATTAGTCTCCAAACTTCACCTGGAGGCTCACTGGAGCAGCAACGGGTTCGCCTTCCCTCATGGCACCCTCTAAGCCTCACCTCAGGCTATACTCCCGTGTGAGCAAATGGTTTACACATCGTACCCTACCCCAGTATCATCCTGAGACAACCCCCCGCGTGCAGTTCTTCTACTCAGGACCCAGGAAGCCACGCTCTGCCCCTGGGCGCACACGATACGGGTCAAGTGGGAAATCTGAGAGGGCGTAACTGATTTCAAAGCACTTACGAAAAGGGTTTGACATAGTATAATCACTAGGTTAATATTACACCATGAAACAGGCTTACCTGTACCTTCGAACGAGCGGTGACGACGGCGCTGGAAGGGTGTCCTCTGGCAAAGCAGCTAGGAAGGCTGGCATTGGTACGCAGCGTGCGGAGTGTGCAGCCTTTGCTTCCCGCTCGGAGCACACGTTCGCTGCTGAGTTTGTGGACGATGGTGTCACTGGCAAAATCCCGATGCACGCACGGCCGCAGGGTAAGCTGATGATCGCTGCGCTGCTGGCAGACGGTGTGAAGACGGTGATCTGCTACGACGCTAAGCGCATTGGTAGAACACAGCCCGCGTTCTGGAGCTTCATCGGAATGTGTCGTGACAACGGTATCACTGTGCTGGACGCATCGGGCACTGATCTAACTGGCTCGGTGATGGGGGGTGTGAATGGTCTGCTGGCAGAAATGGACCGCGATGCGACTGTGGCGCGATTAGCTGCAGGCAAAGCAATGTGGCGCGGCAGCAAGCGGGTTGAAGGCCGTTGGCCTTATGGTGAGCACCCCGAGCGTGAATACGATGCAGAACGCGCTGTGATCGCTCGGATGTGCGCTCTGCAAACCAGTGGAGTGTCAGCGTATGCGATCGCCAAGAGACTCAACGAGGAAGGAACGCGCACACGATATGGCAAGGTCTTCACCACCACAACGGTGCTCAATATCTTGCGCCGTCAGCAGCAACCGCAGTAACACTCCAGCCCTTCCCCCAGCTTCACCCTCCGCTGTGACCATGCAACCCTCCTGCGAACTCTTGTACTCCCAGCACAACTGAACTACGGATTACAAAAGGGTGAGCCACGCTTAGCCCAAGGTATTCCGCTGGGGCATTTACATAGGGGATATACCCCCGCTTGACGTACCACCCTTGCTCGCCGCGCCCTCTAAGCCTCACCTCAGGCTATACTCCCGTGTGAGCAAAGGGTTTGCACATAGTACCCTACCCCGGTATCAAATTGAGACAAGCCGGAACACTACCCACCAACACACTCCGAGCCTGTCCGAGTGAGAGCAGAGAACCGTTGGAGGTAACGCCTTTGCTGGGTACGAAGGTGTGTTTCAAGCACGGGCTTGAGACCTTCAGCCGTAATCACTGAGTACGGTAGTGACATTGAATGGGACAATAAACCTGACCCGTCTAAACTGTCGGCACTGAATCCAGAATCTCCCGATGTTCCAAAAGGAGCACCACGGTTTATTTCCAGCCCTAAACCCCGGTTTTGTCGTAGTAAGAACCAAACCCAAAAGGATTTAAAGCATGGAACCTAATGCTACGGAAAAAGCTTAGCCTGAAATTTGGAAGAGAAATTTCAAGCAACGAAATCTACGCCACGATGTACGTGAACGACCTTAAGCATAAAATCAAGCCTATCTCCAAGTTTCAGATGTGGCTCACCACTCTGCGATGGAAATTGAAGTGTTTCTAGATACCCGGAACGGCCCGACTTGAAAAACGCCATGGTGTTTCCTAACCGTGCTACAATCCCGTGCCGTGAGTGCAGTCCTCTACGTCCGGGTGTCAACCGATAAGCAGTCGAAGCAGACCCACAACCTCCCGAACCAACGTGCAAAAGTAACGGGCCACTGTGAACGCAACGAGTGGATTGTGCTCAAGGAATTCGTAGACACCGACTCGGCACGTACCGATGACCGTCCTGCGTTTCAAGAAATGCTTGATTACTGCCGGAAGCACAAAAGCAAGGTCTCATGCGTGGTTGTGGCAGACCTGAGCCGTCTTGCTCGCAACGTCGTGGACCAAGGTTCCACCATCGCTGAGCTAACAAGACTGGGCATAAAACTGGTGTCGGTCGATGAACCAAATATTGATGGCACAGCAGCGGGGAAACTCTCTGCTAATCTCCTTGGAGCGATGAATCAGTTTTTCAGCGACAGTCTCAGTGAGCGTATACGGTACCGGATGAAAGCGGGATTTGACGCTGGACGTTTCCTGCACTACGCCCCGATTGGTTACATGAACGTGGACAAAAATCTTGTGCGTGACCCTGATCGTGCTCCCCTCATTCAGAAAGCGTTTGAGTTGTTTGCGTCGGGCTCCTATGCGACTGGAGACGCTGTTCTGAAACTCTTGACTGGGCTGGGTCTGAAAACGAGGCGAGGAACCCCGATGACCAAGCAAAGTTTTGGTCGAATGCTGAGGAACCGAACTTATACGGGATGGATTGTGAGCGGGGAGGACCGTGTACGGGGTACGCACGAGGCTTTGATTTCCGATGCTATCTTCGAGCGTGTACAGGACCGACTGAATGGCAAGAGCAGCCCACGCAAAGAACTGAGCGAGGACTTCCCTCTGCGTGGCGTCGTTCGCTGTTCGAGGTGTTGTCCTGCCTCAGTTGGAAATGGAGAAAGCGTTCGTCCGTTAAGATAGCGGAGCGAACGTATGAAAAAAGAGCGCAAGCACTACACTGCTGAAGAAAAGGTGGCCATTCTACGGCGCCATCTTTTA
>JBAVAQ010000100.1:0-11290 GCA_049585795.1 Terriglobales bacterium | reverse complement strand
TTCTTCAGCAGTGTAGTGCTTGCGCTCTTTTTTCATACGTTCGCTCCGCTATCTTAACGGACGAACGCTTTCTCCATTTCCAACTGAGGCAGGACAGTTTGGCGATTACCTTTCGCAACAACAAGCACTCGAAGTTCTGACTGCATTGGAGAATGGATTACCGGAGATCGGACAAAAGCTACTTCCTTCGGTAGACATCACTAGGCATTTCACAAAGCTGAATCTAAGTTGAAATCCCATTGTTGACGAAACTTCGCCATTTCGCTCACAAGTGCTGCACAGTGCCGCCACGAGATGAACCACCCCCGCTCCAATGCAAGACTGTCTGGCAGTGTTTTGTTGAGAGCTTAACTGTCGATGTGTTTGTCCGATGCTGCGATGACCCTCGCGTGGTAAGCTTCTGTCCGTCTCGATAAACCGGAAATCCGAGGCTAACTGACGTGCGATCATTTCTCTTGCCGATTTTTGTGATCAGCTTTTTGTCAATCTCCGCATTTGCCCAAACCACGCCAGCGCAAGACTCCGGAAAACCGGCGCCTCGGCTTGATCACTTCGACGCAAAGAATGTTGATAAGTCCGTCGATCCATGCGTCGATTTCTACGCGTACTCGTGCAACCGCTGGATCGCGGATAACCCTGTGCCTCCCGATGAAGTGTTCTGGGATTCCTTCGGAAAGCTCCAGCTGTGGAACGAAAGCTTCCTCCATCAAACCGTGCTTGAAGTAGCGGCCAAGCCAGCCGCGGAGCGTACGCCGGTTGAGCAGAAGGTCGGTGATTACTGGTCGGCTTGCACGGATCAGAAACAGAGAAATGCGAACGCGCTTGCCACTTTGCAGCCTCAACTGCAGCGGATTGAGGGAATGCGCAGCAAGGCCGAAATCGTCGAGGTAGTGGCCGACCTACATCGTTCGATCCCCGGAGCCTGGAACCCCGCCGATCCCGAGACCTACGCGGCCTTGTTTGGCTTTGGCGCGCAGCCTGACTTTCACGATACTACCCATGTCATTGGACAATTTGATCAAGGCGGCATGGCGATGCCCGGCCGGGAGTTCTATCTAAACGATGACGCGAAGTCGGTCGAGATCCGAACCAAGTACGTCGCCCACATTGCCCGCATGTTGGAACTTTCTGGCGTGCCTGCCGCTCAGGCAAAGGCGGACGCAGCTGTCATTCTGCAAATGGAAACATCCATGGCAAAGGCCGCGATGGACATTGTCAAACGGCGCGATCCCAAAAACCTCGATCACGAAATGAGTCTGGACGCGGTGCAGAAGCTGGCTCCATCGATCGACTTCAGCCGCTATTTGCAACTAGTTCGCGGCCCGACGACCGGCACCTTTATCGTGACCTCGCCGGATTTCTTTCGCGGAATGGAGCAGTTGATCCAAAGCGAATCGCTTGATCATTGGAAGGCATATTTACGGGGGCAACTGCTGAATGGTCTGGCAGGCGCGATGAGCGAGGATTTCGTAAATGAAGATTTTACCTTTGTCCCGCAAACCCTGTTCGGCGCGAAGGAGCTTCAGCCACTTTGGCGCCGGTGCATTCAGTCAGAAGATCGCGACATCGGGCAATTGCTGGGGCAGGCGTACGTGGCGCGTGCCTTCCCGCCCGAGAGCAAAGAGCGCGTCCAGCAGATGGTGAATGCGCTCAAAGTAGCGCTGGGCCAGGAAATCGATTCCATGGATTGGATGAGCCCGCAAACCAAGAAGCAGGCGCGGATCAAGCTTGCCGCCCAGATCGACAAGATAGGATATCCCGACCACTGGCGCGACTATTCGGCCTTGGAAATTGTGGCGGATAATCATCTGCAAAACGTAGAGCGTTCTGCGGCCTTCGAAATGGACCGCCAGCTCAAGAAGATTGGTAAGTCGCTCGACCGAACTGAGTGGACCATGACGCCGCCGACGGTGAATGCTTATGAAGATGCGCAAACCAACACCATCAACTTTCCCGCCGGAATTCTGCAGCCGCCGTTTTTCGATGCCAACAAAGACGACTCAGTCAACTACGGCGCTGCCGGCGCGGTGATTGGGCACGAGACCATCCACGGATATGACGACCAGGGGCGCAAGTTTGACGAGAACGGTAATCTGCGCGACTGGTGGACCGCGGACGATGCGAAGGCCTACGACAAACGCGGTGATTGCATTGCAGACGAGTACACCGAGTTCGTTCCCGAGGCTGGGGTGCAGCAAAACGGACGCTTGACTCAAGGCGAGAACACGGCCGACAACGGCGGAATTCACCTGGCGCTCTCTGCGCTGGATACGGATCTGAAGGCGAAGGGCCAGAGCCTGGATACCAAGGGAGAAGACGGCCTGACGGCGCTGCAACGCTTCTTTCTGGCCTACGCCGACATCTGGTGCGGCAATCTGCGTCCCGAGATGATGCGGACCATCCTGCTCATGAACCCGCATCCGCTGGACAAGTACCGGGTGAACAATGTGGTGTCGAACATGCCAGAATTCGAAAAAGCTTTTGGGTGCCACAAAGGGCAGCCCATGGTGCGGGATAACGCCTGCCGGGTATGGTGATTTGAGAAATGGAGGCCGTACTCCATTATTTATTTGCGGCGGCTTCGTCTTTCAGATAGTTCGCGCTGAGCGTGCCTTTCTTTTTGGCTAGCTCAATCAGCGTGGGATAGAACTGCACAAAGGTCGTATCCACTGCAGCGTGTTGCTCGTGGCAGGAGTAGCAGGCAGCTTCCTTTGGTACCTGCTTCGCCGGGCCATCGGCGTCAAAGCCGAAGAAAGCCCACTTGCCCGCGAAGCGCGATTCGTCCTTAACGTGTACTTCGCGGCCCATTACGTCCGATGTCTGGTAGTGACCGCTCTTATTAATGGACGCTTTGCTTCCGGCCATGCGAACCTCCAGGACCAGCATGGTCTTGTCCGGCCAGGTTCCGGTCTGCAGGAACGACTTGTACGCATCCGGGTTCACAAAAACGTTGTCAAACATGGAGTGGTCCATCGCCGTAGCGTTTGGACTGTAGCTCATGTCAATGCCGGAAGTCAGATAGATCCACTCGCGATAGTTTGCCGGAAATAAGAGGCGACCCTCCGGCGTGTAGGTAGGCGTCTGAGTAGGCGAGGAATTCTCATTTGCCCGCACGCCTGTTGTCTTTGAGTCATACTGCGCAGGAAACAGGAAAGCCAGGAACAACAAAAGCCATGCGCGCATGCTTGCATCCCCCGTCCAGGCTCTATAGACGTTTGGTTGCAGCCACGGTTAGCGTGGCCTTGTAACGATGTCAACACAGAAATGTCCATATTAACTGCGTCTGATGATCAAATGAAGGCGCCTAGTAGACGCCTCTGCCCTTATGTAATGTTCTCAGCCTCGCAGCAAATCGCGTATACTAAATCCAGCCCTTAACCACGAAGATCATCGCAACCAGCCCTGCGCCTTCGCGATTGAGAAGACTCAAAAGCCGAGGTGAGGAGAGATCTATGTCGTTAATTAATGGAGACAAGTCCCGAGCCAACCGTACGCGGAAACAGAACATTCAGCGCCGGTTACGAACTCATGCACTACTCCAGGCGGAGGCTGCCAAAACGAAACCAGCGGGTCTGCGCAAGCAGGCGAAATCCGCCGTCCATCCTGAACCGGTTACGCCGTAGTTCGGGGCGCCGGAGACGGCGATTTTTCGGATGGATCGCGACCCGTAAGAACATCCCTGGAGGTGAAATATGGCTGGTCGAAGTCGCTCAAGCTTTAACAAACGCCAGAAGGAGCGCTCGCGTCAGGACAAGCAGCGCGAAAAATTAGAGAAAAGACAGCAGCGCAAGCTGGAAAAACAATCGGGCGCCCCCGGAGATAATGTCGAGTTCGGGCACAACGACTTCAGCTTAGCGGGCGATTATGAGGATTCTGAAGAAGTGACCCCCTCCAACTTGAACGCCGAGGATTAGAGTTCGCGCCCTGAAGAACGAACTGAGAGCCGAGAACGGGCAACCGACAACCGGTTTTAGTTCTGCCGTGGCTTAAGGGGTCGGCGCACCGTGACCCGTCTCCGCATTTTTTGAAAAGCTAATCTGCGCGACTTTCACAGGCGGGAGTGCCTACTCCACACGAACTTCAGTCGAGCTTCGCTCGACGGGACGGGTCGAAGACCCGTCCCGACACAGGTTCCGCCCTCTCTCATCGCACAACTATCCCCGCGTAGCCGACTACCATTTCGCGGTCGCCGGAGACGTCTCCCGAGGTTGCGTACTTGATCAACTCGGCCTTCGTAGCGCCCAGGCGTTTGGTGGCGGTCAGCATGACGACGGTCGGGCCGAAGCCGCACATGCTGATTTCTTCCTTCATGACTACGTCGAATAGGCCGCGGGCATCAAGCGCCAGCATCCGCTCGATCGCCTTGTGATCTTTTATCCGAGTGATGGCATCGTTCTCGTAGTGGTTCATGTCGCTGGAGGCCACGATCAGGATTCTTTCGTTTTGCGCCTGCACTACGTCAGCGACGGCCTCGCCAAGTTTTTCTAAGATCTCGAACTTTCCCGTGCCCAGCGCAATTGGGACGAACCTGAAATCGGGACGACGTAATTGCAGAAACGGCAATTCCACTTCGATGGCGTGCTCGCTGCGATGGGCCTCGCCATCTTCGGTCAGCGGCGGGAAGCTTTTCTTTAGGGCTTCTGCCAACTTGGAATCGATGGGAACTGGGCCCAAGGGAGTTTCCCAGGCGCCGTTGCTCATAATGGCGAGCGGGCGTCCTTTGCCAGTGTGGTTGGGGCAGAGCACGATGATGCGCTGGGGCAGGTCCAGACTGGCGAAGACGGCTCCCGCTACGGCACCCGAATAGATATAGCCGGCATGGGGAGCGACGCATCCTAGAGCCGGGGTCGATGCGGCTTGAGTTGGAAAGTAGGATTGGAGATCTCTTTGCAGGGTTTCGCGGTCCTTGGGATAGAACCGGCCAGCTACGGCGGGATGGCGAACTGTTGAATGCATTTTTGCATCTCCTTGTGGTTTAGAAGAGGCAATAACCACCCTAAGGCTCCGCTCAGGGCAGGCTCCGGACACTAAGGTACACAAAGGAAATCAGGTGGCTCCGGTTCCCAGCAGTGCGCGAAATAATGCGGCGCTTTTTTCTAACGATAGGGCTTCGGCTCGCACCGTTGGTTTTACGCCAGACTCTTCCAGGGCTGCGCGCAGAACGGCAGGCTCATAGTCCGACTTCAGATTGTTCCACAACGTCTTGCGCTTCTGGCCAAAGGACTTTCTTAAAAAGTCGATGAAGCCTGCCTCAGGCACATGCAAGCCTTCGACGCGGGACGCCATCGCGAGCCGCACTACCGCAGAGTACACCTTGGGCGGCGGCGAAAACGCACCCGGTGGTAGCGTGAACAATTTCTCGACGCTGGCATAGAGTTGAGCCGTGGCAGAAAGCAAGCCATAGTCGCTGCTTCCGGGACGCGCCGCCAGCCGGTCCGCGACCTCGCGCTGCACCATCAGCACAATCGTTTCAAAGTATCTGCGGTATGCGAACAGCCGAAGCAATATGTCCGAGGTAATGAAATAGGGAAGATTGCCCACTACCTGCACTTTTTCCGGTTGATGATTTATTCCCGGACGTGTGCTGCCGGGCTTGGGTCCGAAGAGCGTATCGAAATCGATAGCGAGAATGTCGCCTTCGATGATCTCGACGTTCGGGGTCAGCGAAAACTTCATGCGGAGCTGGGCGGCCAGAACGCGATCAAGCTCAATCGCGATTAAGCGGCGGGCGCGGCGGGCGAGCAGGGAAGTCAGGGCGCCGCGTCCGGCGCCAATTTCAAGTACGGTGCTCTGGGAAAGATCTCCGAAAGCCTCGGCAATGCGCAACGCAGCCGAAGGATCGGTGAGAAAATGCTGTCCCAGTTTGGGCGTTCTAGGAGTCGGACGGGCAGCAGATACCTTCGGCACATTGACCCTCTTTCTTTCGGGCGACTACACTGAATTTTCATCCCCGCGAATCGTGCGTAGGGTGGCGTCGCAGCGTTGCCGCTTCTATCATAACTTGCGCCGAAGCTGGGGTCATAATCTGGAGGTTGGTCTTCATGCATATCGCGTTTGCTGCTTCGGAGTGCGTTCCTTTTTCCAAGACCGGCGGATTGGCCGACGTGGTTGGCGCGCTGCCTCGAGCCCTGGTTGCGGCCGGGCACCAGGTCAGCGTATATATTCCTCGGTATCGGCAGACCAAGCTGTCCGACGCACAGACGGTAGTCGGCAGCATTACCGTTCCTTTTGATGACCACTATCGATTCTGCTCCGTAGTCACTGGGGGCAGTCACTTGGGCGTGCGTTTTTATTTCGTGGACTATCCTCCATATTTTGATCGCGAAGCGCTGTATGGCACTTCGGCGGGAGATTATCCCGACAATGCCGAGCGTTTTGCGCTATTCTCGCGGGCGGTGCTCGAGGCCTCGAAGATCTTAGGCGTCCCCAATGTTTTTCATTGTCATGACTGGCAATCGGCGCTGATTCCGATATTACTGCGCACGCAATACGCCGAAGATCCCGCCTTCCTCGATGTGGGCACTGTCTTCACGATTCATAATATGGGATACCAGGGCTTGTTCCCGCCCGACACTCTGCCGCTTCTTACCTTGCCTTGGGATTTGTTCACCATCGACAAGATGGAATTCTTTGGGCAAGTGAACTTCCTCAAAGGCGCGCTGGTGTACTCCGATTTCGTTACCACCGTGAGCCGCAAGTACAGCCATGAAATTCAGACTGCGGAATTCGGCTTTGGGCTGGAAGGCGTGCTGCGCGACCGAGCGGCTACGGTTACGGGAATTCTCAACGGCGTCGATTACGATGAGTGGAGTCCGCAGACCGACAAGTTCATTGTGGCCAAATACTCGCCAGAGGATTTAGCCGGCAAAGCCAAGTGCAAACGGGATCTGCTGGCGGCTTTCGGCGTAGCCAATCCGGATTTGCGACTGCCCTTGATTGGAATCGTCTCGCGCTTCGCCGCTCAAAAGGGATTTGACCTGATTGCGCAGATCATGGACCGCCTGGCGCGCGAGGAAATGATTATCGTCGCGCTGGGCAATGGCGATAAGCAATACGAAGAAATGTTCGCCCGCATGCAGAAACAGTTTCCGCAAAAGATCGCAGTCAAAATCGCTTATGACAATGCAATTGCGCACAAAATTGAGGCCGGCAGCGACATGTTCCTCATGCCTTCAAAATACGAACCCTGCGGTTTGAACCAGATTTATAGCTTGAAATACGGCACTGTTCCTATCGTGCGCGCCACGGGCGGGCTCGACGACACCATCGATCCGTGGGATGCGCGCACGAGCAAGGGGACGGGCTTCAAGTTCACCGATTATAGCGGCGAAGCCTTGTTGCTGACCATCAAAGAAGCGCTAAAGGCGTTCCGCGACCAGTCGTCCTGGCAAATACTCATGCGCAATGGCATGCATAAAGATTTCTCCTGGAACGCTTCGGCCAAGGAATACGCTCGTATCTACGAACGGGTACGGCAGGCGCGATCGGCTCATAGCCCGGAGCTGACGGCAGTATAGGCTGGCGCAAAAGTCATCCGGTTGTGCCGCCAGAGTCGTGTTCAAAAATGGGCCATTGAAGATGACATTTTTGTCATCAATCTTGACAACACCATACCCGTGTTCTAACCTGTAAACTGCCGCTATTTCGAGCCTATCTTTGCGGTGCTTTCTAATCTTGTGGTTTTCGTTCAGGCCGAGAGAGTGGACAGGCCGTCCACTTTCACTCCCTGCCACATCTAAATCCCGCGCCTTTCAAAGTGAATGAAACGACGCGGAGCCTGTCAATTCGCGCACGACGCGGCAGATCGCGACGGAGCGAGGGCAATCGGTGTCAAGGAGGCTACAGGCGTGAACGTTCACCTGATCAATCCGAGTAGTGTGTCGTTTGGGACCGCGGTCATTACTCCGCGCTGGCAATACGTGCTGGCGGCGGCAACTCCCAAAAGCTTTGGCGACCCTGTGCTAGTCGATGAAACACTGGCGCAGGTGTGTCCCAACTCGATTCAGCCTGGAGATGCGGTCGGAATTGGCATTCATACCGCGAATGCTCTGCGTGGTTACGAGATCGGCAAGATGGCACGCAGCCGCGGCGCCTATGTAATCTTTGGCGGAATTCACGCCACGCTTTATCCCGAAGAGGCGCTTGAATTGGGAGGAGCGCATGCCGTCGTGAAAGGCGACGGGGACATCGCCTGGGGAAAAGCGCTAGCCGATTGCCGCGAAGGATTGCCTAAACCCATCTACGTCGGAGGCCAGATCGAAGCCAGCGAGTTCGTGGCCGCACGCTGGGATCTGGTTCCCCGCGATCGCTATATGTGGGCTTCGGTGCAGACGGTTCGGGGTTGTCCCAAGCATTGTTCTTTTTGCTCGGTCTGGCGCACAGATGGACAGCGGCCTCGGCAGCGTGCTTCCGATGCCGTGATCGAGGAAATCGTGCAGTTACGACGGCTGGGCTTTCGTTTCATCGCGCTGGCCGACGATAACTTCTATCCCGTTACCTTGACCGACCTCACCCTCGCGACTGAGCAGAAAAATACTGCCCGGCTGAACGAATTGAAATCCATACGAGCAGAAAGATTTGAGCTGATGTCGCGTCTCGCAAAGCTCCCTGACGATATGGTCTTCTTTACTCAAATCACGATGGAAGCGGCCGAAGATCTGGAGTTTCTCGATGCCATGAAAGCCGCGCGCATTAAAGGCGCGCTGGTGGGCGTGGAATCAGTCACTCCGCAAGGATTGAAAGACGTTTACAAGGATTTCAACCTGGCAGGCGAGAAACTGACCGAACAGCTTCGCACCTTCCGGCGTCACGGAGTTCACGTGCTTGGCTCTTTCATTTTTGGTTTGCCCAGCGACCGTCCGGAAACCTTCGCGGCAACTGCCGCTGCCGCCATCAGCGCGGAATGCACTTTTGCGCAGTTCGTAATGTTAAGCCCCTATCCGGGAACCGTGGATTTCAATCGCTGGGAAAAGTCGCTAGGTGATCACCCGCCAGCCATCGCTGGAATCCCACTCACCCGGCGCTGGCTCATCCCGCAGGCCCTTCGTCCCAAGTTATATTGGGACCATCCCGTGATGTCGGGTGAAGAAATCCGTTCCCGCACCCAGGGCGTGTGGGACAGCTTCTATAGTTGGGGTCCCATTTGGAAGCGATCGAAATTTATCAAGTCCAGCCGGGGGCGTTTGGCCTTTGTGCTGATTTCCAGAATCTACCGAATGATGTATGCGGATACCGGCATCGCCACCGACAGCGCGCGCGTCACCTGGTCAGGTCGCTGGACGCGGTGGATGGCTAAACCCTGCCGGCATCTCTTTGCCGGCAGTCCGATGCCGGACCTCGAAGTGCCGGAAGCGCACCAGCCGGATCTCGAGTCGGCAACCCTGGTTCCGGTGTCATCGTCGTGACTTTACGCGATCGCTAACCATCGCTTCAAAGAATCTTCGCTGATAGAATCCTTCCAGCACTCCTCCGTAGCCTTATGTCCGCGCCAGCCAAAACTATCTTTCACGTCGACATGGACGCGTTCTTTGTTTCGGTAGAGGAGTTGTTCGATCCCTCGCTGAAAGGCAAAGCCGTGGTCGTGGGAGGCCAGCGCAACGAGCGCGGCGTAGTCTCTGCTGCATCCTACGAAGCGCGCAAATTTGGCGTGCACTCGGCGATGCCGTTGCGTACCGCGGCCAAAATGTGCCCGCAGGCTGTCTTCGTGAATGGCCATCCGGAGCGCTATCGCGAATGCTCCGAGAAAGTCTATCGCGTGCTCACATCTTTTTCGCCGCTGGTAGAGATGGCTTCGATCGACGAGGCCTATCTCGATATGACCGGCACCGCTCGCTTGCATGGTCCACCTTTGTGCGCTGCGCACGCTCTTCATCAGAGAATCAAGTCTGACACCCAACTGAACTGTTCGGTCGGAATTGGGGCGTCGCGCCTGATTGCCAAAGTTTCGTCTGCCAAGGCCAAGCCGCACGGAATCCTTTGGGTCATTCCGGGGCAGGAAGCGAAATTTCTCGCGCCGCTCGACGTGCGCGATATCCCTGGCGTGGGGAAAGTCACCGAAGAACGTTTGCACGCCTTGGGCATTCAGCGCGTTGGCGACCTCGCCCGCTTCGACGATGCGTTCCTCCAGGAACGCTTTGGCAAATGGGGTCTGGCACTAGCTGGCAAAGCGCGCGGAGAAGACGCTGGAGGATGGTTCGACACCGAGGTTGGCTCCGATAACGATCCCAAATCCATCAGCCACGAACACACCTACAACGAAGACACCGCGAATCCCGAGCAAATCGAGTCCACGTTAATGCGGCTCTCCGAGATGGTAGGCCGGCGCCTGCGCGAGCATAGATTGCACGCCCGCACGATCCAACTCAAACTGCGCTATAAAGATTTCACCACCATCACGCGCGCTCACAGCCTGCCATCTCCCACTCAACTTGACACCGAGATTTTCGAGCAGGTGCGCGCGCTCTTTCGCAAGAACTGGCGCAAAGGAGCGCAAATCCGTTTGCTGGGAGTCCACGCGTCATCATTCCAGAACGAATCGAAGCAGGAAGACTTAATCGAGGGCGCGCGGCGTCAGCGCTGGCAACAAGTCTTCTCGGCGGCCGATCGCCTGCGCGACAAATTCGGCGAATCGAGCGTGTCCCTGGCGACCGGATTGAAAGGTGGCTTTCGCGAGCGCACTCACGAAAATCCGGCGGGCTTGCCGGGTAAGGGCAAAACGCAGGAGTAAGCAGGTTCTCAAATCGAAAGATTCCCTTTACGTATCTTTGTGTCCCTTGTGGTTGAAGGTTTTAAAGCACCTGCCCCAGGATCGAAAGAGCCTTCAACCACAAAGGACACAAAGGTACACAAAGGAGACTGCAGAAGAAGAGCACGACCGTTGGTAATCTATCGAAAGTAAGCACCTTCCCACATAATCGAGGAGTGGCAAATGAACTCGCTACGAGATGGAGTCAGTAATGAACTTTGTGGAAGATTTCGAACAACTCCTGACCCTCGATCAGGCAGAACGACTCGTTGATTTCGATTCGAGCCAATCCCTTGAGCGGGCCTCGTCCACGCAGCAGTTGCTGGATGAGCTGTTAGGCCGTTTCGAAGATGATGGCTTGCCGATTTTCCTGCACGGCCCCAGGCCTGGGTTGCACGCAGATTCTGACGAGTAATCTCTTTGTCCTGCCTCAGTTGGAAATGGAGAAAGCGTTCGTCCGTTAAGATAGCGGAGCGAACGTATGAAAAAAGAGCGCAAGCACTACACTGCTGAAGAAAAGGTGGCCATTCTACGGCGCCATCTTTT
>JBAVAQ010000099.1:0-21852 GCA_049585795.1 Terriglobales bacterium | reverse complement strand
GCTCAGAGCTATCGGCGGCGGCTCTTTGAGGAAATTGACAAAGCCAAGAGGTTACTCTTGCCGTGAACGCCCAGCCCAAACTCGTAGAAGAACAATCTGCTGAGTCCGATTTCATAGACGACATCGCCGAACTGCTACCCGCAGAACAGCGTCCGCTTTGGTATCGTGACATGGCGCACTTGCGTCGCTTGCCCGCCGATGACGAGATGCTACGGATTGCTCGCGCGATGGGGTTTCTGGCATTGGTGACTCGGCAAACTCCCGCACAGATCGCCACTGAGCGGGAAAAGCTTGCCACGCTCTTAGACCATAGCATCCAGGTCATTCAGTCCGCCCGACAAGATGCAGTCGCTTTGCATCAACGACTCGAAGAACGACTGGCACAGTTGCCAGCGGAAATCTCCGAGGGCATCAGTCCCGCAGTTATTGCCGCGAAACTCAGCGAGAGTCTGCGCCAGCAGTTTGTCGCAAGTGGCATTCCTGAAACAGCACAAGCCCTAGCCGTCATCTCGAAACAAACCAAACAAGTCGCAGGGGAGTTTGATCTCTCGTCGAAGCAACTGACAGATTCCTACCACGGCGCAGCCAGCGATGCCCGCAGGGCGCTCAATGAATTGCGCGGAAGCATCGAATATGCCACCGCCGCTGCGAAGCAAGCAGCTCACGACCTAACCCACACTTTCCTTCGCGAATACAAATGGTCGGTTCTCGTCTTATGCACCGCCGCTCTGGCCGTGGGATTTGCGTTGGGAACCTTGTACGACCGCTGGATCAATTCAACGGCACTGGAACCAACCCCAAACACAGTCGTGGCTCCATCGAAACCGCCGGACGCCGCGCCCAATCCGGCTGCAAAACACTCTGCACGCAGAACTCAGCACAAACCCACATCACCCGATCAGGCAGCACAGTGAAACACACACCCCACGCACCGTACAAACCGTCCCTTCTTTCGCTTCCAAGGGAACGAAACCAGAACTGCGAAGGCCCTGTCAAGGGGCACGCCCGCTGGCGCGGCTCCCTGTGGTCGCCCTTGACAGGGCCTTCGCAGTTCCGGTCCACAGCGCCACTATGGAAGCAAAAGAAAAAAACTGAAGTGTCACACCCTTCATCCCAACGGAGTCAACATGTGTCCCCCATCGCCGACTCCCACGTTTAACGTGTCTCCTCATCAGAGCGGCTATCAGTTCACAGTCGGCAGCGAAATCGAGCCACTTGTTAGCACCGACGCGGCGGCTGAGTTTCTACAGGTGAGTCCGCGTCGCGTCCTTGAGCTTGCACGACGCGGTGTCCTTCCCGGCTATCCTCTTGGCAGTGGCCCGCGCCACCTGTGGCGATTCCGCCTTTCAGAACTTGCTCGTCTCTGCTCGCAGGCAGGGTACAATGCGAGCGGCAGTCTCACGTGCCTAGAGGAGAAATCCAAAATGGCACAGAGACATCAACGTGGTTGGTTAAAGAAAGAACGACGCAAAGACGGCGAAACTTGGATGCTGTTTTTCCGCACAACTCGGGAATCCGATGGCAAGCGGGTCGAACAAAAGATTGCCGTGGGAGTCGTGCACAACTTTCCGACAAAGGCTTCGGCTTGGGCGGAAGTTGAGCGGCAGCAGATCCAGATCAATAAACCGGACTTTCGGAAACGCGTAACCTTCGCGGACTTGGCCGAGCATTACCAGCAGCACGAGCTAGGCGAGCGGCGGAGCGCGATTGTCGATCCGAAAGCCTACACAACCATAGCAGGGTACCAACGAGTGCTGCGTAACCGTTTGCTGCCACGGTGGGGCAAGCGTTTCGCACTTAGCATTCAGCCGCTCGAAGTCGAAGAGTGGCTCTCTGCCGTGAAGGAAGAGCAAGAGCTGGAGAACCCTACCCTCGACAAGATGAGAAGGGTCATGTCGCTGGTGTACAAGCACGGACAGCGTTACGGACTCATTCCACGCCGGGATGAGTGCAACCCGCTACGCTTTGTTCGTTGCAAGGCCATCAGCGGGTACGAAGCGGTGATTCTGAGTCCCGATCAGGCTTTCGCAGTTTTGGTCGATCTGCCCGAACCGGAAAGAACACTGACGTTGCTCGCTGCCAGCACGGGCCTGCGCATCTCCGAGTGCTTGGGGTTGCAATGGCAAGATGTGAACTTCGATGACTCCGTTATCCATGTGAGGCGTACATGGACGTGTGCAAGGATAGGAGCGCCCAAAAGCAGAGCGTCTCAGGCTCCGGTACCGATGCATTCGCTGCTAGCGGAATTCATGCAGACTTGGCGAAACCAGACGGCTTACCCGCAGTCGCAAGACTGGGTCTTTCCCAGCCTCAAGTTGGACGGCAGAAAGCCAAGGGCAGCAAACATGCTGGTGGAAGACTATCTCCGGCCAGCAGCGGTCAAAGCGGGAGTGATCGCCGCAAGCGATCCATGCCGGTTCGGATTCCACAATCTACGGCATTCGCTGGCATCGTTTCTGGTCCGCTCAAAAACGGACCCGAAGATGGTGCAGGCGCTCTTGCGGCATTCGGACGTGAAGACGACGCTACAGCTCTACGCACACAGCGTCAGCGCGGACCGGATGACGGCCCAAGGGGAAGTATTGCAGGCCATTCTCGGCAGTAAGCCCGCTGAGAACGGACTGAATGCGGACTGAGCTGATTTTGCTAATTGACGTTAAGTGCTTTGAAATGTGGTGGCCAGGGACGGAGTTGAACCGCCGACGCCAGCCTTTTCAGGGCTTGTTTATGTTGTAGTTTGAACGACTTACGTGACTCTGGGTGGCCGCCTAAGTCTTTGAAAAGTCGTTAGAGACGTTGCGATCATGGGTTGAAATCATGGGTTCAACGGCAGAGCCTTCGGATGACGACGCTCATGCCAGCAGTGCGCCACACCTTTGGGGAACGAGGTCAAAAGGGAAACTGCTACAAAACAACTTACAAGCGCCGTTCGACGAAAATACCTGAGCAGCGAATCGTCGCCGATCCGGATGCTCAGGGCTTTTCTGGGGTTGGATCAGGCCGGGACGAGGCTTGGCTTCGCTATTGCCTTCACACGCTTTTTGTAGGGCCTCCTCTGTTTCGGGATGTGGTCGTCCCCGGTCATGAAGCACTTGCCCAACTGTCGTATACGAGTCCGCAGCCGAGAGAACCGGGCATCCGTGATCCCAAGGAACTCAGCCGCGTCGTCCGGCGTGCCAATGGCTAGGATCGACTGTATTGCAGGCAGAACGCTCGGGTCTTTCCGCCTCACGAAATCAACGAACTCTCTGACGAAAGTTCCGTCCCGTGCCCGCTTCTCGGAAATGTCAGCAGTCCGGCGAAGGTATTCAGAGTGCTCGTGGCAATACTCGTCATCTACCTCGCCACAGTTCTTTACGTCCACTTGTCCGGTCAGCGACAAGTTACCCGTGTGGCAGATCGCGTCCTTTCTGCGTTTGGAATGAATGGTTCTGAACTTGTTCGCGAGGCATAAGTTGATGTAGTTCAAGAATCGGGCCTGGTTTGCACCGTGGTGCCTTGCAGGATCGAATGTTTGAACGATATCCTCCTTGCCGACCTCCCGGTGCTTGGACTTGAGCGGCGCACTGAGAACTTGCCAAAACTGTTCAGCTTCATCGTGAACCCGTTCGTACCCAGATTGTTGAGCAAAGTGTGCTCGATGCACGAGATCACGGTGTTGACAATGTGCTCAGCTTCTTTCTTGGTGGGCAAATTCAAAGCCTGCTGAACTCTCCCGGCCAACTCGTCCCGACCCATTCGTAAGCTCTCTCGCATGAAGTCCAACTCCTTTTCGAAAGAGGTGTTTCACATGCTGAATACTGCGATTGTCACCAATCAACCCACTTTCCCGATGAATTGTTTCGCCGAAAGAAAGCCGTATAAAACTGACCCGTTCACGTTGATCGATGGCCGCTACGTCGGGCACGACGGATTCGTCGTCCCGAAGGACTTCGACGAGTTCCACCAACGGTTTCCACATCACATCTCGAACTGGGTGAAGAGGCACACCGACAGGCTTGCCCTGAGAGAGGACTTGGAGGACTGGACGCAAGACCTAATAATCCACCTGAAATATCTGGCCGGCACAGGCCGGGGATACTTAGGACAATTCCGTTCACGGGCGAGACGAGGTTAACGAAAACGAACAGGAAGATCAGGTTTATCAGCTTGGGGATGCTTCGCCAGTTGGAGCCATTGGACTAGATAGAAATTAGGAGTCCACATAGGATTCAGTACGTTCTGGTTTGTTGAACGCGAATGAGCTCCTCATTTTTACCGTTGTCAGTTATTACCACACATGTGGTATGCTTCTACCACATGCTTGATTTTCGCTCTAAGGCGCGCCAGCAACTGCTGGCTTATTACTTCACAAACCCGACGGCCCGCCACCATCTGCGGGACCTGGCGTCGCGGTTGAGCATCGATCCGTCTAACCTGTCCAAAGAGTTGGGACGCCTAGAAAGCGAAGGTCTATTTCGCTCGGAAATGAGTGGCCGCCAAAAGTATTTTCAACTAAACCGGGAGTATCCGCTTTTTAATGAAGTGCGCAAGATCGTTGCGAAAACCATTGGTGCGGCACCCCTGATCGCGCAATCCCTCAAGAGAATTGAGGGAATGGAAGAGGCATACTTGTACGGTTCATTTGCCGGCAACCAGCAGGACGCTGCCAGCGATATAGACGTGCTCGTGATTGGCTCACCGCGCGAGGAAGATTTAGCACAGGCCGTGGGAAGGCTTGAGCGGCAACTGGGTCGCGAAATCAACTACACCGTGCTTACGCCAAAGGAATTTAAGTCGCGCCGCGCTCGGAAGGATGCGTTTCTGGAAAACGTCTGGCACAATAAGCGTGTTTCACTGATAGGTCCGAATGAAGAAGCTAAAGCCGCACGCGGTTGACTGGGCCCAAATCGACCGTTTCCTCGCAAGCGCGGATAAGAAGCTGGCCTCGGCCCGCAAGATTCTCGCTTTCGATGAAGAAGCTTGTCTTCAACAAGCTTACGAGGCAATGCTGAAAGCTTCCCTCGGGTTCATGTTTAGCCACGGATTCCGTGCGAGAAGTCAGCCTGGCCACCACATCGCCATCATCGATTTCGTACGGTCGCGCATCGACAAGAAAAATGCTGGGCTGCTGGTCGTCTTTGATCGCCTCCGCCGGAAGCGCAACACAGCCCTTTATGATGACACCGGATTTGTTTCTCGCCATGACGCGGAACAGGCGCTCGAATCCGCTGGCGATTATTTCTATGTGATCCGAGCTGATATCGTGGCCCGAAAACCTTGAGTCAGTCGAAGTGCTTGTCGATGAGATCCTTGACCTTCGCAATCCGCCACACAAGCAGCCCTATCGTTTCACCACCGAGGCAACGGCTCGTTCTCCGGCCTCGATTACTGAAGCACGGCGCTGTCGGCGGTTCTGCCGTGACACTGTTTGAACTTTTTCTCACTCCCGCACTAGGCCAAATCCGAGGCTCGGGCGATTTTCCGTGCGTACTGTCAGTTTTGCCAGTCGGCGGAGCGGCATTATGCCAATAAAATCTTTGGCTGCATGTGGTGCCTGGGTCGAGAACGACCGTTCCTGCGTGATCGGCGCGGCCCTCGCAAAGTGACGAACTCAATAAAAGACACGACACAAGAATGAAAACTATCGGCACGACAGAACAAGCATAGAAGGTGCGGTCACGGCGACGGTTGTGAAAAACATCAAGGCGTGATCCTCCGTCACTCGCGATCGCAGTCAAGAGTCATCGATAGGGAGAAAGATTATGACACGCTTTTTCAGTCTGGTATCGACTGAACCGCTGGGGGTGACCCGTGCTTAAAAAGTCAAAGGCCCAAAGTGGCGCGCTCGACAAGGCCGTCTCCGTGGATCGGACGGTGCTGCCCGTCCCCGAACCTCAGTATCCGCCAATCACCGAGCTTGATGTGCATAATGCACAAGCCCCGCCACGGTTCCAGGTGAAAGCGCCGAAGGGCGCGCCCAACGTGGTGGTCATTCTTCTCGACAACTTCGGCTTCGGCGATGGGTCAACGTTCGGGGGACCAATCGAGATGCCGACGCTGGACCGATTGGCTAAGACCGGGCTGCGCTACAACAATTTCAAAGTTCCTCCGTTGTGCTCGCCCAGCCGCGTGGCTTGCCTCACCGGCCGCAATAGCCATAGCGCGAACTTCGGCGTGATCTCGGAAATTGCCACTGCTTTCCCGGGATACACCGCGATGCGTCCCGCCAGCGTTACGATGTTGCCCGAAATTCTGCGGCTCAACGGCTATAACACCGCCATGTTTGGCAAATGTCACGAGCTGGGACCTTGGGAAGCCAGCGTTGTCGGACCGTTCGACCGCTGGCCCATGAATAGCGGGTTTGAGCGATTCTACGGCTTCATGGCTGGCGAGGCTGACCTCTTTCATCCGGTCATTTACGACAACATGAACAGGGTGGATATGCATCCTGCCCCCGATTACTACGCCAGTACTGACATCACCGACAAGGCCATCGAATGGGTGCGATCCCAGCATTCCTTGGCCCCCGACAAGCCATTTTTCGTCTATTACTCCGCCATTGGCACTCATGGCCCGTTCCAGGTGCCCGAGACGTGGCGCGACCGGTACAGAGGCAAGTTCGACGAGGGATGGGACCAGGTGAGAAAGGAAACGCTGGCCCGCCAGATCAAAATGGGAGTCGTGCCGCCGGGCACGGAAGCCGCCCCCAAGCCGCCTGGGATTCAGGAATGGGACGACTTGACGGCCGATGAGAAAAAGGTCTTTGCCAGGTACATGGAAATCTATGCCGCCTTCGGCGAGGTGACCGACTACGAAATCGGGCGGTTTTTGGACGGGATCGAAAACCTTGACCTGATGGATAACACGCTGGTCTTCTACATTACCGGCGACAATGGCTCGGTTTTCCAGGGCGGTCCCATTGGTGCGTTCAATGAGCTATCCGTGTTCAACGGACTGCCAGAGCCGCTTGACGTAGCGCTGAAAAACCTAGACAAGTTCGGCGGGCCGCAATCCCACATTTTGTATCCCAACGGTTGGGCCTTCGCCGGTGCCACGCCCTTTGCCTGGGGCCACCAAGTGGCCTCCTACGGCGGCATCTGCCAACCGATCGTGATCCATTGGCCGAAGGGCATCGAGGAAAAGGGTGGCCTGCGTACGCAGTGGTACCACATGATTGATATTGTCCCGACGGTGTTAGAGGCAGTTGGGGTGCCCGAGCCAGAGGTCGTCTATGGCGTTAAGCAGAAACCCATCGAAGGCGTGAGCATGCTCGACACTCTTAATAATGCCCAGGCCAAGTCGCGCCACACCACGCAATACTTCGAGATGGCAGGCAACCGGGGCATCTACCAGGACGGCTGGTTCGCCACCACGGTGCACCGTCCGCCTTGGGAGGCGAAGGCACGGGCTACATTTGAAAACGACAAGTGGGAGCTCTACGACGTGGAGAAAGATTTCAGTTGCGCGCACGACCTTGCCGCGAAGTATCCCGACAAACTTGAAAAGCTAAAAAAAGTTTTCCTGGAGGAGGCCGTCAAGTACAACGTGCTTCCGCTCGACGACCGCGCCTGGGAGCGCTTCAACGCCGCCTTGGCGGGCCGTCCCGATCTGATGGAAGGTCGCACTGAGATGACGGTCTACGAAGGGATGAAAGGAATACCCGAGAATGGTTTCATCAACATTAAGAACCGCTCCTTTGTAGTTACGGCCGACATCGAAATTCCTAAGACGGGCGCTGAAGGGGTAATCATTGCCCAGGGCGGGGAGATGGGCGGGTGGAGTCTTTATGTCAAGGGCGGCGCACCCCGGTTCGCCTACAACTTTCTCGGTCGCGAGACCTCCAAGATCGTTGGCCCCGCTCCCCTGCCGGCTGGAAAGGTGATACTCCGCTTCGAGTTTGCTTACGATGGTGGCATGCCCGGCGCGGGAGGCAGCGGTTCGATCTTTGTCAATGGTGAAAAGGTCGCCACGGGCCGCGTCGAGCATACTCATCCGAACGCGTTTGGCGCGGAAACAACGGATGTCGGCGAAAACCTCTATACCGCCGTCAGCGACGACTACAAGGTGGGTGATAACAAGTTCACGGGCAAGATTAACAAGGTAACCATCCAGGTCGGCAAATCCAACCTGAGCGAAGAGGCGCAGAATGCTATACAAGAACTGCGTTTTAAGAAAGCGCTGGCCGCCTAATCCTGCCGTTGTGGAAATGCGAACCCGATGGAAGGACCCTGCGCACCATGGGGAAGGAGATTGTGAGATTCAGAGCTCTTTTAATCCTTTCTATTTTGGTTTTTTATTGTGCCGTGCTTCTTCGCAACCTGAATGAGGGTGGACGACGTTCCCTGGAACTACGAGATGATACCGATGCAACCGAACACGTCGTAATCTCCGTGCTCGTCACAGGAGTCAACCCGGCGACCCAAGAATTAACGGCGCAGATGAGTCTGCGGCCTCGGGAGAACTGGCTCAAGACGAAGTGACTCCGGCGATGGATTTAAAGCTCCTGACCAACAACGTAAGGAGCCAGCAAGAATTCGACTTTCCCAAGGGGAAGCGGATGAATCGTATTGAGGCCGTTTTTCCTCTGAACGGGGAGCTGAACAAGTATCCCTTTGATTACTACCGTACGACGTTGTGGCTCCTGATGACCACACCTGCGCGAAAGGTACAACCCAAGACTTCGAGCGGTCTGGAAAACAACGGAAATAAGGGCCTCCAGGACGATCATCTTGCGGTCGGCACAACCGCCTTGCAACAAAGCACCATTGTTCCGCTTACGATTACTTTGGCGGCGTCAACTCCAGGAATCAAATTCGAAGGCAAGGTTTCTCGTGAGAGCAGTCTCAAGGTCACGGCTATCGAACTGGGGATGAGGCGGGCAGACACTGTGATCGTTGTTTCCATCCTTGTGATGGTGTTAATGAGTGGTCTGGCCATGAGCCTGCTGGGCCTGGTGTTCAAGGCCGCGACCAGCGGTCCAAAAGTCGATCTGGTTCCGCTCTCTATCTCCATCTCACTGATCTTCGGAGGGCCAGCGCTGCGAAACATCCAGCCTGGTGTCCCGCCTGTGGGAGCATTTGGGGATTATATCGCCTTCATCTGGGCGGAAGTGATCGTGGGGGTGTCGGCCATCATGATCGTATGGATGTGGCTGCTGCGCTCACCGCGGAGCCATAATGAGCTGCAGGGAAGGCCACACTACGCGATCATGGGACCATGCCGCATTCAAACAGCTTATTGGCGACCGGATTCGAATCCGCTGGCGATTACTTGAATGTGATCCGAGCTGATATCGTCGCCCTAAACGTTAACCTTCGCGAACTTCCACACAAGCAGCCCTATCGTTTCACAGGCGAGGCGATGGCTCGTTTTCCGACCTATCGATTACTGAAGCATAGGGCTGTCGGCGGTTCCGCCGTGACACTGTTTGAACTTTTTCTCACTACCACACGGGCAGGGATCGTTGCGACCCACTTTCGTCGCTGGCGTCCCGTGCCGCGCGTCTTGCACAGTGTTCTTCTGCATGATCTCGTCGGCAAATCGGCCCTGGCGCAACAGACCGGCCATGATCTTCATCGCGGGGTCAATATGATTGAAGAACGCCTTGTAGCCCGCGCACAAGTAGTTGAGCCCAGGCTCGCCATCCGGGGTTGTGATGAACCGGTTGCGCGGACACTCACCATGGCAGGCGAACCGCACCTCGCACTCCCGGCAGTACTTGGGTAGGCTACTCAGTTTGTGCTGCCCGAAAGCGCGCTGCTTCTCCGAGTCCACCAGTTCTCGCATCGGCGTCTCCTGGATATTCCCTAGCAGGTAGTCGGGCTCGACGTAGTGATCGCAGGAATACAGATCGCCATTATGTTCCAGTGCGAGGGCATCGCCGCAGGTGGGTGAGAAGATGCACAAGTTGTGCTGTCCCAGCCAGCTTCCCAGCGCCACATCGAAAGTTTGCACGAATACGTCCCCCACGTCGCGGCGCACCCACTCATCGAAGATAGCGATAAGAAAGCGGCCGAACTGTTCGGCCCCGACCGACCTTTCAGTGACCAGCCCGCCGTTCTGGGTGTAGAGCGGGCGATCCGAACCGGGCCGTTCGCCCCACCCCAGGTTAGCCAGAGGAAGGAACTCCCTAGTAGTCCGCTCCACAATGGGGATGAACTGTATATACTTTGTTCGCAGTTGGTCGCGAAAGAATCGGTACACCTCGATCGGGTGATCGGCGTTCGCCGCGTGAATCGTGCACAGGATGTTGACGTCCACCCCGCGCCGGCTCAGGGCTTCCCAACCGCCCATGACCTGATCAAAGCTCCCGGCACCGCCCTTGTTGACGCGGTAGGCGTCGTGCATTTCCTTTGGGCCGTCTACGCTGAGACCGACGAGAAAGTTGTGCTGCTTGAAGAACGCGCACCAGTCATCGTCCAGGAGGGTGCCGTTGGTCTGTATCGTGTGAAGGATTTTCTGCGCCGGCTTCCGGTATTTTTCCACGTACCCGATGGCGCTCCGGAAGAAGTCGAGCCCCATGAGGGTCGGCTCGCCGCCCTGCCATGCGACATTGACTTCACCTGACGGATGAGTGGATGATTCGATTGATTCGATTGACCGAGGAATCCGCGTCTTCGCCAGTCAGCCCGGTATTACCTTTTGACAATGCGTTGGCTGTAACAAGATCGTCATTGTCGGAAGATCATCGCGATGAATGCCAGCACTCCGAGGATCGAGATGAGGCCGGCGATTACACCTGCCCGCGAGCGAGGCATATCAGGATATTCCTCTCTTAGCTTCCGCATATTTTGCCAATGTTCGTGGGTACCAAGGATGAGCGCCAACAAGCCAGTGCCCACCATTATCACGGAGAATCCGCGCGTTCCGATCAGGCGATCGTCTTGCCGCCCTCGCCCCAGTTCAAGCTGAAAGAATTTGTAGATGCCGAAGCCGAAAGTGATGAGCGAGGTCGCCGTCCGGATCCACGCCATCATGGTGCGGTCATAGGCAACACGAGTACGGTCAAATGCCAATCGCGTTGAGGTGTCGAGGGTGGTCGTACGCTTTACGGCCAAGTCTGGCATTTCGAGCACGAATCCTTCCGGAGATGTCGCTAGGCTGCGGGTTCTTGGGGCGGTGCATCGTCCGGTTCTGCTGCCTTCCTGCCTTGGAAGCGGAGCCTCAGGATACGGTTCACCAAACCACGGATCAACGGATATGGCAACAAGGCCAGGACCGCCGCGACGATCAGCGATTGCCCCGGATAGATCCTGTGAAACACGACAACCTCGTAGATCAAGTCGATGACTACGGCCGCGACAAAGACCTTCGCGACTTCTTTCCAGCCCTCCCGCAGCAGAGCGCGCCGATGAACGGGATCGGTGACGAGCGCCCAACCATATGCCGGACGACCTTCTCTCGCGTCTCTGATCGCGGAGTGGATCGCCAGGATGGCAGCTGTTGTCGGTTGGAGGATCAGCCGAAACGTCAACGGTCCGTGGACGCGTCCAATCAGCTCTTCCCACACTCGTCTGAGGTACTCGTCCATGTCTCCACCATCGCCCGTACAGCGAAAGCGTCGCAACACAGCCGCCATTTCTTTTCAAGCAGCCGGGTTCAGGGTTTCATCCGGAGCTACCATGATCTTTCCGTCGACAACTTTCACCGGATAGGCAGCGACCCCGTAGCCGGGAACATTCAGCGTGAACCCGGTGGTCACGTCATATTTCCAGCCGTGGCCGCGGCAGGTCACGATCTTGCCGTCGCACTGCGAGGTTCCAAGCGATACACCGTGATGAAGGCAACCATCGTCAATCGCGTAGACCGTTCCATCGACGTTGAAGAGTGCGATGTCCTTGCCCTCGATCGTGACCACCGTACCTCCACCCGGAGGAAGTTGTTCCAGCTTCGCAGCCTCTACATAGTTCGCCATAAATTACGCCACCTTCTTATTGGATGAGTGGTGTTCCAGTTCCTCCGCCAGGATGGGCAGACCTAGATTGAACGTCTGCACCCCCTGAACTACACACAGTTTCAGCACCTCCATGATCTCCTCCAAGGTCGCGCCAGCTTTGAGCGCGTTCTTGATGTGGCGGCGCGTACCCGGGGCAAACATGTGCGTGACCGAAGCATCAAGGGCAATGCTGAGGAGTTCGACTTCCTTGGGCGTCATGATTCCGCTCTTGTAGACGCCCGCGCCCATGGCCATGAATTCGTCAGTAAATACCGGATCGAGCTCGAAGAACGGATCCCACGCCGTGTTCCATTGTCCGATCTTGCGCATGGCATCGCAGGCCGGGGTCGGCTCGGTGTTTGCGTGCGGGGTCAACTGGACGTTGGCAGCTTTGGCTTCCTCCAGGACGATGGGAGCGGCCTGGCTGCACGAATGGATTGACAGCACCGATCCGCACTTAAGAACGAATAAAATCTCGTCGCGAGTCGCACCTGCTTCAAGCGCGGCCCGAATATGGTGGCGCGTTCCCTCCGGATTTAGATTGGTGCAGGCGGCGTTCAAGCTGACGCTGACCAACTCGATAAACTTGCGGGGCAGAACGGAATGAGTCCATGGGTTGGTGCTCATCCGGAAGCAGAGCTCGGCCCACTTCGGATCCCACTCGCGCAGCTTGTCCAAGGCAGGATCCCAAGGACCCACAGGCAAATCCTTCGCTCCAGCCGCGTTTTCGTCACGTTCTTTCGCTTCGCTGCTCATGATTTCCCTCCTGTATTTCTCGCGCGCAATTCACAACAGAAAGTCCGCAGCGTCCCGCCCCTTTCGGGGCGGGACGTTGCGAGGTTGAGTTAGGCTATCTTCTTAGGTACGCTGAGGTCCGGCGGCACCATGCAGTAAGCAATAGGGTGCGAGTCGCTTCCCACCACTCCCGTCTTCAGTTTTCCGTCCGTCTCCCAGAGCAGGAAGCCGGGGTCGTATTCCGTGGGGTTCGGAGGCAGGCCCAGGTGCTTCAGCGTCTCTTCCACGCTGTTGTACCAGACTCCCACCTTCATCATCTTGCGGGCCTCCTCTGCCGTCGCGATCTTGCGGCCAAATTCTTTCGCTATGCGGACAACTCCCTCGATCTGCTTGACCGAAGTCGCGCGCTTTCGGTCGGCTCCCCAGATGTTATCCTCGTTGCCGACGCGGATGTGCTGGCCGAGAACAAGGGCCATCCCGGATAGCGAAATCAATCCACGCATGCTAGACCAGAAAGTCGTCACTGCACCTTGCGGAACTTGACGAAGAAACTCCATCCAGTGGTATGGATTGCGGCCGAGTGTTCCACCGCCGTAGCCCGCAATGGCGAGATTCAGTGGACCCATATAAACGCCTGCGCGAATCAGACGCTCGATGAGCTCCAGTTGGTGAATGTGACCAGGCACAAAGTACGGCTGAATTCCGTGTTGCTTGAGTCTTTTGAGATGCTCGAGGTAGAAGGCTGGCGCCGCGTCGACGACCATCCCGGCCCACGCAGCCTGCACCTTGGGGTCAGCGAGGTGTGTCCCCTCGACATCCTCCTTGTGCATCATCGAGATGACGTCCCATTGCCCGGTGCCGACTGCAACCGTGACGAACTCCGGCTTCGGGTTCAGTTCCGTCAGCATGTGGCGCGTGTCGTAGTTGAGCCACTTGGCTTTCGCATCGTCAGTTTTCGGAGAGAAGGAGATCGAGCCGCCCACCTGCAAGATCATCTTGGGCACGGCGTTCTTCAGCAGCCCGAGGAAATGGTTGTATTGATCGAAATCAGTCGATCCCTTTCCAGTCGCTGGATTCCGCACATGGACGTGCAGCACGGTGGCGCCCGCGTTATAAGAGTCCACCGCAGTCTGGACTTGCTCGTCCCAACTGACAGGGATGTCGGCGTCCCCAGGCAACCATTGTGGACCAAACGGCGCTGATGTGATGATGAGCGGCGCCATATATTCAGGAAGTATTGAATCGTCGGTGTAATACATACGTTCTCCTTTAGGATTGGATTTAGCGTTCTAGTTTTTACGTGAGCCTTTACGCACGGCGTGTTCCAATAGCGTCCATCGCCTCTCTCCTCAATCCGGTTCCGGTGGCGGAAACGCGGTCGGATCAGGCTGCCAGATTGCGAATATGTTTCCCTCGGGGTCTTGGACGACTGCATACCAGGCGGTTTTCGGCACCGCCGTCTTCGGTCGCAACACTTTTCCGCCCAGACGTTGCACTTGTTCGATGGCCGCATCGAGCGACTCCACATTGACGTAGTGCACCCAACTGCGCGCCTGGGGATGGGGCGGTATGTCAATCCCCCGTTGAAAGAGTTTGTGTTGCTCGGTTCCGTCTGGATCCGCCAGTAATCGATTCCCGGGGCCTTGTCCAACTGCCAGCCAAACAGCGTGCGGTAGAAGTCTGCCAACTTGCCTGGTTCGCTGCCGTAGATCTCGAAGTGTGTTACTGAGCTCAAGAGAAACCTCCACAAAACTTGACAGAGAACCCAAATTCGCACGTCCGGTCGCCGAACCAACGGCGATAGGCCTCTGCCCCGACCATGACGTAACATCCGCAACTGTCCACTGACGAGGCAAACCTAGCCCCGACTGCGGTGTTCAAACAACTAGCAAAATTCCTAGGCGGTCAATTCTTTCGGTAAACGGCGAGGCGCACCCCTTATTAACTCGACCTGCTGTGGCTGATAGGAGCGCGGAATCCGACGAGGGATACTGTGCATTCTGACAGTGGTCCCCGGGGGACGGTTGACAGAGGATTCATACGGGGTTTTACTGCCAAATTGATTGTGCCCTCCTGCAGGCGCGGCGGACTTTCGCCGCTGCATGCCAGTAAGGCTGGCTGCCTCTTATTGGTAACGAGTCGCGGACATGGAGAAAGTTGACGTGATTCAGCCTCAGACTTCAAGTTTGACCCCTGGTTTCGCGGTTTCGACCAGGTTTAGGAGGTCGGTTGAGATTGTTGTCATTCTGCTGCTCGCTCTCGCCAACGGGGGATCAGCCGGGTCGGCCGATCACGTGAAGCGCTCAGGCGGCGCGCAGATGTTACGTCTGATCGCGGCCGGCGCTCCCTCGGAAGTAGTCGGACCTTCCCGACAAATTAAACCAACCAAACGGGTTCTGGTATTCAATGAATTCGGAACGTATGTTCCCGGTGTCGCTCTGGCATTGTCGGAAATTCGCTCTTCGCTCTCTGAGCAGTCAGAATACAAAGTCGATTTATTCGACGAATCCCTGGACACATCGCTATTTCCGGAAAAAACATCACAAGAGGAAATTTGGGCGTCGTACGTCCATAAGTACCGAGACAAGAAGCCGGACATCATAGTCGCTCTCGGGCCCACGCCCATCAAATTCTTGGCGCAGTCCCGGGCAACATTTTTCCCGGATGTGCCGATCGTGTTCTGCGGCAGCACGCCGGGACAGGCGGAACACCCAAAGCTAGACTCCCACTTCACGGGAGCGTGGATGGTGGTCGATCCGGCGAAGACACTCGACGCAGCTCTACGATTGCAGCCTGACACGAAGCGCGTGGTGGTTGTCGGAGGTGCCGGTCCGTTTGACCGTGGAGTGGAATCATTTGTGAAGGCGGCATTGCGCAGCTACGAATCGAGGCTGGCTTTTGAATATCTCTTCGATCTGGATATGCCGGCTCTGCTCAGTCGCGTCAAGAATCTGCCCGAGCATTCCATCGTGTTCTATACGTCCCTCTCGGTCGACGCCAAGGGACAGAGTTTTATCAACGCCACGCAATCGGTTCCGATGGTCACGCAAGCCGCTAACGCCCCTGTCTACGGCTTGGCCGACACTCTCATAGGCCAGGGCATTGTAGGGGGGCACGTAAGCAGTTATGCGGCACAAGGGGATGTAGCAGCCGGGATGATCCGCGAAATCCTGGACGGTGCGAAGCCGGCGGACATTCCGGTGGTGACAGGGACCAATGCCTATATGTTCGACTGGCGCGCTATGCAGAGATGGCAGCTCGACGAGAAAAAACTTCCGGCTGGCAGTGTCGTGCTCTATCGGCAACTCGGGGCCTGGGAGCTCTATAAGACTCGAATCATTGGTTACGCCCTGGTTATGTTGGCCTTAATTCTTCTGAGTGGCTATCTTCTATTCGAAAGGCGTCGGCGAAAGCAGGCAGAAGTCTCACTGCAATCCAGCTTTGAGTTTGAGCAACTGATTTCTGAGTTGTCAACCTACTTTATTGATCTGCCAACAGACAAGATAGACGCCGGGATTGACGAAGCACTGAACCGGCTCCGCGCTTTCCTGCGCGTGGATCGAGTCACAATGTACGAATTGTCTGCTGAACAGGCAGAATTGCTTCGAACACACTACAGTTCCGGAACGGGGATCCTTCCGCCTGAAGCTCTGAATTCAAGCCTTTGTCCCTGGTATTTCTCGCATCTCTTGAAGGGCCAACCTCTTTTTTTCAGGAACTTGAACGAGTTGCCCGCTGAAGCAACGGTGGACGGAAAGATATTGGCAAACTTTGGGGTGAAATCAAATGCTTTTGTACCAATGCAATCAGAACGAACAATTCTGGGCTCCCTTTCATTCGTGACAGTTGCGGAAGAGAGAATCTGGCCGGAGCGCCTTATCCACCAACTGCCTACGGCGGGAACTATTTTTGCCAATGCGCTGGTTCGAAAGAGCACAGACGAGGCTCGGGTGAGTAGCGAACTTTTAAAACGAGCCGTGCTCAATTCGTTGAGCAGCGGCGTCGCCGTCCTGGATGGACACGGGATTATCGTAAGCTTGAATCCGCAATGGACCGAATTTGTGAAGGACAGTGGAGCGGGATTCACTGCCGAACTGGGGGTTGGCGTGAATTATCTGGAGGCGTGCCGCGCCGCCACGCAAGCGGGAAATCAATCAGCAAACCAGGGATTGCTGGGAATCGAAGCTGTTTTGGCTGGTGAGAAAGCTCAGTTCTCCACGGAATGGGACTGGTCCGGCGAGTCGGGTCCGAGGTACACGCTCATGACAGTGACGCCCCTGAACAGCGTACAGGCGGGTTGCGTGGTGACGCACACGGATATTACGCAGCGAAAACAGGAAGAGCGAGAGCGACTCGCGTTGAGCGGCCAATTAATTCATGCTCAGGAGGAAGAGAGAAGCCGTCTGGCGCGTGAACTTCACGATGATTTTAATCAGCGACTCGCGATGTTTGCATTTGATCTGGAACGCGTTTCGCAAATGATTCCCGATTCGCCTCTGGAGGCCAGAGAACGGTTACGCGACCTGTGGAATCGCGCGGCAGAGCTCGGGGATGATTTGCATTCCTTATCTCACCGTTTGCACTCTTCTACCCTTCAGTCCCTGGGACTAGCATCGGGCCTCAGTTCGTTGTGTCAGGAGTTCAGTGAACAGCAAGGCATTCAGGTGGATTTCGCGCACGAAAATATATCTCGTGGAATCAACCCCGATGTTGCTCTCTGTATTTTTCGGATTGTTCAGGAGGCGCTTCGCAATGTGAAGAAGCACAGCGGCGCGAATCGAGCGGAGGTCTACGTGTGCGGCGAAGACCGCCAGCTATATTTGTCCGTATCCGATGCAGGCATCGGCTTTGATAATCGGCAGCCGTCGAATCGTGCCGGACTCGGAATTCGCAGTATGGAGGAACGGCTGCGGCTCCTCGGCGGGCGGATCGACATTGTTTCCCAGCGCAATCGGGGTACAACCCTGAACGTACACTTACCGTGCAAGGAAACGCAGCAGTCTGCCCACACGAACTCTAGTGCGGCCTAGCGCATTCCAGGAGGATCATGTCCGCCCAAACACAGCCCGCACCACGTCCCCGAGTTTTGGTAGCCGATGACCACGGAGTGGTAGTCGAAGGTGTTCGTGGCTTGCTTGCGAAGGACTACGATGTAGTCGGGATTGTGATGGATGGGCGCGCCCTGATCGCCGAAGCGAGTCGGGTGCGACCGGATGTCATTGTGCTCGACGTGGCCATGCCCCTGCTGAACGGCCTGGATGCCGGCAGAAAAATACAGGAGATTCTTCCCAAGGTAAAGCTTGTGTTCCTGACGATGCAGACCGATCCCAACCTGGCTGCGGCTGCTCTTCGATTGGGGCCGGTAGGTTTCGTGCTGAAGCATTCCGCCGCTTCGGAGCTATTAACCGCCATCGCGGACGTATTGCGCGGAAAGGCTTTTGTTACGGCGCGACTCAAGCCTGAAAACTGGCACGTGCAGGAATCACGGGCGAAACAGTTTCAGAAGGAATTGACGCTGCGCCAGCGAGAGGTCCTGCAGTTACTCGCGGAAGGGCGGCCGATGAAAGAAATCGCCGACATTCTGAGCGTGAGCGAGAAAACCGTCATGTTCCACAAGTACGAAATCATGAGATCTCTCAATATCAAAAACAATGCCGAGTTGGTGCTCTTGGCGCTCAAGAACGGATTGATTTCGACGTAACGTGGCATCAAGATAGTCTTCGAATCCAAAATCCAGTCCCTGAGAAAGACAGTATCGGCTCTTCAGTTTTCCACCTAGGAATTTTGCTAGTAGTCCTGCCTGAAAATCTTCACTAGTATTTGGTGTCGAAATTGCTGTCACTCACGGATAAGAGATCGCTTGCATTAGCTAAGAACGCTGGCCAATCTGGCAATCAAGAGGGAAAAGTGAATCGGCCTCGTGTACTGCTTGCCGATGACCATAGTTCCGTCACTGAACGGGTCAGCGCGCTGTTGCAGCCCAACTTCGAGGTTGTAGGTGCTGTGACCAACGGTAAAGAGTTGCTGCTCGAATCTGCCAGACTTCAACCAGACGTAATTGTCCTGGATATCTCTATGCCTGAACTCTCCGGTATCGAAGCAGCACGTGAATTGCGCAGCCTCGGTTCTACCGCCAAGATTGTGTTCTTGACGGTGCAGACACGCGTTGAGTTTGTCCGCGCTTGCCTCGCCGAAGGTGCTTTGGGATATGTCACGAAGTCCCGTCTGGCTATGGACCTTATCCCTGCGATCCGGGATGCGCTGTCGGGCCATCGGTTCATTTCCCCTCCAGTTTCGCGGTAGGAGATGGAATCGTTGGAGTGCCCTTTAATTGCCTGTCCCGGAATGGCGGAAGGATTTTGGCGCGGGTCGAGCAAACTCTGTCAAGGCGCGTGCCCGCCATAGCGGCGACCTTGAGGTCGGCCTTGACAGAGTTTGCGCCCGCGCTACGCTGCTATTATCCGGGGCAGGCGGGGGTTCTAAAGGCCAATTCCAAGACCCATTCTGCGCTCCTGCGGCCGCCCCGTAGAGATTTCCTGCTGCGGCACAACCCTCTGCTCCGAGTTGATCTCGGGAACATGGACGCTCTGCCTCGAAATATCGCGAACAAGGGCTGCAGGCAGCTTCTCGCGATCGTTCGTGAAGATTTGCGCATCGTGAGCCCCGCGGGAGACAGAGACGTAAGCCATCCGGCTGTTGAGCAGGTCCTTCGCAACCAATTCCGTGTCTACATGAATCAGCACGCGATTCGCAGTTTGACCCTGGCTGGAATGGCTGGTCATGGCATAACCGTGATCGAGATGCGGATGCCTATGCGGATCGAGTTCAACCGCGCGACCACCGTCCATCTTCAAGCGCAGCCGCTCGTATTCGTCGATGCTCTCGATGATCCCTAACTCGCGGTTTGCGACTCTGAGGTCGTTGGCCGGTGCGGTGAATTGGATGCGGTCGCCTACTGAAAAACTCCGCATCTCCTCCCGAAAGACTGAGGCTCCCTGCTGCCTGCGCGGATCGTAAGTGCGCTGTGTGCCATCCTGCAGCTCGACTGTGAGCCGGTTCTTCGGAGCGTCGATACTCTTCACCTGTGCGTACGCGCCTTTCCCGATGCCAGTCTCCTTCGATGCCCGCGAATAGCGCAGCACATCGCCCACCTCATAGCGCTCGGCCCAGGTGCGGTCGGCACCGGTGAGGTCTTGGCGCGGCACTAGCGTCCTGATGCGGTGCTCCTCGTTGCTGACGAGGCCACTTCGCTGCAATTCCGCATGGACGCGCTCGTTGATCTCCATGCGAGAGCGATTATCGGGAGAAACCACCAGCGTGCTCTCCGGCGATTTTGCGTACTCCTTCGCGATAGCGGCGATGCGCTCGTCGTAGCCTTGAATCTCGTGCACTCGGCCCTGCCAGTCAAGATTCTGTATTGCTTCCTGTACTTCGCCCTGGGCAAGCTGCTCGACTACCTGTTTCAATTCTGGGTCTTTCTGGCGCACGATCTCTTCGAGCCTCACCGTTTTCATACCGGCGTCCTGGAGCTGAGCGAAAGGCCTCCCGGCCTCAACCGCCTCATGTTGCCGCCGGTCGCCGACGAGCAACACGCGGTCATTCGCATGGAGCCGATTCATGAACTCATGCACCTGCTTGGTCGATGCCAGCGACGACTCATCGAGTACATAGAGCCGTTTCTCCCCGCTATCCGGCTGCTGTCCACGTACCAGATGCTTCTGTAATGTGGATGTCTCCATGCCTGCTTCCCCGAGCTTCTGCGCCGCGCGGGACGTTGGCGCGAAACCTTCCACCCTGTAGCCCTCGGCCTCCGTGCCTTCGCGGATCACGGACAGAGTCGTCGTCTTGCCCGTGCCTGCGATGCCATCTAAACCGACAACCTTCTCCCGCGAAAGAAAGATTTCGTCTACTGCCTGGCGCTGCGACGCATTCAGCTCCGGGTGGCGGTCTTCCGTGGCGATGCGCACTTGCGGCGAGACTAGCATGGGATCGCTGTAGTCGCGCCGATTGCCTTCCTGCATCCGGCCAACGATCTCACGCTCCATGCGCGCCATCACGGCGGTTGTGTACTGTCTGCCAGCGCCAACGTGCGAGACTTCACGGAACTCCCCAGCCTCGATTCGGCGCTCGAACTCCTGCCGGACCTGGGCATAGGTGGTTTCTCCCATGCCGCGCACCAGCGCTGTTTCGAGGATCGCGCGGCGGTCCTGCACAGCCGATCTCTCGAAGACATGATCGCGCGCCCATGTCACGGCCTGCTTCGCCTGAACCTCTGGCTCCGGCATCTGGTATTGCTCATGTTGGCGCGCCTGGGCGATGACACGGTCCGCCTGATGCCCGTACTGTGCGGCCAACTCGCGGTGCCGCTGTAAGACTTCTCCAGGCGACAGTAATTCCTTGCGGTCCCGAGTATGGCGGGCCGCGATCTGTGCTGCTGCGGCTCCGTCGATTCCTTGTTCCCGGAGATGGTCTTTGATCTGTTCACGGCGCGGACTGGAAGCCTCCAGATACTCCTTCGTGTAGCCTTTTACTTCCGGCTGTCCATGCTTGCCCCGCTCCAGTTCGTAGCCCAGCCTTTCCAGACGCAGAGCCAACTCGGATCGATAGACCGCCGTGGCGTAGCGTTGTGACACGAACATCTCATGTGGCTGCAAAGCTCGCATGTGTTTCCCATTTTCGAGACCGTTCTCGCGCTCGGTTATGTTGAAGATCACGGCATGAGTATGAAGCTGGGGCGCAGCATAGCCATCGACGGGCCGCGCGGTATCGTGCTCGAAGGTGGCGGCGATGAATTTGCCGGTCGTCTCTGGGGCATGGACATTGCCGATCCGCGCCTGCGTGTATCGTTCAAGCTCCTGAAGCGCCGCGCGTACGCTCTCGCGATGGGCTGCCCGGACACGATCATCACCACCCACAAGAGCGGTAAGCGATACCGACTTCGGCGCAGAGAATGTGGCGTCCCACCCGGCGCGATGCTCGGTGCTGGTCACTTCTCTACCAAATTTGCCTTCATAGGTTCTCGAAGTCTGATGCCGTACGAGCTGCTCTTCGGTGTGCGGATGTTGGCCTTCACTCAGTCGCGCAAAGTGTTCGGAACCAACGGCAGCTTGCAACCCCCACTGCTCGGCGAGTCTACCCTGCCACTCACTGTGACCCTGCTGATCGCGGCTCCAGTAGTTCTGTTCCTGCGAGGCAAACTC
>JBAVAQ010000098.1:0-10094 GCA_049585795.1 Terriglobales bacterium | reverse complement strand
CAAAAAAGAATTACCTTTCTTGTTTCTTTTTTCAAGGCGAACTGTCGGGCAGTCTCTTTCCCAAGCCCAGCATTTGCTCCGGTTATCAAGATACTTTCGGTCATGTTTCTCTCCTTCTTAGGTTGTTAGTTACTTGGGGAATGGAGCAATCCGACAGTCAGTTGATGATGGCCGATGAGCGGAGCCTGAGCCGCCTCGATGCCCTCCGAAGTGAGCACGCGCTTCTTACCTGGGACCATCCCTGCATTGAGCAGTAAGAAACCGATCGACCGACCTCGCTTACCCAGCTCGGCGAGCGCGGACTGAACGCTGGACGGTGAGTCCAGATCGAGCTCCAGCGGCGTGAAGACCTGTGTCTTGGTCTCAGCCGCGAGTTGAGCGGCCGTTTCCTGGACCCCCGCCAGACTGCGGGCTGCCACATAACCGAGCCAGGAGGTGGTGCCGGTGATGAGCGCGATCGAATGTTCCATAGGCGTCTCCGGTATTTACTATCTTGCAGCGTTACATACGCGAGAGTACGATACTCATAGATGCAATGCAAGGAGTTTCGTACGCGATGGTAACTAATATTGCGAAGCGTCCCCCAGGACGTCCAAAAGGCTTTATCCCTGACGAAGCACTCGACCGTGCCGTTGAGATGTTTTGGGAGCATGGGTTTGAAGGAGTCGACGTGGATCGGATCGCGCGCGCCGTGAACGTCACCAAGCCCGCGCTATACCGAGCCTTCGGAGACAAGTCCACCCTGCTGCTAAGGGCCGTCGAGCGCTATGCGCTGATCTATGGAGCTCCCAAAATGGCAGCGTTTCAAGCGGAGCCGGACATCCACAAGGCCGTGACCACCTTTTGCGAGGCTACCGTCAACACCGCTACCGGCGACGCTCGCAGCGGCTGCATGTTGGCCGCCGCTGCGCTGGGACATTCGGAGCGGGTGACAGAGATTCGTTCCTGGCTCGCGAAGGGTTTCACGGCATCCGCTGATATTTTCGCGAAACGTTTCGAGCACGAGATAAAGGCGGGTCGCCTGACTCGCACACCCTCTGCCAAGGTGCGAGGCCGTTTGCTCGTTGACTTGCTGCAGGGTGTGCAGCTTCGCGCCAAGGTTGGTATTGCGCGCGAGCAATTGCTGCAAGACGCCCGAAGCTATGTGCCCCTGATTCTTGGCGAGCAAATCTAACGCACGTCTCGGTAGCCACGCGTCTGGACGAGTACCAAATCGCCAATGCACTCACCGATACCAGATTAGTAATGACAAGTCGGCTTCTCGTCATCAATCACACAATTGATACTAAGAGCGCGGTTTGCTCACGCCGCCTTAAGCGAAAGCGCGACACTTTGCTCCCATTGCTGGAGCATGCGATTGCCTATCTCCATGAATTCCGCGTGCGCAATATAGGCTTGCAGATCCTTTGAGGTGTCCGCAATCGCAGCCTCTATGCGTTGGAGTATTCCCGCCTCAGGGCCGTCGGTCCAGACCATCATCGTCCCGTGCCTCTTCTATAAGCTCTTCAAGCGTCGGCCGGCTCGCGCTTGCTTGCTGAAGCTTCAGCTCCAGCCCCAGCGCCGCGAGAATATTGGTGATCTTGGAATATCCCAGTTCGCCCATCCGTCCGTTCTCCAGGGCGTCGAGCGTAGAGAGTCCGACCCTAGCTTTTTTGGCGAGCGTGGGCTTTGTCAGGCCGAGTGATTTGCGTTTGATGGCGATCTGCTCGCCTAGCAGGTACAGGGGCAACATCCACCTAATATACGAGGTTATTAAGGCAAAATGAACTAAAAACCTAATATATTGGGTGTCGAATACCGTTGCTCGGGACGAGCAAGCCAAGCATGATTTCGGAAAAGCGGCCGGTAGCCGTGATCGCGCTCATTCTTCTTCTTCCGCCATCACATCTTTACCCGAGCGGACCACATTGATGGCAGCGGCGTTGAGCGAGTTCTTGACATGCACCCCGTAATATTTCTCGATCATTCCGACGCTCGTGCGACAGTTCTTCGCGATTTGATAGATGTTGGCTCCCTCCATCAACCGCATGCTGATATACGTGTGCCGGAGGCTGTAGGCCGTACGTGGGCGGCCGTCTCTGTCGGACCGAAGATTCTCCTCCTCAGTGATGGTCTTGAAGAGCTCGCTCTGCCATTTTGGAAAAATGAGGTCGGTCGGTTCGGGCCTGCGCCATTCCTCCCCCCGGACATCAGAATTTTCGGACACTTCGCTGGGGGCACGCACGCCGTCAACGCGCCTCGGACGGAGCCTGCTTCTAAGTCGCTCAAATGGACTCACTGCATCGGGCATACTCTTGCAATATCCGAATCCGCGTTTTCCGCGCACTTCAATCTCGAGAATCGTCTGGCCCGAAGGCTCGTCGTCAACGATCTCGACATCACGGAACTCAAGGCGCCGTGCCTCATCAGGCCGCAGCCCGGTATTGCCCGCGAAGAGGACATAGTCATGCAGTTGCTCCGCTTGCCATTTGAAGCCCTTTTTCTTCGCCTCTAAGGACCTGCTCAAAAGCCAACGCACATTGGGGAACGCCAGGTGCGTGTTTGAGGAGCACCACATTGCCAGACATCAGATGCGGACCGACAAATCGAGCCAACTGATAATAGGGATGGTTCCACGGCTGAATGCTAAGGAGCACACCTAAGGGTGAATATTCGAGCCGCGCATCGCCCGTAGCAGAGTTGATTTTCCTTGGCGCAAGGAGGGATTCCGCGTTATCCGCGAAGTGCCGCATGATCGAAGCGCTGAGTTCCACTTCGCCTCGGCTCTCAGCGATTCTCTTACCCATTTCCACCGTTGCGAGACGAGCCAGTTCCTCCTTCTTCTCAAGAAGCAGGTTGGCAGATCCTCCGATAATTTTCGAGCGCTCACTGAATGGCCGTGACGCCCACGGTCGAAATGCCTGGTTCGCAGTAGTCAATGCATCCCACATTTCCTCATCGGTATGTTCAGTAAAGGTTCTCAATACTTCTCCAGTTGCCGGATTAACGCTGACGTATGACATCTTCTGCTCCTTTGTCTTCTGAAGTTTACTGTCGAGTACTATGCCGCCGATGTGCTCTGCGGTCGTTGTCCATAGCGGTCGTGTGTCGACTGAAGACAGTGCAAGACTCGTGCCATTCCTAAGACCGAGGTGTTGTGTCGGACCAAGGGATTCCTCGGAATTGGCGATTAGCGCTGCAGTTGAAACCGTGACGTGTCGATGACGCGTCAAACTCTTCGGTCACGGCCGTCGACTACTGAACGTGTTAGTTGGCGGTAATCCTGCGCCTTACAGTTCTGTCGTGTCATACAAAGCTCAAACGAACAACTCCAAATGCCTGGAGCGCAGGCCTCAAGATGCGCGCGCCTTTGGCAGGCCGATTGCATCCTGGGAAACGGCAGATGTTTCAGCTCTCCAAATGAAAAGGAGTTATCCGATGGCAGGAACGAAGAAGGAAAATGCAGCGCCTTCGAGTGGGAAAGCAACCAGCGTGATTGACTATATAGTCCAGCGACTTGCTGATGAGGGCATCACGGACTGTTTCGGTGTACCGGGAGACTACGCATTCCCGGTCTGTGACGCTGTCGACCGCAACCCAAACATCAGATGGGTCGGCTGCTCGAATGAATTGAATGCGTCCTATGCAGCGGATGGCTATGCACGCGTTCGGGGCGCGGCAATGCTGTCCACGACCTATGCGGTAGGCGAGTTATCGGCGATCAACGGAGTGATGGGCGCGAAAGCCGAGCGCTCACTCGTCTACCATGTCGTCGGCATGCCGTCCTACCAGAACCAGCGTGTGCACAGGAAACTGCATCACACCTTTGGAGACGGAGTTTTTGGGAACTTCGTCAACATTTCTGCTCAAGCTGCCTGTTGCCACGCCGTGATCGACCCCGACAACTGCATGATTGAAATGGAACGGCTGATCTCAGAGGCGCGTCGCAATAATCGACCTGCCTACATCGTCGTTCCAGGGGACTACGCGTTGGCACCGGTTACGCCGACCGAGGTGCGGCCTGTGACGCTCAAGTCGAACCCAGCGTCTCTCGAAAAAGCTGTCGCCGCCATAGCTGAACGGGTGAGAGCCGCCAAATCCATTGTCGCCTTCCCGGCTTTCACGCTGCAGCGTCTCCGCTTGCAGAAGGAAGCTCGACAGGCGATCGAGGCACTGGGCTGCCCATTCGCTACCACGACGATGGAAAAGTGCATCATCGACGAAAGCCACCCGCAATTTGCCGGGTTGTATGCGGGAGCAGTGTCCGCGGAGAAGACGCGGCAGGTTGTCGAGGACGCGGAATTGGTGCTTGATCTCGGCGGGATCAGCCTCAACGACGAAACCACCGCAGGCTTCTCTGGGCGACTTGATCCGGCGCGGTTCGTCTCGATCGGGCTGAATGATGTTCGTATCGGACAACAGGTATTCGGGAATGTTCGACTCGCGGACGTGCTCGCCGCACTCGCAAAATTAAAATCGTCCGCGCATCCCTACAAAAGAACAGTAGAACAAGCTCAACGCGTAGATGGGAAACCAGCGGACAAGATCACAATGGATCCGCTCTATTTTCGCTACGCGGCCTTTATCCGATCGGGCGACAACGTCGTTCTCGAAAGCGGGAGTTCGAGCTTAGGGCTTCCACCAATGACGCTCGCCGATGACGTGCAGGTGCACATACAAATGTTGTGGGGGTCGATCGGATGGGCCACGGGGGCTGCCTTCGGGGTAGCGATCGCCGATCCCAACCGCAGAACGATCCTCGTCACTGGCGAAGGCTCTCACCAATTGACCGCCAACGAGATCGGGAATATGGGGCGCTACGGCGCCAATCCGATCATCCTTGTTCTCAACAACGACGGCTATATGGTAGAGCGGGCGCTCGAACCAAACCCAGACTGGTCCTACAACGATCTCGCAAAATGGCGCTATGCAGACTTGCCGCACGCGTTGGGATGCGCTGACTGGATAACCGCACGTGTTGAGACGATTGGCGAGCTCGACGCCGCAATGAAAGCGGCTCGCGAGAGTAAATCGGGCGCATACATCGAGGTCATCGGGGGGAGAATGGATATGCCCAAAGCTCTCGCCTTCGCGCATACCCGCATTAAGGAATTGTACGGATCTGATGCGGCTTAATAACACCAGGACCGGTCCTTGGTCCTACCCGTCAGTGATTAGCGCCTCCCCCGCTGGGCCGGCAAGAGTTAGCCGCCGGCCCAGTGAACTTGAACAAGGATAAGAAGTGATGATCAACCGAATAAACGCAGAGAGCATTTCCGTCGCCGCACTTGTTCTCGCGGTTCTGTTCTTTTCGCAACGGACGCAGGCGCAGGCCTTGAACATGGACGGCCAGTCCGGGATTTTCCTTCAACCTTGGGCGGAAGTCGTTCCGTCACCTGATCACAAGTTCGGTGGAACCACGGCCAGTTTCCATATGGTGGATGCAGGCCCTGTGGCAGGAGACTATCTCAACATCGGATTGGAAGAAGGATTTGGCAACTGGCTGGAGTTTGGCTACACCCGCAACAACCACACGGACGGAGGCGATCCCACGATCAGTCCTCTTTTTAACTTTTCGGGAATGAACATCTTCAACGTCAAGGGAAAACTGCTGGCAGCGAATTATCACAACCACAAATATTTGCCGGCAATCGCTCTGGGAGGAGTGCTCCGCACAAACGATCCGTTCGTGGTGCAGTCGGTCGCACATAAAAATGCAACCAACGGTGACGTCTACTTGGTCGCAACAAAACTTGTTGTTCTGGGAAACAGATTTGCCTTCCTAGCGACGGGTGGAGTTCGCGGGACGAATGCACAAAAATACGGCTACGGCGGGAACACCATCGATTGGGAGGCGCTGGGGTTCGGAGGGATCGGTTTCCCGATTCCCATCAAGAAAATTGTAGTGGTCGCACCTACTTTCGAGATCGACCAAGAACCTCGAAGGATCAAATATGTTCCCACCGCCTCGCTTCCCACGGACCTGATCTATGCCGTTCGAATCGCCCGGCCCGACGGCCGATGGAGCTTCGATGTCGGAACTGGTCACCTTGGCGCTTCGTTGGCGCCGGGAATCAACATCAAAGTCAACAATGCTGTCGCCTTTGCGGCCGACTTCAGGTTCTGAGAGAGTAGCTTCCCTGTTGTCGGTGCAACGAGAACCTTAACGTCGGGCTATAGAGATAAAGAGGTCAGATGCCGGAGAACACATCAACTTTTTCAGCGATTCGTACTCCTTCAACGTATCCGGCGTCACATAAACGGCACATAGCAGGAAGCCGTGCGGATATTAGCGTTCCGTATCGGGAGATCACTCTGTCGCCGACACGCCACAGCAATCGCACCGAAGACAACCCACCGGTACCTGTTTACGATACATCCGGTTCCTATACGGATCCCGAGATCGGGATTCAATTGACATGAGGGCTGCATGCCTTGCGGACGGGTTGGATACAGGAGCGGGGTGATACCGAGACTCTCAAGCGACCGAGTTCCGACTATGCTCGCACTCAGGAAAACAATCTTCTCGATCTACACGTGCGGTTTCCTCTGCCGTTCGTTTCCTGTCGCGCGCGAGATGGCCGGAACGTCAGCCAGATGCATTATGCGCGTAAGGGTATTGTGACGCCGGAGATGGAGTTTGTTGCTTTGCGGGAGTCGATGCTGCTGGACCGTCTGTTACAAGACCCGCTCTACGTATCCCAACATCCGGGACAGCCTTTGGGTGCGCACCTTCCCAAGCGAATCACCCCGGAGTTCGTACGCGCGGAAGTGGCTGCTGGCCGTGCAATCATCCCAGCCAACATAAACCACCCTGAACTGGAACCGATGATCATTGGGCGAAATTTCAAAGTGAAAATCAACGCCAACATCGGCAACTCGGCGGTCACATCTTCGCCCGCTGAGGAAGTCGACAAAATGATCTGGGCTACCTACTGGGGTGCCGACGCGATCATGGATCTATCAACCGGCAAGCATATTCACGAACTCCGGCAGTGGATGCTTCGCGACTGTCCCGTTCCGGTCGGGACTGTGCCCATTTACCAGGCGCTCGAAAAAGTAGGCGGACACGCCGAGGAGCTCACGTGGGAGTTGATGCGCGATACGCTCATTGAGCAGGCCGAACAGGGTGTCGACTATTTCACTCTGCACGCAGGTGTTCGGTTGCCGTGGATTCCGCTCACGGCAAAACGACTGACGGGAATCGTCTCTAGGGGCGGTTCGATTATGGTCAAGTGGTGTCTTGCACACCATCAGGAGAATTTCCTATACATGAAGTTCGATGAAATCTGCGAAATCATGAAGGCTTATGACGTTTCGTTCAGTTTGGGCGATGGTCTTCGCCCCGGCTCGATTTATGACGCCAACGATGAGGCCCAGTTCGCTGAATTGCGCACGCTCGGAGAGTTGACAGAACGCGCCTGGAAACATGACGTGCAAGTGATGATTGAAGGTCCCGGTCATATCCCGATGCAGCGCATCCAGGAAAACATGGACGAGGAGCTTCGTCACTGTTTTGAGGCTCCCTTCTATACCCTGGGTCCCCTCGTCACCGACATCGCCCCTGGCTACGATCACATTACGAGCGCTATTGGCGCTGCCCAGATTGGGTGGTACGGGACCGCGATGCTCTGCTATGTCACTCCCAAAGAACACCTTGGTCTTCCAAATAAAGAGGATGTTCGTACGGGCATCATCAGTTACAAAATTGCAGCGCATGCGGCCGATTTGGCAAAGGGGTGGCCTGGGACGCAACTCAGGGACAATGCCTTGTCGAAGGCGCGCTTTGAATTTCGGTGGGAGGACCAATTTAATCTGAGTCTGGATCCCGAGCGTGCGCGCGAGTATCACGATGAAACCTTACCTCACGAAGGCGCAAAGACCGCACATTTTTGCTCCATGTGTGGACCAAAATTCTGTTCGATGAAAATCACGGAAGAGATTCGCGCCACTTATGGGTCAGAAGAACAGAAAGGATTGGCGGAAAAAGCTCGCGAATTTGTTGCTAGTGTCGGCGAGGCTTATCGGTGACCCGATCCGACATTGCCGTTGTTGGCGGTGGCTTGCTAGGCAGGCTTCTGGCATGGCGCGCGGCCACTGCCGGCCTGCGTGTCGCTCTCTACGACGCTGCCACCCAGGAGGGCGAGGATTCCGCCGCGTGGGTAGCGGCCGGGATGATTACTCCTTCGGCAGAGGCCGTTGATGCCGATCCGGAAATAGTAGCGATGGGGCGGCGCAGCCTTAGCTTGTGGCCGCAATGGCTCGCTGAATTGCCGGAGCCCGTCTTCTACCGCGGTGACGGAACGCTGCTGCTCTGGCATCGTGAGGATGCAAAGCGAGGCGCGTCGGTTCGAGAGACTACTAGCAGCGCGGGATTCACAGGCGCATCTAGTTCACGTCGACGCTGTACAACTCAACGAGCTAGAGCCAGCACTCGATTCGAGATTTCAACAGGCCCTGTATCTTCCCGCCGAGAGTCAAGTCGACAATCGGGCCTTGCTAAAGACTCTGGCCCTAGCGCTCGAAGCGGCGGGTGTCCAGTGTCACTGGCAAACGTTTGTACCTGAGGATGCGCTGCCCGTCGCGGGCATCGTCGTAGACTGCCGCGGTATGGGCGCCTGCCGAGATTTGTCGCTACTACGCGGTGTTCGCGGCGAAATTGTGCGTCTCGATGCGCCGGACGTTGAATTGCGCCATATGCTGCGCCTGCTACATCCCCGGTTTTCCGTCTATGTGGTACCTCGTGCTGAGGGTAAGTTGGTTGTCGGGGCCACCAGCATTGAGAGTGATGATCGCTCTCCAATGTCAGTGCGCGGCGCATTGGAGTTACTCACCTCTGCATACTCCGTACTTCCGGCCCTGGCCGAGGCGCGCATCCTTGAGTTTGCTACGCAGGTGCGACCAGCCCTTCCCGACAACCGGCCTGCGTTTTTCTGTCATCTCGCACGGCGCGTACTGAGAATCAACGGACTGTATCGTCACGGTTTTCTGCTGTCGCCGGCAATCGTGGAGGAGGCATTACCTTTGCTATCCGGGCAATGGGAAGAATCGTACACCGGGCGATGGTCCTGCCTACGCATGTGTGCCCACGAGGTCGAGGAGGAACAGGCATGTCCATCCTTGTGAATGGCCGAATGCACGACCTACCGGAGCCGCCAACCGTTGCGGCGTTGATAGTGGCACTCGCTCCACCACTTCCATTCGCCGTAGCTTGCAACGGAGAATTTCTTCAACGCGGCACATATGAGGATTGCCGCATCGACCGGGGTGACAGGATCGACATCGTTCATCCGACGGCGGGAGGCTGAGTTGGGAGGACAAGAGATGCAAGATCCACTGACCCTATACGGTCAGAGTTTTACGAGTCGCCTGCTGCTCGGGACTGCACGCTACGATTCTCCGTCGCTGTTGTCCGACGCGATCTGTGCCGCCGATCCCGCGATGCTTACAGTCTCTCTGCGGAGGCAGCTCTCGGGCTCGAAGGATTCTGGTCAATCATTTTGGAACCTGCTGCGGCAGATCAAGCGTACGATTCTCCCCAATACAGCAGGCTGCCTCAGCGCGGGTGAAGCAATAAAGACGGCGTCCATGGCCCGTGAGTTGTTTCAGACGAATCTCATAAAACTCGAGGTTATTGGAGATGAAGTCAGTCTCCAGCCGTGCTCCCCAGATTCCGCTGATCGTGGATGCCGGCATAGGCGTTCCGTCTCAAGCCTGCCAGGTGATGGAGTGGGGATTCGACGGCATATTGTTAAATACAGCGGTATCGCGAGCTCTCGATCCTGTTCGAATGGCCGGTGCCTTTGCCAATGCCGTCAAGGGAGGTCGCAGTGCATTCCTGGCTGGACCAATGATTGTGCAAGAGACCGCCGTCCCGAGCACTCCTGAAATCGGTCGCCCATTTGTGGGCCCATCACGATGCCAGGTGCCTTTAATGCTGAGGTAGCTCTACCAATTTACGTCGCTCGAACCGACACTACATACGGGCTGTGTCCTGCCTCAGTTGGAAATGGAGAAAGCGTTCGTCCGTTAAGATAGCGGAGCGAACGTATGAAAAAAGAGCGCAAGCACTACACTGCTGAAGAAAAGGTGGCCATTCTACGGCGCCATCTTTT
>JBAVAQ010000097.1:0-58452 GCA_049585795.1 Terriglobales bacterium | reverse complement strand
AAAAGATGGCGCCGTAGAATGGCCACCTTTTCTTCAGCAGTGTAGTGCTTGCGCTCTTTTTTCATACGTTCGCTCCGCTATCTTAACGGACGAACGCTTTCTCCATTTCCAACTGAGGCAGGACATGGATACCTACATCTCACTCCCGCAGCAGGGAGCAATACGCCCAAAGAAAATAGAATCCATCATTGATTCAGGGGCCAACGATTGCATATTCCACGCCCAAATTGCAGAGAGAGTTGGCTTCGACGTTAAGAAAGGCAAAGTTAGCCAAACCTACGGGGTAGACGGCAAGTCCTCAGTCATCTACTTCCACAGTATCAACCTGTTTGCCCCCGGCGGAGTAATTTCCATAACCGCTGCGTTCAGCTATGAACTCCCGATTGCTGGAATCTTGGGGATGAGAGGTTTTTTTGACCACTTCAAAATAGTGTTCGATCCTGCTGCGCTTCGGTGCGAACTTGAACGCGTCTACCACGCTTGATATTTGGGCTGCGCCATCAATCTTTTTTCTTCTTTGCCTCCCGCTTGCGTCTCCATGCCTTCTCTCGTTTCTTCAATTCCTTCTTGGAGACTGTGAGAATCTTCCTCATCACCGCGTCGAACTTTTTTGCTTCCGTTGGGGTGTCCATATCAATTCATTCTAGGTGCCTGAGGCAACGGCTTAGATTCCGCACGCGACAACAGCAAAAGCCTGTCTGCGACACGGAGCATATTATTCTCGTCGGAATTTGACCCCCTCAAAGCCATATCCAGATCAACGTCAGTGATGCCTTGTTCAGCCAGAAGATAGCGCGTTTTCTCGGCCCGATCTGCGAATCTACCGACCCATCCACCTTGCAAACGCTGCAACCATGGGACGAGACTAGCGGAATGCTCTCTTATGGCTTCCTCTTCTTCGAGTTTAGTATTTTGCTTGCCAGAGGGTTTTCGGTCCGGTCTTGGGCCAAGTTTCTTTAGAAAATCCCGGATCTCATCCGATAGTTCTTCGGCTTCTTTTCGAAGGTCGCTTTTGCTTGGATTGCCAGTTGTCGATGATGTCTGGAGCCTAGTCAGTTCCTTTTCCACCTCTGACATGCGCTCTTTCGCAGTGTGCGCTTCGGCTCGGAGTTGATCGCTAACCTGATGACACCTATATAAGTCGGATTCACTTTGCGTATTCAGCCGCGCCATTTCATTTGTGAGTCGTTGAATCTCGTGGTCTTCCGGCAAAACCAAACGACTATGCTCATACCGCACGATACTTTTGCGCGGCTCGTCTCCGTAGGAGTACGTGATTTGTAGGCGTTTTCCTTCGCCCGTGAAAGGGTCGTGCGGAACGTAGTTGTGGCCGTCGATTACGAAATTATGGTTCTCTATATCGAATACCAGGCTGTCGCCTGAAATGATTTTTGCCAAGAACTCGCCGACATCGTATGTCGTACCACCGGATTTCGCGGCCTGATAGTTTGCTGAATGAATCACCAACTTCGACGGCTTACCTTTTGAGAGGGCTGCGGACACCACTACCGCAATAAGCAACAGAGCTAACCCGTATAAATACCATTGAGTTGACGATAGCTCCCCAATGGCGCGATGGTCGTTCATTTCATGTCCGATCAACTGGCTAACGATCAGCGAAAGTGCTACGACCGCCAAAACCTTCAATGACACCTTGGGCCATTTACTAATGGCTACTGCTAGGTGATCTCTTATGAGCATAAGAAGACCGCCCAATCCAGCGAGGGCGAATGCACTTGCCCAAAAATGGTAGCCTTGCCAATACGCAAACGGAGCCGTTCCGAGCAATATTGTGAATATCGAAAGCCATACGTAGTACGATCTTTCTTCCGCTTCCATCGCCGAAATCCTATACCCTCAACATGGGCGAGGCAAGTATATTCTTGCCTTTATTTTCGGTTTGTTCTGAATCACTTGCGACAAATTCATCGGTTTTACCCCCTTGACAAGATTTTTCCGCCTCCGGCTTCACGCAGGGCAGTCGAAGCAGTAACCGCCGCATTAGGAATATTTCAGAGACTCGATCCAAAGCCTCGATATAGCACCGCGCCACCTGCCGATGTCCACACCCTAACAACCGCGCCGCCTCTTCCTGCGGATACTCCTGCAGCACAATCTTTGCAATTAACTTCTTATCGAACTCGCTCAACTTTTCCAGGCTTCGTTCCACGTCATGCACAAAAATCGCCGCATCTTCAAAGGTCGAAGCTCGGTAGGAAGTCACCCTGGTCCGAAAAAACTCACGCCCCAGCAACGATGGCAACCGGCCTACTTCGATTGAAAGCCGCATATAGCGACGGAGTAGACCAACCGTGCGCTTACGGTATAACCAGAGATCAGGGTCGACGGAACAATCGTGAGTATCCGCAGTGTCCGCCGCAATGTCGGGCTCGTCCCTCGGCGGAGTTGGTCTTGCCTGCGCGCCATCTTCGGTGGCCTCGGCCTCCTCCAGCCGAACCTGCGTAGCCGGTATCTCCGTCAAGCCGGTCCGTGACAGTTCGGAAATTGTCGAATCAGCTTGTGCCTCCGCGGACTCTTCGCCCGTATCCGCAAAAGCATGCTCGGAATCAATGCACGGAGGCATCCCGGATGTCTCGGCGAATGCATAAAGAGAGGCGATCACGTTGCTGCTCATGCGTTCCCCCCCTCGCCGCAAACTGCTGACCAGTCTTCACACTCGCTTTTGAGCTCGATTCGGTCGTTCACTGCTAAGCGCAGCTTTCGCCGTCTACCCCCGATGGGAAGATCCAGCACTTCCACGGCGCAGGCGGGGCAATACACATCTTCCGTTCCCCAGGTGCGCATCCACAACCCGCCGCAACGTTCGCAATACTTCAACTCCAGCCGTACGATCTCCAAACCTTCGTTTTCCATGATTGCCTCCGTGGCAATGACCTCGTTGTCAAGCGTCGGGCTGACGCTCAAGCAAAAATAAAAAGCCCTGCGCCGATTGCTCGGTCACAGGGCCCGTTTCTCTTACGGAGAACCTGTTGCAATTATTTAGCTATGAGTATATTGGTGCCAACCAACCATTCACCGTGGCGCGCGGTCTTATTAGGTGAGGGGTGGCTGGCGAAAATAACCCTCCTCGTATCCGGATTTCAACACGCGGCCGTTCTGCACGACCACACTGACTTTGCCGGTAAACCGCAGAATTCGCAGCAGTTGTTCCATCGCGGCAGAGAGCACCTCGGCCGAACGGACTTTGCGGCGAAATTCTACAAAGCCTCCTGCCTCATTTTCGGGTTGTGCGTTGCAGGTCATCGATTCATTCCCGCTTACCAGAGTAGTTATAACGAACTAGTTATGATATAACTTCGTGTTCGTCATAAAGTCAAGAACTATTTTTCTATCAGATGTGTGTGATGGCCATCACAATAGCCAGATGCTATTAGTGCAAAGAGGCATCGCGGCTGTGGAAACCCGTTTCGCAATCTCCCGCGCCCTTCATTCCGTCGTTTCCTTTGAGATGTTACAATTGCATTATCAATAGCGATTCGCTATAAAGCGTGGTATACTCCGCCTTATGAAATTTAAAGTCTTGCAGGAAAACCTTCGCAAAACCCTTTGGCACCGCATCGAAGAGGAAGGACTAACCGGCCTGCGGCTGGCGGAGCAGACCGGATTCAAACAAGCGCACATCTCGAACTTCCTCAATCGCAAGCGGGGCTTGAGTTTAGAGGGCATGGACAAAGTCCTGAGGGTCCAACACCTTTCCGTGCTCGATCTGCTCGACCCGAACGAAGTGAACAAACGCGCCAGCATCCTGCCGCCGAGCGAGGACGAGTTCCAGAATGTTCTGCTCGTCGACGGTACCATTGCCGCCACCGAACCTCTCGTCATGAGCATGAACGTGAAGGAGATTCTTAAGTTCAAGAAGAGTTTCCTGCAGAGCCTGCGCGCTGAGACCGAAGGCCGCCGCGACGACTGGGAACGCTTCGTGGTGATCCAGGTCGACGGCCGCGATGGCATGAGCATGTATCCTCGACTTCTGCCCGGAGCCACCGTCCTCATCGACCGCCATTACAATTCGCTCAAGCCTTATCGCAAGGGCGAATCCAACATGTACGCGGTCAACAAAGATGGCACGTCGACCGTCAAGTACGTGGAAGTAGCCAGCAACAACTTGATACTGCGTCCGCACAATCAGGCCTACCCGGTCGAGGTCATGCCCATTGAAGCCGATAAGAACGCCAGCAGTTATCTGGTCGGCCGCGTTTGCTACGTGGGAATCGAGACCTGAACGCGAACATGAACCTCGGGATCTCACGCATCGGCCAAATCGCCGTCAACGCGCATGACCTCGATCGCGCCACGGCATTTTACCGTTGCCGAGAAATCGAAATTCGATCAGCCCAGTTCAATTCTGTATTCTCGGTTCCTGATATCGCGGCTGCCCACCGCCAGATGCTCGCGACCGGAGTGCGCTTCGAGGACGAGCCGCACATGATTGCAAAAATGCCTGACCATGATTTGTGGATGACCTTCTTCCGTGACTCGGAACAGAATCTGCTCGCGCTCATGAGTGAAGTTCCGCGCGCAGCATAGCTCTACATAAATTCTCAAAACTCTGCAAGGTTCACACAGGTTTTTATGGCTTCCCTTGCGAACCTTCGTGTACTCCGCGGTTCTTGGCTTCTCCGTATTCTGCTATCATTTTTCTGCCGCACCTGTGTCGCGCAATATGGATGACGAAATACCCAGCATTCGCGTTCCCACGGAGGAATTCATGGACGAAGTGTCCGCCAGCACCGCCGGTTCACGGCGTAATGAAGACATCGCACTCGACTTGATGAAATTTGTTGCCATGACCACCGGCTACGGCCGGACCAGTTCCTCGGGCGTAGGTTTTCAGGGCTCCGGGGCAGTGTCTAAGCCCGAGGACTACGCCAATCATCTGCTCGAGCTCTATGGACGATGCCTGGAGGCGCTGCAGCGAAAGAAGTAGCGCCTGGAGAGTTTGTGGCGACCCAGAGCTCGCCCGGATGGATTCCCAAGTTACGCTTCGGATTCAAACGCTGGCTCTAACAAAAAAGCCGCAGCGTTAGGCTGCGGCTCGATCTTAAGTCCCAGTTTTCCTATTTCATTTTCAGCGACGGCGTCGCCCGGATTTCTTGCTAGCCTTTTTCTTCGCCTTCTTCGCCGGCTTTTTCTTGGTGGCCTTCTTCTTCGCAGCTTTGCGGGCGGGTTTCTTCTTAGCGGGTTTCTTCTTAGCTGCCTTCTTGGGCGCTTTTTTCTTCGCCGCCTTTTTCGGAGCCGCCTTCTTGGGTGAGGCCTTTTTCGCCGCAGGTTTGGACGAACCTCCACCACCCCCGGCCGGCATCGCTGGCACAGGCATCGGCGTCTCCGCTGCCACTTCGGAATCGCTTACGCCCGGCAGCTCTGCTTCCTCTTCTTCCTCTTCCTCTTCGTAATCTTCTTCCAGCGATTCGCCATAGGCGCCGCCGTCGCCAAATTCATCCATTTCGTCGTCTCGTAAATAGAGGGTTTCGTAAACGTTCATTTCTCCTCCTGAAGTTTTCTGCTCGCACTGCATCCGTCAAGAATTAAAAAGACAACCGAAAGTTGTTGCCACTGAATGGGCCGCGATTATAGCACAGTAGTTTTTCGCGCTGCAGTGACGAAAACTGGCTGTCGCTTACCTGCCCCATGCATATTACACCGAAGACGAATGCTCGTTTCCAGTTGTCTCTCCGCTGCAAAAAAGATGCATGCACGACTGTGACCGTATCTGAGAGAGCGGAATGCATCACCGGTTGGATGCCAGAGAACTATCGGCTGGAGGGGCCGATCACCAAAACCATTCCTGGCCTGAGGTTAGCCAGATTCCCGTTGTTTTCCTTTAGGTCGTCTACGGTGACGTTATGAGACTTTGCGATCGAATAGAGGGTTTCCCCCGGCTGTACTTTGTGATGCACCACGCTGTTCGTAGCCTTCGCTTGTAACCTCTTCTTGGATTTCGACTTATATGCAACTGTTCCACGGCCTTCGGTTGCCTCAGGCGCTACCGGCAGGTGGACATACAAAATCCTCCGTCCGCGGACACTATCGCTCTTCAAATGATTCCAGCGCCGAACCATGGCAGGCGGAACTCCGAAATTGTCGGCCACGGTTTGGACCGTGTCTCCCTTGCGCACTTTGTACGCAGTGGCGCGGCGCGAATAGCTGGCCATCTGGTCAGCGGGATGTTTGCCCGGCGCAACTGGGATGATGAGTTCGCTTTCGGCTTGAAGACTCTCATCTCCATCCAGATTATTCGCCTGAACGATGGCCCGCGGGCTGGTGCGAAAAGCGCGGGCGACCGAGGACAAGGTGTCGCCCGGTGCGACCTTGTGATAACGCCACCACACCCGCATGTCCGGTGGAATGGCGGCAATCGCCGTGAGATAGCGGTCTTTCGTCCCTTCCGGCAGATGCAGTTCAAACTCCCGGTCCTTGGGCGTAGTCAAACGCAGCAAGCTGGGATTTAGATCCTGCAGCGTGCTCGCAGACACATCCACACATTCCGCCACTAAGCGCAGATCCACGGGATAGTCGATCTTTACCGTATCGTACGGTTCGGGCTTCTCCGTCACTACCTTGTCCAACCCGTACTGCGCGGGGTTCTTGGCCATAATGGTTACGGCCAGAATGATGGGCACGTAGTTCCGGGTTTCCTTGGGTAGCACATTCCGCTTATAGAGTTGCCAGTAATCCGCGTATCCGGTGCGCTTCACCGCATTCTGCACTGTGCCCGGTCCGGAGTTGTAAGCGGCCATGGCTAAGTACCAGTCGCCAAATTCGTTGTAGAGATCCTTCAGGTGGCGCGCGGCTGCTCGCGTGGATTTTTCGGGATCCTGCCGCTCGTCGACCCACCAGTCGCGCTCCAACCCGTATCCCGTCGCACGGCTGGCCATGAATTGCCACATTCCTCGCGCACCGGCTCGGGAAAGCGCCAATGGATGGAATCCAGATTCGGCCTGCGCCAGATAGATCAGGTCTTGCGGAACGCCTTCCTCTTTCAGCACCCGGCGAATCATTTCGTCGTAGCGCCCACTGCGGGCAAGGGCGCGTTCGAGAGTTCCCCGTCCCCGCGTCGAAAAGTAATTAATGTAGCTGGCTACAGGATCTGTCATCATCAAAGGCAGATCGGAGTGAGTAGCTTTGACCTCGGCCTCGGCCTTCGCTTTGAGGTTCTGGTCAACTGGAAAGGTGACCTCGTTCGCTTCGTCGATCGGTGCCGGTTCCGATTTCTGCTCAGTAAATCCGTCGCCCTCTTGCAACGCCTGCAACTCGAAACCGTTTATCCCGTCGAGGACACGGTCAAATTCCTGCTCCAGCCGCTCGTCCGAGCGTAAATCCAACGAGCTCCCCAGCAAAAGATTGAAAGCGCGATCGAAATTCTCCTTGGCCGCTTCGAGGTGGCCGGCCTTGTAGTTATCCTGCCCGACCTGGTATTCGTTCTCAACCTGTGCAATCAACTCCCCGACCGGATCAGGTTTTGCCTCAACCTTAGTCGGTACGGGGGCAACGGCCTGGACGTCGGCATTGGCTGGAGGATTAGGCGCGGGAGCCTTGCTCAAGGCTGGCGCGGTGGCTGTTCCCGCAGGCAACAGCGTAGCCGGTCGCTGGGCCGTCTGGCACGCGATGCCGCCCAAAACCAGGGCAAACACCGGTGCGATCAGAAGATAGAGTCTCCGAATCCTCATGTCCCTCTATAACTTACCGCGATCAACCCCTGGCTTCACGGAAGCCCATTTCATGCTACTACCCATGATTTGATGGGTCAATCCGCAAGCGAGTTGGTCAGGGTTACTTTAGGAACCGGCGGGAATATTACTTCAGCGACCCCGACCGCTGCAACCATTCTGTGACGGGATGCTCCTTTTTGGGGACAGTTTGTTTTTCTTGGCGAAATCCATTTTCCGGAGACCGGATGAATCCCTCCCAGTACGATACGAATCGAACCCAAACATGAAAGCGATCCAAGTAAAGCAACCCGGCGGACCCGAAGTTCTGCGAATCGCAGACTTACCAATTCCGCAGCCCAAGCCGAACGAGGCCGTAGTCAAGATCACAGCTTCGGGTGTGAATTTTATCGACGTCTACCAGCGCGAAGGCAGGTATAAAGTTCCACTGCCTTTCGTGCCCGGCCAAGAGGCGTCGGGCACAGTCGCCTCGGTTGGCACAGATGTGCAATCCCTGAAACCGGGAGATCGCGTAGCCTGGGCCAGCATCCTGGGCTCTTACGCCGAGTACGCAGCCGTGCCCGCGGACCGGTTGGTGCCGGTTCCGCAAGGCGTGAGCGACCAGCAAGCGGCGTCCGCCATGCTGCAAGGCATGACCGCCCACTATCTGATTTACGACACCTTTCCCCTCAAGCGCGGCCAAACCGCCCTGATTCACGCAGCCGCCGGCGGCGTGGGCCGGCTGCTGGTACAGATGGCTCACGACATCGGAGCCCGTGTCATCGCGACAGTCTCAACCGAGGAAAAAGCCGCACTAGCGAGACAGGAGGGGGCCGACGAAGTAATCCTCTACAGCAAAACGGATTTCGAGGCCGAAACCAAGCGCTTGACCGGCGGCAAGGGTGTCGACGTAGTCTATGACGGAGTAGGCAAGACCACTTTCGAGAAAGGTTTGAACGTGTTGCGCCCCCGCGGAATGATGGTATTGTTCGGCGGGTCAAGCGGCCCCGTCCCGCCCTTCGACTTGATTCAACTTTCGCAGAAGGGATCGCTTTACGTAACACGTCCCACCCTCGTGAACTATATCGCTACGACAGAAGACCTAACGTCGCTCTCCAGCGCGTTATTCAAGATGATCGCCGAAGGCAAGCTCAAACTGCGGATCGAGCACATTTATCCCTTAGCTGAAGCGCAACAAGCGCATCGCGATTTAGAAGGCCGCAAAACCACCGGCAAGTTGTTATTGATCCCGTAAAGAAACTGTCATCCTGAGCGCAGCAGAGTCGAAGGACCCAGTCGATGATTCCACGACCATGAAGCTGAAAGGCATTCTACGTGGCCAATGCGGCCGAGATTCCAGAACTCTAACGACAATGAAAACAGCGGCTAGGCAAATTTACGAGACGCAGTCTTAGATGGCGCAGTCTGCAACTGGTTCGCCTCGTTCACTCGCCACACTCCGTCGAACTTCACGAAGTATGGCTCGACGGAAATGTTTGCGAAGCTTTTGGTAAGTAGGTCTCTAGCCCGCAGCAGCTCGCCCCGGTGATGTTCGGCCTCGGCGTCGCGGTCGCCATTGAAATGAGCCAGGCCGCCATAAGTGGCGCAGTCGGAGTGGCTCATCACCAGGACGCGCCCGGTCTGGTGCAAGCGAATGGACATGCGGACCTGTTCCAGAATGAAGTCCTGCTCGAAGTCGTTGCGCGGCGATGCCAGAGTCTTAGCTCCCCCGGCGACAATAATCATGTCGGCCCGCTCGATGCCCTGCTTCTTCAAAAACTTTCGCACCACCGTACTAATGCGGTGATCAAAGCAGCAAAGCACAGCAGCATCGGCCACATAGGGACCGGATGGCGAGTCGAAGTGAAAAACCTTGCGCAATAGAAGTTCCTTTTAGATTCTAACTGCTCACAAAACGATGTGCAGTCTGGGAAAGTCTCGGCGGTAGCGGGATGCGTCCAGCGTCATCAGCCGATCAGCGCGTAGCAGGGCGTGGGCAGCCACCACAAAGTCAACCAACATTCGCCTGGGCGATCCGCCTTTTGAGCGGCGACGCCGTTGAGCATAAGCGACAAACGCATTCGCTGCTCTTTGCCATATCTGCTCATCGAGGACAAAATCCACGAAGATGCTAGTCTCGTCAAGAAACTCCCGAACGAAATGCTGGGTCGCCGAAGGGTATGCGAGCAATTCGCAATAAACCGGGGCACAGACCACCAGGCCACCCTCGCTTCGCGCTTTGAACAAGGCCAATTCAATGCCTCGCGCGGACGGCTCGCCTGACCACAGTGCTGACAAAACATTGGTGTCCAGTGCTGTTCTCAATCGCGATGCTCATCCTCGTCACGCACCTCATTGTCCCTCATTTCGCTGATCCACTGGTTGATATCTTTCCGGCTGCGAAACGACTGCAGTATCCCTTTGTACTTCTCGAAAGGGTTGGTCTCGCTACGGAGTGGGCGAAACAAGATTTTGCCGTTTTCGACCACAAATTCGACACGATCGCCGGCCGATACACCGATTCGATTGCGAATTTCCTGAGGAACGGTTACCTGGCCCTTGCTGCTAATGGTGCTCGAATTCTTCATCTTTACTCCATATCCTTATAGTAAAGAATATCAGACTTACCAAAACGGTCAAGCTAGCCGCCAGTTAGGGGGAAAGCGTTTAGCTTCAGCCCTTGCGAGTGTAGTCCCGCGCGTACCCCGGCGCTTCTTGACCGGGCATGAGCCGCGTGTCATCGATCGGCTCGCCTGCCGTAAGGGTTAGAGGAATCACTCCCGCCCATGTTGGAAATGAATAATCCTCTTCATCATCCACCGCAGGCCCTTGCCGCACTTTCGCCGAAAATTCCTCAATCGGCAAGCGCAGGACCGAAGTAGCTCTCAGCTCTTTCTCATTCGGCTGGCGCGATTCCGCCCAGCGCCCCGGCAAGATGTGCTCCGACAACAACCGCAAAGCTTCCAGTTTCTCCTTCGCATCGTTGACTGCGTGAGCCGTTCCCAGAATCACCACCGACCGGTAATTCATCGAGTGATTGAAAATCGAGCGTGCCAGCACCAGCCCATCCAGCAGCGTAACTGTGACGCAAACCGCGACCCCCTCATCGACGCGGCGCAGCATCCGGCTCGCGGCCGAGCCGTGAATGTACAAGCTGTCGCCGACGCGGCCGTACCCGGTCGGAATCACAAAGGGTTGCCCATCCACCACGAATCCAACGTGGCAGATGAAACCTTCATCCAGAATTTTGTAGGCAGCAGCGCGATCGTAAACTGCACGATCCGGTTCGCGGACAAGACGCGTCCGCGCACTCGGAGCAGAAGGTTGTGACATTGAGGAGAAACTCCGGCAATCGCCAAGGATGGAAAGAGTGTACCAGAGCGGCATTCAGCACTTAGCAATTAGAACTTGCCTCTTAGCCAAACCACCCACCTATGGAGTAAATGCTAAGTGCCAAGTGCTGCCCTTCTACCAATTCACTTTCATCGCGAACTGAAACTGCCTCGGATCGTATGCCGCCGTCGGTTGCCCCGCGTTGGTGTAGAGCTCGTTGACCGCGGCTACATTGAATTTGTTCGCGATATTGAACATATCCGTGATCAGGTCCAGGTTTATCCGTTCACCAAAGTAGATCCGTCGAGCAATCCGCAGGTCATTGAACACGGTCCAAGGCTGAAATCCGGCATTGCGGCCCAGGTTCCCGTCCAGATAGAGCAGCGCGTTCGGAGAAGCCAGTTGCGCGGGTGTGAGGTCAGCAAAGCAAACTTCTTGAAGATAACCGCTCGGCGAATACTTGGAGGCGACCGTAGGATACCCGCAGGCATTCGTCGGAGTTCCCGCCGCGACCACATTCGGACGGCTGCCGCTCGGATCGAACTGAAAATTGTCGCTGGTTCCCGTCAGAATGTTAAAAGGCCGACCAGAGCCTACTTCAAGGATCGGAGCCACCGTCCAGTTGCTAAAAAATTTATCGAAGAAACTATCGCCGCCCAGCTTGCCGCTCTGGTATACACCGCTGAAAACAAAGCTATGCCGCTGATCAAACAATGAGTTGGCGCGCTCCAAGTTAGGGTAGTAGCTATCCTGCGGCGCCAGCGGCGATTGCAAATCGGTCGAGTCGTCAATCGAATGCGACCATGTATAAGAGGCCAGGAACTGGTAGTGCTGCGAGAACCGCTTGCGCAAGTTTGCCGTGAATCCGTTGTAGTTGGACGTGCCATTCGAGTAGTTTGCATCCATGTCGCTGAACGGCACGCAATTTGCCAGGCCGGAAACCCCGGGGTTGCAGCCCGTGTTGAGCCCATTCGCCGCCAAATCCGCTAACGCAGGTAGGATGCACGGTGCAAACGGTCCGCCAGCCAGCGAGGGATTCAGTCCCGAAGGCCGGAAGAAGCTGACCAAAGCCGCCGGAACAAAATACGGCAGCTTCGATCCCGGAATCGGGTTCGCTCCACAGGACGCCACCGACAGTGGGCTGTCTGTCGGCGAAGCCGCCCCGGCTGCCACCGCAGCCTGCCAGTTTGCGGTCAGCAAATCGCCGCGCGCCGTGTTGGCGTTGATCGGACGGTTCAAGTGACGTCCGCCGTTCCAGTTATATGCCACACTCAAGGCAAAGCCACCGCCCAAATCGCGTTCCACCGTAAAGTTCGCCTGTTGCGAATATGCGTACACGAAGCCCTTGCCTTGCGGATAACCGAACGGCTGAGAGACTAGCGGCACTCCATTGGTCAGGTATCCCTGATTGATGAATAGTGAGCTCGGAAGAAACGAGTTAAACCGCTGCTGGTCGGCCTGATATCCAAACGCCGATACCGCCGCGGGAAAACACGTCCCCGCAATTCCCTGGAAAATATTGTTCGCCGTCATGCTGAGTGGTGGGGCCGCCGGGTCGCATCCCGGCGTACCGCCAAAAAACAACAACTGCCCGCTCTTGGAACCGTCGGAAGCATCGCCCAGAAAATAAAGCCCGAGCAGAGGATGGTCATAAAAGATGCCAAAATTTGCCCGGATCACCGTCTTCCCATCGCCCTTCGGATCCCAAGCCACGCCAATCCGCGGCTGGATCATGTGGGTATCGGTCTGAATGCCCTTCTGCAGGCCGAGTTGGTTATAGGCAGACAACGCCAGCGCATCAGGCGGCGAGAACTGTGGCGGGAATTCAATGTCATACCGCAAGCCATAGTTGAGCGTCAGGCTCGGCGACGCTCGCCACGAATCCTGCCAGTACACCCCCAGAGGTTTGTTCGAGAAGGAATCGCTGGGATTGCCGATGCCTTGAATAAAATCCTGTGGAATGCCTAAGCCGTAAGCTTGCACCGGAGAGAAGCTGGGGAAAGGCGACGGAAAAAGGCCGAGAGCGCCAAAATCATACACCCCGCCGTAGTTCACCGTGAAAGTAGCCGTGGTCGGAATATAGTTGAAATCCACTCCAAATTTCGTGTCGTGCCGTCCCAGCGTCCAGGAAAAGTTGTCGGTGAACTGGTAGCGCTGCTCCACCCGGTCAATATAGGAATAAGGTTCGCGCCCGAAAAAAGCATACCCGGGAATATCGACCGCGACGTCCGATCCCCCGGGCCCGCTGGAATAGTTGTAAAGCAGTCCCCGCCGGGCATATTGGAAGCGGAATTCATTCACCTTGTTGTTGCCAATGGTCCAGGTATCCTGAGCTACGCCCGCGACATCGCGGTAGCTCTGTACCGATGTTCGAGAATAGGAATTCTGTCCGAACACCTGGTTTTCACCGTTCACCTCGATACCCGTCACCGTACTGGGGCTGACGTTGGCCCGCAGCATGAGTCGATTATTGCTGCGAATGTTGTGATCGAGGCGCAACGAATAAAGGCTGGTGCCTTCGAAAACCGGGAAGTTTCCCACCTGTGCAGCCAGCGTCTGGAAGGAAGCCGGTAAGCCGGCGCAAACCGGCGCGAAACCTCCGGCTAAACCAAAAGCCGGATTGCAGGTGGAGGGAAACTGTTGCAGCCCCGCCGGCACCAAGGCTGCCGGAAGCAGCGCAAACGAAGCCGGATATTTCCCGTTGAGGGCAATGCCAGAAGACGCGCCCGCCATGAACGCATAAGTCTGCAGGGTTGGCAGCAACCCCGCCGGAACCGCCGGTATAAAGCTTCCTAGAAAGGCCGCTTGCTGCGGCGTAGCTTGGATGTCGAAGGTTCCCGCCGGAGCGCCGAAGAACGGGGATGCGTCGAACGGAACAAATCCGAAGTTGTCCTGGCCGATGCTGGAAAAGCCAGTCTCGTGCCGTCGCGTGATCTCATAGGCAAAGTAGAAATACGTTTTGTCTTTCTTGATTGGTCCCCCGAACGCCGTTCCCGCCTGTACCCGGGTATAGGCCGGGTTGGGTGTGGTGCTGAAGGGATTGACCGCCTGAAAGTCGCGATCCCGCAGATAGCCGTACACGTCGCCGTGAAACTGGTTCGAGCCCGAACGGGTAATGATATTGACGACGCCCCCTGCGGCACGTCCGTACTCCGCCGCATAACTGTTGGTGATAATTTGGAATTCTTGCACCGCTTCCTGTGAAACCGTTGAGCGCACCCCATTGGTCGCGTTGTCGATATAGTCCGCGCCGTCGACGTTGACCAAGTTCGAGCGCGCTCGTTGTCCGCTAATGTTCAGCCCAGAAGTGGGTGCCGCGCCCGTAACCGGAGCGTTGTCTCGCAGCACCTGCGAATCCGTCATAGCGAAATCAATGTAGTTGCGGCCGTTAATGGGTAGGTTATCGATACTCTGCTGGTTAATCGTGTCCGTGGTCGATGTGCGGCTGGTTTCGATCAGTTCGGCCGCCGAACTCACATTCACGACTTCTTGAGTACCCGCGATCGCCAGTGTTATCGGCAAGTCCGCTACTTGCCCTACCGTAACGATCACATTGTCGACCGTGGTTTTTGCGAAGCTCGGGGCTTCGACCGAAACCTGATAAGTGCCCGGTGGCAGCAACAGGATTCCATACTCGCCCTGGCCGTTCCCTGTTGCCGAACGCTCGACCCCTTTCCCCTGGTCTCGGACCGTGACCGTTGCGTTGGTCACCAGGCTGCCCTTGGGATCTTTCACCGTGACATGCAGGTTTCCGGTGGACGCGCCCTGAGCGAACCCAAAGGTGCTCAACGCCAGCATGACGACCGTGAGCGAAACAAGCTTCCGTAATGTCATAAGGATTCTCCATGAGAACGACTGAAAAGGGAGACGCCCGATTTTTGCGGGCAGAGGGCCACCGCCAGTCCGAATCCGCCGGCAGGCTTTAGGGCAACCATTCTTGAGAAGGCGCGTTCGGCTGCTTTGTACATCAACCCGCAAGTAGAAAGCAAGCCGGATTATCGAAGAGCATCGGGATGGTTAAATAGCGTCCAACTTTTCAGGGGAATGACTCCTGGAGGTTGCGGAAAAACTCCGATTTTGGGTGGCGCACTGCTTCAGCGGTGCGATAACTGCCATCGAATAAATAAGGGTCTTAGCCCCGAGTCAGCAAAAATTGTGTTTTCCCGGTCCTCTCAGAGGCACGACGCGGCCCAGCGCTCTCGAAGAAACTTTATTAACGGTTACGGCGCCGACGGCGCCGGTTGCGAACCGGGCAATGAAACCGGCCGGTCAAAACTGATGTTCATCTCTGTAAACCGGGGCAGGACTACATCCCGTCCGTGGCGGGTGAGTATAAACAGCCCGGATGCGCAGGTTGCCACAATCCTCGCCGTTCCAGCCGTGGAGGCATCGGTGGCGCTCGACACAATAGCTTCGATCACCAATTGCGTTCCGTCATCCACCTCTTTCGCGATTCCCGCCGTCACTCCGGCATTAATCAGCATCCAGGCCTTTCCCGGGCGATCACCGTGCAGCCTGCCTTCTGGATCAATCTTGGTGTGCGATCTTTGATCCAGTTCCGCCGCCGTCACCGAGGCCACCGCTGGAATACTCGCTCGTCCCGGCAAAGTAAGATCCGTGAAGGTAAGCAAAAGCGAGCCTGCCCGGCTCAACATGCGTGGAGGCGTGCTTTTAAGGACCTTCCCTTCCAGCAACGTGCCTTCCGGCAGCACCACTTTCGAATCCACACGCACTGGCTCGACCAAACGGGCTTGAAACGAATCACCGGCTCGGCTTTTAGAAGCGCTTACTCCGCCCAGAAGAATAATCTTCGCCTGGGTTCCGGTCGCCAACGTGACCGGACCTGGCAATGCAAATTCAGAAGAACGTTCGCCCGACCCGGTCCTGGTATCGGCCGGATTCAGCGCCTCCAAAATCACGAACGGCCCGTTGTCCCTAAGTCCGGCATTCGCGGATCCAGCCTGCGCCGCGCTGGCGCCTTCTGGCTCAGTCGCGGAATTCGCAATGGGATGAGGCGGCTTTTTATCTTTCACCTGCGCGTGTATTTCTGTCTCCCGATTGATGAAGATCAAGGAAACTCGCAAGGGAACGTCCTTGCCATCCGGTGCAGAGACAACTGCGGAGTGAAATGTAGGGTAGTTCTCATGGCGAGGAGTAAAGGCCTCGATCACCCACGGCCAGTGATCGTTGGGCACTCTTCGCCGTCTCTCCAGCTTGTCCACCGTCAAACGCACTCGGCCGCCAGTTGCGAAAAGTTCCTGTTCTCCGGAATAGACGTCCTGCGCCAGTGTGCCCTCAACCACATCGCCCGGCTTCAAAGCCGAAACCTTCACCGTCTTTGCAAGTCGAACCTTCACGTAAACGCTCGATTGCGACGCAAGGTCAGGCTGCTCGACTGCTGGTGGAGTTGAAGGCGGTCCGGACGGCAAAGACTGCGCATAGCCCGAACAAACGACCAGTAGCAAACCGAGGGATCGAAGCATTCGCATGAAATATGGTACAGGCTTTTAATGTTATTCGTGAAGACCCAATCGTGAAATCTGCCGCCGAATGGCCGCGATTCATGGGTGTGACCGATCAACATCGACAAACCTAATAGTATCGACAATGTTCCAGGACACTTCTCCTCAACCATTGCGCGTGATGCCGGCGCTTTCTTGGATCATTGTTTTCAGCGCCCAAGCCATGCGCGGGGTGTTGTGGGCGATGCCAAAGCGTCCCCGAGCATCGAGCAAAATCATGCCGCCGTGCCCATTCACCCGTGCCTGCAGATAGTTGATTGCCTCAGCCGCCACCCATTCCGGCAGACTGCCCGAGGCCACGCGATCCGCCGCCCACTTGGCCAGCACCAGCTTCATAATCGGTTCGCCCCACCCCGTGGTGGAAGCCGCTGCAGTTTTGTTGTCGGCGTAGCATCCGCATCCGATCAACGATGAATCTCCTAAGCGGCCGGGAGCCTTGTTGAGTGTGCCTCCCGTCGAGGTCGCGGCGGCAATGTCGCCTTTGCTGTCGAGGGCCACTGCGCCCACGGTGTCGTGGTCGAGCGTCGCGGCAAATAGATCGGCCTCCGCTCCCACGGTCCGCGCCTGAAACTCGCGCAAGCGTTCGACTTCACGCGGGATGATCAGATCTTCGTTCTTGCACAACGGGATCCCATGCTCGGCCGCGAAGCGCTCTGCCCCCTCGGCGACAAAATATACGTGCGGGCTCTCACTCAGGATCTTGCGCGCGGCTCGGACCGGATTGCGCAAGCGCTCCACGCAGCCCACGCCGCCGGCGCGCAGCATCGCGCCTTCCATAATCAAGGCGTCGAGTTGCACTTTGCCTTCGCGATTGAGGAAACTGCCGCGTCCGGCGTCAAAGATCTCGTCATCTTCCATGACCACGACCGCTTGTTCGACCGCGTCGAGCGACGAGCCACCGCCGTTCAGCACCTGCCAGCCCGCAGCCACAGCATTGCGCACGCCATTGAGATGAGCCTCGACCATGTCATCCGGAATGGCCCAGGCGCCGCCGTGGACGAGCAGAACAGTATCCATCGACAAGAAAGTCCCCCGAAAACGACCGGTCAGTCTAACACCCGAGGACAGCCACACAGAATTAGCCCACTACCCACATTTCAGGGCAGTCACGCATTGCACAACCGAGAACTGAGAACTGCAAACCGATAACTGTTTTCTTCTTTGTCCAGCTTTTGCGAAATCTGGCCTTTCGTCACCGCACAATACCTCTGATGGTTCACGGCGTGCTTGTCCGCCAGGCTTTTCGGGTGGCCCATCCTTAGCAATCGCGCGCATGGTTCTCGGGTTACGATTCCTCCCTTTTTGTTCTTGGAAGCCCATGCGCGGAGTATTGCCGAGTTGATCTTCCTGGCCTAAAATTCACGGTCTCAATCCCTGGCTGGACAAAGAAGAAAAACAAATGTAGGTTCGCAACTCTCGGTTCTGCAATCGCTATGCCTTCACATCTTGCCCGACAGGAGCATCTGGGCGACGATTTCAGCGAGCACGCCATAGCCTTCGGGATCCAGCGGTTGTCGCGTGGCCGCCTGAAATTTACTGGTTCGCTCTTTCTGATTGAGGTAATAGACCACGCCCGGCAGCACGCGCCGGACTTCGGCGCACAGCGCCCGTAAATGCATCAAGCCGTCCACATCCAAGTCAGCTGATTGCAATTTCGATATTTCTCCGACCAATTGCTGGATCTCACTTTTCCAGTGATCGAATTCTGTTTCATACTTCAGGAAATACTCGGCGTCCCCCACGATCAGCAGTTCCAGGGCTTTCAAATCATCCGGCGTCAGCGGCTTGTGCGTCTTCAATTTTGGCAACAGCGACGCTATGTTCATCTGGGACTGAAACGCTTCTCGCGCCTGAGCCTCAAGCTCTTCGACCTGATCGCTCAAAGCGCCATAATTGTCACTGGTTTCAAGTTGGGCGCAGCGCGAGGCAAGCTCCAGCGTTTTCTGAATAGTTGCGTCTACCTCTGGGACGTTCCCCATGAATGAGCCTTTCCGATGTTCGATAGTCTAGCATTTGAACGCGGGTTTAGCGGGCAGCCCGAATTCAGCAGGCCTACCGTGCATAATTTGCACGAAAATCGAATGGTCAAGGAATAGGAAGTGCACGGCCGCGCATTTTATGATTGACTCTCATTTTTGCCTGTACTAACCTCTGGCGCACTCCGGTTGCCGCCACCAGCCGAGTTTTTCAGCCGCTTCCGCCTTTTCTTCGTCGACAGTGCGCCGCCTCAATAAAAATTGCGTTGGGTAATCTCCGCGTTGAAAGTCAAGAGGATTTCACTGGGGCTTGCTCCATGACTGGATGCAACTTCAAACGCTATTCGTGTGTCTGAAGCTGCCTACCGACAAACCCTTCAGCCGTCGCATTTTTTAGTGGCCCACCCTTAGAGTGGTCTGCGCGACGGAAATCCCCCGGGGTAATTGCGGGACACAGATCAAGGAGAAAGCAATGAGCAATTCGCGACAGGCGTTACCAAAAAGCATCGTGATCAAGATGGCGGAGTTTGCGTCAGTTTCAGCTTTGACGCTGCTATTCCTGTTGGGTATGGCATTCGCGCAAACTGATCCCGGAGTGCAGAGTGCCCACCGGGGCACAGGCGCAACAATTATTCAGAGCGACCCGAACGGTTTCCTGCCGTTCTTTACGGATGGTCAGGCCCGCTTTCAGGCCGTGGAATCGGTTTCGGGCGGCGCTAACGTCGGCCTGGGACCACGCTTTAACTCCAACAGTTGCAGTTCCTGTCACGCCGCGCCTGCGGTCGGGGGGGCGGGTGCAGCCGTCAATCCCCAATTCCAGTTCACCAGCAATGGGGTCGCGCCCGACAACAGCACTCCCAGCTTTATTACGGCAAACGGCCCGACTCGCGAAGCCCGATTTCCGTTCTTTTTTAACAGCAACGGCACCGTGAATACCAGCGCTCCCAATGGCGGAGTGGAAACCCTGTTCACGGTTACAGGCCGCTCCGACGCGGGAAGCTGCAATCTGCTGCAGCCCAGTTTCGCCGCCGCCCAGCAGGCGAACAACATCATCTATCGCATTCCCACGCCGACCTTTGGTGTTGGTCTGATCGAAAACCTCGACGATTCAACTCTCCTCACCAACCAGGCAAGAAACAATAACAACAACCTCGGCATTTCCGGCACCTTCAATCACAACGGCAACGATGGCACCATCAGCCGCTTCGGTTGGAAGGCGCAGAACAAGTCGCTGCATACGTTTGCGGGCGAGGCTTACAACGTGGAGATGGGTATCAGTAACGAGCTATTTCCGCAGGACCGCCCGCTCCCAGGGGAAGATCAGCAAAGTACCGGGCTGCCGGCAAACTGCCTGAATCTCGGCGGAGCCGGATATCCGGAAGATACCTCCAACCCAACCCAGACCTCGAACGCAGCCGTTCTCGATGACGTATCGGCGTTTGCCAACTTCATGCGGTTCCTGGCTCCGCCGCCTACTGGTGGAGTAGTGTTGAATGGACAGCAGGTCTCCGCCAGCTCCATCTCCACCGGAGCCCAGTTGTTCAGCTCTATCGGATGTGCAACCTGCCACAATGCGACGTCAGGCACGACGCAAGCCTCGAATTTCGCTCCGGCCTTGAGTAATGCACCGGTTCCTGCCTACTCGGATATTGAAATTCATCACATGGGCACAGGCTTGGCGGACAATGTCTCGCAGGGCGGGGCGGGCGGCGATCAGTTCCGCACGGCTTTCTTGTGGGGATTGGGGCAACGCATCTTCCTCTTGCACGACGGTCGCACCACCAATCTGAATGCTGCTATCGCGGCACACGCGAGCCACGGCAGCGAAGCCACTACCACGGAGCAGAACTTCAGCAACCTCAGTAACACCCAGAAGCAGGAGATCTTGGACTTCCTGCGTTCGCTGTAGTGGTTACACATTCCGGCGAGGCACGGGAAGTGTCTCGCCAGAGTTTGCAAGGTCTGCCTGTGTTATTCGCGTTGTCACCAGAAACCGAGACTCCTCGTCGCTTTGCTCTTTGGAATGACAATGGGGCTGCGGTCGAGAGTGGGGTGTGGTTCGTGGACGTGGTTGACGGAGGAAGTGTGCATCATAGATTCTTGAGCTTGTTCGTCGCTCTCGCTTTGTCGTTTTCCTTGCCGGCCTGGGGGCAAAGTGCCCCGAAGAACGGCGGCGACTTTTCTGCTAACACCCAGCCTGTAACCAAGGTGCCGGGCGGAGTCATTCTGGTGAAGGGTGCCTGGTCGAGTGCCAGTGATTCGGTAACCCCGGTACCCGAAGACGGAAGTGTCACCAACAGCGTGTTCCGCGACCCGTATTTTGGCATCACCTATCCTTTGCCCAAGGATTGGATCGAGAAATACAAGGGACCGCCTCCTTCGGAGAGCGGTCGTTATGTGCTGGCACAGATCAGCCCCGCGAGCACGTTCAAGGGACCCGATCGCGGCAGCATCCTGATCACCGCCGACGATATGTTCTTCACTACACTGCCCGCGACCAACGCGCTCGAGCTTGTTAATTACGAGAAAGATAACTTGCAGGCGGATTACAAATTGGAATTGCCGCCGGCGCCAACCAGGATCGACGGCCGTCTATTTACTTTCTATGCCTATTGGTCTCCGGTAGCCGAACTGCACTGGTACGTGTTGGCAACGGAGATTCGCTGCCACACGGTGGAAGTGGTATTAAGCAGCCGCAACACCAAACTGCTATCCAGCCTGATGCTCGACCTCAACCACATGGAGTTGCCAGCCCAAGCCAGCCCCACGGCGGCGACGGGCGGGGGCGATGTCCCGGTGTGCATCAAGGATTACGCCGAGGGCGGAAACGTGATTGCGCGGGTTGATCCGGTTTTCACCGAGCACCGGTTCAATGCGGTTCCGGTTCGCATCATCATCGACCAGGAAGGCAGAGTAAAACACGTTCACTTTCTGAGTGCGTTTCCGGACCAGGCAAACGCCATTACCGACGCCCTCAAACATTGGAAATTCAAGCCATACCTGCAAAACCGCAAGCCGGTTGAAGTGGAAACCGGCATTATGTTTGGGAGGCCGCTGCATCCGGCGACGTCTTTAGCGGGTAATGCCGCGACCGAATGATTTTAGCGAACCCCGGGGATCAGCAGGAATCTTGTCAATAGGCAAAACCTGCATGAATTGGCTTAACTTGTTGCATCCAAACCAAATATAATTTTGAGAAACATGTCATAGTTACCTATTTCGGATTGATATCATAGCAGTAGACTGTCACAGAAAGAGGCTTGGCACCTCCTCTGCAACCACCGATCTCGCACAGCTCCGTAGCCCGGACTAATCCGGCAGTCCCAGCGGCGGCAGCGCCCGCACGATCTTCACCGTCTCTAAACTAACCGTGATGACTTGCCCAATCAGCCGCACGATATATTGCGGATCGTCGGCGCGGTTCGGATCGTTGCTGATGCCGCTGCGTTTGTCGGTCGCGACCTGGTATTGATCGATCACCCATTCGAGAGCGGAACGATTCCCGAGCCGATATTCATAAGTCTCTGACGGGATGCCGCTGAGGGTAAGAAACTGGTTGTAGGTGAGCGAAGTCTTGTCCTTGCTTGGCCGCATTTTCGTGACGCGCCAGTCCAGCTTTTCTCCGGCCTTTTCTGTTTTCGTCAGCGAGTATTCAGCCTGCTTCTCGTAATGAACATGAATTTCGGACAGACGCTTGCCCGCCTTCACGAACGCGCGAAACACACCAGCATCAGCCGCAACCTCCCCAGCCCTGTCATCCTGAGGCCCACGTCCTTTGTGGGCCGAAGGATCTATGCAACTGGCCCTCGCTACACTGCCGCCGGAGTGCACAGATCCTTCGTGGGGAGTCCTCGGCTTCGCCAAGGACTCCGCTGCCTCAGGATGACAGGCCGAAACAAACGGAACACGCGGCAACTCCCGCCGCAGGTTGGCGGCATAGCGCTCGCGGTACTCGGGGTGGTGCAGGACGCCGTAGATGTAGTGGAAGATGTCCCACTTGCTGATGGAGGGATCGTGGTAGTGGGCGCGGAATTGTTCGAGCGCCCAGTCGGTGATGTTCTCACGCCGGTTGCTCCCGTCTTCGGCGTAGGTGTAGAAGGGGAAGCACTGGGTGCTGCAGCCACCTCCGCTCAGGTGCAAGTCGATGAGCTTGCTCGCGGCAAGTGAGAGGAAAGGTTTCTCCGAGCCAGGCCCAGTCAAGCAGATTAGCCTGTTTTCTGATTCTGACAGTTCTGTCGGGAAGAACGACGGGAATACATAGACCTCCCCATTCAGGAGGCGGTCGAAGAACATGCTTAGCTGTGTGAAAGGCCGGTATAAACATTTGCGAATTTTCGAACGGGAAAACTCCGCGCGCCTCTCCCGTACAATATCCTGCTTTAGGTCTCTGCTCCAGTTGATTGCGCCATCGTCGTACTGGACAAACTTGTCAATGCCCATATCTCGGTCGTCGCGCTCTTTCCAGCGGGCGAGCTCTCCGTTAAAGAACCCGATGGTCTTCTTGATGTTGGTGGCGAGCGGGCTTGGGTTAAAGTTATAAGCCCAGGCATCTCTTGAAGTGGCAACACCCCTACTGTGTTGGTCGAACAGGGCACCTAGCGAGGCGAGTTCATCAAAATCCTCCCTTAGTCCTTCGGTAAGCCATTGGCGGGCTTTGTCGGGCTGGACGGCTGCCCATTTCACATTGCTCGAAGTGCCAATTTCGTCAAGCCACACGTATTTCTGCCATCTGGTCCAGTCCTTTTGAACTTTTGTGTAGGAAATCTTGCAAACGCGTTGTTCTTTCGGGACATTACGTCGGACGAAAAGATTGACCGAAACTCCCACCTGGATGCCAAAAACGTTGTGGGTCGTACCTGACAGCTTAGGATTCTTCCTGACGTTTCCGCCTAAGTCCAGGATGTAGATTTCATCAAAGTCCGACGTCAGATGAGCCCTCATCCCGTCGGTGGCTAAGCCATCGACGAACCCACTGTTGGTTACAAAGGCGACTATACCTTCGTCCTTAATCCGATCCGACGCCCAACGTATCGCTTTCACATACGGATCGGAGAGCGCATTCTTGTTGGTAGCTCGGGACCTCTTCGCATATGTCTCCGATACCCGATTGTCGAGATCCTCGTATTTCCGATTCTTGTTATTGTCGTTTTCGTCGGCCTGCCAAGCATTGTATGGAGGATTACCGACAACCACGAAAATGTCCTGCAGTCGCTGCACCTCGATGCGATTTGTGTTTGCCTCGGTGAAGAACCCGCTCTGAGCGCGCATGTCGAACGTATCCACCAGGCAGATTCCCGGGAAGGCCCTGTACTCGCCGGTGCGGTCGAAATACGCGTGCTCGATGTTCATGCTGGCGATGTAGTAGGGCAGCAGCATGACTTCGTTGCAGTGCAGTTCGTTCTCGTATTTGTATTGCAGGTCAGTGGCCTTGATCTCCTGCATGATGCGCACGATGAAGTTGCCGGTGCCGACAAAGGGATCGAGGATGTGGACGCCCTTATCGCCGAGCGAGCGTCTTTTTGCAGAATCTCCTCGACGCTGCGCACCATGAAGTTGACGATGGGCTGCGGAGTGTAAACGATCCCGTGGGTGTCGGCCTCTTTCGGCGAATAGCCCTGGAAGAAGCGCTCGTAAACTTTGTTGAGGAACGCTTGCTTTTAACAGAAGCTGGTGGCGTGTTCCCCGCTCTGCTCGATGGCTTTGTAGAAGCGGTCGAGGTTGCCCAGGAACTCGTCGCGGTTGAAGGCACGCTTGGTGAGTTCGTTGATGACCTTCTCGATCTCGGCCGCGACTACGTTGCGCCGGGTGAAATCCGGGTTGTCGAATATCTTGCGAAAGATGCGCTCGGTGAGCAGATGCTGCACCAGCATGCGCTCGACCGCTTCTTCCGAGATGGGAGCTGGCGGAGTACAGAGATCCTTCGTTAGGAGTCCTCGGCTCCGCCAAGGACTCCGCCGCCTCAGGATGACAGCGACGGCAAATTACGCGGCCTGGCCGGGAGTGGCCGCAGCGGCCCTGTCGACCAGTTCGGTTCGGGTCCAGGTGTAGCGGATGCGATGGATGACTGTGATCGTGGATAAAACCGCGATGATCCAGAGCACCGGCGCCATGCGGTTGAAGAGCGCTCCGATGATGACCAGCACCAGGCGCTCGGGGCGCTCCATGAAGCCTACCCGGCAGGAGCCGATGAGCGATTCGGCGCGGGCGCGGCTGTAACTGACCATGATCGCGCTGATCATCACGATGGCAGTGAGCACGACGTAGAAAAAGCGGTCTCCCCGGGCATAAAAAACCAGTAGTCCGAGGAACTGGGAAGCGTCGCTGTAGCGGTCGACCACGGAATCGAAAAAGCCGCCAAAGCGGGTTACCCGATTGCTGGCTCGGGCCACGGCGCCGTCCACCAAGTCGAAGAAACCCGAGCCGATAATCACCAGCCCGGCGTAGCGAAACATCCGAGCCTGGTTGTCGCCGTTGGCATAGCCGAACAAAAACGCGGCTACGATGTTGACCACCAACCCAAGGAAAGTCAGGACGTTTGGGTTAACCCGGGCCAGCGCGAGCCGGTGCACGATGGCATCGAGCAAGACCCCGCAGGCGCGTCCAAAGGCGCTAGTCCAAGTGCGTGGTCCAGATCGAGACCCAGTTCTGTTGATGGCCGTCACCCCGCTGCAGCCTCGTCGTGAATCGTGCTCAAGCGCAGGATCTCCATTTCGCGCTTGCCGTTAGGCGTAACCACGATGGCGGTATCCCCCACTTTTTTATTCAGCAGCGCTCTCCCGATCGGGGAGCTGGTCGAGATCTTCCCCGATGGAAAGTCGGCTTCTTCACTGGTCACGAGCTTGTATTCGACTTCTTCGTTCTTGTCGTTGTCGTGGACCCGGACCGTCGACCCCAGGCCTACCTTGTCCCGGGGAATGTTGTCCATATTGATCAGGGAAAGGTCGGCAATCCGTTTGCCGAGCTGGCGAAGCCGGGCCTTAACGAATTCCTGGCGCTGCTTCGCCATGTGGTATTCGGCATTTTCGCTGAGGTCTCCCAACGCCGCGGCCTTCTTGATCTCTTTAGGGAGTTCGTGGACCAGCTCATGCTCAAGCTGATTCATCTCGTCCTGCAGCTTTCTCTTGATTTGCTCGGTCATGCTTCCAGGGATTATAAACCCAGCCCCTGCCGCAAACTCGGATGGTTCGCAGACTTTTTGCTGAGACAGGAACGAATAGTATTTCAAAAAGGAACAGCCGGCTTTACCAATGCCCCGAACTAAGCTTGAAATTCCGAAGCTTCGGGAAATCGCAGGTTTGACTTGGACAGAGCTTTCGTCAGCAACTCCTCAATATGCGGCTCTTCGCAGTTCTTCGCCATCGCCAGTTCGCTGACCAGGAGGTAGCGGGCGCGCTCCAACATTTTCTTTTCCCGAAAAGAGAGCGACTTGGACTGATTCAGCACCAGCAACGCCTTCAAAACGCTGGCTACTTCCAACAACGACCCGGTACGCATTCGTTCCGAGTTTTCCTTGAAACGGTATTTCCAGTCCGCGTTGTTGTCACACTCTCCATCTTCAAGAAAATCCACGATCTTCTGAATTTCTCCGTTCTTCACTACCCGCCGCAGACCGACTGTGCCGACGTTGTGGAAAGGCACCATGACTTTCAAACTGCTGGATTTGATCTTGAGCAGGTAAAAGTTTTCCACACTCTCACCAATGGTCCGGCTGCTGATCTGTTCAATGATGCCAACGCCATGATTGGGATAGACGACCTTGTCGCCTATGTGGAAATTGCCGTCACCATTTAGCATGAAGAACCATCCACCAACGGAGGGAACGCGAGGAACAAACTCAATTTCATCTTACCCGATTCGGGACAGAAAGGCAATTTGGATTGCCTTCTCTTCCTGTCGAAGGCCGATCGGGAGCTGAAGAGGAAGAATTACGAAATGGTATAAAGCACTGCTGCTGAATAAGTTACGACCTGGAACGAAAAATACGCAAACCCTCACTCTCCCAGCCACGCACCGTAAGGTTTCAGCGACTCCACATGGGCAAAGATGATTCTTATGGCAGCGGTGATCGGGATCGCGAGCAGCAGGCCCATCCCTCCCCACAACGCGCCCCACAGTAGCAGCGCCATGGTGACAGCTAAAGGATTAAGCTGCAATCGCTTGCCTAGAATTCTGGGATACAGCAGGTTGAGAGCGACCAAGTGCAGCAGAAGCACAGCGGCCACGATGATCACGACGTCCTGGGAATCCATGTGGCCGAGCCCGACAAATATCGGCGGCACCAAAGCCAGCAATAATCCCATGTAAGGAATCAGGCTCAGGAAACCGCTGGCAAACCCGGCGAAGTAAAAGAATGGCAAATGAATCAGCCAGAAGATCACCGTACTGGCCGCGCCCACCGAAAGCCCAATCAGCAAATTCCCCACCATGAAGCTGCGAACCATGGCCGAAATTTGACCCAGCGTGACGTAGGCGGTATGCCGGTTCTCCAATGGAAACAGCATGACCGTGGCCGAGCGGACGTGCTGCTGCCAGGTCAGCATGAAAAACACCAGGAAAGGAACAAACGAAACCGCCAAGATTGCGGTACTGGCGGAACCGAATCCGCGTGTCAGGATGTCCGTCCAGTCAGTCGCCGGCCGGACGCTCACCACTCCTCTTTCGTGTTCCGGAGGCAACACTTCGAAGCGTTCCGCGCTTTTGCGGAACTGCAACGCCTCCTCGCGAACTTTGCTGGTGTATTTCGGCAGATCCTGCAGCAGCGTGGTCGCCTGATTGTAAGAAAAGTACACGATGCCGACCAACGCCGCCAGTAACAGCAGAATCGCGATCGCTGCCGCCAGACTGCGAGGCAGACGCAGATACGTCAGCAGATCGACAACCGGAGCCAGAATGAACGCCACCAGCACCGAAATCAGCATCACCACCAGCACTGATTCGCCGAAATAGCAGAGCGTGAGGATTCCGGCGATTCCGATGATATCCATCGACCAATGCGGACCCGGCTTGCGATTGGGCGCAGGCAAAGGCGGAGTCGCCACACTCGGGATCTGAGTCTCAACTTCGCCGGTTGCCATTTCAGCATCGTAATCCATTTTTGCCCTGTTTCGTCGGGACTTATAATGCGCACGTGCCCTCCGAACCAACCTATTCCCAGAACGACTTGAGTCACCGTCCTCTGGGCCGGGTTTTAGGTTTAGACGTCGGCTCCAAGCGGATCGGTCTCGCCATATCGGACCCTCTTGGCATTACCGCGCAGGGACTGGAAACCATCCAGCGCCAAAACAAGCGCCTCGATTTCGCTCAACTGGAGAAGATAATCCGCGAATATGAAGTAACGGAAATTGTGGTGGGCTACCCGCTGCGCATGAGCGGTGCTGAGGGCATCCAGGCTGAAAAAATGCAACACTTTGCCGAAGAACTCCGCCACCGTTTCCCCTTACCGGTTCATCTCTGGGATGAACGTCTGAGCTCCGCTCAAGCCAACCGCCTGCTGCGCGAAACCGATATGTCGATTAAGCGGCGGGGACAAGTGGTCGATCAAATGGCCGCGGTTTTGATCCTGCAAAGCTGGATGGATGCCAGAGGAAACACTTAGCCCTGTCCTTCGAAGAGACCGACGACTAACGACAAATGGCTGCCAACGACTAAAGGCCAACGACCAATGGCCAACGACCAACGACCAGCCCCTCATCTAAACTATTCGTAAGGTGCGGATCATTTTCACATTGCTCCTGCTGGCCGCCCTCGCTGGCGGCGGATGGCTGGCGTGGGCGCTCATGCAACCGGTGACTCCGGCAGAGCAGACGTTTGTCCTCCTGCATCCGGGCTACTCCACTCGTCGCATCGCGACCGAATTGCAATCCGCAGGTGTCATTCGCAGCGCCGATGCCTTTGTCCTGTGGCATTACCTCCATCACAAGCGCTCCCTGAAGGCTGGCGAGTATCTGTTCGACAAAAGCGCGACCTCCGTCGATGTCCATCGCCGGCTGGTGCGGGGCGACGTGTACTTCCACACCGTGGTAATTCCCGAAGGCTACAACATGTTCGACATTGCTCAAGCCATTCAGAACGCCGGCTTGGGTTCGAGCCAGGACTTCCTCAAAGTCGCAATGTCCGACACCGCTCTCATCTCCGACTTGGCGCCAGACGCCAAGACTCTAGAGGGTTATCTGTTTCCGAATACCTATGAGTTCACCCGCATGCAGACCATGGAAGAGATAGCAGCGGCCATGGTCAAGCAGTTCCGCCAAGTCGCGAAAGAGATTGGCTTGACCAAAGACGCCAACATCACAGATGTGAAAGACACGAACGCACAGAATCAGGCGAATGAACTGCAGCGGATCGTCACTCTAGCCTCCATCATCGAGAAGGAAACGGCAGCCCCCGAAGAGCGGCCGCTGGTGGCCAGCGTCTACTACAACCGCATGGCAAAGCGTGGCGCCCTGCAAGCCGATCCCAGCGTAATCTATGCCGAACTTTTGCAGGGAGCCTACACTGGTGCGCTCCACCACGCCGACATGCAGTTCGACTCCGATTACAACACCTACACCCATACCGGGCTCCCTCCCGGCCCTATTGGCAATCCGGGAAAGACGTCGCTCGAAGCCGCCATGCATCCCGCCGACACTGACTATTTTTATTTCGTCAGTAACGGCAATGGTCATCACCGCTTCGCCAAAAGTCTCGAAGAGCACAACAAGAACGTGGCGGCCTATCGCCGAACCATGAGCGGCAAGTAAAGCCGGTCATCCGCAACACCAGGGATGGGCCACTATTTCCCCACACAACCCGCGCACGATTTACCCGACGAAGGACAATAGCTGCAAGCTGGCTCCGTGACAATCCCCTCCTTAAGCTCCCCACCCCGCCGGCAAGCCAGCAGATACCAGGCCTCGCGAAATTGTTCGTACTTTCCATCGTGTCCCGGCAAATGCGGAAACAGAGTCAACGATTCACTCGGTGTAAAGGCTTCCACCGGGATGATGTACCAGGTGTTTGCCGGCACCACATACGCCGCCAACATGTCGATCTGCTCCGCCGTGTAAGCTCGCTTCGATTGTCGCCTCCGCCAGAAATGACGAACCGCCACGCGGTACGCATTTCGCTTCATCGACGAACCCGATTTCACCTGCACTCGCCAAAACCGGTTGCCCGCGTCCACAAGAAAATCGTACGAATCGCTCTCTCCGTAGGGCTTGGTCACCGTGAAACCCATGCTCGCGGCCTTGTGCTGAAACCCCATCTCGGCGATTTCCCCGCGCCACTTGAAAGTGTGTACAAACTGCTTCTTCCCCCTGCCACCCGCCTTCGCCACCTGCATCCCAGATTTCTGTTTCATCGCAATAAAAAAGGCGCCGGACCTGAGCCTGCGCCTGATTCTCCTTTTATGTTGTTATGAACTTATCGCGTGGGTGTTGTCAGCCCGCTCTCTTTCGCGACTATCATCCTGATCATGATTGCGTTCATCCCATGTCTGATCGCATTATCAGGACACAACGACGTCATCCTGAGCCAAGCGAAGGATCCCGCATCTCTTTCCTTTCGACGTCATCCTGAGCGAAGCGAAGGATCTCGCGCGCAGTACCAACAACCGCCAACTTTGTCATTCCGAGAGGGCGTCAGCCGTCGAGGAATCTGCTTTCGAGTTTCCCCAGCCAGAAGGCACCTAAGCTGCAAAAGAAAAAGGCGCAAGCCGCCCCGCCTGCGCCTTCCGTCTAATCCCTTAGATATAGTATGACACACCGACTATATCAACTATGCCATGATTTCCAACTTTATTTTATGTTTGAAATGAACCTTTTAGCCGAAATTAGACCCCCAAGGGGGCTTGACAAGATTTCGGCCCACCAGACACTTCGTGCGATTTTGGAATAGGCCACCGTAGTCCGGAGCAGCAAACTGAAAACTCACTTCAGCACCAGCTTGAACACGGTGCCGCAGCCGTGTGCTCCACCGGACCCGCCGTCGTAGCAGTCCGTCTTCGATCCGCCAGAACGCGTCGTCCCATACAGCGCGCCTGATCCATCGACCATGAGGCTGGTGAATTCCGGGTCGACCCCGTGAACCGGCTTGAGAAAATTGTAAACGTACGTGAACGCGTAGCCTGATCCCGACGGCTTCAGCTCGAAGACCGACCCGCAGCCAATTCCGCTGCATCCGCCTCCGCCGATGAAGTCCGTGCCATACAGGGCGCCATCCGGCCGCAGTAGCAGTTGCGACTCTGGGAGTACGCCGTTCGTGCCCCTGTGACCGTGATGATTAAAGTTATAAATGGTGCTCTTGTCGTAGCCCGAATCCGACGGCGTCAGCTTGAAAACGTTCCCGTCATGGTTGGTGCCACCCCACCAGGTCGTGCCGTATATGGCGCCCGTGCTCTTATCGAGCGTGACCGCAGCATATGGCAGATAGCCGTCCGTATAATCCTTGAAAGCATACAGAATGGTTTCGTCGTAGCCCACACCCGACGGACAGAGCCGGAAAACCGTGCCGCAACCTCCGTCGCAACTGCCGGGACCGCCATATTGGGTAGTGCCATACAGCGATCCTCGCTTATTCATCACCAGTCCCGCCTGAGGGAAGTCCCCGTCATCCCCGCTACGGAAGCTGTAGATCACGGTTTCGCGATAACCCGATTTGCCCGGCGTAAGTTTGTAAACCGCCCCATTATTCTGTGTGCCCCCGTATTGCCCAACGCCATAGAGGGCTCCCTTGCTATCGAGAACCAGCGTGCCCAAAGGCGCGGAGACATCGGGAATGGTGCCGAAGCTGTAGATCGTACTCTTTGCGTATCCCGATTTCTTCGGAGTAAGTTTGAATACCGTTCCGCAGCCCGCAAAACACGCACCGTTACCGCCCTCGAGCGTAACCCCGTATAGCGCTCCCTTCTTGTCTGCAACCAGCCCGCTAAACACTCCTTCGCCGTCAGCGCCGCCGAGGAAGCTGTAAAGAACGGTTTCACTGTAACCCGACTTGGCTGGCGTGAGTTTGAAGACCGTGCCCCCGCCAATGCCTCCGAGCACCGTGGTGCCGTAAAGAGCGCCCGTGTGATCGGCGATCACGCCGTAGAGAGGACCCGCGCCATCCGGGCCTCCGAAGCTGTACAAGGTGCTATGTTGAACCGCGCCGGCGGAGGCTCTCTGGGCAGCCACTTCGAAGGGTAAGGCGATAAGGGCGCTAAACAGCAGAAACGCCGAAAGCAGCCGCAGGGAACTCAGATTCGATGGCATTCGCGTCCTCCTGCCAGGCCGAACAGCGGTAGTATGGTTTCGCTACCCTCCAAAAGTCAAGACCTCTCAAGGCCGGGCGACCCCGGCGATCCTGGCCTGCCCGCATTCAATTGACTCGGTTTCGTCACGCCAATATCCCGTCACGCCAATATCCCTTTCACGACGTCATCCTGAGCGAAGCGAAGGATCTCGCGCACAGCACCGCAACCGCCACTGCTCTGAAAACTGCCTTTAAGGGGGGCCTCTTTCTGACCGCCTTCGTAATAAAAAGGCGGGTGCCCCATCCTTTTCCGCGTCCTTTGCGGAAAGGGTGGGAGCCCGGAATGTACAGTGAATCCGCCCTCCGCTCTCGATTGCAATAAAAAGGCCCCGACCAGAATCGTGGCCTGTCCGACATTCTGCGATCCGTGCAAATCCGTGGCCAGATTTGCCCGGCCGAACCGGAGGCCCGCCCTACGTATGCGCGTGCGGGCTCTGGGCGGGATTCGGCTTGGGCGCGGCCGGAGCTTTGATCACTTTGACCTGGAACGCAACCGGCAATTGTTTCGGAGGAAAGCAAGCCGCCTTGTCGCAGGCCTGATATCGCAATCGTCCGCGAATCTCGTATTTCCCCGGCAGCACGCTGGACAGCGGACGCACTTGCACCGACAAGTTGAAGTCTCCGCTATAGACGCTGATCTTTTCATCCGGAGCAAAGGCGAAGCTCATCTCCTCACCCGCCGGATACGTGATTTTTCCCACGACGATGTCGGTGGGCACGTCGAGTTTCAACGTGGTGGGAATGAGGTATTCCGCGGCCGGAGTGTTGGAGTTGATGTGAAAGCCCGACCCAATCTTGAATCGCAGCTCCACGTCCGTAGCCTTGCCGCGAACCGCGGTGGCGACCGCTGGAGGAAACAACGAAACCGATGGCGCTTTCCTGCCCAGCTCGTCCTGCCCCGTGAGCCCCGTCGCGGATAGCAAAAACAGGAGCGCGATTTTTGTCCTGGTCTTCAATGTCTACTTTTGGGTCTGTGCCACGGCGGCCGGGCCAAGAATTTTCTTGATGGCTTCCTCGATCTCTCCCCGGCCCTTCAACCCGAACGCCTTGTCGACGACTTTCCCGTCACGATCAATATAAAACGTCTCGGGCAGGAACTGCACTCCCCCGTAAGCATCGCCCACGCTTTCTTTGCCGATCAGAATCGGATAATTCACCTTCATGCTCTCGGCAAATTCTGCGATGTCCTTGGCGCTCGCATCATCCATCGCCACCCCAAGAAACTGCAACCCCGCCGGCCCGTATTCCTTCTGCAAATCAACAAACCAAGGCATCTCAATCTTGCACGGCCCGCACCAGGTTGCCCAGAAGTTTAGGACTACGGGTTTGCCACGGAAGTCGGAGAGGCGGACAGTTTTGCCGTCGAGGGATTGCAGGGCGAAGTCGGGGGCGATGCCACTTTTCATTTGGACATTGCCGACCGAGGCGGCCTGCGGTGAGTGGCGGGCGAGTTTGAAGCCGAACACGAGCATGAGAGCAACCACGACCGCCACTACCACGATGACAAACGGATCACGTTTCACGAAAAAACTCCCATCACAGCGCAAATCGATTCAGGAACGACAAGTAATTCGAGATGATGGTAAAGCGTCCTAATACTAACAATACGCCCAGGGCCACGAGCAATACGCCGCTGGCTACTTCGATGGCGTGCATGTGAGCGCGAAAGCGGCTGTAAAACTTGAGGAAACGTTCGACGCCGAGAGCGGTCAGCAGAAATGGTACGGCGAGGCCCATCGAGTAGATCGCGAGCAGCACGATTCCTTTGGTGATGGAGTCCTGAGCGGCGGCGAAAGTCAGAATGACGGTCAGGACCGGTCCCACGCACGGAGTCCAGCCGAAAGCGAAAGCGAAGCCAATGACGAACGCTCCCCACGCGGTGCTGCCGCCTTTCACGCTGTGCAGACGGGCATCGGTGTACAGAGCTTTGATCTTGAATACACCCGTGAGATGCAAGCCGAAGAGAATAATGACTACGCCAGCGATCTGCGCCAGAGTCGAGCGGTAGCGCGACAGCATCTGGCTGACTTCGGTGGCGATCGCTCCGAGGGTGATGAAGACGACGCTGAATCCGAGAATGAAGGCAACGGAATTCAGCATGACCTTGCGCAACAGTTGGGATTCCTGGGTCTTGAGCTGCTCAACGCCCACGCCGGAGATCAGTGACACGTAGCCAGGCACTAGAGGCAAAACGCAAGGCGAGAGGAACGACACCAGGCCAGCGAGAAAGGCTGCAATAGGAAGAGGAAGGCTCGTCATTACAGGGTTATTCTACCTGCCGGAGGGATTTACGCTCGCGAATAAGTGGTGCGAGGCTCATGTACAGGCCAACTGCATCAAGATCATTGGACTCACGCGAAGGGAAAAGGTTTCGGACATGGGCATTAACATTCGGGCCCCATCCAGAGGGGGTGGGTCTAAGCCGAGCGACCCTCAGGCAAGCACTTCGTAGGGCCGCATCATGTCGTTGTCTTCGTGCTCCAGCATGTGGCAGTGATAGATGTAGCGTCCGGCATAGCCATCGAAATGCACGATAATGGTGAGCACTTCCCCGGGATTCACCACCGCTGTATCCTTCCTACCCGCTTCGTTCGGATGCGGTTTCCGGGGCTTTCCGATGAGCTTGATTTCGCCTTTCCGCAAAGAGGCGGGATCGTAGCCTTGCCTTTCGAGGATCTGAAACTGCACCAGGTGCAAATGCATGGGATGAGAGTCGTCGGTGTTATTAATGAACCTCCATTTTTCCGTGGCGCCCAACTTCACGCTCTCAGTAAGCGGGTCGTCGTAACCTTTGCGATTGATGCGCACTCCGAGGGTTCGCCCGGTTTTATCGAAGGTTTCTTGAAGTACCAAGTCTCTGGTAGGGAAGTCAGTGGAGTCGCGCAATTGCGAAAATGCCATGGATTGGGGAATGCTGAATTCTTTCGTCGCAGAAATCGGAAGCCGAACTCGAAATTGCATCACTTCATTCAAGGCGGCGTATAGCGGGCCTGGCACTTGCCATCCTGGATAGGGACTCATGGCGTCATTGGTTAGGGTCACGGTTTTTCCGTTTGCCGCAGAGAAATCGATGATCAAGTCGGCTCGTTCGGCAGGAGCTAACAGGAGTTTCTGCAGTTTCACGGATTGCGGCAGAAAACCTCCGTCGCTTCCGACCTGATGGAAGTGAATCAGGGAAGGAATATCGAAGGGTGTTTTCGCCAAGTTGAAATACAAATTAAAGAAACGTGAATTGGATGCGTTCAGAACGCGAAACCGGTATAAGCGTGGCTCGACATCCAGATGGGGGTAAATTGCCCCGTTGACAACTGGCAAATTTCCAAAAGATGCCGGCCCCCACGTGCGCGGCGGCAGAGGAGTTCCGTCGTCGTTCGTCGGTCTATAGACCAGTTGGCTTTGCTCATTCAGAATACGATCTTGAATCAGCAAACAGATTTCGTAAGGTCCCGCTGGCAGATTTAATTTCTGCTCTCCTTGATCGCGGAGAAGATAAAAGCCCGACAACCCGGCATAATTGTTGAGCCGGGTGATCCCCAGGGCATGGTCGTGATACCACAACGTGGCTGCTGGTTGGTGATTGGGATAGAAATAGGTTACCGACTTGCCTGATTTTATCCAACGCTCGGGCAAACCATCATAGGCAGAGGGAGTGCGCGCACCGTGAAGGTGTGTGACCGTCCGAACCGCTGGCGAAGGCGGCACAGCACCGTGCACATGAGAATCAATCGGAAACAGGTGCTCCTTTGGAAGCCGGTTTTCCCAACGGACCGAAACGCCTTCATCCGTCCGGGCTTCGATGGTGGGGCCGGGATATTTGCCTTCGTATCCCCACAACCTGGTCGGAGGAAGTTGAGAATGGAGTCTGGACTCAAATTCGACTAGACGAACCCGATAGTGAGAGCTGTCCCGTTTCCTCTTCACGGGATTCAAGGTTGGAAGAATGGGCAATGGATCAATGTAGCGATCAATTTGAGGGCTGAAGACGACAGGCAGGGGGGCTCGGGGTTGATAATTTTCCCGTTCCTGCGCAAGTAGCCCGTTTGGCGCAGACGCTAATGCTGCAGTGGCGGCTGAAAGCTTTAAGAAGGCTCGTCGACTCAGCATTTCATACTTCGCATGTTAGTTCGAAAGCAACTGAGTAAAGCAACTGAGTGATGGTATTTGAAAGATTTGAGAGTGTTCAAGTCAGGTTTCTGCAGCAAGTGAAATAGCCTCCGAAATTGATTCGTCGCGCTACTTCCGGCCTTTGGTTTTGCTCCGTGGAGCGGCAGTCGGGGAGCTTTGCGGTGGTTGGGGTTCCGGGGGCGCGGACGTGGGACCTTCCGCAAGAGCTTTGCGGATCAGACCCAAGGGCACGATGGCGGTCAGGACGGCTCGGTTTTTGTCTGCCTGAATTTTCAAACTATCGAAAAGTGCTTTGATGTCAGGATCGAGACCCGGCGTGGAGACCGTGCTTTCGGCGGTGTGAAAAAGATTTAAGAAGCCTTCAGTCCGCCCGGCGAGTTGGCTGGCATCTTCGCTGCTGGCGGCGATGGCCTGGGCCTTGAAATGGACCGCGCCGAGATAGCGGATGGAGGCAACGACAATCGCGGGTTTTTGAAACAGAAACGACAGCCCCGTGCCAGAAGCGGAGACGTTTTCAGAGGGTTGAACCTTCAAGACCGCCCAGCCGAGGCTTGCGAAGGGAACATCTTTGTAATACTGGCGTAGCAGCGCGGGTCCGCCGAAGGGCGACGCCAGTTTGCGCGAACGAGAAATGATTCCGCGAATAACGAGAGGGTCGTCGAGATTCGAAGCTGCGACGGTATCCACGCCGAGAATGGCGACTCGCAGGGTGCGGCCTTCGAGCGGGATGTTGAAGATGTCGCGAGTTTCGTAGTTGTCGACCGAATTTGAGATCTGGCGCAGGTAGGCGCGCAGCTTTTCGTCGTCGATTTTGCCCACAAAGACTTCCGAGTAGCGTGGCTGTGGCGAGCTTTCCGCCTTTCCGCTGGATAGATCACCGGGATAGTGAATGGCCAGAGCGGCTTCGTCCAGATCGCGCTCGAACTGAAACCCGGTCGCCTGGATAAATTTTTCGTAGTCCGGATCGTGAGGTACGGGCGGGAGTTGGCCAACGATGTTGGCGCGACGCATCCATCCCAGGTTTACATAAACGAAACCGTCCGCGCCGGGAAGCAATCGCGCCGGCTCGGGTGGGGCATGCTTGCGCAGGACGACGGCCAGAGCAACGGCGGCCGCAACCAGCAGGACGGCTAAAATGATAGGGAGACGTCGTCGTATTCGCATGTAAGCGCGGGCCACTCGGGGTTTACGCCGAAAGGCCGAGGATTGGGTCATAATAGCACTTGGGGGGCAGGTGGAAACTCTCGGACGTTAAGCTTTGACGGGACGCGGCTTCCCCGGAAACTGCGGAAAGACTAGCTGCGGGGAAAAGCGTACCTCAGGCGCTAAAGCCCGGCACAGTTTCACGGACTTAGCGGCCCGACTGAAGTCGGGCCCTTCCCAAGACCAACGCGAATCGTCCTTATTCCGCAAGCCCCGCCATTCTTTACGCGGCTTCTCGGCTAAAGACCCGCAATCATTTTGCCCAGAAGCTCTTTCAGGATCTTGGCGCAGACCATCGCAGTGAGCTGAGATACATCCTGCCTGGGGTTGTACTCGACGAGGTCGGCTCCGACGATATCGCCGGTGATGGCGTGTATGTGCGAAATGGCCTCGCGCACCGACATCCCTCCCGGCTCACGGTGCGAAACCCCCGGCGCGAACGCGGGATCGAGTACATCAATGTCGAAGGAAACATAAACCGGTCCGGTGAGCTTCAGTCGGTTGAGGGCAGGCAGGTCTCGCATCTCGACGACTTCGACCCCAAAGCGGGCTGCCTGTTTTCGTTGATGTGCGACCATGGTTCGGATGCCGAGCTGAATCAGCCGTTTTGCCAGGGCTTCTTCCATGATCCGGGCAAACGGGCAAGCATGGGAATAGTGGCTGCCCTGAAATTCGTGGTAGAGGTCAGGGTGCGCGTCGAAATGAACAATGGTGAGATCGGTGAAGCGCTTTGCGAAGGCCCGTAGGATTGGATACGTGATGGAGTGATCGCCGCCAAGGCAAACCGGCCTCTGTCCTTTATCGAGCAAGTCGCCGACTACGCTTTCGATCGCAGGGAATGCACTGTCCGGCGGCAGAGCCAGGTCGCCGGCGTCCAATACGGATTCCGCGTTCAGTTCGATCCCGCTCTCCGCGGATGAATTCGAGGAATCACAGTGGAAGGCTTCGCGAATGAGGGGTGGGGCATCCGCAGCTCCGCGTAAATAGGAAGAGTTGGCGTCGAAAGGAATCCCGAGCAAGGTTGGTTTGGAAGAGTTCATTTTGTATCTAAGCGGGACGGAGTTTTTCATTATCACATTTTGGCATCAGGTGTAGGGCTCACGATCAACGGCGACGGACGAGAGTGTCCGCTTTACACTGGCGCAGTTCGATGCGGAAGCGAGCCAAACGCGCGATTATTGGGTCGCAGAGAACGCGACCCTTCGCGCGGCTCGCTCAGATTCCTCACGGCGCAAAGAACGCTTGTTCGGAATGACAATCCAATTGCAGACTGGCGAATCTGACGCGATGTGGCGCTCATCCATTATTCTAGTAGCATCCATATGGCCCGACTGAAAGCTGGCACTCAAAGTTCCTCTACCGCAGTGTTGGACGCACCTAACGGAGAACGCGAACGCGTGTTCGACGCATACCGCCGTTGGGGATATCTGGAAGCCGATCTTGATCCGCTGGGCTTTATCCGTCCGGTACCGCACTCCGATCTGCCCACCGACAGCGAGTTCGCGCAAGAGGCTCGCCGAGTTTATTGCGGCACGGTGGGAGCGGAATTCATGCACATTACCGATCCCGCGCGGCGTCGCTGGATTCAGGAACGACTGGAAGGCCCGCAAACGGAGGTGGATCAGCAAAACGCGCTGGACCTTCTGATCCGCGCCGAGGTGTTCGAGCAGGTGTTGCAGCAGCGCTATTTGGGCAATAAGCGCTTTTCGCTGGAAGGCGTGACCGCGCTGATTCCGCTGGTTGACGAAATTATCGAGGCGGCAGGGCAGAAAGGCGCAGTCGAATTGGTGATGGGGATGAGCCATCGCGGGCGGTTGAATGTGATTGTGCACGTGGCCCGGCGCGCCCCCGAAGAAGTTTATGCCGGATTTGAAGATGTCGATCCGCGCAGCGTGTTGGGCAGTGGCGACGTGAAATATCACATGGGCGCAACTGGAGAGTACGTGACGCGCAGCGGCGCCAAGGTTCACATTCACCTGGTTTCAAATCCCAGCCATTTGGAAGCCGTGGATCCGGTGACCATTGGACGCACTCGCGCCAAGCATGATCGTGCGGGAGAAGCAGGGCGAAAGAAATATCTACCCCTGCTGGTGCACGGCGATGCTGCCTTCGCGGGGCAAGGCATTGTGGCCGAAACTCTGAACTTTGCCGATCTGCCCGGCTACACCGTGGGCGGAACGATCCACGTGATTGCCAACAATCTGATTGGCTTTACGACGCTGCCCCGAGAATCGCATTCGTCGCGATTTTCGGCGCAGCTGGCGCGGCGCCAGTCGGTGCCGATCTTTCACGTGAATGGCGAAGATGTGGATGCGGTGATCCGGGTGGGGCGGATTGCGCTGGATTATCGCTACGCCTTCGGCACGGACGTGGTGGTGGACTTGATTGGGTACCGACGGCATGGGCATAGTGAAGTGGATGATCCTACGATCACGCAGCCGCTACTTTATAAGGCCATCAAAGAGCACCCGCCGCTGTGGGAGATTTATTCCGAAGATATTGGCGTCGAAGACGTGCAGACACGGGTGCAGGCGATCCGCGCCGAATTCGAGGCCGCGCAGAAAAAGGCAAGCTCGCTCACCAAGAAGCCTACGCTGCGCGAATTGCCAGGCTATTGGGATGCCTACACCGGCGGACGCTACAAGCCGGAATATGAGGTTGAAACCGGGTTGCCGGCGGACGAATTGCTGGCGATCACGGAGCCGCTGACGACTTACCCGGAAGATTTTCATATCCATCCGAAAGTAAAAAAACTGCTCGAGCAACGGGCTGAGATGGGAGCGGGAAAGCGTCCAGTGGACTACGGCATGGCCGAGGCTCTGGCGTTTGGCAGTCTGGTGCAGGCTGGCGTACCGGTGCGATTGAGTGGACAAGATAGCCGGCGCGGCACGTTTAATCAGCGGCATTCGGTGCTGCTGGATATCGAGAACGAGCAGGAGTATATGCCACTGCAGCATATTTCCGCGGGCCAGGCGCGCTGCGAGATTTACAACTCCACGCTCTCGGAGGCGGGCGTGCTTGGGTTTGAATATGGTTACAGTCGCGATTATCCCGAGGCGCTGGTTCTGTGGGAGGCGCAGTTTGGCGATTTCGCGAATGTGGCGCAGGCAGTGATTGATCAGTTCATCAGCGCCGGCGAAGATAAATGGAAGTTGCTTTCAGGTCTGGTCCTGTTGTTGCCCCACGGCTACGAAGGGCAGGGGCCGGAGCATTCCAGCGCTCGGATTGAGCGTTTTCTGCAGCTCGCGGCGCGAGACAACTTTCAGATCTGCCAGCCTTCGAATGCGGCGCAATATTTTCATTTGCTCCGACGTCAAGCTTTACGGCACTGGCGCAAGCCGCTGATCGTTTTCACTCCAAAGAGCATGTTGCGGCATCCCGACGCGGCTTCGCCGATTGACGATTTTGCGCATCCGCACTTCCTTAATGTTTTGCCGGATACGGAAATCAGCCAGGCTACGCGCATTTTGCTGTGCACGGGCAAGATTGGTCACGAATTACGCGACGAGCGCAAGAAGAGGAAAGATGATTCGACGGCGATTGTGTTTCTGGAGCAGATGTACCCGTTTCCTGAGGCTGAACTGAGCCGGGAACTGGAGCGGCACGCGAGTGCGCGCGATATCGTTTGGGTGCAGGAAGAACCTGCGAATATGGGCGCGATGCCTTATGTGCTGCCACGTTTGCGCCACCTTGCGGGAGAACGCCACGTGCTTTCGGTAAAGCGCTCAGCCAGCGCCAGCCCGTCAACGGGATCCGCCAAGGCGCACGAAATGGAGCAGAAGACGCTGCTTTCGCTGGCGTTTTCGACCAAAGGCTAACGGGAATTTTACCCAGGGCGCTCGGTTACGGGTTTGCCGCCCGACCCTAGCAAGGGTGCTTTCGAGCCTCCTGCAGCCTCGCCTTTGAGCAGGTCTTCGAGCGTGGCATAAGCGTAAATTGTGGGCGCATGATTTTGCATGAGGCCGCCAGTATCCGCTGTGGGGCCGTAGTTGCTGTGCAAGTCACGCCCCAACACGCGAAGCATGGCCATCAACTGTCCGCGATGATGCGAAGTGTGCGCGATGCGCCGGGTCATGACCCATGCACGAGAACGCTGCACGGAGAAAAACCTGGCGGCTTCTTCCCACCAGGCTTCGTTTTTTTCGCTCAGATTGGTTAGTCGTTTTCCGCTGTCCTGCGCGTACTGTTTCATGAATTGCAGCCGGGTTTCCTGCCTGGGCAAGGGGGGCGCTTCGACGTCGATTCCAAGCATGGTGCGAAACCACAAGTCTTCGCTCACGCACTGGTGCACCATCTGCTCATGAACACTGCGTCCCCGCGGATCATCGTGGCGGGGACGCACGGGAAGATCGTCGTCGCGGAACTCGCTCCACACGCTGATGACCTTGATGCGTTCGGTGGAATAGGTTTCGACCAGAAAGTCATATCTCATGGCAGGCTCCTGCAATTATGAGTGTCCTCGCTAGCATAAGCCGATCTCGGAAATGGTAACCTAGCGTCCCGGTTTCAAATCTCATGGCACGCCGCTCTCGAACTCAACTGCTCCGCATCGCCATCGACACGGGTGGCACATTTACCGACTGTGTGTGGGTGAACCGCGGGCGAATCCGAATGCTGAAAGTTTTTTCCACGCCCGACGATCCTTCGCGAGCTATCGCGGAAGCGCTGGAAAAGATCGGCCGTCGCGAGTCGCTCATCTTGCTTCACGGCACGACTGTCGGCACGAACACATTATTACAGCGCAAGGGAGCGCGGGTGGCGCTGGTCACGACGAGTGGTTTTGAGGATGTCATCGAGATCGGGCGACAGGCGCGGCCTAAACTGTACGATTTTTTCTTTGACCGGGTTGAACCGCTGGTGCCGGCTGATTTGCGCTTCGGCGCGGATGAGCGTGTAAGCAGCGACGGCGAGGTTCTGCGGGCGCCGTCGCCGGCACATTTGCGGGACTTGAAAAATAAGTTGATTGCACAAGAACCCGAGGCGATCGCGATCTCGCTGCTGTTTTCGTTTGCCAACCCCAAGAACGAGGCTTTGGTTGCGGCTGCGTTGCAGGAAGTGGGCGTAGCGATTTCGGTTTCCCATGAAATTTTGCCTGAATTTCGCGAATATGAGCGCACGAGCACTGTCGTCGTGAATGCATATTTGCAACCGGTCGTGCAGCGGTATCTGGAAAATCTTGAAGCTCGCGTGAAAGCCTGGAGTGGAGGAAGTCGCGGGGCTCGCATTTTTGTTATGCAATCAAGCGGGGGAATCACTGGGCTGCGCTCTGCCGCTCGCGAGCCCGTGCGAACCGTGCTTTCTGGGCCTGCGGGAGGAGTGGTGGGAGCCGTGGCGATGGCGCGCCGCTGCGGATGCGAGCGAATTATTTCCTTCGACATGGGCGGTACCTCGACCGACGTGGCGTTGGGGGAGGGTGGAATTCGACGAGGCAATCAAGCCGAAATTGCGGGCCTGCCGGTTGGCGTGCCCATGCTGGATATTCACACGGTTGGCGCCGGCGGTGGTTCCATCGCGCGCTTCGATGCTGCGGGGGCGCTGCGCGTAGGGCCGGAGTCGGCTGGAGCTGATCCGGGCCCGGTTTGTTACGGTCGTGGAACTCAGCCGACGGTTACGGATGCGAATCTGATTCTGGGACGGTTGCAACCGCATCGTTTTTTGGGTGGGGAGTTCACGCTTGATCTGGAACGTACGTGGCGAGTCGTATCGGCATGGCTAAAGAGGCAAAACTTCAAACTCTCGCTCGAGCAATTCGCCGCAGGCGTCGTTCGCGTGGTGAATGCGACCATGGAGAAAGCCATTCGCGTGGTTTCGATTGAGCGCGGCTACGATCCTCGAGAGTTTGTGCTGGTCGCTTTCGGAGGAGCAGGGGGAATGCACGCCTGCGAATTGGCAGCGGCTTTGCATATCCCGCGAGTGATTGTGCCTGCGCGTCCGGGTGCGCTTTCGGCGTTCGGCATACTAGTCAGCGATGTGGTGAAGGATTATTCGCGCACTGTTTTATTCTGGACTTTAGATGAGCTTCCGTTGAAGCGACTGAACCATGAATTCGGCAATTTGCGTCGCAAGGCCGAGCGAGATTTTCGAGCTGAGGGCTGGCAGGGCGGCATCCGGCATCAGCTTAGCGTGGACGTTCGTTATCGCGGCCAAGGGTACGAACTCAATGTTCCTTATACTCACAGGCTCATCGCGGCTTTTCGCCGTGAGCATGAACGCCGCTACGGCTACAGCTATCCCGCCCGCGAAATTGAGTTGGTCACGCTGCGCCTGCGAGCGATCGTGAAATCTACGCAGTCGAGTTTAAGCAAAGACCGCATTGAGCCCACGCGCAGAGCCTTCAACTTCGAGCAAATCTCGGTCTTCTTCGAGGGCAAGAGAATCAGAACTGCATCATATGATCGGGATTCATTGCGGCTTGAGCGGAGGTATTCGGGCCCGGCTGTGGTCACGGAATACAGCGCGACGACGGTTGTGCCTCCCGGCGCGAAGTTTTGGCTGGATACAACAGGAAACATGATCATCCAGATTTGAACATAGCGCAGACAACATTCAACGGCGGCGGACAGAAGTGTCCGCTCTACATTGAAATGTTTCAATCTGGTTACAATCGGGGCAATATTGTGACGGCCCGGCTACAATACCCGTGTGAAACCAAGCATCTTTGTGGTTGAAGACGACCCCGATATTTCCCGGCTGGTGCGCCATCACCTGGAAGGCGCGGGATTCGCCGTGAAAGTATTTCCGACCGGCAACACCGTGGTCTCGGAATCGGAACGGCAGAGGCCCACCCTTTTCATTCTCGACATTATGGTGCCGGGAAGGGATGGGCTCGAGCTCTGCCGGCAGATTCGACAAACCCCGCTGCTGGCGTCGAGCCCCGTCATTTTTCTCACCGCGAAAAGCGGCGAGGCGGATCGCATCCTCGGCCTGGAACTCGGTGCCGACGACTACATTCCCAAACCCTTCAGCCCGCGCGAACTGGTGGCGAGAGTAAAAGCTGTGTTGCGCCGCTTCGAGCGCCCGCTTTCGCAGTCGCCGTTGAAAGTGGGAGAGATCGAAATCGATCCCAGCGCGATGACGCTGACGGTACGCGGCCAACTGGTGGGAACGACCGCCACGGAGTTTCGACTGCTGGATTATTTTGCGCGGCACATCGGGCGCGTGTTTACGCGCGATCAACTTCTCGACTCGGTCTGGCGGGATACGGCCTACGTGACGCCACGCTCGGTGGATGTTTATGTGCGCAGAATTCGCGAGAAAATCGAGCCTGACCCTGAGAGCCCGCGTTATTTGAAGACGGTGCGTGGGGCGGGCTATCGCTTCGAGGCTCCTAAGTGAGAAGCCGTCTCTTCTTGCGGCTGCTGGCCGCCTTTGTTCTGGTGATCGCAGTCGCCACGGTCACGCTCGATTTTTCGGTTCGGCGCGCGTGGGAACATTCGCTCCGCCAGGAAATCGACCGCAGCCTGCGACAGAAGACGCTGATGTTTGCCAACCGCGTGAACACCGACCGTGAACACAATCTTCAAGATATCGTCTCGGAAGAAAGCCATGCGGCCGGCGCCCGCGCTACGGTCATCGACGTAACCGGCAAGGTTCTGGCCGACTCTGAGGCAGCAGCATCATCGATGGAGAATCTCGCGCAAGCGCCAGAATTTGCCGCAGCTTTGAAAGGAGAAGTCAGAACCGATACGCGCACCAGCCGGACCTTGGGAATTGATTTTCTGTATGTAGCGGCGCCGGTTTCCGGGGGAGCAGCCCGTTTGGCCGATTCGCTATCGGATCTCGACGCTGCCACATCGGAGCTTCGCAAGACATTGCTGACGGGCTCAGCGCTTGCATTTCTTGTTGCGCTCTTGCTGGCGGGAGCTCTGGCTCACTTCACGGCGCGCCGGCTGCACCGGATTGTTCAGTTTGCCAACAAGATTGCCAGCGGCGAACTGACGGCGCGTATCGCTGAGCCTTCGGGCGATGAAATTGGGCAACTTGCCGCGGCACTTGATAAAACAGCGCGTCATGTGGAAAACAACTTCGCAGCCCTCCGAACCAGCCAGCGCCAGCTTGAAACTCTACTAAACAGCATGGAGGATGCCGTCATCGCGGTTGGTCCCGACGAGCGCGTGCAGTGGGCCAACCAGAGAATGGACAGCCTGGTCCCGCAGCGTACCCGGCTGAATGTCCCGATCGTTGAGACGGTGCGGGATCCCGATTTCCTGCGTGCCGTGCTGGGAGCCAGCGTGACTCGCAAAGTGATGACTGCCCGAGCAACGTCCATCATTCCTGCCCACACTTTCGATGTGACTGCGGCCCCGATGCCGGGTGGAGGGGCGGTTGCGGTTCTACGCGATTTGACTGAGACGGAGCGCATCGAGAAGACACGGCGCGATTTCATTGCGAACGTTTCCCATGAATTGCGGACGCCGTTGACGTCCATTCAGGGTTACGCCGAGACTCTGCTCGATAGTTCGCCTGAAAATAACCACTCCCGCGAATTTCTGGAGATTATCAGGAAGAACGCTCATCGCATGTCGCGCTTGACCGAAGATCTGCTGACCCTGGCGAGAGTGGAATCGCGCGAGCAGCGCTTTGACATACAGCCGGTGGCGGCCGCGGAAATTCTGCAAGAAGCAGTGCAGAACTTTCGCGAACTGGCGCGGGCACACGGCATCGACTTGCAGGTGGAAGATTCGGCGTCGGACTTGGTCGACGCCGATCGTGAGGCCATCCACCAGGTTTTTTCCAACCTCATCGACAATGCCCTGAAATACGCCGCTTCGGGTGGCCGCTTGGTGCTGGGAGCGAGGCGTTCGGATCGTGGCGTTGAATTTTATGTGCGCGATTTCGGCCCCGGCATTGCGTACGAACATTTGCCGAGATTGTTCGAGCGCTTCTACCGCGTGGACAAGGCTCGCTCCCGCGAATCCGGCGGCACCGGGCTGGGACTGGCCATCGCGAAGCATATCGTGCTGGCGCACGACGGCACGATTCGTGCCGAGAGCGAACTCAACCATGGTTCTGTGTTTTTGTTTACTCTGCCGCTGGCTACCAAGTCCTCTCCCGCCTCAGCGTGAGGCAGATGGGTGCCCGCGAGCGCTGACGCCCACACCTCTTCAGACCGCCGAACCTCAAGAATTTACAACCTTTTAACACATTCTTGAAACAAACAACCTATGCTTGTAGGGTGAACATTTCTACAGGCCGGCAGCGAAGACGACCGAATGCGGTGCGGCCGCCATTTCGTGAGCCGAGGGATTTTGTGATGAGTACTGCTGCCATCAATACTCCAGCGCCTGAGCCTGCCTATTCGCACCTGGTGAAGCGAACCATTGAAGCCTGCGCGGTTGCGAAGGATGCGGCTGCGGCTGCCGCCGAGGGCATCGCGACCGGATCTTCGCCGCTGCTCAACACCATTCGCGAGCGCGAAAAACAACTCGATCTGCTGGACCGCGAAATCGACGATGGAGTGACGCTCGCCATCACGCAGGTGAGCGGAACCGAGGCTCGCGAGTTGCTGGCCTGCATGAAATTCATGATCAGCCTGGAGCGCATTGGTGATTTGTTGTTAAGTTTTGCCAGCAGCGCGCAAGCGGCCGGTCCGCGAATCGATCCGCAGGACACGCGCGATCTTACGCACATGGCGACGGTGCTCGAAAAGATGCTGTCCGACGTGGGCGCCGCTTTTGCTACCCGTGATGTGAAGAAGGCAATCGACGTGTTGCGCGCCGACGCCGAAATGGACCGTCTGCGCAATCTGATTTTCCTGCGGCATATCGAAAACCCCGAAGGCGCGCAGCGTCAGGCGAGCCTGCAAGTCATCTTCATGACGCAATCGCTCGAACGCGCTGGCGACCACGCCAAAAACCTGGCGGAAGAAGTCTGCCACTTCGTGAGCGGCCACACCATCCGCCACGTCATGATGACTTACGACAAACCCATCGAGCAGATGTTTTTGGATTGGCTTCGCCACCGCGACGATCTGCACTAGAACCGCCCCACAAATTGAACCGTGAGACACGGGCTTGGTACACTTTCGCAGATCCGGCCAAGCCGTGAGCCTCACTCTTCGCCAAGCCGTCTCTGCGGACGTTCCGGCTCTTCGTGTATTGATTGATGCGTCCGTCCGGGGATTGCAGTCGTCAGATTACACGCCGGCTCAGATCGAAGGGGCACTGCAAAGCGTCTACGGGGTGGACAGCCAGTTGATCGCGGATGAAACGTATTTCGTCGTGGAGGCCGAGTCGAGGATCGTCGGCTGCGGTGGATGGAGCAAGCACAGAACGCTTTTTGGTGGTGACCGGTGGAGCGGCCGGGAGGATGCATTGCTGGATCCTCAGCAGGACGCGGCAAAAATCCGCGCGTTTTTTGTCCATCCCGACTGGGTGCGGCGTGGGATTGGCAGTATGATCCTCGAAGCCTGCGAAAAAGCGGCAGCTGCAGCCGGCTTCACGCGCTTCGAAATGGGAGCAGCCTTGACCGGCGTACCGCTCTACCGGGCCAGAGGTTACGTTGCGCTCGAAAGGCTTGCCGTTCCGCTCAAGAACGGAGAAACGCTGGCGGTCGTTCGCATGGAAAAGCGGATGGGTTCAAAAAAGTAGACGCTTGATTTTATCGGAGCCTGTCCTGGACGAGGTGTCCGGTCTGCGTGTTCATCTGGTTAGGTTCCCCGCCTGCTGCCTGCTATCCTGCTGCCGACGACATGCTCCTCATCTCTTCCACAGCCCTACCGGATGCACGGGTGTTCGCGGCATACATCATTTTTCTTGCCAGCTACCTGGTCTTCGCCATTGGCAAGTTTCCTGGGCTGAAGATCGATCGGCCGGGCGCGGCGATTATCGGGGCTGTGGCCATGATTGCTTTTCGCGTGGTGCAGCCTTCGGATGCGTTGCACTTCATCGACTTCTCTACCCTGGTGCTTTTGTTTTCGATGATGCTGATCGTGGGCAATCTGCGGCTGGTGGGATTTTTCGAGTGGAATGCGGAAGAAGTTTTGCAGCGATTGAAGCCCAAGCATCTTCTGCCAGCAGTGATTTTCACCTGCGGGTTTCTTTCGGCTTTTCTGGTAAACGACATTGTTTGCCTGGTCATGGTGCCGTTTGTGCTCGGCATTACTCGGCGCATGCGGCTGCAGCCGCTGCCGTATCTGCTGGCGGTCGCCACCGCGTCCAACATTGGCAGTGTGGCTACGATTACGGGCAATCCGCAGAACATGCTGATTGGGTCTTCCTCGGGTATTCGCTATTACGATTTTCTTTTTCATCTGGGCCCGGTCGCGGTCGTGGGACTGTTTCTCGACTGGGCGGTGCTGCACTGGATTCATATGCGTCAGGTTCAAGTGCCGACCGAGATGGAAGAGAAAATTCCACTGCCCACGCTGGATCTCTCGCACCTCACCAAACCGGTTATCGTTGTGAGCGCCGTGGTCATCGGATTCTTTTTCGGCGTGCCTCCGGCAATGATGGCGGCGCTCGGCGCAGCTGCGCTGCTGATTACCCGCACGCTTGAACCGCGAAAGCTTTACCAGGAAGTGGACTGGGGACTGCTGGTGTTTTTTACCGGCTTATTTCTGATTGTGGGTGGAGCGGAAAATGCAGGAATTGTCCGCCAATTGCTTGGATTAGCGGAACATTGGAACCTGCAAAGGCTAGGGACCTTTACCATAGTAGTTTCGCTGCTCGGCAATATCGTTAGCAATGTGCCCGCCGTGATGCTGCTGAGGTCGTTTATTCCTGGCTTCAGCAATCCGCACACGGCGTGGCTGGCTCTGGCCATGGCTTCCACTCTGTCGGGCAATCTGACGATCACGGGAAGCGTGGCCAATCTCATCGTGGTTGAGAGCGCCAAGCCAGAGATGGAAATTGGTTTCTGGGATTATTTTCGGGTTGGTTTGCCGATTACGCTAGCGACTCTTCTTGTAGGATGGGCGTGGCTGGCGTGGGTTCGCTAGGCGATCTTGGGCAATCGGAATTTAGCTCAAGCCAGCGTTGAACTTTTTGGCGAGTTGGAGGAGAATGCCAACGCTAATCGGAGTCCGACGAGGAGAGTTCATGTTTTCCAAAACGAATTTCTACGAAAAGAATAATAATGTGAGGGCCAAGCTGGCTGCCCTTCTGCTAACGCTCGTTCTGGCGACTGCGGCCGGCGCGCTGGTCCAAGGCACGTACGAAACGCTGTACAAGTTCACGAACAGCAACGACGGAAGAGAACCCGGTGCGCCCCTGATCTCGGATCAGTCGACAAATCTCTACGGCACCACACCAACAGGTGGCGTCAACGAAGAGGGCACCATATTCGAGTTAATCCCCCAGGCAGAAGGAAGGTGGAAGGAGAAGGTCCTCTACAACTTCTGCTCCTTGATGGGTTGCGTTGACGGCACGCAGCCCGATGCCGGTCTCATTTTTGACCCAGCGGGCAGTCTCTACGGGACCACTGCCTTTGGGGGCGCCAACAACGAAGGCACAGTCTTCAAGCTAACGCCGGACTCGTCCGGAGGGTGGACAGAGAGTGTCCTCTACAGCTTCTGCTCCTTGGCGGGCTGCTCCGATGGCCGCGAGCCCTTTGCCGGTCTGATCCTCGACAACGCGGGGAATCTCTACGGCACGACGAGTATCGGCGGCAACGGCAACTGCTATATGAGCGAAGCGGGTTGCGGCGCCGTCTTCGAGCTGACCCCAAAATCGGATGGCAGTTGGAAGGAGGGTGTCCTCCACGCATTCTGCTCGCTTACGAGCTGCACCGACGGCGCCTTCCCACGTGCCAGCTTGGTCCTCGACCGCGCAGGCAGTCTTTATGGCACCGCCAGCTACGGCGGCGATAATCAGAACGCCGGCGTGGCTTTCAAGCTCACGCCGGCTGCGGGCGGGAGCTGGAAAGAACAGGTGATCCACAGGTTCAGTGAGGGCGCGGATGGAGCGACTCCCCAAACAAGCCTGATCTTCGATTCAGTAGGGAATCTTTACGGCACGACGACTGTGGGCGGCGCGTACGGCGGCGGTACCGTTTTCGAGTTGACACAGAATTCGAACGGAAGCTGGAAAGAGGCGGTGCTACTGCAGTTCAAGGGTACAAACGGATGGCAGCCCTCTGCCAGTCTGATCCTCGATGGTGCAGGAACTCTCTATGGCACAACGACATACGGCGGCGGATTAGATTGCAATTGCGGTATCGTCTACAAGCTGGCGCCGAACTCGAAAGGCGGGTGGACCGAGACAGTATTGCATAAGTTCGATGACCGCCCTGGATCTCATCCCGTTGGTAACTTGATTTTCGATATGTCGGGCAATCTTTGCGGGACGACTAAGGGCGATTTCCAAACGACCTTCGGTTCCGTCTTCAAGATCACGCCGTAGCTGGCTTGTCGCGGCTCCCCGGTGCACAAGAAGTCGGGCGCATTGCGGTACGCCCATTTCCCAGCAACCGCTGGATGACGAATAGGTGAGATGAGATGAGCTTAGAATCACCTGTAAGACATGTAGCTAAGATTCGCATTCTCGCGCCCCTGTTGCTGACTCTTAGTGCGGCGAACACCTTCGCTCAGACCGCTCCGAACAATGTTGTGAAGTATCACGCCACGATTAACGATGTGAAATATGTTTACGCCTCGGCACCGCCAGTTGCGCGGCTTAAGCCTGGGGACGTTCTTGACACCAATACGCTTGACTGCTTTGGCAATGCCATCAAGAAGCCGGGGGACACGCTTAACATGAGTAAGGGCGACAATCCGCTTACTGGGCCTTTTTACATTGACGGCGCGGAGCCGGGCGACACTTTGGCGGTGAAGATTCTGGATCTTGAAGTCGACGGCGACCAGGGCGTGGGGGCATTTGCGCCGGGCTTTGGGGCCCTAAATGAGACCAATTACACGCCTATGCTGCATCCGCCGTTGCCGGAGAAGATTTGGTTTTATCCCATCGACCACGCTTCCAACACGGCGACGTTCCAGGCGCTCGATTCGCAGTTCTCGGTGAAGATTCCGCTGCATCCGTTTTTCGGTTGCATTGGGGTTGCGCCCGCTGGCGGCGAGGCGCGCAGCTCGATTGTGCCCGCGGAGTTCGGCGGCAACATGGATTCTCCTGAAGCCAGCGTTGGCAACACAATCTATTTTCCGGTGAATGTTCCCGGAGGCTTGCTGTATATCGGCGACGGGCACGCGGTCATGGGCGATGGTGAAGTGGCGGGCACGGCGATTGAAGTTCCTTTACATGCGCGAGTGCAGGTGAACGTCGTCAAAGGCCAGAAGATCAACTGGCCGCGCTTCGAGAATGACGACGCGATTATGACAGTCGGGGCCTATCGTCCACTCGATGATTGCGTGCGCATCGCCTTCACCGAGTTGGTCAGCTGGATCCATCAGGATTATGGCTTGTCGGAATTTGATGCCTATGAACTGCTGTCGCAGGTGGCAAAGATTCATCTCAACGAAATGGTCGATCCGAATTATGTGGTCGTGGCGTCGATCGAAAAGAAATATTTGCCGCCGAAAAAGAAATAGTCCGAGGTTCCGTCTTGTTGCGCGAGTGAATTTCAAGAACTAGAAGATTCCTCGCGCTTGTCTCCGCGCACTCCGCGGCCATAGCATTTTTCAAAACTCTGTTTGCATCCGGCGAAACTCGGGCGATAATACATAGAACTGTGGACCGTTACTCCATCTTCGATCCAAGTTCGTCAAGGAGTACGCCGGGAGTGCCTCCACCGGTTTTAAACACAACGCCAGAACCGGCTTCGCCCGTACAATCTTTGCGTTTGTCTCCAGAGGACAGCAGCAAATCCCTCACCGAAATGGCGGAACGCGATCTCGAGGCCGCGCTGCAGTTGCTGGCGGGGCGAGCACAGTACATTACGGGCGCGTCAGGAGCGGCGATCGCGTTGCTCGAAGACACCGAAATGATTTGCCGAGCCAGCGCGGGACCTTCGGCGCCAGCCCTGGGCGCGGAGGTACAGGTCAAGTCGGGCCTCACGGGCGAGAGCGTGCGCACCCGGCAAGTCTTGCGCTGCGATGACGCCGAAACCGATGCGCGAGTCAATCGCGAAAGTTGCCGCGCTCTTGGCATCAAGTCCGTGATGGTGGTGCCGCTAGTTCGCGAGCAGGAAGTGATCGGCGTATTCGAATTGTTCGCCGACCGGCCCAACGCTTTTGAGGAGCGCGATGTCACGGCGTTAGAGCGGCTCGCCGAGATGGTGCAAACGGGTGTGGAACATGCCGAGGCAGCCAAGCGCGCTCTCCAGGAAATTGCCAGGAAGAACGAACGGGCCGTCGCCGAACAGAAAAAATCCGAACCTGCAGTCAAACCAGCCGTGCCGGAGAAAAGCACAGTGATCGCGGTTGCCAGCATGCCCGAGGCGAAAGCCGAGGACACTACCGCGATCAAGCCAAATGTGCCGGAGCCGGCTCGGGCGCCAGTCCTCGATAAGATAGGAAAATGCGAGGCCTGCGGATTCCCGGTCTCCGAAGGGCGCACTCTCTGTCTGGACTGCGAAAGTGCGCGACTGTCGGGCGAGAGCCCTGCACCCCTGGCTGGCGGGCTGCCACCAGCTTTCCTGGCCAAGTTCGAAAGTCAGAAGAAACAGGGCTGGCTCGGGTCGTACATCTATACCATAGGGACCGTGCTGATTATCGCGCTCACCGTGGTGCTGATCGTGCTGAGATTGCGCTAGTCGGTATCCCGCCACCTGGCGCACGGCAACCCTTCTCCGCAGGCTTTCGCTATAATCCGCCCTTCAGCATTGGGGGTGGTTCTTGTCTCACCGATATCAATTCAGTTTTCTTATTCTGTTAGCGGCCTGCCTGCCTTTGTTTGCGCAGCGGGAGCCTGTGCTCAAGCAGATAGATCTGCCGCATCCCTATTACTACCGCGAGATGTATCTTCCTCAACTCACCACCGGGCCGAGCTCGGTCGCGTGGTTGCCCGATTCGCGAACCCTCGTGTATTCCATGGCAGGATCACTGTGGAAGCAGAAGCTGGATTCTTTCGACGCCGAACAACTCACCGCTGGCCCCAGTTACGACTACCAGCCCGATTGCTCGCCCGACGGCCGCTGGGTCGTCTACTCGTCGTATGCGAACGATGCCATCGAACTCTGGGCTTTGAATCTTGAGACTCGACAAACCAAGCAGCTCACCTCGGGCGGCGCGGTGAATGTTGAGCCGCGATTCTCGCCGGATGGCAAGCATATCGCTTTCGTCTCGACTTCCTATCACAAACACTTTCATATCTTCGTTGGTCAGTTCGCGAACGGTGAACTGACAGACATAAAACGATTGACTGGGGAAACCCGCAGCGACTTGCCACGCTATTACTACAGTGAGTTCGATCACGAGATCAGTCCTGCGTGGTCGCCCGATGGTTCGGAAATCATCTTCGTTTCCAATCGCGGCCACATCTACGGCTCCGGCGGTTTCTGGCGGATGAAGGCCGAACCCGGCGCGGAGGCGCGAGAGATTCACTACGAAGAGACTACGTGGAAGGCGCGTCCGGACTTTTCGCCCGACGGCAAGCGCATCGTGTACGCATCTTACCTGGGCCAGCAATGGCACCAGTTGTGGGTGATGCCGTCAAACGGCGGGGATGCGTTTCCGCTCTCGTATGGAGACTTCGACAACATCAATCCACGCTGGTCGCCGGATGGAAAGAGAATCGCGTTCATCTCGAACCGTGACGGGAACACTTCGCTTTGGACGCAGGAAATTTCAGGAGGCGGTCAGAATCAGATTATTCCCAAGGACAGGAGCTACCTGCGGGCGATGGGTCGTCTTACGATAAAGGTGATTGATTCATCGGGACGGCTTACGTCGGCGCGCATCTTCGTCACTGGCGGAGATGGCCGCGCTTATGCACCTGATAACGCCTGGATGCGCGCGGACGATAACTTCGTCCGCTCCGAGCGACCTTTCGAAGCCCATTACTTCCACACTCCCGGCAATGCCGAGTTAATGGTTCGGGCAGGGCGTGTCGACGTCGAAGTCATGAAGGGCTTTGAATATCGCGTGGAGAAGAGAGCCGTACAGGTCGCGGCCGGTCGAGCCGCGAAGCTCACCGTAGTCTTGCGACCGCTGAAGCTGCTGCCTGAGGCGGCGCGATCTCACTGGGTCAGCGCCGACGTTCACGTTCACATGAACTATGGAGGAGCCTATCGCAACACGCCCAAGCATCTTGTTGCACAAGCTGCGGCAGAGGATCTTTCCATCGTAGAAGATCTGATCGTCAACAAAGAGCAACGGATTCCCGACATCGCCTATTTCACCCCGCAGCCTGATCCGGCATCGACGGCGTCTAACCTTTTACTTCACTCCCAGGAATTCCACACCAGCTATTGGGGGCATCTTGGTCTGCTCAACCTGACGCAACACTTTCTCATTCCCGGTTACGCGGCTTACCCCAATACTGCGGCCGCCAGCCTTTTTCCCACGAACGCAGACGTCGCCGATAAGGCGCATCAACAGCATGCGCTCGTGGGCTACGTGCATCCATACGACACGTTCCCCGATCCCGCAAAAGATGCCACGCTGACGCACGAACTGCCGGTTGATGCTGCGCTTGGCAAGGTGGATTACATCGAGGTGCTTGGCTTCAGCGATCACAAATCGACCGCGTCGGTTTGGTATCGGTTGCTCAACTGCGGTTTTCGCTTGCCTGCTGCGGCGGGCACGGATGCCATGGCTAACTTCGCTTCTCTGCGCGGACCGGTCGGGCTCAATCGAGTGTATGCGAATGTTCCGCAAGGTCCGATCGATATCCAGTCGTGGCTAAATTCGTTGAAGCAAGGCCATACCTTTGCGACGAACGGTCCGCTCCTCGGCTTCACGCTGGGTGGCCGTGCGCTGGGCGAAGAGCTACGGATCCCCGCTGGCGAGAATAAAGTAAAGTTCACCGCTTGGCTTCGTTCGATGGTTCCCGTCGATCATCTGGAGGTGATTTGCAATGGCCGTGTGATGCGAGAGCTGAAGTTAAGCGGTGATCGCGAAGCCGCCGATGTCGAAGATACAATTCCGCTTTCGCAAAGCGGATGGTGCCTTCTGCGTGCGTGGAGCGATAAGGCGGAGCATCCGGTACTGGACGCGTATCCTTACGCGACGACCAGTCCAGTTTACGTAACTGTCGCGGGGTCTGCACCGAAGCCCGGCGAAGACGCTGCTTACTTCGTTGCCTGGATTGATCGCATGACTGAAGACGCGAAATCGAACCGCGATTGGAACACCCAAGCAGAGAAGAATTCCGTGCTGGATTTGCTGAATCGCGCCCGTCGAATCTATGTCAGCCTGGAAAACTGACGGTGTCGAGCGGAAAAATCGGTCGGCTGCCCGCGGTCGCAAATCAGCGGCAGCGGATCGGAGTGTCCGCTCTACTCGGTGCTTTGCATTTCCAGTTCGAGCAGCGCTTTCTTTCGCTCCATGCCCCAGCGGTAGCCGCCCGCGTCTCCGCTCTTACTCACTACGCGATGGCAGGGAATGGCGACTGCCACGGGATTGGTCGCACAGGCTCGGGCGACGGCTCGGGTGGCCGTGGGCTGGCCGATCGCCTTGGCTACTGCCGCGTAGGAACGCGTCGCCCCGAAGGGAATGGTCTGCAGATGCGACCAGACGCGCCGCTGAAACGCTGTCGCCTGAATATCCAAGGGCAGAGCGGCGTTCAATCGTTGGCCGCGCATCTGGCGAAGCAAATCTTCTTTCCAGGGCCGCATGGCCTGGTCGTCGCGACGGCGGATGGCGAAAGGAAACTCGTGTCGCAGTCCTTGCTCAAGTTCGTCGTCCGAGTCGGCAAACTGGATGGCGCAAATTCCCTTGTCAGTGGCTGCGATCAACATGCGTCCCAGTGGCGAGTTGGCGAAGGTATAACGGATGGGTGCCGCGATTGCGCCTCGGCGGTATTTGTCCGGCGTCATACCGAGTTGCGAGGCGGTTCGCTCGTACAATCGGCTGCTGGAACTGTAACCCGCGTCATACATAGAGCGCGTGACTGAGTGTCCGGCGCGAAGATTGCCTTTGAGCCGGTTCATGCGGCAGGAGTCGGCGTAGGCTCGCGGCGTGATGCCCAGGACGCTCTTGAAGGTCCGCTGCAAATGGAACGGACTCTGGTGAAATTCTGATCCGAGCCGGGCCAGCGTGAGAGGTTCATCCAGGTGTTGCTCAATATAGCGGCATATCGCTTTTACCATTTCGGCCGGGCCGTGGCCCCCGATCGCTCGAGGCCGGCAGCGCAAGCAGGCACGGAAGCCAGCCTTCTCCGCTTGATCGGGCTGGTCGAAAAACGTAACGTTCCCGCGCCGGGGACGCCGCGCCGCGCAGGATGGCCGGCAATATACGCCGGTGGAAGACACCGCAAAAACAAATCGCCCATCCTGTTTGGCGTCACGGGACAAAATGGCTTGCCATCGCAGATCCTGATTCTTCTGGCTATTCCTCTCGTCGTGGCTATGGTTGCTGGGGGCCATTTGCATCGCTTCTGTCAGGTTGAGTATCGCATTGGTTGTCATAATGTTGTCAGCTTAGGACGACGATTCTTGGTGCACTATCCGGATCTTGCGGTCAAAGCAACTTTTCTGGGCTATGCTGGTGCGTTCGAGATTCAGGATTCAGTGCATTTCGCGGTTCCGAGTGCTCCTTTCTCAGTTATGTTGATGCGCCAAGACAGCAATGCGATAACACCTGCTTTTGAGGTCGTCGCCATATATATTGACCACGAGCTCAGGCTGGACGCTTCGCACAGTGCGGCAGAATGGCAGAACGCCAGCGCCGTTACTTTTGATTCCGACTGGCAGGAAAAGAATGCCGATTCCGGACGCTCGACTGAGGTGCGGGTCTTGTGGTCGCGGCAACATCTTTATCTAAGATTCGGGTGCCGCTACCGCGACCTTTTTGTCTTCGAGGACTCTGATCCTGATGGCCGGCGCGATCATCTTTGGGACCGCGATGTGGCCGAAGCGTTTCTGCAGCCCGATCCGTCGCGCGCAGGTTTCTACCGGGAATTTGAAGTTAGTCCAAATGGCATGTGGGTCGATCTCGATATTTTTCCCGGCGGACGCTCGGACCTGAAAAGCGGTTTGCAGCGGTCGGTTGCGGTGAACGAGAAATCACACACGTGGACTGCGGAGTTGGCAATTCCGATGAGGACGCTTACGACGAACTTCGATCCGTCCGCGATCTGGCGCGTGAACTTTTTCCGAGTCGAAGGCAGGAGCGAACCGCGAGCTTATCTGGCCTGGCAACCAACAAATACAGCGCAACCGAATTTCCACGTCCCCAGCGCCTTCGGCAAGCTGAGGTTCGCAGGCGCGCCTGGAAAGTAATCAGCCTTTAAGATTCAGTCTGACAAAGGCTGCAACAATCCGAATACCTGTGTGACTCCCGAGCGTCTTCGCAGTTCTGCCAGCAGGGCGTGAGCCGCGTTCTCGTAAGTCTTGGTCGGATCGGATGGGTCGGCCCAGACTGCATCGTAGATGACCTGGGTTGCTTCCTTCAGGTCCATGTGCATGGCGGCTTCGAGAACATCTACGCGCTCCTGCAAGTGATCGTAACAACCCTGGCAGACGGCCGCGGGTTCGGGACCACTGGGATGATTTTCCTCGTGCGTGCAGGAAAGATTTCCGGTGACGTTAATGGGCAACTGGGAAGCGAAAACCTGCGCCTTGAAGTCGCGCAGAAAACGTTCGCGTTCTTCTTCCAACTCAACCGGATCAGGGCATAGTTCGGCAGCAGTCGAACGCAGCGGTGCCGCAGTCGGTGAAACGCGTTCCCCGGTTTTGCAGACTGGGCAAGCTTTCAGATCGGCCGCGTAGTAGGTCTTACAATTTGCGCAAGGCATGCCATAGCCAGCTTGTTTGGGGACGATCTGAGGTCCGAGGGATGGACTTGCCTTGGTCGCTCGCTCCGCGATTTGGGTGTCGTTGTTGGATGGAAGGACTGCCGGAGAGACTGGTTTCTTGATCCCGACCGGGGACGTGGGGGTTGAAGTCATGATCAAACTCCAGGCGGCTCATAGGCCGCAGTTTAAACTTGGGACTCCGCCATTCTAGGAGCGTCAGGGCCGGCTTTCGACGGCACGAAAGTTCATGTCTGAATGGCTGCCTAAGTTCTCTTGCAGTTCCCAAGCCAAACAAAAACTTGTAAAATCAGCAGCTTACGAGAGCAAGCCGTGTCTTTTCTCGCGACGCTTCGCCGGGCGCATCTCCAAATTGAGACTCCGTAGAATAGCGAATTCGCTAGATTTCACACGCCAGCTTGCCCGGCTTGCCGCACAAGAAGAGAACGTTCTGTTTGGCCCACTTGTCTCGGCGCACTCTGCGGCTGTTCTCAGCGGTCTCCGCGTTTTAGGTGTGGAGGTTGGCAAGGCCCAACGTCTTAAATCGCGGAGGTCGCTGAGAACAGCCGCAGAG
>JBAVAQ010000096.1:0-10076 GCA_049585795.1 Terriglobales bacterium | reverse complement strand
TTCGCTGCGAGGAAAAAGCCATCGGACGATAGACCCCAACATGCCTTGAAAATCCCCGCCCCGAAGGGGCGGAATCTACACTAACGGAGAACGCCTGTTCTCCATTTCACGCTGAGCCAAAACAAATCCGGCAACTCCGGTCTTTCGGTCAATACATTTTCTTCTTGACAGCCACGAATTAACGTCATAACGTCGGCCCACTTTTCAGCGGTCAGAAGTGCAGTTCACCGCCGTCTCCGTCGCGCAAGATCTTTTGCGCCAGGGCCAATTAAGGCTCCTAATCGGTTGCCATCATGCTGACTGGCTTCGTGCGCAGAGGTGTACACTTCGCCGGAGAGTCGCGATTTGCGATGGTAGCGGTGCAAGTTGGTTTCCAAAGCACCGACAACTCAGGGATGCAAGGAGAAAACGTTATGAAGACTATAGAAGCACGTTGGGAATATCTTTCAATCCTGGCGCTTCTGGTGTTGGTGCCATGCTTGGTCCAGGCGCAGCAGGGTGACAATGCTGTATGGGCGTCGCGTACTTCGATCCAAGGCTCCGGCGCGCTTGTCGATGTCGCTGCATTTTGCGGTAGCGGCGGCAGTTCCAATTGTAGCGGAACGAGTTTTGATTTTTGCGCCGCATTGAACACGGCACTGACCAATCTAACTACTTTGTCCCCAGCCGGTGGAGTTGCGGATGCTCGCGGTGTAGTACCGGCTCCGACCGCCATCAGTAGCGGCGGCGGATCGCAGCATTGTAACAGCAATCCATTTTCTGGAATCGCTGCAACCAACTCAGTGCCCATTACGGTCTTGCTCCCCGCATCCGTAATCAAGATGAATGCGACCTGGACGTTGCCCAACAATGTCAGATTGGTAGGTGAAGGTGGATACACGAACTTGGAGGATCAATCCTCCACGTTCACTGGTTCAAACCTGATCACCATGGGCCCACCTGGATGCTCGTCCTCTTCGATTTGCTCTGGCATCTCGGTCGAGCACATAAAACTTTCGCAGGTTAATCACTCCTTGGGAGGGATCGTTAATGAGTATGCGGAACAGTCAAGTTATGTGAATGACGTCGACATGGAGAATTTGAGTGGAACCGGATTATTAATTGAGGCCCCCAACTCCGGGCCGTACACGAACCTTACCTTCACGGCTAACTCTGGCGCTTCCTGTTCCGGTTCTTCATGTCCCTTGTGTGTCGATATCGAGGCGCAGACGCAGGGGCTACATGGGATGACATGCCTCGGAAACGCGGCAACCGGCGCCTATACCCCCGGAAGTGATGTGAGTGCAGGAATCAGAGTGAACGCCGGCAATAACTCCATAGAAAACATTCACACAGAAGCGTTCTGGGATGGTATCAGGATAGGGGATGTCTCCAGAGTAAGTGTGAGCAACATTATCGTATCAAATGTAGACGGTTCGAAGCAGGGTGGTGGGCTGACGGTGACCAATATCGTCCACATATGTGGCGCCCTGCATAGCAGTCAGTACGGAATGTGTCCACAGTACAGTAGCGTGGCGAATGTAACTATTCTCGGGGCGACCGATGTAGACAACACGAACGCCACATCTTCTGATCCATGCTCCTCAGGTACTGTGACGTGCTCCACAGCTATCCAAGACGATGTGACCGGTGTGTCGATAGCAGCCCCACTAAAAACAACTGTGGCCACAGGCATTTCCGCTGGGTTTTACGCGCTAGGTGGAGAGATTGGAAGTAGCTCGGGAATATATTCTCAGTTCGCAACGACCCCCACCTATTTCTCACAAACGAGTGGCACTCCGACTCCCAGCTGGGGCGAGGGGAATACAGCGGTTTCGGGGTTGTCGTGCAATACGCTTGGGGCCTTGTATTCATACACTGGAGCAGGCTCTGGAGCCGACTCCGTTTATGTCTGCACCGGGGGGAGCACTCCCACTTGGACGTCGATCCCGTGATTACGAATCGTCGATGGTTGTGCCATATGAAGCAAGCATCTAAACCGAGTTCGCGAGTACGACTGAGGAGAATCAGTATGCAATCGAAATGCTTACAGCTTATGTTTCTAGCTATAGTGGGTGGCGTCGTTCTGCTGGCGTCGTCGGTTGGTATGCACGCTCAGAACACAAGCTTCCAGGAAGGGTGGAACGCCGCCATGTACTCGTCATCTACTCAATCCCCATCCTTTGCTTTTGTCGATGGGGTCGGATACGTCAATGACGGACGGTGTACTGTGGGATGCGACATTTGCCAAATCATCACATACGCGCTCCACGACTATAATCCCAATAACTCGAACGGTGTCATTATCGACACTCGGGGAATCAGCTCGCTGGCATGTACTTTAGCCGACGGGAATCCATGGTCCGGCCTGACATCGGGTGGGATGTCAAATACAGTACTGCTACCATCGGGTACGGTGACTATTGCCGTCCCCTGGGTACTCCCGGATGATACGCACCTCATCGGTGAGGGACCTAATTCGACCACGATTCAGCCGACCTACAGCGGTGGTGACATTATTGATATGGGTTCGGAATCGCCAACGGTTGGATTTGCATGCTTCAGCAGCATCCAAGACTGTCCTGGCATAGTCGTCGAGCATTTAGCGTTGAATGGAAATGGAAATACGGGCGTGAACGGCATCGTGAACTGCTGCGCTCAGGAGTTCAGCGGCGTCAACGATGTCAAAATTGTGGGCGTCAACGTTGGCCTGGCATTAACCGACAAGTACGCGCAGAACTCTGGCCCTTACACCAACATTACGATGTCGGGTGTTTCGCAGTGCGTAACTATTGAACCAGGAACTAACGGCACAATTTCGATTACACGCGGGGTGCACGGACTCACCTGTAGTACGACGGGAACGGCTGGCTCCGCGATAGAAGTCGACACATCGAACAACAGTCTTGAAGACATCTATATCAGCGGTGGGTCGGGACAAGATGGAGTGCTGATCGGATCGAACGCAGCAACTGACAGCAACGTTCTACTTAACATCAGCGGCAGTGGACTCGGCAATGTGGTTCATATCTCCTCGGCAAATAGCTCGTCGGACATTAGCATTCTCGGCGTCAGCAGATCGGGAGGGACTAGCACCATATACGATCAGCTCGCGGGTACAACCCTTACAGATACAAAGCTGGGAATGTACATTCTTGGCGAGCCCGTTCAGGCGGGAACTATTAACAGCGCTGGCTATTCCCGGTTCACCACCAGCATCAGCAGTAACACCCAGACATGGCTTGTCGGCCCGAGTGCCCCAATCGGCTCCACCTGTAGGGCCGGTGATCTGTATAGCTGTACCGGTTCCAGTTCAGCTTGCACTAATTCGGCCTCGCTGAAAGGGGTTGTGTGGGAGTGCTTAGGCGGAGGAACCACTTGGGTTCCGATTGGCACCTATTAAATTTGACTCGTAAGTTCATTAGAGCTTGCAGGCAGTCGGCAGAGGATCTTTTTTCGATGTGGAAATCGGCGAAAAGGCGGGGTATCATGGCGGAAGGTTACGGCTTCTCCTTTCCCCCGTTCACTCGAAATCCACGTCAGGAGATCACTCCTGTTATGACCTTCACACGCGTGCGGTTGACCAAGTGTTTTGTGAATTCGCTGATAGCCGTCCTCTCGCTAACCTTGCTCGCCTCGGCGGAATCGAAGGAGAAAGTGCTTTACAGCTTTCGAGGCGGTACCGACGATGGCGAATACCCCGCGGGCGGCGTGGTCTTTGACAAAGCAGGCAATCTCTATGGCGCCACTACCGACGGCGGGGGTGAATGCCCGCCAGCCCAATGTGGTACCGTCTTTCGGCTTGCTCCGCCAGCCAAAGAGGGCGATCCCTGGACCCAGACTGTGCTCTACATCTTCAAGGGCAACGGCTCCGGCGATGGCAATACGCCGGCGGGCAGCGTGATTATTGACGCCGCCGGGAATCTGTACGGCACCACCGGCTATGGCGGCACAGGGAATTGTGTTCTCTTGGGCACGAAGGTAGGCTGTGGCACCGTCTACGAGCTCTCTCCGCCAACCGAAAAGGGTGGCCCATGGATAGAAACCGTGCTGTACAGCTTTCCGACCTCCAAGCAAGGATATCTGCCCAACGGGAATCTGGTCTTTGACAGCGCAGGGAATCTGTACGGATCAACCATGTTCGGCGGCGGATATGGAACGAGCTGTGATGCTTTTTACCAGTATTGCGGGGCCGTGTTCGAGCTGAGTCCGCCGAAGAAACATGGCGGGAAGTGGACGGAAAAAGTGCTGCACGGCTTCAAGGGGATGAAGGCTGGCTCATCTACGGGCGACGGAGCCAACCCTAACGGGGGGCTCGTCTTTGATCGCCACGGTTCGATCTATGGGACGACCTATACCGGCGGCTACAAAAACTTGGGAACGGTGTTTAGCTTGACGCCGCCAGCACGGAAAGGTGGCAAGTGGACGGAGGCCGTCCTTCACCGCTTCTATCAAAAGGCTGGGGATGGCGCAGAGCCGACTACTGGCGTGATTTTCGATGCTGAGGGTGCTCTTTATGGCACAACAAAATCTGGCGGAGACGACTCAGGCGAAGGGACGGTTTTTAGGCTTACGTCTGGTTCCGACGGTTCGTGGACAGAACGTGTGCTGCACAGTTTCGGCACTGATGGGTACCAGCCACAATCTGGGCTGCTCATCGATGCTAAAGGCGACATGTACGGCACTGCAAGCGGCGGCGGTACGTCTCGCGGCGGCACCTTCTTTCGGCTAGACCGGTCCACGGGTGGAGAGGGATGGCAGTGCATCATTCTCTACAATTTCACTGGCGATCCCGACGCGGCTTACCCCATTGGCAGCTTAGTGTTCGGTAATAACGGCGATATTTTTGGTGTAAGCCAGCTAGGCGGAAGTGGACAGAACTGCGGCAACGGAAATTGTGGGACCGTATTTGCAATCGAACCGTAGCGAAAAGCTTGGATACAAGATAGTTGCGGGGATTATCGCGAAAAGGAGACAGGGTATGAAGAACGCAACCAAGTTTGCACCGTGGGTGTTCCTCGGAACAGTGATAGTGATGGTCTGGTGCTTTTCGGTTTTCCCGACCGCTGTGTCAGCACAGAGCCAAGGCAACAATGCCGTATATTACCAGTCGGGCTCCTCGGGCACTTGCTGCAAAGGGTCAGGAGCTTTCATTGATGCCAGCGTCTTCACCGCTCTTTCTCAAACCTTTTGCTCGACGCTCTACAACATTCTGAGCGCCTCATCCTATCCATCATCAACGGGGACGGTCATTGATGCACGCGGTCTGAATTCTAACAATACGACCATGAAGTGTGCGACCGGAACAACTCCGTGGAACAACGGCAGTACATCTGTCAACGTTCCCTCGACGATCCTATTGCCCGCAGGAACCATCGTGATTCCTTTGACATGGAGTTTGCCACCTAATACGGCATTGATCGGAGTGGGAGATAACATCGGCTCCGGCACCACTCTTCAAGCAAGCGCTAATAGTTTTTCTGTCGGTACTCCCATGATTGAGTTCGGATCGTCATCGCTTTGCACCTCGACCTGTTCCGGGATTTCGGTGGAGAACCTGAACCTCGACGGGCAAGGCCAAGCGATCAACGGGATAGCAAACGGATTCTCACGGGACCTCAGCTACGTTGACCATGTCACCCTTTATCAGATTCTTGGTACCGGGCTGTCAGTTTTGGGCAATGCGAGCCATTCCGGCCCGTACTCGAACATCACGTTCGATACGGGTGCCTATTCGGGCGTTTCTGCGACCACATGCGCGAGTATCAATGGGTTGACTGACACGCGCGGATTTCACCATTGGAGCTGTAAATCGGAGACGAACGATGCCGCAGCGGGGATACTGCTCGACTCGTCGAATAACACTCTTGAGGACGTTAGACTCATCGGCTTCTACGATGGAATCCGGGTCGGGGCGAATGCAACTGCGCAGAGCAACGTGTTGCTCAACGTGTATGGAGACACGGTGGGCTTCGGCTCTGGATTGACCCCGATTAACACCGTTCACATTGAGTCGAGCAGTTACACGGTCACGGACCTCAGCATTACGGGCTTGGGCAACGTTGGAGGCACGGGTACGGTCACTCTTAAGGACGATCTAACCTCGACTCAGCTTTCGGGTACCTCAGATCCATATGTGGCAGTCTACGCCTTGGGCAAGTCTGCCAACGGTGGGCATTCCCGCTTCACCACCAGCCCGAACGCACCCACTTGGGGCGTCGGATCAAGTGCACCAGGTTCTACCTCTTGTTCTCCTGGAAGTTTGTATTCCAATACTGGCGGAAGCCCAAAAGCGTTGTATGTTTGTCTCGGTAGCACGAGTCAGTGGAGCGGTATAAAGTAAAGTTCGGTATAAGTGTGCCTGACCAACGTTTCCCAAAGGGCCAACCAATGCCACTCGTCGGCTGGGAAATGCGCTGGCGGAACCTGAAAGAGTGACTATTAAGGTATGATTTCGAATGCCGTGCCCTCGCCAGAGCCGCCACCCACGGAAGTCGTCCCGTAGAGGTTACCGGATGAACCGAAGATCAGGCCGGCGTAGGGATAAGAGCCGTTCGTGCCGTTGAAGCGGTAGAGCACGTTCTCTGTCCAGCCCCCACCCGCCGTGGGCGACAACTCAAACACTGCTCCATAATCCCCGGCCCCCCCTGTGGATGTCGTGCCGTAGACGTTCCCGACGGTATCGACGACTAGGCCCGCGACGGGATCGTATCCGTCCGCCCCGAGGTTGAAGCTATACAGCACCTTCTCCGTCCAGCGCCCGCTCGCTTTCGGCGTCAACTCGAAAACCGTACCGTAGTCATCATAGTAGCCTCCCCCTAGTGTTGTGCCATAGAGATTACCGGAGGCGTCGAAGACCAGGCCCGCGTAGGGGCCGGCTCCATCGGCGTTGGTGGGGTTGAAGTTATGCAGAATCTTCTCCATCCACGTCCCTCCCGCTTTGGGCGTGAGCTCGAATACGATCCCGTATCCAATGGTACCTCCCGCGACGGTCGTACCGTAGAGATTGCCTGAGACATCGAAAATTAGGGGGGCGATGGGATAGTTTCCGTCCTTGCTTTTGTTGCTGAAGCTATGTAGGACCTTCTCTTCCCAGCCCCCGCTGCCATTGGGCGCTAATTCGAAGGCCGTCCCTCCGCCGAGAACGCCACCCACGGAAGTCGTCCCGTAGAGATTGCCAGAGGCGTCGAAGATCAGGCCTGCGTAGGGGAAGTAACCGCCCTTGCCGTTGGGGTCGAAGCTATGCAGAATCTTTTCGGTCCACACCCCGCCAGTTTTGGGCACCAACTCGAAGACCGTTCCTCCGCCGTGAGCGCCTCCCACGGACGTCGTACCGTAAAGATTGCCAGAGGCGTCGATGACCAGGCTGGCGCGGGGATAGTGCCCGCCCTTGCCGTCGGGATTGAAGCTATGCAGAACCTCTTCCTTCCATCCCCCACCTGCTTTAGGCGTCAACTTAAACACGGAACCGCCGAGGTAGGCGCCACAGGCGTAGGTAGTACCGTAGAGATTGTGGGCGGCATCAAAGATCAGACTCGCGTAGGGACCGGTCCCGTTCCCGTCCTTACAGTGGAAGCTATGCAGCACCTTCTCGGTGGTTGCGTACGCGGTAGTTACCAACGCGGTCATCGTAAACATCGCCAGGGTCGCGCTCAACCCAATGGAAAGTCTTTTCGCTGGCATTAAGGAATCCTCCGAAACTCGCAGTCCGCTGGGTATCGCCGATGCTCCGAATGCCGCGCCCCACGGCCTTCCGACCTAAAACAGCCGCTTACTATACACCACGCCCCCGTTGTACACCAAGAGGCAAAACTGTTCGCGTGAGATCGAGCAGCAACGGTTCACAGACCCACCGTCGCTCAAAACCTTCAACAAATCCCCGATCCCGGAAAGCATCATAACCAGAAACATTCTTGCTGAGGTTGCTCGCATGGTCGAAACACCTCGGACGACTAAGCAGCGGCGGAATCCCGGCGAGGGAACCGACCCCTACTGCCATGTCTGAAACGAGAGCGCAGGATTAGCCGGGCCTCATTCCCGCTCTATCGCGAAACACTTGCTGCTTCTGCCCGCCGGGGGCTGAGGGCGAGGCCGCTAACGTTACGTACATACGTAACGTGCGGGCCAGTCAGACCGGAGAATCCTTCTGCAATTTGAAAATCAGCAATCGTCCTCTTCCTCTTTCCTCATCAGCTCCGAAGATAATTCCCATGTGCCGCAATCTCGGCAAGCGCCGTCGAGGGCCGGCCCTTTATACCCGCATTCGCACTCGATGTAGTATTCCCGCCGAACAATAAAGTATCTCTTCCTAGCCCTTTCTTTTGCACAGATTTCCCGCGACCGGCGGGGTGTTACCAAACCCTGTCCACCAAGCGAATCAGCCAGGAAGTGAATCTGGGATGCTGATCTCTCGCGGGGAAATTTTGGATCATTCTTGACCTTGAGAATGAGTTCCGAAAGCGGATGAAGCGTTGCACTGATGCCGTCAGCCCCTTCGCGGAGGGCGCTGTCTATCTCATCGGGAGATTGCGCGGCCAACAACCGAGCACCCAGCTTTGGCCAGAACTGGTGGAATTGAACGCGGTAGGTGTCCGCTGATCCGACTACGATCCAAGGATCAATCTCGCGTGGCCTGCCCCTTCCCCGCTTTTTCGTAGGCTGCTTTGACGGTTTGTCGTCCGGCGGGGCCGCAGTATGTAACAAATTCATTTTAGGGAACTCCTCTCCAAAGACTGTCTAATTATACGTGCATATCATCGCGTAGGCAATCTCTTATACGGATTGAGTGTTTTATTTGTTTGCAACTGATTGTATATAAACAATATACTGTAGACAGCCCCCGCTGGGTCGTGCTATCACACTTATAGGAGTTTATGATGTTTAATACGGACACAAAATTCTTTCCCTGCCCCGTTTGCCTCAAACCGCTGGACGTACGCACAACCAAGCGCAAGAAACCCTACGTCATCTGCTCAACCTGCGGAGTGCAGATGTTCATTCGCGAACGAGCCGGAATCGCGGCCTTTGAAGGTTTAGTCGAGCAAGGCCGGAAAGACAATGTGCTGGCACGCGTCGCCCACCTGGAACAGCGTTACCGGCTGAAATGCCCCGAGTGTGGAAAGTCCTTTTGGGCGAGGCCGGAATTGCTGCGAACGAAGCCCCTCACTGGCAGGGTTGAGGGCTATCGCTGTCCCGAGAGCACTTGCAGGGGTGTCGCTCCGATAGAAGAGCAGCCATAAGAATCACGATTCCAACAATTCGCTGGAACCTGATTACAGAAAGGAACACATGAAGAAACCAAAACTCAGTTTGGAAAGCCAATTCAAAGGGGTTGAAAAAGCTCTACAGAACCCCAACACGCCTCGGCAACTAATCCCGAGTCTTCAACGTCGGGCAAAGGAACTCAGCATCGCGATGGGCCGAGAACAGACGAAACCTCGTTCCGGTCTGCTTGCCTTCCTTCGGAGGAAAGGTTGATTCCCATGACCAAAGTCATTTCCATCCGAATGCCGCCCGCACTTGAACGCTCCATCCGTGGGAACGCGGACTGGGCAAAAATGCCTGCTTCGAACATTGTCCGTTTGATTCTGATGCACGCACCCGGCGGTCAATACAGTTTTGCGGCACTGCCAGACGTTCAGGAATACCTCGACGCCAAGCTTGATGTCCGGTTACCCGAAGACTTGGTTTCACAGCTTCGTGCTGAATCGAAACGACTAGAGATTTCAGTTTCCGTCTACAGCAGAATCATTTTGAACGCCTATTACGCGAAACGGCTCGTTTTCGTTGAAATAGGGGGTTGTTACACACTAGCGGAGAACCATGACCAAACAAAGAGTGCTTGAGATATTCGCAACGAACGCAAGATTTACTACGCCGGATGACATTCGAAAATGTCTACAAGGCAATTCGCGACGCAGTTCCGTCTACAGCTATTTATCGCGACTTTGTAGACAAGGACTCTTGGAACTGTTTTGGCTCAGCGTGAAATGGAGAACAGGCGTTCTCCGTTAGTGTAGATTCCGCCCCTTCGGGGCGGGGATTTTCAAGGCATGTTGGGGTCTATCGTCCGATGGCTTTTTCCTCGCAGCGAACAG
>JBAVAQ010000095.1:0-3345 GCA_049585795.1 Terriglobales bacterium | reverse complement strand
CGTAGGATCGTTCAGGCGTGGGCAGAAAATATGCGGACGCGAGCGATGTCGGAGGCACGAAGCACCTCAACTAAACCGGCGACCCTTCTTCCCGGTCGCACGAAAAGACAATTTCTTCACGGCTTCCCAGACGGGACGTATCCCGTTGCACAAGGCCTACGAATAGATCCCAGGCGCCTCATGTCCGAGCTTCTGGACGTACTCGACGTATGACCCAGGATAAACTGTGGGATGGCGGTCCGTGCCGCTCTCACCCCCCAGTTCCAGCACACGTGAGCCGAGACCGCGAAGGAACATGCGGTCATGCGATACGAAGATCATGGTGCCTTCAAAATCCTTCAGGGCGTTCACCAGCATTTCCTTGGTCGCAAGATCCAGGTGATTGGTCGGTTCGTCTAGCACCAGGAAGTTCGGCGGGTTGTAGAGCATGCGCGCTATTGCCAGCCGCGACTTTTCTCCGCCGGAGAGTGCGCGGATCTTCTTATCTACGTCTTCGCCGGAGAACTGGAATGCTCCTGCCAGGTTCCGCAACGACCCGAGACCGTCCTGGGGAAAATCCTGTTGCAACTGTTCGATGACGGTGAGATCGGAATTGAGCACGTCCAGGGATTGTTGCGCGAAGTAGCCCATATACAGGCTGGCGCCGAGCCGCACGCTCCCGGCATCTGGGGCACTGGCTCCGGCAATCATCTTGAGCAGCGTGGTCTTACCCGCGCCGTTTCTCCCCATGACGGCCCAGCGTTCTCCGCGGCGGATGGTGAGATTGAACCCTTCGTAAATCACACGCGGGCCGTAACTCTTGTGAAGATTCTCGAGGACGGCCACCTGTTCGCCGGACCGAGGAGGAACGCGAAAGTCAAACTTCACGACTTGGCGTTTCTTCGGTAGTTCAATCTTTTCGATCTTGTCCAAGGCCTTGATTCGGCTCTGCACCTGCGCCGCTTTGGCGGCGTGCGTCCTGAAACGATCGATAAAGCGCTGTTCTTTGGCAAGCATGGACTGCTGCCGGGCAAATGCTGCCTGCTGATTGCTCTCTCGCACCGCCCTTTCGCGCTCGTAGAAGTCGTAGTCACCCGAGTAGGTGATGATTTCGCCGCCATCAATCTCTGCAATCTTTGAGACCAGACGATTCATGAACTCGCGGTCGTGTGAAGTCATGAGCAGCGCGCCGGGAAATGACTTGAGAAACTGTTCGAGCCAGATGATGGATTCGATGTCGAGGTGGTTCGTCGGTTCGTCCATTAGCAATACGTCCGGCATTCCGAGCAGGACCCGTGCCAGCGCAACCCGCATTTTCCATCCGCCGGAGAGCGCGCCCACGTCGCCGTCTATCTGATCGTCTTTGAATCCCAGACCGTGGAGCACTTCACGGGCTTGCGATTCGAGCGCGTAACCGCCTAAATGCTGGTACTCCTCCTGCACGTGACCGAAGCGATCAAGGATGCGGCCCATGTCATCGGCTTTGTCGGGATCGGACATTTCCCGCTGCAAGGCTTCGAGTTCGTGGTGCAGATCGCCGACGCGTCCGCTGCCCGCGATCGCTTCATCCAGAACCGAACGGCCCTGCATTTCCTCGACGTCCTGGCGAAAGTAGCCGATCGTCAACTTCTTGGGGACAGAAACCGCGCCCTCGTCGGGAGTTTCCTCGCCGACCACCATCCGGAAAAGCGTTGTCTTGCCCGCCCCATTGGGACCGACCAGCCCGACTTTTTCGCCGGGATTCAACTGAAACGAAGCATCCACGAAGAGCAACTGCTTGCCATACTGTTTATTGATGTTTGCGAAAGAGATCATTTTAGAGGAGCAACTCGCGGCACCGTGCCTCTCAAATAGTGTAGCCGCAGTGTAGCCCGGTCAGAGAATTGTCGGCCAATGCTGGCAGATCAGATTATTGAAGATTTGCCCGTCATCCAGGAGTTTCTGGAATCGATTCACACAAGCCCGGCTTACTCATCGATGCGCCAGCAGAAGCGACAGTCATCAGGGTTACAAAATATTTGACTTTACACCCCAGAGTTCGCTCAATGCTTCTTCCACATCGCAAACGTCTTTTGCATGCGCGGATCGGTAAAGAGTTTCACGCAAACCTCGCGCTCGACCGGCCCAGCCACCACACATCGCAGGTCGGTCCGCCGGGCTACCTCTTTCGCCGGGATCGTAATCTGTGAGACGAACCGGCCGGCATCGGCAATCGTGGCCCCAAAGACCAGTCGGTCCAGGCCCGACCAGAGAGCGCAGCCCATGCACATCGCACACGGCTCGCACGTCGTATACAGGGCGTAGCCCTTGAGGGATCCCGAGCCCAGCTTTGCGCAAGCGAGTCGAATGGTCAGGGTTTCGGCATGCGCGCTGGGATCGTGGTCGGGACCCACGCGATTCACCGCGCGCATCAGCCGCTCACCGGTAGCCGTGCTCACAATGTCTGCGCCGAACGCCATCGGATGATCCGTGCTCAGCGTCTCCGCCGTGAAGGCAGCCACGGATCGCATCCGCTCGCGATCCATTGCGCTCACGTCATCTGCGGCCAACGCGGGTGTGGCCAGCATCCCTGTGCTGAAGGACGCCGCGCCAGCCTGCACCAGAAAACTCCGCCGATTTACATTCATGTGCTCGTCTCCATAGCGGCCGTGCAGAAATCATACAGAAGGAGCAACTCGCGGCACAGTGCCTCTTAAATAGTGTAGCCGCAGTGTAGCCCGGCCAGAAAATTGCTGGCCAACGCTGGCGCATTGGGGGATCAGGGAACAGAAATCAGGAACCGCAAAATTCACACTTGACATTGACAGACAATCCACTACCATAAGGTTGTGGATAAATTAGGTACAACGTTTGCGGCTTTGTCTGATCCAACCCGGCGGGCAATGATCGAACGACTCTCCCATGGGCCTGCCTCTGTGCATGGATTGACGGAACCGTTTGCACTCTCGCAGCAGATGATTTCAAAACATATTGCTTACCTGGTGAGGGCGCGGATGGTGATCAAGACGAAGCGTGGACGAGAGAGTGTGTGCACGCTTAGGCCAGCGGCGATCAAGACAGTCCGCGACTGGGCGATTAGCTATCGCCGATTCTGGGAAGAGAGTTTCGACAAACTGGATGCAGTTGTAAATCAAATGAAGAAAGAGGAGGTCAGAGATGACACAAAACACGGTTAACGAGACAGAGCGGATGGTTGTCACAAGAGTTTTTGATGCCCCACGCGAATTGGTTTGGAAGGCGTGGACAGACCCGAAATATGTGGTGCAGTGGTGGGGGCCGAAGGGTTTTACTGCGCCCGTTTGCAAGATGGATTTTCGCGTGGGCGGAAAATCCCTCTTCTGCATGAGAACGCCGGATGGGTACGAG
>JBAVAQ010000094.1:0-3374 GCA_049585795.1 Terriglobales bacterium | reverse complement strand
CAAAGCGGCCAAACAATCACCCTCGCGAGAATTAGAGGGCTGGATGCAAGTCACCACACCCGCATCTCTCCGAGGGGCGGGGACAAGTCTTTTTTCTTGACATCCTCTTTCATAGGATGAGTGTAATCGCGATTTTTGTGCGCCGGGATAAACCGGCATGAAGTAGAGGATGAAAGAGCCTTACGAGAAAGGAGTAGCGATCCACTTGGCCTCGAGTCTTGCGCTGCTACCGCGAGGGACACAGTGAAGCGTAGATAGAGGATAGGCGGGGTGGGACATCGAGCTGCGAAAAGATACAACCCGGACGCCGACGCGGTAAAAATGCGCGGAAGGCAACACGGACGGGAACGTTAGCGCGAGTTCTCGCTCGGTCCGGCGTAGTCGAAGACCCCAGACACGCCTAGAAACTTCATGCACGAGAACCGGGAGACCTCGGAGACACCTGCTGGCAAACCAGACGGCAGGTCGGCGGGTGAAGGCTCAGGCCGCACGGCCCGCATGTACGTCTGCGAGGAGTCACACAGTGGCGTACTACCGATGAACCATTCGAACAAAGACACGAAGACGTCGGCGGAGAGTGGGGAGGGAAGGCCGCTGATCAAGGAGAACGCCGGTCAACCAAGCACGTACCCGACACAGAGCGGGAAGGGCGTGTCCCAGCGGTTGGCAGGCGTGCGGAAAGCAGCACGGGAACACAAGGAGATGAAGTTCACCGCCTTGCTCCACCACTTGACTGTCGATCTACTCCGGGAAAGCTTCTACTCGTTGAAGAGAAAAGCGGCACCGGGAGTGGACGGAGTTACGTGGCAGGAGTATGAGTCCGGCTTGGAGAATCGGCTCGTCGATCTTCACGGACGGGTTCATCGTGGAGCGTATCGAGCGCTGCCCTCGAGGAGAGTGTACATACAGAAAGAAGATGGGCGGCAACGTCCATTGGCGGTCGCGGCCCTGGAAGACAAGATCGTCCAACAGGCTGTGGTCACCATCCTCAATCAGATTTACGAGGAAGACTTTCTGGGATTCTCGTATGGGTTTCGCCCGAGGCGTAGCCAGCATGATGCGCTGGATGCGTTGTCGTACGCGCTGCTGAAGAAGAAGGTGAACTACATTCTGGACGCTGACATTAAGGGCTTTTTCGATAACCTCGACAAAGGCTGGATGATCAAGTTCATGGAGCATCGCGTGGCCGATCCTCGCATTCTGCGCCTGATTCGAAAATGGTTGAAGGCGGGAGTGATGGAGGATGGCCAATGGTCGGAACCGCAGACGGGTACGCCGCAGGGCTCGGTGGTTTCACCGCTGCTCGCCAACGTGTACCTGCACTACAGTTTCGATCTCTGGGTAAACGTCTGGCGCCAGAAGTGGGCGCAAGGCGAGGTCGTGGTCACCAGATATGCCGATGACACGATTCTGGGATTTCAGTATCAGACGGACGCGGATCGCTTTCTGGAAAACTTGCGAGAGCGATTGGCCAAGTTTGGACTGGAATTACACCCAGATAAGACGCGCCGGATCGAGTTCGGCAGGTTTGCCGAGGAGAACCGGAGACGTAGAGGAGAAGGGAAGCCGGAGACGTTCGACTTTCTGGGCTTCACGCATATCAGCGGGAAGAACAGTCTAGGGCGATTCATGGTACGGCGCAAAACGATCCGCAAACGCATACGAGGCAAGTTGCGAAAGATCAAGCAGCAGCTTCGGATGCGCATGCACGATCCGCTGCCCCAAACCGGAAGATGGCTGCAGTCGGTCGTCCAAGGCCACTTCAATTACTACGCGGTACCAGGAAACCTCGCGAGCCTGGGGGCGTTCCGTGACCGGGTGCTTGCGCTATGGTGGCGTACTCTCCGCCGCCGGAGCCAGAAACACCGGATCTCGTGGACGCGTACTCTTGCCTTGGCTCAGCGCTGGCTTCCTCAACCGAGCACGCTTCATCCCTTTCCGGATGCCCGCTTTGCCGCCATCCATCTGAGATAAGAACCGGATGCGCTAATGAGCGCTCGTCCGGGTCCGAGGAGGGGGTCGTGAGTAATCACGATCCCTACTCCGATCGTCAATTGAGACACGGCATCAACCAAGCTGGTTTTGCTTGGGTGGGAATGCCTGAGACATGTTGTCGTTTTCTGTCCCAAGCGTCAGTTTAGTAGGTTGCCAAAAAGGCAGGTCCGAACAACACGTCCCCAACTATCTGCCTGTGATTGTTTAGTTTGAATGCAAGCGTCTCGTTCTTGCCTCTGGGATGATCGTACTTGTAGAAGCGACCCTGATAACGCAACGCCGCGTGGTTGTTCTGTTTCGCATCAATCCAAGAGAACGACAAGTCATCGCTGTTATTGATTGCCTCAACATAGCTCTCAAACGCCCCGGGCACCTTCAGCTCCGCGTATTTTCCGTTGCGATAGAGATAGCTGTGATAGTGGTTGGTATTGTCCGGCGCGATGATCGTGATCACCCGACTATTGTTAATTGAGCCAGCGCCGGTCCACATGGCCCCGGGGACGTCAAGCCGCTTGAACTTGTGTCCATTCCACAGGAATCCGTGTTGTTGGCAGAACTGACAGTGGGCGTAGCCTCCGACAATGTATCCGTTGTCGTTAATTCCTGAGGCTCCGGACAGTTTGTCGGGCGCGATATCGGTGAATTTTCCATTCTCGTAAAGGAAACCATGATTGTCGCCGGACGGATCCGTGTACTGGCCGACGATGGCGTCACTGGAGTTTATGTCGCTGCAAAGCGTGTTGCTGCCATTTGGATCGTCGATCGTCGTGCCTTTTCCGTGATCGAGTTTGAAGCCATGAAAGACGCCCTGCTTGTCGTAGTACTGACCGACGATTACACCCGCATCGTTAATCCCATACACCGAAGTTCCGGCCGCACCTGGAAAATTCACGTCCTTAAAATGAAAAGTTAGAGTCGGAGCCTGGGACGCACCGGTTGCTAAGCCAACCATGAACACTACGGCCACGGGCCAAAGGAACGCTCTGGACTTATTCATAAATCCTCCCACATCGCGTTCAGCATTATCAGGCATTTCCCAAGACCTGTGGAGCGAGGGCGACCTGAGAGCGGCTCATACCAGCCCGAGCCACACCGTGCTGCGGCGCACCTACTCGATCCAACTCACGAAACACCAACACGTATCGTTAGGATCGCGGACCTCGAACTCCGAGTCGCCAGGCTCAGTGGCATCGAACTTGAACATTGTGCCACACCAAGGGGCGGCTTCGAGAATTAACCGACCCGCGTCGGGCTCAATGCATTATGAAAGAGCGCCCGGATTGAGCGGGTGGGATGGCTGGCGCCGCCTGCGCTCCGCTACGCTGTGCGGGGCTTCGCTCCGCTCCGGCGGCGAGAGAGTAGGTGTGCGGGGGAAAGAA
>JBAVAQ010000093.1:0-7253 GCA_049585795.1 Terriglobales bacterium | reverse complement strand
ACCTTGTCTAAAAGATGGCGCCGTAGAATGGCCACCTTTTCTTCAGCAGTGTAGTGCTTGCGCTCTTTTTTCATACGTTCGCTCCGCTATCTTAACGGACGAACGCTTTCTCCATTTCCAACTGAGGCAGGACATTACCGGCGTCGCCACACTTGCAACCCACATGTTCTGTTTTGTCATTTCTTTAATTCCTTTCGTGATTGATTTATTGCTTGCTTTTCCTAAAGGCCGAAAGACTCCTAACCCGCGAGTGGCGAATCGACGATCGCAAGGCTGCGACCGCTAACCACATAGTTCACATCGGTGATGCCCAGCACCTGTTGCAACTGCTCGGCTGGAACTTTCATCGGCCCGGCGGAGGGCGCTGTTCCGAGCGCGGGTTGCGGGAATGCGGTCGACATCGCGGTGTGGAACGAAACCTTGCCTTCGACCTTCTGCATGATCTGGTGAATGTGGCCGTTTAATACAGTCACGGAACCGAAACGCTTGACGTAGGACAACGCCTGTTCACTGTCGTCGGTTCCCCAGCCCCAATCGGGATAGATGGTCCACAGCGGAATGTGTGCGAACAGCACAATCGGCGTGCTGGCCGATCGGCCCTTGAGATCGTCCTCGAGCCACTCAAGCTGTTCGTGACCGAGCGACCCCATGCCGCCAGCTTTCAAATTGGCGACATTCACCAGACCCACGAAATGCACACCCTTATGATCGAAACTGGACCACCCAGTGCCCTTTGTACCTTTCCCATAGCGCTGGAGAAATTGCTCGCCGTTGTCGCTGAGCATGTCATGCTCACCCGGTACAAAGTAGATCTGCTTAGCGGATGCCCCTTTTAATACTTGATCCAACGTATCGAACTCACTCGGCTTCGAAAGCTGGCTCAGATCGCCTGTGTGAATGATGAAATCCGGTGTGTGAGGCATGGCATTGATCTTGTTGATGGCCGTCAGCAAAGTAGCGGTGACATCCGGATTCGCTGGCTTGTTGAAGCCGATGTGACTGTCGCTGATCTGGACAAAACTGAAGTCCGCGCCTTTGCCGGCATCTTTGTCGGAACCCTTGCCACCGCTTTTGGCGAAAGCCCGAGATACCGGGATCCCACCACTCATGGTCCAGACCAGGCCCGTGCCCGCCCATGCCATGCACTTCAGGAATCCGCGGCGATCAACTCCATCGTCGTTGAGGTCTTGCAAATTCTGATCGATAAGATCTAGCTTTTTGTCGGACACCTGTCCCTCCGTGATTTGTGACTTTCAGAGTTGATAACTGCGGCAGATCGTTTTTATTCCCGACAAGTTTGAAGGCGGCGAAGGAAGCCATCTGCGCCGTCTACATCAACAACATGCCCGAGCGGGAGCGCTCGCGCTTACATCAAAGTGGGTTTGTCAGGCTCATGATTATCCGGCGGGAACCCTGCGATTCCCGCCAGATTTCTTCACGTTCTAACTTACGGGGTAACCTCGAACACGACGCTACACCTCCAGGAGTACCGAAGCCGTCGGCAGGGCATGCAGTTGAGTTGCCGCCTTCGGCTGTGGTGCCGAAGATATTCTCGCTGGCATCAATGACCAAGCGATCATCCTCTGGCTCCGCTCCGTCGGCAAATCCCTGGAAGCGATACAGGATCGTTTCCGTGAACTTGCCTTGCGCGTTGGGCGTCAGCTTGTGACGATGCAACAACCGATAGCGGGTGGGGCTCCACACTGATCGCTGGCGCCGCCGCCGAGGCCAGCGGCTGAGGCTGATCTGCGGCAACTTTTTAAACCGATGGTTAAAGAACTAAGTGATGACCGCGGTGAGTGTTGACCACTTCCCTCAGTAGCTGAAAACGCTGATGTGGTTGTTCAACTCAAAATTGAGGCGCCCCTCGTAGCTTCCTCGAACAGTCGTTGAATCGAAAGACGTGTACAGCCGGCTCTGACCCGATACTCCATTGCCACGCGCAATGGCTCCCATGAAGAAGTCTGATTGCAACAAGCCCAGGTCGTGTGGATCGCTGTCGATCGGGTCAAGAATCGTAGTGACCATCTGCGGCGTCCCAACGGTAGTGGTGCCTGGAAGAATCTGATTCCGCCACACCTGAACCTTGTGGTTGAATTTGTCCCCTTCCGTACTGTAATAGGCTAAGTTGACAATTCCGGTCGAGGCATCGGTGGTAATCGAGGGATAGAAGTGATGCCCGGCTACGGCGTCCACCGACACCGGAGTCGACCAGGTTTGGCCGTTGTCGGCCGATGAGGTCATCAGCACCTGCGCGTCTATGCATAAGGGAGGATTGAAAGGATTCAGACAGTCGTCATACAACAAAAAAGTCGTGAAGTTGCCCTTTGAGTTGGTACGATGCGCATGTTTGGGGAAGGTTTCGGTCAATAGGTTGATGTTCAGCAATGGCTCCAACGTGTTGATGTTCCCCGCTAGCGGGTTGGTTATCTGAGCGACTGTCACTGGCGTTCCGCATGTGGGTGGGTTTGGAGCTCCGCCCGGCGTACAAGTCACGAAGAAAAGTGTATCGCTTCCGTCGGGGTTGCCATTGAGATACGAAACCGTGATCAACCCATCCGTGCGAACCTTCACATAGGGGGAACCCGTCTGGATGTTGGAGCCACTGAGCAAAACCGGCTGACCACAGTTCAGCGAGTTGGTGCAAGGCGCGAGAAGGACCGTGGTCGTCTGCGCGTCAAAACTAAACTCGGCGTCCACCAGGTAGACGTCTCCGGCGCCGGTTCCAGCTCGCGTCGCGCGTTCGTCAACCGCGATCTGAGGCTGGTCCGCGACGACATCGAAACTAGGTTGCGGAAAGAGAAGCTGTGGAGGAGTCGCGGTTGCCCAGCAGGATGTAGCCTGCGCGATCGTATGCGTACCATTGGCACACTGCGTGCTGCTCAGCAAAGTGGACGCCGAGGCGCGAAATAGACCGATGCCACCGGTTGACGAAAAGCGCACGTCGGCCATGAAAAACGCGTCGCGCGCCGGATCGGCTGCCACTACAGTCTGGCCGGCCCCCATTTCCGTGTTGCCCTGGAAGCTGAAGGTCGGCAGTCCTCCCTCAAAGTCAACACCGCAACCCCCGGCCTTGCGATGCACATAATAACCGCTTACGTTCTGATCCCAATGCGCCGGAGGCGCGAGGTTGCCGCGCCAGTCGTTGGCCGCTTGGACAATCAGGTCTTCGCCCGCCCCGATGCGGTTCAGCAGAAAATCTGCACTGGCTTCGTTCTGCGGCAAAGCATTGGCCCTGGGCTCCAGGTTGAACCGGACTCCGGCAGCTCCGGTGCAGGGCGTGGCGCCAGTGGGCTCGGCAGCTTGGGACTGCTGCTCCGCCTGAAATTCCCGTAACCACGCGTCGGGTACGACCGTCGCTTTCGAGGGCTGCCCGAAGACCTGGATCGCGTACGGCGCGATTGGGTGTCCAATGGCTTGGAGATAACTCCTACCCTCTTCGGAGGCCAGGAATCTTAGACCGCTCGAGGGAAGCATGCGAAAGCCCCGAAAGGCGGCTGGCATGCCCGGTCCCGAGCGTTCTCCGGAGGCCGCGCGCGGGCGTGGTTGAGACGGGGTTTGAGCGTGCAGCGCTGTGAACGACAGCAGGCTGAAACAGGCTGCGAGGCTAATCTTCTTCAATGAGTTCATTGCAGTTCCTTTTCTCATAAATGTAATTTTCCGTCCTAAGTATCGGTCTTAGTAATGGAACGTCGCCAGGTGATTATTCACATCCGGGCTGGAGACGCCGTTGTAGGTTCCCGCCACGCTGTTCCAGGTAAAGCTGACATAGGCAGTGCTTTGGCCAGCGATACCTGTTCCGAGGGCCGCAACACCGATCTGGCTGCCGAAAAACGTCGGCTGAACATCAAAACTGATCGGTGGAGTGGCTTGAACATCGGCGTTTGCCGAGGTCAACATTTGCGGCGTGCCGACGGAAGTCGTTCCCGGCAAGATCTGCGCCAGAAACACCTGCGGCCGAAGCTGGAAGAAATCGTTCTCGGTCGAATAATATGCGATGTTCACGGTTCCCGTGGATGTGTCGTTGGCGATTGTTCCGAAGAATTGCTGCCCTGCGCCGGAGCTCACCTTAGTAACCGGAGACCAGGTAGCTCCGTCATCGGTGGAACTGGTCATCACAACATCTGTTTTAGGGCAGAAGGAGCCACCAATGCCGAAGGAGGCACCAATGCCGACGGAGCCACCAATGCCGTGTGGCTGGATGGGCGCGACATCGCACTGATCGTAAACCATGAAGGTTGTAACGGTTTTGCCGTCGCTCTCCAGGCGATTTACATGGCGCGGATAGAGCTCGTCAGTCATGGGCAGGTCACCGATAAGGTTGTCGAAAACGGGAGTTTTCACGGTCGTCACCAGAACCGGACTTTTGCATGCAGGCGGGTTGGGCGCGCCGGCGGGAGTGCAAGTCACAAACTCTATCTCTTCCTTGTTCTCGCCCGGGAACGTCGTATTCCGATAGGAAATCGCGATGCCCCCGTCTGGACGCACTTGAGCCCAAGCAAAGTCCGGATCCTTTTCATTCTTGGGGCTGATCGAGATCGCATTGCCACAGTTGAGGCCGTTGGTGCATGCCGTGAGCGAGATGTGAAAGCTCGTGTTGTCCGAATTTCTCTCCGTGACTACCGCATACAAATCACCGGAACCGACCCCTGTGGTGCGGGGATCGACCGCGATTTGCGGGTTATCCAGGATAGCGTCTAACCCCGTGATGTTGACAACGGCTGCGGTTGTAAAGCAGGAGGCGGTCCCAAACTCTGTGCCACTTGGGCAGGCCGAGGTGCTGTTCAACTTGGCCGCTGTCGTCTGATAAATCCCCACGCCATTTTCATCGGGGGAAACAGCAACATCCTGGTCTACGATGAAGAAATGGTCACGTGCGGGATCCGCTATGACACTGACGCTTCCGTTGGGACCGAAGGTATTGTTGATGGCTGGCAGCCCACCTTCGAAATCAGGAGTGCAATCTGAGCCGGAACGCTCCACGTAGAAAGCGTCCCCGCTGATGATAGGTGCGGGGTTTTCCGAGGCCCGCTCATCCTCGCCAACTGCCACTACGAGGTTGTTCTTCCCCGCGGGGTTGGGCAAAACAGCGATCGAGCGGGCAACTTGGACCACAGCATTGGGCCGCGGCTCCAGATTGAAGATGTTCCCATTCGGGCGATTACAGGCGGATGTCTTAGCCTGCGCCAGTGGCTGCAGACCTGCTAATTGGGCGAGGAGAAATGCTATGACAAAAACAGAACGTTTCATCAGTGCCATCCTTTCAAAATGTCTCTTTGTTTCCATCCTTGCTATGTCCGGCTCTATTTCGCTATCGGCCAACTCGATCGCCTTCGCGCAGAGGCATGGAAGTTTCGCGTCTTTTCATTTGTCGCTAGATTCTGAAAAGCCTGTCAAATCCCGAACTGATTTATGCGGACGATCAGTGTTGCTTTTCCGCGCGGCGACGCATGAAGCTCTGTCGAGAGCTGAGATTTGAAGCCACGCGTCGCATTCTCGATCTGAGTCTTGGCTCGCGCAACAAAATCACGAGCAAAAAGAATTGGAGCATAAACATTCATGCGGTACTGTGGCTTAGACGCAGCTGGCGAACGACGAGATGCGGAAGGGATGTTACTTAATTGTCAATTCCTGGTAAACATTCGGTGACAACATCAGTGCGACGTTTGCGACCGACTGTGAGTTGATAACTGGCAAGAGACGCTTTTATCCAGTGCACCTGGTTCCACCAGAAAGCCATCCATCACCAAACCGCTGGACCAGCGACTTGTAAAATGCGCTGCTTTGGAGCGGCGAGCGCTGGTGGCGCGAAGGGACTACGGACTCAAGCATTCACCAACCGGTAATATGGATAGAAGACACTGACCGTGGTTGCGAATCGGCGTCCTCGCGGCGGATTGCAGATAGGCTCGGAGCTAGTGTAGTGCGTCACAAATAATGCACGCTATCAAATGGCGACTTTTGTTCTCGGTTTGTTGAGTGCAAGGTAATTCCGACTCAGCGACGGCCAATTTATAAACGTCAATCTGCCTGACGCACTACACTAGTTCGCGACGAGCGCTCACGGACTGCGCTGAGAAATTCAAACTGAGACACTACCGAGGAAAGTCCATGCGCTCAGTTAAAGCCGGAGCACGTCGCGGTGCTCGAACAAGAAGGCTAAAGTTTGTACGGCAAATTGCCCGAACCGCTAACGTGAGTGCTTCCGACGCCGAACCGGACTCGTAAATTCTACGAGCGCCTCGTAGTACAGCTCATCGTCCGCCATGCCATCAGCGAGGAATGCCTTGAATGAGCACCAGTAGCGGTTCCACCCGTCCCTTATCGTACTGTTGGCACGGAAATAGTCTCGGCTGACGTTCATGGTTCCAGCCTCCTCGGTGACCCGCAGGAGTTCCGCCAAGGCGGTGACCTTTGATGGCTTCGAGCTTTGCACGATCCCTGATCGGCGACGCTTACGCTTAAGTGGTTTGCTCATTGTTTAGTGCCTTATTTTTTAATGCCGCTACAAATGCGTCTGAATCGGTTTCGTCGGTGTCAACTGGATAGGTGCGGAGAAACACATTCAACTCTTTCGCTTCGTCGCCCGCAACAATCGACAGAGAATAATTGGGCATTCCTATGCCAGTGTCATGACCCTCGACCACGAAATTGCCGCCGACTTCGGCGCCAATTGCACTGGGTCCTTTCGAGCACCGCATTCCGGCGTGGATATTGAGTCGCAGAGTGGCGCGATCTTGGTCCTCGTGGTTGCGCCACTTGATCACACCCGCTTTTGTCAACTCTAGAATCCCTTTAATCAACTGCTCGAACGCAGGCACTTCACTTGTGTTGTACTCTTCCACTGTATTTGTTCTCCTTAGACCTGCCCGTTGAGCTTTCGCCCTCATCAGCGCTGGGAGGTCAGCCCCGGCGGACGCCTGCTAAGAGGCGTTTCGGCTTTTGTTACTAATACCGACCAATTCCTGACTCAGTCCATTACTCCTCCATGTCGCAGTCTTGAGCGCCGTCCACGGCAGCCACCAGCGTTTTCTCCATCGGTTCGGCAGCAGCGTGCGTAAACTGGTCACAGGTCTTTCAGAACATTCAGGGGAACTCGACGTTGTCGAACTCGCGGCTCACGCTGTCCCTCAGTGATCACTTCAAAAGCGGCCAACAGTTATCACTTCAAAACCGGCCAACGGGATTGGCCGTCCAGGACTGAGAATGTTCTACCCTGTCGCCTCCAATGGTGGCAAGTCGGTTTTGGTGCG
>JBAVAQ010000092.1:0-200546 GCA_049585795.1 Terriglobales bacterium | reverse complement strand
AGCGGATATGGAAACCAGTGCGGCGAGCAATATGACGGTGAGCAGAACCGGTCGCGAGAAGACTCGGGTTTTCACTAGCTGACCTCCAGGGACGAGGGTCAAGGGGGAGCACACATCTCCGTCGGGGGCTTTATCCGGCGTGGTTGAATGCAGCCACTCTGCTTGACATGCGGGTATTCTCGCCACCTGGCTGCCGATCCACAATGTCACCAAAGTCCAGCGACTGAGAGAAAGGGCATGCAGTCTGAAGAAGATTTTGCGAGGGGATTTGCTTCCGGTAAATATGAACGTGCGATCCGCTTGGAGGGTTGAAACCTCTTCTGGCCGCGCTGCCCCCCAAGGAGTTGGTAGCGACGTTACTGCGCACAGAACTGACGGTGCGGCACGATTCACCGCCCCGGGCAAACTGGGTTACCGCGCACCGGTTTCCCGCACTCCACTTTGGGCCAAGCCCTGCCGCGCGTATGCCGGACCCACCCTTGAACACCCGTAACTTGTGAGTCTTCTCCAGCACCAACATATTGAAGCTGGGCGACGGCCCCAGCGCAAAGAGCGACGGGCGTCCTACCAAAGACGTGCGGCAGACCGCACCAAATTTATGTGACAGAGGTGCTCGATTGTTGCTTCGACGCTTACGGATTGGGGCCGAGGTTCTTCTTGTTGGAGCACTTTGTGCTGGCCTGCTGAACTGCGCGGGAATCAGCTCAGCCTCACAAAAAAGTAATGGAACTTCAACTCCAACATCCGGTTCGGGAATTCCGAAGAGTTATTGGGGGCTGATTGTTCATCGATTGAAGAGTTATCCGCTGCAGTTCCCGTACGGACAGTTCCGCGGCTGGGACTCGGGCGGAGGGCAATGGCCCGACATTGAAATCTGCCGCGCTGCGAGCGGCGATCCCAGCGACCCCTGTTTTGATTGGACTAATTTCGATACGCAGATGGCTGAGCTGAATCAAGCAGGAGTCAACGATATCTTCTATACTTTATCCAGAACCCCTCTCTGGGCCGTCAATACGACGGGTGATCCAACCGGACAGAACGGTACCGAGTGCGACTACTATGCAGCCGGCACCACGAGCCTTTCACTGGCCGCGGGACAGTGCTTGATTCCAGTAGATCTGAATGCGGACGGGAGTGGATCCAACCAGATCTGGAAGAACTGGGTTGCCGCGATTGCCACGCGTGTGAACGACCCTGTGTACGTTCAGACTCACGCTCACGTCAAGTACTGGGAACCATGGAACGAATTTCACCGCTCCAGTACCCTGATCAATTACGTCGGCCAGCAGTCCTACGAGGGTACGTATGCCCAATTGGTCCGCATGACCGAAGACTTGCGTTGCATCGTCACCGGCAAAGGCGTGATCCACAACTTCCCGGCTGCCGGAAGCATTACAAACTGCGCCAGTACTCCGATCGACGCCAACGCCGAAATCGTCGCGCCATCCAGTGGCCCGACGAACGGCCTGTACGCCACCCAGAATTTTCTGTACTGCAATGCTACCGGCAAGAATGCGCCGCCTGCCAGCGCTAAGTGCACCACAGGCAGCGCCGGCAGCCAAGCCGTCGATATCATCAACGAGCATCTGTACGCTCTTTTCGTGACCCCCGAGACGGTCGCTAGCAAACACATTCCCGGAGTGCGCGCCATTCTGCAAAGCGCTGACCTTTCGAAGCCGTTCATCAATGGCGAAGGCAGCTGGGGCAACGTCACCAAGCCGAATGTGATCTGGACTGATCCTTACGCCCGGGCGGGCTTCATTCCGCGCTACTTCGCTCTGAACTGGTCGGCGGGCGTGACAATGAATATCTGGTATGGCTATGACGATATTTACATTGGCGGATTGTACGATCCCGACACCGCTCAGCCTTTTCAACCCGCGGCTTCGGCCTGGAGCCTCACCTACAATTGGCTGGCCGGAGCGCAACCGGCGCACAATCCATTCTGTTCCAGTAGCGGCACGGTGTACACCTGCGATTTCGCTGAAGCCAGCGGCACTGCTGCAGAATTGGTTTGGGATGCTCAGTACGGCCAGAATTGCTCTCAGATGGAAAATCCAATCATCTGTGGTTCGACTGCCTATACCGTCCCATCGCAGTTTCATAAAGATTGGGTTGATTTGAAGGGAGACGTCCACACTGTTTCCAGTAATGTGACCATTGGGGCGAACCCAATTCTCCTGGAAGGCCAGTGAAGGACGGTTCAAGAGAACGGCGGTGCTTGCCGAACTCGATCCTGGCAACACTTTTCAAAATCTGGGCACTCGGAACGAGTTTGTGGCACCAGTGACTGTGCGCAAAGGGTTCCAGCGCTTCATGTTGGTCCTGTGGAACTCACTCCAGTGGTTGACGCAGGTGCCCGCTGGTTGCTGACCCCATGCCACGGATACGAAGCATGCACCTAGAATCAAAACCACGATGCTGATGCGTTTCATGACAAACCTCCAAAGGATTCGCCTGCGCATGACGAAAATAGCTTTACCAGAGATTCGCGTCGTTCGCCTCAGGTGCTGCATCTCTGACTGGGGAAACGCTCTTCAAGGAGGCGCGACACATTAAATCAGATACGAATTAGATCATCGTGTTAGTGACAGAGATCACTTCTTGACTCAGTGGTATGTGCCGCAGGAAAGAACGTGCCGGAGGGCATATGCAAGTTCGGCAGGTGCGTCTCCCGCAGCATTGAGGGAGATCCAAAGGCCACGCACCCAGTAAACAAGCTGTTCCACATCATCCCCCGACGACACAAAAAGAAAAATACGCTGCGAATTAATTTTTTTAGCAGCCTGTTAGAGCTCTTAGACCGCTTCATAGCCTAAATGGGAATCTTCGTAACACTTTTGCTTTTGGCATTTGTGACCCAGAGGCAATCTCCGTCGTAGGCAAAGCTTTCGGGAGCATAGCCCACGCCCAAAGTTCGAATGACGCTGCCATCACTTGTTCGCAACTCGGTCACACTGTTTCCGCCGTCATTTGCGACCCACAGGTTGGTGCCGACAAAAATGGCGCCGTAGGGTTTCACCCCCACATTGACGGTAGTCAGTACCCGGCCATCACTAGCCCGCAGTTCGGTCACGTTACTGCTGCCATGATTTGTGACCCAAAGGTTTTTGCCGTCGAAGGCGGATGCAAGAGGACTATTGCCGACAGCGAAGGCTCCGAGACGTGTGCCATCGCTTGCCCTCAGCTTGATTACGTTGTTGCTTTCGAAACATACCACCCAGATGTTGGCGCCATCGAAAGTCACACCGTAAGGAAAATGTCCCACTGTAAAAGTCCCGAGCAAAGCGCCGTCACGCACCCGGAGTTCGCTGACATCGTGGGAATGGCTGTTAGTGACCCAAATATTGGTTCCATCGAAGGCCGCTGTGCTAGGAAGGCTGCCCACCGGGAAGGCGCCGAGCACTGTGCCATCCTCACTCAACTTGCTGACGCTGTCGCTACCCTGGTTCACCACCCAAATATTGGATCCGTCAAAAACCACGCCGTCGGGCGCCGACCCCACCGCGAAGGTTCCCACTACCGTACCATCGCTAACGCGCAACTTAGTCACATTATTGTCGCCACCGTTTGCCACCCAGATGTTCGCCCCGTCAAAAGCCACGCCCCTAGGCTGATTGCCTACGCGAATGGTCTGAGTCCCGCTATTTATACGATTCGCGCGCTGTCGGGCAACGGTACCGGAATTCACCGGCGTGCTTGCGCCGCTCGAACTCTCCCTATTCCGCTGCGTTGCCCGCAGGCCTAAAACGAAGAAAATCACCAGAGTAGTGACGCATAGGTGAATGTGCATTTTTCTCATGGCATTTCTCATTGATTAGTTCTTCTGGGCCCGCACTTCAGTTCCTCTTAGTTCCCATAGATACCGCCCGAGGCCGGATTGTTCTTATACGCGACGTCCTAGGAATGAGGAATGAATCAGGAATAAGGATAGGCCTGCAGCCGCTCAGTATAGATTCAAAACCGCCGATGTCAAGGTCTTGTGCGCATTGAAGGCTCCGCTGATCCAGAGGTGGTTCGCGGGTTGCTGGAGTGTCTCGCCCGATGATGCGCTGCCAGCAAAGACGCGGATCGGCGATCGCCAGCGAAGCGCTGCACCGAAGCTGATTCACCCTCAAAACTGGCCCTCGGTGTGCAGCGGAACGACACACCCAGAGCATTTCGTGGGGATAGCAAGGATCCGAGTGCAAACAACTGCAACTTTAGGGAAATAACGTTGTGCTATTTAAACGTCTGGAACTTGCTGTTGACATCCGACATATCCCGTTCAGAATCTTTTACACCCGCGTCTGCGGAGGAAACATTCCGAAGCTCAGCAACTACACCATAACGGTTGTCCGCACTGGCTCCATCAAGTCAGCGACAGCGACGAGACCAGCCCCGAAACGGTGGCCTTGACGGACACGGGTACTTGCGGAGTCTGCAAGACAGAAAATGTATACCTATGTGACCGCTTGCGATCGAGTCAGCCGTGTTCTGCCTGCGACAATAGCTCATCGGAGGAACAATGAGCCTCTCTGACTTCATCAAGCCGATTCGTCCAAACCGCATGACGCTTTGGCGAATCGTCAAACCCATCATTCCGAACCGTTACAAGCCTTACAAGGTACCAGGGGGACAAATCTTCCTCAACATCAGTGAGTCTCCGATGATGCTTGCCCGCGTCGTCGGACGCTTTGAGGTGCAGAAATACCGGGCCGTGCTGGCCCTGCTTAAGCCGGGGATGACCTTCATCGATGTCGGCGCCAACAAAGGAGACTTCGGGCTGCTTGCGGCACAGATCGTGGGAGAGCAGGGAAGAGTTCTTTCCTTCGAGCCTGAGCCCACCAATTGTCACTGGATTCGCAAGAGCGTTGAATTGAATGGCTACAAGAACCTGATCTTGTACGAAGCTGCTCTGGCCGACGCGAACGAACAAAGTCGATTGTTTTTGGGGAAACAGAGCGGCTGGCATACTTTGATGGAATCTATGCCAAACCGCAACTGCGGCACGATCGCGATTACCAAGAGAACCTTGGATTCTGTGCTGCAGGAGACGGGATCGAACCGGGTCGATGTCATGAAGATTGATGTCGAAGGCGCGGAGTTGGCAGTGCTGCGAGGAGCTGTAGAGGCACTGAAGGCTAACCACAATATCTTGCTGTTAATGGACATCCATCCTGACCTGGGAGTAGATCCATTTGTCGTGCGCGACTTTCTCGGCACACTTGGCTTGTCTGCTTTTGACATTGCTCCCCCCTACAACCATCCCCTCAACCTCCACGCCGATACGCGGCAGCTTATGGCCAAACGCCCTTAGAGCGGCGACGAAATTCTCCACCCGCTCGAAACACTTGTCGAATTGTGCATGAGTTGCGGTTCGCCATCGGCGTCGCCGTCCCAGTGCAGGGCAGCTCGACGTTCCCGGGGGGGGCGCAGCGACTGCTGTCCGAATGGGCACGGTGTGGTTGCAAGACCGATGGCACGCGTTGGACAGCAGCCGCTTTTCAAGCCCCGTGTGTCGGCGGAAGCTTGTTAGCTAGTGTGCAGGACCTGGCGGTACCACGAACGCGGATCCATCACCCACCAAGAATCCGGAAGTCTTCAAAAGTAGTTTGTGTCGTCGGGTTGGTGGAGAAATTCTTGGTGCTCACCTGCACCAGAATCGTGCCCACCGCTGATCTGAGTTGTAGGGGGACAAATTACTGTCTGCTCATCGGCCGATGTGCGTCAAGTTGCAAAATTGTTGCGTCTCGCTATGTATCCCGGGATACCAGTACATCGACCAGGAGGAGCCGGCAAAATACTCACTTGTTCATACCAGGTTGTATTCCCTATAAGAATGGGTGGACACATGTGAGAATGAGCGCAGAGATACGAAAATGTGTGGAGAGATGTCAGAATGTTCAAAGGATGGTCAGTCGCGGTCGTCGCTATCTCTCTTGCTGTTCTGTCCCCGCTCGTGACCAGTTCGGACGAAAAGCTTCCGGAGCCACGTAGGACGAGCTTCCAGGGACCGGGGCAACCCAATTCTTCCCCAGCGTTTCTTTTGTCGAGTTTCGGTCACGGAAGTGTTCGCTTGATCACGCCAAAGCCGAACGTTCCGAACGGCAATCCCATTTTTTTCAATCCGGAAACTTACTTTTCCGGGGGCGTGTACGCCTTCTCTGTGGCAGTGGGTGATTTCAACGGCGACGGGAAGCTCGACTTGGCGCTGGCAAATCAGTGTCCGCCGAGCAATTGCAGCAACGGGGCGGTGAGCGTACTCCTGGGAAATGGTAACGGAACCTTTCAGGCCGCTCGGACCTATTCGAGTGGAGGATATGAAGCCTTCGCGGTCGCCGTGGGTGATGTGAATAACGATGGCAAGGCAGACCTGGTCGTGGCCAACGGCTGTCAGAGCGCCAATAAGTGCGGGAGCGGCTCCGTCGGTGTTTTGCTGGGCAACGGCGACGGGACGTTTCAACCCGCGCAGGCCTATGCGTCTGGCGGAGTTGTTGCCTCATCCGTCACGATTGCGGATGTAAATAAAGACGGACGCGTCGACCTGATCGTGACCAATCAGTGCCTGGACAACACTTGCGCCAGCGGCGGCGTTACCATTTTGTTGGGAAATGGAAAGGGAGTCTTTCAGGCAGCACACAGCTACGCCACTGGCGGCTTAGTGGCTGTATCCGTGGCAGTCGGCGTTTTCAATGCAGACCAGAAAATCGATCTGGCAATCGCCAACCAATGTCAGAGCAGCGGAAACTGCAATGGAAGCGTGGGCGTGTTGTTAGGGAATGGAAATGGGACGTTTCAGACGGCACAGGCCTATCCCTCTGGAGGATATACAGCCGTTTCGGTGGCGGCCGGAGACTTTAATGGGGATGGGAAAACTGACCTCGTAGTGTCAAATCAATGTCAGAGCAGCGGAAACTGCAACAACGGCAACGCCGGCGTACTGGTGGGAAACGGCGATGGAACATTTGGGAGCGCGCAAAGCTTCGCCTCCGGTGGGAACGGCACGGCCGGAGTAGTTGCCAGTGATCTCAATGGCGATGGCCGAACCGACCTCGTGCTTGCCAACGAATGCCAGACTCACAACAATTGCGTGGTAGGCACGATCAGCGTGCTGCTCGGGAACGGCGACGGGACCTTCCAGACTGCGCAAAATTATCTTTCCGATGGAGTCTTTGCTTACTCCGGCGCCGTCGGGGATTGGAATGGCGACCGGAAACCTGATTTAGCCGTAGTCAATCAGTGTCAAAGCAGCGGTAATTGCAGTGGGGCAGTCACAATATTGCTTGGGACCGGGGACGGAACATTTCGAGCGCCGCCCAATTATGCGTCCGGGGGATACGATTCCGATTCGGCGGCCTCATCCGATTTGAACCGGGACGGAAAGCTTGACTTGGTCGTGGCAAATCTTTGTCAGAGTAGCAACTGCAAACATGGGAACGCCGGCTCCATAAGCGTGCTGCTGGGGAACGGCGACGGTACATTTCAGGCAGCGCAGGTTTACGCCACCGGGGGGTTCGGGGCGTCGTCCGTGGGGATTGGTGACTTGAACGGCGACGGCAACCCCGACGTGGTCGTGGCCAATCAGTGCAGCACCAGCAACTGCAAAAGCGGAGGAAGTCTAAGCGTGTTGCTGGGCAATGGCGATGGAACCCTGCAGGCGGCGAATAACTACTCCTCCGGAGCTTTCATAGCTCTGGACGTTGCGATCGCTGACGTTAATAAGGACGGAAAGCTTGACCTGCTGGTTGCGAATCAGTGCCAGGACGCCTCCTGCCAGAATGGTGCGGTCAGCGTTCTTCTGGGCAACGGAGATGGATCGTTCCAAACCGCTCAGATCTTTGCCTCGGGCGGATATTACACCGACTCGCTGGCGGTCGGAGATTTCAATGGCGACGGCAATCCTGACCTCGTTTTGGCGAGCCAATGCCAGAACAGCACTTGCGGTAACGGCGGGGTGAGCGTGTTGTTGGGAAATGGCAACGGCACATTCCAAACCGCCCAAAGCTACAACTCCGGTGGCTACCAGAGTGATTCGGTATCCATAACAGACCTGAATGGTGATGGAAAGAGTGATCTGGTGGTATCCAACCTTTGCCAGAGCAACACGGCCTGCAACACCGGAGTTGTCAGTTCTCTGCTTGGCAGGGGTGACGGAACTTTCCACAGCGCCCACGGCTACGGTTCAGGAGGACAAAACGCGTATTCCGCTGTCGCGAGTGACTTCAACGGGGACGGCAACGTTGATGCAACCGTAGCTACCAGTGATGGCACGTATCTCCTGCTCGGCAATGGTGATGGAACCTTCCAATCCCCCATTCTTTACTTCCCGGGCGGAATTTTTGTTGGCGCGGGCGATTTTAACGGGGACCACCAGCCCGATGTCGCGATCGCGGCGGGATCGCTTTCCAGCGTTACCGTTCTAATGAACGTCACAACGGGATTCCGGCAAACTACCAGCACCACACTCACCTCGTCGCCTAATCCTTCGTCGGTAAATCAATCAGTCCTCTTCACGGCCACGGTCAGCGCGCAATTCGGAGGCGCCCCCACCGGCACCGTCACTTTCAAGTCGGGGACAACAACTTTGGGTCAGGGGACGGTGAGCAAGGGACAGGCGACCTTAAACTACTCTTTCACTTCGCCAGGCACGATTTCGGTGGTCGCATCCTATTCAGGAAACTCGAATTTCCTCCCCAGCAGTTCGGCGCCGTTGAAGCAGGTCATAACCAGGGCTTCGACGACAACTAATCTGGTCTCTTCGCCGAATCCCTCGCAATTGGGGCAGACAGTGAAGTTCACTGCGACTGTTACTGGCCAATACGGCGGAACCCCAACCGGAACGGTCGAGTTTAAAGACGGAACGGCCGTGCTGGCGCAGGTCCCGCTCAGCGGCGGCGTGGCGAAATATAAAACTACGGCCCTCCCGAAGGGCAAACACCACATTTCGGCGAACTACGGGGGCGACTCGAACTTCCGGTCCAGCTCCGGCAGCGTTACCCAAATTGTGGAGTGAGCTGTTCGGCATAGACCCTGATGACAAGAAGAAGGAGCTAAGCCCTTTTTTACCAGTATTAAGGATATGGCGAGGTAAGCAACACGTAAGGAGCAAAACTTAGTGCCCGACTGTCGCGACTCGTGCTCTCTGGCTTACTTGCGCGGGGTCGATAAGAACTACACAAAGGTCTGCGAACACGGATCTGGAATCGCTTGTTGTTGACGAACACTCGTCGACTATTGTCGTTACTGATCTCAAGTGGATTCGGAAACCGAAGTTCGTCGGGGAAAGAATCAGGCGGACGAGGAGTTTCTTCGCGGTCTTATCACCTTCCGAACCTCCGGCCGTTCCTTCATTTTGCGAGGGCGATTTTGAACACCACGCCATTGCCGGAGGGACCTACGTCCACAACGGTACCGTAGAGGTTGCCTGCCGGATCTCGGACCAGGCTTGCATACGGATATGCGCCCCCGAGACCTGCGGTGAAGGTGTGAAGGAGGGTCAACCGACCCGTCTTGTCCAGTTTGAATACCGTTCCGTTATTGTCCTTGTTGCCGCCCTGAGTCGTGGTGCCGTAAAGGTTGCCGGATTCGTCCAGAATCAAACCCGCGTCGGGACTTGCCCCGTCATTACCTCCAGCGAAGGTGTAAAGCACGGTCAACGTACCGGTGTTGTCCAGTTTGAATACTGTCCCATGATGGGCTACGTCACCACCCTCATTCGTGGTGCCGTATGCGTCCCCGGCCCCATCCAATATCAGATCGGCGTTAGGATATGCTCCGTCCGCCTGCCCACTGAAGCTGTACAGCACCCTCTCCTTGCCGGTCGCATCCAACTGGAACACCGTGCCACTGTTAAAAGCTCCACCCAACAAAGTCGTGCCATAAAGGTTACCTTCGCCGTCCTGGACCAAGCCTGCATAGGGATGCGCTCCATCCGGCGCCCCGGCAAAGCTGTACAGAGGGGATTCCTTGCCGGTCGCATCCAGCTTGAATACGGTTCCGTTGTGGAAAGTGCCGCCAGCGAGAGTCGTGCCATAGAAGTTGCCTGCCCTGTCCCGGATCAAACGCGCGTACGGATTTGCACCGTCCGCCCCCCCTTTAAAAGTATGAAGCACAGTCTCTGTCCAGGCGGCACCCTCCTTGACTGGCGGAGCCAGCTTGAATACCGTTCCGTCGTTCGGTCGACCACTACCTCCTTGGGAGGTAGTGCCATAAAGATTGCCGTCTCCGTCGGCTATCAAAGCCGCAGCCGGATTGGCGCCGTCCGGCCCTGTGAATTCGTGCAACACTGTGAAAGCGCCATTCGGCAACAATTCGAAGACGGTCCCGCAACTGCAGGAGGGATCTCCGCCCAAGAAAGTAGTGCCGTAGAGGCCGCCTCCTGGGCTCAGGAACAGACCCGCTTGGGGACCACCCCCATCCACTTTTCGCTGAAACGCGTAGAGTATGCTGTAAGTTTGGGCTTGCATCGCTGGTACCAATACGATCGTTAGGATAAGTGCGACTGCCAGCCTTGGCGCAGCTCTAAGCACCCGCAAGGACACACGCGGAATCCAGCGATGCAGTTCATTTTTCGTTAGTGTCGCACATTCCCCGTTCATTGCTAGAAAGTCGCCTTTGAGGATTTTCTGCGTGGGACCCGATGTCGCGGTACGAGATTAACCGACTCTCCTAGACGACACAAGGGGAATGTATTCGTCCTGTACTCGTCCAGTAGATGGGCGACACTTCATTCCTTTCGTGGGGCTGCGGATTGCCGCAGGAACTGCTGCGGGGTTAAGTAGCCGAGGGCCTGATGAGGGGCAGTGTTGTAGATTTCTTCCCTTTGGCGGAGAGTTCGCGATTGAGTTTTTTCCATTTCCAGGAAGCAGGGGTGACCTGATAGAACTCCTCGGTGTGGGTGCGGTTGGCGCGCTCGACGGCGCCATTGAGTTCGGGAGAACGTGGGGGAAGCACGGATGCCAGAGCCGCGCGTACCCGCGCGCTGGTGAATCTGTTTGTGAGCCGCAGAAAACTGCTCGCCGTAGGTAGGCTCGTCCTGCTTGGTCCTGTACTTTCACGAATCCGAACTTCAGCTTCATCACTTGAAACACGTGCTCCACCCGCGCGCCCGCGCCTTCTCCTCCTCTACAAATTTTTACCTGCGTTGACCGACCTTTACGCAATTCCCGGGCTGAACAGTGGTCCAATATGTGCAGACCGCTCTTGATCGATATCAGTCCAGGGAGGAACTTGTGATGAAGCCGATTTTCGTCTCGCTCTGCCTGCTCGTCTCAGCCTTGTGCCTTGCGCAGACCGCCCCGGCAAGTCCGCCGTCCGACAACCAGAGTTCGCCACCGCCGCAGGAGTCGCCCCGAAACGGCCATCGGCCGCCGGGAATCGCAGGAACGATAGCTGCGATCGATGCGCACGCCATCACTATCAAGACGCGCGACGGCCAGACCACGCAAGTAACCCTTGACGATAAAACCCAATACCGTAAAGACCGGGGAGCCGCGACCCTCGCCGACTTCAAGGTAGGCGACATGATATTCGTTCGCGGCGAAAAGACTGGCGACAATGCCTGGCAAGCGGACACCGTGGCCACGCGCGGCCAAAGCGCTACACCAGACAATTTCCGCGAAGATATGGGCAAACGCTTTATCGTCGGCGAGATTAAGTCCGTCGCCGGAACCCAGTTAACCATCTTGCGACCGGATGGGGTGACGCAGACGATTTCCGTCGACGAGGACACTTCTTTTCGCAAGAATGGAGAGAGCATTACGCTCGCCGACTTGAAACCTGGAGACCACGTGTTTGGCCGCGGCGAGCTCAAGAATAAGGTCTTCGTGCCCGCCATCCTGAATGTGGGACAGCCGAGATTCGGACAGCGGCAAAGCGGAGAATCTGAGTCGCATTGAGGTTACGCAGAATAATCGGCGACGCAGTTAAGGTCTACGTGCAGATCGGCAATGAGCTTGAGGTTCCTCGAGGTTGGCGGGGCGGAGCATGTCTGCTGTTGCTGTCTCTGCCGACGATCGTCTTTTGTCCCGGTTGGCTTGCTGCGCAAAGTGCGCAACCGGAGGGTGGAACTATTTATGGCGTGGTGAAATCGGGCAATATGCCATTGCCCGGCGCGACCGTAACAGCCGCCAATACTCTCACCGGTCAAAAGGTAACGACCTCAACCGATGTGGATGGTCGTTATTTTATGCAGATCGCTTCCGACGGTCATTACGTCGTCCGTGTCCAGATGGCAGCCTTTGCACCCGTCACCCAGGAAGTACGTATCAACGCTTCCAACCGTGATGTCGAGGCGAATCTCGAACTGGTTCTGCTCTCCCGCGTGCCGAAAACAGAACCGGCAAACGAAAGCGCACCGACGCAAGCCAGGGCGCCCGCCGCGGGCCGCGGATTCCAAAACCTTACACTGGAGCAGAGCGCCGAAGGCCGCGAATTGAATGGCAATGCCGCAAGTGATATCGTGCCGCAAGGCATGCCCGTGCCCGGGATCGCGCCCGACAGCGCGACCGAATCCGTTGCCATTTCCGGCAACACCTCTAGTCCTTTCGCAGGTATGAGCAGCGCCGAAATGCAGCAACGATTCAACGATGCTCGCCAACAGGGCGGTGGGTTCGATGGCGGCGGGCCGGGAGGCTTCGGTAGGGGTGGGTTCGGGGGCGGAGGCTTCGGCGGGGGCGTCATGGTTTTCGGCAGACGCGGCTTCGACATCAACAAGCCCCACGGCTCGATTTACTACGGGATCGGAGATTCCGCACTTAACGCTGCTCCCTATTCATTGACCGGCCAGCCCGTAGAGAAACCCAGCTACGAACAAAATAGCTTCGGCGGATCCGTCGGCGGCCCGTTGAACATTCCCAAGGTCTACCACGGAGGTGACAAGACATTCTTTTTCGTCAATTACAACGGGAAGCGCGGAGAAAATCCCTTCGATCAATTTTCAACCGTGCCGACCCTGCTCGAACGCCAGGGCAATTTTTCTCAGACCTTGTACACTTCCGGTGCCGATGCCGGAAACTATGTGCAGATCTTCAATCCTGTCACCAACACGCAATTTCCAAACAATACGATTCCACAGATCAGTCCGATTGCCGCCGGCTTGCTGCGGTATATTCCCATGCCGAATCTGCCGGGCAATTATCAGAATTTCCATTTCCTCACTTCGGCCAACAGCAGCAGCGACGATCTGAACATTCGCATAAACCACAGTTTCGGTGCTCCCTTGCGCGGCAGGCGCTTGGGCGGCGGGCGCAGAGGTCCGCAAAATAACCTCACCTTCGGTTTCCACTATCATGGTTCGAGCGCGGAGTTGACCAATCCTTTCCCGAGCGTCGGAGGCCACACCGACGTTCGCAGTTTCGATATCCCAATTTCCTACGTTCGCAGCTTTGGGAAATTAACCAACATCGCCCGCTTCGACTTCAACCGCAGCCGCACCCGCACCCAGAACCTTTACGCGTTTACCGACAACATCACCGGAGCGCTGGGAATCACCGGGGTCTCACAGAATCCCTTTGATTGGGGTCTGCCGAATCTTTCATTCACGAATTTCGGCGGTTTGCAGGACATCAACCCGCAGCTGCTGCGTGACCAGACATTTACTTATTCCGACAACATGATCTGGAATCACGGGAAGCATACCTGGCGTTGGGGCGGAGATTTCCGGCGCATTCAGCTCAACACGGAAACCGACAGCAACGCTCGTGGCAGTTTTATTTTTACCGGCCTGAATACTTCTCAGATCGTGAATGGTCAGCCCGTCGCGAGCACTGGTTTTGATTTCGCCGATTTCCTGTTGGGCTTGCCGCAGCAGACCTCGGCGCAATATGGCGAGAACAATTACCACTTTCGCGGAAATTCCTGGGATCTCTACGCGCAGGACGAGTGGAAGTTGCGCGGCAATCTCACGCTTAATCTCGGCGTGCGTTATGAATATATCTCGCCCTTTACTGAAATCAACAACCGCATCGTGAATCTTGATCTGTCGCCCGGCGTGTTGAGCCTTAGCGGCGGGCCTCCAGCCGTAGCCGTAGTATTACCCGGCCAGACGGGACCGTACAACGGAACGTTCCCGCTAACCCTGGTGCGACCCGACCGCAACAACTTTGCGCCGCGCGTGGGGTTTGCGTGGAAACCATTTTCCAAGACTGTGGTGCGTGGCGGCTACGGCATCAACTACAACACGGGCGCTTTCCAGACAATCGCGCAGCAACTGGCTTTCCAGCCGCCATTTTCTTTTGTCCAGACGAACGTGCAGTCCAACCCCGGACAACTCACTTTGCAGAATGGATTCCCGGCGTCCCAATCCGAAGGAATCACGAACAACTACGCAGTGAATCCCAACTACCGCATGGGCTACGTTCAGATTCGAAACCTCGACATCCAGCAGGAAATCAGGCCCACGCTGCTGCTGAACATCGACTACACCGGAACTAAGGGAACCGATCTCGACATTCTGGAAGCGCCCAATCGCACGGCGACCGGCATCCGCATTCCGGGCGTGCAGGCGTTCGATTACGAAACCTCGCTCGGCGACTCCGAAGCCAACGCTGGCTCCGTCCGCCTGCGCAAACGGCTGTCTCATGGATTCGCCGTCGGCGGCACCTACACATTTTCCAAGTCGCTGGATGATGCGTCGACGATCGGCGCTGGCGCAAGTTCAGGGTCGGGTTCCGCAGGCCTCGGAGGTGGAGGCACCGCGGCCGGAAGAGGCGCGAGCAGCGGCTCTGCCAGCGCCGGAACGACCAACGTCGCGCAGAACGCATTCGATCTCTCCGCCGAACGCGGTCTTTCCAGTTTCAATCAGACCCACAAGTTCACCGCCGATTATCTATGGGAACTGCCCTTCGGCCACGACAAACAATGGTTGACCGAAAATACCGTCCAACGCGCCATTTTTGGCGACTGGCAGTGGAGCGGCGACTGGACGATTGCTTCCGGACTGCCATTCACTCCTCGACTGCTGGGCGATTTTTCCGATGTCGAGCGTGGAACGAACGGCACCTTGCGCCCGAATCTTGTTTCCGGAGAATCGATTTCGATTCCCAATCCGTCCATCGCCCAGTGGTTCAATACCACTGCATTCGTTGCCCCGCCGCCTGGCCAATATGGTGACGCGCGCCGCAACAGCATCATCGGTCCGCCGACGAGAGTCTTCGATATGGCATTCACCAAGATTGTTCCCTTGAAGGAATCCCGCGTTCTGGAATTTCGTGCGCAAGCAACCAACGTTTTCAACACGCCCCAGTACAGTACGATTGACACGCAAGTGAACTCCCCCACTTTTGGCAGAGTCATCGCGGTCGGAGCCATGCGCGCCATACAGATGACCGCCAGGTTCCGCTTTTAAGGGCCTTTATGATTCGTTTCACTCCAATCCGCCTCGCTGCGAAGAACAAGTTCTTCGCCATGCTCCTGGTTTTCGTGTTATTGGGATCCTACCTGCCGTCCCAGACCGATTACACCTTTCATGCCGAAACCGAGCTGGTCCTGGTGAATGTCACCGTGCGTGACAAGGCCGGCAAATTCGTCCGCGACCTGAAACCCGGAGACTTTCAAATCAAGGAAGACGGCAAAAGCCAACAAATCCTCTCCTTCGACATCGAAAATACTGACGCAATCCCCAACCTCGATGTGGCCCAGGCAAAACCATTTGAAAATTCGCCCGCGTCCGCCACGGGGAAGCCGCAACTCGCCGCCGCGGTCGAGTTCAAGGATCGCCGCCTGATCGTGTTGTTCTTCGATCTCTCCGGCATGGAGCCCGATGAAATCGACCGCTCCATCACCGCCGCCGAAAACTACGTAAACAAGCAAATGGCGCCGGCCGATCTTGTTTCGATCGTCTCGCTCGGAAGTTCTCTGCAGGTCGTGCAGGATTTCACTTCCGACCATGCCCTCCTGAACAAGGCATTGCAGTCTTTGAATCCGGGAGCCGGTCAAGGTTTCGAGGAAGGGCCGACTGGAACAACCGAAGGCACGCCCGACACGGGCGGATCATTCACCGCCGACGACACCGAATACAACATCTTTAATACCGATCGCCGTCTCGAAGCGTTGCGTTCCGTGGCCGAGCATCTCTCCCACGTGCAGCAAAAGAAGTCGCTGATTTATTTTTCCAGCGGCATTGATCGCACCGGGATCGAAAACGAGTCCGAGTTGCGAGCCGCGACCAACGCCGCGGTGCGAGCCAACATCGCTTTTTACACCATGGACATTCGCGGGCTCCAGGCTCTGGTGGCTGGTGGCGAAGCGCAAAACGCCAGCCTTCGCGGCACGTCCCCGTACTCCGGCCAGTCCACGCTCAACGCTTTGAACTCGAACTTTACCACCCAGGAAACTCTCGTGACTCTGGCCGCGGATACCGGTGGCCGTGCCTTCCTCGACTCCAACGACTTCAGCAAGGTTTTCAAAGGCGTGCAGGAAGATACTTCGACCTACTACGTTCTCGGCTACCACAGCACCAATCCCGCGCGCGATGGGCGCTACCGGCGCATCACCGTAACTCTGAATCGGCCCGGCATGAAAATTGAGTTCCGTCGCGGCTACTACGCGCCCGCCGACTACCAGCATTCCACCCGCGATGACCGTGAGCGCCAACTCGAAGAGGAGCTGGATTCCGAATTGCCCGCAACCGATCTGCCGCTCTATCTGGCTGCAGGCTACTTCCGCATCGGCGACAACAAATTCTTCGTGCCGGTCTCGCTGGCCGTTCCTGCATCGCAAATTCCCTTCATCAGCACCAGCAATCAGGACAAAGCCACGCTCGATATCATCGGCATGGCGCTTGATGGCAACAAAAGGCGCGTCGGCGATATGCGCGACACCGTGAAGCTCGCCGTCAACACATCTACGGGAGTGAAGAGAAAGAACGTACAGTACGACAACGGATTCATCCTCATCGCCGGCAAATATCATTTGAAGTTTGTGGTTCGCGAAAATCAAACCGGGCGGGTGGGCTCATTCGAAACCGACCTCGAAATTCCCAATCTCAAAACCGAGCCGGTGAAGATGAGTTCGGTGGTATTGGCCAATCAAATCCAGCCGGCAAAAAATAACCACAACCACAGCGATCCCTTGTTCCGCGACGGCTCCGAAATCATCCCGAGCGTGACCCATGTTTTCTCCACCGGCCAGCACCTCTATCTGTATTACGAGGTATACGATCCCGCACGCGAACCTTCCGAAAACAATAAAGCCGGCAACACCTCGGGCATCCGGCTCTTGACCAACATCGCCTTCTTTCAGGGAAAGGTGAAGACCTACGAGAGTCCGCTGCAGCAACTGACAGAGCTCAACGCGCGAGATCGCGGCGCCGCCATATTTCAACTCGACATATCGCTGACCCAACTCAAGCCCGGCTTCTACACCTGCCAAGTCAATGTGGTGGACGACGCAGCGGGCAAATTCACATTCCCACGGCTGGGCTTGCTGGTGCGGCAGTAGCCTCAAATTAACCGCAACTTGCACGATGATCTTGGAGGTTTGACGACGGCGTCCGCAAGGTCGAGTTCAAGATACTACAGATAATTTGTTCGTCGCTCAGCGACCGTTGGCCTCTTGTTCAACAACATGCGGATGAAAAGATCGATTGCCGGGAAGATCGGGCGAAACTTTGTTCCCTTGTTCCCTCGTTGCAGGACGTGGCCAAAACCGACCCCTTCGAACTTCCGGACGATGGACCAGTGCTGGATGGCGGCGATGCGGGCGAATGTTACCCGGTCAGATACCGAGAAGCGTAAGCACGGCACCCGAAACCACCAATCGCACGGTCAGCGAGTAACTCGTCGTGTGGTCAAGATGACCGCTGCTCGTCCAACAGCATGGTCAACAGGGCCATCCGCACGAGAGCCCGTTCATGGCCTGGCGAAAATACATGGCTCTGGGATCGGCATCGACGGACTTGTCTAGCTCCACCGTGCGGGGCAATGGATGAAGAATGAGCGCGTCTGCCTTCATGCGCTGCACCACGCTCGAATCGATGGCATAACGCCTGAGCCCGTTCGTATCTCGCACTCGCTCCGGCCGGATTCGCGTCTGGTAAACCACATCCACTTCGCCAATCACCCGGTCAATATCCGACTCCAGTTCGTAGCGGACGCCATGTTCATCGAGATAACTCAAGATGTCCGCTTTCATCTGCGGTTGCGGCGGGCTGACAAAGAACAACTCGACCCGCTCGAACTTGGCCAGCAGATATGCCGACGAGCGCGCCGTGCGGCCTTTGTCCAGCTCGCCAATAATGGCCACGCTCAGGCCATTCAACGGACGCTGCCGGTAAATCGTGTACAGGTCGAGCAAAGCCTGGGTCGGATGCTGCCCGCCGTTGCCATCCCCCGCATTGATCACCGGCACCGCCGAGACTTCCGCGGCCCGTCGCGCACCGTGCTCGTCGGGATGCCGAATCACAATCACATCCGAATAGCCGCTGATGATGCGGATGGAATCCTCTACCTGCTCACCTTCGACCTCGGAAGAAAACGCACCTGCATTCTCGGTCGACAATACGCGGCCACCCAGCCGATGCATGCCCGCCTCGAAGGACAGTCGCGTACGGGTGGAAGGCGCATAGAAAAGCGTGGTCATGATGCGGTTCTGGTAATCGAGTGAACCTCCGCGTGCCACCACGCGCTCCATGCCTTTCGAGCGCTCGAATAAGTCCATGAGCAGGGGAACCGTGAATTGCTGAGATTCGACGACATGTTTCAATGGCATTGCACTTGTCACCACCGATTCTGATGCAGGAAACTTGATCAACTTGGGGGAGTTAAGAGTCGGCCCCGGCATGCTTAAGCCTTTCGCCGCGAGCAACAAGCGCCCCATCAGCGTCAAGAGAGGCGATAACTCGTATACACTTGCCAATTGCGGGACGCCTTCGGATCGCCAGCACCTTGGGCAAGAAAGAAATGTGGAGACTCCTGCTCTAACAACCAGGCGAGTTGGTTAAGCAGCAGCAACGGTCTTCATTTCGGTAAGTACGTAGAGCCCCGGAGCTCAGTACTTTGGTCTGGATTCCCAGCAGGGTGACTATGCAGCTCTCTTCTGCTGCGCCTTCAGTTTCGCCCACCGCATCTTTTGAAACGCCGCGATCTTCCTGCGGGCTGCTGTCGACATGGTGCGCTTGGCAGGAGCAGACGCAGCAGTCGGCACTGGCTGTGACTCTTTACGAGCCCTTGCCCATCTCGCCCGCTGCGCCCGTGCCATCTTGCGCCGTGAAGCCTGCGATATCACTCGAGTCGGTTGATTTGATTTCCCGAATGTTCCCAAACCATCTAATGATTCGATTACCGAAATCGCTCGATCCAACTTCTCCAGATGTGACTGTGCCTGCTTGCGCTCAGCCCGTAACTGCTGAAGCGCACTACCTAGGTTCCCCATGGATTCCCCCTCAAAATTGACAACGGAGGCTATTGTAATACGCTCAGACGCGGCCTACAGTCCGATAGCAGACTAGGTGGTATAGTAGAGGCAGTTTCCTTTTAAAACATCTCTTGCCGCGCCCTTCGGCATCGGTCGCACGTGCGATCTGGCCATTTCGTAATCGGAGGCTGCGCAGTGCCAACATTCCTGCGATTTATTCACAAACTGCGACCACCGAAGTGCAGTATCTGCAATGAACCGGTGGAGCTTGAAACCGCGAAGACGGACGAAGATGGGAAAGCTGTTCACGAAGACTGCTATATTCGAAGGATGCGGCTGAAAGAAATCACTCCGCCGCCCAAAGCGTCTTAACCAACGGTGGGATTTCTGAGAGATGGCCACGTCCAAGAACGAGTCAATGGCCGACTGCGCCCAGACCATCAAAATGGCCCCGACAATCTGTTTGAACCCGGTCTCGGGCAAGCGGCTAGCTCAAGCAAAGCACCGTCTTTCCATATCGATCAAGCCTCGCCATCATGCGATGGGGAAGATACAGGCAACACTGTGCCCCAATTCCGCACCTAACTCCCGACTTACTTGAGACGAGTCGCGCGGGGGCTTTCAGTACAAATCAGCTTTACCAATCCAAGGCCATGGTACTCCAAACGCAGCCGATTGTATGGCCAGGAAAACCTTATCCGCTTGGTGCTAACTGGGACGGAGAGGGAGTCAACTTTGCCCTCTTCTCCGAGCATGCCAAACGCGTCCAGTTATGCGTCTTCGACCAGTCCGGTCGCCGTGAGTTGCACCGGGTCAACGTCACCGAGCAGACCGATCAAGTCTGGCACTGCTATTTGCCCGAAGCCCGGCCAGGGCTCATCTATGGCTATCGCGTAAACGGCCCATACGAGCCCGCCAAGGGAGCGCGCTTCAATCCTCACAAACTCCTGCTCGATCCCTATGCCAAGCAAATTGTCGGAGATCTGAAGTGGAGCGATTCGCATTTCGGGTACCGTATCGGCCATCGGCTGGAAGATCTCTCGTTCGACCGGCGCGATGGCGCTCCCGGAATGGTCAAATCAATGGTGATTGATCCAGCCTTTACGTGGGGCACAGATCAACCGCCGCGTACAGCTTGGCACAAGAGCGTGATCTATGAGCTTCATGTAAAAGGTTTCACCATCCAGCATCCCAAGGTACCGGCACCACTGCGGGGAACCTATGCGGGATTAGCGACTGCGCCGGTTATCGATCATCTTCTGAAGCTCGGAATTACCGCTATCGAGCTCATGCCCGTGCACTGTTTCGTTGACGATCGCCAACTAGTGGAAAGAGGGCTGCGGAATTATTGGGGATACAACTCCATCGGATTTTTCGCGCCGGAATCCCGCTATCTGTCCACCGGTTCCATCAGCGAATTCAAAACCATGGTGAAGACCATACACTCGGCGGGCATCGAAGTAATTCTCGACGTCGTCTACAACCACACCGCCGAAGGCAATCAACTTGGCCCTACGCTTTCCTTCCGCGGCATCGACAATGTGGTCTATTACCGAACCATGCCAGACAATCCCCGCTATTACGTCGATTACACGGGAACGGGAAACACGCTGAACATGCGGCATCCGCGCGTATTGCAGCTGATTATGGATAGCCTGCGCTACTGGGTGCTCGACATGCACGTCGACGGTTTCCGCTTCGACTTGGCTGCGACTCTGGCGCGAGAATTGCACGAAGTCGACAAACTCGGCGCATTCCTGGACATCATCCACCAGGATCCGGTGTTGTCCCAGGTGAAGCTCATCGCGGAGCCCTGGGACCTAGGTGAAGGCGGCTACCAAGTTGGAAAATTTCCTGTTGGTTGGGCCGAATGGAACGACCGTTATCGCGATGCGCTGCGTTCCTATTGGAAAGGCGACGGCGGACAGATCGGAGAGCTGGCTTACCGCATCACCGGCTCCAGCGATCTCTATGCGCGCAGTGGGCGTCGCCCCTACGCCAGCATTAACTTTGTCACCGCGCACGACGGATTCACACTGCACGATCTGGTCAGCTACAACCAAAAACACAACGAAGCCAATGGCGAAGACAATCGCGACGGAACCGACAATAACCGCAGCTGGAATTGTGGAGCGGAAGGACCGACGGACGATCCCACTATCAAGGCGTTGCGAGTGCGTCAGAAAAGAAACTTTCTTGCCACGTTGCTTTTATCGCAGGGCGTGCCGATGCTCCTGGCGGGCGATGCCATTGGCCACACCCAGCATGGAAACAACAACGCGTACTGTCAGGACAACGAGATCAGCTGGTTGAACTGGAGCACCAATGGCGACACAAAGCTAATCGGGTTTGTGCAGAAGATCATTGCTTTGCGCAAGAAACATCCAGTCTTCCGCCGGCGAAATTTCTTCGTCGGTCGAGCTATCAAAGGCGCTGGTGTCAAAGACATTCTCTGGCTTCGGCCGGACGGCGGCGAAATGACTGATGAAGAGTGGAATCAACAGCACGCGCGCACGCTGGGCATGTTCTTGTCTGGTTCGGCGGTCGATGAAGTGGATGAGCGGGGCCAGCCCATCACTGACGAAAACTTTTTGCTTCTGATGAATGCTGACCACGAAGAGGTGCGATTCCTGCTGCCAACTGCAGCCTCGGGAATGCGCTGGGTGGCATTGATTGACACTTCCTGCCAAACCTCTTGCAGCCCGGGCGTTCAGTACGAAGCCGGGATGCCCTATCCGCTGCAAGCGCGCTCCCTTGCGCTATTGGCGGAGCGTCAACACGATCAGGGTCGGCAAGATCGCACGCATGAAACGTAGCCATTTCATGCCCTTCGGGGCTCAAGTGCAAGACGACGGAAGTGTGCGCTTTCGCTTATGGGCGCCCCAGGCGCAGAGCGTCGATCTTTCTCTGGAACGCGCGAAAAGAAATCTCTTGCCACTGCAGAGCCTTGGCCACGGCTGGTTTGAATTAGCTACGCGCGAAGCAACGGCCGGAACGCTTTATCACTTTCGCATTAATGGGCAGTTCGACGTTCCTGACCCTGCCTCGCGCTCTCAACCACAAAACGTACACGGACCCAGTGAAGTCGTGGACCCACAAGCCTTCGACTGGAAAGAAGATCGGTGGGTCGGCCGCCCATGGGAAGAAGCCGTTATTTACGAGCTTCATGTGGGTGCATTTACGCCACAGGGTACATTCCGGGGTGTCGAAGCTAAGCTCGACTATCTTCTCGAACTCGGAATTACCGCCATCGAGCTCATGCCTCTGGCAGATTTCCCTGGCAAGCGAAATTGGGGTTACGACGGCGTTCTACCTTATGCGCCTGACAGTTCCTACGGTCGCCCCGATGATCTCAAACAACTGGTGCAAGCCGCGCACACCAAGGGGCTGATGATGTTCCTCGACGTGGTTTACAACCACTTCGGGCCTGATGGCAATTATTTGCGGCTTTATTCGTCGCAGTTCTTTACCGATCGCCATCACACACCCTGGGGTGATGCGATTAACTTCGACGGCCAAGACAGCCTGGTGGTGCGCGATTTCTTCATTCACAACGCGCTTTATTGGTTGGAGGAATATCATTTTGACGGTTTGCGTCTCGATGCAGTCCATGCGATCAAAGACGATTCAAATCCCGACATCCTGACGGAGTTGGCGCAGGTCGTTCGCGAGAGATTAAGCTCCGACAGGTTTGTCCACCTCATTCTTGAAAACGGTGACAACGCCGCCCGCTATTTGCACCGCGATGGAGTGGATCGTGTGCAGTTGTATGACGCGCAATGGAACGACGATATTCACCACAGCCTCCATGTCCTTCTCACAGGTGAAACCGACGGCTACTACGCTGACTATGCCCGGCAGCCCGTTCGGCAACTCGGCCGTTGTTTGGCCGAAGGTTTTGCCTTTCAGGGCGAATACTCGGAATTCCACGGTGCATCGCTCGGCGAGGCCAGCGCAGAACTGCCGCCAGTCGCTTTCGTCTCGTTTTTGCAAAATCACGATCAGATCGGAAATCGAGCTTTCGGAGAGAGAATTTCAAAGCTCACCCGGCCAGAAGCGTTAAAGGCTGCGATGGAAATCCTCTTGCTCGCTCCCGCTCCGCCCTTGCTTTTTATGGGAGAGGAATTTTTTGCAACATCTCCTTTTCTGTTCTTTTGCGACTTCCAGGGTGAGTTGGCGAAGGCAGTCACCAACGGCCGAAGGAATGAGTTCGCGCGGTTTGCCAAGTTCAGCTCGCCACAAACTCGCGACCGGATCCCGGACCCGAACGCGGAGCCAACATTTCTCCAATCAAAGTTAGATTGGACCTGTTTGATAAGTGATCCTCACGCTCAATGGCTGCGGTTCTACCGCGAACTATTGTCGCTTCGCCAGCGCATCATCGTTCCTCGCCTGCGAAAGATCTCCGGATCTCGAACGAAGTTCTGTATCGGCCAGGGTCGTGGTCTTCGGGTAGAGTGGACTCTCTCCGATGGATCGCAGTTGGAGCTTTGTGCCAACCTCGGTGACGAATGGCTGACAATAAACGCGAACAGCTCGACCGGCCGGTTTTACTGCAGCAATCCTGAATCTGTTCTCGTTTTGGAGCAGCATCGCCTTCCGCCTTGGACGGTGGTCTGGGCACTGCATGAATAATGCTTTCGACCTTCCATCTACAGGGTTGATGGGTCAAATCTAAAGCAAACCCCTGATAGCTAGCATCGATAATGCCGCCTAGCTTGGAACCCGGGAAACCACCTCTGGCGCCAACTGTAGCCGCGGCGGGTTCCTACACCATCCAATGCAAGATTTCATGTCAGCGCAGCCTGAAATACCGAGAGCGACGTATCGTTTGCAGCTCAACCGTACTTTTACGTTCCGCGATGCTGCGGGGCTGGTGCCGTATCTTGCGCGTCTCGGGATCAGTCATTGCTACATCTCTCCCTATCTGCGCGCCCGCCCCGGCAGCATGCACGGCTACGACATCATTGATCACAACTCCCTGAATCCGGAGATCGGTACTCCCCGGGATTACGAGTATTTTGTGCATGAGCTTCACCGCCACGGTATGGGGCAAGTCGTCGATATCGTTCCTAACCATATGGGGGTCATGGGAAGTGACAATGCCTGGTGGTTGGATGTACTGGAAAACGGGGAAGCGTCGCAATACGCGGACTTCTTCGATATTGACTGGGATCCCCTCAAGGATGAGCTGCAGGGCAAAGTTCTAATCCCAATTCTCGGTGATCAGTATGGCAATGTTCTCGAAAGTGGTGAGCTGAAGCTGGTCTTCGACGCGGAGCGGGGAGAGTTCAGCGTCTTTTACCATCAGCATCGTTTTCCCCTCGATCCGGCAGAGTATCCGCGAATCCTCAGTTTTAAAATCGAGCGTCTGCAACAGAAACTGGGCGCAACCCATGAAGACTTTCTGGAACTGCAGAGCATCACGACCGGGTTCGGCCATCTTCCCGGCCGCCGCGGGTTCACGCCCGAGCAGCGTGCCGAGCGGAATCGCGAGAAAGAGGTTCAGAAGCGCCGTTTGGCCGCACTTTGCGCTCGATCCTCGGAAGTGAAGGACTTCCTTTTTGCCAATGTGGAAGCTTTCAACGGAACGGTGGGGGATCCCACAAGTTTCGACAACTTACATGAATTGATTAAGACCCAGGCATATCGTCTGGCGCAGTGGCGGTCCGCCGCCGACGACATTAATTATCGGCGTTTTTTCGACATCAACGATCTGGCGGCGCTGTGCATGGAGAATGAAACCGTCTTTGATAGCACTCATCGCTTCATCCTCGAGCTTGTAGCGCAAGGAAAAATTGACGGGATCCGTATCGATCATCCTGACGGCCTCTACGATCCCACAAAATATTTTCACCATTTGAAAGAAAAGCTGACGAAGGAAGGAAAGCCACGGTTGTATGTCATCGCCGAGAAAATTCTCACCGGAAAGGAGCAGCTCCGAAAGGATTGGCCGATCTGCGGGACTACTGGCTACGAATTTGCCAATCTCATCAATGGACTATTCGTCGATCAAAACGCAGGGGGCAAGATGACTCGTATTTATCGATCTTTCGCCGGCACGTCTCCGGAATTCAGCGATCTGGTTTATGCCTGCAAGAAGCAAATTCTGAAGGCGGTGCTGGCCAGCGAACTCAACGTCCTGGCAAACCTCCTGAGCCGCATCGCGCTTGCCAATCGTCATACCTGCGACTTCACGCTGAACAGTCTTAGAAGCGCTCTCTCCGAAATCATCGCGAGCTTTCCCGTGTATCGCACCTATGTCAACGGACCTGATGTGTCCGCCGAGGATCGTCGTTATGTCGAGCAGGCAGTCATGGCTGGACGAAAGAAAAGCAATGCGGCGGATCTTAGCGTCTTCGATTTCATTCGGAAAGTATTGCTAGTCGAAGCGAACGGCCACGAACCGGGGTGGTACAAGCGAGCTATCGTTCGTTTCGCGATGAAGTTCCAGCAAGTGACCTCGGCGGTCATGGCCAAGGGCTTGGAAGATACCGCGTTTTATCGCTACAACCGCCTGATCTCGCTCAACGAGGTGGGAGGGAATCCTATCAAATTCGGAACCACTGTCGAAGAGTTCCATTTCGCCAACCAGGAGCGCCTGCATGATTGGCCGTACTCGATGTTGGCTAGCTCGACGCATGATTCGAAGCGATCTGAAGACGTTCGTGCTCGCATTAACGTACTCTCAGAAATTCCCGGGGCTTGGCGGCTTCATTTGCGGCGTTGGCGTGATTGGAATCGCAAGAAAAAGCAGGTAGTCGATGGCCAGCCTGCCCCCACGCGCAACGACGAGTACCTGCTGTACCAAACTCTCATTGGAGCCTGGCCGGTCGCGTCCGTTGATGATGCCGGGTGGCAGGCTTTCGCCGAGCGAATCGAACAGTACATCCTCAAAGCGGCCCGCGAAGCCAAGGAACACACGAGTTGGGCGAATGCCAATACAGAATATGAGGACGCTCTGGGAAAATTTACGCGGGCGATTTTGCAGCGTGACGGCAACCATGAATTTCTGAATGACTTTGAGGAATTTCAGCGTCGGATTGCGCGGGCCGGTGCGTTCAACAGCTTGTCGCAATGCCTATTGAAGCTGTCTTCCCCCGGAGTGCCTGATATCTATCAAGGTAACGAGCAGTTCGAATTCAGCCTGGTCGATCCCGATAATCGGCGTCCGGTCGATTATGACCGACGCAGACGTATGCTCGAGGAGCTCCAATCCTTCGGGCAATCCTCCGAGCAGCTACTAAGTCAACTTAACCAGCTTGCCGCTAATGTCGATGACGGAAAAGCCAAACTATACCTGATCTGGAAAACGCTGGAGTTGCGAAAAACCTTTTCTGAATTGTTTCAGACGGGGAGCTACATGCCGCTCAGAATAAACGGCCAGAAGGCGGCACATGTGGTGGCCTTTGCGAGAGAACATGGAGGACGAACGGCAATCGTTGCCGTGCCTCGCCTCTGCGCCACTTTGCTTGGTGAGAGTCGTCAGACCGTGTGCGCAGAAGACGTCTGGGGCGACACTAGTATCGAGTTCCCTGGGACAGGCAATGCCTGTTTTCACAATCTGTTTACCAACGAATGTATTCCCGTCAGCGGAAGGGAAGCGCAGCGACTACCCATCGCAAAACTGTTGGTTCACTTTCCGGTCGCGCTTTTGCAGAGTGAATCGGCTGCCAGCCAGGAAGCATCCTGTGGCAATCTCGAGGAACGCTCACGATCGATAAGCTGAACACGAGTACAAACTCGCGGTGGGAACATTCCCGAGCGCTCGGATCTGTTGCCAACTGTTAAAATCATGCCCGACTAAAATCATGATGCCAAACGCGACCGCAGCCAATCCATATACGTGACGTCGACCATCCTACTATTAGGTCGCAAGACGGGGCCGCTGCTTGCGCCCGAGTCTACGAACTGCTGATTCGACGCCGTGCCTTTTGCTGCCGGGCTTGCGCACGGCTCCCTGCGCTTGTAGTTCCGGGGACAGGACCTTTTCGATTTCTTCCCGCAGCCAGCGATTTGCTGGATCATTTTCCACACTCTCATGCCAGTACAAGTGAGCTTCGAGACGGGGCGTTTGGAGCGGGAAGGGATGCACCTGGTTTACCAAAACCCTGTTCAGCAATTGTGCATGGCGCTCCGGCAAGGTCAGCAACATGTCCGTCTTACTCACCACCATGCAGGCCGTGAGGTTGTGCTGGCTCCGTAGAAACACCTCCCGGCGAAGTCCCCGGCGGCTGAGTTCGACGTCAATCAGGCTGGGGCCGTGACGTCGGGAGGAGACCTGGATGTGGCGTTGCGCCAGGTAGGTATCCAGATCGAGTTTATTTGCGATCGCCGGATGGTCACGCCGGGCCATGACCACGAATGGTTCGTTCAGGAGCCACTTATGACGAATGCGATCACTTACCGTCATGGGGATGTCGATGGCCAAATCGACTGCACCGCTGGCCAGTTCGGTCTCCAAGTCTCTACGCTTGACCCGCGACGTCGTAATCGACATTCCCGGCGCGGCGTGCGTTAGGCGCCGCAGTAAGGACGGAAGAATCAGGGCTTCGGCGTATTCCCACAACGACAAATGAAAATTCCGGCGGGTGTGTTCGGGAACGAAATTGCGACTCTGGCTGAGATTCAGTTCCAGAATTTGCAGCGCCTGCCGGACCTGCTCAATCATATTACGCGTGAACGGCGTCGGTACCATGCGCGGCCCTTGGCGGACGAAAAGCGGATCCTGCAGGAGATCGCGCAGTCTCTTCAGCGCATGGCTGATCGCCGGTTGAGTGAGGTTCAGTTGCTGGCCCGCGCGAGTGATGTTGCCCTCGCGATAAATAGCTTCCAGCACCACGAACAGATTCAGGTCGACCTGACTTAAATGCACGCCGCATATATTACAGGATTCGTAGGATTCATTAGGAGAATTCCGCTGAAATCGCTAGTCTAGGCAACTGCGGGGTCAACGGTTAACCAATGGACTTTTTTCCATCGCCGAGAGCCCAGAGTTACATTCAGCGCCTCTCGGCTTTCATGCAAGAGTACGTCGTGCCCGCGGAACCGGAATATTGCGCAAAGTTGCAGAATCTTCCCGATTGGCGCCACTGGAAGCAGCCTGCGGTCATGGAGACTTTGAAGGCCAAGGCGCGGGCAGCTGGCCTATGGAATCTCTTTCTTCCCGACCAGGAGTATGGCGCCGGCCTTACCAATGTGGAATACGCGCCCTTGGCGGAAATCACCGGGCGGTCTTTCATTGCCCCTGAGGTTTTCAATTGCAACGCGCCGGACACTGGCAACATGGAAGTGCTGGTGAAGTACGGTTCGGCCGAGCAAAAGCAACGTTGGCTCATGCCCCTCCTGGCCGGCGAGATTCGTTCGGCGTTCTGCATGACGGAACCTGACGTAGCCTCTTCGGATGCAACGAATATGCAAGCGACAGCTCTCATTCAAGGCGAGCATGTGACTCTCAACGGCAGGAAATGGTGGAGTTCCGGAACTGGCCATCCCCATTGCCGCCTGCTTATCTTCATGGGCATAACCGATCAATCCGCCTCGAGGTACCGGCGTCATTCCATGGTTCTGGTGCCGATCGATACTCCCGGTGTAAAGATCGAGCGCATGGTGCCAGTGTTTGGCTCCTATGATTCGCCTTTCGGTCACGGTGAGCTGAGCTTTACCAATGTTCAGGTGCCGTTCGACAACATCATCGCCGGACCGGGCCGCGGTTTTGAAATCGCGCAGGGCCGGCTCGGCCCCGGTCGCATTCATCACTGCATGCGCACCCTGGGTGCTGCCGAGCGCGCGCTTGAACTATTGTGCCGCCGCTCGCTGCATCGGGTGGCCTTTGGCAAGCTTTTGGCAGAACTGGGTGCCAACGCCGACGTCATTGCCAATGCCCGCATCAAGCTGGAACAAGCTCGTCTGCTTACGCTTAAGGCCGCGTGGATGCTCGACCAAGTCGGAGCCAAGGGATCTCGCAGCGAAATCTCTCAAATCAAAGTCGCCGTTCCCACCATTGCGCTGGAGATTATCGACCAGGCTATTCAAATGCACGGAGCCGCCGGGGTGTCCGACGATCTTCCGCTGGCTGAACTATTTGCCACCATCCGCGCGCTGCGTATAGCGGACGGTCCCGATGAAGTGCATCGAGCCTTGATTGCCAAGTTGGAATTGAGGAAATACAAAAGCAAGGGCATCGGCCTGACCGCTGGCGAAGCCGAACCAAATGCCTACGGCCTGCAAAAGAGTAAAGCCCCCAGTTCAGCCTCTGCTTCAGAATGAGAAGCGTACACCAAGCTGGATCTCTCGCTTAGGGAAGGCTGAGGTGAACGCGAGGGGCGTACTGGGAGTCGCTACGCTGCCGTCCGCGAGCAGTGTGCCCGGACGAATCCCGTGCACATTGAACGTCGTGAACCCCGGAGTTAATCCGAAAAGTGGACCTACCTCGTTATTTACACTGGCAAAATTTGTTCGGTTCGCGATGTTGAATCCCTCCGCCGTGAATTGCAGGGTAGCTCTCTCGCCAAGTTTGTGCCCCCAGGTCAAGCGCATGTCGAAGTCGATATAGTTGGGCCCCAGACCAGTGTCGCGCGGTGCTCCGATCGGACGTTCATTGGTGGTGTGATTGTCGCCGTTTACCTCTCCGCCGGCTAGCAAATTGAAGGGATGTCCGCTGTGGTAGGAGAAAATCGGGGCCAGCTGGAAACCCGACAAAAGAGCCTGTTTCCAGGGGCTGTCGAACACTCCCGCGATCACGACTTTATTTCGTTGATCAAACTCGGAAAGAGCGCGATCCAGGCCAAGATTCGTCGGGTCTTGCGGCCCGTAGTCGGAGTTGTAATCAGTGGAAGTGTCGAAGCCTTTGCTATACGTGTAATTCCCGAACAAGGTGAAGTATTCATTAAAGCGCTTTTTAACCTCCAAAATGCCGCCCTCATATAGCGCTGATGACTCAGAACTATATTGGTTGTTCTGCGTCACCAGCGGATTTACAAAGCAGATAGTGGGATTGGCCGCGCAAGGAAGGCCCTCAGTGCCGCCCAGCGGGTCGGCTGCTGGGCTCGTATTCCAGTTGCGATAGACAACGACTTGGCCATTAGCCAAAGTTACCGTGCTGAACGGTGCGGGCAACAGATTGGTATCGATCGCGACGGGAAGTCTCTGCGTGTGAGTATAGATGGCGCTCAGAGAAATCGAGAACCCGCGCCCGAGATCATGTTCGATTCCAAGAGAAGCCTGTTGCGCAATTGGGGGGCGATAGCCCGGCTGGTTTACGAAAACTACCTGCAGCGGAGAAAGAATACCGCTATTCGTGACGTTGATCCCAAACGGAGCTACTGCCGCCGGCGTGATACAGGCAGCGTTCCCGGGGGTCGGGGTCGTGCACTGAATCAATCCCTGCGCGAAGAGTGTCTGGAAAACCACTGGCGCGGTTTGTAAACCCGGGAGACCGGTCGGAGTGATCGGATCTACATAAATGGAAATTTCGCGGTTGCAAGGACTGCTGCCATTGCCAGGGAATAGGGGAGCGATTCCGCAGATCGCGGTGAGGTTTGCAACCTGCCCGGCTCCTCCGCTGTTCTCGACCGCAGATTTATTTTGGTTCACGACTCCCAGGCTCAAGTCAACGTCGGGAATCTGGACATCGACGGGTCCGTAAAAGATTCCATACCCTCCCCGGAGCACGGTCTTGTGATCCTGAAAGAGATCCCAGGCGAAGGAAACTCGGGGAGCGAAATCCTTTTTATAGGTCGTCAGAGGTGCGAATTGGGTGTCGAGTTCATAGCGGAGACCATAGTTCACAGTGAAGTATGGTGCTATCTTCCAGGAGTCTTGCGCATAAAGCCCGGTTAGCGGCCGGGTGTAATACGGGTAGGTCGGGTTTCCAAAGCCTTGCTGGTAGACCTGGGGCAGACCGAAAGACGCCGATTGCAACGGGTTGACAGTAGTGGTTGCGAGCTGCGGACTGATCGCAGCTCCCGGGAGCGATCCAAAGACAAAGCGACCGGGGAAAAATGTATGCGATTCGGTGTGATTGCCGCGGAGCAATTCGGAACCGCCAAACTTGATCGTGTGATTCCCGCGGATCACGGTGAAATTGTCCGCAAATTCGTAGCGGCGCAGGATGGTGATGCTGGGCAGGAAAATGTTCGTTCCCAGATTATTGATAAAGCCCGGAATCTGGAGGCCCGCCTGTCCCGGCTCGTTAGGAATCACATTAAAGCTGTTGTAATCCCACTGCACCCGCGCCTCATTCTGGGCTGCTGTGCTGAACTGGTGATACCAGGCCGCTTGCAAATTATTGTCATACGTGTGGATGGAACTTCCCGCCGAAAAAGCGGTCAGAGACTGCACATCTGGCGACTCCTCCAGATCATGTCCATATCTGTAGGTGGCGGAAATCTCGTTCTTCTCGTTGAAGCGGTGATCCAGTCGCCCCGATGCCAAGTATTCCCGTGTGTTGTAAGGAAAAAGTCCGCCCTGGGTTTCAAACTGGTTTACCAGGAAAGCATTCAGCGCAGCTTGCCCCGGAGTCACGAACGGGTTGGAGCCGGGGTTTGGGTTCACGGTCAAAACACTCTGGAGCGCAAAGGCGCAAATATTCGAAGGTAAGGTCAGGACAGTTCCGTTCGGAAGATTAAGGCAGCCTACGGGGGCCGATGAATTCGCCAGCCCACCAATAATGGCATCCTGCGCCGTCGTGGGTCGAAAAATATTAGTGTCCGTCAACAGCGGAACTGCGTTCTGGGCATTCTGCAGCAGGCCTTCGAATGCAACAAACAGAAATGTCTTGTCTTTCTTGATCGGAAAACCCAGCGTTCCGCCGAATTGCTGGCGAGTCAAAGAATCCTTAATCGGCGAACCTACAGAGTCGGGCTCGGCAGGATTGAAGGTTTGGCCGGGTTGCAATGCCGAGCTGAACGAAAACGGATTCGCGGCGTCTAACGCAGAGTCGCGGAAAAAACCGTAGAGGGCGCCATGCAGGTCGTTGGTGCCGGACTTGGTCACAATATTGATCGAAGCCCCGGTGGCTGCCCCCAAGTCGGCAGCGTAGTTGCTGCGATTGATCTGGAATTCCTGCACATCGTCCTGGCTTACCGTCAGCCGCACGCCACCGCTGTCGCCTGAGGTCTCGCCACCGTCCACCGTGATGCTGTTTCCTCTGCCATTGCTGCCGTAGAACGACAGCCCACTCTGCGGGGTTTGCTTGACTCTGAAATCCTGGTCGCCCGCGAGCCTGGAGGAGTCGGAGACACCGGGTGCAAGCAAAGTAAACGTAAGATAATCGCGCCGGTCAACCGGCAGGTCGGCGATGTACTGTTGTGTGATGGTGTCGGCTTGGCTGCCTCGTTCAGTTTCCACCACGGGCGGCTGGTCCGTTACCTCGACAACCGTGGCCACCTGCGACGGTTTCAGCTTGAAATCAGAAACCACTGTCTGCCCAACGGCGACAGTGACCCCTTTGCGGATTTCAGTCCCAAAACCCCGCATTTGCGCGCTGATGTCGTAAGTGGCAGGCGACAGCCCTGCAACTCGGAATTGTCCGGTACTGTTGGTTGTAACCGTACGTTTCAGGCCGGTTAGAGTATCCACCACATTGACAGTAGCGTTGAGCATGACCGCGCCCGCAGAGTCAGTCACGGTTCCAGTGATTTGTCCGGACGTCCCCACGCCCTGCCCTTGAGCCATTAAGGTTGCGAACAGGAAGCACACAAAAGCGCTTGTGAGTGACTTGATAGGATTTTTCCGCTTCCAGGAGCAGGCCCGGTAATGTGAAGTCGCACGACCATCCAAACTGCTCTGTTGGAAAACCATGTTCCCCCCTGACCTCAGGCTTGCTCTGAATTCGATTGAACATTCGGACGGCCAGACAGCGGCCGCGTTCTGCCGACCTGCTGGACGTTTTTCCAGGCTGGCATTGTCTTGAGTGAGCTTTCCTGGTTTTTTGGATTTGCGAATGAGAACAAACACTTCCCCACGCTCGTGCCGTTCAGAGCGCCGCATCTTCATGATGGGCGCGAGCGTATCCGCGTTCGCTAAATTCATCAAATGAATTATTTTGATGATGCTGTATGCTTGGCGGGAATGAGGTGTTGGGGAGGCTTGCTCGCAGTCGATCTCTCAGAATTTCCTTATTTCCGGACTCGGCGCTTTCCGAGGAGTGATCGAAGAGGGATCCGACGAAAGGAATTCGAGTATTTCCCGGTGGGCGGCTTGGGTCTGATCGGTAAGAAACAAATGGCTCGCTTGTTCGAGCAGAACGAGTCTTGCGCCTGGAATCCGCTGTGCGATCAACTCACCGTTGCCGGGAGGAACCAGCGCATCTGACTTTCCATGGATGACCAGCGTCGGCGCCGTGATCTGAGCGATTCGGCTGTAGCACTCCCAAGCTAGGATTCCCTGAAGTTGTGCCGTGTAGCCCTCTATGGATGGCAGCCAGCGCCTACGCAAGCTGAGATCCTCTTCGATTTTCTCTGGTGGAGTAGCCGGGTCGTAGATGTAAGGAAGGATGGCTTCCCGCGCTTGCTCCAGCGTCATGCCGCGCACCATCAGGATGTCGGCCACCTTGCTCTCCGCGCGCACAGAGGAAGGTCCACCGGGCGATGTGCAGCCCAGAATCAACGATCGCGTTCGCGCCGGATATTGCAGCGCGAATTCTTGCGCAATCATGCCGCCCATCGAAACGCCGAAAACGTGGGCGTCGGAAACCCCTGCGGCATCCAGAATCGCGGCCGCGTCCGATGCCATGGTCGCAATTGAATAAGGCCCGGCGGGCGTATCGCTGAGCCCCACCCCTCGGTTGTCGAACGCTATCGTACGGTATCGTTGCGCCAGCACGGGGCGCGTGCGATGCCACAGGCTTAACGGATACCCAAGGCCCATGATCAGAAGAATGGGTGCGCCTTGCCCCTGTTCGTCCCAATGAATTTTTGCCCCTTGATTCTCGACGAACGCCATTCGAGCCTTTCTTTAACGCTTGATCGGCCTAGCCCACTTTAAGCATGAGCTTTCCCAAGTTCTCGCCCTTGAAGAGCTTCAGCAAAGTTTCAGGAAAGGTTTCCAGCCCTTCGACAATATCCTCGCGCGACTTCAGTTTGCCCGCCGCCATCCATCCCGCCATTTCCGCTTTGGCTTGCGGGTAGCGATCAACATAGTCGAATACCAGCATGCCTTTCATCGTGGCGCGATTCGTCAACAGAGACATGTAGTTGCGGGGGCCCGCCATCGGGCCGGTATTGTTGTATTGGGAGATTGCCCCGCAGATCACAATCCGGGCGCCGCGCGCCAGGTTCGACAGCGCAGCCTCCAGAATCGTGCCGCCGACGTTGTCAAAATAAACATCAATGCCTTTTGGGCAATGCTTCTGAAGAGACTGCTTCACGTCTTCGGATCTGTAGTCGATCGCCGCATCGAAGCCCAACTCGTGAACGATATAGTTGCACTTCTCCGCTCCTCCCGCGATGCCCACCACACGGCAATTTGTGATTTTGGCGAGCTGTCCCACCAGACTGCCCACGGCTCCTGCTGCTGCCGAGACCACTACTGTCTCCCCCGCCTTGGGCTGGCCAGTGTCGAGAAGCCCGAAATATGCAGTCATGCCCGGCATGCCGAGTACGCTGAGATACTTTGGCAACGGAGCGGCTTTCGCGTCGACCTTCGTCAGTCTCTGGCCGTCGGTCAGCGCATACTCCTGCACTCCAAATAGTCCTGAAACGTGATCACCCACGTCGAAGTGAGGGTTACGCGACGCGGTCACGATGCCCGCTCCTAGCGCCCGCATGAGTTCTCCGATGCCCACCGGCGGGATATACGAGCGCACATCATTGATCCACATACGCATCGCCGGATCCAGCGAGATGTACAACACTTGCACCAGCAGTTCCCCTTCCTTCGGCTCTGGAACCGGCTCTTCGACGAAGGTCCAGTCGCTGCGTTTCAGCATTCCTGCCGGGCGCGCTGCCAATAGATACTTGTGATTGATGAGTGTCATGCCGCCTCCTTGGTGTGCGCATCCCACGACTCAAACGGTATACCGCTCGCTCGCCAGCAGCCGCCCGGCAATCTGGCGACGTATCGCGATTGCATTTACCGGATCGTGACTGGCGTATCCGCGTAAGCGAGAAAGGTTTCGCCGCAGTTCCTCGTCCTGGTCGCAGGCGCTCAACACCGTCCTCGACGAGAGTTCGACCCTGGCGATGGCATCGCGCAAATATACTGCACAGGCATCCGCCGCATTGGCTCCGCCACCGGCCGCCGCCAGTTTCCGGCTGCGTAGCAGACTCGAGTCCATGGCAAACACTTCCATGATGATGTCGGACAGGTTCATGATGATCTCCTGCTGTTGTTCGAGCTGTCCTCCGTACTTCTGGTGCGCCACTCCCAGCGTCAGCAAGGCGATTTTCTTCGCGTTGCGGACCAGGCTCAGCTCCGCATCGGCAGATTCGCTGCCGGTTTGCGGTTCGGTCTGCTGCAAGATGGCGCCGGCGGCCTCGATCAGCGCCAATTGTCCCCGCGCAGCGCGCTTCAAGGGCATGCCTGTGATGACTAACCGGTTAATTTCACTGGTTCCCTCAAATAGACGGTTAATTCTCGCATCACGATAGGCGCGTTCCACCGCGTAGTCCTGATGGTATCCATAGCCTCCGTGGATCTGAACTCCCTCATCGACAACGTAGTCGAGCATCTCGGCGGCGTAAACCTTAACCATCGAGCACTCAGCGGCAAACTCTTCGATGGCCTTAAGCTCTTGCGTGGAACCATCTGCGGATTCCGGAGACGCGACGTGCATTTGATTCTCAATCAGTCCCACCACACGCCAGGCCATCGACTCGGCCACAAAAATGCGAATCGCCATTTCGGCAAGCTTGTGTTGAATTGCACCGAATTGGGCAATCGCCGAGCCGAATGCTTTGCGCTGCTTGGCATACTTGAGGCAAATCGCGAGCACGTTTTTCGCGGCTCCGACTAAGGCCGGCCCCAGTTTCAACCGTCCGATGTTCAAGATGTTGAATGCGATCACGTGTCCGCGCCCAATCTCTCCCAAAACGTTTTCCACCGGCACCGGAACGTTGTCCAGATACACGGCCGTAGTGGAGCTTCCCGTGATGCCCATCTTGTGTTCTTCCGCCCCACTGCTCACGCCGGGGAAGTTTCGCTCGACCAAGAACGCAGTAAACTTCTCTCCTCCAACCTTTGCAAACACTGTGAACAAGTCGGCCGCGCCGCCGTTGGTGATCCACATTTTCTGGCCATTCAGGATGTAGTGTTTTCCATCCGGCGCGAGATCCGCGCGCGTTCGCGCCGCCAGAGCGTCCGATCCGGCCAGAGGCTCAGTGAGCGCATAAGCTGCGAGCATCTCGACCTTGGCCAGCTTCGGTAAGTACTTCCGCTTTTGCTGCTCATTTCCGAAGTAGACAATCGGAAGCGTGCCGATGCCGGTGTGCGCCGAGTGCCAACCTCCGTACGAGCCGTCCCGTCCCATCCGTTCTGCGGTCACCATCAGCGACGGCAAATCCATCGCCATGCCGCCATACTCCTCTGGAATTGCCATACTGGTCAGACCGAGATCAACTGATTTCCGCAGCACTGCCATCGCCACGCCCGGCTTCTTTTCGCGGATCGCTGGCAGATTCGGTTCCACTTCGTTGGCCCAAAATTCGTCCACCATATGACCGACGGCGAGGTGTTCCTCAGACAGATCTTCGGGTGTGAAAATATCCTGGGGTGTCGACTCTTCGATCAGAAATGCCGTTCCCTTGGTCGTCTTGCGTGGAATGTCTGTTAATGTCGTCATGAAATACTCCTATGCCACCTTTTGAGATAGAGAATCTAAGTGCCTTGAAACAGTTCGAAGGACACGAATTCCCGGCGACCGACTGGTTCGTGATTTCGCAGGATCGAATCCAGAAATTTGCTGACTCCACCGAGGACCGCCAGTGGATTCACCTGGACCCGGAGCGCGCCCAGCGCGAATCGCCCTTCGGCAGCTGCGTTGCTCATGGTTTCCTCACGCTTTCGTTGCTGAGTTACTTTCTCAAACAAGCAATCGATGTCCACTCGGGCATCGCGATGAGTGTCAACTATGGCCTGAACAAGGTTCGTTTTCCCTCGGCTGTTTGCGCCGGTTCGCAGGTTCGAGCTCGCGTTACGCTGTTTTGGGTAAAAGAATCGCCGGAGTTTGTAGACGCCGCTTTCCTCATCCGCGTCGAGAGTCAGTCCTCCGACAAGCCGTGCTGTGTCGCCGAGTGGCTGGTCCGGTATTACGCGAAGTGAGCAGGGGTTCATATCGTTCCACTTTGCGCGCAGCGCCATGAGGCACGCAGCAAGGCATGGACGCGTCTCGGCATGCATGCGAAGCGCGAGTCGTGGGTCAATCCTTGGACGTAGCGATAGTAGATTTGCTGAATGATGACCGCGACTTTGAAGCGGGCAAATGTCAGATAGAAGGTGATATCGCCAGGATCGCTGCCGGTTGCAGCAGCGTAGCGCTCGACTAGTTGTGCCCGCGTCAGTGTGCCCGGCAGCGTGGTGGGCGCGCTGCGAATCTCCTGGAGCTCTTCGGGATCCTGAGGGTCGGTCCAATACGCGAGAGTTGTCCCCAAGTCCGTCAACGGATCTCCCAGCGTGCACATCTCCCAATCCAGAACGCCGACGATGTTCGTCACATCGTCAACATCGAGCACGACATTGTCATACTTGTAGTCATTGTGAATAAGCGCCGTATCGTGGCTGACCGGCATTCGTTGGGTAAGCCATGTGGAAATGCGTTCGACTTCCGGGAGGTCGTGCGTTTTCGCATTGTGGTAGCGCTCGATCCAACCCTTGACCTGGCGTTCGAGATAGCCTTGCGGTTTGCCTAAATCAGCGAAGCCGATCGCCGCGTAGTCCAGGCGGTGCAGGCGCGCCAGGTTATCGAGAAAAGCTTCACTCAATCGCCGCGCGGTCTTCGGAGGAAACGCTACACCGAGAGGCGGTTCGCGGCGCAGGATCATTCCGCGGATCGGCTCCATGAGATAAAACGGAGCATTGAGTATGGACAAATCGTCGCAATACAGGAGCGCCTTCGGCGCAACGGGATACGCGGTATGCAGTTTCGACAGCACGCGAAACTCACGCGCCATATCATGCGCGGATCGAACCTTGCTGCCAAAGGGCGGGCGTCGCAGCACGAACTCTTGGCTCCCAAAGCGCACCAGGTACGTCAGATTGGAATGGCCGCTCGGAAATTGTTCGACGGAAACTGGCCCGCTGCGGCCGAGGTGCTCCGTCAGAAACGGCCCCAGCTGTGCGAGATGAAGCTCTTCGCCAGCCCTTACCGTTCCCGCTTGATCGCAAACTGCCACCATACTTGCAATTCCTCACCAATCACGCGGCTCCAGGTTAGTTGGCGCGCTCAAATAGGCCGGCTGCACCCTGGCCGCCGCCCACACACATGGTGACGACTCCGTAGCGGGCCTTGCGCCGGGTCATTTCATTCGCCAGCGTTCCCACAAGCCGCGACCCGGTCATCCCGAAGGGATGTCCAATCGAGATCGAACCGCCGTTCACGTTCAATTTCTCAGGATCAATTTCCAGACGGTCGCGGCAATAGACCACCTGGACCGCAAACGCTTCATTGAGCTCCCAGAGATCGATGTCGCTGATTTTCATCCCGGCACGTCGCAACAACTTCGGTACTGCAAAGACCGGTCCAATGCCCATTTCGTCGGGATCGCAACCGGTCACATGGAAACCGCGGAAAACCAGTTTGTAGGGAATTCCAAGCCGGTCCGCGCGCTGGCGCGACATCAACAATGTGGCCGAAGCGCCGTCGGAAAGCTGCGAGGAGTTTCCCGCAGTGACCGTGCCTTGACCGCTGTTCGGGTCAAAATGAGGTTTCAGGGCCAGCAGCCCTTCGAGTGTCGTGTCGGGACGATTACATTCATCCTTCTCCGCGCAAACTTCTTCTTTCGCGACTACTTCGTTGGTGCTCTTATCCAGAATTCCGCGCACTGCGCACATGGGAGCGATTTCTTCCTGGAAAAAACCTTCTCGCTGCGCGCGTGCGGTGTGCTGCTGGCTCAGGAGCGCGTACTCATCCTGCACTTGCCGGTTGATGTTGTAGCGCTTGGCCACGACCTCAGCAGTTTCCCCCATGGCCATGTACACGCCCGGCATCTGTTCGAGGAGCTTAGGATTTGGATCATGGTTGCGTGGCGTCAAGGAGATGCTTTCTACGCCGCCGCCGATCATCACCTCGCTGCCTCCGCTCACGATCTGATATGCGGCCAGCGCAATCGACTGCAGACCAGAAGAGCAAAACCGGTTGAGGGTCACGCCACCCACTGATGTCGGCAGACCGGCCAGCAGGGCAGAAACCCTCGCGATGTTGTGTCCTTGCGGGCCATGGGGTTGCCCGCAACCGAGGATCACGTCTTCCACTTCCCGCGGATCGAGTTGGGGTAACTTGCGCAACACATCTCGGATGCAGTGGGCCGCCAGTTCCTCTGGACGCGTCAAGTTGAACGATCCGCGGAATGATTTTGCCAACGCCGTGCGCGAGCTGGCCACGATGACTGCTTCTCTCATGAGATCCCCAATGTTTCTCTTGCCAAAGCGTGAGTCTCGCTCTCGCTTTGCATCGTGCCTAGGTTTCAGATCCTACGCGGCTGCAACTTGCTCCTTATCGAACTCGGCGAATGTCTTGCCCGCCTCCGCCAGACGCTGTAACAGAGGTGCCGGAGCCCAGAGTTCTCCGTGCTGCTGGTGGAAGTCGCAAATGCGCTGGTAAACCTTTTGCAATCCCACTGTGTCGGCGTGCCACATCGGCCCACCCCGGTAGGCAGGGAATCCGTAGCCGTTGAGATAGATGATGTCGATGTCAACCGCTCGCAGCGCGTAGCCCTCCTCGAGAATTCGCGCTCCTTCGTTCACTAGCGCGTAGACGCAACGGTCGACGATCTCGGCAGCGGAGATCTGCCGTTGCTGGATTCCGGTGTCTGCGCTCCACTTCCGCACTAGCGCGATCACATCGGGATCTGCGCTCGCGCGGCGGTTCTCGTCGTACCGGTACCATCCCTTCAGCGTTTTTTGCCCATAGCGCCCCAATTCACAAAGACGGTCTTCGGCGAACGGCTGGCGGATTCCGGGTTTTTCCAGATGACGGTACTCTTTGCGAATGCGCCAGCCAACATCGAGACCCGCCAGGTCGCCAGTCGCCAGTGGGCCCATCGCGCAGCCAAATTCGACGAGGGCGTGGTCCACCCTTTCCACGTCCGCCCCTTCCTCGACCAGGAACTGTGCTTCCCGCCGATACGGTCCAAACATGCGGTTGCCTACGAATCCGCGGCAGTTTCCCACCAGCACGCCGATCTTGCTCAGCTTTTTCGACAGCGCCATGCACGTGGCGATCACTTCTTTGCTCGACTTCTTGCCACGCACAATCTCAAGCAAGCGCATTATGTTGGCCGGGCTAAAGAAGTGGGTTCCGATCACCGCTTCCGGCCGCGACGTAGCCCCGGCGATTTCATCGATATTTAGCGTCGAAGTGTTGCTCGCCAGAATCGTACCTCGCCCGCAAGCGCGGTCCAACTCCGCAAAGACCGTCTTCTTCAGCGCCATTCCTTCAAAAACCGCCTCCACTACCATGTCTACTTCGGAAAACGCATCGTAGGTGAGCACCGGTGTAATCAGCCGCAGGCGTTCGTCCACGAAAGCTTGAGTAAAACGCCCACGCTGGACTGAACTCGCGTAGTTCCTCCGGATTTTGCTCATCCCAAGTTCGAGCGCTGCCTCATCCACGTCCTTCAGTAGCACCGGAATGTCCGCGTTGGCGAAGACCATCGCGATCCCACCGCCCATCGTTCCCGAGCCGACGACCGCGACGCGGTTTACCGGGATTACCGGAGTTTCCTTCGGTATGCCGGGAATCTTCGCCACCTCGCGCTCACCGAAGAAAACATGGATGAGGGCCTTCGACTGATCGGAGAAAAGGCATTCGGCAAAAAGCTTCGCCTCGGTTTGGCACCCTTCTTCGAACGAGAATCTGGTCGCCGCCTCCACCGCATCGATCGCCGCCAGCGGAGCTTTCATCCCGCGTTGTTTCTTGCCGGCCGCGTCGCGCACCACCGTAAAAATCGGTGCGTTCTCCGTCGAAGTTCCCAACTTGTCTGAGCGCTCTCGCGTTTTCGGTGCAGGCCGATGAGCGACTTCGCGTGCGAACTTCACCGCCCCGGCCAGCAGATCTCCCTCGATCAACTGGTCGATCAATCCAAGTGTCGCTGCCTCGCGCGCGGACACCGGCTTGCCCCCGGCGCACATTTCGACTGCCTTCGCCACACCCACCAGCCGTGGCAGACGTTGCGTCCCGCCGGCCCCGGGGATAATCCCAAGCTTCACCTCCGGCTGGCCCACTTGCGCCGTAGGCGAAGCAACCCGGTAATGGCCGGCCATCGCCAGTTCCAGGCCGCCACCAAACGCATTGCCGTGGATTGCCATCACCACCGGCTTGCGGCTGTTTTCAACATGAAGAAGAAGAGGCAGCAGGCTTCTACGGGGCGAGGCCCCGGAGGTCATCTTGCCGAATTCCTTGATGTCAGCGCCGGCGACAAACGTTCGGCCGCCGCCGATTACAACCGCTGCCTTGATGGCAGCATCGCGATTTATTTCTTCGATCGCCGCCCAGAGTCCCTCCGGCACGCCCGGACCGAGAGCGTTTACCGGTGGATTGTCGATGGTAATCACCGCTACGTCGTTATCCTTGGTAATTCTCATCAGATCGTTCATATCGCCGCTAAACTCCTACGCTGACGGGCACGAGACCCCATTTGAGTTTGTTCAACCGTCCGACCGCATCGTTGCCGGGACGCTTTGATACTTCCTGCGCAGCTCTCTCTTCAGAACTTTTCCCGTCGCCGTCTTAGGCAAGGTCTCGCAGAATTCAATCGATTGAGGACACTTGTAGTGCGCAAGCCGCGAGCGGCAGAACTCGATCAGCTCTGCTTCGCTGAGTGTGCATCCAGGTTTCGCCACCACCACCGCCTTGGGCACCTCGCCCCATTTCGAATCGCCTACCGGTATTACCGCAGCTTCGTAAACGGAAGGGTGGGCCAATAACACTTTTTCGACGTCCAGAGACGAAATATTCTCCCCGCCACTCACGATTATGTCCTTTTTGCGATCCACGATCCGGATGTACCCGTTCTCTTCGATCACGGCCATATCGCCGGTGTGAAACCATCCCCCTCGAAGAGCTTCGGCCGTGGCTTCCGGCTGTTGCCAGTAGCCCGCCATCACTCCGTCACTGCGGGCAATGATTTCTCCCATCGTCGCTCCGTCGCGTGGCACATCGTTGTCTTCCGCGTCGACCACTCGAAGTTCACACCCAGGAAAGGCATAGCCGGTCATGGACTGCAGCACGCAACGCTCCTCGGGACCGCACTGCGTGTCAGGTTTTAGCTCAGCGGTGGATAACGAGGGTGAGCATTCTGTCAGGCCGTATCCCGAATAGCATTTAAATCCCAACGTCGTCTCGACATCGCGGATGAGAGTCGGAGAAGACGCCGCGCCGCCAATCACCGACCACTGCACGCTGCTCAGGTCGTACTTCGAACGCGCAGGCGAGCTCACCAGCGCCATCGCCATAATTGGAACCAGACTCAGCTCACTCACCCGTTCGCGCTCCACCAGCCGAAAGACTTCCTCCGGCACGAAGCGGGGAAGCATGACATGGGTTCCTCCCATGAATGTGATGGTGTGAGCAGCTCCCCAACCGTTAGCGTGAAACAAAGGGATCGTGTGCAACAGGACATCTTCAAAGCGGGTGTGATGGTGCAACGCGATGTTCATCGCGTAGAGGTAAATGTTCCGATGCGTGAGCATCACGCCCTTCGGGCTGGCACTGGTTCCGCTGGTGTAAAACACCTCTGCTATGGAGTTCTCATCAAACGTCATTAATTCTCCGCGATAGGGCTTGGCGGAGGCCAGCATGTTCTCGTAGGTTTGATTGGAGAGCCACTCCGCTTGCGGCGTCCCATCGAGTTGACGGAATGAACGCACTGTGGGCAGGTCTCGACGAAACGAATCCACGAGACCGACAAACTCCTGCTCCAGGAACAACGCGGATGCTCCAGAATCATTCAGGATGTAGGTAAGCTCCGATGCTGCTAAGCGAATATTGAGCGGAAGCAAAACGCAGCCTGCCTCGAGGACTCCGAAGTAGGCTTCGAGCAGCCGATGGCAGTTTAGGCTGAGAAATGCCACACGATCGCCCGTCTTCAATCCGGCTTCGCGCAACGCTCCTGCCAAACGCCGCACGCGATCGCCGAACTCGGCATAAGTAAATCGCCGTTCCTGGCATACCACCGCGGTCTTGCGGGGAAACTGCTCTTCTGAGTAGCGAAGGAATCGCACTGGTGTCAGGGGAAGATTCATGAAAGTCTCACCAGGCGGTCTGGCCTCCATCGACGACCAGCACGTGCCCGGTCACGTACGCTGAAGCGTCCGAGGCCAGAAACACCGCCGCGCCTTTCAAGTCGTGCTCGCTGCCGAACCGGCCCATCGGAATTTTCGCCAGCAGGGAATCCTTACGGTGCTCGATGATCCATCCCGACATATGCGTCGGAAACCATCCTGGGGCGATCGCATTAACGTGAATGTTATGTGGCGCCCACTTGCATGCCAAATCCTTGGTGAACGCGATCACTCCGCCTTTGCTGGCGTGGTAGCCGATTGCCTGCAACTCCGACGATGCTCCGACCAAACCCGCCACCGATGCAATGTTGATGATCTTGCCGGATCCCTGCGCGATCATGGCCTTACCCACCGCCTGACAAAACAGGAAGGTGCCGGTTAAGTTGGTGGAGAGCACTTTGTCCCACTGCTCGAGTGTCATTTCTTCCACTGGAGCTCCCCACGATACGCCGGCATTGTTGACCAGAACGTCGATGCGACCGAACCTGGCGAGCGTCTCATCCACGACTCGCCGAATCGCGGTCTTGTCCTTGACATCGCATTCCAACGCAAGGGTCTGAACGCCCAGGCTGCGCAAGACCATCGCCGCCTCTTCGCAGCGCTCCTTTTTGCGGGCGCAGAGCACCAGATTCGCCCCCATCTCGGCCAGACCTTCGGCCATCTGACGCCCCAGCCCCATGGAGCCGCCCGAAACAATGGCAACGCGACCGGTCAGATCGAAAAGCTGTTTGACATTCACGCTGAAAACGGCCTCTCGGGTCAACGCCTCACAAAAGTGATAGTTAATATCATATTAAAGTCGCTAACGTCAAACATGAGTGACCCAATTTCAGAAGGCGCGAGACCGAGGCAAGTCCCGACCGTCACGGTCTGCTACTAGCCACGCAAGCGAAGCACAGCGCGTCCCGACACCTCGCCACGGCGCAATTGCCCCAGGACTTCCTGAACCTCGGCGAACGCGCGCATCGTTACCTGACAATGGACAGCCCCAGCCGCTCCCATGGCCAGAATCTCGCGCAGATCGTCGCGTGTGCCCACGGCGGAAGCTTTGATCTGAATCTCGCCAGCCGCCATTAGAATCGGTGGGAACGAGATTTCCTTAGCGGGTAAGCCCACGGCCAGGAGCGTCCCCGTCGGCCGCACGCAGTAAAACGCCATGTCATATGCGGACTTGGCCGCCGAAGTGACGAGCACGACATGCGCACCGCCGAAACCCCGTACTTCCTTCACTGCGTTATTCGTTGCGGCGTTTAGGGTTCGCACTGCCCCTAACGACTTCGCGAGCGCAAGTTTTTCTTCGGAGACATCGACCGCCGTCACTTCCGCTCCGGCTGCGCGGCCGATCTGGACCGCGATGTGCCCGAGTCCGCCCACCCCGAAAACTGCCAACCGCTGCCCGGCGTGAAGGTTCGCCTGCTTCAAAGCGCGATGAACAGTAACTCCCGCACAAAGCAGCGGCGCCGCCTGCTCGGAGGACAGAGTTTCAGGAATCCTGACCACGTGGCTGGCGGGAGCCTTGGCATATTCTGCATATCCGCCATCGACCGTAACCCCTGTGATTCGCTGACGCACGCACAGATTCTCGTTGCCTTCGCGGCAGAATTCACATTGCCCACAAGTCCACTGAATCCACGGTATGCCAACTCGCTCTCCCACCTCGACACCCTGAGTCGCCGCGCCACGCTCCACTACACGGCCTACGATCTCGTGTCCCAGAATCAGCGGCTTCTTGACAATGCCGGCCAGTTGCGTCCAGTCACCATCGGCGACGTGCAGATCGGAATGACACACCCCACACACTTCCACTTCGATCAAGACTTCGTCCGCGCCAGCCTCCGGCCGTGTGACTTCCTCAAAGGCTAACGGCGTCTTGAATTCGTGCAGAACGGCGGCCTTCATTGGGTTTTGCCCTCTGACCACACCACTCACTCAGGGAATACCGAGGCGATCCCGGAAGCCTAAGGCTCGATGCCGCGCAAGAAGAACTCTACCGCGCTCCGCACCCGCTCGGTAAGTTTGTGCGGACCCGTCAGATCTACCGCCCATTGCCGTACGACCGTGTTGTAAAGCCCCTCCATAAACTCGGCCAGATGCACGACTGGAAACGTACGCGTTACCTCAGCTCGCTTCTGCCCTTGCATGAGGATTTCCCGCAATAGACGGACGGCAGCCTCCTCCTGCCCCCGCAGTTCCGCGGATCGCACTGGATCCATCGCGCCCGACAACACCACCGCTTGCCAGAACTGCCGGTCGGCTTCCACTTCCCGCGCCATGGTTACGTAGAGCCGACGTAGGCGCTCGCTTGTGTGCGCCTTGCTCGAAACCTCCGAACGAAGCCTCTCGCAAATACAGGCGTACCCGCGTTCTCCCACTTCCCGAAGAACTGCGTCCTTGGTTGGAAAATAGCGAAAAAATGTAGGCTGGCTGATCTCAAGCGCTTGCACGATGTCGTCGATCCGCGTGGCTTCGTACCCGCGCTTGCGGAACAGTTTGATCGAGGTGTCGATGATCTGCCGGCGTAAGCGGGCCTTCTTCCGTTCCCGCAGTCCGACTTCAGGTTGTTCCCCCGCAGTCTCTGTCCGAACTGGAAGCACACTAGACATGGCCTCTTTTCCTCCCGCATCGATTAAAGGGTCTGCTCACCTGAACAGAACATCCCCAAAAATATGACAGTAACTATAACAAAATAGCGACTAACATAAAATGGAACACCGTCCGGCAAAGCTTCGCGGAGGAAGCGCGCTCCTGGGAACCGACATCTATGGAATCAATTACATTCGTCGTGAAGTACGATGCTTCTGGGAACGTCAGTTTCTAGGTGGTCGACAGCGAATTTCTTTCCAAAGTGAATGGCGGATAACCGGCAGGTGGCACCGGTGCGATTCCAGCCAGTTAAAATACTGCCTGGTCAGCTACCTACTTTACCGACCTCGCGATTGTTCGCTGGTTAGGTTCATTGGGCGCGCTTGTATGGCCGAGGACGCCCGTCCTCCATTTACTTGGTGCTGGTGGCTTCGGCTGCAAGTTTCGCGGCTTGATCAGGCTGGCCTAGCGCGCTGTATTCTTCAACCAGATCTTTGCGCGCATTCTCCAACCAATTGGCGGGTGGATTGCTCTGCTTGCTCAGACTCTGGTAATCGGCCACGCCCTCGATCTCCGCGTCCGCATAGCGATGCTGCGGGATGAGCGCCCGCCCCAATTTGATGCGCACGATCGCCACATTCAGATGATCGGGTGAAAGCGTCTGCGCATACATCTGCAATGCGTCGCGAAAGATCGCTCTGCTCGCGCAAATCGCGGCGGGACCTTTTCGGGATCCCGTTGTAATCTTCGCGATCCCGAATAAAGCAGAAACGGCTGCCAGTCTTCCGCTTACTGCAGAGGCTTGCCGGCGCTCAGACAGGATGCCACTTTCCCGTCCGCCGAGAAACGAATCGCCGCCGATTCGTCGCTGCAAAAGGCGCGCGTTCCGGAACTCGGATCGGCGGGCACGGCTGTCAGGCTGTAGCGCGACGCTGGAGTTCCATTGCACCCGCTCAAAGTGAAGACGTATCCGTTCTTTCTACCGCTAGCCAACCGCGGATCGATCAACATTGCCTGGTGCTCCGACGGCCCGGTGCCGCTTCCCATGCCGCCCAGGTCTGACAGCGCACAGGTGAACCCATCCCCGGGGAAACTGGCGGCGTAGGTGATCTCAGCCGTATTGAGCGTACGGACTCCGGCTACGGCGGATGCTTCATTCGCCACCCCGGCTGCGGTCATCAGGGTCATGGCTCCCCCTGCAGACGGGCCGTTTACGGACATTGGGGTGCCCACGCTGGTTATGGTCGGCTTCATCTTGGTCGTGATGGCTTTCAGAAATTCGGGGTCAGACAGCGAGACTCCGACCGTTGCCGAAATCTCGTCAAGCCGCCAGCTTCCGGCTTCCTGCTTCATCGTGATCGTAAGCCGGAATTTCGCGCCCGCAGCTTGGCTCGCTCCATCTTTTGTGCCGTGGAACGAAAGTTCAATTTGGTCTTCATCGCCATGCAGATCGTCGCGTTCGACCGTGATTTCGAATTTGCTGTGCGCTTGGGGATCCTCGATGAGCATGAGGGTCGGCCCAGTTTCAAAGGTCTGCAATTGCTCTCCGCGAGCGCCCAGCTGAGTGGTCAAGGCAGAGAACCCGGTGAGCATGGACGCCCCCGAACCCGCGTCCGCTTTTTGCAGCGCGGCTCTCGTCGCTTGCGGCAGATGCTTCTCGAACGTCCCTGGGGTTTTGCTGAAAAACATCTCCAGCAGGGCCTGGCGCGCGGTCTGCGGCATGGCCTGCGCACTGGCAAACAGGCCGAACAGTGGGACAAGTGCGCAGCTGAAAATCAGGACAAAAACTTTCTTGCTCGCAAGCATCAATACCTCCCCAAGGTCGCTGTTGATGATCGCAGTCTGGGTTGCCCTGCGCCAGTTACATAAGTAAGGCGCTGCCAAGTCAAAGTTGCGTTTACGGCATGGCCCTTAGATTTGTGACTTGGGTCATCCTCGACATGGTTACTGGCGTTCGACGATCCCCACCAACGAGCCATTGTTGAAACGCTGCCAGCGGCGCATGCTGTTAGCAGTCGAGAACAAGTGGGAGGAGAGTATGACTGAGTTTCAGCGCAGGGTGCGGGCATCAGGCGTGGTCGGGAACATCGCTGAATACGTCGTGATGCTGTTCGTTGCCGCCATGACCGGACTGAGCACGCTGCGGTTGCTGGGCATCCTGCCGTAATCGAACGCAAGACTGTAGACAATTCCCACTACATCACCTGAGAAAAGGCCCGGAATCGTGGATCTACTTCCCGACCGGGCTTTTTAGATTCCTGTTCGTCTCGGTGGGATGTTCTGATTCAGCCGGGAAAAATTGTTGGGATCGTAATGGGATTTAACCTCGATCAGACGGTCCCAGCGTTCACGATAGGCCTCGGTCACGCGGTCGTCCTCGTCGCCGCTCATGAAGTTGACATAAACTCCCGGCGCCATCGACGGGCGAAGCGCTTGGAAGAGCTTGCGAATCCACGCGACATTGGCGTCGTCGTCCGACGGTTCCGACCAGTTGGCCAGAAGGTTGATTACGAATGGCGAGCTACGATCGCCGAATGCGGTTTCTGCAGGAGGGACCCGCGCTGCGGCTCCGCCCAGATACGCCAATTCGATCTGCGTGGTCGGAGACGGAACCGTGGACAGAGCCCTTACCATTTGTTCGATGCTGCTGTCATCGAGCGACTTGAAATAGCCAGACTTTGTATAGTACCGGCGACCGTGAGGGAAATCGGTGTCGGCCATGGTCTGCAGAGCGAGGTACGACACGACCTTCCGGCTTACTGCGACCGATCTACCGAGCGAGAAAACGCGATCAAGATATTGATCGCCTTTTTCCGGATCGCCGAGCCAAATTATGGTTTCGCTCGCGACAGGACGCCCGCGGACGTGATTCGGAACGTTCTCGCCATCGGCAGCCAGACGAAGGTTCAAGTTCCATTTCAATTGATCGGGCGCTTCCGGCATGAAATCCCTCCAGCGCCGCAGAAGTCCGGGAATGTCATCTTCCAAACATAGCCCTTCGCCAAGAACTATCGAGGTTAAGGGATGGAGTTTTACCTCGAACTCGGTGACGACTCCGAAGTTGCCGCCGCCCCCGCGCAAGGCCCAGAACAAGTCTCCGTTATCTTTGGCGCTCGCGTTGAGAAGGGAACCGTCGGCGGTCACCAAGGTGAAAGTTTCCACGTTGTCGCAGGACAAACCGTGCAAGCGGGTCAGCCAACCAAACCCTCCGCCCAGAACCAGCCCGGAAGCGCCGGTGTGCGAGACCACTCCGGAAGGGAAAACGAGGCCGTGTTCCTGCGTGGCCGGGTCGATCGAACCGAGCAGACAGCCACCAGCAAAGCGCGCTTTACGCGCTTCGGCGTCGACCGATACCCGGCGCATCGGTGAAAGATCGATCACCAGCCCGCCGTCGCAAGTGCCAAAGCCTGCGAGGCTGTGGCCTCCGCAGCGCACTGCGGTAAGAATCCCGGTGCTGGCAGCGGCGCGGACCGCAGTCTGCACGTCCTCCACGTCGAAACAGCGCGCGATGAGAGCGGGGTTACGCGCGGCCAGTGCGTTCCAAATGCTACGCGCATGGGCGTAGTCCTCGTCCCATGGACGAAGCAAATCTCCACGGAAGCGGCGCTTTATAGCAGAAAACGTTTCTTCGATGGCTGTCTTCATGACGATCTGTCGAGACAAATAAATTCTAGGCCAGCTCCCCAAGGCTTAAAAGTAATGGTGCTTATCGTCAGCTTTGAACGTCTAAATCATATTCGCAGGTGATCCAGATGCAGAGTTCGTCAAACGACCGCACTCCAACAGGAGACCAGTGAAACTTCGATACTCGATTTGCTCACTCGCCCTTTTCGTGGCTACGCTCGTCGCACAGGCACCCAAATCTTCTCCAGCAACCGAGCCAGACGCTCGCTTCAAGGCCGACGTGCTACTGGTGGTCGCTCATCCCGACGACGAGACTGGAGTCTCGGCTTACCTGGCGCAGCTTCTGGATCAGCACAAACGCGTGGCTGCAGTGTATCTGACGCACGGCGAAGCCGGTCACAACAATATGGGTCCGGAGCGAGCGGCGGCATTAGGGGCTGTCCGCGAAATGGAGTTGCGTCATGCCATGACGAAACTTGGAATCGACAATGTCTGGTTCCTGGATGGGCGCGACACCCCGACCCAGAATGTTTTGGAATCGCTGGCGAATTGGCGCCACGGCGCAGCGTTAGAAGAAGTAGTTCGCATGGTGCGCTTCACCCGGCCGGAAGTGATTGTGACCTGGCTGCCGGGATTCTTCATTGGCGAGAATCACGGAGACCATCAGGCTTCTGGCGTGCTGGCGACGGAAGCGTTTGATATGGCAGGCGACCCATCGGTATTTCCCGCACAGCTAGCGGCTCCGGTGCACGTCAACGAAACCCTGCTCGAAGGATTGCGACCCTGGCAACCCAAGAAGATTTACTACTTCTCCGACGCACAAGAACAAGACCAATTCAAGAACAGCGGGCCGGACTACCCGGTCACTGGAATTTCATCCGTGCGCAAGCTGCCCTATTGGCGCATTGCGGTGGAGGAATTCGAATTTCATCTCAGCCAATACCGCTCGTATATCGAAGGCCTGGAGAAAAAGAATGACCAGGAGATCGCGAAGGATGGTTGGACGGATTCCGTGCAGTTGACCTTCGGCAAATCAAATGTTGGAGGGAGCATCACGGGCGATGTTTTCGAGGGCGTGACCACGGAGCCGATTGGGTTTGTCCGTCCCACGGAAGAAATGGAAAGATCGCAGGCGGGGTTTTCGGTGGAACTCGCTGGACCCTGGGGCTTCTACGGGATTTTCCGGCGCGTGCACGGGTTGGAACATTTGCCGCAGACCGCCGTTCCTGAAATCGCGATAGCTGGAGGCGCAAGCTTACAAATGCCGTTGCTTCTTCGCAACGCTACTGCGACATCGAAAGAAATAACTCTATCGGTAACTTCCCCCGAAGGGTGGGCCACTCAAAGTGGAGCTGGAACTTACACGGTTCGCGCCGGAGATCAGTTGCCCGTGCTGGTGACGCTAGACTCGCCCAAGAATGCTGAAAACAAGACGAGCGAGATCCTGTGCCATGCCCGGGCTGACGGGCAAATTATCGGCACGATCAAGATGCACGTACGCCTGCGGTCGGGAGGCCTGCCGCAATATTGAGCGCCGCCGCAGCAAAACCAAACCCGCCGGGGTGCTCGAGACTATTGCTTCTTCTTTCCAAATAAGCCCATGATCTGGTTCACCTGATTTTGCTGTTGTCCTGCGGCGGGTTGCTGGCCTTTCTGGCCGGTTAATCCTCCGAGGATCGAAGAAGCGGCGCCCAGCGGATTATCGGCCGTGGGCATCAAGCCCTTCAACTTCATCTGCGCCATTTTCTGGACATCAGGCACAATCTTCGGATTTTGAAAAGTTCCGGTGACAATCGCTGGTATCACGAGTTCTCCCTGATTGTTTGCCAGCGCAGTACTCATGTAGCCGCCGACAGATGTGCCCCCCGCCTGCTGGGTAAAGGCTTTTGAGAGCACTGCCGTGAGTTGCATATTGAGCGCCTGGCTGGCCAGGTTGGCGGTGCCGGTCACGCCCACATTGCCGATGTCGAGAGTGGCTTGCAGATTGTTGGTTTGAGCAATTCCGTTCTTCACCAGGATATTTCCCGTCATTTTTTGAACGTTGGTATAACCCTGGTCTTTGCCCGCCTTGGAGGAACCGATCATCGAGAGAAGCTGGTGGGAAATGTCGACCCCGGCGTAGTGCACATTATTGAAGTTGACATTGATCGTGCCATTCAACACTTTCACGATCTGGTCCGAGGTAATGGATTGCAACGGGCCCGCGGCATGCATATCGAGGGCGAGATTTCCCGAGCCGCTCACCTTGTCGAGCGAGGTCACTCCATAGGCCTTGGCCATCGAAAGGAGATCGGGAAGCGCTGCCTGCGGAGCCCGCACCGTCGCGTCCACCTGCGGAGAATTGGAAGTGTATTGCTTCATGGAAAATTGCACGGCGGCCGTGGTTGCACCCGAGGTTACGTTGAAGTTGTCGGAATGGATTTCAGCCGGCGTCATGGTAATGTTCACTGCCTTGACCTGGACGGGCTTGGCGATCTCTTTTCCTGAAATCTGCAGGTTGCTGCCCACCAGAGTCCCATTCAGTGCGGGCTTATCCGACGATCCCTGTGCTTTGATGTCTGCATTGATCTGTCCATTCACGGTCGTGCCGGGCGCGAACGCTACACCGGCAGCCGCCGCCAGACGGGCGATTTCCGCGATGGAAACATTGCTGGCCTTCAGGTCCATGTTAATTTGTGCCGGCGTGGCCTTGGAGTTCATGGTTCCCATAACCGATACCGGTGTCGGACCCAACTTGATCGCACCCTTATTGATCTGTAGTAAATCATTTACCAGGTCGTCGCTAATGTCGTAGTCGACATTGATCGGATAGCCCACGTCAATGCCATGCAACTTGGGATTGGCGAGAATCATTTGCCCATTCGCCGAGAGTTTTCCGCTGGCACTGGCGATATCCGTGTGCCCAGAGAGGACGCCATCGGTGTTGACCAGCGCTGGACTCTGGAGGAATTTTTGCAGTTCTCCGATTTGGACTCCCTTTAACTCCAGAGTTCCCTTGAAGGGTGTGTCGGCGGGATTCGCGTGAGAGAGTGGACCACCCTTGCCCTGCAGTTCCACTTCCTGGCTCCCAGATCCGGGCAAATGAACCGACGCGTCAAGGTTAAACGGAGTGTCGGGAGCGAAGTCTGTAAGCTTGAGGTTGATGTGATTGTAAACGGTTCGGGGTTTACGACCCTGCAGATCGGTGATCGCGACCAATCCATCATTGATTCCCAGTTCGCCCAGCGAGAATTGCTGCCCGCCGGACGGTGCAGGTGAGGTCGGCGGCGCGGACGGTCGGGACGCCGCCGCTGGAGCGGCGGGTGCGGCAGGCGCGGCAGGCGCTGCCGTGGGCGTCTTTTGACCCAGCGAGGCGAAATTCCACACGCCCTGCGCGTTCTTTATCAACTCCACGCTGGGACGTTCCAGGGCCAGCGAATCAACCTGCACGGACTTGCTGAGCAGGGGAAGCAGCTTGACGGACACGCTCAACTCCTGGGCCTGGATGAAAGGACGATTGCCGAACTTCGGATCGTCGGCGATCGAAAGATTGGCGACGCGAAAACGAAGCGGGAACAATCCTAAACTCATGTTGCCGAGACTGACGTTTCGATTCAACTGCTGCTGGAGCTTGGTTTGGATCGTTCCCCGGTAGTCGTTAGGATTGAATGTGGCTAAGACCACGCCCACGGCAAGAACGATGACGAGCACCACGATTCCGATGACGATTGCGATTTTGCGCATGGAAACCTCCCAGGAACTTGAGTCGAGCGGATCTCGTCCCCAAACGAATTGCCCATGAGACTATCTTATATCGCTCCCCACCGTTCGGCTCCGTTCCTAAGACAAATTCTAGACCACGGCGGCTATGCGCAAACGCTGGTTCGTAGAATTTTATTTTCGAAGTCGAAGGACTGGAATATGGAAGACAAAGAAAGTCCGCATGGCAGCGCTACTGCGGCGCCGCCGATGCGGACTCCTGATTTCAACGCCAAGTTGTGGCTTGCCGTGGCTGTTTATTGTTCGACGACATCTTTCGAGCGCAATACGAACTCGACGTGCCGCTCGCGGTTTACGCCTACGGTCTGGTAAAGATCCATAGCCTCGAGCGCGACCAGTTTCTCCTCTCCATTCAGGCTCACACAATGGAGCTGCCCCGCCTCAACCCAATAGTCACGAGCGATCCATGCCGCACCGCCTTTCAGAACGATGATCGTTGTGGGCTGCTCTCGGGGTTGAACCTCCGCAGTGCGCTGCACAAAATTCGCAGGCTGCAAGGTCGCAGTCTGCTGGCGCGGAGCTGTGGACGCCGGTATGTAGAGCGTAGACGGCGAATAGTTATAGCTGCTGGGGGTGGCCCATGGGGGCATCGGAACGGATGCCCGAACAGCTACCGGAACCTCGATGTCTTCCATCAGTCGCAAAGTCAGCCGGGCTTCGCCCTTGAAGGTTGGGTACGGCCCGCGGTTCGGCAAAGTGATCAACTTGACTGGCCAGAAGACCGGAATCGCCCAGAGCGCGGCATCCCTCTTGGGGTGACCCTTACTGTGGACTTTTCCTTCGTTGTCAACCTTCAGATGGGGCGCTGAAATCACCTTTGCCGTAAGCGGGAAGACCTGCGCGCTGGGCAGGATGATGCGATCAAAATCCACTTCAATCCAGCCCTTGCCGACAAAGTGTCCGGGATTCTGATAATCCTGGAGGTGTCCGCCCAACTCAGCGCCGCGAGGAAAGACCGAACGCCCGAAGGCGGTAACATGCCCCAGATAGCACAGAACGGGATCGCCGACCTGCGCAGTCTTGGACGAGAAGTTGGGTTCATCGAGAGTGCATTGCAGAAGCGTCCCGGCGGGGATAATCTCATCGCTGGTCGCAGCGCGCGCGACAATGCTGGCCGAAACGCACAGAAGAACGGCTAGAATCAAATACTTTCGGGTCATACGAGCTTCTCCTCGGGAGTCTTCGTTAAGGAGCGCGCCCCATGCCGCCACAGCTCGAAAGCCGGGAAATCTTATCACGGAAAGATCGAATTACAAAGGTAAATGGAAAGGTGGGGAACCCCCCTGCTAGCGGCTTCCAGCTTGGCTTTGCTAAGACCTCAACGATGGTTCAGGTCGTAGACCACAGCGAACGACGAGGCCCCAATGTCGAGCAGGGAGGTAAGCCGCTCCAGTTTATGGTGCCCGGTTTTATGAAAAAGGTAGCTGAGTCCGACGACTCCCGCAGTTTCGCCAGCGAAATTGACGGCAAGTCCCGCTGTGCTGCCACTCAGAAGGCGGGTTACGGGGTTTAGCTCTTTTCCGCCATTTTGCAGGATGGACCGAGTGAGGGCGAAATCAGCCGCGCTGAGACCCGCAACTGTCACGAAAAGAACCCGATTCTCGCCATCCCAAAACTTATGCTCCGGCACCGCTTCCGGCAGAGAAGCGCCTACGACCGCCGCCGCCGTCGTCGCCCCGGCATTGCCGGGTGTGGAGTTCGATGGAATGGAATTGGCCGTGCCTGAATTGAGTGGGCCATTATTAAGGGTCGCTAACGAAAGACTTTGGGCGAAAGCTGGCGCAGAGACCAGAGCCAAAAGAATCAGGCCTTTCGTCCACAGAAAAACCGCAGACAAGAAGCTTTTACGCGTGGATGGGGGATCTGTCATCTTTCCCGCTCGGCTCGCCCGCCCAGCCGGAGCAATTCGGCAGCCTATGGGAAATCGGCTCTAGTTGCTGTTTACTGTCATGCATGCAGTGATTTATGCAGCCTGAAGGTAGTGGAGGTCGTGAAAATGTGTGCAAAGTCTTGCAGAACAAAATGCTTTTGAGACACGACTTCAGCTTGGGAATCTGAAGCTCACCGACTACGACGCGAGGAGGAATCAGGGAATCGTAGCTTGCGCCTGATTGGAATAAGCGCTCTCTTGCTTGTCTGAATTGACCGCCGTGGTCACGTAATAATAGGTGCCCCCGTCTGTTACGGAAGTGTCGGTATATCCGGTGTTTGGATCCAGAAGAGAATTGATCTTCCTGTAGGGTCCGCCTGATTGATTCCCGCGATAAACGTTGTAACCGATGACATTTTGAGAGGTGCTGGCATTCCAGGAAAGTTCGACGCTATGACTCTGTGAACTGACGGCGGTGCCATTCAGAGATTCCGACGCGAGGGGAATTCCGTTCTCATCGACAAAGGAGAGTGCTGCGGATACCATACCGCCGGTTTGAGGCGTAAATGTTACGGTAAATCCCTGGCTTGCGCCTGGGGGAATCGTCAACGGGAAAGACAGTCCGCTCAAGGTGAATGCTGTGCTATTGGTAAAAGCGGAAGAAATGGTTACCGGGGCCTCAGGGGCGGTCAGAGTTCCCATTTGGATTGCGGTGGATCCGATCTGCACGACCCCAAAGTTCATGGTCGCCGGGTCAACGATGAGCTGCTGATCATTCGTCCCCATACCCGTCAGTTCCAGCCTGAGGGTAGGATTTGAGGTGCCTGACGCATCGGAAACCAAGGAAAGAGTCCCGCTGCTGGAGCCTTTGGATCGCGGCGCAAAGACGCCCTTGAAGGTGAAGCGCTCTCCCCTTGCGAGCGTCAGTGGTAACTCCAGTCCAACCACGTCGAAGTTGCCTCCGCGTGTGATGACCTGCACCAACCTGATGTCTGCGCTGCCCCAGTTGGTGATAGTGACAGTTTGGAACTTTCGCCGGCCGACCGTGACGCTTCCGAAACCAAGCTTCGTCGGCGTAGCTACTAAGCCTTCCGTTCTTAGACTAAACGCAGGCGCATTGGCCCTCGCTTTGTCATTGACCTGCGCGAAGAGTGTCGATACCAGAAGGATCGCGATCACGGCTGTGGAAAGCTGCAATCGAGACATAACCCGGGGGAAACTCATAGCGCGATTTTGGAAGAGTAGCGATTAATGCTAATAAGGGAAGGTCTCGTTAGTACATCCGGCCGGACACATTACGAGACCGTTGAACACTTTTCCTTTCTTGTTAAAATCCACATAAGCTTAAAGAAACACATTAAGTTCTGCAAGGGAAATCCTTCGCGGGGGGGCAGCACGGTCCTTGTGCCTCCACCGGAATGGGTGGTGTGACCGCCTTTTCTCAGCCCATTCCGGAGAAGCCTTGGCTTTATGCCAGCAAAAATTATGGGGGAGGGATCACGGCTGTTGCCTGATTGGAGTAGCCGCTTTCTTCATTGCTCGAATTGACCGCAGTAGTTACGTAGTAATAAGTCTGTCCGTCGGCGACCGTGGAGTCTGTGTAAAGGGTGCTGGCGTTCAACACCGAATTGATTTTCGAATAGGGCCCACCTGACTTGATCCCACGATAAATGTTGTACCCGCTGATGTTCTGCGAATTACTCGCAGTCCAGGAAAGATTGACGGAATGTTGCGGAGGAGGCGTGCCGGTGCCGGTAAAGGTTTCGGCGGTGGGAGAGTTCGAAGCGTTGCTGGCGAATGACACACCGCCAGACGCAACGCCAGTTCCCGCCGGCGTGAACGTTACTGTAAACTGCACCTGCTGGCCCGCCGGAATCGTGACCGGGAATGAAATCCCGCTCACAGCAAAAGCTGACCCGTTCAAAGTATCCGAACTCACGGTGACACTCTGACCGCTGGCGGTAAGCGTCCCGGTCAGCTGCGAGTTGGTTCCCACGACCACGTTGCCGAAGTTCATGCTGGTCGGAGCGACCGCCAACTGTCCCTGAGGCACAGGCGTTCCCGTACCGCTGAGGGGTACGGATAAGTTTGGGTTCGACGCATTCGAGACAATCGAAACACTTCCACTGTCGGTCCCGGAGGAGGGCGGCGTAAACGTGACTGTGAAAGTATAATGTTGTCCGGGCGTGAGGACCAATGGCGGGTTCAACCCACTCATGGTGAATCCGGTCCCGGTGGCCGAAGCTTGCGAAATGTTAACGTTCACTCCGCCAGAGTTGGTCAGAGTTTCCGAGAGTTGCTGGTTGTCGCCCAGCTGAACGCTGCCGAAGCTTAGACTCGAAGGGCTCGGGACAAGCGAGCCCGCCGCCAATCCGTTTCCGGATAGCGGGACGTTTAGAGTCGAATTCGAGGCGTTGCTGATGATCGACAGATTTCCGCTGCTGCTGCCGGAAGAAGATGGCGTAAAAGTAACACTGAAACCCTGGCTCTGACCGGACGCAAGGGTCAGCGGCAGACTCAACCCGCTGACGCTGAACCCTGTCCCGGTGGGGCTTACCTGCGTGATCGTAACGCTGGATCCACCAGAGTTGGTCAGAGTCTCGGAGAGCGATTGGTTACTGCCCACCTGAACACTGCCAAAGTTAAGGCTGGCGGGATTCGTAGTGAGCGCACCGGCTGTTTCTCCGTCTCCGGAGAGAGGGATGTTGACGGCAGCAGTAGCGCCCGTATTCGCGATAGCCAAGTTTCCGCTCACCGTGCCCGCGGACTGCGGCGCAAACGTGACGCTGAAAGCTTGCCCTTCACCTGCGGGCAGACTCAACGGCAAAGTCAATCCGCTTACCGCAAAGCCGGTCCCGGTGGGAGTGACCTGTGTGACCGTGAGGCTGGAGCCGCCGGTATTAGTCAAAGTCTCAGTGAGCGTTTGCCGGCTGCCCACGAGAATGTTTCCGAACTTCAGGCTCGAAGAACTCGGCGTGACCGCTCCCGCAGTTTGTGAGCCGCCGGAGAGAGCGACGTTGACCGTGGGGGTTGAGCCCGTGTTGGCGATCGCCAGGTTCCCGGTGATCGTGCCTGCAGACGCGGGCGTGAAGATGACTGTAAAACCTTGGCTCTGACCAGACGCGAGCGTCATTGGCAAAGTCAATCCGCCTACGCTGAATCCTGCACCGGTTGCCGTCACCTTACTCACGGTGAGGCTCGATCCGCCCGAGTTGGTCATAGTCGCGGGCTGGCTTTGGTTGTTCCCGACCTTTACGATGCCGAAACCAATGCTGCTGGGCGTGACCGTGATCTGTCCCGGTTTGGTTTTGTTCGTCGAGGTCGTGGACGACTTGTTCGAGCTGCTGAGGCCTTGGCAACCCACCATCGTCGCAAGAGCGAGAAGTACAACAAGCGCGTTCCAGCGAGCAGGAAGCAGTCTCATCATAGAGAACCCTGTTGCCCCTCCCCGATCTACCCACCCGGGGCGAAAAGGTAGTCTGAGGTTTGAACCGTTCATTGGGTAGGTCGCGGAAGGACGTGCCAGAACCAGCCGGGGGTCGAATCGAAAGCCGTCTGAATTCACCCCCGCCCCTGGCAACAGGACAAACTGGATGAGGCCAAAAAGTGGCGCGTGGTGCTTCAGATTTCCAGGGAGGATTGAACCGAGAGGCCTCTGGAGTGGGCCTCTCGGGCAGCGTCGTTCGTGCTCTTTTGACTCCGAGGTAACCACGATTAGCATCGGGTTCTGGTCGCGGAAGTAACCTCAGGCTATGGGCAAACTCAACCACATTGTGTGTTCCTCCCCGCCGCAGGAGCGCAAATATAGGCGCTTCCAATTGCAATATCCGGTTCGCCTTAAGGTCCGCGATGCTGACTTTGAGGTCGCAGCGGTCAGCAAGAATATCAGCATCTGCGGGCTGCTGGTAGAAACCTCTGCCATGATCCCGCAATACACTCCGGTAAGTTTCATCGTGACGGTGGAAGTCGCCGCGCTCGGTCGCCCCATTCAATTCGTGGGCGAAGGCAAAGTCGTTAGGGTTGATCCGAAAGCGAAGCACGAACAATTCGCGATCGCCGTCGAGTGCGCGCGACCGATCACTCAAATCGGTCACTATCTATCGAGCGTCGAATAAAATAGTGACATTTCCAGTTGGCGAAAGCGGCCGAGCGAACGGCCGGTCCAGTACCTCGGAGGAGCGCCGCATGGCTATTCCGTATTACCACGTGGATGCATTCACGGGTGAGCTCTTTGCCGGAAACCCGGCGGGCGTCTGCATCCTTTCCACCTTTCTCGCGGATTGCGTCATGCAAAAAATCGCGGCTGAGAACAGGCACAGCGAAACCGCTTTTGTTGTTCCTCGCGCGGATGGTGATTTCGACTTGCGCTGGTTTACCCCCGAGGTCGAGGACGACTTATGCGGGCACGCGACCTTGGCATCCGCTTATGTGCTTGCGCTGCGGAAGCACAACGGGTGGCCGGTTCGCTTCCACACCTGCAGCGGCACATTGATCGTTGCTCAGGACCAGGACAGCTTTGCCATGGACTTTCCCGCCCGGCCACCCCAACCCTGTGAGACGCCAGTCGATCTCTTGCCGGCCCTGGGCCTGAAAGCAGCGTTAGTAATGAAATCGCGCGATTACCTCGTGGTGGTAGATCGGGATGAGCAAGTGCGAGCGCTCTCGCCCGATTTTGGCGCTCTGGGCAAAATCGACATCGGGATCGGCGGAACCATTGTTACCGCTGCCGGCGAGGGGGACGTCGATTACGTGTGTCGGTTTTTTGCACCGGCAGTCGGCATCGATGAGGACCCCGCAACCGGCTCGATTCACTGCACACTGACTCCCTATTGGGCGGGGCGGCTGGGTAAGCAGAGGTTGCGCGCGCAACGACTCAGTGTCCGCGGGGGATCGGTGCAGTGCACAAACGCTGGCGCTCGCGTGAAGATCGCCGGCAGGGCACGCTTGTATCTTCAAGGCACGCTCGAACTCTAAAGTGTCCAATCTCTGAGCCGGAACGCCCTAACTTCTGGCGAGCCAATTATCGCGGATCCTCATCTTGTAGCGCGCTTTGGAAGCTGGCTTCCGATCCAGTTGTCCAGGCGGGCTTCCAACATGTCGAGTGGCAGGCTTCCTCCGCTGAGGATTTCATCATGGAATGCGCGGATATCGAAGCGGGAACCGAGCTGCTGCTTGGCGCGACTGCGCAGATCGAGAATCTTGAGCTTGCCGATCTGATAGCTGAGGCCCTGCGCGGGCCATGCAATATAACGATCAATTTCGGCCTGAATCGTCGGCTCATCTCCGGCGCCGCTTTCGCGGAAGTACGCCACGGCCTGCTCGCGGGTCCAACCTTCGGAATGTATTCCGGTGTCGACCACCAGGCGGACCGCCCGCATCAATTCCAGATTGAGCCGTCCATAATCTGAAGCGGGATCCTGGAAAAAGCCGATCTCCTTGCCCAGAGCCTCGGCATAGACCGCCCAGCCTTCCGCATAGGCATTGTTGATGACATGACGGCGGAACTCCGGCAGACCGGTGAGCCGCTGCTGGATGGATATTTGCAGGTGATGGCCCGGAATGCCTTCGTGGTAGGCTTGCGTCTCGTCGCTGAGCAATTTGCGATGGGCAAAGTTGGAAGTCGCAACCACGACGCGAGCCGGCCTGCTGCCATCCGGAGTACCAAAAACATAATGCGTTGGATTGTTAGGCTGGGAGGCAGGCGCAGCTTCCACCGTCAGCGGAGTTTTCGGAAATACACCGAACAGCTCTGGCAGGCGCGGCTGCATTTGGCCGACATAGCGGCGAAAATCGTCGACGATCTGATCCGCTGATTTTGGTACGTATTTCGGATCGCTGTTGAGCGCGGCGCGAAAACTGTTCAGATCTTTATAACCGGCTTTGACCGCAAGATTGGTGAGCAAGCCATTGATTCGTTCCACCTCTCGAAGCCCGAGCGCGTGAATTTCCGCCGGGGACATATCCGTAGTGGTTTGCTCTCGAATGGCTTGCTGGTAGCGTCGAGCGCCGTCCGGCAAACTGTTCAACCCAATCGTAGTGCGGCCATGGGGAGCGTAGTCCTTGGCGATGAAATCGGCGAAGTGGCGATAAGCCGGCAGTACCTCCGAGTTTGCGGTTTGTGCGATTTCTTCGGTCAGGCGCTTCTGGTCTTTTTCAGAAATGGAGGCGGGAAACTTCTTCGTCGGAGCCAGGAACGGATTGTCGTCAATTGTGCCTTGGCATTGCGCCGGTATTTGCTCAATCAGAATCCGGACCGGCATCAATCGGTCTTTCTCTCCCTGCCGTAGCACTTCAATCGTTTGCTCGAAGGCGCGAGGGATTTGGTGAAGACGTGCAATGTAATCCTCATAATGCTGCACCGTATCCAGTGGCACGGAATTCGGCAGATCGGCAAGGCTGTTGTGGATGCCCTGCATTTGCGAGATGGGCATCTCATAATCTTTCAACTCGTAGTCCGCGATGCGATTATCCAAAACGTGAAGCAAAAGATCGTGCGAGATGCGATCCTGTTCGGGAAATCCCTCCGTGGAAATGGCTGCTAGCTCGGCCAGATAGGCGCGATCGACGGCGTTCTGCTTCGTGCTCGCGGCCAGCGAATAGTCATCCAGCTTTGCGTTATCTCGATAGTCTCCCCTGGCCGTCTCGCTCTCGGGAGAAGCCCTCATGTCATCGTCGAACTGCTCCTTGAAGAGGGCGTTTTGTGCAGCAAGACGGGCTGCCACGGACTCGGTTGATGGCAACCAGATCGATGGCGACGAACTCTGATTGATCGAGAAAGGTGCGTATTTGGCTTGTGCTGGTGTCGGGCAAAATACAACTTGTAAACACAGGCTGGCGAAACCGAAGGCCGAAAGCAATTTCGCGACGTTTCGGGCGAAACATGGGTAATTAACGAGCCAGCTCATCTTGGGCTCTCTCCGGCCGATCCGGCATTCTCAACCGCTGGCACGACGATGGCCTGAATGTTCTGCCCGGCCATCATTTTCTGAAAATCGGCGAGCTCGGTTCTTTGAATTTCCGCCCAATGCGCAATCGAAATATCTGCCTGCTGTTTTAGCTTCTCGAACACGCGATATTCGGCCTCGGTCGGAGCAGAGTCGGTTCCCACGCCCACCGCAATCGCCAGGCCGGCGAGCTCGCTGTCGACTTTCTGTGGGTAAGCCAACGAATCTTCATTGGATTTAATTTTCATCTGAGCCAGATCGTCGCGCACTAGCAGCAGATTCTTGTCGAGCGCGTCCGCGGCAAGAAGCGTGTTCTTGACACTGCCATTATCCGGTAATCGCTTTCTGAGGCCGTCGATTTGTTCGCGCACATCCTGAATCTGGTTTACCGTGTCGTAAACCTGGCTCAGTTGGTCCCGCACCTGAATCAGCAGATCAAACTGTTTTTGCAAATCCGCCTGCGACACTTGCACCCGCGGGTCCATTGCGACTTCGAATGCCGCAGTCTGACTTTTTCCATCAACCGTCAGTCGGACCTGGTATTTGCCCGGCACAGCCAAGGGACCTCGACCGCCGTCCTTGTATTCCCAGAGATAGTAATCGGGCACGCGCGAACTTCCCGTATAGCGCAGGTCCCAGACAAAACGATTGAGCCCAGTCTCAGCTTTGATCTGTTTTTCCGGCTTCTTATCCTCCGGAGTCAACGGCTCGTCCAGTTCTTCCGTTTTATTGCTGGAATATTTTCGAATCACACTGCCGTTGGAGTCGAGAATCTCGATCGTGGTTTCGGCCTTCGGTTTGTCTTTAAGGAAGTAGTAAATCAACGCTCCGGTTGGGGGATTGTCTCCGACCAGCACTGGCTTGGGGGCGTCCTCATCTTCGATCAGGTTCTGGAATCGCGTCGCAGTTGCGGGAGTGTAGAGATGGACATCCCGTTTGGCAATGTCATCGCTGTACTGCCGCAGCGGAGAAATATCGTCGAGAACCCAGAATGCACGTCCGTGCGTAGCCACGACCAGATCGTTATTCTTTACCATTAGATCGTGAACCGGCGTCGTAGGAAGATTAAGTTGAAGTGGCCGCCAGTCCGCACCATCATTGAACGACACATACACACCAGACTCAGTCCCCGCATAAAGCAAGCCGCGCTTTTTGGGATCCTCGCGCACCGCGCGGGCAAACGTATTGTCTGGAATCCCCTTGACGATCTTGACCCAGGTTTTGCCGTAATCATTGGTCTTGTGAATATAAGGATGCATATCATCCGACTGATGCCGATCCACGGCCACATAAGCCGTTCCAGCATCGTGCGGCGAAGCATCAATCAGGCTGATGCGGCTCCAGTCCTGCAAATCCTTGGGCGTGATGTTGCTCCAGTTCTGTCCCCCATCGCGCGTGATGTGGACGAGCCCATCGTCGGTGCCCACCCAGATCAAGCCCTTCACCAGCGGCGACTCCGCCACGGCGAAGATGGTGTCGTAATATTCCGTACCGGAATCATCCTTGTCGATCGGACCACCCGAGGCTTGTTGTTTACTTTTGTCGTTGCGGGTGAGATCGGGACTGATGGCTTCCCAATGCATTCCATTGTCCGCGGTTTTGAACAGGCGTTCGCCGGCGTGGTAGAGCGTATTGGGATCGTTCGGCGAGATCACAATCGGGGCCGTCCACTGGAAACGGTGCTCCAGCTTCGCCGCCCCGCCGCCGTCGCTGATCTCGGGCTGCACCGAGATGTTCTTTGTCTGCCCGTTGTGCTTGTCGAAGCGAGTGATCACACCTTCATACTCCCCCGCATAAACAATACTTGGATCTGGCGGATAAGGAGCAATGTAACCCGCTTCACCACCGCCGACCTCGTACCAATCCGCGCGGTCGATCGACCCGTTATCTCCCCGGCTGGCAATGGCGACCGAACCCAGGTCCTGTTGCGAGCCGTAGAGATAATAAGGAGTGCGCGTATCGGTGGCCACGTGATAAAACTGCGCGGTCGGTTGATTATCCTGGCGCGTCCAGTTCTTGCCGCCATCCAGACTGAGCGTGACCCCGCCGTCGTTGGAGACGATCATGCGGTTCGGGTCCTTCGGGTCGATCCACATGCCGTGATTGTCCCCGTGCGGCACCTTCACTTTGTTGAACGTATGCCCGCCATCGCTCGATTTGTAGAAGTCCACGTTCGCGATATAAACCACATCCGCCGACTGCGGGTCCGCGATAATATGCATGAAGTACCAGGCGCGCTGCCAGAAGGCGCGGTCATTGTTCAAGAGTTCCCAGGTTTCGCCGCTATCGTCGGAGCGATAGAGACCGCCCTCGGGCGCTTCGATTAGCGCATAGACACGATCGGAATTTGCGGCCACGGCGATGCCGATACGACCATAAGGTCCCTTGGGCAAGCCGTGTTCTTCAAGCCGCTTCCAAGTGGTTCCGCCATCGTTCGAGCGATAGAGCCCGCTTCCGGGACCGCCGCTCGAGAGGCTCCACGGCGTACGCCGCGCCTGCCACAACGACGCGAAAACAATGTGAGAGTTGTGCGGATCGAAGGCAATATCGATTCCGCCCGTGTTCTCATCCTTGTACAAAACTTTCTCCCAGGTTTTGCCTCCGTCGGTCGTGCGGAAGATGCCGCGCTCCGTATTCGGGCCGAAAGGATGGCCCAGCGCTGCGACGAAGACAACATCCGCATTCTTGGGATCGACAATCACTTTGCCAATGGCCCGCGAATCACGCAAGCCGACATTTTTCCAGGTCTTTCCCCCATCGACGGTTTTGTAAATCCCATCGCCCTGCGAGATGTTGCCGCGGATGCATGCTTCGCCGGTTCCGACATACACGACGTTTGGATCCGAGGGCGCAACCGCCAGGCTTCCAATCGAGGAGGACAGTCTCCTTGTCGAAAACCGAAGTCCAAGTCATCGCGCCGTCGGTGGACTTCCAAACTCCTCCGCCGGTCGAACCGAAATAATATGTATTTGGATCGCCAGCCACGCCCGATGCCGTCAGCGAACGTCCGCCGCGAAACGGTCCGACCAGCCGGTATTTCATCCCTTTGAATTGCGGGTCTTCGTCGTCAGAGTCGGTGGAGGTAGTTTTCTGCGCGTTGCTCTGAACTTCAGTCGAAGTGCGTTCCTTGTCTCTGGTTTGCGCCAAGCTCGTGCTCGTAAACCATAGCAAGAGCAGGCAAGCGATCCACGCAGTTCGACCGACCGTCAGCTTGAAGAGATTCATTCAGTTCATCACCCCGGGGAAAACATAGTTTACTGCTTCTAGCCTTTCGAGAACGAATTGTTTTATGACTTAGACGCCTTCGCCGTCTTCTTATCCTCTAGCATCTGCCGCGCCGCTTTCAGTTCCTTGCGCTTGGCGGCATCAACTTTCGGGTATGCGAGCTTCAAAGCCTCGAGCGTCTCCACAATGGCCGCTGCAACCGCCGCGTGAGCGAACCATTTGTTGTCCGCCGGGACAACGTACCACGGTGCGTGTGGGCTCGAGGTGTGGACAATCATGTCTTCGTAAGCCTTCATGTAATCGTCCCAGTACTCGCGCTCGTGCACGTCGGCCTCGGAGAACTTCCAGTTTTTTTCCGGGCGATCCAACCGGTCCAGGAAGCGCCGTTTCTGCTCCTTTTTCGAAAGATTGAGAAAAAATTTACGCACTACGATTCCATTGCGCGCGAGATAACGATCGAAGCAGTTGATGTCCTCAAAACGATCCTTCCAGATGTCCTTGGTCAGCAGCGCCGGAGGAATTCTTTCATTCTTCAACACCTCCGGGTGCACACGCACCACCAGCACTTCCTCGTAGTAGGATCGGTTGAAGATGCCGATACGGCCGCGCTCCGGAAGCCTCCGCAAAGCCCGCCACAGGTAATCGTGATTCAACTCTTCCGACGACGGCGTCTTGAACGAATACACTTCGCAGCCCTGCGGATTTACGCCTGACATGACGTGCTTGATGACGCCATCTTTGCCGGCCGCATCCATGGCCTGAAAGATCAGCAGCACGCCCCAGAGGTCCTGGGCGTAGAGCTTGCCCTGCAATTCGGTCATGGCGGCGATGCCGTCGGCCAGAAGTTTCTCGGCGTGTTTCTTGGAATGTATTTTTCCGGTATCTTCCGGATCGAAATCCTTCAAACGGAACTTGCTTCCGTCCTCGATCCGGTAAGGCTTGACCAGCTTGTTCGCCCAACTCATGGGCAGCCTCCATCGTCGCGGTGTTACCGAGCAACAGCAGAAGGATGCAGTGTACATCAGGCCCGACGATCCGACGTGGGTGTAGGCCTACAGTTGCAAGTTGTTGCGACCGTCGCACGAGTTACGTTTTCCAGTTACTTCGCGGGTTACCTTGCCAAACTATCGTGCTACGTCTATGGCCCGTTTGGGCGTTGCACTACTGGTGTGAGCTTGCTAACTTGACCTCATTGAGCCTCCCCTCAGGTGCTGTGACGGACCTTTTGGGGGTGAGATATGAAACTAGTTCATCTGTGCTACGCGGCGTTGGGGTTTGCGGTGGCTCGCTGGATCTTTAAGCGGGAACCCATGCCGATAGCTGATCCGGTCACTCGTTTCCGCTCCTCTGGCTTGCTGTAAACTTCACGGGCGTGTGGCGCGCCCTGTTGCGCGGCTACTTCGTCCCGCACGTCCGTGATTTTCACTCTCCGATGCTAAGGCAAGCGCGCGCGTGTTGTTCTTGGGCTGCCCTAAAGGTTCTAATACCAACGTTCGTCCCACCGTTCTCTTACCCAGACTTTTTCTGACTACAATTTGACTTAGGGAGATCCTCGGTTTTCTGGCGAATACGGATGAGACATCGGTGTTATTTCGGCGTATGTCTGGTTTTTCTGGGCTTGGTCTCGCTGGAAATGATGCTGCCACTGCGCGCCGCTGCGCAGTCGGACGGCGAAATCTCGCTGGGCGATCTGGCGCGCGCTTTGCGCCAGAGTAGAGCGCCCAAAGAACCGGCAGCGCCCGCCGTCATCGATAACGACAATCTGACCCAGATGATTGACGATGTCGAACATTTCCGCCTAGGCGCAAGACCGGTGTTTACATTTGAGGGGGGCGCGACCCATTTCCAAATGTCTTCGCCCGACGGGACCTGTAGCCTTTCATTCAACGCCAACAACACGGCGTTGCTCTCCAGTCCTTATGTAGCGCAAGACCTCCCGGAGAGTGAACTCGCGAAGTTGGATGGGCCAGCGAACATTCACGGCGACACGCTGGAAGTTTCGATGTACAACGCCAGTTCGTGGAACGTGAAGGAGATCACGGTGGGCCTGACCCTTGTGCGCCATGACGACACGAGTGCGGACGACTATGGAGCCGCAAAGCTGTTACCGGCGATTGCTGAGGTTGAAGCCCCGGCCGACAAGCGTTCGGATGTGACCGTGCTTCTGCATCTCAAAGGATCGGCAGCGCCGTTCGCGACCACGGTCTTTCGCGAAAAGCTGGACGAGAATCTCGAGGACGGCCAGGAGTGGCATTGGGCGATCATAGAAGCCAAGGGAATCCCTCCGGCTACGGTCGCGGATGGTTCGAAGCGCTAGAGATTGCCTGATTGCCCGTCAAAGTACGCGCCGCCAGCAGGGAGCGCGTGCAGTTGCAAATACATTACCCTAATTTCCTAACTTCTTCGGTTTGCCCGCTCTTCATGCTGCGGTACGCAGCGTCGAGGACTTCCTGATTACGCCAGCCCTCCTCGCCTGGAATCGGAAACGCCGCTTTGCCTTCGACAGCGTCGGCAAAAGCGTCCACCTGGAGCGCGTAGGCAAGCCGGTTGGAGACCCTATGAGTTTCGACAACGGTTCCGCCGCGACGCAGTTCGAGATCGATGGGATGCTCCACGGTCAACGCATTGTCAGCCCATAGCACGCCGGTTTCTCCCACCAGTTCAAGGGGCGTGCGATATTCGGCGAGAAATGAAACTGTGACCGTGGCCAAAGTTCCACGAGAGAATTCGAGCAAAAGCGCCGCCCCCGCTTCCACTTCGCCGGAGTCGCCAGCAATCTCGCGAGCGCTGACTCGTAATATTTCATCTTGAAGAATAAAGCGCAGGGTGTCAATGCAGTGAACCCCAACGTCAGCGACTGGCCCACCGCCGGCGATTACGGGATCGTGAATCCAGGTACGCGCGTGCCCATGGGATGCGGGGAAAGAAAATTCCGAGCGCGCAAAAACTGGTGTGCCGATTTGTCCAGCGGACAATTGCTGGCGCAACCAAGCTGTACTTTCTTCAAAACGAAACACGTGGGCCACCCCCAACAGAACTCCAGCGTTGCGGGCCGCTTCAACCATTTCGCGGCACTGATCCGCGCTCATCGCCATCGGCTTTTCGCACAAGATCGGTTTGCCGCACGCAGCCGCGACCCGTACGTCGTCTAAATGGCAGGCATTGGGCGTGGTAATGAATACCGCATCAACCTGGGGAGATCGGCACAGTTCCTCAGCCGAATCGAAGGCCAGGGGAATATCGGATGATTATGCACTTGACACAGAAGAATGAAAAGCGTATGCTTTTCTCATGAGACTGATAGAGGTTTCCAAAGCGTTTGCAACCGATGAGCAGTGCCTAGCCTACCTAGAGGCCTCCCGCTGGCCTGATGGCGTGCGCTGTACGGTCTGCGGAGCCAAGGAGGTATCGAAGATTACCCGCAAGGTCACGCGCAAGACCGACAACAAACGCGCCCAGATTTACCAGTGCCTTGAGAAGTCCTGCAATTCGCAGTTCTCCGCGACCAATGGCACGATCTTCCACGATTCACACTTGCCCCTGTCGAAATGGTTTATGGCGATTGCGTTGCTTGTGGACGCAAAGAAAAGCATGTCTGCGCTGCAACTCTCCCGGCATCTGGCCTGCAACTACCGCACTGCCTGGTATCTGGCGCACCGCATCAGGGAAGCGATGGTGGATGGTGAAGGCCCAAAGTTCGAAGGCGTCGTCGAAGTGGATGAGACCTATATCGGCGGACGCCAGCGCGGACAAAAGGGCAAGCTCAAGAACAAAGATGTTGTGATCGGAATCCGCGAACGTGGTGGCCCTCTGCGCTTGGTACACACCAAAGACAACAAGGCTGGCACGCTCTATGAAGTGGTCGAAAAGCATGTCTCGAAAGATGCTGAGGCCATCATGACGGATGAGAATCCGGCCTACAACTTCCGCATGACTCAGTTTAAGAACGTGCGCCACGGTCGGATTCAACACAAGAGCAAGGTGTACGTGAAGGGCGATGTTCACACGAACACCGTGGAATCCGCATTTTCGCTGCTAAAGCGTGGCCTGATAGGGTCGTTTCATCAGGTTTCGATAAAGCATCTCCAACGCTATCTGAATGAGTTTGGCTATCGTTTCAATCGCCGGGAAGATGCGGACTTGTTCGAGCAGACCGTTGGGCGGATGTGCGCTGGCAAAGCGCTGCCCTACGCTAAACTGGTAGAAGAAACCGCCTTCACGCCTTTCGTGCGGCCCTCTTAGGTCTGTGCCTCTTGTCGGGTTTTGTTTCAGACCGTTTTTGAGGTTCGGCTTTTATCAGTCTGCCTAGGATGGCGTCGAACTTCTGTTTATCCACCTTCATCGCGATCATAATAGCACTTAACAAAATGGCGGGGCCGATCCGATTCGAACGGACGGAACGTGAGAACACGTTCACCCGATTATAAGTCGGGCGCACTAAACCAGCTATGCGACGACCCCAGCAGAGCCGGAAACGAAATCGTTTCCGGCTAGCTACTGGGCTTTTCTAATGGTGTTAAAATTCTTGCCTGCATGAGAATTTCTATGTAGCCTTCGTGAGTTAAATCACATTCTACCAAATCATTAAATTGACGATTGTTCAGCCTAACCTGTCTCGCCATCTGGGAGCACAGATTGTCGGAAATATCTGACGAATTGTGGCTTATTTTGGTGAATATGTTTGTTTTCTGTTGGCCGTGATGAAAGAAGTAATAGAAGTGGTCGCGTTTATCCGACTCTTCGAAGCCCTTTGCTTTTAATGCTTTTTTAACATCCCGCGCCTTTTGAGGCAAACGAGAAACCTCACCTTACGGATTTAATCTTGGACAGCATACACTGCTTTGTGCTCCGAGCAGCGGCAGACAACGATCCGTCCGGTGCCTGAGCGATCTCATCCCAGATCACAGCAAAATCTTCGCAAAATGACAAAGCTGCTTCGGATGGATTAGCGCCAGTTGATATAACACCGCAAGCTTCACAAGACCACACTCCCTCATCTTGAATGAGTTGGAGTTCAATAGGTTCACGAAACTCGAATTTTCGGTAATCGGAATAAATGCTATCCAGCGCAATGCGAAATGCGAGGTGCCCTGGCGGACATATGCCACGGAACAAGCGGTATAGCTGTGATTGCACTTCCACTTGGATCGGCGTGGACACGAATGTGTAATCTAGTTGCTGTACATACATGACTTTAATTCACCTTCGCTGGCGACGGAGGGACCGGTACTTTCAAAGGGGAGCTTTCTACTTTAGTGACCGGACTGAGGAATGCAAAATAAACGGGATTTCCGTCGGGGAGATATTGATTATCAACCCTCATAATAGACATGACAGCACCTTTGACCTTGAGAACGGTGCCATCCTCCAACTTGTATTCGTTGAAGTATTCGTGCATGTCTACGATGGGGACTTCGGACACATCGAACTCCACTCCCAGCAGGGGTAACTTCCTTTTCTTTTCTGCCATAGGGTGTAGACGCACTAGTACGGCCTATTCAGAATACACCGATTCCCTATAAACCGGCAAGGTTACGAAAGTTAAATAGTGTAAAATATTGTCACTTTTAGCTATATTGCCCATCTATTGGCCGTCCTTGATCTCACGGCACGAACGTGTGGTTGCCGACAGGGAACTTGCGTGCTATAACGGTCGCCTTCCCCGATTTCAAGACGGAGGAAAAACAATGCAACCGCAAATAGAAGCGCAGATCGCTGTAACCCTTACACAGATGGCCCAAGAGTTGAGCCGACTCGCCAGCCAACTCAGCACCATAAACTCAACTCTTCAACTCATCGCTACCCGTCTGAATCGGTAACGCAGTGACGGTGAAACTCAATCTCGGCTTCGTCCCGATGCAAAAGCAGGAGCCGAGTAATCCCTAGAGCTGTCTGGGCGGTGCTGGAATCAGCATCGCCCAACAGCCTCACAATCTCATCCGCCAATTGATTCGGAGTTGCCCTGTCACGGTTCTCAATTGTCACTTTTGGCGCACCTCTGTGTCAAATGCATAGTCATCGAATATCGTGCTGGCGCGCAGACTCTTTCGCCTTGCCCAGGTCACGCCGAGACAGCGCAGTAACCCGGCAGTTCTTCGCCAACCCAAAACCAGGCATCACCCGCTTCACCGCATGCAATCCGAAACCGATAATCCCGAAGTTGACCATAGATTGTCGAGTGAAGGCGCGCGTCCTCGCCGGCCGAAGTCACGTCCCAGCTTGAAGTCTGGGTGAGCTGTCTAGGACGAAGGTCTTTGTCATTTCGTGACCGACATGGACGAAGGTGAAACCCCGGTTGTCGCTGCCTGTGACGTCTCGGTAAGAGCCCCCGTACTCGTGTCAATCGATAGAGCCGTAATTGTATTTGCGCTCTGACTCCCGATGTACAGAAACAGGTTATCCGGGTCCAGTACCGCGAACAATGGAGCAGTACCGGCGCTGAACGGGGAGCTGGTAATCTGCGTGAGCACCCCGGTATTGGGCGTGACCGTGAATACGGAGACGTTACTCGACCCTTGGTTGGCGACGTAGAGATAAGGATCCAGTGCAACTACGGAGGTCGGTGTCGTCCCAGTGGCAAACGCACCCAGCAGCGTTAAAGCCCCAGTGCTCGAATTGATGCCAAGCACCGAAACCGTATTGTCAGCCGAGTTGGCAACGTAGACAAAGCTTTCCGCGGGATCAACCGCAATGGCCCGCGGTCCGTTACCCACTTGCGCTGGCAACCCGGCCACCGGATGCAAAACCCCGGAGGCAATGGTGTACCCGATCACCGACGTCAAATTGGGATTAAGTACGTAAAGGAATTTTCCCGAAGGAGTTATTGCCAGGGCAAATGGATTGTTATAGGTGGAAAAGGGTGATCCTGCGATTGCGCTGAGCGCTCCGGTGCTGGAATTGATGGCATAAACCGAGATATTGCTGGAGAGTTCATTGGCCACGAAAAGATAATTTCCTCCACTGTCCATGACCATGGAAATCGGCGTCAATCCGGTCGTGGTTCGCGGTAGCACTTCCTGCAGCGAGCCTATCGAACTATTGATGGTGAACAGCGAAATATTGTTCTCGTTCCGATTGGCGACATAAACGTACTGGCTGGACGGATGCACCAGAACCGACGATGGCGAGCTCCCCGCGGGAAATGGCGATCCCACGATGGTAGTGAATTGTGCCTGAGTGTTGTCGTTCGCGACGCTCCCGCTGGTCTTGATGCGGAAGGCTGCCACCGCATTTGAGTTTGGCAGAGTGACGTAAGCCGTATGAGAAGACGACGAAGAGGAAAAAATCGACGGGGAACCGCATCCCACCACAGGCGCCAACCCAATGGCAATGAGGATCAGAAATACTCGCTTGCTCGGCATGGTCGAGCCCCTTCGGAAAAACTGAGCATTTCTAAGGGGCGAAGTTCCTGTAAATCTAAGCGACATGGTTTCGGAAGTTTCCAGTTTCGGAATGCAACGCTCTATCTTGAATTTCCAGCTTCAAAGTTTGGGCCGTCGGCCAAAATGGCCGATGTGGAAAACTAACCCGGTCGAAACCCGCACATCGGATTGAGTTGTCCCAAACGTGTTGGTGTGAAGGTAATCGCCCATCACACGGAACGTGATCCGCGGAGTCAGGTCTCGATCGTACCCTCCTCCCACGGCAAAGGCGCGCCCCACGCTCTCAAATCCAGTCTTGATTAAAGTCTCGATATTGACCGTATTCTGCGCTTTGCCGAAAAATGCATGAGCGAAGTACTTGGATTTGTCCTTGCGCAGCGAATACTGTGGACCAATCATATAATTGTAGGCGGTGATCATGGAGCCATAGCCACCGCTTCCATCTGCTGTCACACTTATATTGTGCGTGATGTTATACGTGACCTCGCCATTGAATCCATTCAGATTGGACCAACCCGGATAACCCAGGGGCGGCGAGTCAAATCTCACATAGGAATAGCCGCCAAAAATCTCCCATTGCGGAGCAATCTGTCCCGCCGAAAGGCAAGATCCCGCCATGACAACCGAAAAAGCCATGAAGATAAAGACTGTGGCTCTCTTGCAGAGCATGCCCACGTGCTTGCTGGCCATTAGTATGAAATTACCAACTTCCCTCCAGAGTTGTGCCTTGGTCGAAAGGTAGTATTGCAGTGTTTTCCCTCGCACCTATGGGATTGTGAAGTCTAACTGTTTGTAATCAAGCACGATTCTACCCGGAAGTTGCGTGAAGAAGAAAGTCGCACCGTGTAATTCTTTGTAAACCCGATTTTGTCCGCGAGGGCACGGGCACTGGATCTGAGCTGGCAAGGATTCCCGCTGTTCCTCCGCTCCTTGCAGTTTCTCGCCAAGTACGGGCGCGAGGATCGAACACGCATCCGGTTTTTCTCACGCTGATCGGGGGAACAGGCGAAACTCGGTACCGAGGGGCGTTCGGCTACAATGCTAGTGCGGAAAAGCAGCTCGGAACTTCGGATCTTGTTGGCTCTAGCCAAGGGTCTCCCGCCACCGTATGCCGTTGATAACCTCGTTGAGCTGCCACCGGTTCACGACGGCATCGTTCTGATCACGTTTGGCTTCGCATTCGCTCGTCATGCAGTTGCTCCGAAGCGCACCGAAACCAGTTTGGAGACACCTGGCTCCTGCATGGTGACGCCGTAGAGCACGGGTGCAATGCTCATCGTCTTTTTGCTATGGGTGATCAGCACGAACTGGGTTCGTATGCTCATCTCTCTCACCAGTTCGGTGAAGCGGCCGATATTGGCTTCGTCGAGGGGTGCGTCGACCTCGTCGAGAATGCAGAACGGGCTGGGTTGATACTGGAAGATTCCGACCAGCAGCGCTAATGCGGTTAAAGCTTTCTCTCCACCAGAAAGCAGCAACACGTTCTGGAGCTTTTTGCCTGGAGGCGAAGCGACTACGTCGATGCCACTCTCCGCACTGTTCTCTTCATCAGTCAAACGCATGAGAGCGTGGCCACCGCCGAACAGCTTGCGAAACGTGGTCTGGAAGTTCTCGTTGATTTTGTGGAAAGCTTCTTCAAACTTCTGCCGTGAGAAAGTATCGATCTCCTTGATTGTTGCTTGCGTGTTGGCAATGGAATCGAGCAGGTCTTTTCTTTGCGTTTCGAGGAACGTGTGGCGCTCGGCAGTTTCTTTGTATTCCTCGAGAGCCATCATATTTACTGGCCCCATGGCGTCGAGCCGGGTACGCATTTCGCGGTAGGCCTGATCTTCGATCGCTAGCGGTTCGCCGTTGGCGATTGCAATTGTGGTGTCGGCGGTCAATTCGTGGCGCCGAATACCCAATTCGTTCAGGCAGGTCTCGGCCATATACTGCGCGTCGGATTGCAGCTTGGCTGCCGCTGCTGAGAGTTCGCCGCGCCGGTCGCGAGCCTGGTCCAATAATTGCCGGGCGTCGCGCAGAGTGTCTTCAATTTCGGACAGGCGAGCGCGCACTTGATCAGACTCGAATTGCAGCAGCCCATCGCGAGCTTCGGTTGTATTGCGCTCGGCTTCGAGTTCTTCAAGTTGGGCCATCATTTGCTGATTCTCGGCTTGGCGTTGCAATCTTTCGACCGCAGAAGACTCAATCTGCGATTGCAGGGAATCGGCTCGCGCAGCCATGTCCGCGACCAGGGCATCAATTTTCTCGAGCACAGCCGTTGCCGACCGATGCCGTTCCTCCAACGTCGCCACTCGGGCCAGATGTTGCGCAGCCTTCTGCGCAGCCGATTCACGCCGCTCGCGCAGCCTCACCAATTCTTCATTTGCATTAGCCGCAAGGCCTTCTAATTCTCCGCGTCGCTGCTGCAAAGCGGCCAATTCAGTTTGCGCCGAAGCGATCAATGTTTCTTGTTCGGCACGCTCAGAAGCCAAGCGCTGGAGCTCGCCACGACAGGTGGTCAGCCGCTCGCCGAGGCGGGCCATCTCGGAATCGAGTTGCTGCAGCATGTGACCTGAAGTCATCGCCTGGGTTTCGGCTTCTCGTTTTTCTGTTTCGAGACGGTCAAGGCGCGAGGTCAGTTCTTTAATTTCGCGACCCAAAGTCAAGACACGGAGTTCGTCGTGGCGCAGGGCCGATTCCAACTCGTTCAACAGCCGCATTACATCGCGAAGCTCGCGTTTCATCGATAGCGGGCCTTCGGCGCGCTGTTTGCCGCCAGTCACGGTGACGTTATGGAAGCACTCGCCGGACTGCGAAAGGAAAAACGCGTCCGGATTCGACAGCGCCAGCTCACGAGCAAAGGTCGGCTCGGGAACGATATAGCCGTCGCGCAGTTTGGGCAGAATGACTTCCAGGGATCGGCCGAAACCGTTCAGCACACGAATGGCATGTTTCAGGGGAACGATCGACTGGCTGGGAGTGACCGCACGAGCAGCTTCGTCGACTGCGAAAGAGAATTTGGCCTGTGCGTCTTCCGGGTGGACCAAAAATGTTGCGCGTCCGTCGACGTCGGTTCGGAGGAGACGCAAGCCTTCGTCGGCTGCGTCCCAGGATTTCACCACGACGTAGTTCAGTTCGTCGCGGAGAAAGTCTTCAACCACGCCCTCGAAGCGGGGCTCGACCTCGAGGAAATCGGCCAGCACGCCGGCCGGCGCCAAGCCGCCGTTCATCACACCGGATTGAAAAAGCCGGCGAACGGACTCGGTCGAGTAGCCATGTTCAGCGATCACAGCTTCGAGCGATCCCTTTTTTCCGATTGCGGAAGCATATTCCGCGCGCAGGCTGTCCAGGCGATTCTTGGCTTCCGTTTCTTCCCGACGCTTTGATTCGATTAGTTGACGTGCTTGGGAAATTTCTTCCGTCAAACCTGCGACCCGTTGGGAGACGGTCTCGAATTCCAGCGCAAATTGTCCGCGCTGGCCGCCGAAGGTTTCCACTTGAGAGTTCGCCGTTGCTATTTCGACTTGCAAACGCTGCGCCTCGCGGCCCACGGCTGCCAGACGTTCTTCCGCCTGAGTGAGCGAATTTCGCAGATTGGAGGCGGACGCGACTACTTCCATCATTACGCCACGGGATTCCTCCTGCTGATGTTCCAACGCGGACAGTGCATTTGCGGCCTCGGTGGCCTCTTGCTGGCATTGGACTAGCCCGAGCTGCGCCGCAGCGACATCGGCCGCCGCCGACTGCAAGACCTGGTGATTGGAGTCACGCTCCGCTTGCAGCGCGGTGAGCCGATGTTGTGCCTGAGCCAATTCCGCCTCGGACGCTGCCGAACGTACAACCAGCTCCGCGCAACGTTCCTCGTTATGACGCCGCTGCGCGTGGGTACGTTCGCTCTCCAGTTTGAGCTGGTTGAGACGCTCGCGGTTCTCGCGAATCTCGGTCTCAATGCTGTATCCACGCTGGGTGCGGTCGGCGTGCTCGGCTTCTAATTGCTGAACCGTCTCGGTGCGGTGGCGTATTTCTTCTGAAAGGGAATTGATTTGCTCGTCGAGTTCGATGCTCTCGCGATCGAGTTGCGCGAACTTGCCGGCGAGCACGAGGCGCAGCTTGGCGCGCATCTCTTCACGCAGCTTGGCATAGCGCTCCGCCTTCGAAGCTTGCCGCTTCAGGGAATTCATCTGGCGAGTGACTTCCTCGAAAATATCGTTCACGCGCGATAGGTTTTGCTTGGCATCTTCGAGGCGTGCTTCGGCAAGGCGCTTCTTGGTTTTGAATTTGGTGATGCCGGCGGCTTCTTCGAGGATGGCGCGGCGATCGGTAGGGCGGCTGCTTAAAATCTGTCCGATGCGGCCTTGCTCGATAAGGGCGTAAGATTCGGGGCCGAGCCCGGTGCCCATGAACAATTCCTGGATATCGCGCAGGCGGCAGAGTTTGCCATTCAGCAGATACTCGCTGTCCCCGGAGCGAAACAGGCGGCGAGTGACGGCGATTTCTCCGGTGCGGAACTGCTGCTGGAATTTGCGACGGCGGATTTTGAGAACAACCTGCGGTCCCGCTTGGGTCGCGGCCTCTTCGTCCGGTGGGGCGGGCGAGAGGCCTGTCACTCCATCGGACGGCGCGGCCTGGACTCCATCGGATACGCCCGGCTGCGCTTCTTCGGTTAGCCGCTCGACTTCCTCGGCGGCGCGGGCGCGCACTTCGGCTTCATCCCAATCGTCTGCGCCGGTGGGCAAATCGTTATGGACTTGGATCTCGGTGGGCTCGTCGGCGTCGGGGCCATCGTAAACTTCCGGATCGATCAGCGTGAGCGCCACTTCGGCCATGCCGGTGGGCTTGCGATCGCGCGTGCCGGCGAAGATGACATCCTCCATGCGCGAACCGCGCAGAGTCTTGGCCGATTGCTCGCCTAGAACCCACGAGATCGCATCCGCGATGTTGGACTTGCCGCATCCGTTGGGACCGATGATGGCCGCGATGCCGTCCCCGTGAAACTTGAGTTCGGTGCGATCGCAAAAAGATTTGAAACCGAGAATCTGAAGTTTTTTTAGTTTGAGCAACTGCTACTCCTTGGGGAACGGGTTAACCAGTTAGATTCCTCCACAGCTCGCTCCGACAAAACCTTCCTGCGGCTGGACAGGCGGGCACAGATTGGAGCTACTGTAACGGCGAAATTGCACCGGGGTCAAGCAAGAAAACACCATATATAGGGTACCCTTTTGCACAACCACGTCATTTTGCACACACAATGCAGCACTGGTGTGTGAGATGGGTGGGCCAGGAAGAAGGAAGGGAAGAATCGCGAGAGCGAAATTAGACTAGCGCAAGCAGCGAGATGAAGCAACGGTTTGTTTCTAGCGGCCCTAAAACGCTAGTACAGGCCGGTCGCAGGGCGGGAGCCGAGGATCGCAAGTTCCGGGATGAGAGTTTCAGTCAACTGGGGTAAAATCAGGCAACCTATGCGCCGCGGGGTGCGCATCAAACTAGTTCCTAGATTGCCTCAGTAAATTGTCGGCACCGGGATTGCTTATGCGACGTACATTGTCCGGCCTGGTTGTTTTGCCGATTTTCTGTTGCCTCACGCCTGCCCTCGGTCAACAAGTGATCGACACGATCGCGGTTGGGAATCATCCGATATATCTCGCGGTTGATCAGAATACAAATCGCGTTTACGTGAGCAACCAGGCGGACGATACCGTGTCGGTGATCGATGGTACGACCGATACCGTGGTGAGCACGATAAGGGTCGGCCACAATCCAAACGGGGTTGCGGCCAACCCCAGAACCAATACGATCTACGTGGCCAACCTGAGCAGCGGAACCCTGTCGATCATCAATGGAGCTTCGCTAACCAGCTCAGCCTTGCGACTGGGGTCGTCTCCTGCCAAAGTAGCAGTCAACCCATCGACCAACCGCGTGTATGTAACGCTCGAGGACGAACCTGGATTTCTGGAAGTGGTTGGTGGTAAAGAGCGCAGGCTCAGAGCCTCCGTTACACTTCCTCCATTTCCACTTAGCGTGGCTGTCGACATCAATGCAAAGCAGGTTTACGTAGCTGATTTCCTTTGTGGCTGCGGACAGATTTCCGTAGTTGATGACGTTACCCACCTGGTAGTGAAGACCATCGATCTGCCGGGCGCGTCGTTGGTGGAGGGAGTTGCTGTCGATGAGACACGTCAGCGCGCATACGCTACTGACGAGAAAAATGGCTTCTACGTCATCGACACCGCCAGCGGAGAGCTGCTGGGCAAGGTCAAGGATCTTAACTATCCGAATGAGGTCGCGGTCATCCCCGGCACAACTATAGCCGTTGCCCCGGATACGGCCAGCAACCGGGCGGTATTCATTGACGGCGCAATCCTTGCCGTTAAGAAGAGAGTGACGGTAGGGAAGTTTCCCACGGGAGTAGCCGTCAATGCGTTGACCAAGAGGGCTTACGTCGCCAACCGGGATAGTAATACCGTGTCGGTAATCCGGTTGCCTGACGATTGGTGGTGAGTTCGAACGCCGTGGCGGAAAGCGGCGGAGTCGAAAACCCCGCCCCACACAGTTCTCACCGACTATTCCCCCAGCTTTTCGAAGAACAAACAGATCGATTCGATTCCGCGATAGAAGTTCGGGATATGGAACTTCTCGTTGGGAGCATGCAGATTGTCGTCGGGCAAACCGAAGCCCATCATCACGCTGGGAATTTTCAGGACATCCTGAAAGTCGGTGACGATCGGAATCGAACCGCCCGAACGGATGAAGACCGTGTCTTTCTTGAATACATCGTGCATGGCTTCGGTGGAGGCTTTTACAAATTTGTTGTCCGTGCCCACCACGCAGGCCGGACCTTTACTCCAAACTTTGATTTTGGTTTCAATCCCTTTGGGTGTGAGCTTCTTCACGAACGCGGTGTAGCGCTTGAGGATGTCGTCGGGATCCTGGTTCGGGACCAGGCGCATGGAAACTTTCGCGGCGGCTTTAGCCGGAATTACGGTTTTGGCGCCGGGAGCGGTGAATCCGCCAGGCATGCCGTGGACTTCGAGCGTGGGGCGCGCCCAGGTGCGATAGAGCACGGAGTAGCCCGGTTCGCCAGTCAGCACCTTGGAACCGACTTCGGTTTTGCGATAGTGCTCTTCGTTGAAGGGCAGCCGCTTCCACGCTTTCAACTCGGCGGCGGTCGGGGCTTTCACGTTTTTGTAGAAGCCCGGAATCAGGACTTTGCCTTTCGCGTCTTTCAGCTTGCTGATGATTTCGATGAGCGCGAAAAAGGGGTTGGGGGCCGCGCCGCCGTACATGCCGGAGTGCAGATCGCTCTTCGCACCAAACGCCTCGATTTCCGTGTACACCAGTCCGCGCAGCCCGACGCATAGAGTGGGAAGATCAGGAGCGAACAGCTCGGTGTCGCAGACTAGCGCGAAATCGGCCTTCAGCTTGCTTTTCTGTTTGCGCACATATTCTGCGATGGACTCGCCGCCAACTTCTTCTTCGCCTTCAATGATGAACTTCACATTCAAGGGCAATTTGCCGTCGTGACCTTTCATCAATGCTTCGATGGCTTTGATTTCCATCCAAAGTTGGCCTTTGTCGTCGACCGCGCCCCGGGCGTAAATGTTGTTGTTGCGTTCCGTAGGCTCGAAGGGCGGGCTGATCCATTCATCAAGCGGATCGGGTGGTTGTACATCGTAATGGGCATAACAAAGGACAGTCGGCTTGCCGTGGGCGTGCAGCCAATCGGCATAAATCAGCGGATGGCCTTTGGTGGGGATCAGTTCCACGTTCTCCATGCCAATTCGGCGGAGTTCGTTGGCCACCACGTCGGCGGCCTTCTGCACGTCGGACGTATGCTCGGGGGCCGTGCTGACGCTGGGGATGCGAAGCAAATCCTTGAGTTCGTTTAAGAATCGCTGCTGATTCGAACGAGCGTAATCCACTGCCGGGGAAGCCATAGACGTGTCCCTTCTTTCGATTGATCTTTGTAGGAATACTGATGAAACGAATCAGTATACCTGAAGCCGCGGCCCGAGTTCCGCGATGCGCTATCCTGAACAATGTGACGGAAGGCACAACTACTCAAGAACAACGGCGGGCTGGATTGTGTTTCGACTGCGAGCACTCGCACCGGATTCAGTCGGCGCGCGGTTCGACGTTCTATCGCTGCAAACTGTCTGACACCGATCCGAGCTTCGCGAAGTATCCTCGGCTGCCAGTCCTGCAGTGTGCCGGCTACAAGCGCCGGGCTTCGGAGTCGTGACTGCGTGGCATGAACGAGCATCTCTGGACTCGATGAGGCACGCTCCCACGAAAGTAATTCCACACAGGGTACAATGCCCTCTGCTCAAGGGTCGACGAGAGCGCGGCTGTTTCGGGCTTGAACATGTCGGTTAAGTCGAAGTCGAGAGGCGAACGGCAAGACACGGAACGCTTCGCGCCCGGAGAGGCTAGCGCCCGAGAAAGGTTTGAAAGCGCTCTGCGGGCATCGCCACGGAAGCGCAATTTCGCCATTTGCCTTTTGCTGGCGGTGGTAACGCTTTCTATTTATAGCCCCGCCGTTGGGCATCCTTTCATTTTCAACTACGACGACGACAATTACGTCACCAACAACCCACATGTGCAAGCTGGCATGACATGGCAAACCGTCCGCTGGGCGCTGACGTCGACGGACACAAACTGGCACCCGGTCACATGGTTTTCCCACGCGCTGGACTGCACACTGTTCGATTTGAATCCTCACGGGCATCACCTTACCAACGTGGTGTTCCACACGCTGAATGTTGTGCTGCTATTTCTGTTGCTTGCGCACGCGACCCGTGCTCCGGGACGCAGCTTCCTGGTGGCGGCGCTGTTTGCGGTCCATCCTTTCAATGTCGAGTCGGTGGCGTGGATCGCGGAACGCAAGAATGTTCTGAGTACGTTTTTCTTTCTGCTCGCCCTGGGTGCGTACGGGTGGTATGCGCTGAAGCCCGACCTGAAGCGCTACCTTGTTGTAACTGCGCTGTTCGTCCTTGGGCTGGCTTCGAAGCCCATGGTGGTTACACTGCCTTGCGTCCTGTTGCTGCTCGACTTCTGGCCGTTACAGCGAATTCAGGGATGGGGACAGTCGACGCCTGAAACGGCATTGCCCGTGCCACAGGCTCCTTTCTCGCGTTTGATCTTGGAAAAGCTGCCGCTGCTGGCGCTGTCTGCGGGCGCGAGCGCGGTTACGGTTTTCGCGCAGCGGTCTGGCGGGGCGATGCATCTGGTCCTCCCCTTCGGCGTGCGCTTGGAAAACGCGACCTACGGTTACGCGTTGTATGTTTGGAAAGCATTCTGGCCGGCATGGCTGGCGGTTTTCTATCCGCACCCAGGCGACACGCTCGCCGCGTGGCAACTGGGGCTGGCCGGGTTGTTCTTGCTTTCGGTGAGCGCGTTGGTGTGGTGGCAGCGTCGCGCACGTCCGTACCTCATCACCGGATGGTTGTGGTTTCTGGGCACGCTAGTCCCGGTAATTGGCATCGTTCAGGTGGGCGAGCAGGCGATCGCCGACCGCTACGCCTACATCCCGCTGATCGGAATTTTCGTCATGGTCGTGTGGGGTACTACCGATCTGGCCGACATCAAGCAACTCAGCTTCCGCACGCGAGCCAAGGTGGCTGCGCTCGTTCTGGCCGTTTTCGTGCTTTTTACTTCCGATCAACTCGGGTATTGGCGGAGCGCTGTCGATCTCTGGGCGCACGCTGTGAAGGTCACAAAAGATAATTTCCTGGGCGAGCAAAACCTGGGCGCGGCCCTATTAGCGTCGGACCGTTACCAGGAGGCTTTGCCGCATTTCCAGAAGGCGGTTCAACTCAGGCCGCACGATGGGGGTGCTCATCTGAACCTCGCCGGAGATCTTGCCGTAAACGACCGCACGCGGGATGCGATCGCCGAGTATGAGACAGCGATTCCTTTGGTTTCAGACACCGGCATGAGGGTTGCGGCCTACGCAACTCTGGGTCGGCTATACAGCGAAGTCGGGGAGTATGGCAAGGCGCGCGCCAGTTACCGAGCGGCGTTGCAGATCGATCCCCAGCGTTCGGATGCGAAAGAGGGGTTGGCGAAAGCGGACGTCTCCGACGCCATGCGAAATGTGGCCGAATCGCCCTCCGGCGAAACTTATTTCCGGCTGGGTCAGGCGCTGCAGCAGGAAGGACGCACCACGGAAGCCGAGTCGATTTATAAAGAAGCGCTGAAACTCGACCCGAAACTTGAAGAGGCGCGGAAGGCGCTGGATAGGCTGAATCAACAAAGTAAGTAGGCTGGAATGTCAGATGCGCTTCACAGCTCGTGATAAAACCCTTGGCGTCGGAAGCTTTGAAAGGGCACGGCTTCAGCCGTGCCGTGAGTCCTCAAACCGATGTATGGCGCGGCTCAAGCCGCGCCCCTTCAAGGCTTCGAGCCACTGATTTACGGCGGCGCTACCAAGAATCGAAGCGCGATGGCGAAAAGGCGGAAATATCGTAGTCCGGTTTTTCGCCTATGATTACCTGCGTTATGACATGCGCTGTTACGGGCGCAAGCAGGATGCCATCGCGAAAATGCCCGGTCGCCACAAAATATCCTGGCGTGCTGGTTGCGCCGAGGATCGGTAGATCATCCGGTGTTCCCGGCCTGAGCCCGGCCCAATCCTCCAGAATCCGAGCTTCTCCGAGCGCAGGAACGCGGCGAGTGGCTGCCTGATGCAGGCGGTGAATCGTGTCCGCATCGGTGCGCTTGTCAAAGCCGGCTTCTTCCAGCGTCGAGCCGATCACGATTCTTCCATCGCTCCGTGGCACAAGATACACCTCGGGAGTTCGAATTACGTGCCGCACGAGTTCATGCTGGGCGCAGACGACGGATAGCATTTGTCCCTTGACCGGGCGGGTGGGGAAGCGATGGGTAGAGAAACTCCCAGCCCACGCGCCCGCGCAATTCACGACACAGGGCGCGTTGTAATGAGTTCGATTCGTCTGGATCCCGGTGACTCGGCCATCGGCGAGAAGCAGATCGTGGGCGGTGGTTCCCGAAGAAATATCTACTTCGCGATGTTTGGCTTCCTTGAGCGCGGCCGCGACCAGAGTGCGCGGATCGACGCTTCGTTCTTTCAGATAGGCGACTGGACCTTCGATCTTGGCGAGTGCGGGCTCGAGGTCGGCGAGAGACGAAGGCAGGGGGTTTTGTCCGCAAAGCTCGGCGTCCTCTGGAGCAAACAACAGCGTGCCGTTATCCCGCAGATCAACCTTTGTCCCCGATTCGTCTTGCAGTTCATGAACAAATTCGGGATACATGCGCGCGCTGGCCGTAGCCAGGGTTTGTAGCGCGATCGGAGTTTCGACGGGGGAGTCGGCCAGCATGCCCGCCGCAGCGTGAGAAGCTTCACGGCCGGGTTCGCCGCGCTCCACCACCAGAACTCGCAAGCCCCGCTTGCGCAAGGCAATGGAAAGCGACAGTCCGATAATGCCGCCGCCAACGACGACCGCGTCCCAAGTTTTCACCCTAGCATTGTAAGAGAGATCACCCTGGGAGGGTCTGAGCAAGTCAACGCGGCTGGGATCGAGCTTGAAAAGGAGCGAACCTCAGCGGCTGAAAGCCGCATATTTAGCGGGCGCTGGCGGCACGGCTGAAGCCGTGCCCTTCCCCAGTCAAGCCAGAAAAGACCTTAATCAGAGTTTCTCTAGCATTCGCCCGATGAAAGAGAATTTCGGGGGAGACGTAGTGGAGCCACGTTTCTACAGACAGATCATGTGCCAGGATGTTTCAGCATCCAAAGATGGTGGACCCGGAGAGACTTGAACTCCCAACCCCTGCGTTCGAAGCGCAGTGCTCTATCCAGTTGAGCTACGGGTCCAGTCCGTTGACTCTACATGATGATGCCCCGCCGCAAGATGAGCATACCGCATGGTCCTCTGAATTGTCTTGTGACCGGTTCTGCCGGTAGTGGGTCAGTTTCGATAAGGAAGCGGGCCAAACGCGCGATTATGTGTCGCAAAGAACGCGACCCATCGCGCGGTTCGCCCAGATCCTTCGCCGCGCAAAGAACGCTTGCTCAGGATGACAATCAAACTGACCACTACCGTTCTGGCCGAACTGATGGCGAAGCATGTAGCCTAGGAAAACCGCTTGGGCGATTCCGCCCAGGCCGCTGGGGATTTCCTGAAGTCTGTCGAATGGGCCGCGTCTCATCCGTCATACATTCAGAAGCGCAAAGGCGCTCACAACTATTCCAAAAGGAGAACAGTGATGCAATTCGCCCTGCTAATCTACGAATCACCGGAAAGTTTTGGGGCGCGGAACAGCGACGGGACCGACCCCTACACCGGCGCCTGGCGCGCATATTACAAATCCCTGGTCGAGGCCGGTGTTTACGTCGGCGGAGATCCACTGCAACCGCCGGCGACCGGGACCACGGTGCGGCTGAAGGAAGGAAAGCGGCGCGTGCAGGATGGCCCCTTTGCTGACACCAAGGAGCAACTCGGAGGATTCACCATCTTAGAACTCCCGTCGCTGGACGCGGCGCTCGAATGGGCAGCGCGTTGCCCAGCCGCCGTGGCTGGTGCCGTCGAAGTCCGGCCACTGGCGCCAGAAATGAAGCTGCGGGTCACGGGATGAACGGTAGTGGGCAGGAGGACACTCATCGGACGATCGAGCGGGTGGCCCGTGAGTCCTACGGTCGTCTGGTGGCTTATCTCTCTTCGCACACGCGCGACGTGGCCAGCGCGGAGGACGCTCTCAGCAACGCGCTGGTCGCCGCACTGACGGCTTGGCCGCGAGATGGCATTCCGCAAAGTCCGGAAGCCTGGTTGCTGACGGCCGCTCGCCGCTCATTCATCGATGTCGTGCGTCATCAACAAGTAGCCGCAGCGAGCGAGCCTACTCTGCTGCTCCTCAGGGAGGAGTCCAAGGAGCCCAACGTGACTTTAACAACAGATTTTCCAGATGAAAGGTTGAAACTGCTGTTTGTCTGTGCCCATCCGGCAATCGATCCGGCGATGCACACGCCGCTCATGCTCCAGACCGTTCTCGGCCTCGATGCCGCGCGCATTGCCCACGCGTTCTTGATTTCGCCCACTACGATGGGGCAGCGCCTGGTGCGTGCCAAGACGAAGATTCGCGATGGTGGTATTCGGTTTGAAATCCCGCAAGAGCGTGAATTGCCGGAGCGGCTAGACGCGGTGCTGGAAGCGATTTACGCCGCTTTTGGAATTGGCTGGGATGACATGGCCGGGGTTGACCAGCGCGGCCGGGATCTGGCTGAGGAAGCAATCTGGCTCGCCCGGGTTCTTCTGCAGTTAATGCCCCAGCAGGCAGAGGTCCACGGTCTCCTGGCTCTGATGCTCCACTGCGAAGCCAGGCGTTCCGCGCGCCGAGGGCCGGATGGTCGCTTTGTTCCTCTCTCGGAGCAGGATTCGCAGCAGTGGTCGAGGCCACTCATCGAGGAGGCAGAACGGCATCTCAAGGAAGCGTCGAAGCGCAGTCGTACCGGCCGCTTTCAACTCGAAGCTGCGATTCAGTCGGTACACGCTGAGCGGGCGCGTTGCGGCCGGACTGAGTGGGCTGCGATCGTGATGTTCTATGAACAGCTGATCCGGATTTCGCCGACGCTGGGCACGCGAACTGGATACGCCGCGGCCTTAGCCGAAGGGAAGGGAGCCGAAGCAGGGCTGGCAGCATTGGATGGTATGAACCCAGATGATGTCTCCGTCTATCAGCCTTACTGGGCGGTTCGCGCTCACCTGTTGCAACGGTTAGGGAAAATACCTGACGCGGCGGCTGCTTTTGACCGAGCGATAGGCTTGGCCGAGGACCCGGCAGTGAGACAGTTCCTGCTGCAAAGGCGGTGTTAAATATTTTTATTGGCCTTGTCGAAATAACCTCGCTCTACCCGTCATCCCTATAGAGGCGGCTTGACGGACAAGTTAGCTGCCGAGGAGGTACACGATGTGTCCATTCTGTTTGGCAACCATGGGAGTAGTCGTCGCCGGCGCGGTTTCTACAGGCGGTCTGGCAGCGTTGGCTGTGAAAGTTTCTCGCATGAACCAGGCAACAGGAGGAATCGCCCCGAATCTGAATAACAAAGATCTGAATAACAAAGAGAAGTGAATGTCGACGGACGCGATCGAAAATTCGAAGGTGTGTGGCGTTCTCTTGCCGGGTTGAGAAATCGAGCGATCGGGTGTGCATCGAAGAATGAGCGGCGTCAGATTTCACGCAGACAAATTTCAAGGTCAAAGGAGAGACATATGTGCCCAGCACAAATCGCAAGCATCGCCGGAGCGGGAACGCTTTCACCCGCCTCACAACTTGCCGCCAGCAATACGGTCCATTTTCCTAATGAGAGCGCGGAGTATCGCACTGCCCGCAATGCGCTGCTGGCGGAAGAAATCGAGTTGCGCCGCCACCTCGAACGGGTGGCGGCCCAGCGGCGTGCCCTGCCTTCGGGTGGCGAGATTCCGTACGATTTCGAGTTCGTCAGCGAGACCGGTCCGATTCAATTATCCAGTCTCTTCGGCGACAAAGACACATTGATGGTTTACAGCATGATGTATGGCCCAAAGCGCGAAGCTCCGTGCCCGATGTGCACATCCTTCTTGTCCGCATGGAACGGCGCTGCTATTAACCTGCGTGAGCGATGCGCCATTGCAGTCACGGCCCGATCGCCCATAGAGCGGCTGATTGGGTACAAAAAGCAGCGCGGGTTCAATAACCTTCCATTTGTCTCCGACATGTCCAGCGACTACACCCGCACTTACGTCAACCCCAAAGACGAGGATGTGCCCGGGTTCAGCGTATTCAGCCGGCGCGACGGGACTGTCCACCACTCTTACAGCGGCGAAATGAGCGCGGCGATGGCCGACCCTGGCCAGGACCCGCGGGGTGCCCCAGATCCGGATCCTCTCTGGCAGATGCTGGATCTGACGCCGGAAGGTCGCGGCACCGACTGGTACCCGAAGCTCGAATACAAAAAGCAGCACTCGAAATGAGGAGGGGCTTTATGGGCCGGCCCGGCATGCACACAGCAGCAATGGGTCGTCGCAGTCGGATCCACGAGAGGATTCTCGCATCGGCAAGTTCAGAAAATTCTTCGGCGCGACTGGCCTCAGTCCCTTTTGGAAAACACAGTTTCAGAAGAGAGAAAAGGAGAAATGATATGGCAACCAGCAAAGAGAGAAACGAGGAACGTGGGAAAGGAAACATCGCGATGAAAACACCCCCGATCGTGTCGCAGCAGGAGTGGGAGGCGGCGCGGCAACAGTTGCTCGTGAAGGAGAAGGAGCTGACCCGCTCGCGCGACGCGCTGGCCGCCGAACGCCGGCGAATGCCTTGGATGGAGGTGGAGAAGAAGTACGAGTTCGACGGACCCAAGGGCAAAGTAAGCCTGCTCGATTTGTTCGAGGGCCGCCCGCAGTTGATCCTCTATCGCGCCTTCTTCGAGCCCGGGGTGTTCGGCTGGCCCGAGCACGCCTGCCGTGGCTGCTCCCTGGGCGCTGATCAGGTCTCCCACTTGGCTCATCTGAACGCCCGCGACACCACTCTCGCGTACGCCTCACGCGCGCCGCAGGCCGACATCGTGCGCTTGAAAGCGCGAATGGGCTGGGAGATGCCCTGGTACACCATGATCGACAGTTTCGATAAGGACTTCGGCGTCGATCAATGGCACGGCCACAACGTGTTTTTCCGCAACGGCGACAGGGTGTTCCGCACATACTTCATCAACAACCGCGGCGACGAGGCGATGGGGAGCACCTGGAGCTATCTCGACCTCACCCCGCTCGGACGTCAGGAGACCTGGGAGGACTCGCCCGAGGGTTATCCTCAGACCCCGCCATACAAGTGGTGGAACTGGCACGACAATTACGACGCTGAGCCCACGCCTCACGCGAAGTGGGTGGATATACTCACTGACCCTCAAGAAGCCGCCGCCCGAAGGCGCGCCGAAGAGGAGAAAGCGAGTTAACGAAGGCACCATTTCGGTGCCTTCGAGCAGCAGTCGGCTAGCTTCACACGTGCACGAGTTCACGCCGCAGGTGAGCTGGATCTCCCTGGACAGACCCGGCATATTCCTGCCATGCTCGGTCTCGACTTATGTCCTACCACGTTGTCGCTCTAACGATGGCGCAAGTACGGCAGGGAGCGCTCGACTTCCAGCGCCAGCTGGGAGCCGTTTTGAGTGATGCGCGCGAGCTGAAAGTGTATTCCGCCAGTCCTTTTGATCTCGAGGAACGCCGCCGCGTAAAGGATCGATTTGGGGGAGACATCGTTTACTTTTTTAACGATGCGGCGTATCAGGAAAGCAGGCGTCTCGGGCTGAACTTGCAATTCGTGGCGGAGATCCCGGATGAAGAACTGCCGCGCCGACGCACCGTGGTGATTGGGATGCCGGAATCGAAAAGCAGGGTTTGACGACTTCCGTCTAAGAGAATTGCGTGAATCATCCTTTGTGAACCTTCGTGCCCTTTGTGGTTCAGGCATTTGTAGTGCATCAACCACCCGCACATAATCGGCTTCGAGACGGTCCCAGTATTTTGCAGCATTCCAGCTTTTGCCATGTATAATGGCTGCAGCTAAGTTTGACTCATACGCAATTGAAAGTCGGCACGCCAACCAGCGTAACCCCCTCTCACTAGCAGCGAATCTTCTCAGCACAATCTAAACACAGAAAAAGGAACATCAATGTCAGAAACAGGAACAGTAAAGTGGTTTAACGACGCCAAGGGCTATGGCTTTATCAGCCGTCAAAGTGGCGAAGACGTATTCGTGCACTTCTCGGCGATTCAGGCGGGCGGCTTCCGCAGCCTGCAAGAAGGTCAAGCCGTGCAGTTTGACGTCACCAAAGGCCCCAAGGGCTGGCAAGCTGAGAACGTTCAAGCTGTCTAGTAGCAAATAACGATGCCCGTAGTTCGCGAGAATTATGGGCATTTTTGTGTTCGTGTAGGGCGGCGTTCCCCTGCGGCCCCCGAAAATCTGCCTGCTCCTCGCTCAGTTGGCGCTATAGCCCGTTCGTGCCATTTCCATCTTCTGATCATCCGGGCTATCTTCATGGTGAACAGTTTCTCGGGGGAGGAACCTGTTCGAGCGATTCGTCCCACGACTGCAAAGTCTGGGACGTTTTGTTTTTGGGGCTGGATGTTGAGCGGACGTTCTTCGCCTGGGCCCATTCGGAAAAATGGTGCCCCCGGAGAGATTCGAACTTGAGGCGTCTTGCAGGCGTGAGCGAAGCGGGAGCCTGCAGCCGAAATCCTGAGCGCCAGCGAAGGATCTGGAAGTAGATGGTGCGCCCGGAGAGATTCGAACTCCCGACCCTTTGGTTCGTAGCCAAATGCTCTATCCAGCTGAGCTACGGGCGCGTCACGGTACCGCCAGCGGAGATTCGATTATAGCGGAAAGTGCTGGCTTGATGAAGGCGAAGTCGCTCGCGGGTACCCTCTTAACTCTTGAGACATTCCCTGTCGCGATAATGTCTCGACTCGAGCGTCGAGCTCAGTCATAACGTGCTACCTCCACAGAAGTCCCGGAGAGTAAACCTCGCTGCCCCTTGGCATACAGTGATCACCTGAGGTGCGCCCTAAATATTTTCTTTCTGCTGATTTCAACAGGCTTCTGGCAACATCCATGCTCGTGCGGAGGCGAACGTAAATCTTTCTCGCCACCGGCAATTCCTACTCAGTCGTATTCAGCCACCAGCCTTGTATTTCAGCTGCTTGTAATTGGCAAATCGGGTGCTACAATTATCGCCAGACGAAGTGGCGCGCAACGGGGCGCCCTCGAAGATAAACTTCGGCCAGAGGTTTTCTTGGACGCCCCTTGCATTTTCCCTTCAACTCGGTTTCACCTGGCCGACAGCAGCCCTCCCCAGACTGCTAGTCGGGAAGGCGGAAACCAAGGCGCAACAAACTACGCTAAGACAACCCTTTCCAGAACATCCATTCCTGCCTGTCGCAGTAACCGCGCAATCACCGGCTCTTTCAGGCGCGATGCGTCGAACTCCACACGTACGATTCGCTCTTTAGGATCAAGTCGCATGCGGCGAATGCCATAAACTTCGCGCACGCCGTCCAGAGCACGCATCTCGGCTTCTCCCGGCGCAGAACCGTAACGGTAGGCGACTTCCAATTGGGTCATGCTCTCGTTCGCTCCTTGTCCCTTTCAAAGATACAACAAGCGAGGTGGTTACGATGGAAGCACCACAAATCTGGGTAGCAGGTCAGTTTGATAAGGAAGCGAGCGAAACGCGCGATTATTGTGTCGCAAAGAACGCGAACACATGGCGCGGCTCGCCCAGATCCTTCGCCGCGCAAAGAACGCTTGCTCAGGATGACAATCAAACTGACCCACTACCCGAATCTGACCGCGCGTGACGGGAATCTAACAAACGTCGTATCCTAATGTTTGCGTTCACGGAGTTCTCGCAACGCAACCGCAGCATGGCCGATGATCGGTCCCAATCCGCAACTGTTCTGAAAGATCCGGTATGCGGGATGACTGTAAATCCCGCAACCGCGAAGCATCATGTTGAACACGCCGGAACGTCTTATTCCTTTTGCTGCGCAGGCTGCGCGGAGAAGTTCAAAGCCGATCCGAAAAAATATCTGTCGCAGTCTGCGCGAACTTCTTCGTCTGGTGTGAGTTCGTCGGCTCTGGTCACGCTGGGGGCAACAGCAATTCCGCTGAGTGCTGCCGCGTCGGCTTCTTCGTCGGCGAATCAAGCCGCGAGTCAACCGTCTGCCAATCAGCCGCTCCCGGATCAGGCAGCCTACGTTTGCCCGATGTGCCCGCAGGTCCGCGCCAGCAAGCCCGGACCGTGCCCGAGTTGCGGCATGGCGCTCGAGCGTGAGACTCCATTGCCAGCTACGCGCGTCGAGTATACGTGCCCCATGCATCCGGAAATTGTTCGTCCTCGTCCGGGCTTTTGCCCGATCTGTGGCATGGCGCTCGAACCTCGCACCGTCACCGCGATCGAAGAAGAAAATCCAGAATTGCGCGACATGACGCGCCGCTTTTGGATCAGCCTGGCCCTCACGGTGCCGCTGCTGACGGTTGCGATGGCGGACATGTTCCCCGGTATGTCGATGGAGCGTGCGTTGCCTAAGGGTTGGCTGCCTTGGATCGAACTGCTCCTCGCCACGCCAGTTGTCCTGTGGGGTGGATGGCCGTTCTTTCAGCGCGGCTGGACTTCCATCGTGAACCGCTCGACCAATATGTTTACGCTGATCGCTATGGGCACTGGGGTGGCCTACCTTTTCAGCGTGACTGCCACAGTCTTTCCCGGATTATTTCCTTCGTCGTTCCGAGATATGAACGGCACGCCGCCGGTCTATTTCGAAGCCGCTGCTGCTATCGTCACGCTCGTGTTGCTAGGCCAAGTGCTCGAGCTCCGGGCCCGCAGCCGCACCGGGGCCGCGATTCGGGCCCTGCTTGATCTCAGCCCCAAGACTGCGCGAATTCTTCGCGATGGCACGGAACAAGATATTCCTTTGGATCAGGTAAAGCCCGGCGACCGCTTGCGGGTGCGTCCAGGCGAAAAAATTCCTGTCGACGGTGTGGTTGTCGAAGGCGCAAGTTCGGTTGACGAGTCGATGATCACGGGCGAGTCCATGCCAGTTGCGAAAGAGTCAGGCAGCCGTGTGATTGGCGCCACGGTAAACACTACGGGCTCGTTCATCATGCGCGCCGAACGCGTGGGAAGCGAAACTCTGTTGGCGCGCATTGTGCAAATGGTCAGTCAGGCCCAGCGCAGCCGAGCCCCCATTCAAAAACTCGCTGACCGCGTGGCCGCGTGGTTCGTCCCGGCGGTAATTGGAATCGCCGTGCTGACCTTCATCGTATGGAGTTTCTTCGGCCCTGAACCGCGCCTGGCGCACGCATTGGTCAACGCCGTGGCTGTGCTCATTATTGCGTGTCCGTGTGCGCTGGGATTAGCCACGCCCATGGCGATTATGGTCGGTACAGGACGCGGCGCCCACGCTGGCGTTCTCATTAAAAATGCCGAGGCCTTGGAGATTCTCGAGAAAGTAAACACCTTGGTCTTCGACAAAACTGGCACGCTGACTGAAGGCAAGCCGACAGTCGAATCCGTGGTCGCAGTTTCCGGAGGGAGCGAAACTGAAGTCGTTCGCCTGGCAGCCAGCTTGGAGCAGGGAAGTGAGCATCCTCTTGGTTCCGCGATTGTTGCTGCCGCCAGGGAGAACAACCTAGCTTTGACCGCGGCCACAGATTTTCAATCGCGGACTGGACTTGGCATCAGCGGCAAGGTGGATGGAAAAATTGTGTCCGCCGGGAACGAAAAATTCCTTGAGCAAGGGGGCGTATCCGTCGATGCGCTCAAGCACGATGCGGTTAATCTTCGCCGCAATGGTCAAACCATCATCTTCGTCGCGGTGGATGGCCAGCCAGCCGGACTGATTGGAATTGCCGATCCCATTAAACCAACCACTGAGCAGGCACTGCGCGACCTCAAAGATGCTGGATTGCGGATCGTTATGCTTACAGGCGACAGTCGGGTTACCGCCGAAGCGGTCGCCGCAAAGCTGGGTATCGACGATTTCGAGGCAGAAATTTTGCCGGACAAGAAGTCCGAGGTGGTGCGCCGCCTGCAAAAGCAGGGGCGCACCGTCGCCATGGCGGGTGACGGCGTCAATGACGCGCCGGCGCTGGCGCAAGCCGACGTTGGAATTGCGATGGGCACGGGAACGGACGTCGCCATCGAGAGCGCGGGGATAACTTTGGTGAAAGGCGATCTGGCGGGCATCGTCCGTGCCCGAAAGCTCAGCCAGGCCACGATGCGCAACATCCGCCAGAATCTGTTTTTCGCCTTCATCTACAACTTGCTGGGTGTGCCGATTGCGGCGGGTGCGCTCTATCCGTTCTTTGGTTGGCTGCTCAGTCCGATCCTCGCCGCTACGGCCATGAGCTTCAGCTCAGTAAGCGTGATCACAAATTCGCTCCGCTTGCGGAAAGCTGAACTGTAGCTGAAAAGATTGGCGAAAAACGATTATGCGTGGTTGTTCCGTCGAACGTCAGGTCGGAAAATCTGCTACCAAGCTGCAATCTCCTGCATCCCAAGGATCAGGCGTGTGTTTATAAAATGCCTGTAGTACGTTAATAAAAAGCCACTTATGGCAACGCTCATGTGGTGGTCGACCTGGCATCCCACTTGCTAATGTCCCCGATGTCAATAAACTCTATTACAACTATAGGGTTTGTGGCATACTTTGGAGCGCTATGAAAATCTCCCAAAAAGGTTTGTACGCACTGCAGGCCATGATGATGTTATCTCGACACCACAACCAGGGCGCGATTCGCATCCGCGACATTGCTTACGAAGAGGCGCTGCCCGAAAAGTTCCTGGAACTGATTCTTTTGGAGCTCAAGAACGCTCGCATGGTCGAGAGCGTGCGCGGCGCCAAGGGTGGATATCAGTTAAGACGGCCGCCATCAGAAATCCGTCTGAGCGAGATTATCCGGCTGATTGACGGTCCGCTGGCGCCCTTCGGAGATGCCGACCAGTTGCGCACCCTGATCAGTCGCGACGACGAACATCGCGCTCTCTATCAGGTATTCCTAGCGGTGCGCGATGCCGCAGCCAAGATCCTGGAACATACTACCCTGGCCGACATCGTGAGTGGCAAGGGCGCGGGTTCGTCGAAATCCGGCAAGCGCAGGAAAAAGGGTGAGCCATCCAGCGTTCTACCCATGGTCGTCCACGGGAATCCGGGCCGCAGCAAGGATGAATAGGGGCTGGAATAGCTTGAAATGGTCGAACGCGGGCTGCATTGGAAATGGGAGTTCGCGGCATCTTAACTGTCCTTCGAGCTGGTCTGTAGTGAACTCTGTGGTGTAAAGCACGCGACTCTTACGAGTCGAAAACAACAGGAGCGTCTACCAATGAGAGCAGGGAAGAAGTGGTGCGTTATCTCTATAATGTCGATCATTATAATCATGATAATTCTTTTAACCGAGTCCGCATCCGCCCAAACTGCCGCGCCGGCCTCCACTCCGACGAAAAAGCGCGTGGCCCCGACCAAGACGGCCAGCAGCGCAGTCACGGCCAAGGAAGTCGAGGAGTTGAAAGATGCCGTATCGGCTCAGCAGCAGCAAATCAAACTGCAGAACCAGCTAGTCGATCAATTGAGATCACAGGTTCAACAACTGCTGGATGCCACGGAACAGGCCAATGCGGCTGCGCAAAAGACTGCAACTGGCGTCGACCAAGCCCAGAGCGTTGCGGCGCAAGCGCAGCAATCGGCCACTCAGGCGCAAAGCCTGGCGACCCAGGCTTCCAGTAATGTGGCGCAGGTCCAGTCTGCCCTGGCCGTCGTGGATACAAAGACCCAGGACGCCGACAGACAGTTGAGCGCGCTGGAAGCTTTGGTCGGACGTTTCCGGTTCAGCGGGGACGTGCGAATCCGTGGCGAATCCTTTTTCCAGCCGGGCATTCCTGACGATAACCTCGCGCGTGTCCGGGTGCGCTTCGCAGTGGACGGACAGCTCAACCAAGACTTCATTGCAGGATTCGCCTTGGCCACAGGTGCGATAGGCAATCCGACCTCGACCAACGAAACCCTCAGCAGCGATTTCGATCGGAAGACCATCGCGTTGGACCGTGGGTTCATCATTTACAATCCCATCGCCCACCGCTGGCTCTCGCTCACCGGCGGAAAGTTCCCCTATCCTTGGCAACGCACCTCCGTCACCTTTGATCCCGACCTGAACCCGGAAGGCTTTGACGAAAAAGCTTCCTTCGATTTTTCCGGACCACTGCAGAATATCAACATCCAGGGCATCGAACTGTTGTACAACTCAGCCAACGGAAAGCCAGGGATTCCTTCCCAGGATTCCTACACCTTAGGCGTGCAGTTGGCTGGCCGTCTGGTATTCGGACCTTGGACGGTTACACCTTCTTTTCTCAGCTTGAAGTGGAATCGTCCGGATGCGATTTTGTCTGCCAGCGCATTCACCGTCGGAGCCACCACCACCGGTTACCAGCCTCCCACGCCCACAGGTGGCACCGCTCCATCTCCGATTACCGGCATCCCGGTGCCCGGCGAAGGGCAAGGTTGCGGCAAGGGCACGAGCTTCCCGGCCTTCCCGCCCTGCGTGTTTGCGCCCAACGGCATGACGAACGCCACCTATGTGGATTCCAAAGGGGTGGTCCACTTTTACTCGGGCTACAACTACGCGGATTTCATCATCCCCAACCAGATTCAGACCGGAATCCGGCGCTTGCCAGTCAACGTGTTGCTGGAGTTCCTCGACAATCTCGATGCGGAGAATCATCCACTGAGCACAAAGGGCACTGTGCTCAGGAACCTGGGCAGTCAAAACAAAGAGTACGGGTTCGATGCCAGCGTGGGCCAGGTGAAGAACAAGAACGATATTCAGATTGGTTACGCCTGGTACCGCGAAGAACAGGACGCCGCCATCGCATCGTTCGTTGAAAGTGATCAGCGAGCTCCCACCAACATTCTGCAGAACCGCTTCTATGCCCTGTGGAAGTTGCGGGCGAACACCCTGGCCAGCTTTACCTGGTGGCATGGGCGTGTTCTGAACACCTATTTGGAAAACAATGCTGCGCTGTTTAACAACTACAGCAGCCTTCCGACCATCAGCAAGGCCGGAGAGCAGGAGCCGTACCTGAACCGCCTGGATTTCGACCTGATCTACACCTTCTAGGTGGCAGGTTTGAAAAGGAAGCAGCCAGTCAAGGCTTCACAGCCTATGACTGGCCGGTGGCTCCGATATCGCTTGTAAACAACTTCCGAGGAGGATTTCTATGAATCGCACCAAGAGTCTGATTGCCTTTGCCGGATTTTCGTTCATTGTGCTGGGAGCCGTCGCACAACAATCATCTACGCCGCCTGCGGCGAGTAATAGCACGCCAGCGGCCAACGTAAGCACCGTTCGCGGGTGTCTCAACGGCCAGCGGGGAAACTACATTGTGGTCGAGTACAAGACGGGTCTCGTGTACGTGCTGAAGGGAGTTGGCAACAAGCTCGACCGTGAACTCCATCGTGAAGTCGAGGTGAAAGGCAGGATACTTTCCGGGACAATCAAGACGGGTATAAATCCGGCGAAGGCAGGTAGCAATCCGAGCGATACCGCACACGGGGTGGACGGCGTCCCTCTTCAGGTGGCAAACGTGGAGACCGACGTTCGTACCATTTCCAAACGCTGCAAAGCGGCAGATCAGCAGTAAATCTCGCCGAGCGCCGCTTTCGGCGTTGGTGGAACGATCGCGGACCATGACACCTGTTCGCTCTGAGAACGAGCGTGAGCCCAGCCACGGCACGCGGAAGACTAGGGATTTGCCTTTCCGCCCGAGCCCTTGACCTTTATCGGTTTTGATTTCGAGCCCGCGTATCTGGAATCGCCGCTGTATTTGGCAACGATCTCCTCCACGTCTTTTGACGTTCCGGGTACGACCACATTGGTCAATTTCGCCTTCGCTACGGTCAGGTTGAGCAGCACGCTGATGGAAGCGTGCAGGTCGCTGCTAATCAGGTCTGGCGCTCCATCCCCGTTCAAGTCCGCTATGGTCACTTCGTAGCCTTGCGTCTGGGCGGTGTCGTATTCGCGCACCGTTTCAAAGGTGCCATCTCCTTTGCCCAGGAGCACGCCAAGTTGCGAAGGATGGTAGTAAGACACCGCGATGTCAGGAATGCCATCGCCGTTCAGGTCCGCAATCGCGAGGCCAGAATCGGGCCCACCGACCTTGTAAGTAATCTGCGGCTTGAACGTGCCGTCCCCTTTCCCGAGGAGAACGCCAATGTTTTCGTCCGCATAATTGGCAACAACAATATCCTGGTTGCCGTCGCGGTTCAGATCTCCGGTGGTGACGAATTCGACTTGTCCGCCAACGCTGTAAGTCTTCTCCGCCTGGAAAGTCCCATCCCCGTTGCCGAGCAGGACGCTGACCGTATTGTCATTGTCATTGACAACCGCGAGGTCCTGATAACCATCCCGGTTGAAATCGGCAGTCGCCATATAGTAGGGCCCGCTCCCGACTGCATAGGGTACTGGCGAATCAAACGTTCCATCGCCTTTGCCGAGCGATATGGAAGTTGTATTCGCGAAGTAGTCGATGGTGGCAAAGTCCAGAATGCCATCACGATTAAAATCCCCAAGGACAATCGCAACCGGCAACCCGCCGATCGAATCGGTCTGGGGCTTCCAAAAAGTCCCGTCGCCATTTCCGAGAAAGAGAGCAATGGTGCCATCCTGGCTCATCGCCAGCAGATCGAGAATGCCGTCATTATTGAAGTCTCCAGAAACGATTCCGCTGGTGAAGTATCCCGTTGGATAAGAAACTGGCGATTGGAATTCGCCATTTGCCTTGCCCAGGAAAACAGCGATGGTGCTGGGACCGAAGACTGCGTTGGATGTGGCGACGTCGGGATAACCGTCTCCGTTGAAATCCGCGACCACGGACTGCACGGGCGCGCCCGACGCATTGGTTACCTGCGCCTTGCCAAAGCTGTGCGAAACCGTCTTTGGATCAAGCGTCGCCGTGCCCAGATCGGTGCTGGCCGTAACATCGGTGAAGTCCACCGTGCTCTCTGGCGCCGCCAGTCCGAAACCGCCGACGCTGGCTGTGAAATCGTAGTTCTTGGGATGCTGGGCATTTGCTTTCGCCGTGAGCAGAGTGGTGCTGCTTGTCTTCCCCGTTACCTTCAAGGCCACGGGTTTAGAGCGCACGATCTTCGGTGAAGCCGCTGTGCCTCCGTAGACTGCGGTTACCGCGTGGGAACCAGGCGCCACAATCAAGGTCATGGTCGCCGTACCTGTCGTGTATCCCTTTGCCGGCTTCTTGCCCACGACCTGCGCGCTGCCCAAGGCCAACTTGCCATCGAAAAAGCTGACGGTGCCGCCCTTTGCCGCTTTGTTGTTTGTCGTAACCGTAGCCGTCATTGTCACTTCTTGCTTCACCTTCGCTCGATTGGGATTAACCGAAAGGGTGATGACATTGACCGAGGTGGGAATTGCGGCACTCGGGAACTCCGCCGCCGCAGGTGTTGCGCGGAACAAAGACAGGCCAGTGATTAGGACCGCAAGTAACGTCAGCCGATAGAAAAGCACCCTGGACTTCATCTCCTACCTCGAAGAGGGAATGTGAACCTCTAAAAAGGACAGTTGGAACAGCCTGTTGGATGTACCTCGAGGCCAGATCGTGAGTCTAAAGCGCCGGCGGCGACTGTGTCCAGTATGCGCCTTTCGTGCTACTCACCCCTTGGCTCGTTGGTCAACTCGTGAGAGCGGTCTTAGAGCCAGGTTCGCCTTCGAGGAGTTTCTTGAAGACGACTAAGCTTGGCATCGAACGTGCTTTGCGGTTTGGCAATAACTCGACCTAGACCCCTCTTAGGCGAGATTAAGAAAGGCGCAGTCCTCCCAATGAAAGCTCTTACCGTGATGTGCGTTGACGATGACGCGGGAATCCGTGAACTGTACGGAGTCTTGCTCGGCCAGAACGGTTACGAAGTTATCGCCGCCAGCAATGGCCGTCACGCACTTCACGTGTTCGAGTCCAAGGAAAAAGAGATTGACGCCGTCATTCTGGATTACGAAATGCCGGGAATGAACGGTTTGGAGCTGGCCACGTGGCTAAAGCAGCGACATCCGACGTTGCCTGTGATTATGGTTTCAGGATCGCATCCCGACCTGGAACAGATGGCCCCGTTCGTCGATGCTGCTTTGGGAAAAGGCGTTCCATTGCGGCACATCCTGGATCGCCTTGAACTCCTGCTGGCCGCTTGAAAGCGGAACGTTCGCCCGACACTCTTTCGATAAACGACCGAGTGGCCAATGCCGAGGCGTCGGCGAATTTGCCGACTATTCGGCCTTAAGGAACAGCGCTCCTAATGGCGGCAAGGTCAGATTCAAGGAGAAGGGCCGCCCGTGGATTGGCTCTTCCTCAGCCATGACACCACCGGCATTCCCCATGCCGCTGCCCGCATACTCCTTGCCATCGCTGTTCAGAAGTTCGCGCCAGTAGCCTCCCGCCGGAACTCCCAACCGATAGTTGACCCGCGGAATCGGCGTAAAGTTGCACACCACAACAATGTTTTGGCTGGGCGATCTGCTCTTGCGCAACAAGGAGATCGTGCTCGCGGCGTTGTCGTTGCAGTCGATCCATTCGAACCCCTTCGGATCGGTGTCGAAGTCATGCAGGGCCGGCTCCTGAGCATAAAGCCGGTTCAACTGTTCGACCCAGTTCTGCAATCCGTAGTGAACCGGATATTGCAAAACGTCCCATTCCAGGCTGCTGTCATGGGCCCACTCACGCACCTGTCCGAACTCGTCTCCCATAAACAGAAGCTTCTTGCCCGGCTGCGCGAACATATAGGCGAAGAGCAATCGCAGGTTAGCAAACTTTTGCCATTCGTCTCCGGGCATTTTCCCAATAAGGGAGCCTTTACCGTGCACGACTTCATCGTGGGAGAGGGGCAGCACGAAATTTTCCGTGAAGCTGTAGAGCATACGGAAGGTGAGCTGGTTGTGATGGTATCTCCGATGGATGGGATCGTGGGCGAAATACTGCAAGGTGTCATGCATCCATCCCATATCCCACTTCAAACCGAAGCCCAGGCCGCCGAGGTAAATGGGCCGTGAGACCATTGGCCAAGCCGTCGACTCTTCCGCGAAGGTCTGAATGCCGGGATACTCTTTGTAGGCTTCGATATTAAACTGGCGCAGGAAGTCGATGGCGTCGAGATTCTCGCGTCCGCCGTATTTATTGGGAAGCCACTCGCCCTCTTTGCGCGAGTAATCGAGGTAGAGCATCGACGCCACGGCATCCACGCGCAGACCGTCCACGTGATACTTGTCCAGCCAGAACATGGCGCTCGACAGCAGGAAGCTCCGGACTTCGTCACGTCCGTAGTTGAAGATGAGCGTTTTCCAATCCGGATGAAATCCCTGGCGGGAATCGGAGTGCTCGAACAAATGCGTGCCGTCAAAATAGGCCAGCCCATGCTCGTCAGCGGGGAAGTGCGATGGCACCCAGTCCAGAATCACCGCAATTCCGCGCTGGTGCAGGCAGTCCACGAGATACATGAAGTCCTGCGGAGTGCCATAACGCGCGGTGGGGGCGAAATAGCCAGTGGTCTGGTATCCCCAGGAACCGTAGAAAGGATGCTCCATCACCGGCAGCAGTTCGACGTGAGTGAACTTCATGCGTTGCGCGTAGTCGGCGAGGCGAGGCGCCATCTCACGATAGGTGAGCGGACGATTATGTTCCTCGGGAACCCGTCTCCATGAGCCGAGATGGACTTCGTAGATGGAAATCGGCGCATGCAGGGAATTTCTGCCTTCCCGATTCTGCATCCATTCGTGATCAGCCCACTGGTAATCGAGATCCCAGACCACGGAGGCAGTGCGCGGAGGCTTTTCGTGCAGCAGGCCGAACGGGTCCGCCTTGTCGACCACAAATCCGTTGTGCCGCGAAACGATATGAAATTTATAAACAGTCCCCTTGGGCACTCCGGGGATGAACCCCTCCCAGATGCCAGAACTCTCGCGAACATGCAGCGGATGCGAGCTTGGATCCCACCCATTAAAGCTGCCAATGACAGTTACTTCGCGCGCATTCGGAGCCCACACGCTGAAACTTGTGCCGGATTGATCGCCGACCGAAGTAAGATGGGAGCCTAACTTCTCGTACGCGCGATAATCACGACCTTGGTTGAAAAGATAAAGATCTTGCTCAGTCAGGAGTCCCATTTCTGCGCGCCTCGGAGCCAATGTTGGATTCGTCATTAGTGATCGGGGTTAGCCGAGCCTAGTTAGTGTACCGGAATGACATGATTTGAGACGAAAGGGCGTTTGCTGGTGTCTCAGCAATGTCGTCTCCGCGCTCTGCAGCCGCTCTCAGCGGACTCCGCGATTTAAGATTTTGTGCCGCCGAGACCTGCCGCAGAGTCCGCGGAGAAAACAGGCCCAGAATGGATTCAGGCGTCGTCAGCTTTCCAGCAAGCTGATAGAAACTCGATACCCGCATGCTAAACTTCCAGCAGGGCTCTCGGCGTTTTCGCGACAGCCTCACCACATTCAATGTCCGTACTGCGCGTCATTATTCTGTGGCACCAGCATCAGCCCTACTACAAAGACCTGGTAACGGGTGAGTACCGCCTGCCTTGGGTTCGCTTGCACGCCATCAAAGATTACTACGGCATGGTCAAGCTGCTGGACGAATTTCCTAATGTCCACCAGACTTTCAACCTCGTCCCCTCGCTGATCACCCAAATCCAGGACTACGTGGCGGGGACAGCGCAGGATCCGTTTCTACAGGTCGCGGCGCTGTCTGCAAAAGATCTCAGCTCCAACCAACGCCGCTTCGCTCTGCAATATCTGTTTCAGGCGAATCCGGCAAACATGATTGGCCGCTATCCGCGATATCACGAACTTTGGGAACGTTTTCGCGGTGCTGGCGACTCGGCGGAACGAGCCGAAAAGTACTTTCAGGCGCAAGACTTCACCGATCTGCAGGTGCTCTCTCAAATCGCGTGGTTTGATGAGTTCTTTCTCGAGGAGCCGGATGTCGCAGCATTGATCCACAAGGGTCGCGGATTCTCGCTCGAAGATCAAGCTCTCGTGATCGCTCGGCAGCGTGCGTTCCTTGCTGAGGTGCTGCCCGCCCATGCTGCCGCCGCAAAGCAGGGAAGAATCGAAATCTCGACTTCGCCTTTCTATCATCCCATTCTGCCGCTAGTGTGCGATACCAACATCGGCGCCGTTTCGACGCCGGGGTTGCCCTTGCCGCAGAATCGTTTCGTTCATCCGGAAGATGCGCGCGAACAGCTCCGGCGTGGATTGGAATTGCACCAGCAAGTCTTCGGTATGAAGCCGGTAGGAGTGTGGCCATCCGAGGGCAGCGTGTCGGAAGAGGTGTTGGCCATCGCGCAAAGTCTAGGCGTGAAATGGATGGCCACGGACGAGGGCGTTTTGGGGCGAAGCCTCGGGATCAACTTTGGACGTGACGGAGACGGCCGTCTTTCATCCCAAAACGCAGAAAAGCTGTACACCATCTATCGCTTCGAGAGCGGCTCGACCCAGATGCACTTGATCTTCCGCGACCACACCATCTCCGACCTGATCGGCTTCGTGTATTCCGGAATGCCAGCGCAGGATGCCGCCAATCATCTCATCCACAACATTAAACAAGCCGCGCAACCAGTTCTTAATCAAGGGCGAGATGCCATTGTTTCCGTCATTCTCGATGGCGAGAATGCATGGGAATATTACCCCCAGTCCGGGCGCGAATTCCTGCGCCGTTTCTACGATGCTCTGCAACGCGAACCCGGCCTTGAGGCGGTGACCGTATCCGAGGCAATTACCCGTCATCGCGACTTCGGCAATCTTACTTCTCTGGTCCCAGGTTCCTGGATCAACGCCAACTTCAACGTGTGGATTGGCGCGCCGGAGGACAACCGCTCCTGGGATTATCTCTACCACGCCCGTACGTTCTACGCTGCGAACGCTCCTCGGGCCAGTGAGGCGCAACGCAAACTGGCTCTCGAAGAATTGTTCATTGCCGAAGGCAGCGATTGGAACTGGTGGTACGGTCCCGAGCATCATTCCGCCAACGACCGGGAATTCGACGAACTTTACCGCAAGCACCTTTCCAACGTCTATCAGGCTCTGGGCGCAACCCCACCAGATTATCTTGCGCAGCCCATCAGCGGCGTCGACGCTCGGCCGCAGTTTACGCCCCAGACGCACTACATTCATCCCCACATCAACGGCGATATGGTCCGCTATTTCGAGTGGATGGGCGCGGCGATTCACACCGCCGATCACCGTGCCGGGGCGATGCATGGCAAGCAGTTTCTGGTGGATTCCGTTTACGCGGGAATTGATGAAAACAACATCTACGGACGCTTGGATTTTGTGGGCAAGCCTCCGGAGACTGATTTCGACCTGGTGGTTAATCTTGAATCCTGGGCGGCGGATGCACAGCGGCCTAGGCGCGCGCTGCGACTGGACCTGACAGTGACGGCAGGGAAACTACGATCGTGGCAAGTAGGCTTTCCGGACGCTGAAAAGCCCCTGGCGAAGTCTGAGAGCCCTTCGCAAGACGTCAAGATAGCGTTGCTGCGGACCTTCGAGTTCAAGCTGCCGCTGGCTTGGTTGCTGGCCAAACCCGTTTCTTCCGCGGCCGTCAGTGCTGGAGGAAGAGCAACGACTCCTGTGGCAACCCTGCTGCGCCTGCGTTTCAGTGTGTGGCAGAATCGTCTGCCCGTCGACGCGCTCCCCCTCGAAGGATGGATCGAGCTCCGCCTGCTGAGCGAAGAAGACTTGGCGGCGTTAGCCCTTTAGATTTTCCGCGACCCATTCGCACATACCTGAGCCGCAAGCTCCAGATCGAGAGCAAAGACAATCAACAGTGAGGCGCGCAGATCGGACTTTTCTTTCCGCTCGATAAGGGGCACCATTGCACGTAGAGGCGTCCTGGTTTGGAAAGGAGACAAAGCCATGACCGAGCAGCCTCAGGAAGCTTCCCAGCAGGAACGAAGGAAACATCCCCGCATCAAGGTCGCGATCCCCATCGAGTTCAAACCGGAAGGCGCAGCCGTTGCCAGCCGTGCCGAAACCGCCGACCTAAGCCTGGTTGGATGTTACGTGGAGATGAGCTTCACACTGCCCGTCGGAACCGGGCTGGACCTCGTCCTGTGGGTCGAAGACGCACGACTGCCAACCAAGGCGGTGGTCGTAACCCACCACCCGCAATTTGGGAACGGGATCGAGTTTGTCGACATGTCTCAGGAACACCAAGCCGAGCTGGAGCACTTCCTCAAAACCTGTGAAGCGCGATCAGAAGAAAAGCCGGAAGCGCAAGCTTCCGGCTAACTGAGAACCGAGAACTACGAACTGAAAACGGTTCCCTATTGTCCAGCGGGCGCCGCTGTCATCTCCAGCGGACGACTCAGTTCCATTACCAATTGCGTACCCGCAGGCAGTTCGGCCGAGTTCCTTTTGCCCAGCCAGCGCGCCACAGTGGCAGTAGCGCCGATCGTCGCACCGATCAAGACGCCTTTGCCGCCGCCGATCAACCCGCCCGCCAGCATGCTGGCTCCGGTACCCGCGCCCATTATGACCAAATCGTCCGTATCGTAGCCCTTGCCCTTGAATTGGCCTTCGCTGTTGACATCGGTTCCCTGGTGCACACTGGTATCGACCAGCGCGGCATTCAGCATGTAATGTTCGCCGCTCGGCAAGACCAGGGTTTCAGGAAACATGCCAATGGTAGGTTTGCCGGAGATGCGTCTCGGTTCGCTGATCATAGTGACGCGGCCTTGCACGCTGGCGCCGATCGGCAGAACGGTCTTTCCATCAAGCATGACCGGTTGGGTGAGTCTGGCGGAAAATGGATCTCCGCTCTTGCTCCTTGAAGTCGTTATGGCAGTCTCCAGTTTTACGTTCAACACCGTGCGTGTGGGCAGCGAGATATTGTTCTGCGCCACCGCGGACACCGTCAGCAACACTGCGCTAAGCAATGCAAGTTTTTTCATTTCGCCTCCTGAGTGAATTAAATTTTGTCGGACTCAACCTTGGTGTTAATTCGCCGTTCGGCAATCTCATCCTGGGGTTGCCGATTTCCCAACCGCCTTCAGAACCTGCTCCATCGGTGCTCGATCCGTCTGATTCTCGCCGCGATAGATGTAACGCACCATTCCGCTTTTATCGACGACCAGAGTAGCCGGATGCGCAATATTGATCGCGTCTGTTCCCAGCCGGTGATAAAGTCCGTACACCTTGGTTACTGCGCGGTCTTCATCCAGCAAGAACGGAAACGCCACCGGATGCTTCTCCAGAAAATTCACCGGCTTAAACATCCCATCGCGCTTTTCAGCAGCGATAAAAACTACTTGTACCCCAGCCTGTTCGAGTTCGCTTTTCACTGGCTCAAACTGGGCCATGCGTTTGGCGCAGTTCGGTCACCAGGTGCCGCGCAAGAATTCCAGAATCACCGGGCCACTTGTCCGCAGATTTGAAAGCGAAAGGCTTCCCTCACGATTGGCTGCGGTAAGAGAAAAATCCGGGGCCCGCGATCCAATGCCTAGCGTTTCCGTGCGATTCTGCATCTGAAATCGACTCTAAGGTAGGAGTGAATGCAGAACAAGAAGGGAATTGTTACGCGAACCATCGTAGGCACGGCATTCGACTATGGCGCGAGCGTCCCCGTGGTCGGCGGAGATCACCCCTTTGTGTACCTTCGTGTCCTTTGTGGTTTATGAAGTGGAAATCTGAGAACCACGAAGGACATGAAGGCACACAAAGCTGCAGATCACGGAGACAAGCCACCCCTGTGATTTATAATCGCGGGTCTCATTGAATCAATACCAAAAGGACGTACCATGCCATCGACGAATATCGCTCACATTCACGCTCGTGAGGTTCTTGATTCACGCGGCAACCCCACGGTTGAGGCCGAAGTCATTCTGGGCAGCGGTTCTCACGGACGCGCCATCGTTCCCAGTGGCGCGTCCACAGGCGAACACGAAGCCGTCGAACTGCGCGACGGCGATAAGCAGCGCTATCAGGGCAAGGGTGTGCTCAAAGCGGTCGCCAACGTGAACGACGAGATTGCTGACGCGCTAGATGACTTCGACGCCGCCGACCAGCGGGCCCTTGATCAGAAGATGATCGAGCTCGATGGCACGCCCAATAAAAGCCGCCTCGGTGCAAACGCCATTCTCGCCGTGTCGATGGCAGCGGCGCGGGCCGCCGCATCCTATTTCGCGTTGCCTCTCTACCGTTACCTGGGTGGCCCCGCCAATACGCTGCCCGTGCCGATGATGAATATCCTCAACGGCGGCGCCCATGCCGACAACAACGTCGACTTCCAGGAATTCATGGTCATGCCAGTCGGAGCCGAGTCGTTCTCTCAGGCGTTGCGCTGGGGTGTCGAAGTCTTTCACACGCTGAAAGGCGTGCTCAAGAAGCGCGGCTACAACACCGCCGTCGGCGACGAGGGCGGATTCGCGCCCTCCGTGAAATCAAACGTTGAAGCCATCGAGGTCGTGCTCGAAGCCATTCAGCAAGCCGGATTCAAGCCCGGCGAAGAGGTCGCCATCGCCATCGATCCCGCCGCCAGCGAGTTCTATAAAGACGGCAAATATGTTTTCAAGAAGTCGGACAAATCCGAGAAAAGTTCCGACGAAATGATCCGCTATTGGGCGAAGTGGGTGAAAGATTATCCCATCGTGTCGCTCGAAGACGGCTTGTCCGAGGAAGACTGGGACGGTTGGCAGAATCTCACCAAAGAGTTGGGCGGCAAGATTCAACTGGTGGCGGACGACATTTTCGTCACCAATATTCAGATCTTTGCAGAAGGCATCAAGAAGGGAATTGCCAATTCGATTCTGATCAAGCTCAACCAGATCGGCACGGTCAGCGAAACGCTCGACGCCATCGACCTCGGCCGACGCAACGGTTATACCTCGGTAATCTCGCACCGCTCCGGCGAAACCGAAGACACCTTCATAGCCGACCTGGCCGTGGCGACGGGAGCAGGCCAAATCAAAACTGGCTCGGCTTCGCGCACGGATCGCATCGCAAAGTACAACCAGTTGCTGAGGATCGAAGAGGAGCTGGGAGGCGCGGCGAGATTCCTGGGGTTGAAGGCGCTGAATTGTCGAAGGGAGCAATAAGACTCCTTGGATAAACGGAGGTGTTCTTATGGGATCTGCAGTCGGTTTGGGGAAACTACCGTTTAAGAAAGCGGAGGTGTTGGATCTCAAGAAGGACCAGAGGTTCAACGAAAAGTGGCTTGAGAAGTTGGTCTGGGATGATCCCGAAATCCTTGGGTTGGGCAAGGTCAAACGTCTCGACCGCCAGAAACGACACAAGGATGGGATTCTCGACGTCGTCTTGGAGTCCGAAGACAAAAGCACGATCTTCGTCGTCGAACTGATGCTCGGACCTCCCGACGCTAGCCATATTGTCAGGACCATGGATTACTGGCTCCGGGAGAAAAACGCCAACGCCAGGGATGTCGAGTACAGGGCCATTCTGATAGGCGAGAAAATTGTCGATAGCCGCTTTGTCGAGGTGGCCAAGTTTCTAACTAGCAGAATACCGGAGCTGGTGGTCATGGAAGTCGCGGGGCTCCGGGTTGGCAACAAAGTGACACTGCACTTCACGACCATCTTGAGAAGCGAGGACCTAGAACCACTGGTGAGCGAGGAGCGAACGCTGCCCTTTGACCGCGAGGCCTGGCTTGGGAAAAGCAAGAAAACGGTCGAAGTGGCCGAGGCAGTGATCAAGATACTTCAGAAATTTGATCCCTCAATCTCGCCCAACTTTCGGCAGCACTTCATCGGCATCCTCGTCGGAAACAGGCCGGTACTGAATTTCGTCTCATTCGGCCCCTTCAGGGGCCAGGTTAAGTTCAGAATAAAGGTCGAGGATCCCGCGCCGTGGAGGGACAAGCTAAAGAAGGCGGGATTGCAGGTGCTTCAGACCGACAGGACAGACAACAAGGTGCGGATGGCTGTTACAAAGAACGACCTCTCAAAGCACGAACGCATGCTAACGCAGCTTTGCAAAGACGGCTATGAATTTTGGGCGAAGTGATCGAGCCGTGAAAGGCCGACATTGACTTAGTCCATGACTTAGCTATAATAAACTGATGGAAGTCAACATCCACGAGGCCAAAACCCACCTGTCCCGCCTGCTGGAACGCGTTGCCATGGGCGAAGAGGTCATTATCGCCAAGGCTGGGAAGCCAGTGGCGAAGCTTGTGCCATTAGAAAAACGACCCAAGAATCGATTCCTCGGCTCGGCCAAGGGTGAGTTTACGGTGCCGGATGATTTCAACGATCCGCTCCCCAAGGAGATTGAGGATCTGTTCTACGAATGAGGGCACTCCTCGATACACACGCATTTTTGTGGGCGATTGCGGACGACAAAAGACTTTCCCGCCGGGCTCAAAAGATATTTACCGGCCCCAACGACCTGTGGCTGAGCGCAGCCAGCGTCTGGGAGATCTTGATTAAAGTGCAGGCGGGCAAACTTCCTTTGCCTCAGCCCTCGGGACCGTACCTGATCAAGCAGGCAGCAGCGAACCGGATCGAGGTTCTGCCGATTTCTCTGGACCACATCCTAAGGATCGAATCGTTGACCATGCACCACCGCGATCCCTTCGACCGCGTCCTGATCGCGCAAAGTATCGAAGAAAAACTTCCGCTGGTCACCGCTGATCCGCACTTTGAACCCTATCCTGTCGAGGTAATCTGGTAGGCTTTTTCGGAGAAATCTATGAAGCATCTCAATATCCCCCTCGCAGTTCTTCTACTGCTTGCCACCACGGCTTTCGCGCAACAACCCGCGCCCGCACTTGGCGATGCCCCTGCCAGCAAAGAAGACATTCAGAAGCTATTCGACGTCATGCAAATTCATCAGCAAATGCGTCATGTGATGGATGCCATGATGAAACAACAGACCGCCATGATCCACGAGACTCTGAAGAAACGTTACCCGCAGAGTTCTCCTGAGAGAATCGCCCGCGCTGACCAACTGATTGCGGAAACTATGAAGGACATGCCCATGGACGCCATGCTCGATGACATGATCCCAATCTACCAGCGGCATTTCTCCAAGACCGACATCGACGCCATGAGCACCTTCTCCTCGTCCCCGACCGGCCAGAAAATGATGCGCGAGATGCCCGCCCTGACCTCGGAGTCGATGCAGGCCTCCTATGCGCGGATGCAAGGTCAGATGGACGCCATGATGAAACGAGCCGAGCAAATCGTAAAAGAAAATCAAGACAGACCGAAAGCCGCGCCCGCAAGCCCGCCGCCCCAGGAAAAGAATTAGTATTGATATGTTGCTTTTCGGTCGTAAACACCGTGACCGCTCAAGGGAATTCATATCCACGTGCATCCGCGTAAATCCGTGCCGGTTTTACGATGTTTAGCTACGAGCTAGAAGCTAACAGCTAGGAGCTGACTTGCGTCCCAAACCACTCGTCCTCATCATCCTCGACGGCTGGGGTTACCGCGCTGAGACCAAAGCCAATGCGATCGCCCTCGCGCGCAAGCCCACTTACGACCGCCTGCTGCGCGAATATCCCAACACATTGATTCAAACCAGCGGTCCGTATGTAGGACTGCCCGACGGCCAAATGGGCAACAGCGAGGTGGGCCATCTCAACATTGGCGCCGGACGCGTCGTGCACATGGACAGCACGCGCATCGAATTGATGATTCAGAACGGCGAGTTCTTCTCGCATCCTGTTTTGCTTGCCGCCATGAAGAACGCACGCAACGGCGGGCGCCGCCTGCATATGTTCGGCTTGCTCTCCGATGGCGGCGTGCATTCTTACCAGACGCATCTCTATGCACTGCTTCGCATGGCTAAACAAAATGGCGTCGATCGCGTCTTCGTCCACGCCTTCATGGACGGCCGCGACACTCTCCCCACTAACGGAGCCGGTTACCTCGAACAACTGCAGCAAAAGATGCGCGAATACAACACCGGCAAGATCGCGACTGTGAGCGGCCGCTACTACGCGATGGATCGCGACCGGCGCTGGGAGCGAATCGCCAAAGCTTTTAACGTCATGGTCTTCGGCAACGGCGAAGCCGCGAAGTACGCGGACCCGGTGCAGGGCGTCAAAGACTCGTATAACAAAGGAGTCACTGACGAATTCATCGTCCCCTTCGTCTGCATCGATAACAAGGGCGAACCGCTCGCGACCATTCGTGATGAAGACTCCTGCATCTGTTTCAACTTCCGCGCCGACCGCGTCCGCCAGATTACTCGCGCCCTCACGCGCAACAGCGGCCTCAACGAAAAAGCTGGACGCGATCTGCCCGGGGCCGACGATCTCGACGCCATCATTCCCCGCGATCGCGTCCCCAAGAATCTGCATTACGTTTGCATGACGCGCTATGACAAACAATTCAGCCTCCCTGTCGTCATCCCGCCGGAATCGATGAACAATATTCTCGCCAACGTGATGGGCCAGATGAATCTCCGCAACCTGCGCGTCGCCGAAACTGAAAAATACGCTCACGTCACCTACTTCTTCAACGGAGGCGTCGAACAGCCGTTTTCCGGCGAGGAGCGCGTTCTCGTGCCTTCGCCCAAGGTCGCGACCTACGACCTGAAGCCAGAGATGAGTGCCGCGGGCATCGCCGACGCCGTGGTAAAAGCCGTGGAAGACGGAACCTTCGACGTAATTATCGTGAATTTCGCCAATGCCGATATGGTGGGCCACTCCGGCAAGATCGAACCTACAGTGAAAGCTGTAGAAACGGTGGACGCCTGCCTCGGCCGAATCGAACCCGCGGTACGGGCGAAAGGCGGAGCTATGCTCATTACCGCCGATCATGGCAACGCCGAAATGCTGATCGATCCCGTAACCGGCGGCCCGCACACCGCCCACACCACAAATCCCGTCCCTTTCATCGTGGTCTCAGAGAACAGCAAACAGTTCACCCTCAAGCCGGGAGGTTCGCTGCAGGATATTTCGCCGACGATCCTAGGCATGTTGCAAATCGATAAGCCGAACGAAATGACCGGCCACGATTTGCGACGAATGCCAGTGTAGGCGCGGGTCCTGGCTCCCGAGGTCCGGCACCTGCTCTTTCAAGAGTGCAAAACCTTTCATCTTGACCTCCACCTCAACCAAGATGATAATTGGCGGCCTCACTCAGTTCGCGACTCTCCGCCACTGTCGTGCGGTAGGCAATAGTTTTGTGGCCATTTGTAGCTGGGCCCAAACTTGGTTTTGAGGGGGCTCCATTCGACTGCGTTTCCTGCTCCGGGTCGCACCGGCGGCAGAAAGAGTCACAACAATTTCTCTAGGAGGAGAAGCCAGTGAAAAGGTCCATTCTTGGTGTACTGCTAGTTCTGACGTACGTTGCCGTAGGCATTGCGGCGGCGCCAAAGTTAACCTTTACATTTTCCAATGTCAAATCAACGACAACGGCAACCGAGACAGACGCTTACGGGATCAACAACGCCGGAACCATCGCCGGCGACTATGTGGACTCCAAAGGCGTTCAACACGCGATGATCCTGGCCGGGACGAAGCTCACCACCGTTAACAACAAGACCTGCGAAGCCATTACGGGATCGACTGGCATCGCGTTCTACGCCATCAACAGCGCGGGGACGGCAGCTGGCTGGTGCACCAACACCAAGACCGGCTTAGACGAATCGTTCACCTATTCCAAAGGAAAGTTCACTACGGTTGCCTTCCCGAAATCCAATGGAACCGAGGCTACCGGGATCAACGACAAGGGATGGGTGGTTGGCCTGTACTTGGACTCCGCCGACGTCCAGCATGGTTTTGTGAAGAAAGGCACCAAATACACGAGCATCAACGTGAAGGGAGACTCGTCAGCCGATGCCTACGGCATCAACAACGCGGGCGACATCGCGGTTTTCGCACTGAACTCGGCGGGGACAGGTTACGAGTCGTTTCTTTACAATGGCAAGACGTTCAAGAATATCAGCTATCCCAAAGCAGGCACCTTGGGTAGTGTTGCCCACGCTCCGAACAACAAGGGCTCCGTTACCGGTACCTACTATGACTCTGCCGGCGATGTCCATGGTTGGCTGCTGGATGGCGGCAAATACTACGCATTTAACGATCCAAAGGGCTGTAAGTGCGATACCCGTTCCGACGGGATCAACGACAGCGTAGTCATGGTGGGCCGTTATTCGACCACCCTGGGCGGTGCCAGCATCGGCTTCAAAGCCGTAACCAAGTAATCTCTGCGCCTCGCCGCTTCAACGCCTGCCAGTCGGGCTTGAAGCGGCGGAGGCCGCCGAGGCAAGCAGAAACTTCTTCCTGCTCAACGGCTCGCGGCCTTCTGCTTCGCCAGGTAGTCGCTAATCGCCGTGGCCCACTCTTTTCCGTTGTCGCGGTCCGCGTCTCCCATATCCTTCACGCGCTGGTTGGCTTCAGGGTTCAAAGCGGTCCGCTCGTATGAGACATCCACATTCGTATTCTCTGGGTCGGCGCCCGAGAAACGAACGTCGATGAGCACAACCATCGCCTCCGGAATGAAGTAGACATATTGGAAATGGCGTGCCTCTGTATCAAAGGAAGTGTTGATCCAGTACGCCTGATGGTGGCCGTGACGGATGGTGAACACCGCACCCTGCGTGTCCTGCGCGGGTTGCGGATACAAGAATTGCGGATCCCAGTGCCCACCCGCCCAACCGCGCTCTCCCTCGGGGCCAAACAATGGCGCCACAATTTTGTAAGGCGCATGAACCGTGAAGGCGAACTCATTGCGCACATGCGCCACCGGCCCGCTCGAGGCGCCGCGGAGATGCCGGTGGTAAAGAAACGCCAGCAAAGTCAGCATTCCCACGACTACGACAACCAGCAACGCTGTCTTCATCGCCTGCGCTCCTTCAGTTGGTGGCTGTCGGATGCCTTCAAGGTCATGCCATAAATCTTCTTGAACTGCTCGATCTCCTTCAGCGTCTGCGCAGAGAACGGCGCCTTCCCCTCGAAAGCGTGCAACACAACCCCTTCTAATAGGTCGCCAAGAGACATGTCTTTCAATTCGGCGACCGCTTTCAGCACCTTCAATATTCGTTTTTCAAGCCGTACGCCGGTCTGTACGCGTTCGACTTCGACAGGTGAAGTTGGTTCTTTTGGATGCATGCTGATATTGTACCACGGTACATAGATACATAACCGGGAACAAAGCGGCCGATGCAGCCTCTCAATGAAGAAGGTGACTGGGAAGACTGCTGACCAGCGTGAATAGGAGGAATGTGACGATCGCCATGGACACCAGAAGCAGGAAGTTGGCTAGTCCCTTTTTCAGCCAGCGCGTCCGAACCCTCTCCGAGTGGACCAGGACCTCGTGGAAGTAGAGCATCCAGAACGCTAGCGCAACGCAGAACAAAATTCCGCGGATAGCTGTAAAAGAGAGGTGCAAGGCGGTAATCATACACGATGGCCTCAGGTCCGAAAATCCCTCCTCCCACCGCCAGCTTCTGCCAAGGGACCAGCTCCCGACGCAGTCTGAGCCTCACTGCCTGGGGCCAGAAATTGATTAGCTCGTCGCCGACTTGAGCGAAGTCGAAGCCTAGCCGATACGTTCCCGGCAGAGTTCTTTTGCGCTTTCGCTTTTTCGCGATTTCGTTTCTAATTCCAATCCTATGCGAATCGTGAGAGTTTGCTTGTTTCTACTCTGGTCTTTGGTTGCAGTGGTCGCGCAGAATCCGGTCGATGCGGTTATTACAGAAGCCCTGAAGCCCTCGCCTCTTGAAGCCAACCTGGAGCGGCTCACTGACCAAATCGGCGGCCGGGTACCGGGAACCCTGGCCACGCGGCAAGCCGTCGATTGGGGTGTTGCGGCTTTTAAAGCGGCGGGCGCAGATAGCGTTCACACCGAAGACTTCACCATTCCGGCTTCCTGGGGCGAAGGCTTTACCCGAATGAGCGTCTCCTCGCCCGAAGAGTTTGACGTGCGAGTGGTTTCAATGGCGTGGGCTCCCGCGCTCGGCGCCCATCAGGATGTGCCGATCGTGGACGTGGGCGAGGGAAGGCCGGAAGATTTTGTCAAAGCCGGTAATGTGAACGGCGCTCTGGTTCTGGTCCACTCCCACGAGATGGCCACGTGGGACGATCTGTTCGCTGAATATCTGAGGGCTCCGGGCATTATTCTTCGCGCCACGCAGGCCAACGCGCTGGCGATCGCTGTCCAGTCCACGCGCCCATACGATTTGCTCTATCGCCACACCGACACGTTGCAGGGCGAAATCGGTCCCATCCCCATGGTGCTGGTGGCTCGAGAGGACGCCGGCCGCATCGCGCGGCTGCTGGCTTCGGGACAAAAGGTGCGTGCTGACTTGGCAATTCCCAACCGCGTGGGCGGGGCAATTACTGCGTCGAATGTGGTCGCTGAGATTCGAGGCGAGAAACCTAATGAGTTCGTGATCCTCGGAGCTCACCTTGATTCGTGGGAACTGGGCACCGGCGCGCTCGACAACGGATGCAACGCGGCGTTGGTGATCGACGCCCTGCGCGCGATCAAAACCGCGGGTCTTCGGCCGCGGCGCACTATTCGCTTCATTCTGTTTTCTGGGGAAGAGGAGGGTTTGCTCGGATCTCACGCCTACGCCATCGCTCATCGCCCTGAACTGGACAAGGCCGCGGGCGTGGTCATCTTCGATTCTGGCACCGGCAAGGTCACGGGCTTTTCTCTCGGCGGACGCAAGGATGTGGTCGACGCCGCAACTACTCTGGTTGCGCCTCTAAAGCAGTTCGACGCGGCCAAACTGATCACTACCGCCGAATGGGGCACGGACCATTTCGACTTCATGCTGGAGGGCGTGCCGACATTCGTGGCCGAACAGGAAGAAGCGAATTACCTGATCAACTATCACGCCATGTCCGACACGTTCGACAAGGTTGATATGCCCCAACTGAGGAAGCATGTTGCCGAGGCGGCCGCTCTCACATTTGGGATCGCTAACGCTCCTGAGCGGATCGGTCCCCGCCTGCATCACGCGCAAATCGAGCAGACCATGCGCGAGACGCACCTGGACGAACTGATGAAAACCTTTGGCATGTGGCAAATGTGGCAAGACGGAAAGTGGGGAAGGGCCGACTGAAGTCTCTGAAAACAACCCCGGGCCGCAGGTTCTGAGGCTTAATTGGACCAGCTACTGTTCTGGATTCTTTTCAATCTTTTCGTGTTGGGAATGTTGGCGCTCGACCTCGGATTCTTGCAGCGGCACAGCCATGCTGTGAAATTCCGCGAGGCCCTGCTCTGGACCTTGACCTGGATTGGGCTAGCTGGCGCGTTCGCGGTGCTGGTTTATTCTCGGTATGGACACGTGACCGCGGCGGAGTTCGTCACTGGTTATGTGATTGAACTTTCGCTAAGCGTCGATAATCTTTTCATCTTCATTCTGATCTTCCGCTTCTTTCGTGTCGCTCCCGAGCACCAGCAAAAAGTGCTGTTCTGGGGAATCGTGGGTGCACTGATCATGCGTGCCATCTTCATCGTGGTTGGCATCGGCTTGATTCGACGATTTCGTTGGATCACATATATCTTCGGTGCGCTTCTGGTCTACAGCGGAATCAAACTTTTTCGGCAGCATGGCACCGGTATCGAGCCGCAAAATAACCCCATGCTGCGGTTGTTTCGCCGTTGGGTACCGACGACGGAGGACTACGAAGGAGACAAGTTTGTGGTGCGGCGCGAGCGGCTATACGCGACGCCGCTTCTGGCCGTGCTGGTGCTGGTCGAGGCCACAGATCTGATCTTTGCCACTGATTCGATTCCCGCGGTGCTGGCCATCACGCTGAAACCGTTTATCGTTTATACCTCCAACGTATTTGCGGTTCTGGGACTGCGCTCCATGTACTTCCTGCTGGCGGGCATGATGGAACTCTTCCACTATCTGCACTACGGGCTGGCTGTGATTTTGATCTTCGTCGGGGCCAAGATGCTGCTTTCGAACTACTATCACATCCCGACCCTGATCGCGCTGGGAGTGATTGCGGGAGTGCTGCTGGTTTCCGTACTGGCATCGCTGCTTAATCCGCAAAGTCAAGGGCGTTAACCATAAAGGACACGAAAGTTCGCAAAGCAAACCCGCAGTTCTTTGTTTCCTTTGTGTACCTTCTTGTCCTTTTGGTTAGTGGTTTTACGCGAATCGGATGGAATCGCCTTTGACGATGGAGTGCTTGAGGAACCTGGCATCGTCATGGGCGGGAAAGTCGGTGCGATAGTGAGCGCCGCGGCTTTCTTCGCGGGCCAGCGCGGAACGAGCCACCAGCAATCCCAGAGCATGAAGATTTTGCGCCTCGTGTGCGCGCCGGGTTTGGGGGTGGGCCACCCGTGGAGCGATGCGATTCAGTTGTTCGATGGCCGCTTTCAATCCCGCTCCAGTACGCACGATGGCCACATTCCTCCACATCAAATCCTGAATTTCACGGATAACTTCCTCGGTCGCGGTATCGACCGGCCCGTTCGACACGGCGCGGCGGGGTTTGGTAGCGCCAGCCGCCGGGCGGCGCAGTTCGTCAAGCATGGCCCTGCCCGCCCTTGCGCCGAAGACCAAGCCCTCGAGCAGCGAGTTGCTGGCCAGACGATTGGCGCCGTGGACGCCGGTGGCGGCAGCTTCCCCGGCAGCGTACAAGCCGGGCAGCGTGCAACGTCCCATCAGGTCGGTACGCACGCCGCCCATGGCATAATGCGCTGCCGGCCTGATCGGGATCATGTCAGCCGTGATGTCAATGTTGAATTCCATGCAGGTGGCGTAGATGCGCGGAAAGCGCTTCTTCACGTGATCGGGGTCGAGATGAGTGAGATCGAGGTAGACGAATGGGTCCTTAACCTGGCTGACCTCGAGTTCATGAAGAATGGCTCGGGCAACCACATCGCGCGGGGCCAGTTCGCCCATGGGATGATATTTCGCCATGAAGCGGTCCAACTCGATGTTGCGCAAGTAAGCGCCCTCGCCGCGTAGCGCTTCCGAGAGCAAAAAGCGTGGGGCATTCTTCAGGTACAGCGCCGTGGGATGGAACTGGATGAATTCCATGTCGCTAATTTCGGCGCCGGCGCGAAATGCCATGGCAACGCCGTCCCCGGTCGCGACCGCTGGGTTCGTAGTATTACGGTAGAGCTGGCCCATGCCGCCGGTCGCGAGCAAAATAGCGGAAGCCGACATCTGCTGCTTCTCGCCTCTCTCGTCGATGAGATGAATGCCGCAGACCCGCCAGTCCTCAACGATTAAGTCCGTTGAGAATTCGAACTCACGCACAGAAATGCTTTTCAGAGTTTGGCTCTTGGCGTAGAGTGCCCGCAGAATCTCGCGTCCGGTTGAATCCCCGTGCGCGTGCAGGATGCGGTTGCGACTGTGCGCACCCTCCCGGCCGAATGTGAGCTTGGTGCCCTGACGGTCGAACTCCGTGCCCCATTGAATCAACTCGTCGATGCGCTCGGGAGCGTCTTCCACCAGTACTTTGGCTGCTTCGGGATTACATAGGCCATCGCCTGCCAGCAACGTGTCTTGCAGGTGAAGACTGATCTCGTCTTCATCGCTGAGTGCGGCCGCAATCCCACCCTGGGCCCATTGCGTGTTCGATTCCGTGACTTCCCGCTTGGCTAACACGAGAACCGTGCCCGCTGCCGCCAGTTCGACAGCGGCGCGTAGTCCGGCAACTCCCGCGCCAATAACCAGGAAGTCAGCGTGAGACGGCGCAGACTGCATAAGCAAAAATGTTATCACGCGGCAGGGCGGAGGCCCCGCCGGCGACTACGTTATGATGAGATTTCATGATCCGCGTGCCCATTGCCGTGCAGCCTCGCCCATACCACGCTTTTATTGAAAACGGCTTGCTGGAGCGGGTGGGAGAACAATTGCGCGAGATCCTAAGTACGGGGCGGGCGGTGCCGGCGTCTCGCGACGGCAAGCTGCTCTTTGTAGTGACAGTGCCGCCAGTGAGCGCGAGATGGGGCAAGAAGTTGATGACTTCGCTATCTGCGGCGGGCTTCGCTGTGCGCTCCGTGGAGATGCCCGACGGTGAGCGGCACAAGAAACTGGCGACGGTTGAACAGTTGGCCGAGAAGTTGTCGCGACTGGGTGCGGATCGGAACGCGGTGATCGTCGCATTCGGCGGGGGAGTGGTCGGCGATGTCGGTGGTCTGCTGGCGTCGTTGTACATGCGAGGTGTCGACGTGGTGCAGATTCCCACCACGGTGCAGGCTCAACTGGACGCGGCCATCGGCGGCAAGACCGGCGTAAATCTGCGGACGGGGAAGAATCTGGTCGGTACGTTTCATCAACCGCGTGCGGTGCTGATCGATCCAGCGGTGCTGTCCACTTTGCCGGAGCGTGAATTCCGCGCCGGATTGTACGAAGCTTTGAAATGCGGAGTGATCGGCAATCCGGCGCTGTTCGATCGTCTCGAAAGAGTCCAGGTGAAGTCGTTGCGGCGCGATCCTGCTGCATTGCAATGGGTGATTGCCGAATCGGTGCGGCTGAAAGCTGACGTGGTTGCTTCGGATGAACGCGAGAGCGGTCTGAGACGGGTGCTGAATTTTGGTCACACCATTGGGCACGCGCTCGAGACTGAATCGGGTTATCGCCGTTTTCTTCATGGCGAGGCGGTCGCGTGGGGGATGATTGCGGCCACGCATATCGCGACTAAGACTGGCCGCATCGACAACGCTGCTGCGCAACGAATTTCTGATGCGGTGCTCAGTTTTGGCACGTTACCTGCGGTCTCAGCTCGCAACCGGGATATCGTGCGCTTGCTTATGAAGGATAAGAAGACACGCAACGGCGTGGTGCACTTCGTGCTGCCAATGGAAATCGGGAAGGTCGAGATCGTGAACGACGTGCCAGAGAAAGTGATCGTCGAGGCGGTCAAGGAGTTGCGGCGATTGTCCAGGTCGTGAAAAGAGCATCTGCCAGAAACAATGAGCGGTTCATCCAAAGCGACGGTGATTGGAGCAGTTCCTGAAGGAGCGAGCGACCGCGCATCAGCAGCCCGGGCGGTTCGAGAAATGTTTACTTCGATCGCGCCGCGATACGATCTGCTGAATCATGTACTATCGTTCAACGTTGACCGCCTGTGGTGGCGGAAAACCGCCCAAAGCTTTGCTTCCATTTTGAAGCAGCCGGAGGCGCGCATCCTCGATCTTTGCTGCGGCACCGGCGACATGACTTTCGCTCTGAGTCGGCGGGCCCATAAGTCGGCCAAGATCCTCGGCGCAGACTTCTCCCACGCCATGTTGCAGCGGGCGACCGCCAAGTCAGCGGGCATGTCCCTGGGTTGGATAGAGGCTGACGCCCTCAGTCTGCCCTTTCCCGACCAACAATTCGATTTGATCACCGCTGCGTTTGGTTTCCGCAACTTGGCGGACTACGATGCCGGCCTGCGCGAAATCGTGCGTTTACTGCGCCCGAACGGGGAGTGCGGGATCCTGGATTTCGGTGAGCCTCGCGGTCTGATGGGAAAGCTCTATCGCGTTTACTTCAAGCATGTCCTGCCCGCCGTGGGTACGGCGATTTCTGGCGTCAAAGGGCCCTATGCGTATTTACCAGCATCGGTCGAGCGCTTTCCATCGCCGGACGAAATGCTTACCCGAATGCGCCGCGCCGGATTTCGCGAAGCTTCCTGGACCCCTTACACCTTCGGCATCGCGGGCTTGTATCGAGGAAAGAAATAGTTCGGGTCTGGGCTGAGACGCAGCGAGCGGCGTCTCTACGACGCTTTCTTTAGCATGTCTGACAGCGTGTGAATATAGTCGGCGCTGGCATCGCCGATCACGAAGTAGCGCAGGCCGCCCTGGATCCAGGTCTCCGTGTTGAACGACAATTGCTTCTGCGACTGCGCGCTCGATCCCAATTCGCGGCCGACCCCGCGATCCTGAAAAATGAAGACCGAAACCCGGTGCTTGCGAATCTGGTAAATCAGCTCCGCTCCCGGCGACTGCCCCAGATAAGCCACTCGTCCTCCGACCAAAGTAAATTCCAAGCCCTGCAGTTCCGGAAGATCAAACGTGAAGGGGATTTTCCCCTGGAACCATGGCTTCACCGTGTGTCGATCGGTTGAAATTACGTCCAGCGGATTGGTGCTCGCGAGCGTAGCTACATGAAGGTCGGCGAGTTCGCTGAAGGCATGTTGCCGCGCCAGATGCCGTTGTCTCACTGATAAAGTCACAGATCCAACCACAAGCAACAACGCGACCACAGCTGCTGCTCCGAGCCACGCGCGTATTGCAGAACGCCGAGGCTTCGCCGAAATACTCTGTCGTACGTGCTCGCGAAACTCCTGGCTCGGCCGGAAACGCATGCCCGCAGCATGCACTGCACGCTTCGTCTGGAGCCGGTTCAGCATATCAGCGGCGCACGGCGGACAGCCTCGCAGGTGAGCGTCCAAATCCCGCATCTCGTCCGCGGGTAGCTCCCCGTCGAGGTAGGTATCGAGTTTTGTGGTCCAAGCGTCGGCCATGTCAGGACCTCACCAGCTTCTGCTGCAAACTCTCCCGAAGTGCTTTCCGCGCGCGCGACAGCCGCGACATCACGGTTCCAATCGGAATCGAAAGTGTCTCCGCAATTTCGTGGTATGACATTTCTTCCACCTCGCAGAGCAGCAATATCTCTCGAAAGTGCACGGGCAAGGCCTCCATGGCTGCTTGAAGGGATTGATATTGAGAACGCTCGATGAAGATGGTTTCCGGCGTCTCCGGCCCCGCCGCCAGTTCTGGTCCGTCATCTGCATCCAGCGCGACGGCGGCGCTTGCCTTTAACCCTGTGCGCGATGTGAGGAATGTGTTTCGCAAGATTCGATACATCCACGCGCGAAAATTCGTCCCTGGCTGGAAGGAAGAAAATCCTTTTAACGCCTTAACGTAAGTCTCCTGCACCAGGTCTTCCGCGTCCGTCCGGTCCTGGGCGAGCCAGTGCGCGAAATTGTACAGCTGATCGAAGAGGGGCATGGCTAGCTCCTCAAACGTCTTCGCCGTCAAACGCGTCTCCGCCACTCCCATAAGGTAAACCAGGAATGAGACAATTTATTCCAGGGGAGCAAATTAACCAATCGGAATGAATTCATGCGGGCGCCGGCAGTACCTCAATCTTCTGTGGGGAACCTGGCTAGCCTTAGACCTGTGGTGCTGCGGCGAAGGGTTGGGTCGGAACGGTAGAATCTGCGGCGAAAGAATCGGTAAACGCATCAGCAATGGTGTAGCGGATCACGTCGTCGTAGTCCTTCCCCAGAAATTTCTGTAGGCGGTCGGTATTCATAATGTACTCGCCGGTCATGTAGGGCAGCGCTTGCGGCGGAATTGCCGAAATACCCAACTTCCACAGCGATTGCAAAACCAGACGGAAAGCCCACTTTCCAGGCACGCGTGTGAGCTTTGCCTGGGCCAGGCTGATGCAACCGGCAAAGGTTAAGGGCTCGCCGCGTCCGGCCACGTTCAGCACGGTGAGGCGCTGGGCTTCCGGCTCGGTCCTGCGCACAATGTGCGTCAACAACCGGGCCATGTCGTCCACGTGGACAAACTGAATGCGGTTCGCAAGATAGTGCTCTCCGTACGGCAACATGCAAGGAAGCCGCTTGCCCTGATTCCGCATCCTGGCCGCGCGCACTGCTCCGCCATTCGGCGTGCCACGAAAAGCCCCAAGCATGTAGTTCTCCACGCTCGCGCCGGCGAAAATGTGTGGACGCAGCATATAGACACTGCAGCTTCGCAACGCTGGCGCGCGTTGCTGAACTACCCGATCGGCCTCCATTTTATGAATGGCGTAAGGCAGGGTGTGCGCGCCCAAGGGAGAGTCCTCGGTCGCAGGCCCCGCGAGATCTGGCCCGTAGACTGCCACGCTGCTGGGGAAAATGAACCTTCCAACGATGGAATCGTCCCGATTAGCTTCGGTAATAGCCTCCATCACGCGTGCTGTACCGGCCACGTTAATCTGCCACATCCGCTCCAGATCGAGCACGCCGCTGCGCACGGGATCAAGCACGAAAGCCAGATGGAGAACGGCGACCGGACGCGCTTCCCGTAACAGAAGGAACAACTCGCGGCAGGATTCTTCCAGACCAAGGTCCATGCGCACAAACTGTAGTGGATTGGCGGGGAGTGGATTCAGATCGATCCCGATAACATGATAATCCGACAGTAGCGGCAACAGCCGCCGCCCCAGATTGCCAGCAATGCCGGTCACTACGATGGTTGGTTTCTCGTTGCCCATTACTCGGCCCGTTACTTGGGGCCAGGAGCACCGGGCCTGGTCGATGGGCCTCCGGTGGGCGGAGGTAACGGCATGCCGTGGGTTGGAGGCATTTCAACTCCGAAATAGCTTTCATCCAGCACGGGGGTAGCGGACTTTTGAGCCGCCTGCATCTGTTCCTGAATGCGCTGGTTCCGTAGTGAAACCCGGATTTCGTCTTTGACCTTTTCGAGCGGCTCCACTTCCTTCTTACCGACCTTGTAAATGAAGTACCCGCTTTGATCGGAGAACACCGCAGAAATTTCCCCGGTCTTCATATCCAGGACAGACGCCTGGGCCGCGGGCAGCCCGTTGCGGCGCACGTCTCCCATCTTCGTGCTCGGAGGTTTCGCCTTGATGCCGGCCAACTGGTAAGCCTCATCTTGCAGCTTGACAAAATCTTCTCCGGCCACGGCCCGTGCATGCAGTTTGTCGGCTTCTTTTTGCATGATTTCTTCCGAGTCTTTTTGGAGTTTTTGTTCCGCCGCCTCGCTTAGCTTTATCTTGGACGCTGGAGCCTGCTGGGAACGGGGTATGAATATGCGCTGCAGGTCCGTTTCTTGGAAGTCCGCAGTGTGCTCTTTGTAGTAGTTTTCAATGTCTTGGTCAGAAATCTCTCCCGCTTTCTCCTGCACCGCTTGGCTGAAGGCCTGGGCCAAAACCTGAATCCGCACCAGCTTCAGGCGCTCCTCGAACTTCGGTCCCTTGTCCAAACCCATCTCCTCTGCTTTCTGCGCCATCCCCAGCGCGCTGGCGTAGCGCATAGCGAATTGCCGGCGGACCCGCGGGGGCATATTCGGCTGAACCGCATCCAATATCTTTTCGAATTCAGCGCGCGTGATCACGGTTTTGCAATTCGGGTCGGGAGCTTTGTCGGCGGCTGCGTTAGCGCACAAGCCGTTAATCGTGATGACAGGCGCATCGGGCGCGACTTTTGACGCCTCCGCATCATTATTCTGGGTCGCGCTCATTGCACCGGCCGGTGCACCCGATTGCCGCCCCGCGGGATTGGACATAGGACCCGCGGTTTGCCCCCAAGCCACGGCTCCGAGCAGCAGACCGACTAAGCTGTATCGCATCATGTTGAATGATTCCTCCAGAGAAGATCGAAAAAGGTCACTGAAAATCCTAGCACAGAGTTCTGTTATGTCGGCAGGCCTTCCCCGAAATGTTTTGAGAGGATAGATGGCGCACTGACTCGTCAACGGCGATAATGCTCTCATGGCTGCTTCGCCAGCGATCCACAGCCCTGCTTCCATGCGTGCGGAAAAGCGCGCGGTCGCGGGAAGTTCCGTGCTGGCGGCAATAGCCGTCACCACGCTGAAGATTGTGGTCGGGGTCACGACTGGAAGTCTGGGCATCTTATCCGAGGCCGCACACTCTGGACTCGATCTTATCGCTGCACTGGTCACATTCTTTTCGGTTCGGGTGTCCGACAAGCCCGCCGACGCCGATCACCAGTACGGCCATGGCAAGGTGGAGAATTTCTCCGCTTTTATCGAAACCGCTCTATTGCTGCTGACTTGCGTTTGGATCGTCTACGAAGCGGTGAAACGGCTTTTCTTCCGGCACGTGGAGATTGAACCCAGCCTCGCCGCCTTTGCCGTAATGTTCATTTCCATGGCCGTGGATTTCTGGCGCTCCCGCGCGCTGGGGAGGATTGCAACTAAGTACGACAGCCAGGCCCTCGAAGCTGATGCTTTGCACTTCTCCACCGACATTTGGTCCAGCGGCGTGGTGGTGATAGGACTCGCACTGGTGCTGATCGGCCGCTTCTACGGCGCGGGCTGGCCGCGCGACGCCGATCCTGTGGCCGCGCTATTTGTCGCCGGAGTCGTGGTTTACGTGAGTTCGAGGCTGGCCCGCAGAACCGTTGATGCTTTGCTCGACGCAGCCCCAACGGGTGTGCGCGGCAATATCCTGGCAGCGGTCAACAAAGTGGATGGATTGCTCGAAGTGGATCGCGTCCGCATCCGGCGAGCCGGCAACCGCTACTTCGCGGATCTTTCCATCGGCTTGGCCCGAAATGTAACTTTCCAGCGTTCCGAGCAAGTGGCCGACGCGGTAACTTCTGCCGTGCAAGGCATTTTGCCTGACGCTGATGTAGTCGTTCGTTCAGTGGCGCGCCCGGCGCGGAGAGAAAACATTTTTGATCGCGTGCGTGCCGTGGCCACGCGCAATAACTTCAACGTGCATGACATCAGTGTTCAGGATCTGAGCGGCCGGTTGCACGTCGAACAACATCTTGAACTGGATGAACAGCTGAGTCTAAAAGAAGCGCATGATCAGGTGACCCGGCTCGAATCCGATATTCGCAAGGACGTGCCGGAGATTTCGACCATTCTGACTCACATCGAAAGCGAGCCTGCGACCATCGAAACCGGCGATGAGGTGGTGCGTGATGCTCTACTGGAGAAGAAATTGAAGGCGGTCGTGGCGCATTTTCCCGAGGTCCTGGATGTGCATGAAGTCGAGGTCAAACACGTACGCGGGCGCCTTTATGTCTCATGCCACTGCACCTTCTCCGACGAACTGCCGCTCTCGCGGGTGCACGATATTTCAACCGAATTGGAGATCCACTTCAAGCAGGAAGCGCCGGAACTATTTCGCGTCCTGATCCATCCGGAACCCCAGACGGACAATCGCCGGTAGGCGGCCACCGAGCAGAATAAAACGACGGGTGCCCCACTCTGTCCGCGTCCTTTGCGGAAAGGGTGGGGGATGAGAATGCGAAGATAGAAATAAAAAAGGCCGCGAGCGAACTCGCGACCTTCGCATCACATTTCGATTTAGTGTCTTGATCCGCCGTGGCCACCGCGCCCACCACCGCCACCGGGTCGTCCACCCCGACCACGGCCTCTTCCACCACCGCCGGGTCGTCCACCCCGTCCACGATCTCCACCGCGATCGGGACGATCGCCAGCGGGACGGTCGCTCGCTACACCTGCGACTGCGTCGCGGTTAAAATTAGGCTCGTCGTCGGGGAAATCCCCTCCGCCCTCGATGGTCAACGCCGGCGCCGCGGCACCTTCGCCATTACTCGGCTCGCCGCCGTCCGGTCCCGGTTCACCACCACCCATCTTTGCGCGCTGCTCCTTAAGGATGGCCTTCCGCGAAAGCCGAATGCGGTTGCCTTCAACCGCCAGTACCTTCACCAGCACCTGATCACCTTCTTTGAGTTCGTCGCGTACATCTTTGATGCGATGCTCCGCCACTTCGCTGATGTGCAGCAACCCGTCGGTCCCGGGAATGATTTCGACGAACGCGCCGAAGTCGGCTAAGCGCGTCACGGTGCCCAGATAGGTCTTCCCGACTTCCGCCGTGGCGGTCAGGTCGCGAATAATCTGCAGCGCCTTATTTGCGGAAGCCTCATCGTTCGAAGCCACGTTGACCTTGCCCGTATCTTCGACGTCGATCTTCACACCGGTCTGCTCAATAATGGAGCGAATCATTTTGCCGCCCGGCCCAATCACGTCGCGAATCTTGTCGACCGGAATCTGCAAGGTGTAAATTCGCGGCGCGTAGGCCGAAACTTTCTCGCGATGGCTGGTAATGCCCTCGCTCATCTTCTCCAGGATGTGCAAACGTCCCCGCTGCGCCTGCGCCAGAGCCTCTCGCATCACCTGAGCCGTAATGCCACCGACCTTGATATCCATCTGCAGCGCGGTAATGCCATCCTTCGTCCCAGCGACTTTGAAATCCATGTCGCCGTAGTGATCTTCCGCGCCCGCAATGTCAGTCAGGATGGCGTAATCATTGCCTTCTTTAACCAATCCCATGGCCACGCCAGCCACAGGAGACCTAAGGGGCACGCCCGCATCCATCAGCGAAAGCGAAGCTCCGCAGACGGTCGCCATCGAAGAGGAGCCGTTTGATTCAAGAATGTCGGAGACCACGCGCATGGTGTAAGGCCAATTCTCCTCAGTGGGAAGCATCGCGGAAATAGCCCGCTCCGCGAGCGCTCCATGCCCAATTTCCCGCCGTCCAGCACCCCGTAAAAACGAAACCTCCCCAACCGAAAACGGCGGAAAGTTGTAGTGCAGCAGGAAGCGCTTCTTGGCTTCGCCCTCGAAGGTTTCGAGGCGTTGTTTGTCGTCGCTGGTACCCAATGTGGTTGTGACCAAGGCTTGCGTTTCACCGCGGGTAAAGATTGCGCTTCCGTGAGTGCGGGGAAGAACTCCGACTTCGACCCAGATGTCGCGCACTTTGTCGAACGCGCGGCCGTCGGGTCTTCTCTTGTTGTTGATGACCTGTTCGCGGAAGATTCTTTCACGCAGGATCTCATAGTAGTGTTTTAGTTTCGCTTGCGCTTCTTCGTCTTCCTTGGGAATCGCGGCCAATAATTCTTTCTTGAGGTCGCGGACCAGGTTGTGGCTTTCCGCTTTCGGATGCTTCTGCGTGTCCAGGCTGTCCGCAAGTTTGTCGCCGATCTTTCCACGCAGTTGGTTGTAGTAGGCTTCGTCGAATTCGGGCGCCGTGACTGCACGCTTAGGCTTGCCCGCTCTTTGTTTCAGGTCGTTAATGGCGGCGCAGATTTTCTTTATTTCGGTGTGGGCGAATTCGATTGCGTCCACGACCGTTTCTTCTTTTACTTCTTTGGCGCCGGATTCGATCATCACGATTCCGTCGGCGGTGCCGACGACCATGATATTCAGCAGGCTGTCGCGCATTTCGCTGTAGGTCGGATTGATGATGAACTGTCCGGCGACCAGGCCTACACGAACCGCTCCGATGGGACCGTTGAATGGAATGTCAGAAATCGTCAACGCGGCCGAGGCGCCGTTGATGCCAGCTACGTCGGGATCGTTCTCGGTGTCGGCCGAAAGAACGAACGCGATCACTTGCGTCTCGCACTTAAAGCCTTCGGGAAATAGCGGCCGAATGGGACGGTCGATCTGCCGGCTGGTGAGAATCTCGCGTTCGCTGGGGCGGCCCTCGCGTTTGATAAAGCCGCCGGGAATGCGGCCGCCAGCGTAAGTGTATTCCCGGTAATCGACGGTGAGAGGGAAGAAATCGATGCCTTCGCGCGGGTCGGGATTGGCCACCGCAGTGGCTAGAACGACGCTTTCTCCGATGCGCACCACGACTGAGCCGTGAGCCTGTTTCGCTAGTTTCCCTGTTTCAAATGCGAGGCTCTTGCCTCCGGTGAGTTGAACCGATACGTCATGCTTCATGTTTTATTTTCCTTCTGGGCAGGAGGGCACGCCGATGCCGATCTGGGAGGTTGCACAATGGATTAGCGCTTCCCCGCGTCTCGAAAACCGCGAGACGTGGGCCACCCGGTACCATTTGGGACTCGGGATTGGCTTGGAGACGCAACTTCTCCGCTTTTCTCACTCGACCGCTGCGGTCCTTGGGAATATCCGGAGGACGGCAGAACAATTCCGTTGGTGTCCGATAGACGCTGTGGGCCGTTCAATACACGAATTCCAGAATCCAGTCCGCGCCCCACTACTTGCGGAGACCGAGTTTCTGAACCACAGTCTTATAGCGATCGGAATTGTAGGTTTTGAGATAGTCGAGCAAGCGACGGCGCTTGCTGACCAGCATGAGAAGACCGCGGCGCGAGCCGTGGTCCTTCTGGTGCGTCTTGAAGTGTTCCGTCAAGGAGCCAATGCGTTCGCTCAACAGAGCGATCTGAACTTCCGGACTACCGGTGTCGGTAGCATGGGTGCCGTACTGGTCGATGAGGGATTTTTTTTGCTCTCTGGCTAGCACTAACCTGGCGCACTCCTGTCTAATTTTTCAATTGTTTGTAACGTTTATGAGGTTAACACGGGGTGGTGAAAGTGTAAAGAAGCAGGCGTTCACCTCTTGTCGAGCATGCGCACCGTTTCAAGCGTCACCGTTCCCACGATTTCCAGACTCTTGGGGCTGAGCTTGTCGACCGTGTCTTGCGTAGTGTGCCAGAAGACGTTGTTGTAGCCATAGTCAAAGTCGATCAGATCGACGCTGGGAACGCCGCGCTGCATAAAAGGTTTGTGGTCGTCTTCCATGGGGATGGTTCGAGCAAAGAAGTGGGACTGATAGCCCAGGCGTGTCGCTGCCTGATAAACCAAGTCCTCGAGCCAGGGAGTGGAATTCCCGTCGCGCTCAATGTTGAGGTCGGCATCGCCGATCATGTCTTCCAAAATAAAGGCTTTGATGTTCTTGAGAGTCCCGTCATCTTGCCACTTCTGCGCCAGGTGGCGAACCCCGTAGACACTGTTAGTGTCTGTCCAGGGGAGTTTTATGGCTTCTTCCGCATCATCCCATAGCAGCCACACGCTATAGCCGTCGAGCTTCTTGCCTCGCAATTGGTTCGCTATTTCGAGCAAGAGCGCGCTCGAGGATGCCCCATCGTTCGCCCCAACGTAAGCCGTATCCCGCAGTGGATAGTTCGTGTCGTAATGACTGGCGATCACGATGATTCCGTCTTTTGTGCCGGGATACTTCGCAATGATGTTGCGAACCGGAAAGGTGCCTTCGCTCGTGTCGATGGTGAAAGCATCATCTTCGACCACGTCGCCTTTTAAGCGGGCGTGAATGTACTCTTCAACCTTTTTGTGATTCGCGCTCCCGATGGGACGAGGGCCGAAGGCGACAATCTCCTTTACATATCGCATTGCGCGAATTTCGTTGAATCCAACAGGAGAGATCCCCGTCTGGGGATTATCCGTGATCTTAATCTCCATATGGCCGGTCGGAGCGGCAGTTGACTCCGCGGCAGCGGGCGAGGCCGCAGCTACGTCTTTCTGCTTGGAGCAGGCGACCAGACTCAGAACACACATCAGGCCGATAATCTTCAAGCCCTTCATCGTCCCTTTTTCTCCGCCCGCGCCTTTCTCTGTTTCGGATGCACCAGGTAAGCGATTCCGATGCTCCCCAAGTACAGCGCGATCATGGGTGCGGCAAAAATACACATATTCAGAATGTCGGTGGTGGGAGTAATGATGGCGGCGATGATAAAAATAATGAGAATCGAATAGCGCACGTTGCGCCACATCCAACCCGCGCTTACCACTCCCATCAAAGCCAGAAAGAAAACCAGGATGGGCAACTCGAAGACCACGCCCAGCCCAAGAATCACGGTCAGGAATAGATCCGTGTATTCGTGGATGGTGATCATGGGCTGGAACGCCTTGCCATAGCCGATCAGGAATTCCAATGCGGCCGGGTAAACCAGCTTGTATCCGAAAGCGCCGCCCGCCAGGAACAGAGCGACGGTCGAGAACATGAACGGCGTCACATAGCGCTTTTCGTGACGGTAGAGCCCCGGAGAAATGAACATCCAAACCTGATACAGAACTACCGGGCAGGCGACGAACAGCCCAGCCAGCATTGCAACCTTCAAGTAAAGGTTGAAGGGGTCGGTGGGGTTCAGATAGACCAGGGTCTGCGGCATGCCGTTTTTCTGCAGCGCTTCCATGATGGGCTTCTGCATCCAGCCGACGATCTTCTCGGCATATCCCCAGCACGCGAAGAAGCCCACCGCGATCGCGATAATTGAGTAAACGATCCGCCGCCGCAATTCTTCGAGGTGATCGAGGAAGCTCATGGCAGGCATGGGTTCCTGTGCAGGTTTTGCGGAGGGCGCTTCGGCAACCAAGTCAGGCATCGGGAGCCTTCACCAAGGCAGGCTGTTCAGCAGAACCGAGCTCGGGGCTCGATTCGAGGGATAATTTGGGACTTGCGGCAGGCTCCAAGGTCAAGGGTTCGGCGGCAACTGTCCCTTTGGGCGGCGTGGAAGGAGGCAGAATCTGCTGACGATTTTCCATGTCCAACTGCGAAATCTCCGACTCAATCTGAGCTTTGAACTCATTGGAAGCTCGGCGGAATTCGTTCAGCGCTTTGCCCACCTGACGCGCGATCTCCGGCAACTTCTTGGGCCCAAAAATGACCAAGGCCAGGAAAAACAGGAAGATCGTCTCGGAAAAGCCCATGCAATTCATCATACTGCCGCGGCGCAACCGGAGCAACGCATGGCCTGCTATTTGACAATCACTTGACATCCGCGGCTTGTCCCGCCGAAATAATGCGACAAAGTTCCGCACCCCCCGGCTCAGTCGCCGCATCGTAATAAAGAGAGCGCGTACGGCTTCCCCTCACCCAGACGGTTACTTAAGGTCAGCGCAAACGTAGTTTGGCCGGTTGAGGGACGTGCTATACTTCGCTCAGATGCGGTGGCCGGGCCATCTCGACGCCCGAACCGAAGGAAACTAAAAGAATGGCCCGTAGTTCTCGTCGCACACTCTTCCTTGCAGTCTTCGTCCTTGTCACCTGCGGATTTCTCGGCATGGTCTTCGGTCAGAAGATCAACCCCGCGGCAGCCCCGGGGAGCGATTCCGACGTTCGTGATAGTCTGCGTGAATTCACCAGCGTTTACAGCATTGTCGAGCAGAACTACGCCGAGCCCGTGAATCCAGATAAGGCGATTTACAACGGCGCCATCCCCGGCATGCTGCATGTGCTCGATCCGCATTCGAACTTCTTCGATCCGAAGTCCTACGCCCTGCTCCGCGAAGATCAGCGCGGCAAGTACTACGGCGTCGGCATGACTGTCGGCCCGCGCAACAATAAGGTCATCGTGATTGCTCCATTCGCCGGCACGCCCGCCTATCGGGCTGGTATCCGTCCCGGCGACATCATTGTTGCAGTCGACGGAAAGCCGACCGACAACATGAGCACCAGCGACGTGGCCGATCTGCTCAAAGGACCCAAGGGCACGACTGTCCACATCACCATCCTGCGCGAGGGCGCGGACAAGCCACTAGAGTTTGCCGTGGTGCGCGACGAGATCCCGCGCTACAGCGTCGATCTGCATTTCCTGATCCGCCCCGGCATTGGCTATCTCCACATCACCGGCTTTAATGAGACCACAGAAAAAGAGGTCTCCGACGCGCTCGACCAGATGGGCGATCTGAAGGGTCTGATTCTTGATCTCCGTCAAAATCCTGGCGGCCTGCTCAGCGAAGGCGTGGGCGTTGCCGATAAGTTTCTGCGCAAAGGTCAGTTGATTGTTTCGCACCACGGCCGCAACTCGCCCGAGAAGCGCTATACTGCAACCCACGGCGACGGCGGCAAAGAATATCCTCTGGTCGTTCTGGTCAATCGGGGCACGGCTTCCGCGGCTGAAATCGTCGCCGGAGCCATTCAGGATCACGACCGCGGCCTGATCGTTGGCGAAACCACGTTCGGCAAGGGTTTGGTGCAGACGGTGTATCCGCTATCTGAGAATACCGGACTCGCTCTGACTACGGCTCACTACTACACGCCCAGCGGACGCCTGATTCAGCGCGACTATTCCAACGTCTCGCTGTATGACTATTATTTCGATCGCGAAGACGATAGTAAGAGCATGGCCAACCGCGAGGTCAAACTCACGGACAGCGGGCGCACGGTCTACGGCGGTGGCGGCATTACTCCCGACGTCAAGCTCGATCCCATCAAGAGCACCCCGTTCCAGGATTCACTGCTCCAGCATTACGCGTTTTTCAATTTCGCCAAACACTACATGATCAATCATCATCCGACCAAGAGTTTCGAGGTCGACGATGCTACCATGCAGGATTTCCGCAAGTTTCTCGATTCGGAAAAGATTCCCTTCACCGAAGCCGAACTGCTTCAGAACAACGATTGGGTCCGCTCCAGCATCAAGAGCGAAATCTTCGTGAATGCCTACGGTCAGGAGGAAGGCCTGAAAGTCAAGGCCGAAGCGGATCCTGATGTGCTCAAGGCTCTGGACCTGCTGCCGCAAGCCAAGCAGTTGGCAGATAACGCCCGGCGCATCGTCGCGCAACGCGCCAGCGCCGGTCCGCTAAGCCGCTAACGTCTTCTGGATCGGAACCGAGCCCACGCGGGGTCTCCTCGGGCTGCGCCCAGGCCATTTTAAGAAATTCGAGCCATCGAGGGATAAACTCGCTTGAACGACCGGTTTTCAAGCCCGACCGTGGCCTCAACCCAAAACGGCCGCTGGTCGGCTTTCAGGCACCTGGTAATGGTGCGAATGAAAGAACTCAAGCGCGAACCGGAGGTCATCTTCTGGGTTTTCGGTTTTCCTCTGCTGCTGGCCTTGGGACTCGGAATCGCGTTCCGTAACAAGCCTGCTGATATGACCTTCGTTGCCATTGTCCAAGGCTCGGGAGCGCAGGATGCCTTATCCCTGCTTCAGCGCTCGCCGCAGGAATCCTCAATCCACGCTGAAGTTCGCGACGAGACGACGGCGCTCAAAGGATTTCGCCTCGGCAAGTACGATCTGGTTGTTGAATCCGACGGCAAGGGCGGCTTTCAGTATGTGTACGACCCATCGCGGCCCGAGAGCGTGCTCTCACGGGCTGAATTTGATGACGCTCTGCAAGTCGCGGCCGGTCGTAAGAACCCGTTGCCCACTTCATCCGTCATTTCGAACCAGCCTGGATCTCGCTATATCGATTTCCTCATTCCAGGATTGATTGGGATGAACCTGATGAATTCCGGCATGTGGAGCATTGGATTTGCTCTGGTGGATATGCGCCAGCGCAAACTGCTCAAGCGTTTTGTCGCCACACCTATGCGGAGAAGCGATTTCCTGCTCGCGCTAGCCGGAGGGCGGTTGCTGCTCATGATCATTGAAGTAGGATTGCTGCTCGGCTTCGGCGTGCTGGTTTTTCAGATACGCGTGCTTGGGTCGTTGCTCTCGATCCTGCTTCTCAGCGCCATCGGCGCTGTAGGATTTGCCGGATTAGGCCTGCTGACAGCCAGCCGGGCCCAGAAAATCGAGAGCGTCAGTGGGCTAATCAATTTAGTCATGATGCCCATGTGGATCTTCTCGGGCGTGTTCTTTTCTTATGAACGTTTTCCGGCCGTCTTCCAACCCTTCATCAAGGCGCTGCCCCTGACCGCGCTGAATGATGGCCTCCGCGCTACGATTCTCGAGGGCGCACCACTGGCAACCCAGTCCGGGCGCCTGCTGATTCTTCTTCTGTGGGGAGGGATTTCCTTCCTGATTGCGTTGCGCTGGTTCCGCTGGACCTAGAGGAAATCTGATTATGTGGATTTGATTCTCTGTGCCTTGGTGTCCTTTGTGGTTCGAGCACTCGGGTTTGACCACAAAGGACACAAAGTTACACAAAGGTGCCAAGCCGGCGGCTGCGGGATTGCCAGCGTGCCTGCGCGGCCTTTCCAGCGACGAATCTCAACGACGCTGAATTCATGCAATAGCGGAGGTGCGTTGGCGGAGGGCCGTCATCGAACACATGGCCCAGGTGCGCGTCACATTCAGTGCATGACACGGCTGTCCGCACCATGCCCAGGCTGATGTCTCTCGACGCGCGGACGTTCTCCGGCGCAATCGGCTGCCAGAAACTGGGCCAACCCGTTCCGGAGTCAAATTTCGTGTCTGAGCTGAACAACGCGTTATCACAACAAACGCAGCGGTAAAGGCCCTTCTCGTGCAGGTTCCAGTATTTTCCCGAATAGGCCAATTCAGTATCCGCGTGGCGCGTGATGTCGAAAGCGTTCGGAGATAGCTGCTTTCGCCATTCTGCGTCGCTTTTGATCACCTTGGGCACGCGAACCGCTTTCAGCCGCACACCGGCGTCGGAGAACTGAACAATCGTGACTTCCTGAGGCGCCTGCTCTGATGATCTTGCCTCCGCAAGTTGCGGTCGCCTCAAGGACCACAGTGCCAATCCCGCCACTGCGGAAGCGGAACTCACGAGGAACGCCCGCCGCTTCAACTTGCCTGATGCTTGATCTTTTTCCACTTCAGACTCGAACATATGCGGGCTCCTTTTCGAATGTTACTTGCTGGCATAAAGCGCGGGAAACTCCTGCTGAAGATGCGCGACTTTCGGGGCGTCGTTATAGACGATGTATGGATTATCGGGATGATTCGCAGCGTAGTTCTGGTGGTAAGCCTCAGCCGGATAGAACGCTTTTAACGGAACGACCTGAGTCACGATTGGACGCGGGAACACGTGGGCTTTATAGAGTTGCGCGATATAAGCATCGGCAATCTGTTTTTGCTCGTCGGTGCCAAAAAAAATAACCGAGCGATATTGTGTGCCTGAATCCGGACCCTGCCGGTTCAATTCAGTGGGATCAAGCGCGACCGAGAAAAACACGCGAAGCAGTTGGCCATAAGTGATCTGCGAAGGATCATATGTAATCTTCACGGACTCCGCATGGCCGGTCTCACCGGTGCTTACTAGTTCGTAAGTCGCCGTGTTAGCCGAGCCCCCGGAGTATCCCGAGGTGGCGTTGATGACTCCCTTGACATGCTGAAAAACAGCCTGAATGCCCCAGAAACAACCGCCCGCGACCACCGCGGTCTGCTCTCCTTTGCTCGTGGCGACTGCTGCATCCACCGCCGGAGCCGGGACCGCAGCGATTGTTTTGTCACCAGCATTGCAGGCAGTTACGCCGCCAACTGCCAGGATTAAGAGCAAAGCAAATAAACGTGAAAAGTGGCTCATAACGGATTCCTCCAGACCCAACTCGCAAATTCTAGGATCCCAACCCATTTAGAGTCGCGAAGCGAACAAAAGTTACAAGGGTTGCGCAGCAAGCGAGTAAGGGGGATGTGGTAACTTTTGTTCCGGTTGCGAGTCTAGTAGCGAAGGTGAAACACGGTGAAGCCATGAAGATCTTGCTTATTTCTACTATAGCCTTTCTCTTATCTGGGGCCGGAGTATCAGCATCGGCGGCCAAATCGCCTTCCGATCCGGATCAGCGGACTCCGGTACTCGTGGAATTGTTCACTTCGGAAGGGTGCTCGAGTTGTCCGCCTGCAGATGCGCTTCTGCGGAAGCTGGATCGGCAACCCATCGCTGGAGAAGAGATCGTTGTGCTGAGCGAACACGTCGATTATTGGAACCATATCGGTTGGAAAGACCCGTATTCATCTCACTTTTACAGCGAGCGACAGAATGCTTATGCCACCCGTCTGGGACTGAGCGACGTGTACACGCCGCAAATGATTGTGGACGGGACCAGCCAGTTTGTGGGTAGCGACCAGGCTTTGGCCGACAAAGCCTTGGCCAGGGCGCTGACAAAACCGAAAATTGCCGTTCGAGTGTCCTCGGTTTCCATCGCTCCGGCAAATGTCTTGCGAGCTCATCTGGATGCGGGCGCGCTTCAGGAGTCGTTCGGGGTGCACGAGGCAGAGATCTACGTTGCTGTTGCTCTGGACCACGCAGAATCGCAAGTTTCTCGGGGCGAAAATGCTGGGCATACATTGGCGCACACCGCAGTAGTCAGAAGCATTGTGAAGGTCGGACACCTTCGGCAAGGACAAACCTTTGCGCAGGATATTCAAGTAAAACTGGACCCAGGGGTTGACACTCATAATCTGCGGCTGATCGCGTTCGTGCAGGAACCGGGCCAGGGCCGCGTAATCGGGGTGGCCATGCATTCAGCCGACACCATCGTGGCTGCCCGCAATTAAGTTGAGATTCGGCATCGCTGAGTGAAATCAAAGCAACGCAGAACTCCTTGCATTTGCGTAACTTTTCTGCCGCAAACACATCTCATCGTCGGGATCGAGATGTGAAGTCCCAACTTCAAACGTGAAAACTAGGAGAATCTTATGAAAAAGTTGATGTGCAGGCTGATGGCGATGTGTTTCTTGACGATATCTCTGGCGGCCTTTGCCCAGTCTGGCGATGCCATGAAGCAGGACAGCATGAAGCCAGATACCACCAAGCAAGATCAGATGAAGAAAGACGACATGGCGAAAGACAAGAAGGCCAGCAAGACGAAAAAGACGGAGACCGACAAGACCAAGTCGAACGATATGAAGAAAGACGACAGCATGAAACACGACGACAGCATGAAACACGACGACAGCATGAAGCAGAACTAGGCCATATTCCGAGTCGACTTCGGGTAGTCGCTCCCGGCTACCCGAGCAATTTCATCTCCGACAGAAAATCGCAACCAGTTTACTTTTGAGCCGATCCTCCCGAACTGGCAAGTTCTCCACCTTCATCATCGTCTGCGTCCAGTCCGGCGTTTTCCGTGAGGTACTTCTTCATACACCGCGCACAGGGTGTGTAACCTTCTCGACGCGCCTGGCTCGCCGTCATGGTTCGCAAATGGGCCTTGTCATGAAGCAATGGACAAGAGACGCCCGCATGAAAAAGTTTCCCGTCCTCCGCGACCACGACCATCATTTGCGGCGGAACGCCGGTCCCGGGCTGTGCGTGTTCCGAACGCAGTTGAGGACCGACGAACGCGGACGAATCTCCAACCTCGAAACTACCGACAATCAAAAGCGCTGCTGCCACCGCCACCATCCAACCAAACGCCGTTCCTCGCTGGCGCGGCATATTCTCTTCGAGCCTTTTGTGCAGGCGCTGGCTGAATCCCTGAGGTGGTTCGAACATACTGTCCTCCCCGTAGAGGCCGATCACGTTGCGAGTGCCCTCGAGTACCGCACTGCATTTCTGGCACCCTCGGAGATGCTCGTCCATGGCGGCGCGCAAGTCTGGGGCGACTTCGCCGTCGAGATAATTCGAAATCTCGTGCCACACCTGCTCGCAGGTCACTACCATGGCTTGGTCCCCTTTTCGAATGACAACTTGCTGCTCCAACCGCCGGCGAGACCCGGAGCCAGCAGATCGCGCAACATGAGTCGCGCCCGTAACAACCGGGTTTTGACCGATGCCGTGGAAACTCCAAGAGCTTTGGCCGTTTCTTCAATGCTCAAATGCTGCATGTCGCGCAGTACAAAGACTTCGCGGTATTTCTGTCCGAGTGACGCTAGCGCCTCCGCCAGCTTCTGCCGAACTTCGCTTCGTTCCAGCGTTTCCGATGGAATCTCTCTCCAGTCCGCGAAATCACGCGGGACATAGTTTCCTTCGTCGTCCTGATGATCCACGATCGGCTGCATGATCTCGACGTGCTCTTTTCTTCTTCGCATGCGCGCTTCGTTCACCGTGATCTGAATCAGCCAGGTGCTGAATCGCGCCTCGGCGCGAAATTGCCGAATGTGCTTGAAAGCTTTCAGGATCGCCTCTTGAGCCACATCTTCCGCGTCCGCCTCGTTGCGCAAGATCGCAAACGCGGTCGAGTACACGCGCCGTTCGTAGGGTCGAATCAGGTCGTAGAAAAGCTCATGCTCGCCGTCCCGGATGCGCCGGATCAGCGTTTCTTCATTGAGCCTCTCGGCCCGATTCTCCAGTGAAATCGCCTCTTCCGGCATTACTCCCCGCTGTAATACTGAAATTACGACATCCACGCGAGCGCTACTTGGACAGATATTCCGGATCCTTTTTCCATCCCGTCAACATGGATACGAAGTTATTCCATCCGTGGAGGACAACCATCACCAGGTGGCCGAACACGAAGGCCAGAATGGCCCACATAGTCACGAAATGCAGTACCCGCGCCCACTGGAAGCCTCCCATCATCCACGCCAGCCATGAGAACTGCACCGGCTTCCACACCGCGAAACCGGTCAAAACCGAAAGCACGCCCAACCCAATTGCCAATGTGTAGGCGTGCTTCTGCAGCGAGTTGTAGGCTTCTTTTACGGGTGGCTTAGGGCCGAAGAAAAAGTAATAGCGCACCATAGGCCACACTCCGGGCAGGTCTCGTCGAACAAAGAGAACCTGCTTATAGTTGCCGCTGAAAATCTGATAGCCAAGATAGATGAGTCCGGTCGCGATATAGATCCACATGAAGGTGAGATGCCATTGCAGCGCGCCGCCCAGCCATCCGCCAAGCGCAAATGACCTGGGCCAGTTGATTAAATCTTTCTGAGGAATCTTGGCGCCGAAACTCGGGAAAGCGCGGAAGATCTGAAGCCCGCTGCCCACCATCACGAACAACGACACAAGGTTAACCCAGTGGCACAGACGGACCACAAACGGATGCTCGTACACCGCTTCGGTGATCTCTCCAGTCTTCGCGTTCTCGATGGCCAGCGTCTGCGTCGACATGTGCCCTCCTCCTCGGCGGTTTTATAGTCCGTAAAAATACGAGTAGCCTTGATCTTCCCAGTAACCAACTCTTTGCAGCACATTAGTGACTTTCAGATCAGTAAGATATTTGGCTTGCTTGTAGCCGATTTTGGTTGGGATGGTCAGGCGCAAAGGAGCGCCGTGCTCGCGGGTCAAAGGCTGGCCGTACATTTCATAACACAACATCGTCTGCGGATGCAGAGCCGTTTCCATGTCGAGGGTCTCGTAATAATCGTCCGCGCACTCGACGTAAACGAAACGGGCTGTCGTATCGGCGCCAATCATCTTCAAGAAATCGGAAAGGTGCACGCCACCAAAGTTCCCGATCACGTCCCAACCTTCGACGCAAACGTGCCGCGTGTTCTGGTTGAACTTCGGCAGAGTTTGAATCTGAGCGAGGGTGTAGTCGCCGGGTTTCCGCACTGCGCCCGTGACCGTGAGATTCCATTTGTCGAAATCAATACCCGGGTCGTCGACGTCGTAGTCGTTAATCGGAAATTTATTGAAGGGAGTGAGATCCGAGTCCGCAAACGTGGTCGCCAGGTGGCCGGTACGAAACATCTTCGCCGAGGCCCAGTCGCTGAAACCAAGCCCCGCCTTCAGAAGTGGCTTCTGCAACGCCGGAATCGCAAATGCACCCAGCGCAAGCACCGGCGTGACTTTCAACAATTCACGCCGGGTGATGCGCTTGAATTGTTTATCGCCCATTTGCGATTTCATGAATGCTCCTTTATCCAGCACTGCGGATATGGGATTCGCCAGTCATCCAAAGGTTGCATATCGAGAGAGAAGCAAGCCCCTCAGCCAATAGAGTTTCGACGACTATTTAATCGCCAAAGGCAGGTGGCGAATGAACATTTCTTGCAAATGAGTTCTCCAAGGATGATAATTTGTATCACCTTCCGAGGCCGCATTAGGAAGGATTCTAGTGTAGATTGTCGGTAGTGTTTGAGCGCCACGTAGAAGAGTTATCGTTTGTAGTTCGCTCTTGAGCGGGAGTAGTTCAGCGGTAGAACGCCAGCTTCCCAAGCTGGATGTCGCCGGTTCGATCCCGGTCTCCCGCTCCATAATTTTGAATCTTGCCAGTCGGGTTGCGATTCTAGATTCCCATATCCCACAAATTTACGTCGTTTGACGATTCTTTACGTTCTGCCTGCCGTTGACTGTGGTGGAATGTATATAGCTATTTTCAGACGACATCTGCAGGCGATTGACGGTGCCGCATCACGGCGCTGAAAGTGTGAGTCGCACGACAGGGAACACAAAGGAATGAAATCGCAAAGAACGGCCGCGTTAGCTGGCTGGATCATGCTCGGCGTGATTTCCGTGGGTGTTTTCTGTCTGAGCTACGCGTCCGCGACCCAAACTCAGGAAACCGCCGCGCCCGCGTCGTCGAGTCCGATAGCGAAACCAGTAGGTACGGTGAAAGCTCTTTCCGGAAATACGATCACGCTGGCTACCGACGCAGGACCAACCGTTAATGTGTTGGTTCAGAATTCCACTCGCATGATTCGCATCGCCCCCGGACAGAAAGATCTGAAGGACGCAACGCCCATCCAGTTCTCGGACGTGCAGGTCGGAGACCGAATACTGGCTCGCGGCAATGCTTCGGATGACGGAAAGTCCGTCACAGCTTCGTCCGTCATTCTTATGAAGGAATCCGACGTGACCGCGAAGCAGGAACGCGAGCGCGAGGATTGGCAGAAGCGCGGAGTCGGAGGATTGGTCAGCAAAGTCGATGCGGCCGCCGAAACCGTTACGCTCTCGGCTTCCCCGGGCAGCGGCAACAAGGGGGTCACGATTCACATTTCGAAGTCCACCATTATTCGTCGATACGCTCCCGATTCCGTCAAGTTCGACGACGCCAAGCCGAGCACGCTCGATCAAATTCATCCTGGCGATCAGTTGCGCGCACGGGGAGTCCGCAGCGCGGACGGCACCGAACTCGTGGCCGACGAAGTAGTCTCGGGCGCATTCCGGAACATTGCGGGTTTGGTTACCGCAACCGACGCGAGCGCGAAGACCATCACCGTGATGGACCTGGCAACGAAAAAGCCGGTTACTCTCGGGATCACCGCCGACTCGCAGCTCCGAAAACTGCCCCTCATGGTCGCGCAGCGCATAGCGATGCGTTTGAAAGGCGGAACTGCCGAGGATGCGCCTCATCCGCCGACGCCCGGAGCAAATCCGTCCGGCGCTACCGCAGGTGGACACGGTGGTAACGCACCGGGCTTTCGTCCGGGTGGCCCACCCGATTTCCAGCAGATGTTGAAGCGAATGCCCTCGGTGATGCTTGCCGATTTGCAGAAGGGTGACGCGGTCATGGTGGTGGCGACGGAGGGCACCGCTAATACTCAACCGACCGCGATCACGTTGTTATCCGGCGTGGAGCCCATTTTGTCCGCCTCGCCAACTGGTAATCGTGCGGCCATGCTTCTTTCTCCGTGGAACCTCGGGGGCGGCGGTGATGCAGCTGCAGCAGGTGCAAACCCATAGCCCAAACTGTCCCATAGAGTTGCTTCAGGAGAATGAATGAAGTCCGGCCGGTCCCGATGTTCTGCAATCGTATTTGTCACGGTCTTTGCGTGGCTCCTGTTCACAGGCTATGTGTCCGCGCAGACCACGACAGGGACGCTTCGCGGGAAGGTCACGGATCCTACTGGTGCCGTCATCCCGCGAGCAAGTGTCACGGCTACTGGGCCTGATGGGCGAAAAACAACCGCCGTCACTGACAACCAGGGAAACTACGAACTGAAGGGATTGCCGCCAGGCAGCTACACGATCACCACGGCAGCCAAGGGCTTCGCCGTATCTACTGAACAGAACTTCGCGATCTCCGCGAGTCAAGTGCAACATTTTGATATTGCGCTCGAGATCCAGGTAGAAAAAGAAAAAGTCGAGGTTCAGGAAGAAGGCACGACCGTAAGCGTGAACCCATCGGAGAATGCCAGTTCCATCGTCATTAAGGGGAAGGACCTCGAAGCTCTTTCTGATGATCCCGACGAGTTGCAGCAGGAACTCGAGGCGCTGGCAGGGCCGTCGGCGGGACCGAATGGCGGCCAGATTTATATTGACGGATTCACGGCGGGACAGCTGCCGCCCAAGTCTTCAATCCGCGAGATCCGCATCAATCAGAATCCGTTTTCCGCGGAGTACGACAAGCTAGGCTATGGTCGGATCGAAATCTTTACCAAGCCGGGCACAGACCAGTTTCATGGCCAATTCCTGCTCGACGGAAACACTTCGGCCTTCGACGCACTAAGCCCCTTCGCCCCAAATCAGCCATCTTTCCACTCTGAGTTTTTCAATGGCAGCGTCAGTGGACCGATCAGCAAGAAGGCGTCGTTCTTCTTCACGGCTCAGGTCCGGCAGATCAACGACTCCAACATTGTGAATGCAATCGTGCCGACAACTGCTGACCCGAATCCAACCAGCGCCAACTTCGAACAGGCAGTTCCTAATCCCGAGACTCGAATCAACCTTGGTCCTCGGCTGGATTTCCAGCTCACGCCGAACAATACCCTGACTGTCCGTTATCAGTTCTATCGAGAAAGCGAGACCAATGACGGAATCGGGCAATTTTCGCTCCCTACCCAGGCTTACAACTCGACCTCGACGGAACACACAGTGCAGATCAGCGATACCCAGGTCGTGAGCGACAATATTGTGAATGAGACTCGATTTCAATATCTCCGCGACGACAGCACTCAGACGGTGCCGAATTTCTCGCCAACTATATCTGTACTGGGCGCGTTCACGGGAGGAGGAAATCAGCTCGGAAACAGCTCGGACACACAGAACCATTACGAACTGCAGAACTACACTTCCATCGTTCACGGCAACCACTTAATAAAATTCGGCGGGCGGCTGCGTGCGACCACAGATTCCAGCGTATCGAACCAGAATTTCAATGGGGCGTTTACGTTCTCTACATTGGGTGACTACGAGATCAATGTACAGCCGGGAACGTCATGCCTTTCCCTGTTGATAGCGGCGTTGCCGACGATACCCACGACGGCTGCATTGGCAAACTGCGGCGCCAGCCAGTTCTCAATTACAACCGGGCAGCCGCTGTCCGAGGTCACGCTGGTGGATGCCGGCCTCTACGCGCAGGATGACTGGCGAATACGTCCCAACATGACGCTCAGCTATGGCCTGCGCTTTGAAAGCCAGAGTGACATTCACGATCATGCCGATTTTGCTCCTCGTTTGAGTTTTGCCTGGGGACTTGGTGGCGGGAAGAAAAAGGCGGCGCCTAAGACCGTGCTCCGAGCCGGGTACGGCATCTTCTATGACCGGTTCCCGTACAACCTTGTGTTGCAGGCACAGCGTCTAAATGGGTTTACCCAACAACAAACGATCGTTCCTGGGCTCACGTTCGGAAACGCTCCCGTGGAGCAGCCTTCTCCAACTCGTTATCAGATCGCTTCGAATCTGAGAGCGCCGTATACCATGCAATCGGCGGTCGGTGTGGAGCGCCAAGTCGCTAAAGGCACCACGATGGCGGTCACTTACATAAATTCTTATGGGGAGCATCAAGTTTTTATTCGTAACGCCAACGCCCCACTTCCCGGTACCTATCCGCCCGGCGTCCGGCCCTTCGGAGGCACCGACAACATTTATCAGTACGAGTCCGAGGGGATTTTCAGGCAGAACCAGTTGATCGCCAATGCCCGGACCAATATTGGATCGAAGCTCTCGCTTTTCGGCTTTTACGCGCTGAACTATGCCCATAGCGACCTGGGAGGCGGATCTGGTGGGGGTAGTGGCGCCGGCTTTTCTCCGGGTTCGTCGGCAATCAGCGCCAACTTTCTTTCAAATTCGTACGATCCAATGGTCGATTATGGCCGGTCGCAGTTTGACGTTCGCAGCCGTGGAGTTCTTGGCGGCACGGTTTCGTTGCCCTACGCGTTTCGTTTGAACCCTTTCATTATCGTGAGTTCGGGCGTACCGTACAACGTCACCGTCGGGCAGGACTTGAATGGAGATTCCATTTTCAACGATCGACCTGGGTTGGTTTCCAATGCCCGATGCAGCAATATGCCGCCGTACACTTCGGGCATCGCGTGTACTCCGCTGGGAACTTTCAACCTTGCTCCCGCTCCGGGCCAGGCGCCAATCCCAATTAATATCGGGACCGGGCCTACGCTGTTCACCATGAATTTACGTCTCAGCAAAACCATTGGGTTCGGAAGAGAAGTGGGTGCAGGCGCCGGGCAAGGTCCTCAGGGTGGAGGCGGGCATGGAGGCGGAGGGCACGGCGGTTTTCCTGGCGGCGGCTTGGGCGGGCGAGGGTTGAGCGGAGGGGGATCGGGCGGTGCCTTCAGTCTCGGAGCCGCAACCAATCGACGCTATAATTTAACCTTCAGCGTCTCCGCGCGGAATGTTCTCAATCGCGTGAACCTGGCGCCTCCAACTGGCAATCTCGATTCGCCGCTATTTGGTGAGTCAAACGCGCTTGCTGGAGGGCCATATTCGTATGGCTCAGCGACTCGAAGGATTGATCTGCAGGTTCTGTTCTCGTTCTAGCGGCTTGCTGTTTCGCAAGGATATTGTTACAACTTTCAGTGGAGAAACCGTGAGAAAATTCAGACCTCTTGGCTTGTTGGCGGTGGGTATCCTTGTCTATTCGATGGTATTTTCGGGTTGTTCGGGTAGCGGCGCGATCACGGTTACGCTGTCTACCAATGAAACGTCCCTGAATCCCGGCCAAACGGCGACGATTATCGCCACACTTACCAACGACAGAGCTGATCAAGGTGTGACCTGGACTCTGGTCGGCCCCGGGACATTAAGCGGCAACACGACGACCTCGGTTGTCTATACCGCGCCGAGCACCGTGGCGGTCGCTACCAGCGCCACCATCACCGCGACGTCTGTGGGTAACACGACGGTCACCGCTACGCAGTCAATTTCGTTGGTCGCGGTGCTCACGATTACCACCACGTCGCTGCCCGGAGGGATTCTAGGCGTTCCCTATGATTCATTTATTAACGCCGCCGGCGCCCCCGCGCCTTTCACTTGGACGATCATTTCGGGCAGTCTTCCTCCCGGCTTAACCTTTCAAACGACAAGCACCAGCACGTCCGCTGAGATCCTTGGCACGCCGACGGTTTTAGGGACATCGAATTTCACCGTCCAAGTTGAAGATTCCTCGGACGCGATCGTTACCCAGGCGTTGAGCATAGTGATCAATCGGCCGCCGCCGCTATCTGTCGCAACCGGTTCGTTACCTGCGGGCACGGTAAACGTTCCCTACAGCCAGACTTTGCAGGCAAGCAGTGGAGTCCAGCCCTATACCTGGAGCCTTGCGGACGGCACTCTACTGCCGGCCGGTCTAACTCTCGCCTCGAGCGGCGTGATTTCCGGGACGCCCATCGCGACTGGGACCACGAATTTTACGGTACAAGTGACTGACTCATCGACGCCCGCGCACCAGACTGCCAACGCCAATTTGAGCATTACCGTCAATCCCGGGGTTACCAACAACGGGAGGCTGAGCGGCAACTATGCGTTCTCGGTCCGCGGTTTCGACCCCAGTGGACTATTCGTGGCTGCTGGCAGCTTTACGGCGGATGGCGCGGGAAACATTTCCAGCGGCATCATGGACATAAACGATACGACCGGAAGTTTTCCCGTTAATCAAACCTTTGTCGGCACATATTCCGTGGGCCAAAACGGGTTGGGATTTATTACTTTCAATATCGCCCCACCGGGCACGGGCAGTCGCATGTTCGCACTCTCCATGATGGCTGGCGGGAACGCGAACATCATCGAGTTCGACGACAGTACGGGCGGAGGCACGCGCAATTCCGGAGTGCTTCTGAAGCAAACGATCTCTTCGCTGACTGGCAGCTACGCGTTCGGTTTCGTGGGAATCGACGCAGGCAAGAATCGCTTTGGCGAGGCGGGGCAGTTCGCGATAGGCTCGACCGGGGCAATCAGCGGTTTCCTGGATTCCGATGATGCTGTGTCGGGTGTTTCCGCGAACGTTGGTTTCAGCGGCAAATACACAGTTGCATCCAACGGTCGAGGCACGCTGACAGTTGGGAACGACAGCTATGTCTTCTATGTCGTCAATGCAACTCAACTCCTCGCCGTGGAAATAGACCCGTTCTCTCCCGGCTTACACCCTCTCGTGAGCGGTACGATCCTGCAGCAGTCCGCCAATGGATCGTTTGGCGATGGCAATTTGAACGCTGCCACCGTATTTGAATTAACGGCGCTTGAATCAGCATCGCCTCAGAGCCAGGTTGGTTTGTTTGCCGGCACCGGTGGCGGAGCCTTCAGTCTGACCTCCGACCAGAACAGCGGCGGGACGCTGACATCTCCGGCAGGGACCGGGACCTACAGCGTCGCTACCAACGGACGCGTGACCTTCCCAACTGGATCGGGCTTTCAAAATTCGCTACCCATCCTATATCTGGTGACCACGAATACGGCATTCATCATCGGCACGGACTCGGCGGTCAGTTTCGGATTCTTAACGCCACAGTCCGGCTCACCCTTTACGTCCACTTCTCTGTCTGGCACATACGCGGGCGGGTCGCTTGCGCCTGTCGAATCCAGCATCAGCAATGTAGTGAGCGTCGCAGTGGCCGGATCTGGCGCCATCACGGTTACTGCGGACGTGAGTGGAGTTAACGGACTTAGCCAGAGTCAGACTTCGGGCATCACTTCCGTGGCGGCCAACGGAAGAGCTGTGCTTACAGTGAATGGAAACACGACGGATATTCTATACTTGGTTTTGCCGTCGCAATATTTCTCGCTCTCGACCGATGCGACCGCAAGAGTGGACAATTTTGGGCAATAGTGCGGTGTGCTCGCCAGTCAGTACTCACCGTGCCGCGATGAGCTCTTGCAATTTGGCCCGGTAGCCGCGGCTGCACGAAAGTTGTTTGCCGTCGCGGAGAACCACTACGTACTCGCCGCGATTGCACGGCTGCAGCTCCTTGATCTTCCGTACATTAACAATGATGGAGCGGTGGATGCGAACGAACTGGTTGGGATCGAGCCTTCTGAAAAGGCTGCCAATTCCTTCCCGCAGCAAATAAGAGCCGCTACTGGTCTTCAACTCAACGTAGTTCCCAGCCGCTTCCACCCAGGAAATTTCGTCGGTCTCCACGAACACTACACGTCCGGCAGTTTTGATGACCAGTCGACGCTCAGTTTGAGGTCCGGCCTTGGCCTCGGCAAGCAAGTCAAGAATATGATGAGTTAATTTGCGGTCATGCGCCTTGAGAATCTCGGCTCGCGTTCTCTCAATCGCGGAGTGAAGCCTGCGCTGATCGATGGGCTTTAATAAAAAGTCCATTGCGTGCGCTTCGAAGGCTCGCATGGCGTGCTGATGGTTGACGCTGGTGAAGATCACCATGGGCGCGTCTGCTTCGGCGATGCGATTGAGCAGGGCGGTCGCGACAGCATCGTGCATTTCAACATCGAGTACGAGCAAGTCTGGCTTGTGGGTCCTCACCGCTGAAATGGTCTGTAGCACATCACCGCATTCACCGACGATCTCAACCCCAGTCTCTTCTTCTAACCAAAGTCGCAACTGATCGCGGACCGCCGCTTCTTCGTCAGCGATCACGACGCGGATCTCAGGAATCATCATGCGAATTTCACGCAGACGGCTTTCGATTTGCGGAGACCATCCCATACAACTGTTTGACGCTCCACAATACGAAATGGTTTGTCACGAAGTTCAGTGGGTTAGTATCTTTTTGTGCGCCGTTCGCACCAGTTCTGTGTTATGCGGGCCCGAGCGGAAGAGGGCGTGTTCCGCAGTCAGATAACAAACAGGAAATACAAATAACCAAAACAGCCGGTACACAACATCGCGATAAGAATGTTCCGAGCTGCGTCCACGCTCTTCGTTCAAACGTGCGACGCAAACCGAGTTACCGATTTCCGTATAACTAGCCTCCCGCACTTATAAATTCTCGTAGGCCGGTGCGCAGTAGCGCAGGAACCGAAGCTTCCAAAATCCACACAACTTTTCTTTCGTCCGTGCCCGATTGAATTTCGTCCCGCCACAAGAACGATCCATCCCTACCGCGCGTTGACCGGTGGCTTTGGTGTGTTGCATGCATCGAGCGACCCCGACATCAGAGGGGCAAGGCATCGCTGGTTCGTGCACGAGAACTTCTGACATTCCGTAGGAGGAGATTCATGAGAATTGCAAAGATGAGAACTTCACTGGCGTTAGCGTTGTTTCTGTTATTGCTTTCGGGACTGTACGCGCTTGCACAATCTGTTACCACCGGTGATTTGACGGGAACGGTGACAGATGCGAGCGGCGCGGTGATCCCCGCAGCTACGGTCACCCTGCGAAGCACTTCGGAAGGAACCAGCCAAACAACCGCGACAAATCAGAGTGGGAGCTATCACTTCTCGCTGCTGAAGCCAGGAAACTATATCGTGTCTGCCACCGCCCCGAACATGGCTGAGACTCGGCGCTCGGTTGACGTTCAACTCGGACAGATCAGCAGTGTTACGTTGGCGCTCAGTCCCCACGGTCAGAATCAGACGATTGAAGTAACCGCCGAGGCACCCTTGCTGCAGACGGAAAATCCTAATTTGACGACGACGATTGACCAGACGCAGATCGCGCTGCGGCCGAATCCTGGAAACGACACAACCTACTATGCGCAGACCGCCCCCGGAGTGGTCATGAATGTCGGAGGAACCTTTGGTGGCTACGGCAACTTCGCCGCGTTCGGTTTGCCGCCAACCTCCAATTTGTTCACCATCAACGGGAACGACAACAACGACCCGTTCTTGAACCTGAACAATAGTGGGTCGAGCAACCTGACCTTGGGCGCGAATGAAATGCAGGAAGTCGCCGTGGTAACCAATGGCTACACCGCCCAATATGGACGCATGGCCGGAGTGCAGATGGATTCGGTAACCAAGTCAGGGAGCAACGCGTTCCATGGCAACGCGAATTACTACTGGAATGGTACGGTGCTGAATGCCAACGACTGGTTCAATCCCTCGTCCGACACGCCCAGACCCTTCGCGGTCAACAACCAGTGGTCGGCTTCGTTCGGCGGACCCATCATCAAGAACAAGACTTTCTTCTTCGTGGATACAGAAGGTTTGCGTTATGTTTTGCCCTCTACGCAGAAGATTTTTCTTCCCACCGCAGGATTCGAAACGGCGGTGCTGAATAACTTGACTGCTAAGGGATTAGGCGCGGAGATTCCGTTCTACAATCAAATGTTTTCTCTGTATAACAATGCTCCTGGACACGCGAACTATGCACCGGTGAGTCCCGCTGCCGATCCCACGCAAGGATGCGCCGACCTCACCACTCTTACGGGCTTCGGCGCAGGCGGCGCGCCTTGCGCTTTGGTTGACCACGCCTCGGGCACAAATCTAAATAAGGAATGGCTGCTGGCAGCCCGCGTTGACCAGAATATCGGCAACAACGATAAGCTGTTTGGCAGAATCCACATTGATCGAGGGTCGCAGCCGACCGGCACCGACCTCATCGATCCAACGCTCTTCAATACGTTAAGCATTCAACCCACGGACGATGGCCAAATCAACGAGACCCACGTTTTTAGTCCGAACATAGTGAACCAACTGGTCGCTTCCGGCATGTGGTACAGCGCGGTTTTCACTGAAACAACACCGGTCGGCAACCGTCTGGATGTGTTGCCGTACAACAGCGTGACGTTGAACGGCATACTCTCGAACCTTGGCGGAACGCAAGCTGCAAATACGAACTTTCCCCAAGGACGCAACGTTACTCAATACCAGATTCTGGACGATCTCTCGATCAACCGCGGGAATCACACCTTTAAAGTTGGAATGAACTTCCGACGCAATGACATCAGCGATTACGGGAACGAATTTAACGCCTTCGGAACCGTCGCTTTTTCAAATCTGACGGATTTCGCGAATGGACTCTTGACTCCCGCCGCCGGCGACCAGTACGCGCAAAACTTTACGAATTTCCCAAGAAACCCGCTGGCTATCTACAGTGTGGGCGTTTATTTCCAGGATGAATGGAAAGTCAGCCCCAACCTCAAGTTGACCGCAGCCATTCGCGCCGATCGAAATTCGAATGCCGTCTGTCAGACGGATTGTTTTTCTCGCCTGGCCGAACCGTTCACCTCGTTGGATCACGATCCGACCATCCCCTACAACCAGGCAATCCAGTCCAACCAGCATCGCGCCTTTAACGAACTGCAGAAAGTTGCTTTCCAGCCCCGATTCGGTGTGAGCTGGAGTCCGTTTGGAGCCAGGAACACCGTGATTCGCACCGGGATTGGCATGTTCACCGACCTTTATCAAGGAGTGATTGTGTCGAATATGGAAGCCAATGCCCCGACCCTCAATGCACTCTCTCTGACCGGCAGCTCGCTTACCGGGAATGCGTCCTCGCCCGGAGTGCCTATTGCGCCGGGAGTTGCGATCAACGGAATTAACGACGTGCAAACTACTGCGATCCATTCCAATGCCGCCTTCAATGCTGGGTTCGCATCGGGTGCGACCCTTGCTGATCTGCAAGCGGCGGTGCCGGGATTCGCTCCGCCTGCGTTCTTCTCAAGCGGTAAAATCAGCAATCCGACGTATGTGAAATGGAACCTGGAAGTGCAACAGGCTCTCGGATCCAAAACCTCTTTCGACCTCAACTACGTGGGCACGCATGGCTATGATGAGCTGATTGAAAATTCAGCGGTCAATGCGTACTCTCAAAGCGGAGCCCTGCCAATTCCTACAACCGCGCCCGACGCCCGCTTCGGTCCCGTGATTCAGATATACAGCGGCGGGTCGTCGAATTATGCAGGGCTGGTAGCTTCGGTAACACGGCGAGCATCCTATGGTTTTAGCGGAGCCGCCAGTTACACATGGAGCCACGCCCTGGATGAAACCACCGGCCTGGTCAACACGCCGGTCGCTCTGTTCTCCAGTGTGCCCTTTCAATTGGATCCCAACAAGCTGCGGCTGAACTACGGCAATTCAGATTTGGATATCCGCAACAATTTCACGGCCAACTTCGTTTGGGAGGAGCCGTTCAAATTCCAGAACCGCTTGCTGGATGAAACAGCGGGCGGGTGGTCGCTCTCGGGCACGTTCTTTGCCCGCTCGGGGTTGCCCTACTCCGTCATCGACAGCGGCGCACCGATAACCAACATTCCCCCTGGCGCAGGAGGTCTGCCTTCCGTCTGGGGTGTCTATGGTGAATTGCTGAATCCGAACCAGATTCTTCCAAGCTGCAGCGGTCCGGGCAATATCGACGCGGGGGATGCTCATCAGTGCTTGACGACGAGCATGTTTGTTCCCTCTGGCGCAGAAACCAGCTTCGGATCCGGACGGAATCTGTTTCGTGGGCCCGGCTTTCTCGATATGGACGCCGGTCTCATGAAGAATTTTTCTCTCACGGAGCGATTCAAGTTCTCCATGGGAGCGAATTTTTTCAACCTGCTGAATCACGCTCATTTTGCTAGTCCAGAGAATAACCTGCAAGGAGGTATTGCGCCGTTCGGACAGATCTACGCAACCGCACCCACACCCACCAGCATCTACGGTGCTTTTCAATCCTCGGGCGTAACCGGGCGGTTGGTTCAATTGGTAGGTAAGATCACGTTCTAACCGGGGCGACTTTGCTGAAAAAGGGCGATCTCTTTCGAGATCGCCCTTTTCTTCAGCGTGGTGATGACCTTCGACCATATCGAATGGCGGAGTCCACGTCTTTTGGGCCACGTACCGACGTTACGTTACGAGAGCGTTTAGGTCACAGAGAATTCCGACGCGGTTGCCGCATAATAACTGCTGAGGTGGTTTCCCGTGCTGTTGAGGCTCGATTATCTGTCTTGTGTGCTTACGATTTTTTCGACGATTCTAGTCGGACGTAGACACTGGGAAGGCTGGATTCTGGCTGGTGCAAACAGCGTAATCATCTGTTTTATCGGCATGAGGACTTCGCAGTGGGGCTTTATTCCCGCAAATCTGTTTTGCATCGTGCTTTATGCCGCAAACCTAAGAGCCTGGCGCAAAGCGGAGACGCCTTAGCGCAGAGACTATCGCAGCGACTCTTCGACTTCAGAGAGCCAGTCGGGCCGCTTCAATACTTCGCGCGGCTTGGGACCATCCGCTGCACCTACGATGCCGTCTCGCTCCATCAGGTCGATGAGATGCGCCGCGCGTCCGTAGCCAATGCGTAGGCGGCGCTGCAGCAGGGAAGTGGAAGCTTTCCCGAATTCGACCACGAGCTTGACAGCATCTTCGTAGAGCGGGTCGTGCACGGCTTCTTCGTCTCCGTCGTCACCAGATCCAGATCCACCGTCTTCACGTTCTTCTCTCGGAGCCTCCAGGAACTTCTCTTCGTATTGGGCCAGACCCTGCGCTCGCCAGAATTCGACTACCGCAGCGATCTCTTTCTCGGTAACGAACGGCGCGTGCAGCCGATGAACCCGGGCCGATCCGGATGGCAGATAGAGCATGTCGCCGCGTCCCAATAAAGCCTCGGCGCCGTTGGCATCCAAAATCGTACGCGAATCCACTTTAGTAGCGACCCGGAACGACATGCGGGCCGGGAAATTCGCCTTGATTAAGCCAGTGATCACATCGACCGAGGGCCGTTGCGTTGCCAATACCAGATGAATGCCTACCGCGCGCGCCATCTGCGCGAGGCGCGTGATGGACTCTTCCACGTTGCTCGAATCGAGCATCATCAGGTCGGCCAGCTCGTCGATGATGATCACAATGTAGGGCAGCGGACGTTCCTCTGCACTCTCCCCAAACAGGCTCGGCGTGCCGTTTTCGTCGAACAGCTTGTTGTACTGATCGATGTTGCGCACGCCTTTTTCCGCGAGCAGTTTCAACCGCCGCTCCATCTCGCGCACGGCATTGCGCAGCGCGTTCGCCGCCAGCTTCGGTTCAGTAATAATCGGGGTGTAGAGATGCGGAACGCCTTCGTAGTTGCCCAGTTCGAGCCGCTTCGGATCAACCAGAATCAATCGCACTTGATCGGGCGTCGCTTTATACAGGATCGACATGATCATGGCGTTGATGGCAACACTCTTGCCCGCACCGGTTGAGCCGGCGATGAGCAGGTGCGGCATTCCATTCAAATCGGCCGTAACAATGCGGCCATTGATGTCTTTGCCCAGCGCCAGTGTGAGCTTCGATTTCGATCCGATGAACTCCGTGGATTCGATATTCTCCCGCAACCAGATAATTTCGCGTTCGCGGTTGGGCACTTGAATGCCGACGGTCGACTTGCCAGCCATGCGCTCAATCAGGATGCTCTCGGCTTTCAGGGCGAGGCACAGATCGTCCGTCAGATTGGTAATGCGGCTGTACTTGATACCTGCCTCGGGCTTGAATTCGAAAGTTGTGACCACGGGGCCGGGATTGATCTGGGTGATCTGCCCATGCACATCGAACTCGGCATATTTTCCCGTGAGCACTTGAGCCAACAACTTCAACTCGTCAGCATCGATGGCCTGCTGCTCGTCCGGCCGATGCAGCAGGGAACTGGGCGGCAGTTTGAAGCCGCCCGCAGCGATATGGGGCAATGTAGTCTTCGGTTTCTGCGCACTATCGGCACGCTCGGTGACTGCCGGAGAAATCGTCTGCGGCTCACGCCGCGATTCCTCTGCCGTCGCATTTCCGTCTTCTTCGGAAAATGTGCGGTCGATGCCGGTTCGAACTGGCTCCGGAGATCGTCCTTGCGATTGAACGGGTGAAACCACGGGCCGGGCCGGGACCATCTGCGTGGTGATGACCGGCTTGGGAGCCGCGCGGCGTTTTTCCAGTTCTTTCTGCATGCGCTTCTTGGCGCGCGCATCCCGCCAATCTTTCCACCGATCCCACAGGGCAATCGCGAAAGCAAACCGCGTGGGCGCCCACACCTGCAGCGCAGAGAAAGAGAACGCAGTCGAGAGATACAGCGCAACCGCCAGAACGCTCGCACAAACAATATAAGCGCCCGCCAGATTGAAGTAGTGGATGAGAAAATCCCCGACCATCCTGCCAAATAGACCTTCGATCGGGATCGCATTCATCCAGCGCAAGTGGCCAGGCAAAAGCGCCAGCAGAGCGGGGACAAAGATCAGCAGCCAGACTCCACCAAGTATCTTGGCGATCGGGGAACCAACTTTGCGTGAACGAAACCAGCGGACTCCCAGCGTTGCAGAAAACACCGGAAGCAGGAATGCTCCAATCCCGAAACCCTGCAAAACAAGATCGGAGATAAGCGCGCCCACGACTCCGATCCAATTACGGGTGGCTCGCGATCCGGTCAACACGGAGGCGCTGTTCAACGATGGGTCCAGCGGCGAATAGGAAGCCAGCGCGAGGAAGAGAAGGAGCGCGGAGACACACAATAAGAACCCGACGAGCTCATTGAGCCGGCGGTTATTGGTCGGGGCAAAGATCTGTGAGATATACCTCATAGGCGAATTGGTACTGAACAGGAAAAAGACTCCTGACTGTAGTGCCAGATCTCTGCCAGAGCCTTTCGATTATGACAAGAATGCGTGAACCCTACAACTCAGGATTCCGCGGTGGTATCCAGAATGACAAACACCACCTGTGGCCCTGACCGGAGCGCAAACGCCAGCACCAGTGGCAAGGCAGGGCTTTCACTTACTGAAGGTGCCACATCAACGCCAGGCCGATCACGATGAAACCCAGGACAATGCGATAAACAATAAATACTTTGAGGCTGTTGGACTGCAGATAGCGAATCAGCCAAGCAATCGTGATATATCCGACGATCGCCGAAACCAGCACTCCCACCAGAAACGGCATGTGCATTCCAGCGGGCAAACCCTCTTTTCTCAGTTCATGAGCCTTAAGCAGGGCAGCCCCCGCGATGATTGGAGTCGAGAGCAGAAAACTGAAGCGCACCGCGGCCTCTCGGGTCATATCGCGGAACAAACCTGCGGTGATGGTCGAGCCCGAGCGCGACACGCCGGGAATCAAAGCAGTGGCTTGTGCGCTGCCAACGATGAAGGCATCCGCAAAAGTGATCCGGGTAAGCGGCTTGGTAAGTCGACTGACTTTTTCACCCCACCACATCAACAGCCCCACCACAATCAGGGCGGTTGCGATCAGATAAATATGTTCGCGAAAGTAGTCCTCAGCCGAGTGTTCCAACAATTTGCCGGCGATGGCGCCGGGAATCGTCGCGATTGCGAAGAACCAAAGAAGTAAACGCTCCTCTCGCTGCTCGTCGGCCGTAAGGTTCTGGTCGGAGCCGCCTGCCTCGGAAAATCGTACGACCTTGCCGCCCAGGGCCGCGCGGATAATCTGAATCCAGGTTCGCCGGAAGTAGAAGAGCACCGAGAGCAGAGTGCCAAAATGCAAGGCCACGTCGAAGGTGAGTTCATGCGCAGGGGATAGCTCGTTCCAGCCCAGCAATCGGCGCACGATTATCAAATGTCCTGAGCTGGAAACGGGAATGAATTCCGCCAGCCCCTGAATGATGGCTAGAACCACAGCTTGATAAATTGGCAAATTATTCTACCCCGTTCCCGTAGGTTGGAATGTTCTGTTCGATCATGAACAAAAGCAGTTGAGCTCGGGCGCCCCAGTCGCTTTGCGGACCCTGCGTCACGGCTTTCTGTGCCAGGGCGATGGCCTTGCCTCTGGATTCATCAGATTTCTTCGTGTCGCTTTCGCTCTTGTACATCTCAATCAAGGCCGACATGCGCCACGCGGCATCATACAAGGCTTCCGCTGCCGCAGGCGACTGCGGATGATCACTAGCGTACTTCTCGTAGAGCTCGGCTTCCTTCTCGGGACACTTGGTTGAGCCTTGCCAGTCTCCGCACACCTTATTTTCAATCAGGTGAAAGGCGGCCAGATCGGCCCATTTCGTTCCAGGGAATTTCTTCATCACTTCCTTCATGTACTGATCGTCGATGCTCTGGCGCATGTAGGCCTCTTTCTCTTTAGCTGAGGGAAGAGACATTACATCGGCCTTATTGATCTGCCAGCGAATATCTGCTGACCGGTACATGGCTTCACCCGCCAGCGGCGAGTTGGGAAAATACTCGGCGGTTCGATAGTACAAACGCATGGCATCCTGCGCAGCGCCGCGGCGGCCGTGGCTTTGGCTGGCTTGATCTTCCGACTCCACCGCCTCGCCAAACACAATCGCGTCCCCGTTCGGAGTCGAACCTTGCACAATGAACTTCTTCATCATCCAGCCTGTGATGATTTGTTCTTCGGTAACGGCCGCTTCCACGTGTAACCAATCTCCACTGGTTTCTAGAATCACAACCTCGCGACCGCGATCGATGTCAGCAAGCTTGCTCGAGCTGGAATCCGGCGATAAATAAATGGAAGCGACCTGTATCGGCGTGCCCCGCAGCGTTTCCGCACCGGCTGCGATGCAGAGCAACGCGACACTCAAAAACATTAATCGCAGTCGCATAATCTAGAATTCAGACGAGGACGATTGTTCCAAAAACGTAGCAAGCTACGTTTCTACAGTATGACGGCGAATCATCGTAGAGACGTTGCTTGCAACCTCTCACATCTTTCTCATCTCTTGCAACATGCGTGGGTCTACATTTCCACCGCTGATGATGGCCACATTCATCGTCGTTTTTGGCAACTGGCCCTCGTGAAACAAGAACCCCGCGACCGCAACCGCTCCGCTGGGTTCGGCGACGGTCTTGGGATTCGTCGCCAGCCACAGCATGGCCTCTCGTATTTCAGATTCGCTGACCGTTAAAATGTCGTCGACATATAGCCGGATATGCTCGAAGTTGATCGGGCCTATACTTTGCGTCCGCAATCCATCAGCTATTGTCTGCGAGACTTGCTCGGCGGTGGATTGGACAATCTTTCCGGACCGCAAACTGGCTTGCGCGTCCGCCGCCAGTTCCGGTTCGACGCCGATGACTTTTGTGCTTTGCTTGCTGAGCTTGATAGCGGTTGCCACGCCGCTGAGCATTCCTCCCCCGCCAACCGGCACCAATACTGTTTCGACGTCAGGCAGATCCTCCAGAATCTCGAGTCCCATGGTGCCCTGCCCAGCGACGATCTTTTCATCGTTGAATGGGGGCACAATTACATAACCATGCTTTGCGGACAGTTCCTCTGCTTTGGTCTGGCGTTCGAGACTGCCGGGGCCCACCAACACGATCTCTGCCCCTAGGGACGCCGTCGCCTCGCGTTTGATGGCGGGCGCATTGCTCGGCATCACAATAACTGCCTTCGCCCCCAGCGCCCGCGCTGCATACGCAACGCCTTGGCCGTGATTTCCGCTGGAATAAGTAATCACTCCACGGCTTCGTTCTTCCGGAGAAAGAGAGGCGATTTTGTTGTATGCCCCACGCAGTTTGAAGGCTCCGATCGGCTGCAGGTTTTCCGGCTTGAGGTAGAGTTTGCGGCCGCCGGGCTCGGCGTCATCTTCACCCAAAGCGGCCTGGATCAGCCCGGTGCGGACGGTCACACCGTTTAAGCGAGCCTGGGCCTCGCGGATGTCCTTCAGAGTTACCATCGTTTACTATACCCCGTGAGCCGATTCTGGTGATTTTACACGCTAATGCCGCGCGTACCTCGATTAGCCGGGAAAGTGTTTGACATCATGGTGCCTATCACTGTAGCATCATGATGTGAGAACCACTCTTTCCCTGGATGACGACGTTGCCCGCCTCTTGAACAACGAGAGTCGGCGGTCTGGCGCCTCGTTCAAGCAGGTGGTCAATCACTTTTTGCGCTTGGGATTAATGGCTTCAAAACAACCGTCCAGAAAGCCTTTCGTGGTAAAACCCATTAATCTGGGACTTCCTCCAGGATTGGGCTATGACAATGTCGAGGAGTTGCTCGAATTCCTGGAGGGTCCGGAGTATCGGTGATCGTACTCGACGCAAATATTCTTATCTATGCGTACGATAGTGGCTCCTCTCAACATGCAAAGGCGCGGGCCTGGGTGGAAAAAACCTTCTCAGGTCTCGAATCCGTCGGGCTCTCGTGGCAAACCGTGTCTGCATTCCTGCGAGTCATGACCAATACTCGGTTGCCGGGACCCCGGTTGAGCCTGGAGCAAGCGGCGCAGTTGGTGGATGAGTGGTTGGAGCAGCCCAACATAAGAGTTCTTTCGCCCAGCGATGAACACTGGATTCTATTGCGGCGGATGATTGTCGAGGGGCAAGCTTCAGGCGCGCTGATTACCGACGCACAACTAGCCGCGTTGACGATGGAATACGGCGGTGTGCTGCACACCACCGACCGCGATTTCGCGCGCTTTCCCGGCTTGCGCTGGGCAAACCCGCTCGCGTAGGAACTCAAATCTCCAATATCACCGGCATGATCAACGGCCGTTTTTGCGTTTGCTTCGAGATGTAGCGCTTCAGATCAGCGCGGATTTTCTCTTTGATCACCCCGTAGTCGGCCTTTTCTTCGTCGCTTGAAGACTCCAGGGTCTGGATCACGAGCTGCCGCGCGCCGCTCACGAAGCCGTCTTCGCCCGGGGCGAACCCGCGGGTCACGATTTCCGGCGGACTCTCCACGCGGCCCGAAAGTTTGTTGATCGCGATGATGGGCAGCACGATGCCGTCTTCGCTGAGGTGCCGGCGATCTTTGATGATCAAATCCTCGACCACATCGGTTCGCGAACCGGAATCGATGCAGACGCGGCCAATGTTTACGCGGCCAGCCTTGCGCGCGCCGAGTTCGTCGAATTCCAGAATATCGCCGCTCTCGATCAGCATCACGTTTCCGACAGAACTGTGCATCGCGGCTGCCATCTCCGCGTGCAGCTTCAGTTGCCGGTACTCGCCGTGAATCGGAATAAAATACTTCGGCTTCACCAGATTGATGATGAGCTTCAGTTCTTCCTGGCTTCCATGCCCGCTCACATGGATGGGCGGCGAGGACCCGTCTTCGTAAATGACGTGTGCCTGGCGGCGAAAAAGATGATCGATCATGCGGTAGATCGCCTTCTCATTGCCGGGAATGATTCGCGACGACAGCACAACCGTGTCGCCTTTTTCAATTTTGGCGTGCTTGTGATTGTCCACCGCGGCCCGCGAAAGCGCCGACATGGGCTCGCCCTGCGTGCCGCTGATCATTACGCACACTTTCTCGGGCGGGTAATTTTTCATCTCTCCCGGATGAATCAGCAGCCCCTCGGGAATCTCGATGTAGCCGAGGTCTTCCGCAATCTCAGAGGAACTTGTCATCGACCGTCCGATGAACGCGACTTTCCGCCCATGCTCCCACGCCAGTTCCACAGCCAGCTTGATACGATGGATCGAAGAAGAAAAACAGGAGATGAACAGCCGCCGCTCGGTACGCGCAAATACTTCATCAAATTTGCGGCGGACCGCGCGCTCACTGGGCGTGTATCCCCTGCGCTCGACGTTGGTCGAATCCTGAAACAGCGCCAACACGCCTTCTTTGCCGTATTCGGCGAACGCGTGCAGGTCAAACATCTTGTTGTCGCTGGGAGTAGGATCAACCTTGAAGTCACCGGTATGAATCAGCACGCCTAAAGGCGTATGAATCGCCAACGAGACGCAATCTACCAGACTGTGCGTCACGTGGATCGGATGAATTGTGAATGGGCCGGCCTTAAACCGCTCCCCGGCGCGAATCTCACGAAGATCGGCGTCCTCCAGCAGTCCATGCTCTTCCAGTTTGTCTTCCACGTAGGCGAGCGTGAATTCAGTGCCCCAAACCGGCACGTTCAGTTCGGAAAGAATCCACGGCAACGCGCCGATGTGGTCTTCGTGACCATGGGTGAGAATGATGCCGCGCACGCGCTGGCGGTTTTCAATGAGATAGGAGATGTCCGGAACCACGATGTCGACGCCTAATAACTCGGCCTCGGGGAACATCAGTCCCGCGTCAATAACAATGATGTCATCGCCCCAGCGCATGGCCATGCAGTTCATTCCGAACTCGCCCAGACCGCCGAGGGGTACGATGTGCAGCTTTCCAGTTGGCATTTTAGGTGTCCATTGATCGTAGCATAGGAATGCCGGGCAAACCGCCCGCCTAAACCGAGAACCATAAACTGGGAACCGGGAACTGGTTTTTCTAAGCTCCTTGAGTTAACTTCAAGTCAGATGGCTATACAAGAACGCAAATCGTGGCTGCGACGCAGGGTTGAGTATGGCCTGCGGCGTGGCTTTCAACACGCCTACGAGACTGTGAGGGTTGACCCGAAGAAGTTTCTCCTCCAGCTTCGCGCTGCTTATGGCGTGCCCGTCAATAGCTTTCAAGGCACCTATTCCGTGGACATCGGCGTTCTGGATGATTTGGCGAACGGTGTCATCCGCAGCGGAATGAAGCTGGCAGCGGCCGAAGGCGCCGGATTTGGTCTTGGTGGAATCTTGACCATGTTCCCCGACCTCAGCATTTTGGCCGGCATCACCCTGCGGACGATTCAGAAACTCAGCCTGATTTACGGTTTCGAATACAACACCGACGAAGAAACCGCTGAGCTATGGATCGCCGCAGCCAGTGCTGCGGGCGTGGACATTAGCCGTGAGCTGTTGGAAAAGGAAGTGGTCAATCGATTTGTTCCCAGGGTGATTCGGCGGATCGCCCTGCAGGCCAGTACGGAGGCGGTCGAGAAGTGGTCGGGGCGTGTGATTCCGATCGCCAGTTCAGCCATTGGCGCTGGATTGAATTACTATTTTGTGCGTGCCTGGGGCGACCGTGCTAGAGCCCACTTCCGAGAGAAGCACATGGAGCTTCGCCGCCGAAGAAATATGACGGAGGCAGCTCTGCCACCAATCGCAAATCCCACGCGGTCGGCCTCTTGATCAGCGCAGCAAGTCCTCTAGTTCGATTCGCTGGTCGGTTTTCTCGTCCCGATACTTTACAATAACCGGAGTGTAGAGCGATAAATTCCACTCTGCAGCTTGCCCCCTCGTCACTGCGCGTGACCCAGGCACGACCACCGCATTTTCCGGCACCTCGAGCGGCTTGTCGTCCGTAGCTCGGTATACCTGCCCGCGAACAATGTCATACAACGGCGTCGAGCGGGTCAGGATTGTGCCCGCTCCCAGGACAGCTCGCGCCCGCACCAGCGTGCCCTCATAGACGCCGCAGTTACCTCCCACGAGCACGTCGTCTTCAACGATGACGGGAGACGCGTTGATTGGTTCCAGCACGCCACCGATCTGAGCGGCCGCGCTCAAATGCACGCGCTTGCCAATCTGGGCGCAGGAACCAACCAGCGCGTGCGAGTCCACCATCGTGCCTTCGTCCACATATGCGCCCACGTTAATAAACATCGGAGGCATACAGATCACGCCATGTGCCACGAAAGAACCGGTGCGCACCGACGAACCTCCGGGTACGATGCGCACGCGATCCCGGACCGTAAATCGCCGGGCTGGGAAGGTGTCTTTATCGACGAAAGAAAGGCTTACGTCTTCGCCCATCTTGCTAAGTTCGCCAAGGCGAAAGCCCAGCAGAATGCCCTGCTTCACCCAGATATTTACCACCCATTGCCCGTCAATTTTTTCTGCTGCGCGAATCTTTCCCTGGGTCAGCTCATCGCGAAAGTCCATGAAGATTTGACGCGCGTCCGGATGGCTTTCAACTTCCAGGGAAGCAAGACGTTCGATCGCGGATCTGAGGGATTCCATGCGAGGAAAGTATACGGGATTTTCAGTTTGGGGTTGCCGATTGCCGATTCCCCGCGCAGTGTCCGTCGCCCGCGGTTTGCTCGGCGCACTCCGCGGTGGTTCTCCCCGACCTCGGCGATTTAAGACTTTGTACCTGTCGCAGGCTGGTCAAAATCGGCTGATCAAAATCTTGAAACGCAGAGAGGGCCGAGAACAGCCGCGGAGAACGCCGAGAACAGCAATCAGAAACCATCAAATGCACTTGCACTCGCTGCGGATCAGCACTCCTGCCATGCCTTGTGCAGTTTCACGCGCGTCCGTAAGCGTGGCGTAAGGCCCGTGCCAGCGCGAATGGTTCGCGTCATGTCCCGCCGGACGTCCCTTGCCGTGGTTGCACTGTCCGCAACTGGATCGATGCAGAACGATTTTGTGCGGCCCAGCGAGCCAGTTTTCGTAGATGTAAAAATTGACTACATCAGGAGGCGGCGTCGCTGGCTTGGCAATCACACCGGCTTCAGTGGCAATCTTCTGCAATTTAGAGCGCGTCTCACGGCGCATTGGCAGAAGCGGCAGGCGATAGACTTCTTCAATTTTCCCCATCATCGCCAGCACCGCCTTTACCGGCATCGGATTGGATTCGATGAAGTTGGCCTGCATAAGAGCTACGTATTTGCGATGAATGCGCCGGGCCGCATCCCAATCGTTGTTGAGCGCTGCCCGCGTCATCTCGGCCATTTCGCGGGGAATCTCGTTGGAAGCAACCGAAATGATGCCTACGCCGCCCAGTGCTATGATTGGCAAAGTAACCGCATCGTCGCCAGAAAAGACGAGAAAAGTCTCGGGCACCGCAGCACAAAGTTCCGCCATTTGTGCGATGTTGCCGCTGGCTTCTTTCACGCCGGCGATATTCGGGATCTCGGCAAGCCGAGCCAATGTCGCTGGTTCAAGGTTGGCGCCGGTGCGGCCGGGGACGTTGTAGAGAATGATCGGCTTGTCCACGGCTTCGGCAATGGCGCGGAAATGCCGATACTGGCCTTCCTGCGTGGGCTTATTGTAGTAAGGCGATGCCGACAGGATTGCATTCACGCCGGGCCGCGCAACTTCCCTTGCTTTCTCGACTGCGTCATGGGTTGAGTTCGAAGTGGCGCCGGCCATGATGGGCACGCGCCCCGCGACCACTTCGACGGTGACATCAATGACCTGCAGCCACTCATCATGCGACAGCGTAGGAGTTTCGCCGGTAGTGCCGCAGGGAACCAGGAAATCAATCCCGGATTCGACCTGCCACGCCACCAGGTTGCGCAGAGCAGGCTCGTCGATGGAGCCGTCCTGACGAAAGGGAGTTACAAGCGCGGTACCGCATCCTCGAAGTTGCATGAGACTAAGATATCGCGAATGGGCAGGCTTGCAAAACTCGTGCCCGGAGGCCGAACCGGCGGATTCACACTTGAAGCTTGACCAGCCAGTTCGCGGGTTCCGGCAGAATCGCGAACTTTGGTAGTTCGCCACGCACCATGGCTACTTCATCGCAAGCATGAAAGCGGGGGCAAACATGACAGTCCTTGTAAATCTTGTCGGGCAAGTCCTCGCGTTGTGCGGTTGCGAAGCCCAGGCGAGCGAAAAACTCTGGAGCGCGCGTGAACAGGCAAGTGCAGGTAACGCGGTGTTTTTTCGCCTCTGCCAGCAACGCCTTTACCAAGTACCCACCACCGCCTTTGCCTTGCTGCGAAGGCGAAACCGTGATGGAACGAATCTCTGCCAGATGCGGACCGTAGAGATGGAGCGCGCCGCAGCCTATAATCGCGCCGCCGTCTTCCAAGACGACAAAGTCCCGAACGTTCTCGCAGATCTCGGCCAAAGTGCGCGGCAGAAGAGTTCCGTCCCCGGCATAAGCGGAAATCAGAGCGTGAATCCGTTGGGCGTCAGGAAGAATCGCTTTACGCGTGCGCATGGACGCCCTCCCGGATGGAGTCGATCCTCTGTCGAGCATCAGCTATCGCCTGCCGCACTCGCGCCGGCGCTGTACCACCGGAAACGTCGTGGAGGGCAAGCACCGATTCCAGCTTCAGGCACGCATAGAAGTCGTGGTCAAATTTTGCGTTCACTGAGTGCAGTTCCTCCAAAGACAAATCTTGCAGCTCGCAATGCTTCTCCAGACACATCTGCACCGCCTTTCCTATGTGCTCGTGCGCAAGACGGAAAGGGACGCCGCGTTGCACCAGGTAAGTGGCGGCGGCCCATGCGTTCATGAATCCCGACTGTGCTGCCTGCTGCATGGCTTCGTAGTTAAACTCAACGGCTTTGATCCAGCCGGTCACGAGAGGCAGCAGCGAAAGCACGGTGTCGGCCGCATCAAACAGCGGTTCCTGCGTCTCCTGCAAGTCCTTGTTGTAGGCAAGGGGTAAGCCCTTCAGGCAAATCTGCAGAGTAGTCGCGTCTCCCATTACGCGAGCGGACTTGCCCCGTGTGAGTTCCAGCAGATCGGGATTCTTCTTCTGCGGCATCGCGCTGCTTCCCGTCGAATAAGCTTCGGGTAGGCGGACGAACCCGTACTCCTGGGATGAGAACAGAATCATCTCTTCTGCCCAGCGGCTCAAGTGGAGAGCAAGCAGCGAAAGCGCATTCACGAATTCAATAACGAAATCGCGATCACTGGTGGCGTCGATGCTGTTCGCGGTCGGCTGATCAAAGCCAAGGTCAGCTGCCATCGCTCGACGATCCAGAGGCAGCGTTGCTCCTGCGACGGCACCCGAACCGAGAGGGCACACGTTCAGCCGCTTCCGGCAATCGGCGAGACGATCTGCGTCGCGCAGAAACATTTCGACGTAAGCCAGCAACCAGTGCGATACCAGCACTGGCTCCGCGCGTTGCAGATGGGTGTAAGCAGGCATGGCGGCGTTCCCGGCTTGCTGAGCGCGGTCCAGGAGAGCGCCGCACAACGCTGCGAGATCGGCCCGGACTTGATCAACGGCCGCTCGGGCGTACAAACGCAAGTCGGTCGCGATTTGCTCGTTTCGACTGCGCCCGCTGTGCAGCTTGAATCCAACTTCGCCAATCAGCGAGACCAGCTTTTTTTCGACGAAGTGGTGTACATCTTCGGCTTCGTCGTCTTCAAGAAACGCAGGCGACGCGGCTGCTTGCTGGCCGATTCCCTCGAGCCCCTGCAGGATTGCAATAAGTTCATCTGAAGTCAGGATGTCCGCAGTCTTCAACGCGCGAGCATGAGCGCTGCTGGCGGCGAGTTCGTGTGCCAACAGTCGCCGGTCAAACTCAAACGAACGCTGCCAATGTTCGAATGCCGGATCCAGCGGTTGCCGGAAACGGCCGGACCACATCTTCATTGCGCAACCTCCGATTTCGCAGCCTGCTTGCGGGCCTGCGCGCGAGAGCGCGACGGAATACCGAGAATGCGAATGAAGCCGGCCGCATCTTTCTGGTCGTAGCTATCGCCCATGGTGAAAGAGGACAGATCGGTCCGATACAACGAATGTTCAGATTGACGGCTCACCACCGAAACATTGCCCTTATACAAGGAAAGCGTGACCGAGCCGGTTACGTCCTTTTGTGTGCTTTCGACGAAAGCATCGAGCGCTTCGCGAAGCGGTGCGAACCAAAATCCGAAGTAAACCAACTCCGCATATTTCAGCGCGATGTGTTGCTTGAAGTGTGCGACATCTCGTTCCAGGCACAGAGCTTCAAGTTCGCGGTGCGCCGTGATCAGCAAAGTTCCGCCCGGAGTTTCGTAGCAGCCGCGGGACTTGATTCCAACAAACCGATTCTCAACCAGGTCAACGCGCCCAATGGCGTTGCGGGCACCGACTTCGTTTAACAGCTCAACGAGTGACACCGGATCGAGCTCCAGACCGTTGACCGAAACCGGGATGCCCGCTTCAAAGCCGATGGTTACTTGTTCTTCGCGCTCCGGCGCATCTTGCGGCGAACGGGTCATCTGCCAGGTGCTCGGCAACGGCGCATTGGCCGCGTCCTCCAACTCACCTCCCTCGTGGCTGAGGTGCCACAGATTCCGATCGCGGCTGTGAATCTTCTCGCGGCTGGCGGCCACAGGAATTCCATGCTGCTCGGCGTAGTCGAGGCAATCTTCACGAGATTTCAAGGACCACTCGCGCCAGGGGGCAATCACGCGCAGCTCGGGCGCAAGCGCCTGGTACGCCAATTCGAAGCGCACCTGATCATTGCCTTTGCCCGTGCATCCATGGGCGAGAGCCGTAGCTCCCTCGCGCAAGGCGACTTCGACCTGATGTTTCGCAATCACCGGCCGAGCCAACGATGTGCCCAACAAATATTTGTGTTCGTACACTGCTCCCGCTTTCAACGCGGGGAACACGTACCCGGTAAGAAATTCTTCGCGGAGATCTTCGACCACGACTTGCGATGCGCCGGTGGCGTAGGCTTTCGCCACTACCGCTTCAATGTCGTCTCCCTGGCCCACATCGCCCACCATCGCAATCACATCGTAGGCATAATTTTCTTTGAGCCACGGAATAATAATGGAGGTATCCAGACCTCCCGAATACGCAAGAACGACTTTCTCAGGCATGAGCGCTCCTCGATGGCAGGCGCGTTTCGCCGCCAAGCAATAAGTATAAGATGGCTTTCTGCACGTGCAGCCGGCTTTCCGCTTGATCGAAGACGACTGATCTTTCCGAGTCCATGACCGCGTCGGTGATTTCCTCTCCGCGATGAGCGGGCAGGCAGTGCATGAACACGGCGTGCGGTGCCGCTGTCGCCACCAGTTCCTGGTTCATCTGGTAAGGCGGGAAAACCTTGGCGCGTTTCGTGGCTTCGTGCTCCTGGCCCATGCTTGCCCACGCGTCAGTGTAAACCGCGTCCACACCTTCAACCGCCTCATGGGGACCGGAAAGCATCTCGATAACCGCACCGGTCTGTTCGGCTATCGCTTGCGCGTCAGAGAGGATTTGGGCATTGGGGCCGTAGTCCTTGGGCGTGGCCATCCGGATTTTCGACCCGAGACACGCGCAGGTCAGCAGTAAAGAATGGGCCACGTTATTACCGTCGCCCACATAGGCGAGGCGGATATTCTTGAGATCGCCAAAACGTTCCTGCAGCGTGAAATAGTCCGCCAAAGCCTGGCAGGGATGCTCCAGATCGCTGAGGGCGTTGATTACGGGAATAGAGGCGTGCTCCGCCATACCCTGAATTGTTTTCTGGGCGAAGGTGCGCAACACAATGGCATCGACCCAGCGTTCGAGGTTATGCGCAATGTCGCTCAGTTTTTCTCGTGCGTCCAGTCGCTCTTGCGTCTGGTCCACGAAAAACGTGGCGCCGCCCAGGCTCGACATTCCTGCTTCGAACGTCAGCCGAGTTCGCAACGAAGGCTTCTCAAAGAACATCACCATTTGCTTGCCCGCAAGCGCGCTGCGAAAATCTGCGGGACGCGCCTTCATGATTCCAGCAAGCTGAAGCACAGCCTCAACTCCCGGGCGACCTAAATCGCGGGTCGAAACCAGATCAGTGCCCCAAAAGGTATTGGAAACTCTTGTGGGGGCCAGAGGCGCTCTTTTTAGAGATGGACTATTCACTTTGACTCCTCTTTCTCTTTCTTGGGATGTGATTCACCGTGTGCTTCGCCGCGCCTTGCCGCTTCACAGTCAAGGCTGAATCGAGCGCTCGGATCACTTCATCGACGTGCTTTTCTTGAATGATGTAGGGCGGCAAGAAACGCAAAACCGTTTCATGGGTGCGATTGATGAGAATTCTTTTTGCCAACAAGTTCGAAACCACAGCCTTGGCAGTGTCGGCTGAGTCCAACTCGATTGCGAGCATGAGACCCATTCCACGGACGTCGCGAATGCAGCCGTGCTTAACCTTCAATGCGGTAAGCTTCCCATGGAAATAATTTCCAAGTTCGCCGACATGATCGAGCAGTCCATCCAGCGTGGACAAAAACTGGATCGCGACCGCGCAGGCTAGTGGCCCTCCACCAAATGTCGTGCCGTGCATCCCGGGGTGCATGCTGCTCGCGACGCGATTAGTCGTGAGAATCGCTCCCAGCGGCAATCCCGCAGCCAACGGTTTCGCGATCGTTACGATGTCGGGTTGCACGCCATAGTGTTGGTAGGCGAAGTAGCGACCGGTTCGTCCCAAACCACACTGGATCTCGTCGAGGATCAGCAAGGCATCGCTGCTTTCGGTCAACTGGCGTGCTAACTGTAAAAACTCTGGACTGACCGGACAGATTCCACCCTCGCCCTGAATCGTCTCCAGGCAAATTGCGCACACCCCCGCGTCGAACTGGTGTTTCAGGTCTTCTACATCATTGAATCGGACGAAGCCGACTCCAGGCAGAAGCGGAACGAAAGGATCGCGATACTTGGCCTGGCCGGTCGTGGCCAGCGAACCAAAAGTTCGCCCATGAAACGAGTTATCGAGTGCCAATATGCGCCACTTTGGCCGGTGGCCATTCGTATTCCTGCTTCGCGCATAGATACGCGCAAGTTTAAGCGCGCCCTCCCACGCTTCGGTTCCGCTGTTGCAGAAGAACGCCCGATCCATGGCGGAAATCTTGGTCAATCGCCTGGCCAGTTCCGCCTGGTACTCGTGGAAAAACAGATTGGAAACGTGAATCAGCCGCCCCGCCTGCCGCTTTAAGGTCGCTTTAATCGCAGGATGCGCGTGTCCCAGGGCGTTCACGCCGATCCCGCTCAGAAAATCGAGATAACGTTTCCCCCGCGAGTCCCACAGATACACGCCACGGCCCCGCTCGAACAGGATCTTGTGGCGATCGTAAGTGGGGAGCAGCAATTTTTCTTCGGAACGAATGACGGAAGCGAGATTCATGCGCCAATCACCTCCGTCCCACACGCCAGCTTTGTGAAGTAAAACTGAGGCAGAATCTCAACCTGCGCCGCCGGCAGAATCCGCACTCGCCCAACGCCTTTATGGAGCGCCTGACTGCAAGCCTCGAGCTTCGGCAACATGCCTCCACCGATCACCGAGGCGGCAATCAAGGCGGCTGCGTCTTTCGTGTTCAACCAGGGAATGACCTCGCCGTCGGCGCCTTTCACTCCGTCAACATCCGTGAGAAAAATCAGCGTGTCGGCGTGGCAAGCTACTGCACATGCGGACGCCATTTGGTCTGCATTAATGTTGTAGTATTCGCCGTCGGAGCCCAGCGCCACGGAAGACAGAACCGGAATCCCCCCGGCGTTCCAGATGGCCTCGATCCAGCGCGGTTCGGCATAACAGATTTCACCCACAAATCCGAGGTCACAGCCCGGAGTTTGTTTCTTGCGCGCGCGGAAGGCCATCCCATCCGCGCCGCAGAGACCTACGGCCGCGCTTCCAGCAGCGACGATGGCTGCTACTAAACTCTTGTTCACGATTCCCGACAACACCATGAGAGCCACGTCGCGCGTTTCTGCGTCTGTAATGCGGAGACCGTTTACAAAGTCGCTCTCCTTGCCAAACAGCTTGAGCGTTCGCGTGAGTGCGCTGCCGCCGCCATGCACAACGGCTACGTGATGACCATCCTGCGACAACTCGACAATCGCCCGGGCGCACTTGCGCAATCTCGCTTTATCCTCGAGCGCCGCGCCTCCGATTTTGACTACGATTTTCACTGCAAGCCTTCCTCTTCCATCCATCCGTACATCAGGTTCATGTTCTGCACAGCCTGTCCCGCTGCACCCTTGAGCAGGTTGTCCAGGCAAGAAACCAGCACCAAGCGACGGCCATCGTCCGCGAGGCAGAAACCAAGATCGCAATAATTGGTGTGCAAAGAGAATTGGATCTGCGGCAACCTGGGCGTCGCAAAAACCCGTACCCAGCGCCGGCCGGCGTAAAAGTCGCGAAAGCACAATTCGACTTCGACCGCTGTCATCTCACGCTTCAAATGCACATAGATCGTCGAAAGAATCCCTCGGGGAATCGGGAGCAAGTGGGGAGTGAAAATCAATTCACACGCATTCAGTTTCAATTGTTCGAGCATCTCTCCCACATGCCGATGACCGAAGACTGAATAAGCCGAAAGGTTGTCGGCAACCGCAACAAAGTGAGTACGCGAATTCGGTTCCTTACCCGCGCCGGAGACGCCAGACTTGGAATCAGAAATAACCCCGCGCTCGCGATCCACCAGGTCGGCTTTGAGCAACGGCGCTAAAGCCAGAATCACCGAAGTCGCGTAGCACCCCGGATTCGCCACTAAGGCCGCGCTCGCGATCTGATCGCGGCTCAACTCGGGCAATCCATAAACCGCTTTCCTGGTGAGTTCGGCGGCGCTCACCGAATCCGCGTCCTCGAAGCCATACACCGCGCGATTCTGCGCTTCCTTCAGCCGCCAAGCCCCGCTCAAATCGATCACGCGGAAGCCTTGCGCAATAGCCTCGGGCACAAGTGAACGCGAAGCCTCGTGCGGCGTGGCCAGAAAAAGCAGTTCGACGCCTTGTTGTTTGAGCGCTGGCCACGAAAGAGATTGCAGCGGATACCTCCCATTTCCCGAAAGCGCGGGAAATATATCGGCCAGGTTGCAGGCCGTGTCGGTTTCCTTTTGACGCCGTAGCAGAGCGGGCTGTTCCAGGCGGGGATGGCGCAGCAAAAGCCGCGTCAGCTCCAGACCGGAATATCCCGTCGAACCCAGCACTGCAGTTTTGAGTTTTGCCGGCATCAGGCAAGCATCTCCTCGATGCGGGCTGCCAATCGCTTCGCATCTTCTTTGTCGGAGCAAATCGTCAGGATGGTGTCATCTCCAGCAATCGTGCCGATCGCTTCCGGCCACTCCTCTTCATCGAGGGCTGCGGCCACGGGTTGCGCGCTGCCAACGCTCGTCTTGATTACGAGCAGGTTCTGCGCCGGGCGCAACGCCAGCACGAATTCCCGTACCAGCCGCGACACGGGCGGCAATGCTGGCCCAGACGAACTCTCGCCCTGCGACAGAGCGTAGCCGTCAGCCGTCTTTGCCAATCGCATATCGCGAACATCGCGCGAAAGCGTCGCTTGCCCAACCTTGAGCCCCCGTTTTCGCAAAGCCCGCTGCAGGTCCTCTTGATTGGCGACGGGGCCGTGCTTCAAAAGGTCCAGGATGGCGCGTTGTCTTAAGGTTTTATTCATATTGAATAATTATGCACAGTGATGCATAAACATTCATTTATATTATCTCCTTGAGCGCCGGTGTCAAGCGGAAACTAACGGGGAACCAGGGCACGAATGTAATGGGCTGCTGTCTCCGAAGGTTGCGGTTCGCGGGCGCCGCCTGCAATCGCCGCTTTCCGTTGTGGTAGATTGTTAATAATGTGGGCGCGTAGCTCAGTTGGCAGAGCAATGCCCTTTTAAGGCATGGGTCGATGGTTCGAATCCATCCGCGCTCACCACCTACCCCACTTGCTCGTTGTCCCTGTAAGACCTGAGCTTTGCGGCAGGCATGAGTCAGTGCTAGACTGCGCCCATGGCCACCAAGAAGAAGACCAAAACCCAGACCAGATCGAAGAAGCGGACCAAGTCAAAGAGCTCCGCCAACGCTAGAACAACTAGGAAGGGTCCGGCCAAGAAGAAATCTGTTCGGGCAAAGCCGGCAGCGAGAACGAAAGCGGTTGCGAAGAAGACGCGTGGCGTAAAGTCGCGCGGGACAGCCACTCGACGAACTCCGAAGAGAAATCCGCTGCGCGCTGACCTGACATTCTCCCCGCCAGGATCCGACTCGGATTCGGCTGGGCAATCGGGAGACTTGCAGGGATTATCTAACGTTGAAAGTGCCGACTCCGAAAGCGTTGACGAGTTGATCGAGGAAGGCAACGCGTTTGAGGCCGGAGTGGTGACGGGAGTCGAAGAAGCTGGCGACCGCGGCGAAAGGGAAGTGCGAACTCGCGAAGTGCCGGAGGATGATGTACCCGGCGAATATCTGGATGAAGAGTAACGACAAAACGTTCATCGACATCGATCCCGTCAACCCCTGTCTGGATTCTGGACCGCGGCGGTCCTGCCCTCGCTCATGTTCTCGCCGCCCCATGCTATAGTCCGATCAACGCATGGGATCTTTAATTTTTTTATTCTATCCCTGGGGTTTGATTCTCCAGGCAGTCGCCATTGTCCACTTCATTCGCCGCCGTCCGGACGGCTATTGGCTGTGGATCATTATTTTCTTCGGGGGGCTCGGGGCTCTGATCTATATCGTCGCCGAGGTAATCCCCGATGCTGGTTTGATGCGCCAGTCCTTCAAAGTATTTCCGCGGCGCAGGAGGATTCACGAACTGGAGTCAGCCATTCTGGATAATCCCTCAGCCGGAAATTATGAGGAACTTGCTGATTTGTACCTGGAGGAAGGGAAGTACGCTCGAGCCCGCCAGTGCTACGACAAGGCGATCTCGTCGCGCACCGACTCGCTCGACCCTTTCTATCGCCGAGGGATGGCTGCAGTTTTCATGGGCGAATTCGTCGCGGCTCTGCCCGATCTCGAACGTGTAGTCGGGCAGGATCCCACATACGACTTTCATCGCGCCCCCGCACTTCTGGCCCACGCCTACGCCAACATCGGCCAGCCCGGCAAAGCCGAAGCTTTGTTTCGCGAGGTCACCAAAATCTCCACCTCGTCCGAGACTTATTACAACTACGCTTGCTTCCTCGCCGATCAGCAACGCAACCCCGAAGCCCGCACCTGGGCGCAGCGCATTCTGGACAAGAAGCCAAACATGCCTGGCTACCTCCGTCGCCGCGAACGACCCTGGTTCCGCAAAGCGTCAGCTTTGCTGGGCCGGTTGCCAGTCTAGAGGCAAGCGTTCCATCTGGTGCGGGGCCGGGCGAATCGCTCTGGCGCTGCCGCTCCGGCGAGGACAGTCTGGAGCTACACGGAAATAAGCCGAGGTTTGTTAATTCGCGGCAAGGTAGTCGCCCAACGCGCGCTGGGTTTGAAGATCCAGGGCTTCGCCAAACTGAGTCAGATCTTGCAGCAGCAGATGTGGCTCCATGTGTTCAAGATGTTCCAGGGCTAAAGCAAAAACACACCGCCGGACCAGGTTATACTCCTCCACCAGCGAGATTGCCGTAAACCCCTGACCCTGCCGTAGTCGCCCGTGCTGCTCGGCTGCTTTCATGGACGCGGTTGCCATCCGCTTCACACTCAGGTTCATGACCTTGATAGTTTCTTCAATCACCGGCAGAATAGGAGCGGTTCGTTTCCCGGCGGCAAGCTTGACCCCGCTGAGATTAGGATCGGCATCGCTATGCTCCAGCCACTGCTTGCGGATGCGGCTGCGATTTTGCGTCAGCAAAACCTTAAGCCGCTTGGCCTTGCCCACGGAACGCGGAACCCGGCGCGTGGCTGTCGAGGAATCTCGCCTCAGTTGCTGATTGATCTCTTCCAGCGCCTGGCTCAACGCGTTTTCGATTTGGCTCGAACGCCGATCTCCGCGGGCAACCCGGCTGACATAGGATGGATCTACATTAAGCTTGCGGGCAATTCTCCCGTAGAGCCCGCGATACAATGTCTGCGGGGACTGTTTTTTCGAATTTAGATTTATGTTAGAATTGTCACGGTACATGACAACCTTTCATGTAGACTGGCGACAGGGTGCCACTAACGCATGTGTTATAACAGCAGCGTTAGCTTCAGTCTAGCAGGCGCACCATGAGTAACACAAGAGATGCAAAGTTCGAGTGGGCAAAACGCATCATCGGCCTTCGCCGCCGCTTGCAAATGAGCCAATCTGAACTAGGTCAGCTGATGAATTCCTCTGCCATGGCCGTATCGCGCTGGGAGCGTGGTGTGCAGGAGCCACCGGCCAATATCTATGTTCAACTGGGCAATCTCACCGGCGATCCCGAATGTTGGTATTTCTGGGGGCGGGCGGGATTAAGCAGCGACGATTTGATGCGGGTTTTGCCCGCCGCCCGCTCCCGTATGCGCAAAACTCGTACGTTAAAGTTGGAGGTCGTCCAGGCCGGAGTGCGGCGCGCTCTCAAGCAACCGGGTGAATTGGTGGCCATCCCTCTTCTACCTGTTGTAGCGGCCACCCATGGAGGGAAGGGAGATCCGGCGGAAAGCCTTAACGACGTCGCTCCCGAAACGATGTTGGCTGCGCCCAGCAAGTGGTGTCCCAACCCGGCCTATACCAGTTGCCTGCGAGTCCAGGGCCGTTCCATGATGCCCTTGATTCACGATGGCTACATTGTCGTGATCGACACTTCTCAGACCAACCGCAGCAAACTTTATGGTCACGTCGTGGTCGCAGCCCACAAAGATCACGGGTTGATCGTGTCGCGCTTGCAACGCTACGATCACACCGAAGTTCTGGTTCCCGAAAACCGGGAGTATCAGTCTACAGCGGTCTCCATCAATGGATGGCGGATCGTGGCCAAAATCCTCTGGTGGATTGGGCAACCCGGCTAGGTTTTCCCCGCCGTCGCTGCACGTTCCAAACAAAACTCAAACTGCATGCCCAATTGGTGGGCTGAAAGCTGCAGGCCCACCCGTTCGAACCTGAACAAGGGTGGGCCACACCGCCTCAGACCTGGCTTTACGACTACTTCGGCTTGGACGGATTCTGCTTCTCCTCCATGTGCTGCTGCTGCTGTGTGTGCTTTTGTACCATTTGTGCGGTTTGTTGCTGGTGCCGTTGTTCCACCTGCTGCCGCTGTGCTTCGCTCGCGTTCTGCTGTGCCAGCCGCTGGTGTTCCTGTTCCTGCTTCTGCGCCAGTTTCTGATGTTCCTGATTCTGCTTCTGTATCAGCTTGTCCTGCTGTTGCTGGTACTTCTTGTCCAGTTCAGGGTTTCCTGTGTTCGGAGCAGCAGCGCGTTCGTGCGGTTTAAGATCCTTGGCATCGACAGGTGGACGAGGAACGTTGTTCTCCGGACGACCGGCCTCCTGGTTGCCGCGTTCTCCTGCAGTCGGCGGACGAGGAACATTGTTCTCGGGGTGTCCTGCCTGCTCGTTGCCGCGCTCGTTGGCAGGAGGATGGTAGGGCGCTCCTGCCTCTCTGGCCGGAACCACTCCCCCGCCCTTGAATTCTGCCGGTTTAGCCGTGGCGGCGACCGGCGGCCTGCCTTGGTTTACCGACGCCCGCTGTTGCGGATCGTTGCGGGCCTCTTCTTCATGTCGAGTCTGAGCGGCTACGGGCGCAATGTGCCGGTCATGTTCTGCCGCTTCCTCCTGAGGCGTGGCACGTGCCGTGAGCCCGCCATTGCCTCCGTTGTAGCTCACCCGGTTCACCGTGGTGTTGTTGATCACCGTGGTGTTGTAAACATTGTGAACATTCGTGATGTTTACGTTGTTCACCGAGCGATTGTAGAAAAACTGCCCGTTCTGCCAGCGGCCACCTTCATAGCCGTTGCCGAAGTATCCAAACCCGTAGTTAATCCCACCGTAGAACCCGATATGCGGACCCCAATAGCCCACATGGAAAATGAATGCGGATCCACCCCACCCCCACCAGCCCGGCGTCCACAGGAATCCAGGTTGTGGCGCCAGCACCCACGTGCCCGGCACCCAGTAGTAACCGTAGGGGCCGTAGGCCCAGTATCCAGGCGTCCACATATAACCTGGGTCGGGACACGGAGGCTGCTCGTACACCGGCAGCGCCGGCGGCCCGAAGGAGACAGATATGTTGACCTGCGCGCCCGACCTTGCGGGCAGCGCCATCATCACGACGGCGAAAAATATCGAACACAGCACTACTGAAGCACTGCATCGTATTCGTTTCATAGTTCCTCGTGCTCGCTAAGTTTTGGCCCCACAAATTGGGGCAGATTTAAGATCCTCGTGCTACACCAACAGAAACCCAGACTCGATCACTATGTTGCGCCACACCGTCCGCGTGTGCAGGATAACAGCTCGCCACCTGCGCGACCACTGCGCGCAATGCTACACGAGGGTAAGGGCTCGCGAACCCGCCATCTATACGGTCAGCGCTGTACTGGCTTTACTAAGTTGCTGTACGGGGCCCCATTGAGGAAAGCGCTGGTTTGGTATGGAGGCTGTGGCGGGCGGGACCTCATATCCCGCCCATGTTGGAACTTATTTACAGACCGGACTGGACCACCTGCACGATATTGTTGCGCACGGCGTAGAGCACTAAATCGCTCACTGAATGAAACTGAAGTTTACGCATGATGTTGGAACGGTGAGTTTCCGCGGTTTTGACACTTAAACCCAGGGCCACCGCGACTTCTTTGGTGCTGCTGCCCTCGGCCAATAACTGCACCACCTCGCGTTCCCTCGGAGTCAGCAGATTCCGGCCCGCCGAAAAGGATGTCCCACCCCTCAAGTAGCCCTGCAACACCATCGCTGCTACTTTCGGGGTGAAATAGTTCTTGTTGTGCAGCAAAGCCTCGACCGCTGCTATGAGATCACGCCCCGAATCCGATTTCAGAAGATAGCCACCCGCGCCAACGTTCAGGACGTCGTGAATAACTTGGTCCGAATCGTGCAAGGTGAGAATGAGGATCTTGGTCGCCGGATTCGCCGCGATGATCTGGCGCGTCGCCTCCAGCCCGTTCAAACCTGGCATGCTCACGTCCATGACGACGACGTCAGGCATCAACTGCTTGGCTTTTTCTACCGCCTCGCGTCCGTTAGATGCCTCTCCGCACACCTGCCAATCTGACCGATCTTGAAGCATCGCGATCAAGCCTTTGCGCACAACCTCGTGATCATCCGCCACCAAGATGCGAAATGCTGCCACAGAACACCTCCTAGGAATTTATCGTTGTCCCCAAGCGACGCCAGGAAGCGCCGACCGATACTCCTGAGTGCCTGCGCCACGACGCAGGCGACCCAAGCGACCTAATTGTCCGTGACAAATCGCCAGAGAATGACTTCAGCAGCGCAGTTCCGATTTACCTTCTTCCTTCAAGCACTAGCCTTGCCAAATCGGGAAACACTTTAAACTCGTGAGGTTAGTTGCATAGAACCTGCAACGGCTATGTAATTTTTACTAGTCCACGGCAGCTAGAGTAGTTCGATGACTAGTTTTGCACAGCCATGGACATTGTGATCTCGGACATATGCGCAAGCGACACAGATCACAGAGAATAACTCCGCCGCACCATACTCTGGACATGCGTTCAAACCTCTTTTCCGGAGTTGATCCATGGCCTACGTAATTACTGGTTCTTGCATCAAAGACCTGCTGTGTGCCGACGTTTGTCCGACCGATTGTATTCATCCCAAGAAGGATGAGCCTGGCTTCGAAGCCGCAACCCAGTTGTATGTCGATCCCGCGGGCTGCATCGACTGCGGAGCTTGCGTCCCGGTATGCACTTCGGATTCGATCTACTCAGTCGAGGATCTACCGAACGAATTGCAGGAATTTGTCCAGGTGAATGCGACCTACTACGCGAACTGAAGGACAACTTGAAAACCCACCTTGCCGAATGGCATTTAGGTGGGAAAATACGCGTATGTTCTTCAGTCGCACCATGGGTGACGAGTGCTGGTGGCTGTTGCCGCGTTGACATTTTGCTGAAGCGGCTCTATCGTTGCCAGCCGGACGGCAATGAATATTGTCAAGTCAACCCATCGGTTTGAAGAGTGGCTTGGCCGCCACACCGCGCTGGTGAAGCCTGATCTGCGCCTGAAACATCAGCGCATGGCGGAAGGGCCGTTCTCTTTTCTTCGTGCCACCTTTTATCGCTGGATGCAGATCTGGCCTGAGGTTTGTCCCGATGCGGCGAACGCTCCCCGGGTGCTCGCCGTCGGGGATCTCCACGTGGAAAACTTTGGCACCTGGCGCGACATCGAAGGCCGTCTGGTTTGGGGGATCAACGACTTCGACGAAGCCGCCGTGCTGCCCTTTACTATTGATCTGGTCCGGCTGGCCACCAGTGCCATGTTCGCCATCGGAGCCGGCCACCTAGCATTGAAGCCCAAGGACGCCTGCGCGTCGATCCTCGAAGGCTACAAAGAGTCTCTCATCCACGGCGGCCGCCCCTTCGTGCTTGAAGAAGAAAACACTTGGCTGCGCCAGATCGCGACTGGAGTGTTGCGCGATCCGGTGCATTTCTGGCAGAAGATGGACAGCCTGGCCAGGATTCGCGGCGAAGTCCCGGTGAGTGCACGGGAGTCTCTTGAACACCTCATGCCCGAGAACTCGCTCAACTACAGAACGGTCCGGCGGGTGGCTGGCCTGGGAAGTCTGGGGCACGTTCGCGTGGTCGCAATCGCGGTGTGCCACGGCGCGAAAATTGCTCGTGAAGCCAAAGCGCTCACACCCTCATCCGTTTACTGGGCCAATGGAGACGAGGGTCCTTCCGAGATCATGTATCAGGCCATCATCAGCCGTGCGGTTCGCTGCCCTGATCCGTTTGTGCAACTGCGCGGTCGATGGATCGTGCGCCGCTTGTCACCCCACTGTTCCCGCATTGAATTGACCGTTCTGCCCACTAACCGGGACGAACTCCGCCTGCTTTCTGCCATGGGATGGGAAGCGGCCAACATTCACCTGGGCTCGGTAGACGCGAGTAAATACATCCGTAGCCATCTCAGCCGCCTCAAACCCAACTGGCTGTACACCGCCGCAAAGAAGATGGAAGAGGCGGTTGTCAGCGACTGGCGCATCTGGAAAAAATCTGCAGGCTCCTGACAAGCCTCTTTGCTGGCATCAAATCTGTCGCGGGAACCCGTAGCACATAGCGTCTCCCGACTCCAGCCGCGCCATCGTCCCTGCGGTCTCGCGTTTCAAGACATTCAGCAGTTCATCCAGGATCACCTGCAGCGATTGGGGATCGTCTTGGAATGCCCGTCGCACGCTTTCCCGATCCACGGCCAACTCGCCAATCAACCGCGCCCCTCTGATATTGGGCTCCTCGGCCGTGGGCAGAGCCCAGCCACGGCGCTGCGGGCGCGCATCCACCTGCTTGTATCCAACCGTGGCAAACGGATAGTCGAGACTGCCCGTCGTCATCCAGTGCACTACCAGTTCCTCCACGTGTCCGCCGCAGCACGCTGCAAAAATCCCTTGTCGCCGGGCCAGTTCATCTTGCCACTCGAGCACCTTCAGCTTGTCTTCCCAATGGCTTTCCGCCACCAGAAACCACACTTGGCCCGCCGATCGTTCCTCGCCGCAAATCGTGCACTGTTGCATCTTTGGGTTGTCCATGGCGTACCTTCCTACGCGGACTGTTCGGTCCGGCTACCTGCATTGTGGGATACATCTTGCGCGTGCACCGTTACCGTACGCTTCTTTTTCGCAACCTCAACCCGCGGAACGGTAACCACCCCCCGCCCATTTTCGTACGACAGAGTCAGCGCGACCGCACACTGGTCGCATAGCCAGTAGTACTCGATGCGATTGGTAGACGGCGCTCGCCAGCGTGCTCGCCGCACCTTTGACCCTTCGAACGGTTCCTTTTCCACCAGGAATAGTTTCCCCTGATTTAGCTTTCGAAAAGGGGCGAGACAGGCTGGATTTGCGCATTTGTGCAGCACGTATGATTCCTCCGACGGTGCAGTTCCTAGACTGAAGCGAGCAAAACCGATGCACGCCGAGGACCGATTTACCGTGACGACGCATTACCGCAAGCGGTTTCAATTCATCAGCCCGCAAGCCGACGCTTGCGCTTTCCCAAACCAGAATGCCCATCCGTAGTCGCAGGTGACGAAATCTCGTCAGCCTTCGCCCTGCGCAAGATTTTCCGTCCCCCTCGACGAAAACCCACGCAATCCCTATCATGGAATACATCACACCAGCGCGAGGTAACAATATGCCCGAACCAACTTATGAAGAACTGAAAGCCCGCTTAGCTGAACTGGAGAAGCAAGGCCCGCGCCGTACCGGCAGCTTGGAATTTCGAGTGAGCGAAAAGGGCGGGGTCAGCGTGTACGGCCTGGGTCGCTTCCCGGTCACGCTCTACTACGAACAATGGACGCGCCTGCTGGACGCCGCCGAAAAGCTTCGCGAATTCCTTGAAGAGAACAAATCCAAACTCAAGCTCAAAGACCAGTAGCTTCGACCGCGAGCAGTATCTCTATCTCACCACTCGAGGCCGCAGGAGTGGTCTGCCGCGCCAAATCGAAATCTGGTTCACGTATCGCGGCGGACGCTTCTACCTGATCGCTGAGTACCCGACCTCGCACTGGCTGCAGAATCTGCGAGCCGATCCCCAAGCGCAGATGCGTGTTGCCGAACAAAGTTTCACTGCCCACGCCCGATTTGTCACCGCTGAGGGCGATCCCGAATTGCATCGCACTATCGCCGAACTCTCTCGCCAAAAATATGGCTGGGGAGAAGGTACGATAATAGAGTTGATCCCAGATTCAATGCGGTAGAACTGAGAACAGAGAACCAAGATCTGCGAACTGTTTTAAAAACTGCTCAGGAAAGCGGAACCGATGTCCTCCGAAGATATTCTTACGCTCCCACCGCCTCCAGCCGACGCCCGTCTTTCCTACGGCACGGATGCCAATCAGTTCGGAGATCTCCGGCTTCCCAAGACCAAGGGCCCATTCCCGGTAGTGATGAACATCCACGGAGGCTTCTGGCGCGCCAAGTACACCCTCGCCCACGCGGGACACCTCTGCGCTGCGCTCACCGCCAAAGGCATCGCCACTTGGAACATCGAGTATCGCCGAGTTGGCAATCCCGGTGGAGGCTGGCCCGGTACCTTCGAAGACATTCGTAACGCGTTTCGTTACCTGCCACAAATTAGCAAGCGCTACAACCTCGATTCAACCAAAGTCTTGGTGATGGGCCATTCGGCCGGCGGGCAGCTCGCCGTCTGCCTCGCCGCGCACGAATCCTCGCTCACACGGGTGGTTTCATTGGCGGGAGTTTTGGATTTGCAGAAAGCTTGGGAACAACACCTCAGCAATGATGCGGTTGTGGCTTTTCTCGGAGGCAAGCCCATCGAAGTGCCAGAACATTACCGCGAAGCCGATCCCATGCAAGTCGCGATCGACCACGCGACGACACAATGGCTGATTCACGGCGCAGCAGACGACATCGTCCCTTCGTATTTCAGCCGTCAATACGCCGAGCTAAAGAAGACCCGGGGAGAAGATGTGCACTACACCGAAATCTCGACCGCTGGCCATTTGGACCTCATCGATCCCCGTTCTAGCGCGTGGCCCACAGTCGAAAACACCGTCCGGCGCCTGCTAGCATGAAATAAGATGGGGCGACGGGCGTCTCACCCGTCCGTCTTAAGGCATGACCTCGAACACAACACCGGCCCGGTTAAAACTTGCAGAAATGTCGGTTTTCCTTTGTGGACCTTCGTGTCCTCTGTGGTTGAAGCCTTTATGGCACTCGCGTAAATCCTTGGTCGGTGTCAAGCGCAATTCCGCAAAACCAAAGCCGAATTCTTCGATCCGAAGGCAATGCAATTGCACACCGCATGTTCGACTGATCTCTTGCGCCCAACCTCCGGCACGTAATCCAGATCGCACTCGGGATCGGGCGTTTGCAGATTGATCGTCGGCGGAATCTGACCGCTCTTCATCGCCACAATTGTGGCCGCCACTCCCGCCGCCCCGCACGCTCCCTGCGGATGCCCGATCTGCGACTTCAACGCTGACATCGGAACCTGTCGCGCCCTTTCTCCCAGAGCCAGCTTCAAAGCCCGCGTCTCAATGCGATCGTTCAATTGCGTCGAAGTGCCATGCAAGTTCACATAATCCACATCCTGCGGCGCGATGCCTGCTTCTTTTATCGCGAGGCCGATCGCCCGCGCCGGCTCCTCGCCGCACTCCTGCAACCGCACCCGATGAAATGCCTCGCACGTCGATCCATAGCCGCAGACCTCCGCCAGCATCTTCGCCCCACGCGCCCGCGCATGTTCGTACTCTTCCAACACAAACATCCATGCCCCCTCGGCCAGCACGAAGCCGTCTCGGTCCACGGAGAACGGACGCGATCCCCGCTCCGGCGCATGATTCCACGAGTCAGTCAAAATCTTCATCAGCACAAATCCTTTAATGATGCCCAACGCGATAGGAGCATCAGCGCCCCCGCTCAACACCATATCCAAACGTCCCGATTGAATCTGGCGCAACGAATACCCAAACGCGTCCGTCGAGGAGGTGCAGCCGGTGGTGATCACGTGGCTGGCCCCGCGCAATCCGAAGCGCACATTCAGTTCGCTCGAAAGCGAACCCATGACTCCGGTGGGAACGCAAAACAAACTCATCTGCTTGTATTGCTGATGAAAAAACAGACGATACTGTTCCTCGGTAAATTCCTGCGATCCTCCGCCCGAACCAATGATCACTCCAAATCGCCGCTTCTGTTCGAGGGACAGGGAATCGTGATTGAAACCGGCCGTCTCCAATGCCTCAGTAGCCGCCGCCAAAGCCAGCGGCAACACTCGCGAAACATGCTTGCGCTCGCGCTTTTCCACCCAAGCCAGTTCGTCGAAGTCGGGTACTTCGCCGGCAATCTGCACCGGAATTTCCGCCGGATCGAAATGCGAAATGCGTCGCACCCCGCTCCGACCGCGCAGAACTCCGTCTGAAAACGCAGCGTTCCCTACGCCATTAGGACTCACCACTCCCATGCCAGTAATCACGACTCGTCGTTTCAAACCTCACCCCCAAGCTACAAGATATCTTAATTACGGCCAGAGTGCCTCCCTGACAGGATCTCCTTTGTAAAACTTCGCGTCCTTTGTGGTTAAAGCCTTTGTCCTTGCCGAGTGCTTTATAATCGCGTTTCGCAACGAGGGAACTCTTGGCTTACGACGACCTGCGTGATTGGATTGCCGCGCTCGAACGCGCTGGCGACCTAAAGAGAGTCCGTACCGAAGTCGACCCCATTCTCGAGATCACCGAGATCACCGACCGCGTCAGCAAAAAAAACATGCGGGGACAGCCGCCCTCGGCCGTCCAGCCGGGCGCAGCCCGGCAACCCGGCGGCCCAGCTCTTCTTTTCCAGAACATCAAAGGTCACCCCGGCGCTCAGGTCCTCATCAATCAATTCGGCTCCGCCCGCCGCATGAATCTCGCCCTCGAAGTCGACAGACTCGACGAAGTCGCCGACCGCATCCGCCATTTCATGGACGTAAAATCCCCCCAAGGTTTCCTCGACAAAATAAAGATGCTGCCCATGCTCGCGGAAATGGGGAAGTTCTTCCCGAAGACAGTTTCGACCGGATCGTGCAAGGAAGTCATTCGCCGCGACAATTGTTCCCTCGACGAGTTTCCCATCCTGCAGTGCTGGCCCAAAGACGCGGGCCGCTTCATCACTCTCCCCTGTGTGATCACGCGCGATCCCAAAACCGGGAAGCGCAACGTCGGAATGTATCGCATGCAGGTGTATGACGGGCGCACCACCGGGATGCACTGGCAAAGACAAAAAGTCGGAGCCGAGCATTATCGCGAGCAACTGCGTGCCGCCGCCGCAAAAGAAAGTGTAGGCGCGCGCGTCCCCGCGCGTGCAGCCGTCGACATTATGGCGCGCTCATCCGGCGGCTCCGTACTCGCCGACGGCGATCGGCCCAGCGGCAAAATGGAAGTTGCCGTCGCCATCGGCACCGATCCCGCGATCACATTTTCCGCCATCGTTCCCGCGCCTCCTGATGTCGAGGAATATCTCATCGCCGGATTCCTCCGCCAGAAGCCGGTCGAACTCGTGAAGTGCGAAACCGTAGACCTCGAAGTCCCGGCCTCCGCAGAAATCATTCTCGAAGGCCACGTAAACCTCGACGAACTAAAACCCGAAGGCCCCTTCGGTGATCATACAGGCTACTATTCGCTTGAGGATCTCTATCCGGTGTTTCATGTTGACTGCATCACGCATCGCAAAGATCCGATCTACTCGACGACGATTGTCGGCCAGCCTCCGATGGAAGATGGTTGGATGGGCAAAGCCGTCGAGCGCATTTTCCTTCCGCTCATGCGGTTGACTATTCCCGAGATTGTCGACATCAACCTTCCCGTCGAAGGCGTCTTTCATAACCTGATGATTGTTTCCATCAAGAAGTCTTATCCCGGGCAGGCACGCAAAGTGATGAATGCGGTCTGGTCGCTGGGGCAGGCCATGTTTACCAAGTGCATTATCGTAGTCGACGAAGACGTGAACGTGCAGGACATCGGCGAGGTCACGCTCAAAGTGCTCAACCACATCGACCCCGAGCGCGATATCCAATTCATGCTCGGCCCGGTCGATTCGCTCGACCACGCTTCGCGCCTCCCCAACTACGGATCGAAGATGGGCATCGACGCCACTCGCAAATGGTCCAGCGAAGGATTCACCCGCCCCTGGCCCGACGAAATCCTGATGGACGAAAAGACCAAAGCGCTTGTGGACAAGAAATGGAAGGAGCTGGGCATCGAGTAAAGATTGCTTCGCCCTAGATTGACCCATTCCAAAACCCGGACTAGACTCACCCCCGGAGGTGTTCTATGCGATGTTTACTTAAAGTCTTAATCCCGGTTGAAACCGGGAATGCCGCGATCAGCGACGGCAGTCTGCCCAAGACTATCGAATCCATTCTGAATGATCTGAAGCCCGAGGCGGCTTATTTCATGGACGAGCATGGCCAGCGAAGCGGGTTCATCTTCTTCGACCTGAAAGATCCGTCTCAAATTCCCGCCGTAGCCGAGCCCTGGTTTCTGGCTTTCGATGCGCATGTCGAGATTCATCCCGCCATGAACCTTGACGACCTGAAGAAAGCTGGGCCGGGGATTGAGAAAGCGGTCAAGAAATATCGTCGCACAGTTCACGCAACGGCGGCCTAGATTTGGTTTCTCCGAACCGCACAAGACCGTCGCAAGAGGGCTTTTTGGCAGGCTTGAATCGCCGAGTGGAAGCGCGACAGTTCGGGTTTAAACCAACGACAGGATAGCGTACATGGCCTCAGGAGTCTCATGCATATTCTGCCTGCCCGATATAAACCTCGCCGAACGGCGCTCATCAGTCTGCTGATTCTCTGCTCAGCTAGCGTCCTCGCGCAGCAAAAAACTTCCGACGCCGAGCGCCAACTGTTTGACTCGGTGAACCAGGAACGCAAGGCCCACGGCTTACCCACGCTGAAGTACGACCAAGCTCTGGCCACCGCCGCCCGCGCCCATGCCCAGCGCATGGCGGAGCAGGGAACCGTCTCGCATCAACTTCCCGGCGAGCCCAATCTGCTCACCCGAGCCAGAGCGGCCGGCGCCCACTTCTCCTGGATTTCCGAGAACGTGGACGAGGGACCGAACGCCACCGCCATTCATCAAAGCTTCATGAAGTCTCCCCAACACCGCGCCAACATCCTCGACCCCGACATGGACTCCGCCGGCATCGGCGTAGCCGACCGCAACGGCCAACTGTTTGCGGTAGAAGATTTCTCCAAAGCGAAATAGACGACGGCCCCGGCAGGCTCAGCTTGCAAATCTAAATCACACATCAAGCGGAGTGCCCCACCCTTCCGCGCACTTTGCGGAAAGGTGGGAGGCGTGAGTGCATTTCATCCTAAATGACGACTGAGCTAGCTTTCGCAAAAGAAGGCCCGAAAGGGCTGGCCCTTTTTGAGTTGTGTCAGGAAATCCTAGGTGATATTGTGAGGGTGTATCGTCGCTGCACGAACAGTACCGGTGGAAGCCGGAGGTGCCGAGACGAAGCTCCCGCGCCTGTCGGGCGGGTAATCAAAACTTATCTGGTTTTGGAGGTTTCGCTATGTCCACCGACGGCGACTCTCTTGCCGAGAGAGCCCAATCATCTTACCTGCAACTCTCCGAGGTAGCTTCCGACCTGAATGCCATTTCCGACGAACTCGGTAAATCTATCTCCGAAATCGACGCGGCCCTCAAGAAGCTTAATTTGGGTATCTCAGTTTGGGTCGAAATAAGCAGTTGGGAGGGCGATGAACTCGACTACTACCGCGAGGATATCGGCTATGCGAAGGTTACTGGGAAGTGGGGAATCGCTCTCAGGACAGTTTCCGGCAACCATAATTGGCCCGATCGCGACGATGTCGAACAGTGGCTTTTCAACGACGGGCCCCGGAAGCTGCGACTTTCCGCCATCCAGAAAGTGCCAGAGCTGCTTGCGACGCTGAGCGAAGAAGCGGTTAAAACTACCAAGAAGATCAAGGACAAGTTGGCGGAGGCAAAAGACGTGGCCACAGCGGTAAAGGCGGCGGCCTGGGGACCACGTGAGCCCGTGAGGCGCATCCGGCGCATCGGTGAGGAGCATAAAAAATGAGCACCTCATTCCTCACACTGTCAATCATGCCCGGCGCTCTTGGCGTTTACTTCGCGATTTTTCTCTTAGTCGTCGGAGGGCTCGTATGGTACGCACTACGGACGAAAGGCGACGTGCGTGCGGTGTTCTCGCATGGGAAGACGGTTCTTGAATTGGAGGCCAAGGAACGAAATCACTCCGTCAAATGACGACCCTGGGAGATTGACCCAATGAGCGGCAACTCGATCGTCAGGAAGCTACATCAGGAGCTCGCCCAAGACATCACCACCGAGCGCCGGGTGGTGTACATCCTGGCCGAAATACGAAAGGTGATTGAGCAGGCAGGCGAACTGAAGAACTATTATGCACTGGACTTCCACTGTTCCTTCGCTCTCCACACAAAGATGGACCGCGTCGGCGCTCAGCGGATTCTGGAGCGGTTTGACCAAGCCCACAGCTTGTTAGTCAATAAGCAACCGCTGCCGCCAGAACTTCGAGAGAAGATTCAGGAAACTATCAAACTGGACAGATTCAGGCGTGAGCTGAAGCGCTTTCTCACCGAGAATAACCTCCCCACCCGACTATTCACGGAGCCGGACGCGTGGCCGAAGTTTATCCTTCACTACGGAAACATTATCGACGAGTGCGAGCTCGCGATAAAGGGAGACGGCGCGAAGCTACAATCCGTAGACCGCGTGACTGTTCGCCTGCAAACGGCCGCAAGGTCCCTTGCCACGCCGTTCGGAAGCGAGCTGTTGTTTCGTTTGCGATGGATTTCTCACGGCAGGGACGGAACCAGTGGAGAGTACTACGTGATTTTTGGCTTTGAGATGCCGCCAAAACGAAAGAAACGCGGAAAGCGACAAGCCCGACCAAGGCGGGCCACTACCGTCAGCGTCGGCCGAATCCTCCAGAATCCGAGAGCTGGCGGGTAGCCTGGTTTTTCGCGATTGTTGACGAGGCCGAGGGGACACTGGCCGGGCAGAAAATCAATGACAAAACCCTCTAAACCTCCCAAGACCGACGAGCAGCGCGAGGCAGAGAGGCGTCGCAGGGAATTCGCTGACAAGCTAGGACTTATCGTCGAGAATCTCGGGGAGGACGATTTCGTATCGGCGGTTAAGGGCTACAAACCGGGCATCACAAAAGAAGAACTGCAGGAGTGGATCATGCGGTTTCGCGACGCCGTGCGCGAGAAGCGCGGGCTTTATTGACGATCCGCTCGAAATTTTCTTCGGCCTTCTTGAATTCCTCTTTGCTGAGCTTCTTGCGCTGGGATTCAACCAGATTCTCGAAGCTCTCGGTAAGAGTCGCCATCGCGGATTTTGGCTTCTGGGCAGATGTCGCCATGGCAGAACCTTTTCTGGAACGCGTGTCCTTGCTACTCATATAGTTTAACCTACGCGGCAAGCTCAGGTGGGGCCACGTCACTGAAGTAACCTGTTTCGTAAGCCCGTTGGTTTTGCAGGGGCACCTGGGCGGGTTTCGTGCGGAGAACTCGCTGCCAGTTTGTTGCCGGGTGCGGGCAGACGCAGGGTCCCTCGGCTGCGCCTGAGCGTCCTTCGGACGATCACGCTCCGCTCGGGATGACAGATTGTTGGTATGGCCTGAAAAATCCACGTCAACCGCAACGGCGGCGGTTTTTCCATCTCTCTTTTCTCCCTGTCATCTTGAGCGGAGGGAACGGACTCGCGTGCGAGTCCGTTCCTGTAGTCGAAAGACTTGTGTTTGCCGACGGTGTCGGAGTAGTCGTTTCGTTCCTGCTTATCCGGCGCTGAACAGACACAATGTCCCTCGACTTCGCTCGGGATGACAGAGCCGTTCGGATGACAGTGTTGGGGAGGAAACAACGGATTGAAACGATTGCATTCCGTGGTTGTCCCTGCTTTGGTTAGCGTCGGGTTTTGGCTGGGACTGGTTTGGGATTGGTCAGCAGGCTCCAGGCTTCGCGATATTTCTCGTAGCGGCCTACGCGTTTGCTGTCCTTCGCGGGATAGAGCGGAAGGCAGGTGCGCGGGACGAAGGCCTCCACGGGGATGATGTACCAGGCGTCGTGGGAGATGACGTGGGCTACGAGGAAGTCGATCTGGTCGGCGGTGTAGGGGACGTGGCCCTTGGATGCCCAGTACGCGTTGATAATGTATCCACGATCGTGAACGCCACCGGTGGATTTGACCTGGATGCGCCAGAGATGTTGACCGGAATCGAGGATGAAGTCGTAGCGGCGGCTGTCGCCGACGGGTTGGGAGATTCCGAAACCGAGCTCCACAGCCTTGACGGCGAAGGCCATCTCGGATAACTCCCCTTGACGTTTACGGGTGCAATTGCCGGCTTCTTTGGACAGGCCTAGCGGCGGGCGACGAAGACGACCTACGGATTGTTTTTTCATGGGCAATACAAGATGGCGCAGCAGCAGATCGGCTGCGCCGGATCTTTTCTCCTTGTAATGATTTTGAGTTGGGTTAGAACAGATTCAGAGCTGCTTACGCGCAAAACAGAAAAGGCGCGGGTGACCCGCGCCTGAATTCTGCTCTATTTCCAGACTAGCAGATTGCAGGGGTAACTATGACATGGTTTTCAACTTTATTTTCGTCATGGAATGTGTCAGTTGCGAGAAAAAGGAGGCCTCAGGGGGCTTGACAAGATTTCGCCAGGAAGCGGGTTTTGGCGAAAATCGGCTAGATTCAGGAGGGTTTTATGAAGGTTCCCCGCTTCAGCACGCTGAGCGCGGGTACGGATTGCTCGGGCATCGGCTGGGGCGAACTCTCGGGACTATCGTTTGTGCTGGAAGATTCTTCGAATCCAAGGTCGATGCGCTCGCGGACTTCCTGAATGCGCGAGGTGATGATCGGCGTGCGATATTCGGGATGGCAGAACTCCAGGTGCATACCGCGACCGATGTAGCGCAGCTTGAGCATGGAGCCTCCCCAGGTCGAACCCGCAATCGCGACCAGCACCGGCTCCGGGCAGAATTCGGGATGCCCGGAAATCAGCGCCTGGCTTTCCCCCAGGAATACTGCGGTGTATCGATGATGTTGGGTTTGGATCTCAAGCACAGTAGACGGCGGCAGGTCGCCGAGCGAGACTCCGCCCTCGATTTCTGAGCGGACAATGTTGCCGTTCACTTCGTCGCTGAGATTGGGATGCGGCATGAACATGGTCAAAGTCCATCTGGCCAGATCAAGTGTTCGAAAGATCATACCAGAGGAAAGGCGGATGTCGAAGGTTACTTGTGGGGAGGGTCGGTTGGGGAGGGCCAGGGGAGTCTCGGGCGGACGCAGTCGCCGGGGATTGGCTTGACGGTCGCAGAAAAATCAAGCCAGACTTAATCGGTCTGGCTCTGCGCGACGCGGGCTGCGCGTGGGCAGCAGCTACTGGCCGATGGAACTGGCCACGGACGAAAATACGTTATTGGAACTTCCACCAATCAATCGGATCGTCCCCACAACGAGTACGAGAATCACCGCAAGCATGACCGCGTACTCGGCTATGTCCTGGCCTTGGTCATCCGCCCACAAGCGGCGGAAGGTTTTGATGTTCATGCGCCTCTCCCTTCTGAATCGGTGAGCACAGTATGCTTTCGGATCGGTAAAAATACAAGTGGCAAGTCGCTTTAGGTGTTGAAAAGCGGGCGGACGGTCGGACCAGTCGTCCTAAAGTTACTGTCAGAGTTGCGCACAATCTATTATTCTACGTAATCGGATTTGACCAGAAGTGCGGGAAAAAGATTTGATCCTGATGGTTTAAGGCTCGAGCAATGCACAAGTCTGCCACACGACGGTTCGCCCGGTATCGTACGGAGATACCGGTGATTGTGAAGGTTCTAGGGTCGGACGGATACGTCCGCATACATGGCCGGTGCTTCGAGATTGCCGAGGCCGGATTGGGCGCGGTCATCACCAGTGAGTTGAACGCGGGAGAAATGGTCACTCTGGAATTCTCGATTCCCGATGCTCCCGAGGTTTTTGTTATGCGATCTGTGGTAAGGCATCGCATGGGCTTTCTGCACGGGTTCGAATTCATCGGGGCGCTGCCGGAGCAAAGCGAACGCATCCAGGCGTTTTGCGAAAAGCTGGAGCCGTCATAGTTTTGCCAGCGTCGCTAGAACGTCAAATTGTCTGGCTGCTGCTTGGGCAAACTGACGTGGCATAATGGGGCTAGCTTGCACGGCCCCGTAGCTCAGTTGGATAGAGCAGCGGTTTCCTAAACCGTTGGTCGGCGGTTCGACTCCGCCCGGGGCCTCCATTGCAAACTCGAGTGGCGGGACACTGGTGCTGAACCATCGCGATCAGACTTTTTGCCCTGCGGCAACGCCTTTGGCGTTAGCGATTGCTTGGTTGGTATCGGTTTTGCTGGGTTTTGGTCCCGGCGTGATTAAGGCTTGGGCGGCGAGTTGTTCGGTCAACCTGGCTTCTTTCCCGGCAGTGACGACTCCCATGAACGGCAAGGATTGTTCGCAAGTGGGCAACATTCCAATCGCCTGGTTTTTTCCCGCTTTTTTGGCGTCATAGAGAGCGCAGTCGGCGAGGCGCAACACCTCGCGGTAGGTAATCGCCTCGGGCTCGCGGACGAACCACGGGAAGACCGCCCATCCGACGGAACAACTGCAGCGCAAACGCTGTCCGCCTCTGAGGGGTAAAGGTTCAGCGCCCACGGCTTGCAGAACACGGTCCGCCAATATACTCGCTTCCTCGCGGTTGGTGTAACGCGAGACCACCAGGAACTCGTCGCCTCCCCATCGAATCAGGACGTCGGAGTGCCGGATGGCGGAACTGATTTGGCGTGCAATCTCAATCAGTAATTGATCGCCGGTTTCGTGTCCGTAGTGATCGTTGACTTCTTTGAAATAATCGCAGTCGATGAGATAGAAGACGAGGTCAGGATTCCGCTGGCCGAATGAGTTCTTGCCGGTGGAATACGCCTGCACCACGCGCCGTACGTCGGCGTCAATGGTCGCGGTAAGGTAGCGGCGGTTCTTGGACCCGGTCAACAGATCGGTGTAGGAGTCTTCGCGCAATTCCTTATGCGTGCGGTCGATTCGTTTGTTGAGGCCGCGCTGTTTGATCCATAGCAGTGCGCTCATGAGCATCATGGTGGAGAGAGTGAGCAATACGCGGAAATTCCGTACTCGCGAGGGCGCGTTACTCATATACAGGGCCCACCCCGCCAGCACCGGCAGGGAGAGAATAGCAACCATCGCCAGGGCGGAGATCCAAGCCCCGCCTTGGCCAGCAGTGGTTTTGGAAGCGCGAGTTCGGGATGCCAAGCGACGCCCGATGAGTCCGAACGCGGCGAACCAGAGAATGGAGATCAGCAATGGAGTGTCATACACGCTGCCGGTGTAATACTTGCCGAGATCAATGGCTACGCTGGCTGTGATCGAGCTGCAGGCATACAACAAGCTCGCACCCAACAGGTTGGCGTAGATAATTTTCCATGCGCCGCTGCTGCGCCACCACACCGCTGCGCTGAAAGCGACGAAAACGAGATGCTCGAGAAAGTAGAGGCTGTCGAAACTACGACCGTACAGCTCTTGCTGCGGCCACACATACTGCCAGGGGATGACGACGAATAAATAGAGATACAGCCACCAGACGACCAGCAGCAAGAAATCAAGGGCACCCATGCGGACGACGGGTTCGTCCCATTCCAGGTCAGGCCGTATGGCCAGAGCGCCCATTAAGGGGACGAGATGCAGAAACAGAGCCACGTCCCCGATAAAAGGATTGGGGACTTCGGTGTGCAAGAAGACCTCGACATAAGTCCAGAGGAATTGCACACACAGCCACATGCCGCAACCCAAAGCCAGGAGAGCCCAGAAAAGCCGGGAACGCGGTTCGGCGGCCCGGATGTTGCCGAGGATGGCGAGCACGGCAAAGGAAAGAAGAAAACACTGGGTAAGATCGCCAACCGCGGTCAGTTGGTCGCTGCGTGGAACGATAAAGGCGACGACGGCCTGGAGAGCGACGAGAGCAGACGCGAAAATCCAACACTTCTCCCGCGAGCTGACGGTCAGGCGCACAGATTGATTCTAGGGGCAGAGAGCATTACGAGAATGTTACGGAAGTCATGTGGGTTGGTCCCGAAAAGAATATTTTTCGGGTCGATTTGGAAGCCAAAGTCAACCGCGACGGAACAGCAGTGCCCGCCCTACATGCCGCTGGTTCAATCTGTACGCTTTACGTAACGCGTACTTCATGCTAGCCTGACTGATGGTCGACGGCTACCGGGACAAGCGGACCAGAGACTTCGCGCTGGGCAAACGGGTCAAGGCGTTCTCTGGGATCGAACGCGCTGCGCGCCTAAAGCTAGACCGTCTTGAGGCAGCCGTCACTGTCAGGGATCTTGCGGCGTTACCAGGGAACCGCTTCGAATCGCTAAAAGGAGACCGCAAGGGGCAATACAGCATCCGTATCAATGACCAATGGCGGATTTGTTTCGAGTGGTGGGAAGGTTTCCCTGGTCCCACGAAGGTAGAAATTGTCGATTACCATTAGGAGGATGCCATGGCACGAACCGCAATCCATCCCGGAGAGCATTTAGCTGAAGAGCTTAGCGCGTTGGGCATGAGCGCAGCGGAACTGGCGCGGCGGTTAGGAGTTCCGACCAATCGCGTCACGGAAATTCTGAACCGTCGGCGGGCGATTACTGGCGATACGGCATTGCGTCTGGCTCATTTCTTCGGCACCAGCGCAGAATTTTGGCTGAACCTGCAAGGTCTCTACGAAATCCGTATGGCCGAGAAAAGATCGGGGAAGTCCATCCGTGCATTACCCACGCTGAAGCGCTTGGACCAGATTCACGCCTAACGGGTCGCTGAAAGGGTGATTCTCTCGTATGGCGGCGCAACAGGCGTGTCCGCCCTACGCTAGCTTCAGCGTGGGCGAGAATCGCGGGGGCCTTCGAGCTTGAATGCTTTGCTCGAAGCCGTACGCGATTTTCAGGAGCGTGGGTTCGCTCCAGGCGCGACCGAAGAACGAGATTCCTACCGGCAGGCCGAAGACGAATCCCGCCGGCACCGTGATATCCGGATATCCGGCCACTGCGGCCGCGTTCGAGCTGCCGCCAACAGCATGATCTCCGTTGGCGAAATCGGTGAGCCACGCCGGGCCGGCCGTCGGCGCCATGATTGCGTCGAGATGAAATTGGTCCATCACGGCGTCGATGCCTTCCTGGCGCGACAGACGGTGATTCGCTTCCAGGGCATCGATGTATTCCTTGCTGGTAAGCGGACCCTTGGCCTCGGCCTTGATGAAAATATCCTGGCCAAAAAAGGGCATTTCCTTTTCGCGATTGCGATCGTTGAAGTCGATGATGTCTTTCAAGGATGCCGGCGCGCCGGGGCGATTTGCCAGATAGACATTGAGATCGGCTTTCAATTCATAGAGCAGCACCAGAAATTCGGTGTCGTCAAATTTTCCGTGCGTGGGCAAGTCTGTCGGATCGATGATGTCGGCACCGCGGCGCTTCATGGCGGCGAGCAGATTGTTCATCAACTGATCCTGCGCATCGTTCGAGCCGAAATACTTGCGGGCCACTCCGATTCGAGCGCCGCGGAGTCCATCGGGATCGAGGAACTTCGTGTAATCCGGTGCGGCTCTGCCTGCGCTGGCTGAAGTTGCACTGTCGCGGGGATCGATCCCGGCGAGCGCACCCAACAAAATCGCCGCATCACGCACCGTGCGGGCCATGGGGCCGGCCGTGTCCTGACTGTGCGCGATGGGAATGATGCCCGCCCGGCTGATGAGCCCAAGCGTGGGCTTAATGCCAACCAGGCCGTTGGCCGAGGATGGGCATACGACGGAGCCGTCGGTTTCGGTGCCGACCGCGACGGCACAGAGACTGGCTGCGGTTGCGGCGCCGGAACCGGAACTCGATCCGCACGGATTGCGGTCGAGGGCGTAAGGGTTAAGGGTCTGACCGCCGCGCCCGCTCCATCCGCTGCTGGAATGGCTGGAGCGAATGTTCGCCCACTCGCTTAAATTGGTCTTGCCTAGAATCACGGCGCCGGACTCGCGCAGTTTCTGCGCGACAAAAGAGTCTCGGGTCGGCTTTGAGCCGAGCAGGGCCAGGGATCCCGCGGTCGTTTGCATGCGGTCGGCCGTATCGATGTTGTCTTTGATCAGAACCGGAATGCCGTGCATGGGGCCCCGAACGTGGTTCTCCTTACGTTCTCTGTCCAGCGCGTCGGCGATGGCCAGGGCATCGGGACTGATTTCGATCACGCTGTTGATTGCCGGGCCTTTTTTGTCAATCTCCTCGATCCGCGCCAGATATTTCTCGGTGACGGAGCGCGCGGTGAATTTTCCAGAAGCCATTCCGGCTTGCAGATCGGCGATGGTGATCTCGTCCAACTCGAAGGGTTTGATTTCGGGCGGCTCGGGAGGGCAAGTCGTACCGGCACGAGCGGCCGCCATGGTTGGCAGAACTGCGGCGCTGAGGCCGGTCAATGCGCTGGTTCTTAAGAAGCGCCGGCGTGGAAGGGAACCGCAATCCGCAAGTGGGTACTGTTTCAGGCTCAAGGCCGCTTTCCTCCTGGGCCGGAATTATAGGGCATTTAAGCAATACGGCTTGTCAACTGCAAGTAGGAGGTCGGCGGAGAACGCGAGATGGCTAAGAAGTAGATCTCCAGCCACAAAACGGAGTGCGGACGCGAGAGGGAGCGCCGGAGCGGCACCGCTTAAGTTTTTCGAAGAGGACTTTAGGCTTGCTACTTCACTTCCAGCTTCTTTCGTATGCGCCGAAGTTCCATGAAACAGAGTCCAGAAGTCGTACAAAGAACGCAACCCATCATAATGAGAACCTTCATGTCCATTGGCGCGGGCTCCTGTCCCCGCCTGCAACTGCTTCAGACTTATACACCAACCGGAACCACCGTGTCCCAAAAAGATACAACAAAAGGCGCCGGCCCGCTGTTAGCATTCTAGTTTCGTGACTGACGCTACACGGTTAGAACGAAGGGCGCAAAATCGCTTCTTCGCAGGTTATAATAAGTTTTCATGCCAAAATATTCTATCGTCGTGCCCCTGCACAACGAGCAGGAGAACGTCACCGATCTCTACGATCGCCTGAAAGCGGTGATGGAGATACACGGCGAGAGCTTCGAGATTGTGCTGGTCGACGACGGTTCCCGCGATCGTACCTTTAATTTGTTGCGTGAGATTGCGGCCATCGACAGCCGGGTGACGGTGGTGAAACTGCGCCGTAATTTTGGGCAGACTTCGGCGCTGGCCGCGGGTTTCGACCATTCGCGCGGGGAATACGTTATCGCCATGGATGGCGACCTGCAGCACGACCCGGCCGACATTCCGCTATTCCTGGAGAAGATTGCCGAGGGCTACGACATCGTGAGCGGATGGCGGAAGCGGCGCATTGACAATCTTTGGTTGCGCCGCATTCCTTCGCGCTGCGCCAACTGGCTGATGGCCAAGTTGAGCGGCGTGAGTATTCATGACTTCGGAACGACCTTTAAAGCTTATCGTCGCGAAGTGTTGGAGCAGGTTCCGCTTTATGGGGAACTGCATCGTTTCATTCCGGCGCTGGCTTCGTGGTACGGGGCGTCAATTGTTGAGGTGCCGATTCGGAATGTGAACCGCGAGCGCGGAGCTTCGCACTATGGGATCTCACGGACGTTCGGCGTATTCTTCGATCTGATCACGATCCGCTTTCTGCTGCGCTATCTGGCGCGTCCGCTGCACTTCTTTGGAACGCTGGGGATGTTGAGCATCATGGGTGGCAGCGGAGTGGCAGGCTGGTTGCTGGTGGAGAAGTTCCTGCACCACGCCGATGTCATGACTCAGCATGGCCCACTCATGATCTTCTCCGCCGTGATGCTTTTGGCCGGATTGAATCTGTTGGCCGTTGGCTTGTTGGGCGAAATGCAGGTACGCCATTACCATGAACCCACCCGCCGCGCACCCTACTCCGTCGACCGGCTGCTTCGCGCCCAGAGCAGCGAAGAGCACACCATCTCGGAGTGATCCTCTAAAGATAATGGAAGACGGTGTTCCCACCCGTCGCTCGATCGAAAAAAATCAGCGTTTACCAAACGCCTCCTTGTTCACCACGTACGGCATCTTGGTGATATCGCCGCCGTAATTTCCTTCCAGCACATCGATCAAACCCTGCGCGCAGCGCCCCGCCATGCCCTTATTCGGATCGGTGGACAGCCGGGTGATGCGGGCCGCGCTGGCAAAATGTGGATACAGCCGGCATCGATCCGCAATCGCCGGATCGCGCAGCGGAGAATCAGCTGGTAGTGGTTCCTTTTCGTACACATCCAGCGCCGCGCCCGCAATCCATTTTTCGCGTAGCGCTTTCACCAATGCGACTTCATCCACCACCGGGCCTCGCGAATCATTTACCAGGAAAGCCGTGGGCTTCATCATGCGCAGAGTGCGCTCGTTGAAAAGATGATACGTTGGCGTGGGGCTCTCGCCTTCACGCAGCAGCGGCACGTGAACGCTGACGAAGTCGGCATCGCACAGCGCTTCCTCGAAGGTGACGTATCTGATCCAGTTTTTTTCTTTCGATATGCCCCGCGCATGCCGCAGGTCCATGACTTCCTGAATTGCTTTAATGTAGTCGTGATTCTGGTAGACCGGGTCATAGCACAGGATGTTCATGTCGAAGCCGGTGCACTTCTTGATCATCGCCAGGCCGATTCGTCCGGTGCCGATCACCGCGACAGTCTTGCCGGTCACTTCGTCCCCAAGGAATGGCAGGTAGGGATGCCAGTATCCCCACTGGTCGTCGCGCGTGAGATGTTCCGCCGGCCACATTTTTCGGGCGAGCACGCCCATCATAAAAAAAGCAAATTCGGCGGTGGCCTCGGTGAGGACGTCGGCAGTGTTGGTGAAGGGGATTTTGTAGCGATCGGCGTCAGCCCGGTTAATGTTGTCGAAGCCGACGGCATATTGTGCCACGACCTTGAGATGGCCTTTGCCCGCTTCGAAAATCTCGGCATCGATGGGATCGCGCAACGTGGTGATCAGGCCGTCGATACCGGATTTCACTTTCTCGATGATCAGGCTCTTCGGTGGTGCTTCAGGTCGGGGATAAACTTCGACCTCGTATCCCCGTTTGCGCAGCACATCGATGGACTCCCCAATATCACACGTGGCGAAGACACGGAATTTTGCGGTCATCGTTTTCTCTGTTGGCTCTCTGGTTGGAAGTCCCGCGGATGGCTGGCTCGCAAAATCCGAGGCCAGCCGACAATCATGTTACTCCATCTGACCGGCCCGGGCCGGACCCAACGCGCTATAAATTCTGCTTGGTCCACTGATCAATCCGGCTGAGCGCCTTGGTCAGGTTCTCCAGCGAATTAGCGATGCTGAAGCGCAAATAGCCTTCGCCGTAATCTCCGAAGGCAGTTCCCGAAAGACAGGCTACGCCTGCCTCTTCAAGCAAAGTATCCGCCAGCTTCTTTGATTTCCATCCCGTCTTGGTGACATTGGGGAAAACATAAAATGCACCCTTGGGCACCCGGCAAGAGAAACCTTTGATCCGGTTCAGCCCAGCCACAAACACGTCACGCCGCTTTTGAAATTCCGTTCGCATCTTGTCGACCGGCGCCTGGTACCCGCGAAGCGCCTCGATGCCTGCAATCTGCGTGAAGCTGGCCGTACACGAAGTGGAATTCGTAGCCAGTCGCGCCATCTGTGTGGCAAGGTCCGGCCGCATCACTCCGTAACCCATCCTCCACCCGGTCATTGCATAAGTTTTGGAGAAACCGTCAAGCAGGATGGTGCGCTCTTTGAATCCGGGTTCGGACATAATGGAGTAGTGGCGTGCGCCATCAAACATGAGGCGGCTGTAGATTTCATCCGACAACACCATTATGTTTCGATCGCCGATGACGTCGGTGATGCTTTTGATATCGCGCTTGCTGAGCGTTCCGCCAGTGGGATTGTGCGGCGAATTCAAAATGATGAGCTTGGTGCGGTCCGTAATCAGGTGGTCCAGTTCCTCGACATCGAGGCTGAAATCTTTTTCCTCCCACAGCCGGATGGGCACCGCCTTGCCTCCCACATAGTTGATCATCGATTCATAAATCGGAAACCCAGGATTGGGATAAATGACTTCATCTCCCTCATTCACTAACGCCAGAATGGTAAAAAAAATAATCGGCTTGCCGCCCGGAACGACGACCACCCAGTCGCTCGTTACTTTGACTCCCCGGCTGCGTTCGACGTCGTCGGCGATGGCTTGGCGCAACTCTGGCAGTCCTGCCGACGGACCATAATGCGTCCATCCAGCTTTGAGGGCTTCGATGCCAGCTTCGACAATATCCTTGGGCGTATCGAAGTCGGGCTCGCCAATTTCCAGGTGGACGATGTCTTTGCCCTGACGCTCCAGGGCGCGCGCCTTATTCAGCACTTCGAAGGCAGTTTCGGTGCCCAGCCTCGACATACGGTCGGCCAGGCGAAGTTCGTATTGAGTTGCTTTTTCCATGGCTGCAAAGGCTGTCATTATATCCCCTTCGGGCGTGCGTCGCCCCGCCGGAATCTGGTGTCGCCGCGGAGTCATACTCTCCGCCTCTGTTGATTATTGTCTCGCTGCCATCGAACCCGAGTCACGGCCGCAGGTCACATCGTCGAGTGATGACCGAGTCTGTACTTATCCTTGGCCGTACGGGACGCGCGGAGTCCCAGGCGCAACCGCTTCACCTCCCATCATTCATAGAGGTGGCCGACGTTTTTGGCTTTGTTCTGAAATACGGCCCCGGGGTCGTCCCCAGTGTTTTCCGGAACATGCAAATGAATGCGCCCTACGTGAGGCCACGCGGGGCGTTGCCTTCATATCAGAGTTCACGCATACGCCCGGAAGTTTGTCTTTGCCCCAAGTAAGAACATTCTTCCGCCATGCCTTGGCGAATGTTTGCGTATGATGGTCGCGTATGTTCTCCCGCCGCACCGACTGGGAGCTCACGCCCAACCGCTTCACGCAAGCGCAGCAAGAGTTGCAGGCTGCGGGCAGGGAAGTGCTTGACCTGACGATTTCGAATCCCACGCGCGCGGAGTTGCACTACGATGCGGAAGCCATCCTGCAAGGGTTTATCAATCCCAAGGCCATGGATTACGATCCTCAACCCAAAGGCCTGCGCAGAGCGCGCGAGGCCGTGGCTGGCTACTATGGCAAACAACATGACGACATCGATCCCGAATCGATTGTGCTCACCACCAGCACCAGCGAAGGTTATTCCTACCTGTTTCGATTGTTGTGCAACGTGGAAGATGAAATCCTGGTGCCCAAGCCCAGCTACCCGCTGTTCGAGTTTCTGGCGGACTTGCAGGATGTGAAGCTGGTTCCGTATCCGCTGCTCTACGATCACGGCTGGCAAATCGACTTTCCATCTTTATATAAGGCGGTGAACCATCGCACCCGCGCCGTGGTGGTGGTGCATCCGAACAATCCCACCGGATCGTTTGTGGCTGACGAGGAACGCAACTCGCTCAACAATTTCTGCCGCGAATATAAACTGTCGCTTATTGCCGATGAGGTCTTTCTCGACTACGCGCACGATGGTGCGCCGCGTTCCGGATTTGCCGCCAACCGCGATGTGCTGACCTTCACTTTGAGCGGCGTCTCAAAGATTTCGGGACTGCCGCAGATGAAGCTGGCATGGATTGTGACCAGCGGGCCCGAAGAAGTTGTGTCGGCAGCACTGGCGCGGATGGAAGTGATCGCTGACACATATCTCTCGATGAATGCTCCCGTTCAATTGGCAGCGCCTGCATTGCTGGAGCAGCGCCACTCGATTCAGCCACTGCTGCTGGATCGCGTGCGGGCGAACTTGAGCGAACTGGACCGCGGGTTGAGTAAACACAAAACCTGCAGCCGCCTCGAGGTTGAAGGCGGCTGGTATGCGGTGCTGCGGGTTCCGGTGACGCAATCCGACGAAGACCTTGCCATTGAAATTCTGCGCAGGCTTTCGGTGCTGGTGCACCCGGGCCACTTTTACGATTTCTCCGATGATGGACACCTGATCATCAGCCTGATCACGCCTCCACAGAATTTTCATAAAGGTATCGCCCTAGTGCTGGAGTCTTTGAACCAATAAGAAATGCATGCACTAGACAGCCCAGCGGTGTTTAGGAATCGAAATGTAGAAAAATTGGATTCCACTTCGCGCTTCGCTCCACTTATACTCGCTTCGAGATAAACACAATTCCCGGATTCTTCTCAATGATCCTCACCATCGACCACGGAGCAGTGCGCGAACTGCAGCTCAACCGTCCGCCGGTGAATGCGCTTTCGCCGGAGTTTATCGTCGCACTCAAGCGGGCCGTCGAGACCGCGCCGCAGGATGGCGCCCGGGCGATCGTGCTCTCGGGCACACTGGGCAGATTCTCTGGTGGCCTCGATGTGCCGCTGCTGTTGACCCTCGATCATTCGGCAATTGCTGCTTTGTGGCGCGAGTTTTACGCGCTGTGCGGCGCGCTTGCGTGCTCTCCCATTCCGATCGCCGCCGCGATCACTGGCCACGCTACGGCTGGCGGCGCCGTGTTACCCATCTTTTGTGATTCCAGGGTTGCAGCGCAGGGAGAGTGGAAGTTGGGACTGAACGAAGTACAGGTCGGATTGCCCCTTCCGCCGGTGATTTTTGCGGCACTGAAGCGCTTGATCGGTACGCATCAGGCGGAGAGGCTCGCGGTTGGCGGTCTTCTGATTTCTCCCGATGAGGCGGCGCGAATTGGTTTGGTGGACGAGGTTGTTCCGCTTGAAAACGTGGTGAGCCGGGCAATCGAGTGGTGTCGCGGGCTGGTGGCACTACCGGTCGATGCCATGGCCGCAACTCGACGACGGGCTCGCGCCGATCTGTTCGAACTTTTCTCCACGTCTTTCGATCTGGAGCTCGATCAGGTGAACGCTGTCTGGTGGAGTCCGGAGGCCCAGACCACGCTCAGGGTTTTGGTGGATCGGCTGGCGCGAAAGAAAGGATGAGATCCTTCGCGTAACTTTGTGTCCTTCGTGGTTTTGGCATTTATAAGGCGTCCACCACGAAGGACACGAAGGTTCACAAAGGAATCGCCGCTTAGCAGGCTGCGGAAAAACGACGGCTCGACTTAAAATGCTGCCCCGGTCTCGCGATTGTTGTGACTAAGGGAGAGTTTTGGTTGCGTCCGTTGCGGCCTGGAGATCCTTTTCCAGCCCACCCGACA
>JBAVAQ010000091.1:0-238026 GCA_049585795.1 Terriglobales bacterium | reverse complement strand
CGGGTGGGCTGGAAAAGGATCTCCAGGCCGCAACGGACGCAACCAAAACTCTCCCTTAGTCACAACAATCGCGAGACCGGGACAGCATTTTAAGTCGAGCCGTCGTTTTTCCGCAGCCTGCTAGAATCCCCAGCTAACCGAGTCGTTCAGCAGTTCAGCACTCTCTAATGGCTCATCTTTTCCTTCATCCCTCCGCGCTCATTTCCCCGTAGAGGACGCTGTACGTCCTATGCTGCAAAGAGCAAATGATCCTTCTGAATCCTTGGTGCTACGGCACCGTCAGCCTGCTTGGCTTCCTTATACTGAGCGTCGGAGCGCTAAGCCAAGATCTCGCGGCTGGCATTTCGGCTCCCCTGCCGCAACTGCCGACCGCGGCCAACGTTCTACTGAATGCGCAATTCACGTCAGCTTACCAAGACCAGACAGGCAAACCACTGCAGGCGGGCGGAAGTCATGCTGTCGTCCACCCCGCAACGGATTCGGAGCCCATTTTCGCCTCGAGCGGGGCTAGGATTATCACGCTACAAGAGTCGCAGAAGAAAGCTGCCCCTGCGAACAACCCGATGGTGCGGCTCGGCCAGCTTCAAGTTGAAGTGGCTAGGCAGACTCGGCTGGGGACACAATCCAGTTTCTTTCCTCAGATCAGTTCCACATTCGATAACCTTCACTTCAACAAGTTCATGGGTGAACAGATTCAGGTTCGTCGCCCGATTCAAGGCGGAACTGCAACAATTGCTTTGCCGCTAGTTGGGAAAGATCAAACTCTGGTTGCCGTTACCGCGACGCAACCGATCACACCTCTGTTCCAATTGCATGAGCTCTACAAGATCAACCTCGCCGACGAGCGCATTGCCAGAGCCAAGGCGGGCATGCCCGTCTCCGAGATTGCCAATAAAGTCGAGAAGGCCTATTACGAATTGTTGGTTGCCCAGCGGCAACTGGCATTCACGAAAGCGAAGGCCACCGAAACCGGAAACAAATGGCTGGTGGCCAGCAGTTCGGCCACGCCTGTGGCGGCGGGCAGCCACGACGAAGAGCTGATCGAATCCAGCAATGCGCTGGCCATCGCTGCCACCAAAGTAAAGGAATTAACGACCTCACTGAACGACCTGCTCGGCTGGCCGTGTGACACGGAGCTGCAGTTGGTGCCTCCCGACCCGCGTTTTGAGGATATTTCGCTAAGGGAAGCTACTAACAAAGCATTGGCGGCGAATCCCGAGGTGATCGAGGCCGAGCAAAACGTGGTAAAGGCGCGGTCTGCCGCGACAATCCAGAAATTGTCTTATGTTCCCGTCGTTGCGGTCATGGGCGGATACGCTTATCAGGACAACGCGCTTCCTCCGTTACCGCGCGACTTCTCCTTCGTAGGCGTTGTGGCGAACTATAATTTGTTTGACTTCGGAAAGCGCGAACACACGATCAAAGGAGCGAACGCGCAGGCTGAAATGGCGGAGATCGCCCTGCAGTTGACGAAGGCCAAAGTCGGCGCATCCGTCAAGAACAGTTCTCGAACTGGAGCGCGCGCGACAGCTCAGCGAACTTACTCGTCGTCTGGGTTCAGCAATTCAATTACAGAGAGCCAGCGACGACGAAAACAGCGCGGAGATTCTGGCGGCAAAGAAAGCAAACGTGGAGGCCAAGATGTTTCAAGCCGATTTCGACTACCGTCAGGCCTTGGCGAAGCTGAAGACTCTGATGGGCGAAAAGTAGAATAAGTACCTGCTGCGGCTTCCGGTCGCTCCATGCCTTTCTACTCGCAGGGGATACCCGTATGCGTTCGAAACTGCGAACCTCATCACCAGACTCCACCGCGACTTGGCTGAAAGTGTTGCGGGCGATTGGAAATACGATTGTGTGGTCTATTCTCGGGCTGCTTACTCTCTGGGCAGTGGCAGCCCTTTACGTCGATGTTCGGATTGCCGCATTACGCATTCCGCTGGCCTTGATCTACGTTCTTGGGATTTTTACGATTCTGTTTAAGCTCAGATGGTCGCGCTGGGCTGCAGCCTTGTATCTGGCGGGCTTCTTCATTGTGCTCGCGTGGTGGCTCACTCTTACGCCCTCGAACGACAGCAATTGGCAATCCGACGTTGATCGAACAGCCTGGGCTGAAATAGATGGCGATCGGATCACAATTCACAATTTACGCAACTGCGACTATCGCAACGAAACCGACTACACGAGTTGTTGGAGCGACCGGACACTCTATCTCTCTCAGATCCGGGCTGCCGACCTATTCCTGACGAACTGGGGAATCCCCTTTGCGAGCCACCCGATTGTCAGCTTTCAATTCGGGGACAACGAGCACGTCGCATTCTCGATTGAGGCACGTTACAAGGTTGGCCAGGAGTACTCGACAATTCTCGGATGTTTTCGTCAATACGAGCTGATCTTTGTCACGGCTGATGAGCGCGACGTGATTCGATTGCGCACCAACTACCGTAAAGACGAAGAAGTGTTCATGTACCGGGCTCAAGCAACCCCGGAAGTCGCACGAGCCATGTTCCTTACCTATGTCGACTACCTGAACAAATTGAAGGATCATCCCGAGTGGTACAACGAAGTGACCAGAAACTGTACCACTACGATCAACAGACAGCTCGGTGCGGACGTTCGCAGCACGCAGCCCTGGAACTATCAATACCTGTTGAACGGCACACTGGATAAGTTGCTATACGACCGGGGAAGACTGGTCACTGGCGGACTTCCATTTCCAGAGTTGAAGCAACGTGAGCATATTAACGCCGCGGCTCGAGCGGCGAATCGGTCGCCTGATTTCTCCGCACTCATTCGAGTGGGACGGATTGGATTCTGATTGGCAATAGAGATTGAAGAAACCGGAGGCTCCATGAATCGTATTTCTCCATTTGAAGGGACGCACCAGCGATCTTATAACGTACCGGTGAGGATCGCGCTCGTTCTCTTCACTCTAAGCGTGTCTTCGCTCATCACTGTTGCGCAGGACGGAGCACCGGCTCCCAAGCGGCTGACCATCGGAGTTGCGCTCGAAGGCGGCGGCGCGCTCGGACTGGCCCACATCGGGGTGCTCAGGTGGTTTGAACAGCACCACATTCCCATCGACTATCTCTCCGGAAACAGCATGGGTGCCCTGGTGGGAGGCATGTACGCGACCGGCAAGAGCCCGGATGAACTCGAACGACTTGTCAAGCAAATGGACTGGCCGCTCGTTATCAGCGGCCAGACTCCCTACCAAGATCTCTCATACCGCCGCAAGGAGGATGCGCGTGCGGTTCAAAACGACTTGGTCATAGGTTTTAAACACGGGGCGACCCTCCCGTCTGGATTGAGTGCAGGACATCAAATCGACCTGGTCATCGACAGGGAAACGCTAGCCTATTCTTCGGTGAAATCGTTCGATGACCTGCCGATCCCCTTCCGCTGCGTTTCCACCGAACTGATTTCAGGAAAGGAACATGTGTTTTCTACCGGTCCGATTGGTCTTGCCATGCGGTCCTCCATGTCCCTGCCGGCAATTTTCTCTCCCATCCGCGACGGAGACCGCGTGTATGTGGATGGTGCCCTGGTGGACAACCTGCCCACAGATGTCGTGCGCCAGATGGGACCGGATGTGGTCATCGCGATTCATCTCCAGGTCGCTCCCGCTACTGCAGATGAAATCCACTCTCTCTTCAGTGTGCTCGGCCAGGCAATCACTGTCGGCACCGCGGCCACCGAAGTCCGGGGGATGGAGGCGGCTGACATCGTTGTCAAAGTGGATGTTCAGAAATTCACTGCCCTGGGATTCGACAAAGCGGACGCACTGATCCAGCAGGGCATGAAGGCGGCAGAGGAGAAGGCCAAAGTCCTGCTGCCTTATGCTCTCGATCAGGCCGCATGGAATGAATACCTGGCGCAGCGCGATGCGCGTAAGAAAGGACCTGTAGGCATTCCACAATTTGTAAGAGTGGAGGGTACGACTCCCGATGCGGAGAAAAAAATCCAGACCTTTCTCCAGCCTGTGGTTGGCAAACCGATCGACACCCCAAAGCTGGAACAGTATCTGACCCGCTTGACCGGAGTGGGTAAATTCGACAGCGCTTCCTATTTTCTGATCCAGAATGATGGTCAAGTCGGCCTACTGGTTATCGTTCACGAGAAGAATTATGCGCCGCCTGTTCTGCAACCTGTCGTTGATCTGAATGGCGCCGAGCCCGACAACGTCACCTTCGCGATAGGAGGACGTTTAACGTTCCTCGACGTCGCGGGGTATGGAGGGGAATTACGTACAGATTTTAGTTTCGGAAACACCTACGGGATTTCCACCGAGTTCTACAAAAGATTTAGCCAAACCTCCCGGTGGTTCTTCGCGCCACAGGTGAGCGCAAGTGAGTCCACGCAATGGATCTATTCCTACCAGAACCCGCAGGCGGACTACCGTCTCGGGAGGGCAGGAGTTGGGCTTGACTTCGGCTACGCGCTGAGCCGGTTCAGCGAAGTCCGCGCAGGCTATGAAATCGGATACCTGAATGCGAACTTGAAGTTCGGCACTCCGCTATTCAGTTCGGTCAAAGGTGGAGTCGGAGCCTGGCGATTTCGCCTCCTCACCGACCACCGGGACGCTGCGATCATTCCACGAAGTGGTTATTTGGGCGAGTTGAATTTCCACTGGCTCGATGCGAGCCCGGGAGCACCCTCCGCATTTCCAACTTTGGAGCTGAAAACCGAGTTTTTCAAAACCGTGTCCAAGCCAGGTTCCGTTTTCCTGTGGGCTCAGGGCGGGTCGACCATTGGCTACGACCACACCGGCATTCCGCAATACTTTCTCGGAGGGCAGGGCGGGTTGCTTGCCTACGGTACGAACGAGGTGCGCGGAGATCAGTATTACCTCTTCCGCACGGGATACCTGCACAGATTGGCGAATCTCCCACCCTTCGTTGGCGATGGCGTGTACGCGATCACGTTCTATGAGGTTGCGAAAATGTTCAACGCACCCGGCGTGAGCAAACTTCCTACTGATGGCGCGGCCGGGGTGATCGCAAAGACGGCGATTGGCCCCCTGTTCGTAGGCGGAAGTGTCGGTGACACGGGACATGCCACCTGGTTCTTTGCTTTGGGCCGCGTGTTCTAGCTCCTCCGTTGGTGCCGTATTCGGTTGGGAACATCCCTTAACTCAATCGGGACAATAAAAGGGTCCGAATATCGCCAACGAACACATCGCCGAATTTGAGGCGTCTGGGCCATCGGGACGTTAGAGCGGACTTAGCGCAATCGAAGCCGCATCCAAAGTCTGTTGGATCACGAGACGAGATCGGGCCATCTAGTTCGGACTTGTCGGGCTAGATGCATGAAGCTGGTCGCGTCGCGTTGTGCAGGTGTGAAATTTAGGCGAGTGCTGGTGATCAAGGCCCAGAACCTCTCGGGTTAACTTGTGGGGGGTGATACCTGTGATACCGTTTTTCTTGGAACTACGGCCAATTCCATTTGACTCTTCCTTTCCTGTGGGATCGATCACCGTGGCGGGGATTCTAGCGGCGCTTAAGCGCTTCGAGCTCATCCAATGTACGCGGCCAGTCAGATCGCAATAGCCGGGACAAACTCCGGTCAGCCAGAACTTTCCCTGCGGTCTGGCAACGGGCACAGTAGTTGGTTTCGTTGTCAGCGTAGCGAATTCGCTGAACCTTTTCTCCGCACCTCGGGCATGGTTCCCCGTAGCGTCCGTGAACCGCCATCTCCTTGCGAAATGCAGTCACCTTTTCCGGAAAGCCAGTTTCCGCTTCCGCCCGCAGCCGGCGTATCCAAAGCCCAAGAGTATCGCGCGTGGCAGCGAACAGCCGTTGCCATTCATCGGGCTTCAACTTTCGGGTCAGTACGATCGGAGACAATTGGGCAGCGTGCAGGATTTCGTCGGAATACGCATTGCCGATGCCGCTGAGTATCCGCGGATCAGTAAGCGCCCTTTTCAGGGTGCGGTTTTCGGCCGTCAGCGCTTCGCGAAACGAGTCGAGATTGCTGCCGAAGACGTCGATTCCGCCAGGGTCGATAGACTGCAACGCCTGCTCTCCTGCGAGGACATACAGCGACGCGCGATGCTTTGTGCCAGCCTCGGTGAGCACAAGAGACCCGTGGGGAAAATCGAAAGCTGCCAGGGTCTTACGCCCGGCCATCTTGGCTGCGCGCGGGCGCCAGTGCAATCGTCCGGCGATCATCAAATGTAGCACCAGCCATAGATCGCCTTCTACTCCAATCGCAATGCGCTTGCCGATGCGTCGCAACTCGCGCACGATGCGGCCTTCCACATCGGTAAGTGGTGGTTGTACGGTGCGAAGCAAGAAGGGATTCGACAACCGTATGTGCTCGATGGGTCGCCCCACGATCCGTGATTCAAGCGCGCGGATATAAGCGGCGATATCTGGAAGTTCGGGCATGTTGATTAGCTTGCGGGTGCGACAGCGCTTTTGCAAGCGGTCTACTAAGATAGAGCATGGCCAGCGTTCGGATGGACAAGTGGTTGTGGGCTGCCAGATTTTTTAAGACACGCAGCCTGGCTGCGCGAGCCTGTGAACTCGGCAGGATTCAATCCAACGGTCAACCTACCAAGCCTGCGCGCGAGGTCCGTATTGGAGACATGTTACAAGTGACCAACGACGGCGGCGTCTTTCAAGTGGAAGTCTTAGCTCTCAGCGAAGTGCGAGGCTCCGCGTCGGTTGCGCAAACCCTTTATCGCGAGACACCGGCCAGTCATGAGCTTCGGCTGAAGGTGGCAGCAGAGTACAAGGCGATCAAGCAATTCGAACAATTACCCGCAGGCAAACCATCGAAACGCGATCGGCGCAAAATCATCCAGTTCCGGGGGAGATTGAGCGAGGATCACTGACTGACAATTTGCAGCTGTTTCACGAGACCCACCCCCGCGAGCAGTTGGTCTACGAAGATCACTTCTTACGCTGATTCAGTTCGTCCAAAGCGCGTTTCAACTGTTCAAGCTTCTGTCCAGCCTCGCCCAGCTTGCCTTCTGCCGTGAGGCGCTGGTAGTCGGCGAGGTCTTTGGCGGCTTCCGCGATGAGGGCGTTGAGGTCCCCCGCAGTTTGTGGCGACGCAGCAGATGACGGTGCATTACGCGCCGCCTCGCCAGGAGTGGCCGCCGTGCTCGTGGCTGCGGCAGTCAGCGATGAGGCCGCTCCACCGAAAAGCGCCCCCATCGCCGACTCAAAGGTTGGTCCGTAGGCAAGCCGGTCTTGCACTGCCAGCACGACCAGACGCAACTCCGGCATCGGACTGCGTTCGGCCTGCAGGTAGATCGGCTCTGCATACAACAATGCTTTCCCCGTCGGAATCACCAGCAGAGCCCCGCGGCGCACATGCGAGCCTTGCTGATTCCACAACGTCAATTGTCCGGAAAGCTGCGCGTTCTGATCGATTCGCGCCTCGATCTGCAGTGGTCCGTCGACCAGCTTTGTCTTGGGAAAGTCGTAGACCACCGAGGTCCCATAGTGTGCGCCATCGCTGCGTCCGGCAATCCAACCAATCAGATTATTCCGGTTCGCCGGTGTGAATGGCAGGATCTCCACGAACTCCATGCCGCTTTCGTCCGGCAGTTTCATCAGCACGAAATTCGGTTCCATGGTCTGCGTGGTTTGCTCGCCCCCCTCGCCCATGCCAACTTCAGACGCGACCGTCCACAGGTCCTCGCGGTTGTAGAACGCTTCCGTATCGGTCATGTGATAAAGGCCGTAAACTGCCGCCTGCAGCTTGAGCAACAACTCGGGATAGCGCACGTGCTTGCGCAGGTCTGGAGGCATCGCGGCCGCGTCCTTGAACAGTGCCGGAAAGATACGGCGATAAGCAGCGATGATCGGATCGCCGGGGTCAAACACATAAAACGTAGTTGTACCATCGTAAGCGTCGATGACCACCTTGACGCTGTTCCGCATGTAGTTAACGGCGTTGCTGTCGAGGCGGTAATGGGTGGAATACGGATAGCTGTCTGAGACCGTGAACCCATCCATAATCCAGGACAGGTGGCCGTTGTCGCCGAGGACGATGTAGGGATCGGGATCAAACGTAAGGAATGGGGCTAGCGTGGCTACGCGGTCACGCACGTTGCGCCGCATCAGCAAGCGGCTCTCCGGATTTACGTCATCGCTGAACGGCAGCTTTGAGAGGTCGCCGCGGTCGGACGCGATTATGATGCGCCGCAGAAAACCGCCGAGGACAATCCCGCCAGTGCCCTCGTAGGAATTTAAATTGTTAGTCTGGCCTTGCGGATAGTTGAATTCTTTCTGCCGCGTTTTCACGTACACGTCGGTATCCGTCAGCTCGCCGAAATAGACCTCTGGCCGGGTCACGTTCAGCCCAGGCACGGTGCTCTGCACCGGCATATTGCTGAGAATAAGAGTGGGCAACCCTTCCGGCGTGAACCCATTCACCGGGTTCATGGTGATGCCATAGCCGTGGGTATAGATAAGCTTTTCGTTGATCCAGTTGCGACTGCTTTCCGGGAGCTTGTCGACGTTCAACTCGCGCGTGGCTAACATCACCTCGCGAGTCGTGCCCTCGATCTGATAGCGATCAATATCGATATCGGGAAAATCATAGTAGGTTCGGATTTCCTGAATTTGGCGCAGCGTATCCTGCAGTGCGCGCCAGTCCCACAGCCGGATGTTCTGAAGCGTAGCCTGATTGTTCGCCGGGTCCGCCGCCTCGACGGTTGTCTCCGCGGGAAACTTGCGTTGCAAGACCCGGTCCAACCCATAGGCCTGCCGCGTGAATTCGATGTTGTGCGCGATGTATGGTTGCTCGCGAACCAGTTCGTTTGGTTTGACGATAAAACTGCTGACGTACCAGGCGACAATCTGAAGACCGAAATAACACACCACCGCCGGTGCGACCGCCGCGACCAGCCAGCGCGCCCGCTGCATTGATACGGCGTTGGCCGCTGCGATTACCGCGCCAACAACGAGCGCCGCACACACGATGAGCATTCCGGTCAGGGTGACGTGCGCGTCGGTGTAGGTCACGCCTCCGAAGATGGTGTGATCCTCGAACATGCGCTCGAAGCGGCCGAGATACGCCAGCACTGCGAGGACCAGTAGCAGGAATGCAAACGTGATGGAAAATCCGCGCCAGGGCACGGTGACGTAACTACGACGCCCGGCAAGCACACTGGTTCCGCCCGAGATGAAAACGAAGAAAACCGCGAGCGCGCAGGTGATGAGGGCAAGCGTAAGCAACCAACCGGCGACAAGCTGCCAAGCCGGCAAGGTGAACAGAAAGAAGTTCAGTGGTTTGCCGAAAATCGGATCCACTGCTCCAGCAGTGCCCGGCGCGTACCAAAAAAGCGCGAGCGTCGGCCATTCGACCATCATGCCGGCGCCGGTTAAAGCTGCAATGGCGAGTGAGACGACCAGCGCGATAAGACGCAAAACCGGTTCGACCGGCAACCTCACCGGCTGTTGGCCGATGAAAATCGTGTGACCGCTCGGCAGGTCCGGAAGGTGCGCCCGCTTCAGGGCCAGGAATGATCCGTACAGAATGAGAAAGGTCGCGATTGTAAAAACCGCAAAGATTCCCCACTGCAGGCTCTGTGTTTTCCAGAATACTTCGCCGTACCCGAGCGACTCGAACCAGAGTACGTCCACGTAATACGAGAGCACGGTCCGAGAGACGAAGAAAATCCCGGCAAGTATGGCGAAAATGAGAATGAGGTTTCGGCGACGTCGCGGGGAATAGGCCCGCGGCCAATCAATGGACTCGGGCACGGCCCAACTCCATAGGCAGCTTTTGCATGGTTTGAATTATACGTCGCTCGCGGCAAGGAGAGAGCAAGACTCCAGGATTGCGTCAAAAAGCCGGTCGTTTGTTTTGCGGTCTCAGCGCGAAAGAACGACCAGCCTTGGTGTTTCTCAGAGAATAGTTCTTACTGGGGCGGTGGTGCTTGCTGGTCGCCGCCCGCGCCCGGCGGTCCGTGGTGGCCGTTTTTCATCCATTGCTCACGCTGGGCTTGCATGTCGTCCCACTTCTTTTGCTGTGTGGAGTCGAGCAAGCCGCGGATCTGCGAGTCGCTGGTCTTGCGGATGTCCATCATCTTGCTGCGGCGATCCTGTTGCGATTGCGAAGTATCCTGGCGCAAGCTCTGCATCTGCGAATGTTCGGATTCAAGAATACCCTGCACCTTGGTTTGCTGGTCAGAGGTTAAGTTCAGCTGTTTGGTCAATTCCTGGGTACGCTGAGCCGGATCGGGCGGCCCATGATGTCCGCGACCACCCTCGCGCGCGGGCGGTGATTGCTGGTCGCCGGACGAGCTGTCCTGGGCCGCGACCAAAGGCGCGGCAACCAAGATTAATCCCATCGCGAGAAGAACTAGCAGGCATTGTTTGAGCATTGAAACCTTCCTTTCAAAGCGATCTGTCTACATCTATGAATGGGATTGCGGAGGGGAAGTTGCGCTAAAAAAGAAGATTCTCACAATCTTTGCATAACTTTACGAAACGGGACATTCTGGCCTGTGCGAGCGCAGTTCTTCGCCTTGAGTGCAGAGCCAAGACGCTGACCGCGCGGCGAGTTAATCCTCATCTGCAGCTTTACAGTGTTTCGAGATGGTGCGGACGTCCGTCTGCACGTTGGCCACCTCGAGCGGCACACCATCAACTCCGTGCTCGGTATCGCTAGGATTGCTGCCGGTCTTCATCGGATTTACGCCAGTTTTGATCGTGCCAGACCGCAATCTCCCTTTCACTTCGACTTCGTGGTGCAGATGAGTATCGAGCTTGTTACCCACACCCTTTAGAACATAGACCAAGCCCGTCTTGTCCTCGACCACAATGTAGTTCCCGCGCTCACCGTTCAGGCAACCGCGAACCGTGCTGACGTTGGATGCCGGCGCCCCACTGCTGGTCATGGGCGGGTTCGTTGACTGTTGCGCGACTGCTCCCAGTCCTACGAGCAGAAATCCGATCACCGGAACTAAACCCTTCATGCAATCCATAGAACCTCCTTGGAAGCTGACGGTGACGCGAACCCCGGTTGAAAGAACGATCCATTCAGCAGCGGTTTCTTTCCCTTATTTATACTCTTTCGCCCATTCTATTTTTCGCAGGTTTGCCCCGATTTACAAATTACGGAACTTTCTTCTGACGAGCTCGGCCCGTACGGAAAGGTTTTTTCAGTCGCCGAATTGCGCAAGAGGCCTGCCCGTCGACCGGTCCGTCCAGGGGTAGCTCTTCGGACTCTTCTGCTTGTTGAAGATTCGCGCGGTCACAAACATCCCCACCAGCGTGGCGGTCACGAGTATCGCTTCATGCCAGCCGACCACGACGGGAGCGTCTCCCATGACCGCGAGGCCGGCGAAGCAGAATAATAAGTGGGCGCAAAAGACTTGCAGAGAAGCCTGACCCATCACTACAAGCGGCCGAATCGCCAGTGCTTTCACAAACGGTTGGAACCGAATCAGCAACGCTGCAATGGCTGCGAAATTGACGATCCGCACCACTCCCAAATGCCACTTATCGAAGGAGACCTCAAATATTCCGAGCTCAATGCCGCGTCCTACCCATTGCCGCAAGGCAAACAGGACCGGCACAATTACGACGGCAGGGATCAGCATCCGTCTGGCCCATTTGGTGACCGGCAGATCGTCCTGCGACCAGCGGACTCCGCAATACAGGCCCACCAACCACATAAATTGCCACGCGAACAAGTCGAAAGATCCCGTAGCACTCAGCGGAACGTTGATTCCGGTGACGCGTGTACCAAAATCATAGAGAACCTGGCGAAGTCCAAATTGCGCTAAGAACCAGAATGTGAATCCTGCCCCCAGAATGAGCTTCCAACGCCCTTTCCGGGCCAGTTTCAGAATCACCGGCGTCAGCAGCAAGAAGGTAATGTACATCGGCAGAATGTCGAGCAGAGGTGGCCGGTAGATCAATAACGCAGCGTAAATGAGAGCTTGCCTGGGCGCGGCGAAATAAAAGTCGAGGAGGTTATGCAAGGCCGGTCGATTGCCACCGGAAGCGAGATGCGCCACCACCACAAATGCGATACCCAGCAGCGCAACGTGATAGAGATAAAGTCGAGCTGTGCGCATCCAGAGCTTCCTGGCCATGGCTCGATAGCCGTTCCGTTCAGCGGCGAGGAAGTAAATCCGGCCTGTAAATAGGGCTGAGAGAAAGATAAATCCTTCTGCGCCCGAGACGAAGCCGAAGGGCTGATTGAAATAGTTACTGAGAACGGTGGGCAGGTGTGTGAGCGTCATCCACACCAACATCGCTCCCCTTGCCGCGTCGAGTTCGATTCGCCTCTGCATAACTCAAATTGATAGGATGAGAACTCTTCACAGGGGTTGCTGCCACTACAAAGATTTACATTTCTTTTACAGACTGGCCTCAGCCGGCGAGGTGTCACTGGTGCCGGAGCCTGGCCTGGATGGTTGAGGAAAAAGCGCCGCCATCACTCCACCGCGTTTCGCGAGATTACGTCTCGGTACCACTCGGCGCTGAGCTTAGGGGTGCGCACCTGGGTTTTGAAGTCGACATAGTGGAGCCCAAAGCGTTTGCTGTAACCATCTGCCCACTCGAAATTGTCGAGCAGGCTCCAGAGAAAGTAACCCTTGATTGGGTAGCCCTCGGAAGCCGCCCGATGCAGATGGGTGAGGTGATTGCGCAGGTACATCACGCGGTCGGTATCTTCTACATGCCCGTCAGCGGTCAGTACATCGTCCGACGAGCAACCGTTCTCCGTAATGTAGAGCGCCCGAGGTTTCCAAACCTCGCTGACGTTCCGAACCGCCCAGTAGATCACTTCGGGGCCAATGTACAGCCAATCCGAGGCCATGCGCGGGAATGAAGCTGGACGCTTTTCCACCACGTAACCGGCCGGGGAAGCGTCAGCCTGCACGTACTCCGGCGTGTACACATTGAGGCCGACGAAGTCGAGCGGGCTGCCGATAATCTTCATGTCCCCGGGCTCGACCTTGGGAGCGTTCGCACCCTCGCGCTGCAAGTAGCCGTCCGTGTATTTCCCTTCCATGACGGCCGTCAGAAATGGAGCATTCCCCTCGCGAGTCGCGGTCCGCGCCGCCGCGATTTGCTCGTGCGTCTCAATTACGGGCACATAGACCGTGGCATTTTCGGCCAAGCCGATCTGGGTTCCAGACTTAGCGTTGGCTCGAATCGCCTGCACCGCCATGCCGTGGGCGAGCACGGCGTTGTGGCGAATCTGATTGACTTGCGCATCCGGCAACTTCAGGCCGGGCGCAAACTTTCCGGTCTTGTAACCCAGGTCGGTGAAGCATGTGAACTCATTAGTGGTGAAAAAGTGGCCCACCCGATCCGAAAGCTGCTTTGAAACATATCCTGCATAATCGGCAAATGCTTTTGAAGTGTCGCGCGACTGCCAGCCGCCGGGCAAAGCTTGCGGCAGGTCCCAATGGAAAAGCGTGATGTATGGGGCAATATTGTTTTTGAGCAGTTCATCAACTACGCGCTGGTAGTAGGCAAGACCTTTCTCATTCGGCTGGCCAGTGCCGTCCGGAAAGATGCGGGACCACGCAATGGAAAAGCGGTAGCCGCTCACGCCCAGGTTTTTGAGCAGCTTCACATCTTCTTTGTAGAGATGGTAGGAGTCGTCAGCGACATCACCGGTTTCGCCCTGAAAAGTCTTGCCCGGCGTGTGGGAAAAAGTGTCCCAGACGGATGGCTTCCGTCCGTCTTCCTTCACCGCGCCCTCAATCTGATAGGAAGCGGTCGCGCAGCCCCAGAGAAAGTTCGGCGGGAATCGCAGCAGCTCTGCCGTGGCCATTTGTGCGAATACAATTCGCGGGAAAGAGGCGCTGGCAAAGGCGGCTGCAGCTGTCCCTGCCAAAGTCTTACCGAAGCGGCGACGCGTGAGATGTTTCATGGGCTCAAGAAGATTATCATTAGGCAGGACACAAAATGAAGTGACCGCAAAATGGGGTCAGCCGCGTTTGTCTTTTGGCTCCGAGCGGCGTATATTGGTGCTTGGAAACTGTTGTGTAGTACCAGATTTTGGCGGAGCACACCAGTGGGCGCAAGCCCACTTTTTAGTTTGCGGTGCTTTCGGAACTCCGCAATAGTCCGATAACTTATTGGTTTCATGGGATTTGAGATCGATCAGGTGCGCGCGATTGTGGAGCGAGTGGCCACCGGCAGCGGGTTAGAGGTGGTTGAAGTGGAATTGCGCGGCGGAGGCAAGGCGCGCATGCTTCGCATCGTGATTGATAAGCTCCCCGAGCCTGGCGCGACCGGCGAAGACAAGCTTGGTGGGGTGACCCACGAGGATTGCGCGAATTTGAGTCGCGAGGTCGGTACCATCCTCGACGTGGAGGATGTGATTCCTGGCAACTCGTACTTGCTGGAGGTTTCCTCTCCGGGGTTGGATCGCAAGCTGCTGCGGCCAGCCGATTACGAGCGCTTCACGGGGAGCAGAGTGAAGCTGAAAACGCGAAACCCTGTGAATGGAAGCCAGCATTTCGAGGGCAGGTTGCAGCGCTTTCACGAAGGGCGTTTGAGTCTAGAAGTGGGCGCGTCGCGGAAGAAGGCGCGTGCAGGTGAGGCCGCGCCGCAGACTTTGGAGATTGAGTTGGCCAATGTAGAGAAGGCCAACCTGGTACCGGAGCTTTAGTGGATTGAGTAATTGGCAAATTTGGTAATTGGGTAATTGGAAGAGCGAAAGCGGCGGGGCATCGGCTTTCGATTACCGAATTACAAAATTACTGAATTACTAAGTGGTTTTCTATGGCAAGCGAGCTTTACAACACGATCGACGCGCTCAGCAAAGAGAAGGGCATTGACCCGCAGATTGTCGTCACCGCGGTGGAGGATGCCATCGTTGTCGCCACGCGCAAGTATTACAAGACGCAGGAAAATCTGCGCGCGCAGCTTGACAAAGACACGGGCAAGATTCGTGCGTTTGCGGTTAAAACCGTAGTCGAGGCTCCCGAGCAAGTGGAAGATCCGCTTCTGCAGGTCACGCTCGATGATGCCAGGAAAGTCGATCCCAGCGTGGAAGTCGGCGGCGAGCTGCAGATTCCTAAAGTGACCGAAGGGATCCTCGGGCGGATCGCAGCGCAGCTGGCGAAACAGGTGATTTTCCAGAAAGTGCGTGAAGCCGAGCGCGATACCGTTTACAACGAGTACATCGGGCGCGTGGGTGAGATCGTCAATGCGACGGTCAAGCGGATCGAAGGTCCGGATGTGATTTTCGATCTGGGGAAAGCCGAATCGCGCATGCCGCGCAAGGAGCAGTCGCGGCTGGAGTCGTTCGCCATCGGCGAGCGGGTTCGTGTAGTCATTGCACGAGTGGAAAGAGCTTCGAAAGGTCCGGCGGTCGTGGTCTCGCGCGCTGCTCCCGAACTGGTGCAGCATTTGTTCCAGACAGAAGTGCCAGAAATTTACGACGGGACGGTGGTCATTCGAGCGATCGCGCGCGAGGCGGGCGAACGTACCAAGATCGCCGTGATGTCGAAAGACAAAGACGTCGATGCCGTGGGCGCCTGCGTTGGCATGAAGGGTATGCGGGTGCAGTCGATCATTCGCGAACTGCGGGGCGAGAAGATTGACATCATCGAATATCACGAAGATGCTGTAACTTTCGCCGAGAAGGCGTTGCAGCCCGCAAAAGTCAGCCGGGTGAGCCTGCTCGAGGGGAGCGAGAAACATCTCGAAGTGGTGGTGGACGATAGCCAGCTTTCCCTTGCCATCGGCAAGAAAGGGCAGAACGTTCGCCTGGCAGCGAAGCTGCTAGGGTGGAAGATTGATATCAAGAGTGAGGAAGAGAAGCGCCAGGAAGTCGAACAGCAGATGTCGCAGTTGGTGGCTCCTGCTTCGACTCCGTTGGCCGACGTGCCTGGACTGGGCGAAGGACTGATCGAGAAGTTGAGCGCGGCCGGGGTGACCACTGTGGAAGCTTTGGCGGACATGACGCCGGAGCAACTCGAGGCCATCGAGGGCATTGGTCCGAAGACGGTGGAAAAAATCAGCCTGGCGGTCAATAATTATTTTTCCAGCCTTGAAGGTGGTGAAGTGGCAGCGCCTGAGGGTGAGGCTACGGTCGAAGTGCCGGAGGGTCAAGAGACTTCGATCGAGGGCAGCCAAGAAGCTTCAAGTTCTGATCCGTCTGGGGAAGGTGTTGCCAGCGACGAGACCGCAGAGATCGCGATCCCGATCGAACCGGCGGAAACGGCAAGCGAAGAGCACACACAGGAACCGGCGGAGGAGCCTGCTTCTTCCGAAGGTAATAAGTAATGAGAACGTTACGCACTCTGCGCGCGTTGTGGAAGCGTTCAACAGAAAGCCGACACCGTGAGGTTGATATGAAGACTTAGCGGGACAGTCCGGAGGAAAGAAAGAGCGGATGAGCAAGATTCGAATCAACGATCTGGCCAGGGAGCTGGAAGTTAAAAGCAAAGCGATTCTCGACGCACTTCCCGAAGTAGGCGTCACTGAGAAGAAGACGCACTCCAGTTCCGTGGAAGAGCATGAAGCGGAGAAGGTGCGAGCCTACTTGCGCGCCGCTGGCGAGGCCCATACCGCCTCCAGACCATCGCGTCCCAGCCGCGCTGATGGCGACGAGATTAAGACTAAGATCGATCTATCCAACATTTCCCGGCCCGGCGACGTTCTGAATGCGATCCGCAAGCAACAGGTTCCAACCGCCGCTCCTCCTATTCGTCCTGTGGCAGCAGCCTCACCGACGCTAGCGCCATCCGCTTCGACCGTGAAAGCTCCGCCTCCGCCGCCTGCTTCTGTAGCGCCTCCGCCACCGAGGGTTGTGGTTCCACAGCCGGTCGTCAGGCCAACTTTTTCCGTTCCAACCCCGCCAGTCGTTCGGCCGCCAGCTTCTGTGGTCACACCACCAACGATGCCGACTCCTCCGCGTCCGGTCAGTCCATCGGCTGCGGCGCCACCGGTGGCGCAAGCGTCAGCTCCAAGTTCTGCGGTTCCGCTATCGCCTGCAGCGCCACCGCCGCCCGCCTCGGCATCAGCGAGACCAGCTCCAGTTGCGCCGTCGCGCCCGCAAACCCCGTCACCGCGCATGATCGTCCCTCATACAGGACCTCGTCCGGTGTACCATGCGCCGTCCAGGCCAGCCGCGCCCAGCGCGCAGGCTGGGGCCAGCGCGCGTCCGGTTCCTGGACGTCCGGTGCCGGGGCAGCCGATTTTTCAGCGCCCCCGTCCCGGCGGTACAGCGGCTCCAGGAACTCGTCCTCCATTGCGTCCGGGAGAACGTCGGCCGATGCATCCCACGCGGCAATCGCCCACGGGCACGCGACCCTTGGGAGTTGGACCAGGTTTGCCTCCTCCGGGCACGACTCGCCCGGGTGCCCGTCCAGGTGCGCCCGCGCGCCGGCCCGGCCAGCGTTATGTCCCGCGCGGGGTAAAAGAAGGCCCAATGAAGGGCTTCGTTCCGCCGCCGCGCCTGTCGCTTTCGAATGAGCCGCAGCCCATCACGCGCAGCATTACGATTACGGAAGGAATCAGCGTTAAGGATCTGGCGGAAAAACTTGGAATCCGGGCCAAGGATTTGATTGCCCGCTTATTGGCTCGCGGTGTATTTGCCACCATCAACCAGACGCTGGATGCGGAGCTGGCCAGTGAAATGGCGCGCTTCTTCGGAGCCGATACGAACGTAATTACCTTCGAAGAGCAAGCCGCCAAGGAAGTTTCTGACGCTGCTGCCGGCGAGGAAGGCACGGCCAGTGAAGGTGTGCAGCGTCCGCCCGTAGTCACAATTATGGGCCACGTGGATCACGGTAAAACCACCCTGCTGGATTCGATTCGTTCCACCGACGTGGCCGGAGGCGAAGCGGGAGGCATCACCCAACACATCGGGGCATACAAAGTCACGGTTCAAGACCCGCAGTCTCCGGCCTATGGCCGACAGATTGTATTTCTGGACACTCCCGGCCACGAAGCTTTCACCCGCATGCGTTCTCGGGGGGCCAAAGCCACGGATATCGTCGTTCTGGTCGTAGCTGCCGATGATGGGGTTATGCCGCAAACGCTCGAGGCGATCGATCACGCGCACGCGGCGGAAGTTCCGATCATTGTCGCAGTCAATAAGATCGACAAACCCGGTGCGCTACCCGATCGCGTCAAGAAACAACTGGGCGATCGGGGATTGATGCCCGAAGATTGGGGCGGTACAACCGTATTCGTCGACGTTTCGGCAAAACAAAAAACCAACCTAAACCTGTTGATGGAAATGATCGTCCTGGTCGCCGATCTGCAGGAACTGAAGGCAACGCCTGAACGTCCGGCGCAGGGCGTGGTGCTCGAAGCCAAACTGGATCGCGGCCGTGGACCGGTAGCCACGGTGCTGGTGCAAAATGGCACGTTGCACAACGGCGACAACTTCGTGGTCGGCAACGTGTACGGAAAAATTCGCGCCATGTTCGATGATCGCGGGAACTCGCTCGAAGAAGCACCGCCCTCGACACCGGTCGAAATCCTCGGCATGGAAGGGTTGCCCCAGGCGGGCGATCAGTTCGTAGTCGTCGCCGATCGCGATAAGGCGCGCGGCGTCTCCGAATACCGTGAACAGAAGACCCGCGAGGCCACGTTGGCCAAGAGTTCAAGGGTATCGCTCGAGGGTCTGGCCGAACAGATCAAGACGGCGGGCACAAAGGAACTGAACATTATTTTGAAGGGTGACGTGGGCGGATCCGTCGAGGTACTCACCGATCTACTCTCCAAGCTGTCCAACGACAAGGTGCGGCTCAAAGTTTTGCGCTCAGGTGTGGGCGCCATCACTGAGAGCGACGTGTTGCTGGCCTCGGCTTCGAACGCCATCATCATCGGATTCAACGTGCGTCCGGAACGCAAGGCGCAGGAATTGGCGGACCAGGAGAAAGTCGACATCCGGCTGCACTCGATCATTTACGAGTTGCAGGACGAGATCAAGCGAGCCATGACTGGATTGCTTGAACCGACTATCAAAGAAACCTACCAGGGCCGGGCCGAAGTGCGCGAGACGTTCCGCATTCCGAAGGTAGGTACCGTGGCTGGCTGCACAGTGATCGATGGGCTGATCAAGCGCGATTCTGAAGTGCGGCTGCTGCGCGATAACACCGTCGTCTTCAAGGGGAAGGTCGGATCGCTTCGCCGTTTCAAGGACGACGCCAGCCAAGTTACCAACGGCATGGAATGCGGCATCTCGATCGCAAACTACGGCGACATCAAAGTTGGCGACGTGATCGAAGCCTTCGCCACTGAAAAGGTTGCGGCGGAAGCGATCGCATAGAAGCAGTCGCTGGTCGTTAGTCGTCAGCGTAGCTAGTTTGCCAACGGCGAACGACTAACGACCAACGACCCAATGATTGCCTTTCTCACCCTTGAACTGCGTATCGAAGCGGCGCAATCGCTCAAAGACAAGCGGCAAGTTGTGCGCAGCCTGAAAGACCGGCTGCGGGCGCACTTCAATGTCGCGGTCGCCGAGTTGGACGCGAGCGGATTGTGGAATCGCGCGACCTTGGGCGTGGTCAGCATTTCCGACTCGCGCGACTATCTGGATGGCCTGATGAAGAACGTAGAACGTCAGGCCACGCGCATCGCCAACAACGGCGGGGCCGATATTGCGGATTCGTTTCTGGAATACCTGTAATCCTCGCTGATCGGTAATCCCTTCCATTTGCGGCACTTTCCGCTGGTCACGAAAGTACCCTAACAGTGTCGTCGATAGTGACGCGGCAACGCCGTTTTTCTGATATTCTCATTCGTTTTACTCCGAGGGGAAGCAGTGGAAAAGCGCGGAGCCAAATATCATCGGGAACGGCTGGGCGAGGCTCTGCGCGAGGAGATTGAGACCATCGTCGAGGGCGAGCTCGGCGACCCTCGCATCGGGCTGGCCAGCGTCAGCAGTGTGGAGCTGGGAAGTGATTCGCGTTCCGCGCGCATTTTCGTGGTTGTGCAGGGCGATGACGAAGAAGCCAAGCGCACGTTGGAAGGTTTGACGGCGGCGGTTGGTTTCATTCGCCGCGAAGTGGCTGAGCGTTTACATCTGCGGCGTCCACCCGAGTTGTATTTTCAGTTGGACCGCTCGCAGACGTACGCAGCCAGAATCGATGAGCTGTTGAAACGCAACCAGAAGCGGAGCCGATAGTTCGAGGGAGTGCAGGCAGATATGTTGAACGAGGTTCTCAAACACATCGAGCAGCGCGACCGTTTCCTCCTGACTTCGCACGCGCGTCCGGATGGAGACGCGGTCGGCTCCGCGCTCGCTTGTTGTCAAGTGCTGCGTTCCATGGGCAAGGAAGCCGATGTGGTACTGCACGACGGGGTGCCTCGCATCTATCAGCCATTGCCTTTTGCCGATACAGTCGTGCGCGCCGAACGGGTGAACGGGAACTACGACGCCGCCATTATTCTGGAATGTGACAGCATTCAACGCACTCGACTCGAGGGTTTGGAGAACCGCTTTCTGATCAGCATCGATCATCATGTGAGCGGGCGGCCCTTTGCCCACGTCAACTGGATCGATCCCAAGGCTGTTGCCACGGCCGAGATGGTGTATCGTCTGGCGCGCGAAGCTGGCGTGAAGATCTCGCCGGAAATCGCGACCTGCCTCTACACTGCCGTGCTCACGGACACCGGCTCGTTCATGTTCGAGGGCACCAACGAACATACCTTTGCTTTGGCGAGGGAACTGGTGCTGGCTGGCGCTGACCCTGCTCATTGCGCCCGCAGCGTGTATTTCGGACATTCCACCGCCAAGATGCGCCTGCTGGGCGCAGCGCTGTCGAACTTGCATCGTGAAGGACCGCTGGCTTGGATTTGGGTCACCACGGAACAGATGGAACGCCTTGGCGCCAAAGAGGAAGACTGCGAAGGGTTGGTGAACTATGCGCTGTCCATTCAAGATGTAGAGGTGGCGGCATTTTTCCGCGAGCTGCCCGACCGGCGATTCCGAGTAAGCCTGCGTAGCAAAGGACAGTTGGATGTGGCGGCAATCGCCGAGCAATTCGGCGGAGGCGGACACGCATGCGCAAGCGGATGCGCTCTGGACGGTCCGTTGTCGATCGCCGTAGCACGAATCATGACCCAACTTCGCACCAATCCCTCCGTACAATAGATTCTCTGAGGAAATATTGAAGATCTCCCGCGAATCCGCCGACTGGCTTCTGCTTGCCGGATTCTGCGGATTCCTCTTTTTCTTCGGCCTTGCCTATTTTGGACTGATCGGCGCCGATGAACCACGCTACGCACAAGTCGCGCGCGAAATGCTGGCGCGCCACGATTGGATCACGCCCACGCTGGGAGGCCAACCATGGCTGGAGAAACCTCCCCTCTACTACTGGCAGGTGATGCTGGCCTATGCCGTTTTCGGCGTGAGCGATTGGGCCGCGCGCTTGCCATCGGCAGTGGACGCCACGCTCATGGTGGTCGCTGCCTATCTTTTTCTGAAGCGCTTTCGTCCCGGCTTCCAACTCGATGGTGCGTTGATGACCGCTTCGGCGGCGGGAGTCATCGGCTTCGCCCGGGCCGCTTCAACCGACATGCCACTCGCCGCCATGTTCACCATCGCAATGCTCGCGTGGTATGCGTGGTACGAGAGCAAATCCCGTGGCTACCTCGCGGCGTTCTATTGTTTTCTGGCGGTCGGAACTCTGGCCAAGGGGCCGGTGGCACTCTTGTTGGCGGCGATGATCATCGTGATCTTTGCCGTGACGAAGAGCGATTATGGTTTGCTTTGGAGAACGCTTTGGGTCCCCGGCATTCTTCTGTTCTGCGCTCTGGCGCTTCCCTGGTACGTCGCTGTGCAAATGAAGAATCCAGAATTTTTCCGCATCTTCATTCTTGAGCATAATTTCGCGCGCTTCGGGACCAACCTTTATCGTCATAAGGAGCCATTCTGGTACTACGCTCCGGTCGTCCTGCTTGGTCTAATCCCATGGACCGTATTCGTGGCGGCGGCGTTGGTAGAAACCATTCGCGTGTGGTGCGCGGAACGAAAGGAAATGCTCGCGTCGGAAGATGCCCTAAACGTATTCCTGGTGATCTGGTTGGTTGTACCGGTCATATTTTTCTCTCTCTCGCAATCGAAACTCCCCGGTTACATTGTGCCCGCGTTGCCCGCAGGTACACTCTTGCTGGCGGAATACGTGCGACGTCGCGTAACGGACGACGAGCGTCCCAGCATCTTTTTGATTGTGCTGCACTCCATTGTTGCGGCGTTGCCCCTAGTTCCGGCGCTGATGATTCAATACATCGTCATGCAACACCGGATTCCGTGGGGCCACGCCGCCGCAATTTCATTCGGCTTTGCATTGGTGTTAGCGATCGGTATCGCTATCACGTTGCGCACGAATCTCGGCCTTGGCGCTCTGCGTTTTGTCACGCTGGTTCCGGTAGTGCTGTCCGTCGCCGCGGTGCTGCGTTTAGGATCTCCAGCATTGGATAGCACCCTTTCGGTCCGTCCTCTGGCGAACGAGATCAGTCACTTGGAGAACAAACCGCTCCCGCTTGCCGTAGCTGGGGTTTCACGCGAAACCGAATTCGGCCTGGCGTTCTATCGCAACCAAATTATCGATCGATACGAATCGGGACAGGTTCCAGCTGCGGAACATTTGGTGGTGGCTCCCGAGGGATCGCAGACTGCGATTGCGAAACAAGTTGCGGGCCGCCGCGTTTCCTACCTCGGAAGTTTCGCGCCGCAGGGTTTGGATTATTACTGGGTGTCGGCGGCGGCGTGGGGCAGATGAGTCACTAACAATGTAAGCATTTAGCACTCAGCATTTGGTCAAACCGCTCCAGTTAGCATTTACGGGTTTCTGAAATCGCTTACGCGAATCCCCTCAGATACTCCCGTTTGCGTCGCGGCGTGCGAAGCTAATACACTCAGTTTTCGCGCCCGCAATCTGGACGCACTGCTGAGACGCACCCTCCAGGAGCCCGCGTGGAGATTCTCGATCTCAGGCATTTTTCCTCCGTCGATCTGCGCCCTTTGTTGCAGGACGAGATCAGCGTGTGGTCGCGCTTGCTCTCGTGGGACTATGGCGGCTCAGCGGATATGATCCTGCGCTACGTCGATGCCAAGATTCTGCCTGGGTATGCGGCCATCGATCGCGGGCGAATCTTCGGTTATGCGTTCTTCGTTTACGAGGGCAGTAAGGGGGTGATCGGAGATCTTTTTGTTGCGAATGGCGGCCGTCTGCCTGATCCACACGAAGTCGAGTCCCGGCTGCTGACTCACGTGATCGAAACTCTGCAGCAGTCTCCCGGCATTCATCGCGTGGAGGCGCAATTGCTCATGCACGAAACCGGAATTGTCTCTCATCCCTTTGTGCAACAGGGTTTCAGCCGTCATGCGCGGCTTTTCATGGTGTTGCCATTGGAAAAGGCAACCAAGCCAGCGCCGCCGTTACATCCCGACATCGAAATTCGGCAATGGTCAGAACAGGATTATCAGCCCGCGGCCGCTGTGATTACCACGGCGTATCGCGGGCATGTGGACTCCGCGATCAACGATCAGTACCGCACCTTGAGCGGCTCGTTGCGCTTTCTGAACAACATTGTTCGCTTTCCCGGATGCGGAACCTTTGATCCTGAGTCGTCGTTTGCAGCGGTGCACAAACGAACCCGTACTCTGGTCGCGCTGATTCTATGTTCGCGCGTGCGGCAAGACGTCGGCCATGTCACGCAAGTATGCGTGCTGCCGGAATACCGCTCGCACGGAATCGGGGAAGCTTTGCTGGCAGCGACGACCACGAACTTGCGCCGGCGAAACTTCTCATTGCTCTCTTTGACAGTAACGGAAGCAAATGCGCGAGCCGTGGAACTGTATCTGCGCCTGGGATTCGAAACGAAGCGGGTGTTCGATGCTTTTGTGTGGGAAGGATAGCTTCTAGCTGCTGGCTGAACCAAAATTCATCACGATGCGGAATGCGGTTTAGCTAGGAGCTAGGAGCTTTTCAGCGTCTCAAAATCCACATCACCCAACCCGCTACGAAGACTCCGCCGACAAACATGGCAAAACAATACAGGCCGTAGCGAATCTGCTCGCGGGAGGTGGTGCGCTGTGTAATGCCGAAAACTACCGAGGCAAATACAGCGAAAAGCACGGCGGCGCTGAAGTGGGAGAGTTGCAGATTCATGGCTTCTTCCCGATCGCAATGTGATAAGCGTCGGCCGCGCTAATGAAGTTCAGCAGCCCGGCAACAATGATGAACTTAGTTCCATAGTCGGCAGTCGCGTGCGAGATGGCGTCCTGTCCCAGATCCAAAGCCCGACTCACGATGTAGAGTCCGCCCGCGCCTACGTCGCCTACGAATCCAAGAATATCCAAGATGTCGCCGCCATTCGGCCGATAAATGCGTCCCTGCATCGCGAGTCCGAGCAGAAACATGATCACGATCGAGCCCATGATCAGCAGGCCCCGAATCCAGCGCTTCTGAATCAGGTGTCCGGCGCCCGGAATCAGCCAGCCGATCGCAGGCGCGACCACAGACATGGCGGTCACGGGTTGAGATGGAGCGGTTTCTTTAGTGGTTGAGGGATTTGCCATTCAGATGATTACAAGCTCGCGTTGAATTTTACCGGTGACTTCAGCTGCCTTGGGCCGTACCAAAACGTTCACTTCGCTGCGTACGCCGAACTCGGGCAAGTAAATACCAGGTTCGATCGAAAAGCAGGAGTTGGGCAGAATGCGACGTTCGTCGTGAATTTCCAGATCGTCCATGTTGGCACCGTTGGAATGGACTTCGGTTCCAATCGAATGACCAGTTCTATGGATGAAGTAATCGCCGAAGCCCGCTTTCTTGATGTGCTCTCGCGTAGCCCGGTCCACTTCCCATCCGCACATGACGCGTCCGCTGGCGATGCCTTCCTGCACCGCCTTTACGCCAGCGTCTCGCGCATCACGAACCACGGTGAAAACTTCCCGCATTCGCGTTGATGGTGCTTTGCCCACAAAACCGGTCCAGGTAATGTCGTAGTAGACGGCTCCGGGCGTGCTTTTCTTGGCCCAAACGTCGAGCAAAACGAAATCGCCTTCGCGAATCGGGGCGGAGTTTTCCGCACGAGGTTCATAATGCGGATCGCCACTATGCGCGTTGACTCCGACGATCGGCGGATCGTCGGTTATCAGATTCTCACGCCGGAAAGCTTCCATGAACCACTGCTGGATCTGATGTTCATCGGTACCACCGTTGCGCACCCGCCGCCCGATTTCCTGAAAAGCCGCCGCGGTGATTGCATCCACCGCATCCCGAGCCGCGAAGTGAGTCTTGATTTGCTCGTCGGTCCAGGTCGCTTCAAACAGCGCCACCAGATCGCCCGAGCTGACCACATTTTTCCCTAACCCACGGATCAACTCCAGCGTGCCGCCATCCACCAGGGAAATCGTGAATACGATGTTATTGGGCGAATACTGCATGGCAACGTCGCGATGCGACGACAACAGCACCTTCACCTGTTCAAACAACTCCTGCCATCCGGCATATTGAAGCTTCTTTCCGGGCAGAGTATCGAGGTGGCGCGACTCGATCTTGTGGACCAGCTTTGTCGGTTCGCCTTCCGCCGGGATCAGGTAGAACCAGCGGCGAGTGACCATCAGATCACGCGACAACCCAAGTACTCGGTAAGCAATGGGATCGCGGTGATGGTGATCGTAGAAAAGCCAAGCGTCGATATTCCGCTCGCGCAGGGCAGCCTGTATGGCAGGAAGGTTCATGGGTAACCAACTATTCTAACAACCTCAGCGGTTTTGAGCGAGTTGCGTTGTGAGTCCGCGACCATCGCGCGGGTACAGCCGCCCCAGCTGTCCGGCCGAGCGAGGGTCGGCGATTGCCGTCAGGTAGATCTTGCGAGTATCTTTTTCCGAGCCGCCGCTGGCAACGTCTCACACGCCGTTCTCAACACCAATCGCGGCGCATGCTCGCGGATGCTCATCAAATAAGGCAATGCGCGCTTCGCATCAGCTTTGGCGGTCTCCCGCAGCAGCCAGCCCAATCCCTTTTGCACCATGTCATCTTCATCGGAAAGAAGCAGGTCGCATAGACGTTTGATCTCAGGAAGGAACATCTTCCGCCGCGCTCCCCGAATGAGCGCGACACAAGCGGCGCGCCGATGCCAACGGTCCGATGACTTCGCCCAGCGGAAAACTCTCTTAGCTCGGGCTGGTTCGGCAGCGACCATCGGCGCAATCAGATAGTGCACCAGCCCATCGTGGTCAGCCCAGCTTGAGATCCGCGGGAGCCAGCATTCAAACAATCGGAACTCGGGATCACCGAATTCGCCCGTGAGTTTTTCCAGCAGAAACACAGCGAAGACTTTTTCTTCGAGGACTCTCCCGGAGAAAAGGTTATCAGCGACTCGCACAAGGAAGTCGAGGCCAAACGCCTCTCTGATCCTACGTCGAGAGCGGACGGCCGCACTGCGCAGTTTAGCCGTGTACCATCCATGCGATTTGATTTCGTCTTTGAAGAACCATTGCACACCGGAAGCGTGCTCGACGGATCCGCCATCGCGAAGCAGGAGACGGATCTCAGCAGCGATCTTTGCAGGAGACAGTTTGCGCGTCGTCATACTTTGCTCATTCCGCGCCAACAGTGTTTCCGGTTCTCGCCGTTTTGTCATAGATCCAGAGCAGCGCCGTCGTAGCCAAGCCCACGGCGGTTACCCACCACCATATCCGCTCCGGCTGATGCAGGACCTCGCCGAAATGGTGGGCCAGGGTTCCGCCGAACCATCCGCCGATCAGCGAACCGATTCCGATCGGCAGAAACGCAAAGCCCATGTACGTGCCCTGCTGGCCCGGAGGCGCGAGCCGGGAAATATATTCGTAGTAACGGGGCTGCTGAATGATCTCGCCCAGCGCAAGAACAAACAGCGAGAGCACCGCAGCCCAGATGGTTGGCCGAAATGCCAGGATGAGCCACGCGACGGATGTAATGACGGTTCCTAAGATCACGGCCTGAAACGCCGGTATCTTGCGCGTCAGGTAATTCACGGCGAGAGTGAGGCAGATCACGGTGAGGCCGTCGGTCACCAAAATAATTTCGACGTCGGCTTGTGGATTAATGTATCCGTGGATGTAACCCGGCAGGCTGATGTACTGCTGCCAGAATACGACCCAGTATCCGGTAAAGAGCACGAGAAACCACATGAACCGGCTGATGCCGGCGAGAACTAACAGAAGAAGCCCGGTCCAGATCCACCAAGGGACGCTGAAGATTGGATAGACCCATAATGCGATTCGGAGTAGTAGGGCAACGACCAACACCGGCAAAACCAAGCGATAATTCCCTACTACCACGCAGAAGTTGTGAGCGACCGTCGCAATCGAAGGCGGAGGCGCGTCGCCGGGCTTGCGCGGCTCGCGGAAAAAGATGAGGACAACAAAAAACATGGCGAAGACGCTGACTGCTGCGAGGCGGTAAACATTCTCGACACCCAAATGGCGATGAGCCCACGACGCGAAAAGCGGGCCGGCTGCCCCGCCAAAATTCACCATGGTGTAGTAAATCGAATAGCCGATCGAGCGGACGTTTTCTTTCGAGGCGCGAGCCGTCGTGCCGACCACGCAGGGTTTTACCAGCGCAATGCCAAGTGCTGGAAGAATCAGAATAAATCCTACGAAGAGACTGATCGGCACCGAGTTGCGAATGGGTGCCAACCAAGGCGCACTGATCGATCCGATCAGAAAATACGCGACGGATAAGATGAGATACGCCACTGAAAGCGCACGGCGGAAACCGAGGCGGTCGGCGGCAGCGCCACCAAAAATGGCCAGAAACCATACCATGCCGCCGAAGATGCCGGTCAGAGTTCCAGTCTGTTCAGTCGAAAAATTCAGCCGCTCCTGTAAATACAGAGCAAGCGACGCGAAGGCTCCGTAGTAGGAAAGGCGTTCGAAGATTTCGCTGATGTTGGCAACCCAGAAGGGGCGCTCAAAGCCAGTGCGAATCTCATGTAGGCGTTCAGAAAAGGTCAAAGTGGCTCCCGGTGCATCGCTACATTCCTATTCGCGTACGAATTTCGTTTGCTGATCGTCCCGTGACTCGAATTACTTTTCTGCGGCTGGTTTCGCCGGACGCTATGGTAACGGAAGAGCGGGGAACATCCAAAAGATTTGCCAAGAATTCGATGCAGGCCTTATTCGCTCTGCCTTCGAGCGGAGGTGCAGTCAGAGCCAGTTTCAGCGCGTCGCCGACTTCGCCGGTGATGGCGTTCTTCTTGGCGCGCGGTTGCACTTTGATCGCGAAGGTAACGCCTGCCGCCGTGTTGCGAATAGAAATCATGGTTTTCGATTTCACCGCAGAGTCACAGAGCCACAGAAAATTTCAAACATGAGATCTTGGCCGTGGCATGGAATCCAGGAGTTCGCTAGGATCATTTCTTCTGAATTGATCCTCTGTGTGGCTCTGTGTCTCCGTGGTTCCATTACCGCTTTGGCCTCTCCCCAAAAATCGCTGTTCCCACGCGCACGCAAGTCGATCCTTCTTCGATCGCAACTTCGAAATCGTGCGACATCCCCATCGAAAGAGTGCGCATGTCAATAGCGGGCAATCGTCTGGCGGCGATCCGGTCACGCAATTCGCGAAGCCTTCGGAAATAGGGCCGCGTCTGCTGAGGATCGTCGGAAAATGGGGGGATTGTCATGAGTCCGCGAAACTCGAGATGTTCCAACTCCGGCGCGGCCGATAGAAGTTCTTCCAGTTCACGCGAGTCCGGAGCCACACCGCTCTTGGCGGTTTCACCGCCGACATTGATCTCGATCAAGACTTTGAGTTTTTTCCCAAGTTGCTGTGCGGAGACATTGAGTTTCTGCGCCAGGCGCAACGAATCGACCGAGTCCACAGCGGCGAACAGTTCAACTGCCTTGGCAGCTTTGTTGCTTTGCAGATGGCCGATCAGGTGCCATTCGGTGTCGCGCAGATCGTGAAGCGAATCAATCTTGCCGGCGAATTCCTGCACGCGATTTTCGCCGAACAGCCGCATTCCGGATTCGTAAGCTTCCCGAATGCTGTCTGCTGGAAACGTTTTGCTAACCGCCATCACTGCGATGTCTTCCGGTCTGCGTCCGACACGACCCGCGACAACGGTGATTTGCTCGCGCACCCGGGCCAGATTCTCTGCAATCGACATGAAAGAGCTTTAACACAAAGGACACAAAGGCCCACAGTAAGACCAGAATGAACCCGGGTTTCCTTTGTGTACCTTCGTGTCCTTTGTGGTTAAGAGATTTTTCTTATCACATGATGGCTGTCGGTGGCGCCGGTTCATCCGGGCTCCCAGCGTTCGAAAGCGGCACTTTCATCATGACGAAAATCAGCACCGCCATGCCTATCAGGCCAGAGAACGCGAAGTCTCCAATATCGATATGCCATAACTGATGATTGCTCCCCACCACGCCCGCGATCACCAGCCCGCATAGAGCTTCGCCAGCGATCAGTCCCGACGCCGTCAACACGCCCGCATTGTCCACTCGCGCTTTTTGCGCATCGTTGTATCCGCGCCGGTCGCGAATTTTGTCGGTAAACCAGCGAATTACTCCACCCACAAAGATGGCAGATGTCGTTTCGAGAGGCAGATACATGCCCACAGAAAAGAGCATGGGACTTTTCACTTCTACCAAGATCATGGCGAAGCCCATGAGAATGCCGACCACGACCAGCGGCCAAGCCATGTTGCCGCCGACGATACCCTGAGCCAGCATCGCCATGAGTCCGGCTTGCGGCGCAGGCAAGGCTGCGCTGCCGAAGTGATAGGCCTTATCGAGAATCATCAGGGGGAAGAACAAGACCAGCGACGCCACGATTGTGCCAAAGATGTCGCCCATCTGCATTTTGGCTGGCGTGCCGCCTAGAATGTGCCCTGCTTTCAGATCCTGCAGCATTTCGCCTGCTACTGCAGACGACACGCAAACCACGGCTGCTACACCGAGCACCGCCGCCACGCCGCCTACGCCTGACACTCCCATTGCCACCATCAGCAGCGCTGCGACTACCAGCGTACACAGCGTCAATCCGGAAACCGGATTGTTGGAGGAGCCAATCATGCCAACCAAATTCCCGGAGACGGCGGCGAAGAAGAATCCCAGAACGATCATGACGGCGGCAGCCACCACAGCTCCGGCGATGATCTTGCTTCCGCTCAAGTTATGCGCGCCCGCGATGAAATAGTAGTAAAGCCCGATCATCGCGATGAATACCAACCCGACGCCCAGAAAAACCACTTTTGCATTGAGGTCGCGGTCGACGCGGCTGGTTGCCTTATGCGCTTCGGCGGATTTCTTCAGATCAGAAACCGCCCGCTTCATCCCAGCCATCAATTGTTTGCGCATGCGAAACAGCGTGAAACCCGCGCCGACCAGCATGCCGCCAACGGCAATCGGACGCACGATGGAATACCAGACGCTAAACGCGATGCCGCCCCAATAGGCTGCTGGATTCGCGCCAGCGGCCATCGGTGGCAGCGTCGGCCCGAGAAAATAAATGAGGAGCGGAACCAGCAATCCCCAAGCGACAACACCGCCTGCAAAGTTCAGCGAAGCCAGCCGCGGTCCAATAATGTAACCCACGCCCAGATAGGCCGGGCTCACCGCAGGCGAAGTGAATTGCGTCATTCCGCCCGTCGCTAGCAGGGGTGAGGTTGAGCTGCGCCCCAGTCGCAGGCCGCTCGCCATCTTCGGAATATTGATCAGAACGTTTTTCGTGTACCAGAAAAGGTTGAGCTGCGAGAGAAAATACATCAACCCGCCAAATCCCATGTTGGCAAACAGGATTTTCGCTGCCTTCGATCCTTGCTGTCCGGCTTTATGAATTTCCGCCGCCGCCACCGACTCGGGGAAGGGCAGCTCCGGGTCTTCCACCATCACGCGCCGCAGCAAAGTCACAAACAAAATGCCCAGCAGCCCGCCAATCACCATCAGCGCTACCGACGGCCAATATCTCTCCATGCCCAGGCTGGGCCACAGTCCCGCCAGAACAAACGCCGGAATGGTGAACACCGCACCCGCGGCCACCGACTCGCCAATCGCGCCCACGGTTCGCGCGATGTTTTCTTCCAGCAGCGAGCCTTTCACCAGCCGAAGAAGCGACATGCCAATGACTGCTGCGGGATAAGTGGCGGCGATCGTCATGCCGGCCTTCAGGCCCAGGTAGGCGTTGGCTGCTCCCAGGATTCCGGTCATGATCAACCCGAGCATCACGGCGCGAAAAGTAAACTCCCGCATTTCCATGTTCTCGGGGACGTAAGGTTTGAACTTTTTGGGAGGTTCGGTTGGAACGACGGTTTGAGGACTCATGGCTAAGATCCTTCTAATTACTTGGACTGATGGATATAAAGTGAGACGGCGCAAGTTAGCATGTTGGCTGCCCGGATTACAAGCGCAGAGTGTCGCTGGTGTGTGATGAAATCAGGAAAGAAGAGCACAGCCGTTTGGGCTGTGCCCGGTTAATCAGCAATTTAAGAAAGATCCATCTCGCTACGGCGCAAGGCGGTAAACGATTCCCAGGTTGGAGGTGCCTCCCGTCTGCGTCATTCCATACAACCTTCCCTTTGCGTCCATATAGGGGTTGCCGGTAGGTTGATTTCCGTCATCACCTCCCACGAAGCTGTGCAGAATCGTCTCCTTCCAGGACTTCCCCTCCTTTGTGAGTTTATAGAATGTGCCTATATTGCTGGGCCCTCCGTTCAAGGTTGTGCCGTAGAGATTCCCTTCGCTGTCCATGGCCAGGCCCCCGTACGGGTTGTTGCCGTCATCTGAACGTACGATGCGCACGAGATGACACCTACCTTTGTGCTCGTTGCGCGCGGCCTTCTGCACCGCTATACTGGAAAAGATTCGTCCAGCAGAGCCCCCATAGCAACGGCTGGGCGAGGGAGGATCGTCTTCAGCAGTAACGGGACCCCAATTCGGGCCGTCGGGACCGGGGTTGTTGCGCAAGATAATCCATGGGTCTCCTGGGCCAGCGGTATTGCCGCAGGTCTATTCGCCACGCTGTTCCCTTCTGATTGTCGTCTTTGCGGTGCCCCCCTGATAAATATTTCACGGTTGCCAGTGTGTGAAGACTGTCTGGACGCGATGCGGCCGATTGCGGGCGGCCTCTGTTCCATCTGTGGCGAGCGGCTCATCAGCCCGTTCGCATTCTCCGCTGAAGGTGCAGCTTCTGAAGCTGGCGACGCACTGTGCGGACTATGCCGTCGCCTGGAGCCTCCATACGTCAAGGCCACGGCCTACGGAAGTTATGACAGCGGCCTGCGTGAACTCATTCATTTGCTGAAATACAACCAGGTTCGACCGGCGGCCAATGTTTTGGGGCGCATGCTAATGGAAGCCATCGAGGATTTGCAGCCACTTTTTACTGCAAGCGAGATTCTGGTCGTGCCCGTGCCTTTGCATTCCAGGAAGCTACGGCAGCGGGGATTCAACCAATCGGAATTGATCGCTCGCGCCGCGCTGAAGCTGAAGCCCGCCACCGTCCAGCTCCGGCTGATCCCAGGTTTGTTGGAACGACAGCGTGAAACCAAGTCGCAGATCGGACTCTCGCGGCATCAGCGGCGGGAAAATATTCGAGGCGCGTTCGTTGTCGCAAAGCCTCTAGAAGTAAAGGGACGCGAGGTCCTGGTCGTTGACGATGTGTTTACAACCGGTACCACCGTTTCCGAATGCGCGCGCGTACTGCGGCGTGCCGGAGCATCTAAAGTTTTTGTAGCAACGGTAGCCCGAACCCTGAAGACGGAGGCGCAGCACGCTATACGGGAATCAGAGTCGGAGGCTCGCCTAACCATGGCCGCCGCAGGATAAGAATCACGTGCGGACAACCTCCATGGGCTGTCTCGAGCGGAGCTCGGTGGTTTAGAAAGATATGTCAGGCAAGTGGAACAATTCGATGAGTAGTGTGGGACGGGCTCACCTGCCGTCCCCGCTGGTCACGGCTGTGCGCTCAGAAAGTGACGGCCCACACGTGTTGCACGCGCCCGTGCTGGTGCTCAATGCCTCGTACGAGCCGATCAATGTTTGCGCTGCGCGCCGCGCTATCGTCCTCGTGCTCAAGGGAATCGCCATGACGGAGGAGGAGAACGGGCACTTCCTGCATGCCGCCCGTGTGGCTATGCGTTTGCCGTCGGTCATTCGACTGCTCGAGTATCGCCGAATCCCGCACCAGACGCGTGCGCTCTCCCGCAAGAATATTTTGTTGCGCGATCGCAACACTTGTCAGTTTTGCGGCGAAGTGCTGGCGTCGGGTGAACTGACGCTCGACCATGTAGTGCCCCGTTCTCGTGGAGGCGCTTCCACTTGGGAAAATCTGGTGGCTTGCTGCCATCCCTGCAATCGTCGCAAGGGCAATCAAATGCCCAGCGAAGCCGGCATGAAACTCATGCGCGAACCGCGCGCCTTCAATCTTCACACCAGCCGCCACATCATGCGTCTGATGGGACGATCCGATGACAAGTGGCGGAAGTATTTGTTTTATTGAGCTCTGAGCATTCAGCTATCAGCCGTCAGCGCTCAGCTAGAACACCTTCTTCATTTATTGAACAATCTGCGAATCACGCGCTGTGATCCTTTATTACCTCTCGCAAGGCTCTCGATTACTAAAGGTCATGCCTGAGTTTCACTGTCGTAACCTTGTCCTGCCCAGCTCGAACCCGTATCAAGGTTGAGACATGTTGACCAGAAACTTGTCTCATGTCGAGACGGAGAACTTTGATGAGCTCCACTTTCTATTTTGCCGCTTGGACAGACAGCGGCTGTCTCCTGGGATGCGACCACGAACACCAGACCGTTACTTCCGCCGTCGCCTGCATTACGTGTGCAGGCGGTTACGTGGTCGCAGCTGAAAAAAGTGTGCTACGAGCTCTTACGGATGCTGAGGAAGAAGAATTTCAGCGCGCGATGTATGGCCCAAAAGCAAAACCCGGGCGTCGGCTTGCTGCCGACGGGATGTCTACGATTCTGCTTACAATCTAGGTCAGGCCGAGAGGTGAAGCTAGAACCGCCGAACCTCAGGAGTCCAAATCCGCGTTGGGCTGAGTGCTGACCGCTATTTCTGCGGCGGCGGCTGTGGCTGCTGCGGCGGCGGCGTGACTTTCCCCTGATCCTTCTGCACTTCTTTCCCGTCGTAGGTGATCTTCACGTTCGATCCGAACTTCTTGTAATTCGTGTACTTCACAACCTCGCGAATTTTCACGTCGCCGGTGGAAAAATGCAGAGTGTCGTCCGCGCGCGTGTAGACCGGGAACCAATAGGGACCATCCACAACCTGCTCCCGGTAAGTGGTGAACTTCGGAAAGAGGTTCTCGCTGTCCCTTTTTTTGCGAATGTCAGGGACACTCTTGCCGTAGGTTTTCACGATTTGAAAATCTTTGTCATCCACCCAGATGCGTCCCTGGAAGTATCGCTTCTTGCCTTCGATCTGTTTGGGAGCGATATCGAACACGTAGCAGTGCAGGTCATCCTCCTGCTGCTGGCCGACATAGAGAATGTTGTACTCCCCGATCTCGTCGCTGGTCAGCACAAAGGGAAGGCGGTTTTCGATGTCGTCCATATCCTGTTCGGTCATCAGGATGCGCTGCAGCGTCGATTGCGGCGCGAAAACCACGTTCTTCACTTTTTTCCCCTGGTCGTCGAAGGCGACATCGAAAACCTGCTGATATTCGCCATCGACAGTGTCGCCATCCAGAGTTTCCACCTTTACGGTTTGCCGATAGCCATACTGGTCGAGCGCTGTCTTGAATTCTTTTTCCTTAGACGCAAAGCGCTGAATAATTTCGTCCGGTGTAACCCCCTTCGGCTGGGAGGTATCGAGCGGCCCTTCATCTCCGAATGCGCGGAGCGAGACCGGCCCGCAGAGGGCAACGGCCATGACCATCACGAACGCAATCCGCATGAGTTTCATGACACTAGTGTAGCGAAATCGGACGGGGAAAGCCCACCAGCTTAGATTGTAGTCCCCGACTGGGAGTTGCCAGATTTCTCGCGTGCGGCTTCGGTCAACGCAAATCACACTCCTTTCATCTTGACGTTGTAAGATGACGTGGTCAAGTCATGCCCTCCAGCCCACGCGCGGATGTGCCGCTCGTATCTCCCACGGTCCAACAAGAGATCGCGCGTCTGGCTGCGTTGCCGGAGACTCGCGCGGCGTTGGCTTCGTTTCGTGCCGAGGAAGGCCAGATAGCCTTGTGGCAATTGGAAATGGCGGGCATTCCTGCCCCCCCATTCGGCGAGGCCGCCCGCAGCGACTGGCTCCAGGGCCGATTCTTTGATCTCGGATTGAAAGATGTTTCGACCGACGACGTGGGCAATGTATTTGGAGTTCACAACTCCAGGCAGCTGTCTAAATCGACAGCCCGGCAATACACCACTCTGAGCGCCCACATCGATACGGTTTTCCCAGCTGGAACTCCGCTCAATCTTCGTCAGCAGGGCAACCGGCTCTACGGACCCGGAGTTTCGGACAACGGAGCCGGAGTTGCAGCCTTGCTGGCGATCGCATCCGTGCTTCGTGCGTCCGAAATTGCTCTGGCCACGCCGATACTGTTCATCGGTAACGTCGGCGAAGAGGGTGAGGGCGACTTGCGCGGCATGCGCCATATTTTTTCTCAGGCCCTGTGGAAAGACTCGATCCGTTACAGTCTGATTCTCGACGGTGCCGGCTCCGACACCATCGTGGCTGAGGCTCTGGGCAGCCGCCGCTTCGAAATTATCGTTCGCGGCCCCGGAGGACATTCCTGGAGCGACTTTGGCATGCCCAACCCTATCCTGGTCCTGGGGCGGGCCATTCACTCGTTCTCCCAGACTTCGCTTCCATCCTCTCCGAAAACCACTTTCAATGTCGGAGTGATTCGAGGAGGTACTTCTGTGAACTCCATCCCAGAGTCGGCCAGCATGCGGGTCGACATCCGGTCCACTTCGATGGCCGAGATGGAGCGGCTGGAAGCGTCCCTGCGACGGTCGCTTGACCACGCGGTCGATGAAGAATCCCGGGCAAGTGAGCGGCGCATCCCGTCGCAGAAGCGCTCGTCCGGTCTCAGTTGCGAAGTCGTGCCTATTGGCAACCGTCCGGCCGGCGAACTCGAAGCCAACGCTCGCATGCTGCAAGTAATTCGCGCCGTAGACGCTCACCTGGGCAATGCCGCACAAATTCAACGCGCCTCGACCGATGCCAACATTCCTCTCTCTATGGGCCGGGAAGCCATCGCCATCGGGGGCGGCGGCGTAGGCGGCGGCGCTCACACCCTGCAAGAATGGTTCGACTGCACGGGTCGCGATTTGGGACTCAAGCGGATATTGCTGACTTTGCTGGTCCTAGCGGGAGTGGTTGCTCCGTAGTCGTTCAAGAACCCGGCCGCGGATTCGCACGGATCGCGCGGATTACGAAAAAGAAAGAAAAATAGGTCCGTGTGATCCGTGAAATCCCTGGCGGGGTTTAGAAACCGGGCTTGCGCATGGGGCGAAATGGAATCATGACCACGGTCTGAAGCGCGACCGGATCCCCATTCCTCGTGGCGGGACGGAATCGCCAACGCGATAGCGCGGCGCTCGCATACACATCCAGACGATCGTCGACTCCGCGCAGAATTCGCACATCGCCCACCGAGCCGTCACTGCGAATGACCGCGGAAAGCATTACCGTGCCCTGAACATTCTGCCGCATTAACTCCAACGGATATCCGGGATCGACTTCCTGCGTTGCCACCGGGGCCACCAATTCACCCGGCTTTTCGGCGTCCTTCAACTCAGCAAAGTGCATGACCCAACTTCCACCCGCAGAGTTCAAGTTGGGCACGTTCAGAATCATGGCATAAGACTTGCGGTCTCCGAAAACTGTGCGCTCGAGTTCACTGGGAGCATTCGCGAGCATCTCCGAAGTGCGCGGCGTAGCTGAGACCCGGGGCTGCACGGCGCTGGCCATGAGCGAACTGTCAGACGACTTCGCCTTCGAGAACACTTGAGTACCGCCGGCGAGAGCCGAAGTGTTCGGCTTGGGGCTTGTGCCAACAAAAAGTCCGGGCGGCACGCCGTTCGCTTTGCCACCCGAGCCCGCGGGATCTCCGCCGCCATGGCCGCCACCCGCATTGGCTTGATTGCCCCCTGAAATATTCGGCGTGCCCGCTGCGCCCGGCTTCCCTTCGGGAGTGGCCGCAAACGTTCCTCGACGGTTGCCCGCAGGAACGTTGACGGGCCCGCTGGGAGCGGAGGGATGCAGGTTCAGCGCGATCAGCCGTCCATCAACCGACGCTCCAGAGCCCTGCACCGAAGGCGGGGGCGGCACGACGGCGCCGCCGGAATTTCCCGTCGGCATGCCGGCCAAGGCGCGTTGCTCACCCATCGGCAACTGCGGCGCCGGTGCTACCACCTGAGCATGTCCGATATTGATATCAGTCAATCTTCGCGAAGCCATATCTGCAACCTCGGGCGTAGGCTCGACAACCGCCGGTTGGGGAGCCTGCACTCGCCTCGGCGTTGCCGAATCGATCTCGGGCGCAGGGGCGACGACAGATGCCGGGAGCACCGGCAGCTTCAAGTCCGACGGCGATGCGGGCACGGCTGCAGTCGGAATTGTAGGCGTCGGACGCCCCAGAGCGACGATGTTGGGCAAAGCTACATCGTGATTCAACATCACATTCGTAGGCGCGACAATCGTCTGGGTGCGATTATCCGCTTCCGGCGGGACCGAGATGATCGGCTGTGCTGCATGTTCCGGCTCGCCTTTTTGCGGCAACCTGGCATGTGCTTCGCCGGTATCGAGCGGAGCAAGATATTCGGATGCGTCGTAATAAACCACATCCGAGCTGTGAAACAAAGCAGGCTGCACCATATGCGAACGTTGTGGCCAGAGCAGAGACCAGCCCCACAGCGCTGCAATCACGCAGACATGACCCAGCGTCGACTGTAGGAACTGCGTCCAGGGCATCCGCGATGGGACGAAAACGTCTGGCCAAAAATCTGCTGGCCGGGACACCAACTGCAGCGGCGGTCTTTGCCGGCTCCAGAATAAGTCTCTTAGGTTCCGCAGAAAGACTTTGTGCCACGGGTCCAGCACAATCAGCAGCGTCGGCGCAGCCACAGGGGCGGGCCTGCGTTTACGCGAAGTGTCGATCAACAGCGGGCCCTGTTTCATGCGATTCTTACAATCGGCGAAAGTCCTCTTATTATAGCCGTGCGGGCGGACTCCAAGCCCACGCAAGAGTGCCTGGGCATGAATTTCCGTGCTTTAATACCGATATGAAACTGGCAGGTATACTTTCGCTCTTATTGCTTGTCTCTTGCTCACTGCTGGCCGCGCAGAATCCCCCGCAAAACCCGGCTTCCGCCCAAGATTATTCGGGAATGTACAGTTTTTTGCGCGAAGGCGAATTCGTGCAGATCACCGTCGAAGACGCTGGCAAAGTTACCGGCTTCGTTTCGCGTTACGGCGATTCCGAGAGCGATCGCGGGGCTTTTCTCGATCAATTCTTCAAGCAAGGCAAGCTCGACGGAACCAAACTGACTTTCACGACCGACACCGTACATGGCGTCTGGTACGACTTCCAAGGCACCATTGCGCGCGGAGAAGGTAAGGCTCCATCCGACGAGGCGTTCTACGTCGTGAAGGGCACGCTAATCGAGTACCACACCAACGCCGACAAGAAAGTCACTTCACAGTCGCATGATGTGCAATTCAAGTCCTTCCCGCGCGAAGCGTAGGGCGGACACTCTTCTCCGCCGCAGTTGACGTTCGTTCCTGAAACCAGCAGATCAAACCCAAAACCAACTTCAAGAGCGGCGGACAAGAATGTTCGCCCTGCACGGATCGCCAGGTCTATGCCTGCTTTCGGCCGCCTTTCCGACCTTAAACGTTGGAGCGTCTCTCAGGGCTAAGACGAAAAGGTATAATGTCAGAGCACTGTTACTACTGGAGGAAGTTCTTATGGACCCGCTTGCCAGCGGTTTCTGGGCGCGGCTGAAAGCCAACCGCCCAGCATACACGCTAACGATTTTGGCCACGCTGACCGTCGGCATTCTGATCGGAACGGTTATTTCCAAGGGAGTGAAGGGCCAGGAAAAGAAGAGCTCGGATGCAACCCCTTTGAGCGTTCCTTCGCCGCAGCAGCTTTCAAGCCAGTTCTCGCAGATTTCCAAGCAACTGGAACCGAGCGTAGTCAACATCAACACCGAATCGACGATCAAGAATCCGCATCGGCGGCGCGGAGGTAATCCCGACCAGCCGGATGATCAGGATCCCTTCGGCGACTTCTTCGATAAATTTTTCGGTGGCCAGGGCAACAACGGACCAATTCACGAGCATTCTCTGGGTTCCGGAGTCATCGTCGACCCCAAAGGCTACATTGTGACCAACCGGCACGTGGTCGAGAAAGCCGACCGCATTCGGGTCAAGCTCATGGATGATCCGCCAGGAGTTTTGCATGACGCCAAGGTGATCGGTTCCGATCAGGAAACCGATCTGGCCGTGATCAAGATCGACTCCGACAAGCCTTTACCCGTAGCCAAGCTGGGCAATTCCGACAGCATGCAGGTGGGAGATTGGGTGCTTGCCGTGGGCAGTCCCTTTGGACTGTCAGAAACAGTGACGGCGGGGATTGTTTCGGCCAAGGGGCGCAATATCGTTCCCAACCGCCAATTCCAATCGTTCATTCAGACGGATGCGGCCATCAATCCCGGCAACTCGGGTGGGCCGCTGGTCAACATGGCTGGTGAAATCATCGGTATCAACACTGCGATTCTAACCGATACAAATGCCTACGCTGGCGTTGGCTTTGCCATGCCTTCGAACACAGTCGTAAGTGTCTACAACCAGCTCATCTCACCCGAGCATCGGGTTGCCCGCGGCTCGATTGGCATCATGTTCAACGCCCAGGAGAATCCCGCGATCGCCCGGGTCTACGGAGCGGGCGCGGGAGGCGTAACGGTTTCCGCAGTCACAGCGGGCAGTCCGGCGGAGCAGGCGGGCCTTAAAGTGGGAGACACGATTACCTCGGTCGACGGCAAGCCGGTCAAGAACGGCGATGAACTCGTTGCCGATATCGCCAGTCGTAAACCGGGCAGCAAAGTGACCCTCGGCTTCGTGCGCAATGGCAAGAAAGAGGACGCCACGGTCACCGTCGCTGACCGTGCCAAGCTATTTGCCGCTCGGCTCGGGGAAGACGATGAAGGCGGCGAAGAGGAAGCGCCCAAAGAGAGCAAGCTGGGCATTACGGTTCGCGGCATTAGCTCTGAAATGGCTGATCGTCTTGACATTGCCGCCGGCAAAGGCGTGATCGTGCAGGATATCAAGCCGTCGTCCTTTGCCGATGACGTGGGTCTCACGCGTGGAGACGTCATCCTCGAAATTAACAAGCAGCCAGTGAATTCCGAAGATGACTTTAACCGGATCTCTTCATCCCTGAAGAACGGACAGGATGTTGTGTTCCTGGTACGCCAACGGGGTTCGGGCCGTCAGGATGGCACCATCTTCCTAGCCGGTACACTTCCGTAACCTAAAATCAGCCCGTGGAGACTGGCACGGAGAGCCCCAATCAGGGATCATTGCTCAGTGCCTGTATCCGGGTTGCGAGGATCATTGTTGGATTTACTCACGAGGCTCTCGGCGGTCGTTTGCGTCGCGCTGTTCGCGGCGACGCTGACGACCGCGAAGACCACTGAAACCGACTCCAAGCCCACGACACACGCGGCGAGCAAGAACCCAACACCCGGCTCTCATACTTCTGCATCTCACAAAAAAAGCTCCAAGTCCACCAGCACGTCGGCGCACTCGAAGACAAGCAAAAACAAGAGGTCGCGAAAGTCCGCCGCCAACCGACACGCCCACGGGCAGCAGAAAATCGATCCGCAGCGTACCACTGAAATTCAGCAAGCTCTCATCCGCGAGCACTATCTCGAGGGGAAACCCACGGGGGTGTGGAATGACGCGACCCAGCAAGCCATGCAGCGCTATCAGGCGGATAATAATTGGCAGTCCAAAACCACACCCGACGCTCGCGCGCTCATCAAGTTAGGGCTGGGTCCAGATCACGAGCATCTGCTTAATCCAGACAGCGCCATGACGAGTCAATCGCAGGCGCCAAACAGCATCTCAACTCCCGCCGTCACACCCTCTACTGCTACTGCAAAGCCGCAAAGATAATAAGCCACTGATCAAACTGATCGACGCGGATATTTCTTTTTGTCTTGATCCGTGTGCATCGGTGAAATCGGTGGCCCAGGTTGTTGACCTAACTCTTCATTACGGGATCAGGAAAGTAGGGCAGGGGTTGCCCGCCCACAATGGCGCGCGGATTGTCATCGACCAACGCGCGCGCTACTTCTTCCCCGCAGATTTCCGCAGCCGCGTCGCGCGCTGTGGAAAGCACTGGAGGGCGACTCTTGGTGTCATGCGCATCGGTCGCCAGCACATGGACGGCTTCCCGTTTGAGCAGCCATTGCGCGGTCTGCCATGCCGCCTGCCCCCAACGTCCAGTCAGCGCCGAGCCGGTCAACTGGATCACGCAGCCCAGTTCAACCCACTGCAAAATCCGTTGCGGAGTTCGCTGCATGATGGGATTGCGTTCCGGATGCGTGATCACGGGCGTGAGTCCTTTTTCCAGCAGTTTGCTGAAGTGCTCTTCGATTTGAACCGGAACACTGTAATTGCTCAGCTCAGCCAGCATGTAATGGCCGCCTTCGATGGCGTAGCGATTCGGAAACAGCATTACATCTTGCAGATTTTCATAGGAAAGATGGAAGTCGCAGCCCAGACTGAGCTTGGGAGTCGGACCAACTCGTTGCCGAAGATAATCCAACGCTCGGGTCAGGAACTCGCGATCGTAACTATAGCGGTCGTTGGCGTGAGGGGTGGCGACGATATGCTCGATGCCATCCGCGGCCGCCATGTGGCACATCTCCTCCGCTACGTCCCAGGATTTTGGGCCGTCGTCTACCTCGGCAAGGATGTGGCAGTGAATGTCGATCACGGGTGGACTTCTAGGCTGTAATGCGATTTAAGCAGATTTTGCGGGAAAGACCAAATCGCTGGCATAGGTAATCCAAGGATCGGAAGCGCTGCTAACTTGAGGCGCTAGGCACGGTCAGGTGCATCCGGTGCAGCAAGCCTGCAAAGCGTGGGTCGGCATGCAAAGAGTGGAGCCTTCGCGTAATACCTAGAAATGCCATTTGACTCTCACGCTCGGCGTAGGCTTTCTCCAACCAGTGAAAAGCATTGTTCTGGTCGCCCAAGCCAGCGTAAACGGTCGCCATATCGAAAGCGGAGACATAGTGACGCCCTGAGGCTTCCCGCAAACTGGCCAGAACGTTGACCGCTCCGTCCCGATTGCCAGAATAACCGTATGCACAACCCAAGGCCGCCAATGCAGGCGGGCTGTGCTGGGAAAGGTCAACCGCCTTCTGGTACTCGAGGATGGCCTGCGCCCAGTTTCCCTCGGCTTCGTAAGTGGCCCCCAGAGCAATATGTGCGGTCACGAACTCCGGATCCATTTCCAGAGTCCGCTGACTGAGATTGATTGCCCGATCATATTGGCCCGAGTCGCGGTAGCGCCCCGCCAGGGTGGTATTGATCGAGAGCGATAGAGGATCAATTTGCTGAGCTCTCTCGGCCTCTTCCACCGCCTCCGGAAAGCGGCCCATTGCCGAAAGATAATAGCTGTACCACTGGTGGGCGGTTGCGTAATTCGGATTCAACTCAATCGCACGGCGAAACTCTTTTTCGGACCGCGGCCAGTCCCAGTCATAGTAAAACTCTACCAAGGCCAGTTCGGCGTGCCCTTCGGCAATGGTCGGATCCAATTCCAAAGCCTTGCTGGCGGCAGCATGGGCCTTGGAACTTGCCAACCGGGCGGGTAAGACATCCGAGCCCAGAATGGAGTAGGTATCCGCCATGGCTGCATACGCAACCGCGAACTTTGGGTCTTGCGAAATAGCCTGTTGGAAATAATCAATACTTTTTTTCAGTCCGTCCTCAGTTCGCTTGTTCCAAAAATAGCGGCCTTTGAGATAGGCTTCATACGCACCTGGGTTGACAGGATTTACATTGATCGCTCGGAGGCCTGCCTGCGGGGAAGCGACTCTGCCCTGAACTTCCTCCGCAATATCACGCGCCGCCGTACTCTGCAGCATCAACACATCTTTAAGTTCATGATCGTAGCTTTTTGCCCAAAGATGCCGATCGCTCGCCGAGTCGATGACCTGGACCCGAATTCGCACCCGCTTTCCCGCGCGTTGCACCGTACCTTCGATCAGCGTATCCACACCCAGTTCACGGCCAATTTCCGGGGCTGTCTTGGTCGTGCCCTTGTAGTGCATGGCGGAAGTGCGGGAGATTACTCGCAGACTGCCGAACTGCGCAAGATCCGTGGTGAGTTCGTCGGTCATGCCATCGGCGAAATAATCCTCGGCTGACTTGTTGGAAAGGTTCTGCAGGGGCAGAACTACGATTGAGCGCGGTGGTCTGGGGGCGGACGCTACTGCCACTGACGCACTTTTCGTCGAGCGAAACAAAGCAAAAAACCGATCTCGCGCTCTTGCAACATTGAAAATCAACGCCAACGCGGCGAATAGCACGAGGGCAGGTACAAGAACCAGAGACCAGCCGAATGACCGAGGAGGTCGCATCGCGGGTCCAGACTGAGAGATGGGAACAGTCCCGGAAACCGCCTCTCCAGTCGGCTTTGGCCTTGCTTCGACAGCAGCCTCGACAGGGGCGATGAAGCGGTACCCTATTCGCGGCAAGGTTTCAATATAGCGAGGCTCGGTGGCGGAGTCGCAGAGCGCCTGCCGAAGCTTCTTGATGGAGGTATTGAGCCCGTGCTCGAAGTCGACGAAGGTGTCGGCGGGCCAAATCTTCTGCCGGATCTCCTCTCGCGTCACCACCTCGCCTGCACGACTGAGCAACAGCTCCAGTATGGCGAAACGTTGGCCGCGGAGCCTGACCGGTGTCCCATCCTTGGACAACTCTTGGGCGCAGGTTCGCGCCTCAAACGGTCCGAAACGGAAGATCAACGAGGGCGTGTCCATGGCGAGACCCAGCCGTGGGTGCTGGTTTTGACCGTGCGATTGTATCATCGTGCCATTCGAACACAGCACCCGAATATATATCCGTATGTAGTTTCAATAACTTAACGACTCACCTACGACTCACCTCCAATTCACCTCCGGTGCATTGCCTCTTCTACCCCATATAGGCGAAAGTCCGGGCCGCAAAGCTGAGGACATTCTGATCGAGTGGCAATTCGGATCACTTTCGCTTCTTGATGTGGACACGCTTCAGCTGATGCCAATCCGATGAGATTTCCTCACCGGATTTTGCGCTCAAGTTTGGAAGCGCCTCGGTGAAAGCAAAAGCCCAATGGGCATACAGACGAGAACCGATTCCATGAAAACCAACTCGTACATAAGAATTTTCGTGATGACGTTCCTGTTCTTCAGTTTCTCAGCGGCCGCGCAGGATATTCGCGCGCTCAATGTCAATAAACCTGGCGCAGGCAGTCCCGTCTGCAGTTGGGCTTCGGCCTGCCTACTCCGACACTCCAAGATTGCAAGCGCGGGCAATGTGAGTGCGTGAAACGAAACCCGCGTTCGCGACACTATGCACACGAACCGACGCGGGCGGCCGATCGAAAAATATTAAGGGACGAACCTGTTCCAGTTCGTTCAGTCGCTTCGCTCGAGCAATACCCGCGTCACGTTCGGTAAGTCGTCGATTTTCCGGGAAGCCAGATCTCGGGGGAGAAATCTGGCCTCCCGGAGGCAATACGGCCTCAGGCGTTCCAGTCCCGAGGCCGTCATTCCAAAATGCAGCGACCACTGGATCTTTCAAGTCGTGAATAGAAGGCAGTTCTTAATTCCCAGGTAACGTATCTAGCAAATCGAAATTAAGGAGAACCTATGTTCCGCATCAGCGTTTGGGTATATGCGTTTTTTCTGCTTGCATGCTGCACTCTGCCAATGGCTGCGCAGCAACCGGCGGCAGTTTCCGCGAATGCAGTTGTTCCATCGATAATGCACTTCAACGGCGTATTGACCGACGTCAACGGAAAGCCCTTAACCGGGACTGTTGGGGTGACCTTTTTCCTGTATCAAGACTCCCAGGGTGGGGCACCGCTCTGGATGGAAACCCAGAATGTACAGCCCGACAAAACCGGACGTTATTCGGTCATGCTCGGCTCTAGTACCAGCCAGGGACTGCCCGCGAGCGTCTTTGCTTCGGGCGAAGCCCGCTGGCTGGGCGTGCAAGTTCACGGACAGGACGAACAACCGCGCGTCCTGCTGATGAGCGTTCCCTACGCCATGAAAGCGCTGGACGCTGAGACGATTGGCGGCAAGCCAGCTTCTTCCTTCATGCTGGCCCCGACCCCGAACTCCAAGGCGCCGGTCCTGCCTCCGGGAACAATCACCGGCAGCGGCACCGCTGACTTTGTTCCGCTGTTTACCGGCACCACCACCATCGGAAACTCCAAAGTCTTTCAGACCGTCGGAGGGGATATTGGGATTGCTACCACCACGCCTGCCGCCACGCTAGACGTCAAAGGCACGGGCGATCTGCGTGACACACTCACCCTGTTTCCCAAATCCACTCACCCTACGCTCTCTGTTCATGGCACTGTTTTCGAGGTCAACAATAAAGGCGTGGTCACGTTTGTCTCCGGCCAGACCTTCCCCGGCACGGGCACCGTCACCAGCGTGGGCAGTGGAGCTGGACTGACGGGCGGACCGATTACAACCAGCGGAACGCTGAGCATCAAGACGGCCGGCGTCACTAATGCGATGCTGGCGCATTCGTCATTAACTGTGACTGCTAACAGCCCGCTGACGGGCGGCGGGGCAGTTTCTTTGGGCGGCAGCACCAGCCTGGGCCTGAAAAGCTGCGCCAGCGGACAAATTCTGAAATGGAATGGATCGGCCTGGGCTTGCGCCGCAGACAACAACAGCGGCGGAACGGTCACCAGTATCACCGCCGGGACGGGCTTGACGGGGGGAACGATCACATCGTCCGGCACCATCGCCATCAACACTTCAGTCGTGCCACAACTGGGAGCGTCAAGTAACACGTTTACCGGAAGTCAGACGATTGACGGGAACCTTACGGTCGGGGGTAGCGGCAGCTTCGGAGGTAATGTCAACTCCAGCGGAAACGTCAATGCGAACTCGAGCGGCGGCTTCCTGACTGGGGAGTTTGCCGAGACCGACCTTTATCTGGCTAACACGAACCCAAATTGCGGCCTTGCCATAGTTGCGCTCATCGACGATGACTGCGGTGACATCGCTCTGGAGGGAGATGGCGCCAACACATTCCTCAATCGGCCTTCGGGCGCCGTCGTCGAGGTCCTCGAAGCGGGCGCGACCGAGGCGGTCTTCGAATCGGGGGGCGAATTGGCAGTTTTTTCCGGCTCCAATAGAACTTTCAATGGGTTCAACAGTTCCGGCAGTCAGACCTTGCAACTGAACAACGGTGCTACACCCTCGAACAGCGCATTTATCGAGGCCCAGTTCAACGAAAACGGCACTGCAACCTTTTACACCGACACCTTGGGAGACACCACCGCGACAGGCAGCAAGTCGGCCGTAGTCCCCCTCCAGAGCGGTGAAATGGTGAAGGTGTTTTCCATGGAGTCTCCGGAAGTCTGGTTCGAGGATTTCGGCTCGGGCCGGTTAAGCCGTGGCGCCGTCGCCATTTCTCTGGAGTCGAAGTTCTCCCAGACGGTAGATCTGTCGATGGGCTATCACGTGTTTCTCACACCCAAAGGGGACTGCAAAGGTCTCTATGTCACCGGCGAAACCAATCGTGGCTTCGAGGTGCGAGAACTTGGCGGAGGGGAGTCAGGCGTAGAGTTCGACTACCGAATTGTCGCCCACCGGAAGGGATATGAAGCCGAGCGCATGCCAGTGGCTATATCGCCAGTCGCCGGCAAGAAGCCGGAGGCGCCGAAACCGCCCGTGGTGCGACCAGGAACTAAAGCGACGGGTCAGTTTTCCGCCAAGCTAGCCCCGGCGGGAGCAGTCATCAACAAGAAGAAATAGTCATAAACGTGGCTGTCGATTAGCAGTGGCCCAGCGCTCGCCGAGCGCTGGGGCCATTTTTCGGACCAGAGCGTTCCTCGGGGCGGGGCATCAGAAGCTCTTGCGACTGCTTCATCTTTTCTCATGCATGGGATGGGTCCTCCTTACCGATATCTGCTGCTGAGGAACTCCCCAATCGCCGCGTAGGCGGTCGCCAGCGTCTTCTCATCGGGCAGGAAAACAATTCGGAAATGCTTGGTGCCGGGCTTTTGCCCGAAGCCGGAACCGTGAACCACCATCACGTGCTTTTGCAGGATAAGTTCTTTCACAAAGACGTCGTCGCCTTCGGGAATGTCGATGCGAGGATACGCATAGAACGCGCCCCGTGGCGACACACAACTTACACGCTGCGTCGAATTGCACCATTGGACAGTTAGATCGCGCCGGCTGCGCAGCTTCTTGCGGACTTCGATCAAGTGATCCTGCGGACCCTCGAGCGCCGGCTTGATCGCGTATTGCTCCGGATGATTCGCGCACAACCGTGAACGCAGCAGCCGCTGAATGCCTTCATCATATTGCTTCACCGCTACGGCATCACCGCTGACGATGCCCCACCCTATGCGCCAGCCGGGAGCCAGATAATTCTTCGACAGCCCGCCAAACGTGACTACGGGAACGTCGGGCGCCACAGATGCCATCGCGATATGCTCATCGTCTTCGAGGATCAGCTTGTCATAGATTTCGTCCGCGAAGATCACCAGATTGTGCCGCCGCGCCAACTCGGCAATCTGGTCGAGCATCGCCCGAGAGCACATAGAACCCGTCGGATTATTGGGATTGATCAGCACAATGCCGCGAGTGCGCGGTGTAATCTTGCGCTTCATGTCGTCGAGATCCGGCTGCCAGGCGTCTTCCTCGTTGAGGTAGTAAGTGTTAAGGCCAACCCCAAGCTTCGCCAGCACCGCCGAATACAGCGGATAGTCTGGGCACGGCGTCAAGAGATCGTCTCCCGGATTAAGCAGCGCGGTCAGGCAGAGATCAACCGTCTCGCTCACCCCGGTCGTGACAAATGCGTCGTGTACCGTGGAGATTCCCTTGCGCGCGGCTTCTCCGCGAATCGCATCCAGCGCCTCTTTGATTCCCAACGACGGAGCGTAGCCGTTCTTGCCATCGCGCATGGCCTTGTACACAGCTTCGATCAGGTGAGCCGGAGTATGAAAATCAAAGATGTTGGGATCGCCCACGTTGAGCGGCAGAACTTTGTGCCCCTGCTTGATTACTTCGTCGGCGACGCAAGCCAGATCACGAATGGCATAGCGAACGTTGTCGAGACGGGAAGCGGCAGCAATCTCACGGCTTTGAGTAGCGGGCATTAAGACTCCGGCTAGCTGAATGCATTTTGACGGGAACGCGGCTCAAAAGCAAACCCCTCAGTAGGTCGTAGATGTGCGACGCTCAATCGCGGCGATGACTACGTGGCTGCGCTCGGGCACGAGTTCGAAGAGAATGCGCCAGTTTCCCACGCGCCGGCGGAAGCCGGCAAGTCCTTGCAGTTTGCGGATATCGCCCTGAAACGGATTTTGCTGCATCTCTCCAAGCGCAGCCTCGATTCGTTTCCGGTCGCCTGCGGGGATGCGTTTAAGAGCTTTTCTTGCTGGCCCGGCGAGGACGACGGTCCATTCCATCGAGGTATCCCTCGAGTGTTACGTAATTCCCGCGTTTGTAAGCGGCCATACCCCGGCGATAGGCGCTCGCCTCGGCGGCAGTAGGCAACTCGGCAGGAACCACCCGCGCAGACAGGTAAACTCGCAACGCTTCTCGCACCAGTTCCGAACGCGTCCGGTTCTCCGCCTTCCTGGCTCGCTCGACTTGCTCGGCCATGGCCGGCGGTAACGAGACAGTAAAGGTTGTGGTTTCTCTCATTCCGTTGTTACTTTGTCATACTTAGTAAGAAACGTCAAACACGTTCGACCGCTGTATGAATCTTCTAATCCGCTCGATCAATCTGCGCCTTCTGCAAGTGATCTGAATAATCCACGTAAATCGACTTCCACTCGCTATAGAAGTCGATTGCGCCCAGACCACCTTCGCGGTGGCCGTTCCCCGTAGCCTTCACCCCGCCGAACGGCAGATGCACTTCGGCGCCAATCGTCGGCGCATTGATGTACGTGATGCCCGCATCAAGGTCGCGCATGGCTGTGAAGGCTTTGTTCACGTCTTTGGTGTAGAGCGCGGAAGATAATCCATACTCGATGCCGTTCGCGATTTCGATGGCATCTTCGAGATCGTCGCACGGAATGATCGAAACCACTGGCCCGAAAATTTCTTCCTGCGCGATACGCATCTTGCGATCGACGTCAACGAACACAGTCGGCTCCATGAAATAGCCATTCTGATATTCGCCTTTGTCGAGCCGGTTGCCGCCGCACTTCAGGCGAGCCCCTTCAGCCTTGCCGATGTCGACGTAGCTGAGGTCCGTCTTGAGCTGATTCTCGTTGATCGCCGGACCCATCTCGACCGTTTCATCCAAACCGTTGCCGACTTTCAGCGCTTTCGCGCGTTCCACGTAGCGTTCGATGAAATCGCCGTAAACACCCTTCTGCACAATAATTCGGCTGGTCGCCGTGCAGCGCTGGCCGGTAGTTCCAAAGCCGCCCCACAGGCCGCCTTCAATCGCCAGATCAAGATTAGCGTCGTCGAGCACGATCATGGGATTCTTGCCGCCGAGTTCGAGCGAACAATGCTTGAAGCTCTTGGCCGCAGCGATACCCACAATGCGCCCGACCGCGCTCGAACCGGTCAAAGAAATCGCGCGCACGGCGGCGTGTTCCGTGATCGGCGTGCCAACTTCCGACCCGAATCCAGTGACAATATTCACCACGCCCTTCGGAAGGCCGGCATCGTAAAGCACGCGCACCAGATTAAAAGTCGAAAGCGGCGTATCCTGCGCCGGCTTGATCACGCACGTATTGCCGCAGACCAGTGCGGGCAAAAGCTTCCACGACGGGATCGCCATTGGAAAGTTCCAAGGAGTAATCATTCCACAAACGCCGATGGGCTGGCGCACGGCCATGGCAAACTTGTTCGGCAACTCAGAGGGCGTGGTCGGACCAAACATACGGCGGCCTTCGCCGGCCATGTAATAGGCCGTGTCCACGGCCTCCTGCACATCACCGCGAGTCTCTTTGAGAATCTTGCCCATCTCGCGGGTCATGTCACGGGCGAAATCCTCTTTGCGCTCGAAGAGCATCTCGGCGGCGCGGTAAATGATTTCCGCGCGACGAGGCGCCGGAATCAGACGCCACCGGGCGAAAGCCTGCTTCGCCGCGGCGATGGCGGCGTCTATGTCCGCCTTGCCGGATCTTTGAAAGATGCCAACTACATCGCGCGTGTCGGCGGGATTGCGGTCTTCAAATGTCTGCCCGGTCGAAGCCTCGACCCATTCGCCGTCGATAAAGTTCCTATAAACCCTAGTCCGGGTTGCCGTGCCGATAATGGACGGCCCGGTTAAGACATCGGTTGCCATAAAGCCTCCTGGGATAAAATGCTCGGGAAGAATGACTCTCTCTATGCTACAGGCCGGGGTGAGACGCAGCAAGTTGAAGCTCAAGTGGGGGCAGGCTTTCCCCACGTGAGCTAGGCATCGGTAGTCCCTGCGCTTATTCCACTTCGAAATCTGCCGTCCGCGCCGTGGTGGCATTTCCCACCGAATCCAGGGCTCGCAGTTCGACTCGATACGAGCCAGGGGCAAGTGTCGCCACGGGCAGCTTCAACCCAATCGGTGCCACCGCGCTTCCGGGTTGACTCGTAGCTCGCGATGCGACATCAACTTTTTTCTCTCCAGTTTTTCGATCCACCACCATGAGCTCAACTCCAACCTGCGGAGGTTTGGGGCCCATCAGAAGTGGCGCATAGATTTCGACGAAGGCGGCCGCATTGTCGGTTTTCTTGAACCGGTTATTGTCCGAGGGGACGACTTGAATGCCTTGCACCATCAGCGGGGTCCGGTCGGCCAGTAATTCCGAGTCAAGACCGGTTGAGAGATCGGAAACTCGATGAAATTGATTGCTCAGCGCGACCGCACTCATGCTGAATTGTTTACCGTCGTAGGGATCGACGACCAACGGCACTTCTAACTTGCCAAAAGTGTCATTTCCCGAGTTGAACACCACCTTGAGGGTGTAGTGACCGGAGGCAATCTCGAACTGGTTCTCGTAGTGGAAGGGCTGCTTCTGAAACTCTTCCAGTTCTTTTTTGCCGTCAAAATCAAGATCGACGGTATCGCTGAACCGGGCGGCAATCGTACCATCTGGTTTGTAGGCGATGCCCAGTACGTTGACCGACGAATGCTGCTTCCCCTTCACTTTTTCGAATTTCAGCGCATTCGACGGAATGCCGATGGCCAGGTTCACCCGCGCCGTGTTCGGTGAAGTGTAGAAGAACGGAGCCTCCATGGTACCGGTAACATTTCCGGCCATCTCATCCGAGGCGCGAGTCTCCATTTGCTTCTCGATCGGATTTCCCGCCAGCAGGTCTTGCGATCTCTGCTTGCAGTAACCGCTGCGAGCGCGGACGATGGTTCCTCCGCGATCGACTTTGACGCGCAGGGTGTGACATGCGCCTTCGGGTGACTCGGGAGGAGTGTAGCTGAGAACGTAATACTGGGATTGATCGTTCGCGATCCTTTGCAGTCCGCCAACCAGATCGTTGGAATTGACGATGACAAAACCGCCCGTTCCCTCGGCCAGTTGATAGAGGATTTCCTGGTTGTCGGCCACGTTCGGAATGTCGGGAACGATCTGCCGAGGCGCATTGAATTGCGGGTTCCCGTAGCCTTGGCTTGCAATGGTCGTAGCAGTACTCGCTCCACCGCCGGTACCTCCATGGGTTCCTCCGCCTCCGGTTCCGCCAGTTCCGCCACCGGTATGGCCACCGCCACCGCCGCCCGTGCCGCCTCCGCTATGGCCACCACCCCCTCCACCACTCCCGCCGTGCTGCGCGGGATCAAAATAAGCGAGCTTCAGAGGATACAGTGGATTCTCGCTTCCGGTGTAAGTGAAAGTCGCAGACGCTAATTGGCTGGAACGCGGATGAGCAGGAGGCTGCAAGAGCGATTGAGGTGCCGCAATGCCGCCGGCGACCAGGCCGCGAACGTCCAGAGGATAAACGGCGACGTTGTACCGGTTGCACACGTCAATCACTGCGGTTAGTTCCGACTGGCGCTCCGGTGTGAGGGGAAATCCAGCGGTCAAGAACACCAGAGTTTTACGGCCGGGCACTGTGCCAAGGCTTTTCGCCAGGCTGCGCAGCGCCAACATCACGCTGTGCGCACCGAAGTCAGCCTCCGCGTTGCCCAGATAAGGCATACCGAAAGAAGTCCCGCCGACTGGGGGTGCGAGAGACGCTACTTCGACCGGCGGGGCGTTCGGCGAAACGGAGGACGATTTCGTCCCGGCGACAACTTGCTTCAGTCGCGCCGCGTCGGCGGTGAAGTTTTGGGAGATCTTTATCGTTCCGCCGAAATCAACCACCGCGATTAAACGATTAGGCGCAGCGTTTGCGTCAACGAATTTGGCCGCCGCCTGCCGGGCTTGCATCTGATCGCTCAGGTCCATGGTAGAGTTGTCGAAAAAGAGAACCATGTAATGCTTCTGCGCTTTTTCCGGCGACGCGCTGTCATCTTCCAGCGAAAAACTCTTGATGGCCTGTTCCTTATTGTCTTCCCAGACCTTGAAATCCTTGATAGTGAGGTCGTGAATGTAATTGCCCTTCTTGTCGGTCACTACTGTGTCGACAAGCACCAATCGCGTCTCGGCGCGAATCGTGGCTGTGTCTGAAGCCGGGGCTTGCGCGGCGGACTGTTGAGCAAGCCCCACTTGCGCAAACATAGCCAGTTGGCAAACGGCAATACACAGAGTTCCTTTGAAAAGAATCGCCCGGCGAAGTTGCATATTCCGACCTCCGTTATTACGGAATTTCGATAGCGCCGTTTTCGGCGGACATCAATTGCCCATCCTCATCTCGCACCACCAGCCGGACGAGATAGCTGCCCGGCTTCACATCAAAACTTGTTTTCAAAGTAATTCCCGAGCCCAGCTTATTCTCCAACGTTTCGTCCTTCCAGCGCATGGTGAGAGTCTTTTGCGCCCCCTGGACAAAGACCCCATTCTGATTGAAGATTGCGGAAACCACGGTGAGTTCATCTGTGTTTCGTCCATCGACTCTTCGGTAGTGAAGATGTTTCGCGTCCACGTGGGCCAGGACCGCGAGCTTGGCGTCGGTATCACTGGATTTGAAAAACTGAGTGTGCAGTTCCACCGGAAGGTCGTGCATTTCTTCCTGGGAAAAGACGGCGTCCTGAATTTCCTGCTTCGCTTCCTCCGCCGGGTCTGCCGCGTGCTTCGGGGCATAGTAGCCGCTGCGCGATTGCAGAGTGAGGCCGGCGGATTTCTTGAGCGAAACTTTTAGTTTGTGATAGCTGCCGTCCAATTTCAGATTCTGGGGCGAGAAACCTAGCGTATAGAAATATTCAGGCGTGGCCGAGACGCGTTTGAATCCTTCGTCAAGATCATTGTTGTTATGAAAGAAAGCTCCGCCGGTGGCGTTTGCCAAGTCTGACAATATATCGCCTTCCGCCTGAGCACTGGCAGTCTGGTATTCAACCTCCACGGCGGCCGCGGCTGGGTTTATCGATTGATCCTTGCTGATATCGCTCCCTGGGATGACCGTGTACAGACCTCGCGCATCCAAAGAACTGATGGTTACGTCGGAATGGAGCGCCCGGTCGACGACCTCCATATAATCCGTCAGCATGTCGCCCTCGGGAGTCAGAAAACCAGGGGACACCAGTACGATGCTGCGCTGGCCCGGCATAACGGAAATCCTGCGAACCACGTCCTTCAGAGTCAACAATGAGAGGCGGCTTTCCTGGCCTCCCATCGACAGTTGTCGCGATGCCTCTGCCCGCACCGCCAGCAGGGCTGTCTGCTCTTGTGCCTGCGCCGCGGACTGCCCGGGCGGCGCCTTCGGAAGCGCTAGACACGCCATGGCATCCAGAACAGCCGCCTGTTCTGCCTGGGGATCATTCTTGTTCAGGATCAGGTCCGCCATGTAATAGCTGACGTCCGGACACTCCGTGGTTCCGACTCCGGCAATGGGCCGGGGCTGCAGACTCATCAGGGCCTCGTGTAACTTCGCGCGATCATCCGTGAAATCGAGCCTGGTTTGCCCGGAGGTCGAGAAAATTGCGACTCGATCCGTGGGCCGCAAAGTCGCGATATGGCGCTCGGCGGCTTGCCGCGTCTGCACCAGATCGCCAAACTTTAGATGAATGTCGTCGAAAACCAAGGCGATGTAATGCTCGGGCACCGAGGGCTGTTTTTCGCCGGGTTTTTCTTCCGACGTCAGCCTCTCCTTGGCAGCCTGAGTTCCCGGTTGCTCCACCGAAAAATGGGAGATGACCTGCGGCTTGCGATTGTCGAAGAGCTCGAAGTCTTCTTTCTGAAGATTTCCAACCGCATTGCCCTTCGAATCGCGCACCACCACACGTACCGTCACCAACTTCACATTGACCTTGAATGTGGTCGCTTCTTCGTGCGCGGTTATTTCGGCCGCGCTTTGATCAGGATGCGATTGAGGCGCGGGCGCAGTCCGGTCGGCGGAAGCGGCGGGCGTTGGCTCTGCTGGCGCAGGTTGGGTTTGCGCGGCGGCCGCAATCGTGAAGAATAAAAGCCAGGCAACGGCGAGCGACCATGCCAACACGGCTAACAGCCTATTCAACGTGCGATAGCGATGTAACGAGCGCCACTCCTTCGAGTTTGAAACGGTCGTCATACCCCTGCTGCCAGCACAGCGATTCGCCAGTCGGGCTAAATGTTAGTCCGTTCCCCGGCAAAGTGCCAGAGTTAGATGGCCGGGCAATTTCAATCCAGCCGCCCAGAACTTCGAATGCATCAGAGCTCATAAGGGAACGATGCGGAGTGCTATACTGCCGCTCCGGAACCATTGTTGATGCGGCCTGATCAAGGAGCCCCTAAAGCGGAATGAACAATACAACGGTTAACCGTCTTACCAGACAGATCCTCGCCTTCCTTTTTGTTCTTTCGGTTGCGGCCTCAGCCCAGGATGTCCCTCCTGACATTTTGCAGGCCATGCAATGGCGCTTGATCGGTCCGCATCGCGGTGGCCGGGTTACGTCCGTCTCTGGAGTGCCAACCCAGCCTTCCGTCTATTACATCGGCACCCCGGGCGGCGGGGTCTGGAAGACGGAGAACGGTGGACGCGTCTGGAAGCCGATCTTCGATCAGGTGCGCGTAGGGTCGATCGGCGCAGTCGCGGTGGCACCCTCGGATGCGAAAATCATCTACGTCGGAACCGGCGAGCAAACACCGGGTGATGGCGTGTACAAGTCCAGCGACGCGGGAGTGACCTGGACCAATATCGGCCTTCGCGAAACCCACATCATCACCGGCATCATTGTTGATCCGCGAAATCCCGACGTGGTTCTGGTCGCTGCCGCCGGAGATCATTGGTCCGGAGCCGAGCGCGGTATCTACAAGACTACCGACGGCGGCAAGAACTGGCAGAAAGTGTTCTACAAAGATCCGGAAACCGGCGTCCCCGATATCGAGGCTGATCCGGACAATCCCAACATTCTCTATGCTTCACACTGGACTCGTCCCGAGGATCCGTTTAGTTCGGACGAGCCTGAGAAGAAAAAGGAGCAGGACGGCGTGATTTACAAGTCCGTCGACCAGGGATCCACTTGGAATGCGGTTGGGGGCAAGGGCCTGCCGACCGAGCCGATGGGACGCATCGGCGTGGCGGTTGCGCCGGGTACCAGCGGCGTGAGAGTTTACGCCATCGTCAAACAAGGATTGTTCCGGTCAGAAGATGGCGGGGCCACTTGGCAGCGCAGCACAACGGATCCTCGCATTCTGGGGAATGGCTACTTCAGCCGGGTGTTTGTCGATCCCAAGAACGCGGATTACGTTTATGTGGCACAAACGTCCATGTACCGCTCGAAGGACGGCGGCCGCACCTTCGAAGCCTGGGCAGGCGCGCCGAGTGGAGACGATTATCACGTGCTCTGGATCAATCCTGCCAACACCCAGCACATGATTCTCGGAGTCGACCAGGGCGCCGTGATCAGCGTGGATGGCGGTGATACCTGGACCTCGTGGTACAACCAGGCGACCGGGCAGTTTTATCACGTCAGCACCGACCAGCACTTTCCTTACTACGCTTACGCCGCGCAGCAGGATAGCGGCACCGCTGCCGTGCCCAGCCGCAGCGATTACGGCGAGATCACTTATCGCGATTGGGCCCCGACGGGAGGATTCGAGTTCTGCTATATCACTCCCGATCCCGCGAATCCCAATTACGTTTACGCCGGAGGCTGGTACGGCGCTGTGCTCCGCTTCGACAAGACGACTGGACAGATCGTGCATCTGCTGGTGCGGAACTCGCGCTACCGCACCGCCAATATGGCGCCCATTGCCTTTGCCCCACAAGATCCGCACACCCTTTACGCCGCCGCTCAATACGTGTTGAAGAGCAACGACGCCGGCTTTAGCTGGCAGGAAGTCAGCCCCGACCTTACGCAGAAAACCGAGCCGGAGAAGAAGAAACCCGATCCGCGAAGAACTGTGATCACGACGATTGCGCTTTCCCCGGTGAAAGCTGGCGTTATGTGGGCGGGCACCGGCAACGGCCTGGTTCACGTCACGAAGGATGGCAAGACCTGGCAGAATGTGACGATTCCCGGCCTGCATGAGAAAGCCAGCATCACTGCGATCGAAGCGTCTCACCACGACGCGGCAACCGCGTACGTCGTTGTGATGGGGTTCCATGATCTGCGTCCTCTCGTCTACCGCACGCGAGACTACGGGCAGAGCTGGCAACTGATCAACACCGGCTTGCCTGAAACCGGAAGCGCGCGAATGGTTCGCGAAGATCCACTGCGCAAGGGATTGCTCTTCGCCGGCACCTGGAACGGCGTCTACTTTTCGTTGGACGATGGCGATCACTGGCAGGCGCTGCAATTGAATCTGCCGACCACAATGGTGACTGACCTCGACGTTCACGACACCGACCTGGTGGCATCGACCTTTGGGCGCTCGCTATGGATTCTCGACGACATCACGCCCCTGCGGCAGTTCGACACGAAGTGGCCGCGGTCGGATGCGCACCTACTCAATCCGCGCAACGTCGTGCGGGTGCGCTGGGATATGTCTCAGGACACCCCGCTACCGCCGGAAACTCCGGCTGGCCAGAATCCGCCCGACGGCGCGACCATTTATTACTTCCTGAAATCCGCTCCGGTGGGGGACATCAAGCTTTCGATTTACGATTCGCACAAGAATTTGGTGCGCGAGTTCACCAATTTGCCTGCCCCGTATGACAAAGCGCCAGCCAACGCTCCCGAGTACTGGTTCGCGCCGCAGCCAGCCCTTACCAAAACCGCCGGGCTCAACCGCTTCACCTGGGATCTTCGTTATCCGGCGATGAAGACGTTGCGCTACAGCTACTATGGCAATCAAACTGAATACATCGAATACACGGGCTCCGATCACGCCATCCCCGGCGAATTTCCCCGCGACCTGCAGCCAGGAGCGTTCATCGTGCCGGGTGAGTATTCGCTGGTCCTGCAAGTGAATGGCAAGACGTATCGCGAGCCACTGACCGTGACGCTTGATCCGCGGGTGCTGGCGTCGCAGTCGGACCTGGTCAAACAACTCGACGTGGAGACCGACGTATCGGATCAGATGGCGGCCACTTACGACACCGACGTGCAAGCGCGAGCTTTACGCGCTGCGATTGCCGAGCGGCAAAAGTCTGTAGGCACCGACGCATCCAAGAAAGACGTAGCCGACGCGCTGAAAGCGCTGGATGACCAGGTTGTGGACGTCGACGACGGGAAACCCGACGCGCTCGGACTCGGCCCGCTGAATCGTGAACTGGCTCGCCTCGCCTTCATGATCGAGAGCGGCGACGCGCGTCCCGCAACTCTGCTCGAAAGCAGTGTCGAGCAGTACTGTCAGGAACTGGGCAAGCGCCTGGGCCAGTGGCGCGACCTCAATCAACAGAAGATTGCGCCAGTAAACGCTCTTTTGCAGAAGCAGAACCTGGTGCCGCTGCCGGTCGCGAGCAATATTCCGGCGGCGCCGAAGTGCGAAAAATAGCGGCTTACATTCTTCAACTGGAAAATCTTTAGCGCAGAGGCGGTACGACCGCGTCGCCAAACTGCACACTTTATGGTGCGGGATTTGCCCCAAAAAAAATCTCATTTTCGCCCAAAATATAGAAAACAAAGGGTCGGATTTCTGGGGTACCTCCTAGATCTATGGTTCTAAGGGTAGTTAGAGGCAAAATCTTGGAAACAATAGAGTTAGCGGGGTTCCCGGCTGTGCGCGGTTCCGTTTTGGCACCGCGCGCGGGAGGTGCGGTGGTTGGGCTCAGCGGGTGAGCGGTCGAGGGCCGCGCCCGTGTCAGATTGTCAAAGAGCTGTGATTAGCCTGCAGATAAGAGCGGCGAGGATTACAAGTACGCCCTCCCTGTCCGAATTGGCGAGGCACTCCAGAGACGGCTCAAACCCAGCCTCCGGGGCTGACTCGTTGTAGTGGGTGACCATGGCTCGCACCCCGCAGTCTTTCGCCACTGTCACATGCCCACACTCGTGAGCTATTTGTTCTTCGGTCATGGCAACCTCCTTGCTTCGACAGAACCTTTGCCGGCCTCAAGGGCGAACCGCCGGTCTTACGTACAGATCGTCCCACAGCTCGCTATTTAGCCCGTCAGCGAATTGGACGCCATGCCCCCCGGCCCGCGCAAGGCGCGCGGGCCGAAAAGTCGCACCGGGTCCCAACGTTACCTCGGTGCCTTGACCAGCTATCCCGGCGCGAGTGAAGCTGTCAGGCATTTAGGATTTTTGTCGGCCTCGACTGCAAGCGGAACTTGCCTGAAACAGGAGAGAGCATGGTCCAACAGAGCTGGAGCCAGCGCAACCAGGAATTTTTCTGGCCAGATGTATCCAATCCGCTGAACGCCGAGAGGTCGATCAGGTATGGCTTCTGGGCCGCCGCCTTCGTCGCGAGCGTAACAGCGACAGTTGCTCTGCTTGCGATTTTTCTTCACAAGCCCGTCCTTGGGGTTGACGGAGCGGGGCTTGTCGATGCGGCCCTTTTTGCCGGGATTGCATTCGGGATAGACCGAAGATCGCGTGCGGCGGCTGTCGCTGGCCTAGCGCTGTACGGCGGCGAACGCGCGCACATACTGGCCAAAGGCGCCACCACATCAGCGGCGGCAGCAATGACCGTGATACTAGCGCTATATTTTGTGCATGGGGTGCGGGGCACGTTTGCGTACAGGAAACCCGAAGACAAGCAGAAAACACCTACAGCCGCAGGCTGAATTGCCGTCGGAAAGTTTACCATGCCCAAAATCGCATTCGTAAAAAGCTCAGAACTAACAACCACAGCTTGGGAGGGATCGTTGGCTCAAGTTCCCCAAGTCGGCGAGCTCGCATGTCTTGCCTTGAGTGACGGCTCGGTTCTGGAAGGCAAAGTTCTGAGCGTAACGCCGCCGGGCGAATACGCCCCATCGAACGATAGGTACCACGTCGTTGTCGCTGGATGAGTCTTGGAGCATCATCCACAGGGCGAGTGCCCCGGCCTTTCGCGTTCAGTCCCATGACATGCTTTACAGTTGCGAAGCGCCGGGTGCCCCGCTCCTTGCGTTTTTTGCAAGGGGCGGGATGGGTCGGTGCTTAGAACATCCGTTTGCCTCGGCGTTCGCATGCGGAATGGATCGCACAGCTTCCGGATTGGCGATGCCGGTTCGGCTGTGTAATCTGAGCTCCCGCCCCTTACACAAAACGCAAGGAGCGGGGCACCCTCGCGTAGCAGCTTGGAATCTATCGCCGTCGCGGCTCCGACTCGAGGCCTCAGGCTTGGCGAAGAACGCGACAGGCTGTGCCACCCGACGGGATGACAGGGAGTTTAAGAAGAGCGGTTGTCACTTGGTGGTTCTCGGTTCTCGGTTTGTTTTCGGAAGAGAGAGCTGGGCTTCTTGCCCCTGTCGAGGCCCAGGTCTCGAAAACCGCGAGACCTGGGGCACCCGGTTCGTTGCCTGTCTCCAACACAAGAACAAGCGCAGTGAAGATGGCACCAACGTAATGTCTCGAGTTCATTACCTGTTTTGCGTCCACAGGCCTTGTGATACTCTCGAAAGTACCCCATATTCTCTGGAGTTTGGCTAGGTTTCTCAGTGCCTTCGGTGTCTTCAAACAGCAAACCGGGAATCCACATTGCGTGGAAGACGGTCACCTACCGCAGCGTGGCGCTGCTGGTGCTGGTGGTCTTGCTGATACTGTTCGCGGGCATGCATTTTGCCTTTCCGCAATTCACCGAGAACACCATCAAGGCCGCAGACGGCCTGGGAACGAAGCTGTTGGAGGTGGTGGCGGGGGCCGCGGGCAATCCGGCGAAGTCGGGCAACGCCGGTTCGCAGCAGGCGCACTTCACCGCGCTTGACGGCACGGTGCGGGTGAAAAAGGCGAACAGCAACAGTTGGGGAACGGCCGACTACAGTATTCCGCTGGAAAAAGGCGATGTCGTGCAGACCAGCTCGGAAGGCATGGCCAAGATCGTTTTCAATGATGGCACGAATTACACCATCAAACAGGACTCGCTGATCGTGATCGAAGAGAACTCGACCAACGACCAGCAACAAACCAGCGTTTCGGTTGCGGTGAGCACGGGCACGGTGGATCTGGCGACGGCGACGTATGTGCAGGGTTCCAAGTCGCAGGTGATTGTGGCGGGCGCCACGGCGTCGCTCGCGCCGGATAGCGCGGCCATGGTGCGCAACGATCCCAAGGACGATCAGCACGAGATCCTGGTCAAGAAGGGGACCGGGGACATCACGCGCAACGGCGAGACCGTGCGTTTGGCGGATTGGGAGAAAGTCAGCTTCCAGGCTGCGGCGCCGCACATGGAAAAGCTGAAGGAAATTGGCCCTCCCACCCCGATTTCTCCGGCCAACATGATGCCCATGTTCGTGACGAACGATCCCAAGCCCATTGAATTTTCGTGGACTCCGATGGCTAACGCCAAAGGCTACCGGCTGCGCATTTCGCGCAATCCCTATTTTTCTTCTACCATTGTGGATCGCAAGGTGAATACCGCCGACGTGCTAGTCTCGGGGCTCGAGCAAGGGGCTTACTACTGGGTGGTGCAATCGCAGGATGCCGCGGGCAAGGAATCGGTGGAGAGCGAAAAGAACCGGTTCACCATCATTCCGAAGGGGAACGACACAGCGGCGATTAATTTAGATCTGGATCCGCTGATCCAGCATGGCCATGTCATCGAGCTAACCGGGAAAACTGAGGCGGGCGCGCGGGTGATGGTGAATGGGCGCGAAGTGCCGGTGATCGGCAACGATGGCGCATTCCACTACTTCACGCCGCCGCTGGCGACGGGCGAGAGCACGATCACGATCACGGCGCAGAATGCCAAGGGCGGAGTGAACACGCTGCAGAAGAAAGTTGTGATTCAGTGAGCCCGGGCTTGGGTTCAGGCCCCAGAGGGTCAGTTACTTTGGTTTGCTGAAAACGAGAGCAATACCACATAGAATCTAAGGATAGAGCGATTCCAGAATAGCCGGATAAAAACCGGAAGAAGACCGACTCCATCAGGAAGAAAGTTTCGCATGTCATCGAACAACGGCTTTCATTCGAGCGGATCATCGCACAACCTGCGGTCGCTATTCAGCGTTTTTTCGAGCGACCTCGCCATCGACCTGGGCACGGCCAACACGCTGGTGTACGCGCGGGGGAAAGGCATCGTGGTCAACGAACCTTCGATCGTGGCCATCAACAAAAACACGGGCGAAGTGGAAGCCGTGGGCAAGGAAGCCAAGGAGATGCTGGGCCGCACGCCCGGTAACATCGTGGCCATCAAGCCCATGAAGGATGGCGTGATCGCCGACTTCAAAGTCACGGAAAAGATGTTGAACTATTTCATCCAGAAGGCGCACAACCGCAAGATGCTGGTGCATCCCCGTATCGTGATCGGTGTGCCTTCGGAAATTACGCAGGTGGAAAAGCGCGCCGTCATGGATTCGGCTTATCGCGCCAAGGCAAGCGAAGTGCATCTGGTCGAACAAGCCATGGTGGCGGCGATCGGAGCCGGGCTCCCCATCACCGAACCCAGCGGCAACATGGTTGTCGATATTGGCGGTGGCACCACGGATATCGCCGTCATTTCTCTCAGTGGCATCGTCTATTCGCGTTCCGTGCGTATGGCCGGGAATCAGATGGACGAAGCCATCATGAATTATCTGAAGCGGAAATATAATCTGCTGATCGGCGAGCGCACCGCTGAGCAGATCAAGATTGAGATCGGTTCCGCATATCCGCTGGACAAACCGCTCACCATGGAGATCAAGGGACGCAACCTGATCGAAGGCGTTCCCAAGACCATTACCGTGGATGACAGTGAAGTGCGGGAAGCCTTGAGCGAATGCGTATCGACGATTATGAATGCGATCCGCGTGGCCCTCGAGCGTACGCCGCCCGAGCTTTCCGCGGATATCAGCGATCGCGGAATTGTGCTCACCGGCGGCGGCGCGCTGCTGAAGAATCTGGATAAGCGCATTCGCGAAGAAACCGGGTTGCCGGTTTCGATCGCCGACGATCCGCTGTGCAGCGTGGTTCTGGGCACGGGTAAGATGCTGAGCGACTTCAAGCTCTTGCGCAAGATTTCGATCGAGTAGCGCCGTCGTCCGTGGTGGGTCGTTCGTCGGTCGCCGATCTCTACACTACCTAACCCCGAGACACCTCTGGCCAACGACGAAGGACCCACGACGGACGACGTGGTTTGAGTCATGGAAAACCTCATCAGCCGCTACCGCAATGTCACCATCCTGGTGGCGGTTCTGTTTGCCCAGGTGCTGGGACTGGCGGTGCAGGTCCGGCGCTCTACCCAGGATGAGTCGACCCGGCTGATTCGGGTGTGGGCGGTGGACACGGTCACTCCTTTTGAAAAGGGCATCGTCTGGTTTCAAAGCAGCGTCGGCAATCTCTGGCATAACTATTTCTATCTGCGGGGCGTGCGCCAGGAGAATCGTGATCTGAAGCTGCAGATCGAGCGCCTGCGCATCGAACAGGTTCGGCTCAGTCAGGATGCGGAGCAGGCTCGCCGCCTGCAGACACTGCTCGGCTTCAAGGAACAATTTATTTCCAAGACGCTGGCCGCTCAGGTGATCGGATCGAGCGGCAGCGAGCAGTCGCGATCGATTTATATCGACAAAGGCTCGCGCGACGGAATCAAGCAGGATATGGCGGTCATCACCGCCGACGGTGTTGTCGGCAAAGTGCTGCGTGTCTTCGGGAGCACCTCGCAGGTATTGCTGGTCAACGATCAGACCAGCGGGGTGGGAGCGATTCTGGAGAAATCGCGGCTGCAAGGCGTTCTGCGCGGAACCGCGCTCGGCCAGGTGGTACTGGAAAAAGTGATGTCGGATGAAACCGTGCTACCGGGCGAACGGGTCGTAACCAGCGGAGGCGATCAGATTTTTCCCAAGGGTTTGCCCGTGGGCACGGTGACTAAGGTTTCGCCGGGCCCCGAACTCTTTCTGAATATCCGGGTGAAGCCGGCCGTCGACTTGAGCCGTTTGGAAGAAGTTCTGGTCATCACGCAGCAGGAAGCGAAGGAACCCGCCTTAGCCGAAGGAGCATCCCCGATGCGAGCGGCGGATATTCTGGCCCAGCGTTTGCCTTCGGTTCCCGACCGGCCGGCGGATGATCCCAATAAGCCGCCTCCGCCCACCAGCGGATTGAAGATTTTCCCTGCACCCAACGCCCAGGAAACGCCGGGCGCGGCCACGACGACGAAGCTGACCGGGACGAGCCATGCTCGCGTGGACTCCGTGGGCGCGAATAATTCCGGGAGTGCATCTGGGGCGACTAAGCTGAGCGACAATCCTTCCGCTGTCAAGCCGGCAACGCAGAAGAAGCCCGCTGCTCCGGCCGTGAAAGTGCCCAGTGACGCAACCGACAACGGGCCGGCCGCACCGATCCACCAAGCAGAGCCAGCGCAAGAGAAACCAAATCAACCGTCGGAGCCGGCCGTGGTTCAGCCGCCACAGGATTCGCCTCAATAGCGTGCCCATCACTTATACATCGAATGAGCAAGTCGAAGTTTACCGGTTCAGTCTTCCGGCCGCCATTCTGATTCCGCTGGTCGCCGTCTTCCTGCAAGCATTTGTCCCGCTGCGATTTCAATTCTTTTCCATCTTTGATTTGCCGCTGCTGGTAGTGATTTTCTTTGCCGTGGCGCGGCGCAGTCCGGTCGCCGGATTGCTGACCGGCGCAGCCATCGGCTTGTTGCAGGATTCGCTAACCGGCCATCCTTTAGGCTTGTATGGGATCGCGAAAACCGTTGTGGGATACGGGGCGTCGTCGCTGGGCGTCAAGCTAGACGTGGAAAATGCCGGATCGCGGTTTCTGGTTGTTCTCTTTTTCTACGTAGTGCACGAGATCGTCTACTTCACCATTGCCCGGGGATTGGTGGGGCTTACTCTGCAGTGGAGCTGGCCGCGCGAGCTAGGCTCGGCGCTGGCCAACGCCCTTTTGGCCGTCGCCCTCTTCGCGTTACTGGATCGATTCAAGCAGAGGACTTGAGTCATGGCTTCAGACCGCGGGTTGGCGGTTTCTCCTGCCGTCTATGCCCTTCCGTTACCCGAAAGTGCAACGCAATCTTGAGCCGGGCGGATTACAATAAACTCATCTTCGAAAGGACTCAGTCAGCATGGAATCAGTTCGGTGGCGTGTACCAGAAGCCCGAAGCCTGATGTCCCAAGCCTGACACCGGATGTTCGGCCGCGACGAAAAAGTATCGCAGATCCGCCTCACCGCGGTGCAGTACATTATCCTGGGCATTTTCATGATCCTGGCCTACGGATTATGGCGGCTGCAGGTGGTGCAGAGCGACTTTTACGCGTCGCTGGCGGAAAAGAATCGGGTCCGCAATGTGCCAATCCTTGCCCCGCGCGGCAAAATTCTGGATCGCGAAGGGCGCATCATCGTGGACAACTATCCTTCATTTACCGCGTTGTTGCTGCGCGATTCCTCGCGCGATCTTCTGGCAGATGCGGATCTCATTTCCCAAGGGCTACACCTTGATCCAAAAGAGACCAGGGAGCGCATCCGGCACTTCGCCTCGATGCCGCAATATCAGCCCATCTATCTGAAAGACGACATCACGCCCGATGAGTTGGCCTTCATCGAGTCGCATCGCAACGAACTGCCCGAACTCGATACGATTATGGCGCACCGGCGGCTTTATCCCCGCAATGGATTCATGGCCCACCTTATCGGCTACGTGGGCGAAGTCAGCGAGGAGATGCTGAACCAGCCGCGCTGGGAGTTTTACAATCCCGGCGACGTAGTAGGTAAATCAGGAGTGGAGCTGCAATATAACCAAATCCTAATGGGTAAAAACGGGCAACGGCGAGCGGTGGTGAACAGCCGTGGAAGAGAAGTTCAGCGCCTGGACGAAACTCCGGCCGAACCTGGCAAACAGCTCAAACTGACGGTCGATCTTGATCTGCAAATCGCGGCTGAAGAGGCTCTTGGTGACAAGAACGGGGCGATCGTAGCCATGGACCCGCGCAACGGAGAGATTCTGGCCATGGTGAGCCGTCCGACCTTTGATCCCAATGATTTTGCGGTGCGGGTGTCGCGTGATCAGTGGAGCAAACTGGTGAACGACGACGAACATCCCTTGCTGAACAAAGCCATCCAGGCTCAACTCGCACCCGGATCGACTTTCAAAATTATTATGGCAACCGCCGGCCTGCAGGAAAATATCGCGCAAGATATGCATGTGATCTGTAACGGCGGCGCCACATTCTACGGGCGCTATTTCAAGTGCTGGATAAGCGCGGAGCATCGCACCCACGGCATGGTGGAAATCAGCAAGGCAATTTACCAGTCCTGCGACGTTTTCTTTTATACGCTGGCCGAGAAACTCGGCATTGAGCGCATTGCAAAATACGCGACCATGTTCGGCCTTGGACAGAAGACCGGCATCGACCTGCCGCAGGAAGCCAGCGGAGTCATGCCGTCGGAAGAATGGAAGATTCGGAATTTCAAACAGAAATGGTATGCGGGCGAGACGATTTCGGTGGGCATTGGCCAAGGGGCAGTGGCGGTCACTCCGATTCAGTTGGCGCGGGCGATTGGCGCGATCGCGAGCGGAGGTCTGATGGTGCGGCCGCATGTGACCAACCCGAGCGATTTGCCGCCGAATGTAATTCCTGCCTCGGATGTACCGAGTCAGGTAAAGATCCCAATCGATCCCAAGAACTGGGAGATCATTACCGACGCCATGTCGAACGTTCCAACGCCGCTGGGCACGGCGGGTAGCGCGCATCTGCAGGGAATTGATTTCGCCGGCAAGACGGGAAGTGCGCAAACGGTCAGCAACGCACTCAAGGCCAAGACAGCCAATGGCAAGTCAAAGTACAAGGACAATGCCTGGTTCGTGGGGGTAACGCCGCGAAGGAACCCTGAGATTGTGGTGGCCGTCCTGTTCGAGGGCGGAGAGCACGGGCAGTTCGCGGCGCGGATTGCCGCACAAGTGGTCAAAGCATATGTCGAGAAAGAGCGGCGCCAGCCCACCAAAGTCGCGGAAGGCAACAATAAAGTGGAAATCGGAGCCGTATGGAATTCGGCCAGCCGCGACGATTCAGAACACGATGTCTTGCACGGCGGCAGGTTCTGGATCGATGTTCCCAGGACGCGAGTGCCGTTGGCGGTAGCGGCGCCAGGGGTGCGGTAGTGAGCAGAATTCCCTTGAACATTGCAGCCCGACTGGCTGACGCGGGGTCTTTCGACTACACATGATCGGTCGCTAGCGACCGATCGCGCTCCGCTCAAGACGATAGTTTTATTTTGAGGCCGCCGACCAGAGACCAACGACTAACGACTGATGTCACGCTATATTTCATTCCGCGATTTTGACTGGCTGCTGTTCATCTTTGTCCTGCTGATTTGCGGGCTGGGCGTGCTGGAGATCCGCAGCGCCACTGCGCATACCAAGTTCGCTGGAGCACACATCAAGCAGCTTTACTGGATCAGTGGCGGAATCGGGGGCATGTTTCTGATGAGTTTCATCAACTATCAGAAACTGCTCGATGCGGTTCATTGGATGTACATCGCCTCCATCGCCTCGTTGCTGACGGTACTGATCTTCGGGCAGAAATATCTGGGCGCGCGCCGTTGGATCAAGATGCCCGGCGGTGGACATTTCCAGCCATCCGAGTGGGTCAAGCTCATCCTGATTCTGGCCGTGGCAAAATACTTTGCCGACCTGCACCAGCGGGAACTTTCCTGGCCTGACTTCATTAAGGCTGGGGCGATCGTGGGCGTTCCCATGCTTTTGGTGCTGGCTCAGCCGGACTTAGGGACCGCGCTGACCTACATCCCGATTGCGATCATGGGTCTCTTCTTGGGTGGGGTTCGGTGGAAGCAGGCTCTGACCGTAGTCGTGCTGGCGGGGCTCATGATGCCGCTGGCATTCCACGTGTTGAAGCCCTATCAGCGCGACCGGCTGACCAGTTTTATGCAGCCCGAGGCAGATAGCCAAGGCTCGGGGTATCAAGTGATTCAATCTCTCATCGCGGTAGGTTCAGGAGGGCTCTGGGGCAGCACTGCGGGCTCCCAGACCCACCTGGCGTTCTTGCCTGTCCCGCAAACCGACTTCATCTTTGCGGCTTTTGCCGAGGAGCATGGATTTGTGGGCGCACTAACCGTAATGCTGTTATACTTTATTGTGCTGATGCGGTTGACCCAGAACGCACAAACGGCGCCCGACCGCGCCGGGACATTCGTGGTGATGGGAGTGGTGGCTGTGCTTAGCTTCCACATCCTGGTCAACGTCGGCATGGTGGTCGGTTTTATGCCGGTCACCGGAATACCTTTGCCTTTAATGAGTTATGGCGGGTCTTCCGTCCTGTTTATGTTTCTGGCGCTGGGCATTGTGATGAATGTTCGGATGCGCCGCTTCGTGAACTAAAGCAGGGGAAGAAGGCAAGGAGAGTTGCCGCGCTTGCCATTTGCGGCTCAAAACAAGATTACGATCGCCCTCGCGTAAAGAGGGCACTCACCGGCCAACAGCAGTGACGGCCGGGCAGGATTGAAGCTAAAGCGCTGCCAGGCGGGTAACGGCCCCCCCAAAGACCTGAGAGGGTTTTTGTGAGAGCGGTCACAAACCTTAGGCAGGCGTAATGCGATCAGTGCGAAAGATTTCCAAGCTTGTACCACGAGTCCGGCCCCGGAGAAAACTCCGTAGCCCCAGCCGTCCCTTACGCGGGGCGGACATCGCATCGCTCCATCCTCCCGGCTTGTCCCTGCCTATGTTCCGGTGAAATCTGCGGCCGCTTGACGGCGCAGAACCGGAGTCCGTATGACGAAAGAACTATTTGTGTCCACCACCCCTCACGAAACCAAAGTGGGGCTGGTGGAAGACGATCAACTCGCCGAAATCTACCTTGAGCGTGAGAACGAATACACCCTGGCTGGTTCCATTTATAAAGGCCGCGTAACCCGCGTGCTGCCGGGCATGCAATCCGCATTCGTGGATATCGGCCTGGAGCGCGACGCGTTCCTCTACGTTTCCGACTTCATGGAGTTGCAAGACGAAGATGAAGTCGAGGAAATTCCCACCAACCTGGCTCCAGCTCAACCTTATCAATCGCCGGCGCGGACCGAGACTCGGCCTTCAGAAAGCGAGGCCACAAGCATCGTGTCCGCTAGCGAACCGATTCCCGAACCCCAGGAACGCGCGGAACCAAACGCACAGCCGGGAGAAAATCGGGAACGGTCCAATGGCGGTGAAAGCCGTGGACGCGGGGACTGGCGCAGTCGTCGCCGCCGTGGACGCCGCGGCGAGCGCATGCCGGAATCCAAGTTTGCCCGGCCAACTTCAGAAACGCCGCGCACGGATCGGCCGGAAAGAAGCGATCGTCCCGAAAGGACAGACCGCCCCGAAAGAAGTGACCGCTCCGAATACGGTCCTCCGCCGGGCTACCAGCCGATCCTGTTGCCGGGAGAGTCGATCTCGAAATATCAGCGTCTGGCACAGGCTCAGCCGCGTTTGGAGTCAAGGCAGGCCTCACCGAATTCTGCCGCACCCGCGCCAATTATCGCGGCATTCCCCGAGGATGAGCCGTTGTTCGCCAAGCCGGAAGTCGAACCGCAGACTTCCGATCACGAACCTCAAGACCAGGCCCGAGGAGCGGCCGCGAATGCTCAAGTCGGGTCGTCCGAATGGGATCGCGAGCAAAAGCGTTTGCACGAAATGAATGTGGCGGCGGTGTTTGGCGGAGCGCCCGAACAGCCGGAGATTCACGAAGAAAACCGCGATAAGCAATCGGTTGGCGTCCCCGAACCTTCGGATAAGATTCGGGTCTCCGAGGCCGCCGAGGGCACGATCGAAGAAGAACTGATCGAAGAGGATGAGGCCGACCTCACCGCTTACGTCGAAGAACTTGACCTGGACGCAGCTTTCGAGGAAGAAGAACTGGAAGAAGAGACTCGCGAAGCCGGGGATTATCGCGAGCCCTCAGTGCCGCAAATCGCAGCGTCCGGCGAGGCTGGGCAAATTATCAGCGAAACCAAGGCTCCGGAACCGTTTGTCATTGAAGGCGGCATCGACGAGAATCCTTCGGGCGAAGTGCAGATCGAAGTCGACGAGGCGGTTGCGGAGCAGGAAGAAAAAGAAGCTGAGGAAGCGGAGCTTGAGGAAGCCCAGGCCGAGGCCGAAGCTCTTCTCGATGCCGAAGCCCGCGGCGACGGCACGGTCGACGCGAGAGTCGAAGTTCGTGCTCCGGCGGGGACGGCAGCATACACCCAGCGTGCTCCGCGTCCGGCGTTCGATCCCAGGCGCGGTCAGCGTGGACGCCGCAGCGGGGGTGGGCGACGCTTTCGCCGTCACGAACCGCAGAATGTTCCGTTGATCACCGAACTACTCAAAGAAGGTCAGGAAATTCTGGTGCAGATCGCCAAAGAGCCCATTGGCAAAAAAGGCGCTCGCATTACCAGTCACATCGCTTTGCCCGGGCGCTTTCTGGTCTACATGCCCACGGTCAATCACACCGGCGTGTCGCGAAAGATTTCTTCGGAAGAAGAGCGGCAGCGCCTGAAGCGCATCATCATCAGCGAGCGCGAAAACGGGCACGGTGGCTTCATCGTCCGCACTGCCGCGCAAGGTGCGTCCGAAGAAGAGCTGCGTGCTGACATTCGCTTCCTGAAGAATCTGTGGTCCGAAATCAAAACCCGCGCCGATAACGGCAAAGGCCCAACCCTGATCTATCACGATTTGAATGTAGTCGAGCGCGTGTTGCGCGATCAGGTCACGTCGGACTTCACCGCCATCTGGGTCGACACCGAACAGGAATATGAACGCGTCCTGCGCTTTGCCAACCGCTTTCAGCCTGCATTAGTGCGGCGCGTCAAGCTGTACAGCAAAGAAGTCCCGCTATTCGAGCAGTTCGGATTGAACGATGAAATCAACAAAGCTCTCAAATCGAAAGTGTGGCTGAAGAGTGGCGGCTACATCGTCATCAATCAAACCGAAGCATTGGTCGCGATCGACGTCAACACCGGCAAGTATGTCGGAAAGACCGCTCGCCTCGAAGACACCATCGTCAAAACCAACGTCGATGCCATCAAGGAAATTGTGCGCCAGATTCGCCTGCGCGATCTCGGCGGCATCATCATCATCGACTTCATCGACATGGACGAACGCCGCAACCGGCAAAAAGTCATGCAAGCGCTCGAAGAAGCGCTGCGCAGCGACCGCGCCCCGTCGAAAGTTTTGCAGTTCAACGACTTTGGATTAGTTGCAATAACCAGAAAACGCGTCAAGCAATCGCTCGAACGCACCATCGGTTCGCCATGCCCCTATTGTGAGGCAACGGGCTACGTGAAATCCGTGATCACGGTGTGCAACGACATCTACGTAGAAATGCGCAAGATGGCCAAGCACCTCGATCACGCCGACGTGATGCTGCGGGTAAATCCCGAGGTCGCCAAAGCGCTCAAGGGCAACAACGGCAAAGCGCTAACCGAGATGGAAGAACTCACCAAGCGCACCGTAATCGTGAAAAGCGACCCAGCCCTGCACCAGGAGCAGTTCGACATCAACTGAGCTGTCAGCCATCAGCTCTCAGGAAGACGGGCGAACCGCCCGTCTTTTCTTTATTCGAGACCTGGTTCTCGACACCTGCCAGACGCTTACCCTCAGCCGTTCACCCGGAAAGGTAATCCCGCCCATAAATAGGGAAGGAACCCAAACTTTTTCGCACGAATTTTCGTAAATTAGACTATGGGACGAGGAGGGTCCGTCATGTTCACTTTCCTGCTCTGGTGCCTGCTGTTCGTGTTGTGCTGGCCTCTGGCCCTTCTCGCGCTGGTGCTTTATCCGCTGGTGTGGTTGTTCCTTCTGCCGTTTCGAATCGTCGGAATTGCAGTCGAGGGGGCATTAAGGCTGGTGTGGGCAGTCGTGATGCTGCCAGCGAGGCTTTTGGCCGCGCCATTTCGTGTATGACTATAGGCGCCGCTTCCTCGCCCGTGCTTAACGCGAAAATCTAGACTTTACTCGACGCCCTTGGCCGGTATCGCCATGCCCAATTCCTTCATCACCATCTGCAGATCTCTCCACGTCTCTTTCTTCTGACGCGGATCGCGCAGCAAAAACGCGGGATGGTAAGTGACTGCGAGTTTGGTGCCACGGAAATCGAACCAGCGTCCGCGAAACTCGGACATGGGTGCGTTGATGGCCAAAAGAGTTTTTGCCGCGACCGCTCCCAAAGCCACAATCGCCTTCGGCTTGATAGTCGCGATCTGCCGCATCAGGAATGGAGAGCAGGTTTCGCACTCGTCTCGCTCCGGCGTGCGATTTCCCGGCGGACGGCACTTGATAATGTTCGCGATGTAAACATCCTCACGCCTCAGGCCCATGGCCTTGATCATATTGTTCAGCAACTGTCCAGCGCGGCCGACGAAAGGCTCGCCCTGCTGGTCTTCATCCGCGCCCGGAGCTTCTCCAATAAACATAAGCTCAGCTTCGGGGTTGCCCACCCCGAAGACGATTTGCTTGCGTCCCTGTTTGCTCAGGCGGCAGCGCGTGCAATCGCCAAGATCTTCTCGAATGAGCTTCAACGCCCGAACAGGATCATTCACCCCCGATTCGGGCTTCGAGTTCGCCACCGCGAACGAGTCTTCTACCTGCAATACCGGCAGCGCAACCACCGCCTTGGTCCTCGGGCTCATGTCCTCTCGCTGTTCTGGGATTTCTGGGTCTTCAAGAATTACGGCATCTGGTGTTGTGGCGGGAGCTGATTCACGTCGGTAAAAATCGTAAACACCTAACTCGTTGTAGTAACGGATACGTTCCGCCAAAGCGCGCTTGAGTTGCGGATCGAGCACGCCAGCCATTCGCTATTTCCCAATCTTTGCTGGGGCGTTTTGTGGATCCCGCAGCCGCGCAACTTGATCAAGCACACGTTGCGCGACTTCCCACTTGGTAGTTTCCGGCACTTCTACGACTTCGTGCTGCGTGATGATTGTGACCGCATTTCGATCCGAGTCAAAGCCCACACCTTCGCGCGAAACGTCATTCACCACGATGGCGTCGAGCGACTTCGCGGCCAATTTCTTGCGCGCGTTCTCCAGCGCATTCTGGGTTTCGGCGGCAAAGCCGATGATCAACTGCGATTGCTTGTGGCGCACGACCTCACCCAGAATGTCTGCCGTAGGCTCCAGCTCAAGCGTCATCGGCCCGCTACGCTTGATTTTTTGCGATGCCGGAGACTTTGGGCGATAGTCAGAAACCGCAGCCGTCTTGATAACCATCGTCGCCTGCGGCAACAACTTCAAAACCGCTTGTCTCATCTCTTCCGCGGATTCCACCCGCGTAACTTCGGCCGCGCCTGGCGGCGTAAACGCGGTTGGTCCGCTCACCAGCAACACCCGCGCTCCGCGGCGCAGCGCGGCTTCGGCCAATGCGTATCCCATGCGGCCACTGGAACGATTGGAAAGGTATCGAACCGGATCAATCTTCTCTCGCGTGGGTCCGGCCGTGATCAAAACCGTTTCTCCCGCCAATTCCTGTGACGCCCCAAGCGCTTCAAGCGTCGACGCGACAATCGCTTCGTTCTCCGCCAAGCGTCCCGGACCTGTCATGCCGCAGGCCAAATATCCCGTGCCCGGTTCCACGATTCTCACCCCACGCTTTTTCAAGATCTCGAGATTCGCCTGTGTCGCCGGATGGTCCCACATGTTGACATTCATGGCCGGCGCAACCACGACCGGCGCTGTGGTCGCGAGATAAAGTGTGCTCAGAAAGTCGCTGGCGATGCCTTGCGCGAACTTGGCAAGAACATCCGCGGTCGCCGGTGCGACCAGAAGCGCATCGATGGATTGTGCTATGGCAATATGCTCGACCGCAGAATCAATATTCGGCGAGTCATCAGCACCCGCTCCAAACATGTCGGTTATAACTTTCTCCCCAGAGAGTGCCGCAAAGGTGAGAGGTCGAATGAATTCCTGGGCGGCGTGAGTCATGATGACCTGCACGCGAACGCCGCGATCTTGCAGCAGGCGGACAATTTCCGCGGCCTTATACGCCGCAATGCCGCCGCTGACGCCCAGAGCGATCTTCATAATTTCCGATGGTCAATTGCCAACGCCAATGGCTCCGAGTCGAAGCCTGCTCCATCGGCAGCCGGCAATTGCAAGCCTTATTCTTGGCCCAGGGCCTTGTCGAGCATTTCGCTGACGACTTCGACTGGCGACTTGGGCGTTTCCGGAATCACCCATTTCACCTTGCCAGCTTTGATTTCGTCCTGCGCAATGCGGCAGGGTTTGCGGGAGTGCGTTTCGATGACCGGGGGCGCACCGCCTTGCAATTGTCGTGCGCGGCGAGCTGCTACCAGAATGTATCGATAGTTGCTGTCGAACCCTTCAATCAACTTCATTGTGTTCTCCCCTGTGCTAGCGTCCGCCCGAAGTCGCTGCGGTCGCAAACGAAGCTAAGATCGGCTGCAGACGTTCCCGGATGTTGCTCAAGCGGCAACCTTCGGCCTTGGCCAGCGTTTCTGCATCGTCGGCTGATCCGTGAATTCCCGAGCGCTTCAGACGTTCCGCAAGCAGGATCGCCGTCAGCGCTTCAATGGATTCATCCAGACGGTCGTTAACCAGAATATAGTCGTATTTCTCGTAATTCTCAATCTCACGACTGGCCGTGACCAACCGGCGTTGGATGACTTCTTTCGCGTCCAGACTACGCTTGCGCAAACGCAACTCCAGAATCTTGCGATCCGGCGGCATGATAAAGATACTCACCGCTTGGGGAAGCTGGCGCTTGATCTGCTCCGCGCCCTGCACATCGATGTCGAGCAGCAAGTCACGCCCGTTCCGTTCAGCCTGCCGCAGAAACCGCTTCGCCGTGCCGTAGCAATAGCCAAATACATCCGCATGCTCCAGAAACTCATCCTTCCGGACCATTTCTTCGAACTCGGAGCGCGGCACGAAGTAGTATTCCAGCCCATTCTGCTCATTGCCCCGTGGCGGACGTGTGGTGTACGACACGGAGAAGTCCAGTCCGGAAACGATCTCCCGAACTTTATCCACCAGCGTCGACTTGCCCGAGCCCGAAGGCGCCGAAATAATGTAGACCGTGGTCATTCGAGATTCTGCACCTGCTCGCGCGCCTTTTCGATGTCAGCTTTCATGGATAACCCAAGTTCCGTGATTTTCATGGCCTCGCCCGCCAAGCCCGAAGTTTTGGAAAGCAAAGTATTCGCTTCCCGGTTCATCTCTTGCAGCAGGAAATCCAGCTTCTTGCCGACTTCGCCACCTTCATCGAGCAGGCCCAGAAGGTGTTTCACGTGTTGATCGAGCCGCACCAATTCTTCCTGAATGTCGCTGCGATCCACCAGCAGCGCCGCTTCCTGCAGAATGCGTTCCGGTTCAATCTGCGACCCGATCAACTCTTGCAAGCGTGTCCTCAGACGCTCGGCGTAAGTTTGCAAAACGGCACCGCGATGCTTCCCCACCCCTTCCCGCGCCTGCTGTACATGCTTCATGCGTTCTCGCAACTCGCGCTCCGTGCCCCGCCCTTCTTCCTCGCGCATTTGATTCAACCGGGCCATCGCCTCTTCCATCTTGGAGAGAACCGCAGCCTCCAATCCATCGTGAGCCGGCAACGCTGCGGATTCGAGCGCGCCTGGTATGCGAAGAATTGCGTTGAGATCGGGTTCCGCTGCCAACCCGAATTCCGCCGCCGCGCCGCGAAATGCCTGAATGTAACCACCCACGAGTTCGCGGTTGAGCGAAAAGCCTTCGCTTACGCTGCGTTCTATATTCAGGGTCAACTCCACATGGCCGCGAGCCATTTTCTCCTTCAGTCGCCGGCGCAGCTTCATCTCCAGATCGTCGCTGTCGGATGGCATGCGGAAATGAATATCAAGAAACCGATGATTCACCGACTTAAGCGACAACGTGAAGCCGAACTGGCCGTTGACCTGGCCTTTCACCTGCGCGAACCCGGTCATGGAGCGGATCGACATCTATTTCTAGCTCGTCATCCTGAAGTCGAAGAACCCCTATTCAGAAACGGGTGCCCCGTCCTTGTCGCGTTCTTTGCGACAGGGCGGGGATTCTCACTCTGCATGCACTTCCGGCCTCAGCGGTTCCACTTCCGCAAATTGCAATTCGTATAACCGCCGATACGTACCCAACTTCTTCATCAATTCCTCGTGCGGCCCAATATCCGCAGTCGTCCCATTCTCCAGCACCACAATTCGATCCGCGCGCCTCACCGTCGAAAGCCGATGAGCAATCACCACCACGGTGCGTCCAATCATCAGATTCTGCAGCGCCGACTGCACCAGCGCCTCCGATTCGCTATCCAACGCCGACGTGGCTTCATCCAGAATCAGAATGGGAGCGTTCTTCAGCAGCGCCCGTGCGATGGCGATGCGCTGGCGCTCTCCCCCCGATAGCCGCACCCCGCGCTCACCAATCACGGTCTCATAGCCGTTTGGCAGGTCCATAATAAAGTCATGTGCGAGGGCAGCACGAGCCGCCGCCTCCACTGCTTTCTGTGGGACGCCTGGCTGTCCGTAGGCAATGTTGTTGCGTACGGTGTCGTTGAACAACACTGTGTCTTGCGCGACTACTCCAACCTGCGAACGCAACGAGGCCAACGTGGTATCGCGCACATCGCGGCCGTCAATGGTCAGTTTGCCAGAGGTTACATCGAAGAAACGGGGAATCAAATGCACCAGCGTGCTCTTGCCCGCTCCGCTCGATCCCACCACCGCCAGCACCTCCCCCGCGTGAACTTCGAGATTGATATCGCGCAAAATCTCGCGTCCTTCTCCCCCCTCGGACTCGCTCCTCGACTCGTAAGCGAAACAAACGTTCTCAAACTGAATACTGCGTGAAAACGGCGGCAGTGAGCGGGCTCCGGGCTTCTCTTTTACATCGTCATCCGTATCCATAAACTTGAAAATCTCGGAAGACGCCCCCAACGCCTGCTGAAAATTATTATTGAACAAGGCAAACTTTCTCACCGGATCATACAGTTTGAATACAGCCACGATAAACGCCAGAAAAGTGCCGGAGGAAAAAACGTGATGATTGATCTGTTCACGGCCCAAGAGCAGAAGCAGCGCAATCGCGATCGCGCCAAAAATATCCATCAAAGGCGAACTGATCGCGACCGCAGCCACGGAACGCAGGTTCGCGCGAAATAGTCGTTGTGCGGCGTCGCGAAAGCGCGCAATCTCCCAGCGCTCCATGCTGAACGCTTTCACGATCCGGTTGCCGGTAATGGTTTCGTGCAGAATATTCTGAATGTCGGCCAGTTTGTCCTGGCCACGCCGCGTCGTATGCCGTACCCGCCGCCCAATTCTTCCCGCCGAAAAAATGATCACTGGCACGAACAGGACCAGCACCCAGGCAAACTGCCTGCCCAGCGCGACCACGACCAACGCTGTAAAAATGAAGGTAAAGAATTGCTGCAGAAACTCGGCCAGCACGCTCGACATGGCATACTGCACCCGCTCCACATCGTTCACAATGGTTGAAACCAGAGTCCCCGTGGTGTGCTTGTAAAAGAATGCCGCCGAGCGCTGCAAAATGGAATCGTAAAGATCGTTGCGCAAATCAGTAATCATGCCGAACCCGGCGTAGTTCACCAGGTACGTGCCCGCATAATCACAAATTCCCTTCAACACCGTCGCCGCCACCAAGGCAAACGCCACCACCGTCCACGGATTCTGAAAGTGCGAAGGAACGAACTCCTGCAGGTAGATGGGATGCCCGCTTCCCGGAATCGTGAACAGTTGCATCTCGCGGGACTGAGAACCCGGGTTCAGAACCCGATCAAAAATCGGCCCGATGAGCAGCAGGCGGAAAGCGTCGAGCAATCCCACCGCTGCCATCAACAGTACGGACGCCCCCACCGGCCACCAGTAAGGCGCCACATATCGTATGAGGCGTGTCAGTTGCCGCATCGGAAGCTCCCAGTGCGCGGCCAGACCCGGCCTGCTACCGATGAAATCAGCATGCGTCGCAAGCCCTCATTCTACTTCAGCCGTTGATCTTTGGTCGTCCCTCGTTGGACCCGTTATACCCTGTCATCCCGGGCGGAGTCGAGGGACCTTGGGTTGATCTTGATCAACGACCAAACCACGACTACCGACCACTACCCAGGACTATCCCGATGCACTACCTTCACCCGGTACCCGGCCTTGCGCAAATGTTTGCTGACGTCCTCCGCAATCATCACCGAGCGATGCTGCCCACCCGTGCAACCAAACGAAATCGTCAGATAACTCTTACCTTCCCGAATGTAATGGGGCAACAGATAAACCAGCAGCTTGGAAATCCGGCTGATGAATTCCTTGGTCTGGGGGAACGACCGAATATACTTGGCTACCTTGGGATCGCGACCGGTCAGCGGACGAAACTCCGGCACGAAATGAGGATTGGGCAGAAAGCGAACGTCAAACACCAGATCCGCGTCCTCCGGAACCCCGTGCCGGAAGCCGAAACTCACGCACGAAACCAGAATATTGTTGCCCGCTTCCTGCTTCTGGAAACGCTCCGTGATGTGGGCTCGCAGCTCATGGACGTTGAACTTCGAGGTGTCAATGACCAGGTCGGCAATCGCACGAATCGCCCGCAGGTGCCTGCGCTCGGCCGCCAGCGACGCCTTCACCGTGGTATTTGTGCCCAGAGGATGCGGCCGCCGCGTCTCACTGAAGCGGCGCAACAGCACGGAGTCCTCCGCTTCCAGAAAAATCATTTTGGTAGGCAGGATCCGGCGCACCGATTTCACAATCTCTGGCAGCGACTCCAGTTGCGTGCCCTCGCGCACATCGACCACCAGAGCCGTGCGCTCGATCTCAGAAGACTGCCCCGCCAACTCGGCGAATTGCGGAATCAGCCCCACCGGCAAATTGTCCACGCAGTAGTAACCCAGGTCCTCGAAAGCCTTCAGCACCGAGGCTTTCCCCGAGCCGCTCATCCCTGTGATAATGACCAACTCAGCACGCCGGTCACGAACGTGGGCGACACCTGCGCCAACTTGACGCGCTCTCCGTCTATTTTTCCTCGTCGGCCTGCGAAGCGGCATTGCTGAAATGGTAGCAGGCAGACTCGCCACTCGCCAGTTATCCATCTAGGCGCGGCATCCCCCTATGGCGGGAGGAGCGAGGCTTCTGCCCTCCGTTAGCTCAGGCAGTCACTTCCGGAGTTGCTTCGAGCAGGCTACGGGTATAAGCGTGCCTCGGCCGTCCTGTAATTTGTTCAGTCAGGCCGGTCTCGACGATCTTCCCCCGATACATTACGGCAATGCGAGTGGCCAGATAGCGCACTGCCGGCATCGAGTGGGAGATGAAGAGATAGGTCAAGCCGAACTCGCGTTGCAATTGAACCATGAGATTGACGATCTGTGCGCCCACGCTGACATCGAGAGCAGATACCGGTTCGTCGGCCACAATGAACTTTGGACGCAGCGCCAGGGCTCGCGCGATTCCGATTCGCTGCCGCTGCCCTCCGCTGAATTCGTGGGGGAAGCGGTGCATAGCAGACTGGTCGAGGCCGACTGCGCGAAGCAATTCGGCAACTTTCGCCCGCCGTACCGAAGTACCCGTGCGTTCGTGGATAAGCAACGGCTCGGCAATGACATCCTCCACTCGCATGCGGGGATCGAGTGAGCCAAAAGGATCCTGAAAGATGATTTGCATGTCGCGGCGCAGGTGGCGGATCTCGCCGCGACCAGCCGCGAGCAGATCACGGCCTTCGAACACAATCGAGCCCGAGGTCGGCTCAATCAGCCGCAGTACCAACCGACCCAGTGTGCTTTTGCCTGATCCCGACTCGCCCACCAGTCCCAGGGTTTCTCCGGGCTGAATATCGAGCGATACATCATCGACGGCGCGAACTTCGCCTCTTGCGCCCCCGCCAAAGATGGATTCGCCCAAGGGAAAGATCTTAGTCAGATTGCGGATTTCAACGAGGGGCACGAGCAAGATGGTAACAGCAAGAACAGTCACGGATCGCTGCTGATTACATGGATCACATCTTTCCAGTCTTCTAGAACCATCAACGTTAATCCGCAGGCAGAATTTTCTTCATCGCCACGCGATCATGGGCACCGCCAACAGCGCCGCGACCATGCCCAGGGCTTTCCAACGAGTAAAGTGTTCTTTCAGGATGAAGCGGGCGAGCAATACGGTAACCGCGGGATAAAGTGAGCTCAGCACTACGGCAGCATCGAGCCGGCCAGTCTGGCTGGCGCGAATGAAGAGCACGCTGCCAATGACGTCGAGGCAACCTGCCAGAGCGCCCAAAGTGATGCCCCGACGGTCAATCTCGCGACGACCGCGCCCGATCAGAACGATCGAGCCAGTCAGGGTGAAGGACGCCACCTTCGATGTAGCAGCAATCCAAAGTGCTGACGCGTCCCCGGCCTGCTTGACGCAGAGATAGAATCCGGCGAAGCCGATGCCTGCGAGTGCGGCCATGGCAATGCCCTGGGGAGCGCTACCGTCTTCACTGCGCGAAATCAGCCAGATGCCGGTCGCAGCCAGCACGAAGCCGACACCTTGAGCTGCTTGTGGCAGGCCTTCGCGGAACATTCCGAACACGGTCGGAATCGCGGCCCCCAGCACCGCCGCCACTGGGGCGGTCAGGCCCATTCTTCCCCTGGCCAGCGCACGATAGAAAATGGCCAGTGCGCCGCCTCCAGACAATCCTCCTAGCATGGCCCACCCGACTGCGGTTCGCGAGGGAAATGGCGAATGGCTGGCCAAGGCTACCCCTGTCATGAGCAGCAGGCCGCTGAGATGCGCGATCGCGGTAAGCACGAACGCATTCGCGCGTCGGGCGCCGTATCCTCCAAGAAAATCGCTCGTGCCCCAGGCGAAGACGGCGGCCAGGCTGAAATTCGTGGGCAGTGACAGGAATTGCGGCGTCATCTATCGTTCATCAGCTCGGAGTAAATGAGACTAACACGCGAGAAGGGGCAGTCCGAGTCCGCTTCACCGCATCCCATTTATAGCTTGTCATCCCGAGCAAAAGCGAGGGATCTGGGTGTTTGCTCGAGGCGCCGAATGGGTAGCACAGGCAAGAACCCAGATCCCTCGCGGCGCTCGGGATGACAAATGCGCGGTCGTGCGCGATTGTGAGACGGACTAGCTGACTCTTTCCGAGGTCGAAGCCGCTTCGGGAACTTCCGCGGCTAGTTTTTCGAGCAAGCTTTCAAGATGGTCCAATACTTCCTCAGCGGCGGTCGCCTTCAAGATAAATTTCAACATTCCGTCGGGAGTAAATTGCGCGCCCCGCTGTGAGGACACGAATCGCGCCAGCTTCCCCGGATCGATCACCGCGTTTGGCCGAAACTTGATGGTCACGAGATCGCGCTTGCGCTCGATTGCGTTTACGCCCACCTGTACTGCCAGAAGTTTGAGTGATGCGTAATCGAGCAGGTTGCGCACGGCGGCAGGCGGTTCGCCGTAGCGGTCTTCTAGTTCAGCGCCCACATCGCTCAGTTGCTGCTCGGTTTCGACTCCGGCAACCCGTTTGTACATTCGCAGCCGCTGGTTTTCCTCGGGGATGTAGTTCACAGGGATGCGAATATTGAGGCCGAGGTTGAGTTGGGTTTCGGCTTCACCCGGCGCGGCTTCGCCCTTCATCTCGCGGACGGCGCGGTCGAGCATCTGCGTGTACAACTCAAAGCCGATGGCTTCAATGTGTCCGCTTTGTTCTCCGCCCAGAAGACTGCCAGCGCCGCGCAGCTCTAAATCCAATGCCGCGATTTTGAAGCCTGCGCCCAGGTCGGAAAATTCTTTCAGGGCGGCCAGTCGTCGCCGCGCAATTGGCGTTAGCTCAATGTCCGCTGGAATCAGCAGATACGCATAGGCTCTGCGATTCGACCGGCCTACGCGTCCCCGCAACTGGTAAAGCTCGGAGAGTCCAAAGCGATCGGCTCGATTGATGACGATCGTATTGCATAGCGGGATGTCGAGACCATTCTCGATGATGGTCGTAGCCACCAGAATGTCGGCTTCGTGATGCATGAACTTCAGCATCACCTTTTCCAACTCCCCCTCCGACATCTGCCCATGCCCCACGATGATGCGGGCCCGCGGCACCATTTCCTGCAGCTTTGCCGCGATCTCCCAGATACTTTCCACCCGATTGTGGACGAAATAAACCTGGCCGCCGCGCTCGAGTTCCTGCTCGAGCGAAGACCGGATCAGCTTTTCATCCCAGCTGGCCACAACGGTCTGGATCGCGATCCGGTCTTTGGGCGGCGTTTCGATCACGCTCATATCGCGCATCCCAACCAAAGACATGTGCAAGGTGCGCGGAATGGGCGTCGCGGACATGGTGAGAACGTCGACTTCTTTCCGCATCTGCTTGAGCCGTTCTTTGTGACGCACTCCGAAGCGCTGCTCTTCATCCACGATCAGCAACCCGAGGTCAGTGAACTTGATATCTTTCGAGAGCAGGCGGTGGGTGCCGATCAGGATGTCGATCTTTCCTGCTTCGACCTTTTGCAGAATTTCTTTCTGTTGCTTCGCGCTGCGAAAGCGGCTGATCATCTCGATCTTGACCGGAAATGCCGCGAAGCGTTGCTTGAAAGTTTCGAGGTGCTGAAAAGCGAGCACCGTCGTCGGCGCAAGCAGGGCGACCTGTTTGTTGTCGTTCACTGCTTTGAACGCGGCGCGCATGGCGATTTCCGTCTTGCCGTAGCCGACATCGCCGCACAACAGCCGGTCCATCGGCTGCGAGGCTTCCATGTCGCGCTTCACGTCGGTAATGGCGAGGTCCTGATCTTCGGTCTCGGTAAACTCGAACGCATCTTCGAACTCGCGCATCCACTGATTATCAGACGAGAATGCGAACCCCTTGGCCGCTTGGCGCTCCGCATAAAGTTTGAGCAGCTCGTCGGTCATGTCCTTCATGGCCTTGCGGACACGAGCCTTTATCTTGGCCCACGCTGCTGTTCCCAAATGGTTCAGCGGAGGCTTGGCGCCTTCCGATGAGCGATATTTCTGAATCAGATCGAGCCGCGTCAGCGGCACATACAGCCGCGCCCCCTCCGCATACTCCAGCAGCATGAACTCGGCATTGCCATCGCCCTGATTAATTTCTTTTAGTCCCTGATACTGCCCAATGCCGTGCTCCACGTGAACTACGTAATCGCCAACCTGAAGGTCGCGGAAGTCGGAAAGAAACGCCGAAACTTTCGACTTCGAGCGCTGCGGACGCGAAACCACCGAGTCCGACTCATCGAACAGGTCACGAGCGCCGAGAATTGCGAGATGAGCTTCCGGCAGGACGACGCCGTCGGGCACGTAGGCTTTCGCCAGTGTGCTGGTGAGAATTTCGCCGGCGAAATATGCGGTTTCGTCGGCGTAACTTTCTCCGCCGCGAGTGCGGCTGCCCAGGCGAAACGAAAGCCCGTACTCGCTGAAGACGTCGGCCAGGCGCTCGACTTCGCCGATATTAGGGACCGCGATCAGCACGCGATTCTGCTCTGCCAGCTGTTTCTTCACCTCTTCCAGCATCGCCGGAACCGCGCCGTGAAAGCGCTGGGCCGGTTGCGAATGAAAAGAAATCGCCTCGGCTTCGTCGGGCCGAGCGATTTCGAGATGTTCAATCGAGGCTCCGGGAAGGTGGTCTAGTTTCTGCCACCAATCCTCGGGAGGAAGATACAAATCCGTCGGGCGCACCAGGTTCCCGACTTCGCTGCGCTCATGTGCCTCTTCGATCCGCGACCAGGTGTGATCAAACTCCTGCTTGAGATTGTCCGGTTCGTCGGTTAGCACAGGCGCGTTCGGAAGTAAATCAAAGATAGTGCGGTCCGCGCCGGCCACTGGCGCATAGAACTCCCAGCCCGGAAACACGCTGACGCCGCCCGCGCGTACGGCCTGCTCGACAACCTCTTCCGTTCCGGTGATTCGCTTTCCTGATAAGCGCACATGAATTGCGCCCAGCAGATCGTCGTTGATTGGAGTCTCAGTGAGTGGAAGTAGCAGCGCTTCATCGACCGGCGTGGACGATCGTTGGCTAGCGGGATCGAACTTGCGGATGGACTCCACCTCGTCGCCGAACAATTCGATGCGCAACGGACGGTCCGCCTCCGGCGAATAAACATCGAGGATGCCGCCCCTTATGGCGTACTCTCCGGGCATTTCCACCACATCAGTCGAGGCGTAGCCGACGGTATTGAGATGCCGCAGCAGCGGCTCGGTATCGAGCGTCTCGCCCCGGCGCACTATTCGCGCCAGATCCGCGTAGTACTCCGCGGAACGGAGACGTAGCGCAGTGGCGGCGATTGGCGAAACCAGAATCGAAACCGCACCGGTGGCAATTTTCCAAAGCGCGACCGCGCGCTCTTCCTGAATTTCGGGATGCGGCGAGAGATTCTGAAATGGCAGCACGTCTCGCGTCGGCAGCGAGACTACGGAATCCGGGTCGTTCCCGCCGATCAGTTCGTGAAACGCCTGCAAGACCGGAACTAACTCTTCGGCCACGCGGTTGTCAGAAACGACCACGATGAATGGCCGTCCGGCGCTCTTCTGCAGCAGAACGAGAAGCAGCGCTTTTGCGGTGGGAGTGAGTCCGGAGACACGTATCCGCCCCGTGCCCTCTCGCAGGTGGGAGGCCGCACGTAAAAATGCGGGCAACTTTTCCACGTCCGCGAACAAATCACGGACGAAAGGCAAGACCATCGCCTTTCAATTCTAACAGCAGATCGATTCAATGGAGGACGGGGGTCCCCACCCGTCCAGCCAATCGCGTCAACTGGGGATGAATCGCCATTACGCTCAAAGCCCCCTCAATGCAGTTGGCGGCGCGAATTGCTTCCTGTTTGCCGACAATTCAATCCCAACTCATGAATTCATCGCGATTCCGAATCGCAGTTGTTCCTGAATTATTGTAACGACTGTGTCATTTATGATAGAGTCCGGTCAATGAGTCGCCCCATCAATGAAAAACGCCCGGAAGAACTGCGGAACGCCATCGTCCGATATCTCATCAAGCATGGTCTGACGGGTCTGTCCCTCAGGCCATTAGCCAAAGCACTTGGATGTACTCCTCGTGTTCTGCTTTACCACTTCGGATCGAAGGAAAAGATGGTCATCGAGGTTCTTGCACAGATCAGGCGGGGCCAGCGCGTCACCTACGGCCGGATTGAAGAAGCCAGTTTTACCCAGGGTTACCTGACGATTTGGAAGCGCATGAGCGCCCCTGATTCCGAACCACTTTTTCGTCTTTTCTTTGAGGCTTACGGCATAGCACTGCGTTACCCGCGACTTTACAAAGCATTTCTGCACGACACCATTCAGAATTGGCTGCAGCTTATGACTGACGAGCTCGAAGGTGAACGGTATCAATGCGAGCAAGCGCGTGCTATCGCTACCATCGTGCTGGCTGGATTGCGAGGCTTCATGCTGGATTTCTGTACTACTCACGACCGCAAGCGCGTGGACCAAGCGGTGGAATTGTGGCTGCACAGCCTGGATTCGATGCTGACCACGCTTAAGGAGGCGTAACACATGGCAAGCGAAACTGACCGCATCACTGACAAGCGGCTCTTGAGTCCGCTTACCTTCTTCGTCCTGGTGGCTCTCGCGGTTCCGCTTACGTCCCCGCCCGCCTGGCCTCAACTCGTTCCTGGATCAATCGACGTTCATTGGAACGAAGGTTCGCCAACTTGCGCCAAGAATCCGCAACCGCCTCTTCAGGTGCATCAGTACAACACCCGAACATTCATTCTTAGAGAGAATCTTTGCACGACCTTCGAGGCGCCTTTCATGTATCTTCTGATCGGATCAGCGAAGGCGTTACTAGTCGACACCGGCGACATTGCCGATCCAAAAGTTGTTCCGCTGGCAGACACGGTGATGCACCTGCTTCCCGGAGAAGGGCCTGCAAAACTTCCTTTGCTTGTCGTTCATACACATCGGCACCTTGATCATCGCGCCAGTGATGAACAGTTTACCCATTTTTCCAATGCTCAGGTGGTTGGATTTGATATCGACAGCGTCCGGCGCTTCTACAAGCTCACTGATTGGCCCAACGGCCTCGCTCAGATCGATCTCGGTGATCGCACGGTTGATGTGATCCCGACGCCGGGACACAACGAGACTGAAGTCTCGTTTTACGACCGTGGTACGGGATTGTTGCTCACTGGTGACTTTCTGATGCCCGCCCGGCTTCTTATCGACGACACTCGCGCCGACGTTGCGAGCGCGGACCGGGTTGCCGCTTTCGTCAAGGATCGCCCGATCAGTTTCGTTCTCGGCGGCCATATCGAAATGAACTCCGCCGGGGACTTATTTCCCTGGGAATCTCAATATCATCCAAACGAACACGTCCTTCAAATGACGAAGGATGATGCGCTCGCGCTGCCCGCGGTCGTCCGCAGCTTTAATGGCTTCTATAGCGTGCACGGCGAATTTACGATGGAAAATTCGATACGTATACTCATTGCATTCGCAGTTCTCGTTTTAGGGGTCGTCGTTGCCCTCGTGTGGATACTAGTTGTGTATGTCCGGCGTCGCCACAGGCGCGGTCGCATGCTGCATACGGGGATCCAAGGCTGACTGAGTTTGACAGCAAACCGGCGCCACCCCACCTCGGTTTTGCTTATAAGTGCCGAGCGGATCACGGGCGTATAGAGTAGCCATTACAGGATGTTCCACGTGGAACACCTCTTAAGAAAAAGAGGAGCTCTACGCCCGCAACAAAGGCCGGGTCAAGCAGGTGGGGCCGCCGCTGCCATTGATGCACAACTCCGAGCCAGAGAAAGTGCGTACATCAAAGCCAGCCGCCCGCAATTTCTCGTTCGTCTCGGCGTTTTCTTCCAACGCCAGTAAACGCTTTTCGCCCAACGAAAGTACATTGCAAGCCAGCGTCTCCCGCTCGGAGTAATCGATCTCAATGAGTTTGTGTCCGCGCGTGCGCAGCAGGTCGACGGTTTCAACCGCAAGCCAGGGCAAATCGACAAGAACCGTTTTCTCATCCAGCAAGCTGATCAACGACATTAAATGCAAGCAAGCCGAGGGCCCCGGTCCATGCGGCAACGGCACCGAGAGCACTTCCACTCCTTTGGGTTTGAGCAGGGCCCGCATTTGCTGAATGCCCTGGGCGTTCGTCCGATAGCTGTGGCCGACGAGCAGCGTCTTTGCGTCAATCCATACCATGTCTCCGGCTTCGGTGGTTGCCGGAGCCGTGATCTTAGCCAGCATGGGAACGCCGAGGATCTGGCAGAAGGATCCATGATGTTTGCCCTCAGGAACGCGGTTCGCTTTGCCGGGACGCATCAGGATTAATCCGAAGTCCGTCGGCAACGACGCATCGTGGGCATAAACAGCATCGAGGGAGAGTTCCATGGCCGGGGGAATATCCTCGACTTCCGCGCCGCAGGCTTCCAATTCGCGACACAAAGCTTCGTGTTGCGCTTGAGCCATTGCGAAATCCGGCGCACGAGCAAAGCCAAGTTCTCGCCACCGTGCCGCTCGCTCAGGTTGATGCCAGCACGCTGTGCGCGGTGAACACACCAGCACGCGTTTCAATGCGCCCACCATGGAATGGCCGTTGAAGCGTGGTTCGGTAGTCAGGGGCATCCCGTCCACCACTAATTTTTCGAAGCCACTAGCCATAAAGGAAATCTAAACTGGTGTTATGGCAAAAGCAATATGGGAAGGCGCTGTTCTCGCTGAATCCAATCAATGCGTCGAAGTGGAAGGCAACCAGTATTTTCCCCCTGACGCCATCCAACAGCAATATTTCAAGCCCAGCGCGGCTCAAACCATTTGCCCGTGGAAGGGCACGGCCAGCTACTACGACCTCGAGGTGAACGGCAAACGAAATGAGGGCGCGGCGTGGTATTACCCCGAGCCCAAGCCCGCAGCCCAGCAGATCAAGGGATATGTCGCGTTCTGGAAAGGCGTAAAAGTGGAGAAGTAGCTATCGACTTCGAGCCATCGCCGAAAACATCATTTGTTGTCATTCCGAGGAGCGAAAGCGACGAGGAATCTCGGTTCCTCTCGGGTGCGCGAAAAACCAGGATCCTTCGCTTGGCTCGGGATAACAAAGATCGGGCTAAGGTTCTCAGAACTCCATGTGGGCGCGGAACGAAGGCACAATGACCGGGCCGCGATCGCGGTTGTATCCGGGGTCGTTTAAGTGCTGGACCCCCGGAGCCACGTAGATGCCGCCCCACACGTGGACCGTGTAGTACGACTCCACGATGTTCTCCCGACCATAATTCAGCCTGCCATCGCCGAGCAGAAAACCAAGCCCGCCATCGGCAAGATAAATCTGATGATCTTTGCAAATTGCATTGCTGACGAATGCAACTCCTGCCCGATCCTGTTTGCGATGCCACCACGCACCTTTGGCTCCCACTCCGCCAGCGAAAGTCTGATCGACTTCGGTATAGGCGAAGGATTCGGTCTTGCCGTTATCCCAGCCGAAGCGGCCAAACGCGGTCAGATACTGCGTGAGATCCTGTTCCAGGTTCACTCCGAATCCGTACTTGCGAGTAATGTGCCACGGATGGTCCGTGATTTCTGGAGTTGGTGTAAGGCCCGCTTCAAAGTTCGCGATTGCCTGATGGTAGATGCCCATGTTGGCGTAATTCGTGTACGCCAATAAACGGACCACTCCCGCTTTCTTCGGGACCAGGCCGTGACGTAACTCGTATTCGAAGTTCTCTGCGTGCGCCTGCCACGGCTTCCACACCAGATCAATTCCGTTCGCGACTTTGGGCATCAGCACCTCGGCGAAGCGGAATCCCCAATTGCGGTCTTCATAATCCGCGGTAGCGCCCACGGTGTAACCCCGCGTGTCGGCGGCGTAGTCCCAGGCGCCATTGTTATCGACGGTCCAGTTGGTGAACTGAAAATGAGTGTCAGAGCCCACCGAATTAATGTCGAAAAAGTCCGGCATGCTGAACTTTCCGAAGCGAACTTCGATCCGCCGGGTCGGCAGTTCGTTAAAGAGCGAAAGAAAACTACGCTCGCTCTCGATTTTATCCTTGCTCAACGCAAATACTTTGTGAATCATGCCCCGCGCCAGATAAGGCGCTTTACTCAAGGAAGGATTGCGCACGATATCAAGGTCGGTGTTGCCCGCCAGCCCGAAACCCTGGCTCAGAGCCGCGCCTCCGGCTTCTTCAATGTCGACAAGAATCTCCGTCGAGTTGTTGAGCCGCACGCCGGTGTACAGCGTCAGGACGCGGGACGTGGCTTTCTCATAGTTGGGGCCTAGGCTGTGCGGCCCGCTATAGGCAGCGGTGAATGGAGGATGGGTCTGAAAAATGAAATTCATCTGCCCCGAGAGCCAGAAGCGCGTGTCCTTGAAATGGGGAAACATCGTTTCTACGCCCTCATCCGGCGCAGGATCAGTGAGAGTATCAGCCTCGTTTGTCCCGGCCTGCGCGCTCACCGCCTTCCCCGTCGGCTGCGGGTCAGATTGATCCTGCACTTGCTGCGCGACCGCGGAAAAGGAGCCGGTCAGCGCAACTGCCAACCACAAAGCGAACTGCAGCCTTGCGCTGCGCTGTACCGTATTGAAAATGAATTTCAATTTCATAATGGCAGGTTAGGTGAGAGGACAACTTCGCTCAACCCCCGTTGTCACCCTGACCTGTGACGTTCGTCACGAAAATTAGCGCAAGCCTTACCTGCGAAGCACGCCCATCGCAATCCAGCGAGCTTACGCGGGATTAGTTAAAGGAGTGTTACACGTCATTCTCGACTGCAACCCAATGGATGCGAAGCTGCCGCCGCCCGGCCTCGTCGGTGACCACGACCCAGCTCATGCGCAAAGATTTGTGTTTCACCTTCGGTACCAAATCCCACGAAGAACGGTCTTGGTGGGGAATTACGCACGCGAGCTGCGTCGTCGCCATCGCCACCGGCTGCAGCAACAGGGTCACGCAGTTCATGGTCGTTACTCTCCTTTCTTGGAATTTCAGCTACCATTCGATGAGCCGCCCCTGGCGGCCGCGATGGATTTAACGCCTAAATATCTTGTATCATACCCCCCTATGGTATTGTAAAAAGGGAAAACCTGGAAAGCAGGAAAAAATGCAAGACAAAATTCCCGAGATTTCGAAAGAGAAACAAAAGCTCTTATTCCGCATCAAGCGAATTCGCGGCCAGTTCGCGGCTGTCGAGCGCGCCCTCACAGCCGGCGATGAATGCGCGGATATCCTGATGCTCTTGGCTGCGATTCGTGGCGGCGTCAACGGCTTGATGGCGGAAATTCTGGAGGACCACATCCGCCTGCACATGATGAATCCGGATCACGCCGTGGATTCGCCCGAAGAACTGGGCGAAGACTTGATCGGCCTGGTTCGCGCCTATCTGAAGTGATTCAGAAACGCGGAAAATAAAATCAGGACAGCTCGGAGCCCCCCGAAGCTGTCCTTAAAACCCTCCCGGTTAGAAGGGCGTGTACTGAATTGAGAGTAGCGGGACCGTGTTTCAGGACTGTTGCGAGATTGTAAATATCCGGTGAATTCCGTATCTCTTTTGACACCGACTCAGGGCCGCGGAAAGTGAAGATGCGCTCGCCAGTGTTGGCTTTTCGCGGTCTTGCGGTCCCTCGCTGTTACCATATATGACCAGTGCTTCGGAGAGCCCATGACCCGTAAAACCGAAATATCCCGCAAGCTGCAGCAACGCGCCGAGCAGATGATTCCCGGCGGGGTGAATTCGCCGGTTCGCGCTTTTCGTTCCGTGGGTGGTGACGCGCCTTTTATCGTGCGGGGGCAGGGCTCACATATCTTCGATGCCGATGGCAACGAGTACATCGACTACGTCGGCTCCTGGGGTCCGCTCATTCTCGGGCACGCTCCCTCCAAAGTGATCGAAGCCATCATGGATGCTGCCTGCAATGGCACCAGCTTTGGCGCCTCTACTCCATCCGAGGCCGACCTCGCGGAAATTGTTCTGTCTGCATTTCCTCACCTGCAGAAAGTGCGCTTCGTCAGTTCGGGAACGGAAGCGACCATGTCCGCCATTCGCCTGGCGCGCGCCTACACCAAGCGCAAGTACATTGTGAAATTCGAGGGCTGCTATCACGGACACGCCGACGCCTTGCTGGTAAAAGCCGGTTCCGGCATTGCCACGCTCGGAATCCCCGGATCTGCCGGCGTTCCAGACGAATTCATCCAGTTCACGCTCGCTCTGCCTTTCAATGACACCGACGCGCTCGAGCATGCCTTCAAGAAGTTCAAGCACGAGATTGCCTGTGTGATCGTCGAACCCGTGGTAGGGAATATGGGTTGCGTTCCCGCCTCAGGCGGATATCTGGCAGCTCTGCGATTGATCACCCAGCGGGAAAAGAGCGTGCTGATTTTCGACGAAGTCATGACCGGATTCCGCCTCGCCTTTGGCGGTGCCCAGGAACTTTACGGCGTGACCCCCGACTTGACCACGATGGGCAAAATTATTGGCGGCGGGCTCCCGGTCGGAGCCTACGGCGGCCCTTCTGAGATCATGAACCTGGTCGCGCCGCTCGGGCCCATGTATCAGGCGGGCACGCTGTCGGGAAATCCGTTGGCCATGGCTGCGGGTTTGGCGACGCTACGTCATTTGCGCGAACAGAAAGAAGAAATTTATCCCCGCCTCGACAAGCTGAGCGGCGAACTGGTCGACGGAATAGCGGCCGCAGCGAAAGACGCCGGGGTGTCTCTCTGCTACAACCGCGTCGGCTCCATGTTCACGTGGTTCTTCACTCCCGGTCCCGTGACCGACTGGGATTCAGCCGCGGAATCCAATACCGAGGCCTTCGCTCGCTTCTTCCGAGCCATGCTTGACAATGGGGTCTATTTGCCTCCGTCACAGTTCGAAGCCGCGTTCCTAAGCGCAGTACACACCGAAGAAGATATTCAGCGAACCATCAGCGCAGCCAAGCAGGCATTTGCCTCGGTGCACGCCTGATTTTTGTCTTATGTGTGACCGGGTCTCAGACCCGGTCAGGTATTAACTGAGAACTGCAGGCTGAGAACTGAGAACTGATCTTCCCATCATCTGCGGAACTGTCAGGAATTCATATCCGTCAGACTTGTGCCGGGCAATCAACCGATCAGTCGCAATTACGGTTTGCGAACGATCCGCGCCGAAACTTTGGTGACTGCCATCGTGGAGCAGGATCACATCTCCGCCGCGAACCTGCTGGCCGACTTTTTTTTCGACGTACTCCGCCGGCTTTCCTTTCCAATCCCAACCGGTCACGCTCCACATCACCGGCTCCAGACCAAGGGCGCGCGCAATTTTCAAAGTACCCGGCCGGCGTCCGCCAAACGGGGGACGAAAAAGCCGCGAATGCTCCCCCACAGCATCCGTTAAGGCCCGCTCGCAATCCCGCAATTGCATCGTCGTCTCGCGCCCAGAAGCAAAGATCAAATTAGGATGACTGAAAGTGTGATTGCCGATAACGTGCCCGGCCCGTGCCAGTTCAAGCGCGATATCCGGCCTTTGCTTCGCATAACGCCCGATGAGAAAAAATGTCGCCTTCGCATTGTGCCGGGCAAGAACGTCAAGCAGACGCAACGTGTGAGGATCGTTGGGTCCATCGTCGAAAGTCAGCGCCAGTTGCCTGGTTCCAGGCTTGATCCCGGTAAAAGTCCAGCCATACCACTGCCCGGTTGGCGCCATCGATTGGTAGCCCGCCGCAACGGCCACCATGGCCGCGCCCGCGCCCGAGATGAAGCTGGCCAACATCTCGCGATTGTAAATTGTTTCTGTGTGCCTCTGTGTCTCTGTGTGGTGCACAGGGGTTACTCTTCCCTCAATTGCGCACAAAGCTTTGTCGGGATATCCTGCCATTCGAAGCTCGATCCCATGGCCAATCTTTTCGAACTGCCCCGTTACATTGCTGTGGAAGGTCCTATACGCGTCGGAAAGAGCACGCTGACGCGCATTCTGGCCGAGCGTCTCAACGCGCAGCGGGTCATGGAAACCGAAGACAACCCATTCTTGCGCGCCTTTTACGACGGCGAGCGGGGCGCGGGATTCCAGGCGCAATTCGCTTTTCTCATCCGCCGCTTCGAGCAGCTCCGCGCGCTCGATCTGGGACCGCGATCTCAGAAATCCGTAGTTACCGACTTCGTCTTTGAAAAAGACAAACTTTTCGCCTGCCTCAACCTCACCGACCAGGAACTCGAAACTTACAATCGCTACTACAACTATTTTCGCGAGCAACTCCCCACGCCCGACCTGGTGATCTATTTGCAGGCCAGTCCGGAGGTCCTGAAAAAACGTCTGAAGAAAAAGAATGCGCCGGGAGAGAAAGCGATCAACGAGGAATATCTCGAAGAAGTGATCAAGGCCTACGAACACTTCTTTTTTCACTACACCTCATCCGACTTGCTGATTGTGAATACTTCGGAGATCGATTTCGTCGAGCGCAACGAAGACCTGCAAGAGCTCCTAAGAAAAGTCTCCGCCCCCATCAAAGGCACCCAATATTTCCTGCCCCTTGGAAACCAGGAAGCCGCCAGCGCCTGAATCACGTGGGAACAGCCGCCCTCGGCTGTCCAGTCGAGCGCAGCTCGACAACCACGCCAGAATAGTTAACTGCTGCTTGCGCCTATCATCATGGGCAAATGCGCCAATTTCCTTCTTGAACACTTGGAGCATAGTTATTACAATTGTAATAACGGAGCGACTATGGTTGAACTCAAGGTCCGTAAATTTGGTAATTCGCTCGGCGTAGTTCTGCCCAAGGAAGTGATTGGCCGGCTGCGCACGCGAGACGGCGAACGCCTCTTTCTGATCGAATCGGCGGAAGGCGATTATCGCCTCACGCCATACGATCCCGCGTTCGAGAAGAAAATGAAAAAGGCCGAAGAAATCATGGCTCGTTATCGCAACACGCTTCACTCCCTCGCAAAGTGATAACTCGCGGTGACTACTAAGAAAGATCCGCTATGGATCGAGGAACGCGACGTCTTGGCGATCCATGACCGCCTCGTGGCAGTTCACGGCGGTGCGTCGGGACTGCGCGATCGAGGGCTTCTGCAGTCCGCCCTGGCTCGCCCCCGCCAACCCCATGCCTACACCGACCGTGCCGATATCATCATCATGGCCGCTCTCTACACAGCCGGTATCGTGCGCAACCATCCCTTTGTCGACGGCAATAAGCGGACCGGTTTCGTAGTCGGCATTCTGTTCCTCGAACTTCACGGCTTCGACTTCAAGGCCAGCGAGGAAGACGCCACTCAAGCCGTCTGGGACCTCGCAGCAGGCAAGTTCGAGGAAGACGGATATGCGCCGTGGCTGCGCTCTAACGCCAGACGCAAGCGAGGGCGGTAAGTATCTTTAGTCACCGCCAACAGTGACCTTTCCCCCCATCGACGAGCCACCCACTTCGGGTCTACAATACCGCCAGCAGCATCCGAGATGTGTACGGGCTCTATCCGCCAAGGCGGAGGGGCACTGGAGGACATCGTGAGTATCACGCCGCTTGGCGAACCTCGCCAGAAGATTACTGTCGCTTCCCTTCGAGAAACGAAGCATCAACATCAACCCATCACCTGCCTGACCGCCTACGACTACGCCAGCGCCCGTCTCGTCGACCAAGCTGCCATCGACATCGTCCTGGTCGGCGACTCTTTAGCCATGACCATGCTCGGTTACCCGGATACGCTCTCGGTGACAGTTGACGAAATGCTTCATCACACGAAAGCCGTGCGCCGCGGCGTGAAACATGCGCTGCTCGCCGCCGACATGCCCTACGGTTCCTATCACGTCGGCGCAGATGACGCGGTACGCAACGCCGCCCGCTTTATGAAGGAAGCTGGCGTGGAGGTGGTGAAGATCGAGGGCGGAGAGAAACGCGCCGACCTGATCCGCCGCGTGATCGACGCCGAAATTCCCGTCGCCGGCCACATCGGGCTGACTCCGCAATCGGTAAATGTCATGGGCGGCTACAAAGTTCAGGGCAAGTCTCTCGCCGAGATCGAACAACTCATGCGCGACGCTGTGGCTCTTGATCGCGCGGGCGTCGCGTTTCTGGTTCTCGAAGGCATTCCCCGCGAAGTCGCCAGCATGATTACGGCGGAGGTCGCCACTCCGACCATCGGCATCGGCGCCGGCCCCGATTGCGACGGCCAGGTGCTCGTGTTCCACGACATTCTGAATCTCACGTTTACCCCGCCAGCCAAGTTCGTTCGTCGCTACGGCGACGCGGCCGCGCTCATCACCGATGCCGCGCATGCTTTCCGCGAGGACGTGATCGCGCATCAGTATCCCGCGGACAGCGAGTCTTACCATCTGTCGAAAGAAACGCAGCAAGCGCTCGAAACCGTGCTCGAACGCAAACGAGGCATGCGCCGATAGTAAACTGCTGGCATGAGATATTTGCTTCTTAGTTTTTTTGCCGCGAGCGTCGCCATGTTCGCTTCGTGCGCCAAGCCCCCCAACGCACCAGCGCAAGCGGCGTCGGTAAGCCCGGAGGCTCGCATCCAACAAATCCCGCCAGCCGATCCGCAAAAGTACACCACGCTGAAAGACATGAAAGCCTGGCGCAACCCGTACCTGATCGTCCGGCTCGACGGCGTTGGACTGCTCGACGTCAGCAACAACGAACAGCAGATCGTCGACCCCGACAAGCTGCCCGAAGCGCTGGCCAAACTACCTGCATCCGCATGGCCCTACGGGCGCGTGGTTGCGATTCAGGAGATTAGCGCCGACGCTTCCGATCAGGACCACGCCACGCTTCTCAAAAATAGAGCCTTGGTCGCGGGATCATTGGAAAGCATGCATGTAGACATCTACTGGGTTCCATCTTCCTGAGATAGCGCCATGAAAATCTGCAAAACCATCGACGACATGCGCGCCACTTCGCGTGCGGCGCGGCACTCAGGAAAGGGTTTGGGATTGGTCCCGACCATGGGCGCGTTGCACGAAGGCCATCTGTCGCTGATGCGCGCCGCCAAAGCGACGTGCGATGCCGTCGCCGCCTCCATTTTCGTAAACCCTCTGCAATTCGGCCCCAAGGAGGATCTCGCAAAATATCCCCGCACCTTCGACCGCGACGTTCAGCTGCTTGAAAAAGAATCCGTCGACATTCTCTTCGCTCCCGTGCCCGACGAAATGTATCCCCCAGGCGCCGTCACCTACGTCAGCGTCGAAGGCCTCAGCGACAAGCTTTGCGGCAAATCGCGTCCCGGACACTTTCGCGGCGTGACCACGGTGGTCGCCAAGCTCTTCCATATCGTCGAACCCGACCTGGCATTCTTCGGACAGAAAGATGCCGCGCAATGCACCATCATCCGTCGCATGGTGCGCGATCTGAATCTGCCTATCGAGATCGTCGTCTGCCCCATCGTCCGCGAGCCCGACGGCCTGGCCATGAGCTCGCGCAACGCCTACCTCAGCCCGCAGGACCGCAAGTCCGCAACCGTCCTGAGCCGCTCCCTGATCGAAGTCAAAAAGCGATTCGATCAAGGCGAGAGCAACCCAACCGCACTAATCAAAGCCGCCAAAAAAGTCCTGGCGCAGGAACCGACAGTCCGTCTGGACTACTTCGAGATCGTCGATCCCTCCACCCTCGACCCCACGTCAAAGCTAATCGCCCCCGCGCTGGTCGCGGTAGCCGCCGTGGTAGGCACCACCCGCCTGATCGACAACATCCTGCTGCCCTGAACAGGCGACCAGAAAACGCTCGGTTATCCCAAACATTTTGTCATTCTGAGCGAAGCGAAGAATCTGCTTTTGCTCTTTCCCGCGGGTAACCCCCTCCCCCCTGATCTTTTGGAATCATGACGTTAGGGCCGGACTACCACCAAAATCGTTGAGGAATAATGACTTACACGCAAAATATTCCAGACAAAGGAGTTAGCGATCTTTCGGTTGTCAAGGAGCTAAGTGATAATCAATAAGATTAGCTGGCTCGGATGGGCAAAGTAAAGCGCAGAAGTGAACGAGTGGAGTGGAGTTCCCGTTTTGGAGCGCATGAGGACGATGGGAGGGGCACGACTTCACAGCTTGCGGAAAAACTCGCGCGCGTAGGGGTTTTGGAGTTTTTTCCGCGGCCACTTCAGTCGTGCCATAAAAACCAGAAAAAAAATTCAGGCACTGCCAACCCGCCCGACCGGGCAAAAAGCAGATCGCCCGCTCACCCGTCTTCCAACTCCTCCGCCGCCCTGTGAATCATCTCCCAAGGGATGGAATCATTCTCAATCTTGACGTTGCCGTAGGCAAAGCTGCGCCGCTGCCGTTCAGCCTGCTCCAGCGTCACCCGTATCGTCCTCGCCATCTCGATCAATTCGTCCAATTCTTCCGACACGGGCACCCCTCGCTGAAACGACCTACCAAATTCAGATCTAAAATTTGAAGATGATCACGGCGGGAGGGCGCGGCCTCAGTCGTGCCGCAAGCGACAGAAAAGGCGCAGAATGAACGTTACCGCCGGTTACGAAAAACACGTTGCATCCCAGACCCAAACAGCGCATCGTAACAGGTGACCGGTTCGTCTTAGTGAACGTCGGCTCCATGCCGTTGACTCGTTGCGAAGCTAAGCAGTGCGAGTCTTAGCTAAGCGGGCTGGCCTTTTTTATGTCGAACGGATTGCACGCTGATGCACACTCAACAACTGGGCAGCCAAGCAATCGGACACCAATTCTTCCATGGCGGACACGTCCAGTCTCTGGTTCCTATCCGACGCATCCGCGGCTTGCAAGGCGCGGTAGTACCGGTCTCGATTCCTCGCATTGTCGGCGATCTGCTGCGGCACCGTCGGCTCGCCTGGCAGGTAGTATCCAAGCCTGACACACAAAACCAAGTACGATGTTGCGCGAGAAACCCTGCCATTACCGCCAAGAAACGGATGAATCCAATTGTGTCGCCACATCACATAGGCCGCGAGGTGAATCGCTGACTTTCCAAAGTTGCCGTTCACGTATGCGCACATTTCCTCGACCAATGGCATTACCTGCTCCCAAGGCGGAGGCTGATGAAGGGCGTCGTCAACCACGCCGCCACGCTGCAGATATACGGGGCCCATTCGAAAGCTGCCCGCGCATGCGTAGATGTCGCGTATTGCGAAATTGTGAAGTCGGGCGAGGGTAGCTGGCTTGAGGGTAAACTCCGGAATTGACTCCGCGACCATCTGTTTTACTGCGTCAAATTGTAAAAGGCCGTTCCTCGATTCGAGGTCGGCCTTTTGTTCAAGCGTGTCGTAAAGTTGATAAGCTGGGCGTGGCACTAGTGAGCGCTCACCTGTCTTTCTTCAATTCCTCCGCTGCCCGGTTAATTGTGTCCCAAGTGATGGAATCATTCTCGATCTTGGTGTTGCCGTATGCAAAGCTGCGCCGCTGGCTTTCAGCCTGCTCGGGCGTCATTTCGACCTTTCTCGCCATTTCTATGAGTTTCTTCAGTTCTTCTGACATGGGCTCCCCTCCGTCATACGACCTAACGCGGTCGAATCTAGAGCTTGAAGATGATGATAGCGCGGCTTCGGGTTGTCAACAAAGAAATAGGGGCGAAACGGAATTCGCGGTACTTGAACGGTTCCCTTGTGGGACGACAGAATTAGTCCGTTACCAGTTCGTCCGCAGCCGCACTCGCCAAGACACATAGGTCTCGAAATACGCGCGCGTTGAACGGGGACGGCTGGCCGGCTCTACGCAACGTCTCCGCAAGGTTGGTCCGGAGGATTCGGTAGATGGCCATCATCTCCTGAACAGTTGGTCGCCGGACGCTCCCGACGAAAATGTTGCCACATTCCCGGAATACGCCGCGGATTGTGCCGCCATGAATATAGGCGTCCGTTCCGTCCAGATCGCTGAGAGATTTCTGGATCCTACGCACCTCTGACTCACACACCGCCCACGCACGCCCGCGCTGCCTCGCTCGATCCAAGCCGGCTGTCAAGCCAAGTTCGAAGGGCATATTGAATCTCGGCGTCGAAGGAGGAGTTCGGTCGAGTTGAACTCGAGAGAGGTCATGGACGGAATACCTGCACTCCTCAATTAGGCCCAGTATTCGATCAAGCCGCCGAGCACTGAACGGGATCTCGAGGGTGGCACGCGGGATAAAACCGAAGGCGCTGATTGCCGAGATGTAAGCGAGAAAGAGATTTTCGAACTGCGAGTCATACGGAATGTTAAGGAATACCGATTCCGTCTTAGCGCTGCTTCTTCGACCTGTCGGTCCTCGCGTTTGTTTTGGCATGCTTGCTGCCGGTCTTCTTGTCTTCGACAAATGCAGCCGCGTCCCCACGTTTCCGACGAATCTCGCCGCTCTCGTCCCGCCACCGACTGTCCAGTTCGTAACTTACCGTCCTAATTAACCTGTCGGCTCTAGTTTCCGAAACGCCGAGAGTTTTCGCCGTATCCCGGGCCGTGGCCGGGCGACCCGGCGCAGGTCGGCGCCTCAAGTAATCGCTCAGAGATTTTGAGTTTGTCTCCTCCAGCACCGTCGCCAGCCTGGCATCACCGCGGAAGCCTCTCGCAAAATCATCGCCATATTCGCGGCGAAGCGTGCCTACTAGTGTATCGCCGCGCTTGTGACGAATCTCATCGTTCTCGTCACGGATGCGGTCGTAGGGTCTGGAAGCGTGACGCCTTCTCGGCTCGCTAGAAATGGTTGACACACGATCCCCCAACAATAGTATAGCGCGCCGGTATCGACCGTGAATAATCCAGCGCAGGAGCACAAACACACGGACACCGACGCACCCGGCCCATGTCAAATCACCGCTGCACTAACTACTGTCGACGCTTTAGATAATCGCTCAACGATGCAGAGTTTGTTTCTCCCAAAACCGTACCGAGAGTAGCGTCGCTCCGAAAATCATCCGCGAAGTCCTCGCCATAAATCTTCCGAAGTGAGCGGACCAGTGTATCGCCCCGCTTTTTCCGAATCTCCCCGTCGTCATCGCGGCACCGGTCATCTAGACCGTTGTTACAATGCGTACTCATTTTCTCCTCCCAAATAAAATGGGGCGCGGCGTTCGCCGTGCCCCTTACTCCACAGCTTACGTCTACTCTACTGCTACGACTTGTTGACCCTTGAGGCCGTCGAGGTCGTTCCCGAAGCAACGCTAGTGAATGCCAGTTCGGAATCCGCTATCGACTCCTCTGGTCAGTTCCTCGGCGGCCTGGCGAAGCCAATTCTGCGCTCGGACGGCGGGTTCACCAAGCTGAAGTAGTTCAGCACAGCCTGCAGCTTCATGAGAAAGATACCGTGCTCGACCTCCCTCGCTGCCGCGTAATCGACTTTGCCAGTCAGATAGTTGCTTGAAATTGCGCGCCGCTTCACTGCCGACGACGGTATCCGGAAATCAGCCAGGTCATAGCCTGCCTCCTCGAGCTGGCCAAGAGCACTGTGATACTCGGAGACATACTGCTCAGCCACGAAACCGCCGCGCAAATTGTCTGTCAGGAGCTGCTGCAAGCTGGTCAGCCGAGCGTAAGCCCTCGACAACATCTCTGTCACTTCGACTTCTGTCACCTCTGTTACTCCTTTCAAAGCCTTCTAGCTACACCCGCTCGTGCTGCCGCAGCTTCCACATCTGTAGCAGCTTCCGTTGCGGGTCATGATTGAGCCGCAGAAGGAGCACGTAGGCGCGTCGCCGAGGTCGATGATTCCGGCTAGGGCGTCGGCGGCGTGGACGGAACCCGTCGTTGGTCTTTGGTCGTTCGTCGTCGGCCCGGAACCCATGGGCCCAGAACCTGCCGAACCGTTTAGGTCTCCGGGTGCTGATGGCTGAGAGCTGACAGCTGACGGCCGCAGTCTGAGGTTCTCAAACAGCATCTGTTGCTGGCCGGTGGAGAAGCGCAGGTCGAGCCAGCGGAAGATGTAATCCATGATCGACTTGGCGAAGCCGATGTCGGGATTGCCGCTCCAGCCGCTGGGCTCGAAGCGGGTGTGGGCAAACTTCTCGCACAGCAGTTTTAGCGGCACGCCGTGTTGCAGAGCGATGGAGACGGCGCAGGAGAAACTGTCCATGAGGCCGCTGACCGTCGATCCCTCTTTGGCCATGGTGATGAAGATTTCGCCCACGCTGTCGTCGGGGTAAAGTCCGACGGTGATGTAGCCCTCGTGGCCGCCGACGTTGAATTTGTGGGTGATCGAGCGCCGCTCCGCCTGCAGCTTGTGCCGCACGGCGCGCGGAGGCCCGTTGAGATTTTCTTCTTCGCGCACGGGCGCAGCCGCGGCAGCCGCATCACCCTTCTTCGAAAGCGCAGTCGAAGTTCCGGCCGCGCTGAGCGGCTGCGACTTCTTGCATCCATCGCGATAGACCGCGACCGCTTTGAGCCCCAGCTTCCACGCCTGCAGATAAGCTTCCATAATGTCTTCGACAGAAGCACTCTCCGGCAGGTTCACTGTCTTAGAAATTGCCCCGGAAATAAACGGCTGCGTCGCCGCCATCATCCGCAGGTGGCCCATGTATGCAATCGACCGAGTCCCCTTGGCCGGCTTGAACGAACAATCAAACACCGCAAGATGCGCATCCTGAATGTGAGGCGCGCCCTCGATCGTTCCCGTCGCATCGATGTAGCTGACAATCTTGTCCGCCTCATCATGCGAGTACCCCAGCTTAAACAAAGCCGTAGGCACAGTGTTGTTGACGATCTTAATCATGCCTCCACCCACGAGCTTCTTGTACTTAACCAGCGCAAGATCCGGCTCTACACCGGTTGTGTCGCAGTCCATCATGAAGCCGATTGTGCCGGTGGGGGCTAAAACTGTTACCTGGGAGTTTCTGTAGCCGTGCTTTTCGCCGTTGGCGAGGGCTTCGTCCCAGGCTTGTTTGCTGGCTTCGTAGAGTAAGTGTGGGACATTGTTTTTGTTGATGTTGTTGACCGAGGCGCGGTGCATGCGGATTACGTCGAGGAATGGTTCGCGGTTTAGGTACCAACCGGGGCAGGCTCCTCCGGGCATCACGTTTGAGCCTAGATTGGTTTCGGCCAGGCCCTTTTTTGTGGGCTCGGTGGCTGGAACCAACGGCGGGCAGAGTTCTGCGATCTTGGAGGATTGCAGATAGGCTTGGCCGCACATGATTGCGGTGACGCAGGCGGCGTAGTCGCGTCCGGCGTCGGAGTCGTAGGGAAGGCCGGCGGCCATCAGCAGGGCACCGAGATTGGCGTAGCCCAATCCCAACGGGCGGTAGTCGTGGGAATTCTTGCCGATCATTTCTGTCGGGTAGCCGGCGTTGTCGACCAGAATTTCTTGCGCGGTAATCAGCACGTCTACGGCGTGGCGATAGGCTTCGACATCGAAAGTTCCGTTCGGAGCGAACTTCAGCAGGTTCAGGCTGGCGAGGTTGCAGGCTGAGTCGTCGAGGAACATATATTCGCTGCACGGATTACTGGCGTTGATTCTTGCTGTGTTCTTCGAGGTGTGCCAGCGGTTGACCGTGGTATCGAATTGCATGCCGGGGTCGCCGCAGCGCCAGGTGGCGTCGGAGATTTTGTAGAGCAGATCTTTGGCTTTGAAGGTGTGCATCGGCCGGCCGTCGCGTACGGCTTTGGTGCTGAAGTCGGTGTCGCGGAGAACGGCATACATGAAATCATCGGTCACGCGAACGGAGTTATTGGCGTTCTGGAAAAAGATCGACGAGTAAGCTTCGGAGTCAGGCGAAGAGCCGTCGTATCCGGCGGCAACGAGCGTGTGTGCCTTGGCTTCCTCTTTCGACTTGCACTCGATGAAGTCGATGATGTCGGGATGGTCGATGTTGAGGATGACCATCTTGGCGGCGCGGCGAGTTTTGCCTCCGGATTTAATTACTCCGGCGAAGGCATCGAAGCCTTTCATGAAACTGAGAGGGCCGCTGGCTGTGCCTCCTCCGCTGAGACCTTCGGTCGAAGAACGCAATGGTGAGAGATTGGTGCCTGTGCCCGATCCCCATTTAAAGAGCATGCCTTCGGTCTTGGCGAGAGTGAGAATGGAATCAAGCGAGTCCTTCACCGAGTTGATGAAGCAGGCTGAGCACTGCGGACTGCTGTAGCCGGTGACTCCGAATTCGACGCGGCCGGCTACCGGATTCCAGTGCCAGTTGCGGGCGTCGGAGTTGGGTTCGATGCGGTCACAGCCTACGTTGAACCAGACCGGAGAATTGAAGGCCGCATACTGGCGCAGCAGGATGTGAGCTAGCTCATCGTGGAACGTGGCGCCGTCTTCTGGCGTTTTGAAATAGCCTTGGGCCAAGCCCCAGTCACGGATGGTCTCGGCGACACGAGTTACCAACGCGCGGACGCCGGATTCGCGCTCGGGCGTGCCGATGGTTCCGTGCAAGTATTTCGAGGCCACGATGTTGGTCGCGGTCATCGACCAGTCTTTGGGAACTTCGACATCCTTTTGCTCGAAGATGGTGTTGCCTTGAGCGTCGGTGATCTGAGCGGTGCGGCGTTCCCATTCGATCTCGTCGTAGGGCGAGACGCCGGGCTTGGTGAAGAAGCGGCGGAAGGTCAGGCCCGGGGCTTTCCTGGTTGTGGAGGCGGTCTCGGTGGTAGTGTGGGCTCCTTTTGCAATAACTTCCGACATTTCCTTTTTCTCCTGCGGAGTCTTTGCTCCGCTGCGTTTAAGATTCGTGCGATGACGCAAAACACTTTCTTCAGCGCCTGAAGGCGATTACTTTTCAGGGCTTGACCGCAGCCTGTTCCTAACTTCGGTTCTCAGTTCCCAGTTCTCGGTTCTCAGCATGAGCCAAATCTTGCAACTGGATGGGCGAGACGCCCTCGCTCCATTAATCATGAAACCATTTCTACTCCAGTCTCGGGTCCAGAGTCCTAGAAACCGGACGGAATCGGCGCCGGTGGCCCGATTTGGGCCTGTCTATTTGATGATTCAGTTGGGGCTGCAGCTTCTGGTGAAGATGCTGTCTCTAAGCCAGCATTGGCTACTCCTGTTACGGCTTCCGCTGATGACTCCATCCAGCGTCGTAGGGCCGCGAGCGCCGTGCCTCGTTGAACTGGGTCTTCGATTACCACGTAGCGGGCGAAGCAGCGGCCGCTGGCGAAGCGTTCGCGGGCGGGGCTGCCGGACAGGAACAGGCGGCCTAACGCCATACCTACGTCGTTGGCTTCCGAGATCTGGAACAGAGCCAGCATGCGTTTGCCATCGCTGACTCCCAGTTCACCCGGGCCGATGACCTCTTCGGCCAAGGCGAAGATTCCTGGCTTGCATGGAGCGAGGACGAGGCTGAAATTGTCCTGGCAGCGAAACCAATTCGACCACTGCAGAAGACGATGGTCGAAAGCGGGCTCGAAGCCATGGCGAACCAGGGATTCCGCGACCAGATGCGTTAGGCTTTCCATTTGGGCTCCTCGCAATCACCTCGAAAGAAGAGGGCTGCGAGCCCTCAGTTCGAGGCATTTTCCACAACCTGGTTGTCAAACTGTTGTCGTTCCCCGTGGGGATGTCCGGAAGACCGGACCGGAGAGACGGCCACCGCTCGCGTCAGGCTGCTTTGGCCTGGTTTAATTGGCGGGGCGGCGCGGGTCACCTCGGCCACGGCGTCCGCCCCTGTTTTCTTGCATTTACTCACTCTCACTGTTTGCATCGCTCTGCCACCGTTTCCGGAGGCATTTACAGCTCTATGGGATGGCAACAGTACTCCCGCCCGTTGTGGCTGTCAAGACCTAATCACTATATATTGTATCTCAAAGCAATTACTGCGCAGATGCGGGTTTGTAGGCTGGTTTTCCACAAGTGGCGTGGATTCAGCGGAATCGGTGCTCAATTTCCGCACCGATGTACGGGAAGGTTGATGCCGATATTTTTGCGTGGGCTGAACCTTCTTTCTGACGGTGCCCCCAGACTTACGTCCCGGGCTGCTGCCTACCGCCCTTCGAGGGCTGGGGCTTGGTTGGCCTGCGCTTTCCCCGTCCTCGATCAAGCTGTGGCCGCGGGACGCGAAGAGATGCGACGTTTCGGTTCCGGAAGCGCGTTCAGGGGCTCCAGTCCAGGTGTCCGCCGCTCCTCTGCCGGGCCCATTGCCACGTACACATCTTCAAAAATCAGCCGGGGCGCGATACGTCGGGCGCCGTCGGAGGACTCCACCAGATAGTCGCCGGGCTGGCCGCGATGTTCGCGGCCGAGCGCGTCGACGAAAAGGAGCGGCTGGGTAAGTTGTCGGGCTTTGATCAAAAAGCGAGTGCGATAGATTTTCCATGTTGCAGATGTTTTTCTCACGTTCATTTACCCTTCGGGGGGAGGGAGAATGAAAAGGCGCTCTCACTGCCGATTTCGCTTTCTACTCTCTCCAGCTCAGCCTCGTTGCCGGAGGCATCGTTCATTCATTTTGTTGACTGAAATGTGCTTGAGGACGAGGACGAATCTACCCCTGAGAGTGGCCTAGGTCAATTACACATGTTTGGTGCAGTAGAGGAAAAAGTTGGCGAGGATTCTTCGCAATGGGCGATGATAAGGAAATTTTCGACAGGGCTACGTGATGTGCGGTTTTTCTGCGTGATTCAGATTGGGGAAAGAGATCGAGTGGTGGCGATCAAGATAATTTCCACAGACAGTGCACAGGAAATGCAGAAAGGCAGTTGCCAGTTTCTAGTTCTCGGTTCTCAGGTGGATTTTATGCCGACAAAAACCACTGCTGCGGAGCGTCGCTCCTGGACAGCCGAGGGCGGCTGTCCCTGCGTGAGTCTAGTGGGCCGGGTCTGAACCCGGCCCTTTGTTTCTTATCGTCCGGCTAACGCTGGCTCGTGATGGCTTTGGAATGCTTTGAGGCGGTTATTGACTTCATCCCAGTTGACCACGTTCCACCAGGCCGCCAAATATTCGGGGCGGCGATTGTTGTATTTGAGGTAGTAGGCGTGTTCCCATACGTCGTTGCCGAAAATGGGGAACAGGCCTTGGGAGATTGGGCTATCCTGGTTCGGGGTGCTGATGACTTGTACTTCGCCGCCCGGTTTACCGGCCAGCCAGACCCAGCCGCTGCCGAATTGTTTGGCACCGGCATCGTTGAACTTAGTTTGAAAGTCTTTGAAGTTGCCGAAAGTTTTCTTGATGAGATCGGCGATCGCGCCGCTGGGATCTCCTCCGCCCTTGGGCTTCATGATCTTCCAATACATTGTGTGGTTCACGTGCCCGCCGCCGTTGTTGCGCACGGCGGCGCGAATGTCCTCGGGAACGGCGTTGAGGTCGCGGATCAAATCTTCGGCACTCTTGGATTGCAGATTCGGATATTTTTCCAGCACCGCGTTTAGATTCTTAACGTACGCGCCATGATGCATGTCGTGATGCAGTTTCATGGTCTGAGTGTCGATGACCGGTTCCAGAGCGGAATAGTCATACGGTAGATCGGGTAGCTGATATGCCATTTTATTCCTCCTAGGCTAACTCAAGGATGATCAGGTTGGGTTAAACGATGCACCTAGTGATTTTACCGCAATCCGGGGCCGGGTGGTTGATGGGGGAATGCGGCCAAGTGCTTATTGCTTCCGGTGGTACATGCACGTTCTGTCATTGAGCCACTGACGCACTTCTAGGAGAATCAGAGACACTCACAGGCTGAGCAGGATTGGAGGGGACGTGCACTCGCGACACGTACTTGCCGCCGCACTGGTCGTCTTTTTCCTGGGCTGGACGACGCCGGCTCAGGGCAAGGATCTGGCGCTCATTTCCAATAAATCGAACGAGGTGGTGGCAATCACGTTTCCGGAAATGGTGCGGGTATGCAAGGGCCAGGTGAGCCGCTGGCCGGATGGCAAGCCGGTGAGCTTCATCACCCGTGATCCGACCGCGCCAGAAATGAAGCTGCTGCTGGAGAAGGTCTATGGCATGTCGAAGGACGAAGTGAAAGCGACGATCACGAGCGCCAATCACAGTAGAGCGAATCATCCGGCGATTGTGGTGGTTGAGTCGGACGAAGCAGTGGTGAAGAAAGTCGAATCGCTTCCTGGAGCGGTCGGCCTTGTGGATGTGTATTCGATTAGCGGAGCGGTGACGGTGTTGAAGATTGGTGGCAAGTTGCCGCTGCAGCCTGGCTACCCCTTGCACGGGAATTAGAGTCGACGGCTTCGCGCCAACAACCAAGCGGAGGTTCTTATCTCCAACTCGAAACCGACTAAACACAGTGCACGGCGGTTTCCGCGCTATCAGGTCGACATGCGGATCGTGGTGCAGATCTTTCGTTCGGGCGAGACGACGTCGTTGTGGGGACGTTCGAATGAGCTGGGCGAAGATGGGGTTGGGGGAACGCTGACCGGAGAGTTGGAGGTCGGCGAAGTGGTCTCCATGGAACTTTCTTTGCCTTTAGCGGCGTATCCACTGAAACTTCGGGCGCTGGTGCGCTACCGCATCGGATTGCTCCATGGCTTTGAATTTCTCGCGGTGACGGAGCAACAACGCGATGTCCTCCGCCGGGTTTGTGAAATGCTGGCGACGGGGCTGTAGTATACCTCCGATGTTTCTTCCTGGCAGAAATTACCTCCGTAACTTTCGAGTAACTGTTGCGTAATCTAACATCTGAATCGGCTCTGGATTGGAACCGAGGGGGATTCAAATGGGTGACCATATCACCCAGCCAGCGACGTCGGCTGAGCTTGCACGCGCGAAGTTTCTCAGAGAGGCTCTGCAACGCCGCACGCTGGCACCTCCGAGCCAAAACGAGAACGTCACCGCAACTACCGAAGCGATCACGCCCAGCTTTGAACTCGACAGCCCCGAGTTGCAGAGAGCCTACCTCGAGCAATTAGTGGAATGCGCGCCGGAGGCTATCAGCATTTTGGATGCGGAGTACCGGATTACACGCCTCAATGGGGAGTTCACCCGCATCTTTGGCTTTGGGCCGGAGGAAGCGCTGGGAGAGCGCATTGACTCGCTGATTGTGCCACCCGACCGCAGCGCGGAGACGCGCTGGATTGGCGAGCTGCTGGTGAAAGGCCAGAAAGTCGTTCTCGAAACCAAGCGCCAGCGAAAAGATGGAACGCTGCTGGATGTTTTTATCTCGACTGCTCCCATCGTGAACGAAGGGAAGCAGGTGGCGATGTGCGTTCTGTATCGCGACATCACGGAGCAGAAACGGACGGAGGCGCTGCATTCGGCGCTGCATCGGATTACTCAGGAAACGAGCACGGCGGAGGATTTGCCACAGTTTTACGCGGCGGTTCACGGCATTGTGGGCGAGCTCATGTACGATCGCAATTTCTACATTGCGATTTACGATCCGTTGACCCAACTCCTCAGCTTTCCCTATTTTGAGGACGAAATGGATTCGCGGCCCGCGCCGAAGACGCTGGGCAAAGGCCTGACTGAGTATGTGCTGCGCACCGGCGAGCCGCTGTTGTGTACTCCCGAGATCTTTGACGATCTGGTGAAACGGAACGAAGTGGAACCGATGGGCGCTGCGTCGCTGGACTGGCTGGGAGCTCCGCTGAAGGCTGGGAACAACACTTTCGGGGTGGTGGCAGTGCAGAGCTACAGCGCCAACATACGGTTCGGGCAAAAGGACCAGGAGATTCTGACCTTCGTCTCGCGACAACTCGCCAGTGCGATTGAATATAAGCGCCACGAGGAGGCGCTCAGGCGTTCTGAAGCGCGTTATCGTTCGCTGGTGCAGAGCGCGGTGTACGGCATTTACCGCTCCAGCCTGGAAGGCAGGTTTTTTGATGTGAATCCGGCGCTGATCACCATGCTGGGTTACGATTCAGCGGAAGAAGTTCTCGCCCTGGATCCGAAGTCGGATGTCTTTCTGGATTCCAGCGAACAGGAACGCGTGATGCGGGAATTTCAGCGCGGGGCCAGATTGGATAACGTTGAAGTCCGCTGGAAACGCAAAGATGGAAACGCCATTACCGTGCGCTTGAGCGGCCGCGTGGTCAACAACCCGGAGGAAACAGCCGAGGTGGTGGAAATTATCGCCGAGGATATTACGGAACGGCGGGCGCTGGAGAACCAATTCCGCCAGGCTCAAAAAATGGAAGCCGTCGGACGCCTGGCAGGAGGGGTGGCCCACGATTTCAACAATCTGTTGATGGTGATCAGCGGTTACGCGGAAGTTTTGCTGGAACAGACCAGGAAAGGCAATCCTCTCTATCCCAAGATCGAGGCGATTCACCAGGCAGCCGATCGCGCCACAAATTTGACCCATCAGCTATTGGCCTTCAGCCGCAAACAACTCCTGGAACTGAAGGTGGTGGATTTGAACATCATCATCGAGGATATCGAGCGTCTGTTACGTCCTTTGATTGGAGAGAACATCGAGTTGCAAACTCAGCTCGCGCCCGACCTCGGCCGCACCCGGGCAGATGCAGGCCAGATCGAGCAAGTCCTCATGAATCTGGTGGTCAATTCCAAAGATGCCATGCCACAAGGCGGAAAAATTAGCATTCAGACGGCCAACGTCGTGCTGAACAATGAGGATCGGCGCCGCGAATACACCTATATCCAGCCGGGCTCCTATGTCGTGCTTTCTGTCTCCGACAGCGGCGAGGGCATGGACAAAGAGACTCAGTTGCGCATCTTCGAACCCTTTTTCACCACCAAGGAAAAGGGAAAAGGCACTGGGCTCGGGCTCTCGACGGTGTACGGCATCATTAAGCAGAGTCGCGGTTATGTTCTGGTGGAGAGCGAACCACAACGGGGTACGACGTTCCGGATTTATTTGCCGCGAGTCGAAGACGCGCTTGAACCCGCAGGTGCTGTCGGAACTTCCCGAACCCATGCAGGCGGTTCGGAAACCGTGTTGCTGGTCGAGGACGAAGAATCGGTGCGCCAGTTGGTGCGAGAAACTCTGGAATCGAAGGGATACAAAGTGCTTGAGGCTGACAACGGAGAAGCGGCGCTGCAAATCGTTTCCGGACATTGCGGCCAGATCGACATGCTGATCACCGACGTGGTGATGCCGGGAATGAGTGGCCGCGAGTTATCCGCCCGACTAATTGCGTCGCGTCCGCAGACCAAAGTGCTTTACCTTTCCGGGTACACTGAGGACGCCATTGTGCATGAGGGTGTGGTCGATCCCGATACCGCGTTCTTGCAAAAGCCGTTCACCTTGCAAATGCTTTCTCGAAAAGTGCGGGAAGTCCTGGGCGAGCGCCGCTGACGAACTTGAGACATAGCAAGCTACGTCTCTACAGCCTCGGTTTGCAACTTTTCCAGCTATCGTGCGTCTTACTTAAGGGTTGAACCTGCCGTAAATTCGCGGTTTACCGGTTCACGTACACTTAGAGCAGGGCGCGATCATGTTGATTAAGAAGCCGGCTGATATTCCATCGTCGGAAATCACTTCAAAAAGCTTGTACCTGAACCGTCGCAAGTTTCTCGCAGGCGCAGCTGTGGCCGGAGTCGCAACTGCGGCTGGCGTGGGTTTTCGCGAGTTCGCATCCCCCTCGACGGCGGTGCAAGCCGACGCCAAGATTGACGGTATCAAGAAAAGTTCATTCTCGACCAACGAGACCGTCACACCCTACAAAGACGTTACCAATTACAACAACTATTACGAGTTTTCGAGTGACAAATATGAGCCTGCGGGTCTAGCGAAGAACTTCAAGACGCGGCCCTGGACGGTAACCATCGACGGCGACGTCGAGAAGAAGCAGGTTCTCGACGTCGACGCCATTATCAAAATGGCCGGGCCGGAGGAGCGGATTTACCGCCATCGCTGCGTGGAGGGCTGGTCGATTGTGGTGCCATGGGTGGGCTTCTCGCTGAGCGAACTCATCAACAAAGCCAAGCCCACCGGTAAAGCAAAATTCGTCGAGTTCACGACCATCATGGACATGCGACAGATGCCGGGACAGCGCACCCGCGTTCTCGACTGGCCCTACGTCGAGGGTCTGCGCATGGACGAAGCCATGCACCCGTTAGCCCTGCTCTGCTTCGGCATGTACGGCGAAGCGCTGCCCAACCAGGACGGCGCTCCACTGCGCATCGTGGTCCCGTGGAAGTACGGATTCAAGAGCGCCAAGGCGATTGTGCGCATTCGCTTCACCAGTGGCCAGCCGCAAAACACCTGGAACGAAATGGCTCCCAACGAGTACGGATTTTATGCGAATGTGAATCCGAATGTGGATCATCCGCGATGGAGTCAGGCCAAGGAGCGCCGTTTAGGCGAATTTCTCAAACGTCCCACGCTGATGTTCAACGGCTACGATCAGGTCGCGAGCCTTTACAAAGGCATGGACCTGAAAAAGAATTTCTGATCCTGAATCATAGCGGTAGCGTGAAATTAAATAGACTTGTCATCCCGAGTAAAGCGAGGGATCTCGGGGTTTGCCCGCGATGGCGATATCGGAGGGGTAGACGAGAACCGAGATCCCTCGCCTTGCTCGGGATGACAGTTCGTTGGTGGGATACGTCAGCAGTGAACTCGACGACATGATTCGCCGCTTCAAACCCGTAGTCTTTCTCGCTTGCCTGATCCCGCTGGCGCTCCTCGGATGGAAAGCCTATAGAGGCGCCCTGGGTGCGAACCCAATCGAAGTCATCACCCACGCCACCGGGGACTGGATCATGCGCTTCTTGCTGATCACGTTGTCCATCACTCCGATTCGCAGGCTGACTGGGCAGCTCTGGCTGATCCGCTATCGCCGCATGTTCGGACTGTTCGCCTTCTTCTATGGCACGCTGCATTTCCTGACTTACATCTGGCTGGACAAATTCTTCGACCTGCACGACATGCTGCACGATGTAGCGAAACGGCGCTTCATCACGGTCGGATTCGCCGGATTCGTGCTGTTAATCCCGCTGGCACTTACGTCGACTAAGGGGTGGATCCGCCGCCTGGGCGGCAAACGATGGCAAGCGCTGCATCGCCTCATTTATTTCAGCGCCATCGCTGGCGTGATTCATTACTGGTGGCTGGTGAAAGCCGACATTCGCGGGCCACTGAAATATGGCATTATTCTGGCGGTGCTGCTCGGCTACCGGATCGCGGTCTGGGCCCGTCCGAATCTGGCCCTCTCGCGAGAGGCGGACCGGAGTTCCCGAGTGATCGTGTAGCGTTTTCAGGTCACCTGCCAGATAGTGTCAAGCACAGTTCCATCCACCCACTTCACTACGGCTACGGGACGACCTCCCAACCTCGGCCTCGCGGGCTCGCCGCCGCAGATGCGCTCGACTTCAGCTTTGATGTCCTGAATGGGGCGGATGGGCAGGCTCGAACCTTTGACCGCGTCAAGCAGATCCTGCCGCCGCGGATTGATCGCGATGCCGCGCTCGGTGACGACAACGTCGATCAGTTCGCCCGGCCCGGTGAGCGTGGTGACTTCGTCGATGATCACGGGAATGCGGTCGCGGAACGACGGCAAGGCAAGGATGGTGCACCCCGCCGCCAAACAATTTTGCCAGCCGCCAATGCCGTGCAGCAGCCGTCCATCGGAGTGGGTGACCACGTTGGCATTGAAGTTGACGTCGACCTCGGTCGCGCCCAGCACGACGGCATCAACCAGGGAGGCGAAATTTCCCTTGCCGTGATAGTTGTAGGAAGTGAAGGGTGACGTGGCGACGTGGCGCGGATCACTGGCGATGGATTTCACGCCCTCAAGGTCAAACGTCTGGCCGTCGAGAATGTAGTCGGTCAGACCTTCCTGCAGAAGCTCGACCAGATATTTCGTCGATCCGCCGCGCACGAAGCGGGCTTTCACGCCATCTTCTTTCATCATGCGTCGCAGGTAATCGACGAAGGCGAGTGCGATTCCGCCCGCGCCCGCCTGGAAAGAGAACCCGTTGCGCATGATTCCAGCATCGCGCAGGAACCGAGCCACAAACTCTGCGATGCGCAAACGGTCGGGCGAACGCGTGATCTGGGTCGTGCCCGAGACGATCTTTGCCGGATCGCCAATGGAATCGACTTCGACGACATAGTCCACATTGTTGCCCTGAATCTGCCAGGGAATGCAGGGAAACGGAACCAGATTGTCGGTGACCACGATCACCCGGTCGGCGTACATTGAATCGGCAAGGGCGAAGCCGAGTGATCCGCACGCCGATTTTCCATGCGAACCGTCGGCATTGCCAAACGCATCGGCGGCCGGCGCGGCAATCACCGCGATGTCGATGTGCACTTCGCCATCTTGAATGGCCTGCCAGCGCCCGCCATGGGAGCGCAATACGCCCATGCCGCGCATTTTTCCCTGGGTGCAGTAGTCGCCCAGCGGGCCATTCATACTGCCTTCGATGTGATGAATGACGCCGGATTGCATGAGGTCGATGGCGGCTTTTTGCGAGGGGAAAGAGGCACTGGGGAACCACATGAGATCTTTGACGCCGATCCTTGCCGCTGCTTCGAGCGCCAGAAGCGCAACCCGATCGCCATCGCGGAGATGGTGGTGATTCGAGATCACCATGCCGCTGCGCAGCCCGCAATTGCGCAGAGCAGTTTCGAGGTTAGCCACCCGCTTGTCGCCATTCTCGGGATAATCTTTGCTGGAGCAAATGGGTGGGGCAGTCTTTCGCCCGCGCGGCTGATATTGCCCTACACCCAGAAATGGAATCTGCGGCTTGCCATTGACCATGGTGGGCACGCTGCGTCCGGCGGCATTCTGGGCGAGTTCCACGCGTTCGGTCATTTGTTCCTTGTTCTCTGTTAACGTCGCTCTCTGTTAACCTCCGGGCTTTGCTCAGCGCCCGGGGAATCGCCAGTCCGCACACGGCTTGGCTAGGCTTTGCCCATCGCTTTCGCGCGGGCCACCAATTTGCGAGCGCGTTCGACCACGGGCGGATCAATCATCTTCGAGCCCAGGCTCACCACGCCGAGTCCGCGCTGCTGCGCCTCTTCGAAAGCAGCGACAATCTTCAGCGCTTTTTCGATTTCGGTCTGCGACGGGGCAAAAGCATCATGGATAACCGGAATCTGCGAGGGATGAATGCATCCCATGCCTTCGAATCCGAGGGCGCGGGAAGTTTCTCCCCATTGTTGGAGTCCGGCCAAATCGCCGACGTCGCCAAAAACCGAATCGATGGCCTGAATGCCCGCTGCCTTCGCCGCGTTTACCAGGCGCGTTCGCGCGTACTGCGACTCGTGGCCTGCCAGAGTCTTTACCACGCCCAGGTCGGCGGTATAGTCTTCGAGGCCAATAGTGAGCGCCGCAATGTTCGGAGTTACCGTCGCGATGGCGAATGCATTTTCGATTCCGAGGGCTGATTCCAGGATGGGCATAAGCCAAATGGAGCGATCAATGTTTTCGCGGGTTTTCAACTGGCTGATGGTACGGTCCACCTCGGTCACCTGCTCGGGCGTTTCGACCTTGGGAATCAGGACCAGGTCGGGTGCTTCTGGAATAACCTCGGCCAGATCCTGCAGCCCCGGCGGCAACTGATTGATGCGTACCATGCGCTCGCAACTCCCAAAGTCGACGGCGCGCAGCGTGTTCCGCACTAGAATTCGCGCCGCCTCTTTTTCCGCGTGGTGAACGGAATCCTCCAGATCGAGAATGATGGCGTCGGGCCCGTGCAATCCGGCATTGATGAAATACTTTGGCTCGCTTCCGGGCAGATAGAGCCGGGATCGGCGCAGGCGGTCGCGGAGCGTAGGCTGCGGAAGCCCGACTTTCTCCGGCAACGCTTTTTTCCCACCGCCCAAAGCGGCGCGTTTGACAGCGGCTTCGATGCGCGCGGAGATCACAAACGGCAGAGCGCCCTCATCGTGAATCGCAATTCGCGCGTGCTTCACGCCTAGCGATTCGAGCACTTGCCGGGTCTGGCTCAGGATCGAACTGCCGTAGTAAAGGCCGACGCGAGACTCAAGCGTGATCTCAAGACCGCCGCTGTCGCGCGGTTCGATGGACACGTGCAAGTCGGAGCGCACGTCCTTGCCCCAGTGGCCGGCTTCTGAAGTGTGAGCGGTCGTCACTGTATTGTCGCTGCTCATCGAAAATCACTAACCAAAAAGGACACCAAGGTCCACAAGGAAAGCCCTGCAATATTCGCTGAATTACTTTAGCTTGGCCAGGATGGCATCGGTCATCTGTATAGTTGACGCGGCGCCCTGGCTGATCGCCTTGGCACCACCAGAGATGCGCATCATGTCGTAAGTTCGCACTTTACCTTCTTTCAAAACCGTCGAGATGGCATCTTTAATTCGTTTTGCCTTTTCGTTTTCGCCGATGTGTTCAAGCATCATAACGGCGGAGAGGATCATGGCGATTGGATTCACGATGGGTGGATCCAGATCGGCGTACTTGGGCGCCGACCCGTGCGTGGGCTCGAAGACGGCGACGTCGTCTCCGATGTTGCCCGAGGCGGCAAAGCCCAAGCCGCCAACCAGACCGGCGAAGGCGTCGGACAGGATGTCGCCGAACAGGTTCGAAGCTACGATCACGTTGTAGTCTTCGGGATTCTTGTTCAGCCACATCAACTGCGCATCGATGTTGGTGGACCAGAGCGCGATCCCGGGATAATTCCTGGCCACTTCTTTGGCGGTCTCTTCCATCATGCCCGAGGTTTCGCGGACTACGTTGGGCTTTTCGCAGATGGTCACACCTTTGAAGCCGCGCTTTTTCGCGTATTCGAAGGCGGCAGTTACGATACGGCGCGCCGCCGGGCGAGTGATGATGCGTACGCTAACGGCAATGTCGGGGCCAGGAACGTTGGCAAAGGCTTTGAACTTGGGATGCGAATTCAGCGCGGCGCGCACAATCTCGGGCGGATTGGTCCATTCGATGCCAGCGTACATTCCTTCCGTGTTCTGGCGGAATACGGTGGTGTCGATTTGCGGCTCGTCGTAATCGTCGTCCACGCGCTTGCGAATGTAGTTCAGCGGATTGCCGGTGAAACCGATGCAGGGCCGCATGCAGATGTCGAGGCTGAACTTTTGCCGCATGGTCACGATCGGGCTGTAGTAGACGAGTCCCTTGCCTTGCAACTCAGGGTTTAGTTCGGCTTGCGCTTCTTTGTTTGGTTTCGATGTAATGGCGCCAAAGAGGCCGAGTTTGTATTTGGTCAGGAGATCGATGGTCCGCTGGGGCAGTGCGTTGCCTTCGTTCCTCCAGCACTCCCAGCCGATGTCGGCGTGAATGTATTCGGCATCGAAGCCAACCGCATTCAGAACCCGCAATGCCTCGGGCAGGACTTGATTTCCAATTCCATCGCCCGGCATCATGACTACTGTATGTTTTGCCATAAATAGGTTTCTCCCAAGAATCTTCACCACCGAGGCACAGAGGTTTTTATGGCTTCACCTCGAAAAAAGTGGCAGGCAGCGTTTCTACACAGCGCCCGCCTCAGCTCAGGCCTAGCCGCTTCGCCACTAAGTTTTCTACTCCCTCGGCGATGACCAGTGACTGCGGAACACTTCCTAATGGCGGGAAGGCAAACTCCTCTTCCCGCCAGTGGATCACACCGCAAGTGAAGTCGATGTCGATTTCGTCGCCGGGAATGATTGTCTTCTCTTTCGCCGCGATTTCACTGGCGAATTGCTGGCGCAAGCGCTTCACCAGATCCGGCACTTCGACGCAAAGGAAACCATTGTTGTATGCGTTGCGCAAATACGTTTGCGCGAAGCTGGCTGCGATGACCAGCGAAATGCCCTTGGCCTTGAGGCAAGTCACCGCCTGCTCGCGGCTCGATCCGGTTCCAAAATTGAATCCGCTGACGACCACATCGCCTGCGCGGGTGCGAGAGGCGAACTGCGGATCGTAGTTTTCCATTACGACTTTGGCCATCAGTTCTTTGGTGACATCGTCGCGGTAAGTGTAATCCTTCCCGTAAATCGCGTCGGTGTTGACATTGTCTTGTGGCAGGAAGACCAGGCGGCCATGAACTCTCTCAGGAAAACCCGGGAGAATGTCCACTTTCTCTGCCGCGGCCCGGGCTGCAAATTCCATGTACTTGCGGGTTGGCTCATCGCCACTTATTTCGTGTGGTCCGCGAATATATCCCGCTACGGCCGAAGCAGCGACGACCTCGGGACTGGCGAGGTAACACTTGGCGTCGCGTGATCCCATGCGGCCTTTGAAGTTGCGGTTAGTGGCGGAGATTCCGACCTCGCCGGGCTCAAGCAGTCCAACGCCAAGACCGATGCATGGGCCACACCCGGCAGGCAGCGGGTTCGCCCCGGCATCGAGAAGCGTTTGCCAGGTGCCGCGCTTCTCGGCTTCATCCTGCACCCACTTGCTGGCTGCGCCTAAGTAGAATTTCACCCCGGGCGCGACTTTCCTGCCTTTGAGAACTTTCGCGGCGGCGTCCAGATCTTCGACTCGCGAGTTCACACACGAGAGAAGGTATGCTTTTTGAATCGCGACTTTCTTCTTTTCGATTTCTGCGAGAGATGACATGGTCTGCACTGTATCGGGACCCGATACATGCGGCGTCACCTGGCCAAGATCGAGCACGATGCGAGCCGCGTAGGTGGCGTCTGCATCAGGTCGCGGAGGATTCTGCATCCAATTCTCGATGTCTTTCTCCGAAAACCGTTCCACACCCGTCGCCTTCAGCCGCCGATAAACGCTTTTCAAGTACTCGATCGTAACTTCATCCACGGGAAACCAGCCAACAATTGGACCCCATTCGGTAGTCATGTTGGAGATGGAAAGGCGCGCGTCCATGGAGAGGCTGGCCACTCCTGGGCCGGTGAATTCTACGGCCGCGTTCAGCACCTCGTCGTGGTTGTAGAGACCGCACAAGGTGATGATGATGTCCTTGCCGGTGGCGCCTTCGGGCAGTTTGCCTTCGAGCACGACTTGCACCGAGCGGGGGATTTGCCACCAGAATTCGCCCGTGGCCCAGACTGCGGCGGCGTCGGTGCGCACGATGGGCGTGCCGATCGCGCCCAGCGCGCCGTACATATTGGAGTGCGAATCGGAAGCGACGACGAACGAACCGGGAACAACGTATCCGCACTCCACCATGATCTGGTGACCGATGCCTGAGCCGGCCGGGTAAAAGTCGACGCCGTGCTGCTTGGCGAAGGCCTCGATCGCGCGGTATTTGTTTTGGTTGGCTTCGTCCTTATTCTGAATGTCATGGTCGAGGGCAAACACAAGCTGTTTGGGATCGTCGACCTTCTTCGCGCCGATGCCTTTGAACTTGCTCATTACTGCCGAGGTGTTGTCGTGAGTCATGACGTGGTGCGGACGGATGGACAGGAAGTCCCCGGTGCGCAGCGGGCGCTTGGGGCCTTCGGCGAGGTGGGCTTGCGCGATTTTTTCAACGATGGTCTGGGCCATTGGATACTCCAGTACAAACAAGAGGCCGATCTCTCGCCGCGCTCAGAATGACAACTCAAAAAAGAACAAGTCAAAAGCAAACGTTGCGAGCAACGTTTCTACGGTTGTTTCTTCTTGTTCGTTCGCTTGATCGCAGCTGCTTTCTTCGCTCGCACGTCGGCTTTCATCAGCGCCATCAGCTTGCTGACCGAGCTTATCTTCTCCAGGTTCCAGATGGCGTCTTTCAGCTTCTGTTGGGCGCGGTGCGATAGCACGCCTTCCGCCAATGCGGCGAATTTTTCGTCGACCTCCTGATCGGTGAGCGGGTTACGCGGATCGCCTTTGGGATAGTCGAGTTGCTTGCTAAGAGTTCGCCCGTCTGTGGTTGTGATGTTCACGATCACCCGCTGCAACGCTGGAAAAACTTTTTCGATTTCGGGATCGGCGACCACTTCAACTTTCTGCAGTTGCGCGCGAATCGTCGGATCCATGATTTTTTCCATGGTGAACTGCACTGGCGTCACCTGCCGCTCGGCCAGGGCAGCTGCGATCACATAAGGCAACGAATGATCGGCCGTCTCTTTGCTGCGGGGATCGTACTTGCTGGGATCGGAAAGGATGTCGGCGGCGCGGGCCAGCGAACGAATTTGAATTTTGCTGACTTGATCGGGCTTCAAGTCATTCGATTTCACAATGTCGAGGACGGCAGAAATTGGCGTATGAGTAAGCGCTTCAGTGGGGAAAGCTTTCATGCCGCATTGAATGATGCGCCACGAATCGCCGAGCCCATCGGTGAGGATGTTCAGTTTCCACTCGGGTCCGAAGACCTGCGTCAATCCTTCTTTTCCATCGATCACATGCTCAGGTCCGGTGTAACCCTTTTCCGCCATCAACGCCGCCAGCATTCCACTCTGCGTCGCCAGGGGATCGACTGTGTTCTTCATCATGGTAAGTTTGCCGGCGGTGACCGCACCCAGCGTGGCGTGGCGGCTGGCCGAAATGCCTACGGCATGTTGAATTTGTTCCCAAGAGAGATGCCCGGCGCGGCCGGCGACCAAGGGCGAGACGAAGGCGGTCAGCGTAGCGTGATGCCAGCCGCGCTCTCGGATGCCGGGAAATGCGGCTTCGCAGAAACGCATTTCAAATTCATGTCCGAGGACGATGCCGACGATCAATTCTTTTCCATTGCTTTTCGTGCGTTCGCAAGCGGCGAAAGCTGCGGGAAAAATGTCGGAGGGATGCGAGGGATCCTGCTTCCAGTAAATGTCGTTGTAATCCATGCAACGGATCATGAGGGCGTTGGCGAGCGATGCGGAGACGGGATCAATTCGTTTGCCGCTGCCGATCACGGTGGCCGGACCTTTGCCCGCGATCTCGTCGAGCACCTCCAGCGCGATCTTCACATCGTGCTGCTGGTAGCCGCCGAGGGCGCAGCCGACGGAATCCAGCAGGAAGCGCTTGGCCTGATATACGGCATCCTGCGAGAGATGCTTGTAATCGAGGCTGGCGGCCCAGCGTGACATCTTCGCGGTGATGGTTTCTTTAGTTGCGACGGCTTCTTTCGCGGTGGCCAAGAATTCTCCTTCGGTAACGTTGCTCGCTTGAGCTTGTCATCTCTCTAAGCTCGTCATCCCGAGCGAAGGGTGGGATCTGCATTCACGATGCACAGGCTAAAACTGCAGATTCCTCGCTTCGCTCGGAATGACAAAGGAAGAGTATGCAAGTCATCCCTCATTTCAGCTTCACATTCTTCGGATTCTTGAACGGCAAGAATGCCATGAAGTCAGCGTGATGCACGATGTAAGCTTCGGTCGTGCGCTTTACGAGATCGCCCTCGGCGGCATGGGCCGCGATAATGTGACAGACTTCGTCGGGCACACCGCATTCCAGCGCGAGCGCGACCCCTGTGAACGGATGCCGTAAGGCTTCGCCGCGCTCGCTTTGTCGACTCTTGCCGTCAGATCCAAGTTCATATTCGAGTAGCTTGCCAACGTCTGCGAGAATCGCGCCCGCAATTACCACGTCGATGTTGATGGGCAGCGCGCGTCCCATGAACTCCTGCATGGATTCGGCGCTCTGACGCGCAATGTGGACCACGCAACGCTTATGCTCCATGAAAGTGATAGGGCAGTTGGGCACCAGCAAGGTGAACGGAATCCGATTGAGGTCCTCGGGTTTCAGCGGGCTGCGTTCCAGCGCCTTGACCCAGGTCTGAGTGACCTGCTCACGCAGCTTGGGCTTCTCAATCCACTGAATCTCCGGCCACAGCCGTGCGACCGCATCACGCATGCGCTCGAATCCCTCCTCTCGGAAACTATCTAGCTTATCGTGAGCGTAGCGCCAACGTCGAGGGGCGCGAACGCTATAATCGCTTCTGTGTCCTTCCGAATCGAAATGTGGCTCGAACGCAGTGGCGTATTGGTCCTGGTACTCTCCGGTCTTTGTCTTTTTGGCGGGGTTGCTTTCGCACAGCAAGGCGCCGCGACCGGCGCACCACTCGTGATTCAAACCACGGGGCTGCCCAAGGCATACCTCAAACAGCAATACGAAACTCGTTTAGTGGGACACGGAGGAATCACCCCATTGCGTTGGGAAATGACCGAGGGCGCACTGCCCTCGGGCGTGGCGCTGGGGAGCGACGGCATCTTGAGCGGCCTTCCAACTGAAACCGGTGAGTTTCGATTCACGGTGACGGTAATGGACAGCGGCAGGCCCGCGGTGCAACGCAACCAGCGACTTATCCTGACGGTCGTTGCTCCGCTTCTGGCGCAGTGGGGGCGCTATCCCGAAATAAAAGGGCAGCGCCTGGAAGGCTCCGTTATTGTTGCCAATCAGACCGAGCAGGATTTTGACTTGACCGTCATCATGATGGCGGTGAACGAAATCGGACGCGCGACCGCGATCGGCTACCAGCGACTTACGTTGAAAAAAGACACTGCCGATTTGGAGATTCCTTTTGGAGAGAACCTGCCTCGGGGTTCGTATCAGTTGAACGTGGACGCGGTCGCCGAAGTGGCTGCCACGAATTCGATTTATCGGGCGCGGCTGGTTCCGAAAGAACGGTTCCAGATGCTGCAGGGACCGTGAAAGCGGTGGACAGCGAGTAGCCCTTGCTGCCTAATTTCGCAATTTCCTTGGGGGAGAGCTTGCAGCTCCGGCTAACCACTGCCCACTCTGCGGAAAAATATAAGAGTCCCGAGGTGGTGTTGGGATCATTCGTCTCGGCCAGTAGCTCGCTTTAGACCCTCGCCGACCTGCCTTAGTTGCGGTCCTTGCGGATGGCAACTCGCGATCGTTGCTCGGGCTCCGGGCTTACCGCCAACCGGATAAACCACCCCAACGCCTCGGGACTCTATCCTGCCTTCAACAGATCTTCTTGTTCGCCTCGACCAGCACTTTGCTATAGACCCTTGCTAACCCTCCCTCCGTCATTTTGCAATGCAGAGGGTGACTTCGCTTGAGCCCCGGACGCCGCACCAACCGGGAAAACTTCAGAAGTTGTCAAAGAACGATTATGTTTTTACTCTTTTCATTTTTGGAGTCAATAAGAAATGCGAATACATATCTGCCGAATTTTCAATCGAGTGCAAGTGGTTCACAGGGTGGTGTAGCAGAGTTGGTGCAGTTCATCGGTCACCGAGTTTTGTGACGTGCGCCGACGCGCAATTTTTGTGGATATTTTTGTCCGCCGCTGCCGAGCCTTGCGCAAGGCGCCGGATTTTGCCTGTGAAAATCTCGCCAAAACCCTTCTGGATCAGGCGTCCCGGGTTTTTCAGCGGACTCTGCGGCGTTCTCGGCGGACTCCGCGATTTAAGATTTGTACGGTTCGAGGTTCTTGAAAATCCAAAATCGCAGAGGTCGGTGAGGTAGCCAGTCTTGTCGCTTTTCTATGATTTCTCCTGGCCAAGGTACAATTCACGTCTCCAGTAACTTTCTGGGGAGAGTCTGTGACGCGAATCACTCGGTTGTTTTTGATCGTCGCATGGGCGAGCAGCGCGGTGCTGGCGCAGTCTGCTGCAAACGCTGAGCAGCGCACCGCGCACTATTTCGAATCGATTCGCCGGCAGCCTTTGCTTCAGTTGGCGTTTCTGCGTGATATGCCCAAGGGAGGCGATCTGCACATTCATCTCAGCGGGGCGCTTTACGCGGAGAATCTGATCGACTATGCAGCAAGCGATAACTTGTGCGTGGATCGGACGACGTCGATTCTGATCGCACCTCCCTGCGAAGACACTTGCGAAAAGTTCACCAGCAAGCCGGCCATCCGCTGCGCGTATAACGATCACGTGCTCTACAACTCGATTGTCGATGCGTGGTCGATGCGCAATTGGGAGCCTGGCGAGGAATCGGGCCATGATCATTTCTTCGCGACCTTCGACAAATTCTCTCTGGCGACTCACGACCATACGGGGGACGCGCTTGCCGAAGTGGCGTCGCGCGCGGCGGAGGACCACCTTCAATATCTCGAGTTGATGAGTACGGCGGACAACGCGGAGTCGGGACAGCTCGGCGCGGAACTCGGGTGGGACGACTTCGCCCGCATGCGCGAAAAGTTGCTGGCAAGCGGTCTAATAGAGATTGTCACCGCGACGAGGAAGCGATTGGATGATGACGAAAGCAAGATGCGGTCCGTGCTTAAATGCGGAGCTCCGAAAGCAAATCCGGGATGTGCTGTCAAGATTCGCTATCTCTACCAAGTGCTGCGCGGCTCACCTCGCGAGAAAGTCTTCGCCGAGATTCTCTTCGGCTTCGAACTGGCGCAGGCGGATCCACGCGTCGTGGGCTTGAACCTGGTTCAGCCTGAAGATTGGTATGTTCCGATGCACGATTTCGATTTGCAGATGAAGATGCTCGACTACCTGCACGGGGTTTATCCCAAGGTGCATATCACCCTGCATGCCGGGGAGTTGGCCATGGGCCTGGTTCCGCCGGAGGGTTTGCGGTTCCATATACGCGAATCGGTCGAGCAGGGACACGCCGAGCGTATCGGGCATGGAGTCGACGTAATGAACGAAGACCGTCCGCTTGACTTGTTGCGCGAGATGGCTCGGCGCAAGATCCTGGTCGAAATTTGCCTCACTTCTAACGATATGATTCTGGGGGTGTCGGGCGATGCGCATCCTCTGCCGATCTATCTGAAGTACGGCGTGCCATTGGCCCTGGCTACTGATGACGAGGGGGTCGCGCGATCTGACATGACGCATGAGTATCTGCGCGCATCTCAAACCTACAATTTTCTGGGCTACAAAGATCTGAAGCGAATGGCGCGAATGAGCCTTGAGCATAGCTTTCTAGCGGGATCCAGCCTATGGATAGACGAATGGCGTCCCGCCGCGGCCTGCGCGAATGATCGTGTCAGTACAGAAAAAGTCTCCGCGACGTGCCAGAAGTTTCTTGACGCCAACGAGCGGGCGAAAACACAATGGAGTCTCGAAGAGCAATTGGCCTTATTCGAAAAGAAATTCTAGAGGCAGTTCTTAGTTCCTGGTTCTCAGTTTTCAGCAAATGAGCATCGCTTCCATGGACGACTTCACTCGGGCTGAATCTGCCGCACAATTCCTGCTTTTGCAAACCACACTCTGTCCCACCGTCGGATTGGTTCTAGGCTCCGGTCTGGGGGCTTTTGCCGACGAACTCTCCGAGGCCGCGCGTATTCCTTACGCAAATATTCCTTACTTCCCGCGGTCTACCGCAGTCGGCCACGCTGGTCAGATGGTAATCGGAAACGTCGGTGACGTCTCGGTGGCCGCCATGCAGGGACGCGTGCACTTGTACGAAGGATATTCTCCGAACGAGGTCGCGTTTCCCATTCGCGTATTTGGCAGACTGGGCATTCGCGCGCTCGTTCTGACCAACGCTGCCGGAGGCATCAACCTCGAATACAAACAGGGCGCGCTGGTCGTCATTACTGACCATATCAACTTGCAGGGAACCAATCCGCTAGTGGGGCCGAACGAAGATCGCTTTGGGCCGCGATTCCCCGACATGACAGAGGCGTACTGCAAATCGTATCGCGAGATTGCGCTTCGAGCTGCACGCCGCCTCGGCAAAACCCTGCATGAAGGCGTCTACGCCGGCCTCCTGGGCCCAAGCTACGAGACGCCTGCGGAGATTCGCTGTCTGCGTAAGATCGGCGCGGATCTGGTTGGCATGTCGACCATCCCAGAAGTAATCGCGGCGCGCCATATCGGATTGAAGGTGCTTGCCATTTCTTGTGTGACCAACATGGCGGCAGGAATTTCCGACGAAGTCCTCAAACACGAAGACGTGCTCGCAACCGGCGAGCAGGTTAAGGGAGATTTCGTGGCGCTGCTGCGGGCGGTTTTGCCGGAGATCGCGAAGAATCTCAAGGAGTAAATAACGCGGGCGACCGTCTATAATTCTCACGACTTGGCTTGGCAAGACTAATGCAAGGAGGAAGTGATGCCTGAAGCTATTCCGGAGAAATATCGCGATCTGTTCAGTAAGCGCGCCTTTGCGAGTTTGGCAACGTTGATGCCTGACGGCCGTCCGCAGGTAACCCCTGTGTGGTGCGATCTGGAGGGGGACTACGTGCTATTCAATTCCGCCAAGGGGCGCCAGAAGGACCGCAACGTGCGTCGCGATCCGCGCGTAGCCATAGCGATCATCGATCCCGACAATCCGTACCGTTATCTGGAAATCCGCGGCCGCGTGGTCGAGATCACCGAGCAAGGTGCCGACGCCCACATCGATAAAATGGCAAAAAAGTATTTGGGGGTCGACAAATATCCCTATCGGCAGGCCTCTGAGACCCGCGTGATTTATAAGATTCAGCCTGAGCACACGACGACGATGGGCTAATTGGTAGCGCCGGCATCTTGCTGGCTGTTCCGGGAGATCGATCATTCGTACTTACAATCTCTGCCTTCTCGGCTTTGGCAATGTGAACCAGGCGCTGCTTCGTCTGCTCCAGAAAAAAGATCGCGAACTGCGCGAACGGGGCATCGGATGGCGGGTCACCGGCGTGGCAACGCGGCGAATAGGCTGGATAGCTGATCCCGACGGATTGAATGTGCAGGTTCTGCTCGGAGACCAGTTTGCGGCTACGCAATCGCGGGCGGGCGTGCCCGCGCCACACGATGTTCGCACTTGGTTGCGTTTGGCGAAGGCTGACGTTCTTTTCGAAGCTACGTCCCTCAGTCCGCGCGACGGCCAACCCGCGATCGACCATATTCGGGCCGCGTTAGAAATGGGCGCGCATGCGATCACCGCCAACAAGGGCCCCATCGTGCATGCGTACGAGGAACTAAATTCTTTTGCGATAGCCCACGGGCGAAAATTTCTTTCCGAATCTACCGTGATGGACGGTGTTCCGATCTTTTCTTTATTTCGCGACAATTTACCGTGCATTTATCTCCGGGGCTTTCGCGGCATTTTGAATTCCACGACCAATGTCATTCTCAGTGGTGTGGAAGAGGGGCTCAACTTTGAAGAATCGCTGGTCAGGGCGCAGGAACTCGGAGTCGCTGAGACCGATGCCAGCAATGACATTGACGGCTGGGATGCTGCGGTAAAGGTCGCTGCCCTGATTCGGGTGCTGATGGACTCGCCGATCCTGCTGGAAGAAATTCAGCGTGAGGGTATTGGCAAACTGACCGGTGAAGCAGTGCGTGCTGCGCGGGCTGAAGGCAAGCCATACAAACTGGTGTGCCGCGCCCAGCGCACCGATCGGGGTGTGACGGCGAGCGTCGGGCCGGAGCAGGTACTGTTGAGTGATCCGCTGGCCTGGGTCGCGGGAACGTCGTCGATCGTGTATTTTGAAACAGACATCTTTCCGGGACTGGCGATTACCGAAAACAATCCCGGACTTGACGCGACCGCGTACGGATTGCTGGCTGATTTCGTTCGCGCGGTTAGGGAGACGTAGCAAGCTACGTTTCTACAGATGAATTTATGTTAACCACTCAGCACGAAACTGCCAGCGCGCTGGATCTCGACTGGGTTCGTTCCCAGTTCCCGTCGCTCGCGCAAACCGTCAACGGCCATCCCGCAACGTTTCTGGATGGTCCCGGCGGAACCCAGGTTCCGCGGCGGGTCATCGACGCTATCTCCGATTATCTGAAGCGCGACAACGCCAACACTTGCGGTGCCTATGCGACCAGCCGCAACACCGACGCGATGATTGCGGGCGCGCGTTCCGCGATGGCGGATTTCCTTGGCTGCGATCCCGACGAGATCGTTTTCGGCCCGAACATGACATCGCTGACTTTCGCCATCAGCCGCAGTATCGGGCGCGAGCTTGGTCCCGGCGATGAAATCGTGCTGACGCATCTCGACCACGATGCCAATGTTTCTCCGTGGCGTGCGCTGGAAGAGCGCGGCGTGACCATCCGCATGGCCGAGATCCATGAAGACGATTGCACGCTCGACATGAACGACTTGGCGCGCAAGATCACCGATCGCACCAGGCTGGTTGCGGTCGGCTACGCTTCGAACGCGGTGGGCACGATCAACGAGGTGAAGCAGATCATTCGCCTGGCGCATCAACGGGGCGCGATGGCTTACATCGATGCCGTCCACTACGCGCCGCATGGTCCCGTTGATGTCCGCTCTCTCGACTGCGATTTCCTGGTGTGCTCGACTTATAAATTCTTCGGGCCTCACATGGGCGTGCTTTATGGCAAGCGCGAACACTTGAAACGCCTGCAGCCTTACAAAGTTCGGGCCAACACTAACGCAATTCCCAACCGCTGGGAGTGGGGTACGCTTAATCATGAATGCATCGCCGGGATCAGCGCCTGCGTCGGCTATTTCGCTGATCTTGGACGCCACGCGAATGCTTCGGTATCCACACGCCGCGCGGCGGTGCTGGCCGCGTATGACGCGATCCAGAAACATGAGCGCGGATTGATGGAAAGGCTAATTCGGGGATTGCTTTCGATTCCTGGACTGAAGCTTTACGGAATCAGCGATCCCCATCGCTTCGATCAGCGTTGCCCTACGATCGCCGTGCGGATCAAGGGTCATACGCCGCTCCAACTGGCTACTCAACTTGGAGAGCGCGGCTTCTTTACCTGGGATGGCAACTACTACGCGCTGAATCTGACGGAACGTCTCGATGTGGAAAAAGATGGAGGCTTTCTGCGAATCGGGTTAGCTCATTACAATACGGCGGAAGAAGTGGATCGGTTGCTTGCGGCGCTGCGGCAAATTGTCGGTTAACTGGTTCTTACTTGCGGCGCAGTTCCGCGACGTTCTCACCTTTCGCGCACAACACCACCGTGGCTAGGTCGATAAACAAGCCATGCTCGACCACTCCGGGCATGTCGCTTAATTTGCGTGCCAGGGCAGGCGGATCGGGAATCTGGCCGAAGCTGCAATCCAGAATGTGATGACCTTCGTCGGTTACGAAAGGGTTTCCTTTCGCGTCCCGGCGCAATTTCACCGATGCGCCCGAGGCGCTGATTCTTTGGGCCACCAAGGGCTGGGCAAAGGGGATCACTTCGACCGGCAATGGAAACTTTCCCAGTACTGCGACCTGCTTGCTGGAATCGGCGATGATAACAACCTGCCGGGATGCTGAGGCAATGATCTTTTCGCGCAGCAGCGCGCCGCCGCCACCCTTGATCAGATTCAGGTGCGGGTCGAATTCATCCGCGCCGTCGATGTCGACATCGATCTGTTGACATTCGTCAAGCGTGGTCAACGGAATTCCCAGGCTTGCGGCCAGGTTTTTGATGTACACGGAAGTTGGGATGCCGCGAACCTTCAATCCGGCTCGAACCTGCTCTCCCAGAAAGCGCACGGCATACGCCGCGGTCGAACCCGTTCCCAATCCAAGGGTCATCCCGTCGCGCACGAAGCGCAAGCTGGCGCGGGCAGCCGCTTCTTTTTCCAGATCGCCTTCCCTCAGTTCATTCGCCATACGAGTCGCGTCGCGACTGATTAACTCTACTTAACTCTACCGCTTTCTTAACCCAGTACCAACTGTGCTTCGCAAAAATCGCGTAGAGGCGGACGCCTTCGTCCGCCCAGCGCGAACACCGCAAACAAACCAAAGGCGACTTACGTCGCCCGCCCGGACGAGGGTTCGGGCCTACGCGCTCTGCGGTTCTTCTGATAATCTTCCGCCGACATGCGCGCTGCTGCTATCTTCGGGCCGGGAGCTTCCGCCAAGGATCTGAAGCCATTCCAAAAGGATTCGGAGGCGGCGTGGCTTGTCGATCTACCCATAAAGTCGGACGAGGCCGACGCGATTCTGGTCTTCGGCGGCGACGGCACCGTGCATCGTCATCTGGCGCAACTGGTCCAGCTGCAACTCCCGGTCCTGGTCGTGCCTCGCGGTAGTGGAAACGATTTCGCTCATGCTTTAAACCTTCGCAGCGCGCGGAATTCGCTAGCCGCGTGGCGCAAGTTTTGTCCTGGTGGAAAAAACGTACGGGCAATCGATCTCGGCGTAATCACGGCGTCGATCCCCGATCCTCAAGCCGGACCACTGACACCCCGCTATTTTTGCTGCGTAGGCGGCGTCGGTCTGGATGCCGAAATCGCGCGGCGCGCCAATCGGCTTCCGCGCTGGCTTCGCGCACATGGTGGGTACGCTCTCAGCTTCATACCCGCGCTGTGGAAGCTCGCGCCGGTCGGCATGACGCTTTTTCTGCCTGACATCGACAACCCGCATGCGCTCGTCTCTCGTAATGTTCAATCGACGATGGTAACCGCGTTCGCCAATTCTCCATCCTATGGCGGCGGAATGAAGATCGCACCTCGGGCCCAGATGGATGACGGGAAGCTTGATGTTTGCGTCATCGGCCACATGGACAAAATGAAACTGTTTTGTCTTTTCCCCACTGTTTATTTCGGAGGCCACTTGAGCGTCCCGCAGGTAGAATATTTCCAGGCAGAGCGCCTCAAGCTCGAAACTGAAATCCCCCAAGATGTTTACGCGGACGGTGAGTACGTGTGCTGCACTCCAATCGAGGTCAGCGTCGCCCCAGGGGCATTGCGAGTGATTGTCCCCTAGCTAGTACGCTGCGGTGCTAAACTACCCTAATTGTATGACTGAGAATGGTCGTTCCCGCACTCTACTCTGGGTCGTGATTGGTGGAGGAGTTTTCTTCCTCTTCGTGCTGGCCGTGTTTACGCTCGTATATCTGACGCTGCGCGCGGGCGGAGAGAACGCGTCGCTCGACGGCTTTGGCGACAAGATTGGCGTGATCGACCTCGAAGGCGTGATTCTCGACTCCAGCGTGATCGTTCCACAAATAAAGAAATTCGGCGACGATGATTCCATCAAAGCCATCATCCTGCGGGTGAATTCTCCAGGCGGAGGCGTGGCGGCGTCGGAAGAAATCTATCGTGCGGTCAAACGGGTACGCGACGAAAAGAAGAAGCGGATCGTAGCGTCGATCAGTACCGTGGGCGCGAGTGGGGCGTACTACGTCTCGTCTGCAACCAATAAGATCTTTGCTGATAATGGCAGCGTGGTTGGTTCGATTGGCGTGATTGCCGAGTGGGTGAATTACGGCGACCTCATGAAGTGGGCCAAGTTGAAGCCGGAAGTGCTGAAAGTTGGCGCATTGAAGGACACGGGCGACCCCAGCCGCGAAATGACGCCCGAAGAGCGGGCCTACATGCAATCGCTGATCGACAATATGTATGGCCAGTTCGTGCAGGCGGTCGCGGATGGGCGTCACCAGAAAGCTGACGCCATCAAGGCAATTGCCGATGGCCGGGTGTGGACGGGGCAGGAAGCGCTGCCCATGCACCTGATCGATCAGATCGGCGACTTCCAGAATGCGGTTGACGACACCGCCAAGGCTGTGGGGATCAAAGGTGAGCCCACGCTGGTGCGTCCAGACAAAGACCGCAAGACACTGGCTGACCTGTTATTTGGTGACATTTCGCAATGGCTGCCGACGCGAGAGAAGTTGATGGATCAGCAGATGGGATTTTATTATCTGTGGAAGTGAGAAGGGCAGTCTGTACGGGCGCGTATCCTAGTCGCCAATTTGCGACAAACAGTGACTCCAAGAATTGGCCATTTCATCATCTTGATTTGGGTGGGCGGCTGGGCGCTCGTGATCCTTTTGTCCCCGAACTTCTTCTTTCGCATTTTTAGGCACAAGCAACCATCGGCCTATCTACGCAAAGTCTGGACAGGGTTTGCGCTGTTACTGCTTGCCCTGGCTGTCATTAATAGATTTCATTGGTTTCAAAGTAGGGACCTTGAAAGTAGCTCACTACCGAATCCGAATGGTCTTGCGAAGCCTATCGCGTGGGACCTGAAGCTTGACTTAAAAATGCCACTTGCACACAACCCCTGAAATTTGAGAAGGTTATGCAGGCCCTGATGTGGCTCGGGAGCCCCGACCCCAGGTATAAGCCACTTTCATTACGACACTTACGGAGCGAAGAGGCGTATGACCAAGGCTGATCTGATCGATGAAGTGTCCCAGTTGGCGGAGTTAACCCGCAAGGACAGTGAAGTGATCGTCGAAACCATATTCGACAGCATCGTGCGCTCGCTCCGGGTGGGCGACAAGATCGAGATTCGCGGCTTTGGCAGCTTCCGCACCCGGCAACGCAAGCCGCGCGTGGGCCGCAATCCGAAGACCGGCGATCGCGTGGAAGTCCCCGCCAAGAAAATTCCCTTCTTCAAGCCCAGCAAGGAATTGAAAGATCTGGTGAATACGGGAGTGACCGAGACCGCCGCCTCGGCACCAGCAACGCCCGCATCTCCAACGCACTGAGACGCCCGCCTACGGAGAACACGTAGGCCCGGACGCCTCCGGGCAGCGAGCGAAAGCGAGCTGTTCAGTCACGGCCGCTACCTGTGGTTAAATCAGATTCATGTTTGCCCGCAAGATTCGCGTGGAGTACGAACAGAACGGTCGCCGTCTGTCCTGCCCGCTGAAGTGGCTCGACAGTTTTTCCATGCGCAACTTCACCAACGCCACCGCCTTTGACAATACCCTTCCAAGGGCCGACGGTCTGATGGAGATTGGCAGCCACGTTCCTATGGCTGACTTGAAAGCGGCCATGGAAGATTGGTTCAAGCGGAAAAGCTACATCGCGAAAGACGCGTGGTTGGTATTGACCGAGACCACAAAGGTTTAAGCCATATTCTCGACTGTAGAAACGTAGCCAGCTACGTTTCTGCGGCGGAGGGCATTTCGGCCTTAGCCTTTGTCGTAGTGCAGCAGCGAGAATACGTCGTATCCTTGCAGCTTTTCGCGGCCCTTCAGGAAATCCAGCTCCACGACGAATCCCAGGCCCTCAACTTTGGCGCCTAATGACTCTGCAAGTTTGGTCGTGGCTTCTGCGGTTCCTCCGGTAGCTAACAGGTCGTCCACGATGATCACGCGCTCACCTTTCTTGATGGCGTCCTGGTGAATCTCGAGCGTGTTGGTGCCGTATTCCAGAGCGTAGTCGTACTTCGTGGTTGCGGCGGGAAGTTTGCCGGGCTTGCGGACGGGAACGAATCCGGCATTCAACTGGTAAGCCAAAGCGGGAGCGAAGATGAATCCGCGGGCTTCCATGCCCAGCACCAGGTCGATTTTCTTGGCGACGTAATGCTCGGCGAGGGCGTCGATCAGAGTCGCGAGTCCGGTTTTGTCTTTCAGCAGAGTTGTGATGTCGTAAAAGAGAATCCCCTTCTTGGGGAAATCGGGAACTTCGCGAATCAACTTCTTTAGCGGCTCACAGTTTACGTTTGCTTTAATCGGCGCTACATTACTCGGCATTTACCAGGCTCCTTCGATACGAAAATTTGTCAGGCCAGCAACGGGCTCGGCTTCCGATTCCTCGACATTATCCACGCGGGCGGCACGGGGACCTTCCCGCAGGCGCGAACGCAATCCAGACAATTGATCGCGCGTACCCATGGCCAACACTTCCACGCTGCTGTCAGGATTGTTGCGCACCCATCCCGCAATCCTGAGAATGTGGGCCTCGCGTTCGACAAACCAGCGGAAACCGACGCCTTGAACCCGGCCGCGAACCAGGAAGCGGCGAGCCAGAACGGCTTTTTCGGTCGTGCTCATTTCTCCACCAAGAATTGTCATCTTGAGCGCAGTAGCTGCTTCGCGGAGCGAAGCGGCGACGCAGTCGAAGGACCCCGAGCTATCTGGCCTTGCAAGACGTGTATCGAGGGGTTCTCACAGCACACCGGTTTCATCCGTTCGGCCTAAACTCCCTGCATCATTGCTGAGCTGACCTGCGACCTTGGGGGTCCTTCGACTCCGCAGCTGGCTCGCTTCGCTCGCCAGCTACTCCGGTCAGGATGACAGTTTTATTCTGATTCCGCAAAAATCGGTTCAAACACTTCCACCGTGCACTACGCTCGCGACAAATAAACGCCCTCGGCGGTATCCACGCGGATTTTTTCACCTTCGTTGATGAACGGTGGCACCTGCACCACCAGTCCAGTCTCGGTCTTCGCTGCCTTGGTTACGCTGGAAGCGGTCGCGCTCTTGAGTCCGGGCTCGGTCTCGACCACGGTTAGTTCGACCGTCTGCGGCAGTTCGATTCCCACCGCTTTGCCATCGAAGAACTCCACTTTGATCTGCAAGTTGGGAATCAGATAGTCCACTGCGTCGCCGAGAATGTCGCGAGTCAAATGGGTCTGCTCGAAGTTGGTCGTGTCCATGAAATAGTAGCTGTCGCCGTCGGCGTAGAGGAACTCCATCTCTTGCTCATCCACGTTGATCTTTTCAATGGGATCGGGCGAGCGAAAACGGTGCTCGAACATGGCGCCAGTCCGCAGGTTGCGCAGCTTTGCCTGAATGAAGGCGCGCAAATTGCCGGGAGTGCGATGCTCTACGCTGAAAACCGAGTGCAGATCGTTGTTGTGTTTAATGATCATGCCGGGACGAAGCTGGGTGGCGGGTATCGACATTACCGAATGAATCTCCTTTGAGTGCGGGTTGCCGGCGGACGCGGGTAGTCCACATGATCCGCCAGACGTGAGGCTCAAAGTGCTTATTTTACAGGACTTGAGCGAATATAGGAAATCGTGAAAAGTTAAAAGTCTCGAATTCGCGGCACTTACCGCCCTGGGCAGCTAGAATGAGGGTTGGCGAATGCAAGCTGTCAGTTTTTATCAACGGAAAGGAGCCTTTATGCAAACAGGAAAATATGAGCCTTCCGAAGGAAGCACGGCCGGTGTTGCAATCACGTTTCTGCTGATTGGGCTGGGTGCGGGTACTCTGATTGGACTTCTCTTCGCGCCGAAGGCCGGGAAGCAAATGCGCAAAGAACTGCGCCGCAGATACGAGGACGCGCGCGAAACCCTCGACGACTGGAAAGACGAGGCCAAAGAAGTTGCCGAAGACGCTCTGGAGCGCGGTCAGGAACTGGCCGACCAATTGCGCGACCGGGTGGCGCCGATCGCTGCAAATATGAAGCGCCGCTAATATCGTCAGTGCGTTCTTTGTGAACCTTTGTGTCCTTTGTGGTAATGAAGCGAAAGGCATTAACCACAAAGGACACGAAGGTTCACGAAGGAATCGATTCGTACTAACTGAAGATGCCCGCGAAGAACCCTTTAATCTTGCCGAAAACGCCGTGGTGCGCGGCTTTGGCATGAGTCGTAGGCGGAGGCAGGACGTCGGTCGAGAAAGTCGCCGGACGCGGTAAATCGCTTGCCGCTACCAGTTCGACTTGGGGTATCGGAGCCGGCTTCGTAACGACTGGCTTACTCGCTGGCAGATCCTCCGCGCGAAACACGAAGGGCGCATCCACCTGCACGTGAACATCGTTTGGCTTCGAGGCTGGCAAGGCAGCCGTTTCGGGTGGAAGACTACCAGGTGTCGCCGGTTTCGATTCTTCTCCCGGCTGCGCCAGGCGAACCGGTGAGATCAAACTGGCATCGGAGACCGGAGGAGTGGTAGCAGCCGCGCGCATCACAGGGATCTCCGGCGGCGGGCAACCGCAACTCGCAGGCACGGCCGTATCCACCAGATTCAGGCGTCCGGAGCGAAACACAATCTGCTCGGTCGGTTTGACCTGGTAATTCCCGTCTCCCAGAAGTTCAGACACGATGACCGAGGCCGTGTTCCCCGGCAAGGCGCGGACGCAGGTATTGCCACGTGAGTCAGCGCTCACCGCGTAATGGAACTCGCCCGGACCCGACAATAAAATGCGGAAATCAGGAGTCAGAATCGAATCCGCTGACGCATCGAGGTTGTAGTGCGCTTCGAGCGCTCCCGTGTTCATCCCCAGCATCAGAGCGCGTCCGTTCTGCGAAGAGGTGACCGACACCGTTGTGCCTGGGCAGACCAGCACTTCGCCGCCGCGCTCCAAACGCAGGACCGACGTCTCCGAGCCCGCAGTGACTGACGATCCCGCAGCCGCGTGCCTGCCCGCGAGAACCAGCGTACCTGAAGAGCCCGGGGCGAGTGGAACTGCGACGGGCTGGATGCCCTCGGTAAAGGCAGGAACTGAAAGTGGCTTTGCCGTCACTTCGTCCACGGAGCGCAGGCGAACCATCAAGCGATTGCCAGCCGCGTCCCAGGTGTGTCCGACAGGCTTGACTAAGTCGACCACCACGCGGGCGACCGGCGGAGCGATCTGGTACTGGTTGACTCGCACCCGGCGGATTTCCCGGCTGGCAGAGTCAATCCGGTTCTTTCCTCCGGACAGCAGAGCATTCGGCAGATCCGCATCCGGCAGATCGATCACCAGGCGCGGTGGATTGTCGAGGCTACTGATCACCGGAACCAGCGGTCGGTTCGACAGGATTTCTACTGCCGGCCCTGGCAAGACCCGCACGCTGCGCACAACAACCGGTGCATCGGTGGTTGCCAGCAACTTTGGCTGCGACTGGGCCGCGCTCGAGGCAATTAGCAGTGCCGTGACCAATGAGAATATGGCAGGCAAGCTCCGGACGCAGGGCTGGGACTTCATTTCAGAAATACGTGCTTACTGCAACGATACCACTGGCCTGCAAGGGAGAGAAGTATTCGGGAGGACACCAAAGTCATCTGGGAGGACTTGCCACTCAAGCTCTAGATGGCGCAATCTAGAGGCGCAGGCCAGGTTTCACGGCTCGGAAAGAAATTCGTATTCGTCAATGACGGCGGCGACCGCAACTTTGCCTTCGTTGCCGCCTTCGTCGACGCGCACCACCTTGCCTCTGCATCGCACTCGGATGCTTTCCGTCAAAGTGATTTCCGGGGGCAGCGTAAGGGTGAATTCAATGTTGGCTCCCGCTGCAATCGCCGAGTCCACATAGAAACAGATGCCGCGAGCGCTTACATCCCGAGTTTGCGCGGTTTTTTCCTGTACACCATCTTCGGTGTAAGTAACCGAAACCGGCAGCCGCAACGCGAATCGACGGGTGGCCCGCTTGTTATCCTGCTCTACCTCGGCCATGAGCCCTCCAATAAGGCGTGTAAAGCATGGCGTTTTGCGTTCGCGGTGTCAAGACTGTAGTTTTGGAGGGGTGCTGCAGCCCGATTCAGCCTCCTGGTGAGGATTCGCCTCCTCTGTGCCCCTTCGTTGTCCTTCGTGGTTAACGAATTGGGACGCGACCCCGGTCCTCCGCGTTTTAGGGGTTTGATAAGCTGATAGGCCATGGTTTTCGTTCTGGACAACTACGATTCCTTCACCTACAACCTGGTGCAGTATCTGGGTGAACTGGGAGCCGAGGTCGTAGTCCGCCGGAATGACCAGGTCACTATTGAAGAAGTCGACGCCATGCATCCGCAGCGAATTTTGCTCTCACCCGGCCCGTGCACGCCGCAGGAAGCCGGAATCAGCATCGACCTGGTCCGCCATTTTGCCGGCAAAGTTCCCATCCTCGGAGTCTGCCTGGGTCATCAAGCCATCGGCGCAGCCTTCGGCGGCGAAATCGTGCGCGCGCCCAAACTGATGCACGGCAAGACCAGCGAAGTCCAGCACGACGGCAAAACCATCTTCAAGGACCTGGCGTCGCCGATGACCGCCACGCGCTACCACTCCCTGATCGTCGAAGAAAAAAGCTTGCCCAACGATCTGGAAATCAGCGCCTATACCCCGGAGAATGGCAACTCCCGCGTGATCATGGGCCTGCGCCACAAACGGTTTCCGGTGGAAGGCGTCCAATTCCATCCCGAAAGCGTGCTGACTGGCGAAGGGAAAAAGCTCATAGCAAATTTTCTGCGGATTTGATTTTCTGGTTTGCCCACGAACAGAAAACATTCTCCTCGCCCGTGGCTAAGAAAACCTGGGTACCGACGCGATTATTCCAGGACCAGCCCGCCGGTCAAGCCGGATAATTGCTCGACGCGGTGTTCGGCGCACCAATCATTGAGTTCGGCCACTATTTTTTCCGTGGCGACGGGATCCCAGTAGCTGGCGGTTCCGATTTGAACCGCAGTGGCGCCGGCGAGCATGAACTCGATGATGTCCGCTGCCGTAGAAATGCCGCCCATGCCGATCACCGGGATCTTCACTGCCTTGGCCGCGTCGTAAACCATGCGCAGCGCGATCGGCTTGATGGCTGGGCCCGAGAGTCCGGCGGTGACGTTGGCGATGCGAGGTTTGCGGGTTTCGGCATCGATGGCCATGGCCACGAACGTGTTAACCAGCGAAACCGTATCGGCGCCGGATTCCTGTGCCACGTAGGCCATTTGCGCGATGCTGGTCACGTTGGGAGAAAGCTTCACGATCAGCGGCCGCTGCGAAAAATGGCGGGCCGTGGCCACGACTTCGTCGAGCGAACGGGGATCGCTGCCAAACTGAATTCCACCGTGGGCGGTGTTGGGGCAGGACACATTCAACTCGTAGGCGGCGATGCCTTCGCCTTCATTGAGAATCTGAATGGTTCGCTCGTAATCTTCGCGGGTGTAGCCGAACACGTTGGCGATGACCACGATATTCTTGATCTCGCGCAGCTTGGGAAGTTTCTCGTCAACGAAAGCGCGGGCGCCGATGTTTTGCAAGCCGATGGCATTGAGCATGCCCGCGGCAGTCTCGTATAGGCGCGGCGGAGGATTCCCGGCCATGGGCTCTTTCGACAGGCCTTTGACCACGAAGCCGCCGAGTTTGTCGAGGTGAACGACGTCTTCGAACTCGATGCCGTAGCCAAAGGTGCCGCTGGCGGCGATTACGGGGTTCTTGAGTTCAATGCCAGCGAAGCTGACGGAGAGGTCCGGCGTGCGCCTGACGGTGGCGGGGGAAGCGGTCATCGCGGTTGTAGTGTACCCCGTGGGGCAGGAGACACCAAAGCGATTTGCTCAGCGCACTCTGCGGCTGTTCTCAGCGGTCTTTGCGTTTTAAGATGTCTGCCGGTCCGAACCCAAAGTCTTAAATCGCAGAGATTGCGGAGAACGGCCGCAGCCGAGATTACGCGTCGAGGTTTCTCCGTGGTAATTGAGACGTAGCCTGCAATCTGGGGACGTGCATTGCCGCCCACTTTTCCGTTACAGTAGTTCATTCCCATGCTTGATCTGAGTTTTGTGCGCGACAATCTGCCGCTGGTCGAGGAAAAGCTGCGCCAGCGCGGTCTGAAACCGGCTGAGGTTTTGAAGAACTTCGCGCAGATCGATGCCCAGCGACGGCAGGCGATCACGAGCGCCGAGACCATGAAGGCGCAGCGTAATCGCGCCACAGAAGAGATCGCGAAACTGAAAAAGAGCGGGCAGGACGCGTCTGGGTTGATTGCCGAGACCAAGGAATTGCGCGAGCAGGTCGAAGAACTGGGCAAGGCCGCCGAAGAATACGAAACCCGCTTGCAGCAGATTCTTGCCGGCATCCCCAACCTTCCGCATCCAAGTGTTCCGGTGGGCAAGAGCGCCGACGACAATGTGGAAGTCCGCCGCTGGGGCACGCCGCCAACATTTGACTTTGCCCCGAAACCGCATTGGGAAATTGGGGAACAACTGGGCGTGCTCGACCTGGAACGAGCCGCGAAGATCTCTGGCGCGCGTTTTGCCGTTTACTGGGATCTAGGCGCGCGCCTGGAACGGGCGCTGGCCAACTTTATGCTCGATCTGCACACCCGCGAACATGGCTACACCGAAGTGTTGCCGCCGTACATGGTGAACTCTGAATCACTGTACGGGACCGGGAACCTGCCGAAGTTCGCGGCTGATCTTTTCAGGGTTCCGCACGGAGATAAAGATCTGTGGCTGATTCCGACGGCGGAAGTTCCAGTGACCAATTTGTATCGTGACGAAGTGCTCGATGGGTCACAACTGCCCGTCTCGCTCACGGCGTACACGCCGTGTTTCCGCAGCGAGGCGGGATCGTATGGCAAAGATGTGCGTGGGATTATTCGGCAGCATCAGTTTCAGAAAGTGGAAATGGTGAAGTTCACCCGGCCGGAAGAATCCTATGATCAGTTGGAAAAGTTGACCCATAATGCCGAGGAAGTGCTGCAAAAGTTGGGGCTGCATTATCGCGTGGTCGCGTTATCGACCGGGGATATGGGCTTTTCGGCGGCCAAGACTTACGACATTGAAGTGTGGTTGCCGGGGCAGCAGTTGTTTCGCGAGATTTCGTCCTGCTCGAACTTCGAATCGTTTCAGGCGCGGCGGGCGAATATCCGCTATCGTCCCGCGGGCAAGAACAAAACGGAATTCGTGCATACGCTGAATGGCAGCGGCCTGGCTGTTGGTCGCACGTGGGTGGCGATTGTAGAGAATTACCAGCAGGCGGATGGCAGCGTAGTGATTCCCGAAGCTTTGCGCTCGTACATGGGGACGGACCGGCTTACGCCGAGGAAGATGTAGCGCTTTCTTTTGCTCGAACGAATGCGCATTGCAAAGACGGGGAGTAGAAAATAGACTTGGACAGGGCAAAAGCGAATGCGACGGTTATGGCTGCTCCCGCGGTTCCCATGAGCGGGATCTGGCGCACAATCCGCGACTACATTTTCTGGTCCTATGAGCGCGGTACCATCCAGTACGATGTGATGGTCACGCTGATCCTGCTATTTGTTTTTCTTTCTCCCAGGCTGATCAATTTCAAGGACAAACCGGTTGAGCACAATCCGCATCGTACGGGAGTCGCGGTGGTACCCGACGGGCACGGCGGACTGATTTACCAGATCGAAGCTGCTGCGGTTGTGGGCAAAGGCGATGACGCGGTTCGCGACCAGTTGCTGGAAATCATCGAGCCCATTTCTGGCGAAGTCAGCATCACAAAGATTGAGCCGGTGCGCGACGGCCTGGGACGACTGCTTAGCTATCGTGTCTGGGTGGCGCGTGAGTAAGCGGCTCGGTGTAACTGGAATGAATCCTGGGCTGAAATTGGGGTGGTGCCGTCAGCTGAGCTGGGGTTTGGCGTTCGTTGTTTCCGTGCTCGTGGCGTCAGCCCAGACGCCGAACTCGGACGAACTGCAACGCGTGCTCAGCCAGATGGATCAAACCGCTGCGAACTTCACCACAGCCCAAGCCGCCTTTGAGTGGGACCAATATCAGAAAGTCGTCGACGAACACGACTTCCAGAAGGGGATGGTCTATTTTCGCCGCGTCGGGAACGAGGTTCAAATGGCTGCTGACATCAGCGACCCCAAGCCGCCGAAGTACGTGCTCTTTACCGACAGCAAGGTCGAGGTCTACCAGTCGAAGATCGATCAGGTCACGACTTACGACACAGGCAAGGACCGGGCCACGATCGAGAGCTTCCTGGTGCTGGGCTTCGGCGGCAGCGGAAAGGATATGCTCAAGTCTTTTGACGTAAGCTATCTGGGAAGCGAAAAGGTTGACGGCATCGAAACGGCAAAACTCGGGCTGGTTCCGAAGTCGGTCAAAGTTCGTAACACTTTCGACCACATCTGGCTGTGGATCGATCCCTCCCGGGGTGTGTCGGTTCAGCAACAGCTTTTTGAACCTTCCGGTGATTACCGCCTGGCCAAATATTCCGGTATCCAATTGCACCAAAAGATTGCGGACTCTGTCTTCAAGCTCAAAATCACGGGCAAGACCAAGTTTGTGTCGCCGCAGGGTTAGTCTTGCGACGAGGGCAACTGTATGGTTGTCTGACCACTTGATTTTCCCTGTGGAAAGATAAAGGCTGAAAAACCGGGAGCAGGACGGTATACTGCCAGGAAGCCGCTCTTAGAGAAGAGAGGTGAGGGCAAAAAGACTCCAGCTGGAAGAAACATTCTTATATGGCCAAGGTTTTCACCATTCCGGTCCCTCCTCAGCTAGGTCGTAAGCGACGCGAGCGGACCGCCGATCCTCGCTACGTTGACGGGCAGCGGCAATTGGTCGAAGCGATGAGATACCTGGCTCAAGCGGATCCAGTATCGAACCGCGACGCGATCGAACTTCTTTCCGAGCATGTGCGCACCCGCTTCCGCATGACCGATTCTCCCTTGGCGTAGGGGCTCTGCGCCGTCGCTGGAGAAAATCCATACCGTTAGGGCAGTTTCGCCATTTGTCTGCGCGAAAAAGCAGGTCCCTCCACTCTGCTCCTCATCCCGTTCGGGAATGAGAAGCTCCGGCCGGGATGACAATCCGTGACGGGATGGCGTGAACGGCCTTAAGCGTCCGGGCGATGGTTGCTCCGCTGGAACAATGCAGCCGCAAGAATGATCACTACCGGATAACACTCAAGCGTGTAGCGTGGCTCGGGATTCTCCAGAGTTCCCAAGAAGCCTGATCGCAGAATGACGAATGTGAGCAGCATGCCGAGGTGTGGCGCAAATCGTCCTCGCAACAACCCAGCGAAGGCTGCACTCACATAGCCAAGATTGACTATCCCCAAGAACAACGCCAGCGCCAACCATTCGGGATCGTCGTTGAACTCCCACCACCGGGTATCGGAAGGTAAGGTTTCAGTTCGCGGCCGTAGCCACATGTCGGCGATACGTAGCAGCGGGAGTGCGACGTAATAGCGCAATGGAGAATGATGCACGCGCTCGCCCGCGAGCGCGGCAAACCTTGCATCGAGATCGGGAGTGACGTGCAGCGTGTCGTCGTAATCGTCCAGTAATTGGAGCGTCTGCTCACGCTGCTCAGGCGAATCGAAGGCGCGAGAAGGAAGCTTGTCGCCATCGATTTTGTTTCCCGGGACTGCCCAGTAAATTTCTTCGACCGAGGCATAATCCACGATCCAGGTTTTCACCCAGCGATTGAATCCTGCGGGCACGAAGGAATTTTCTTCGTTGGCGTAGCGCGGGGCGAGCGGCTGAAATTCGTGAAGCATATGCAGATTGCGTACCGTCCAGGGAACGAGGGTTGCAAGCGAGACCACCGCGAGAATCAAGCCAGCGCGAATCAGGTGGGGCGCGGGCCCTCCGGTCGGCGTTTTGTCTGTCCAACTACGAACCAGAAGCACGGCCACATAGGCTTCAACGGCGAGCAGAAGCAATCCACCATCAGGGCGCAGCAGGATGGCTGCCCCGATCGCCAGTCCGCATCCCACCCAGGGTTTCAGAGATGCGAGGGTATCGAACCCTATGAGGGCCAAGTCCAGAGCCAGCGCGGTGAAGAAAACTTCCCACGTTTCGGTGAGCGCGTTGGCGACGTAGTTGGCTAGAAACGGACAAAGGGCTGCCAACAAGAACGCAAACCGTGCCGCGCGGGGAGAAATCGAACGGAACGCTAGGTCGGCAATCAGGAAGCACGTCCCAATATCGACGAACATCTGCACCACCAGCACCGCCCGGTAGTGCTCCATGCCAAAGATCGCGAATATGGCGGCCAGGAAAGCGGGATATCCCGGCAGGCGAATGTAGGTGGGGGAAATCTCGTTGATTCCGGTCAGCCCATAAATGCCGTGCTGCAGCCAGTTCTTGGCGATGTCGCCATATACGAATGAATCGGAGGTGACCCCAGGAAACCGGAAAATGAACAGAAGACGCAGAGCCAGGCCCGCGAGTGTCGCCCAGAGAAAGAATCGAAGATGTTTGCGCAGCAGTTCGCGCACGGAGGCAATATAGCAGAAGGCTTCTGGCTTCTAGCTTCTAGCCCAACCTTTGTCTCCGCTGCCCAATTCCGCGGGCTAGAAGCTAGGAGCTAGGAGCAGCCCTTCTACGTTTGACCCGACTTTCCCCACAGCTTAGGATGGACTCTAACTAACTAACCCATGACGCAACCCGTTTTTTACGATCCCCGACAAGCACGCTGGAAGCGATTGCGCGGCCTGTTCGATGTCGTTGGCATCAGCGTCATGTTGCTGGTAATTTTCTTCGTCTATAACGCTTTGCGTGGCGAGCAATTGCCCGAGTTAATTTGGCAAACCCAGAAAAAGCCATACCGCGCTCTGAAAGAAAACGAAAAGGAGAAGGCCAAAGAACGGCGGCGCAAACAGGCTGCCCTGCGTGGGAGCCGGAAGAAGAAAGCAAATCCGTCGCTGGTGAAGCTTAATGCCGACGAAGGCATTCGCGCCGCTTTCTATGCCCCGTGGGACGCGGCCAGCTTCTCGTCGCTGCGTGAATACGCTCGCCAGATTGACCTGCTCTATCCCGACTGGCTTCACGTTCTGACCCCGGATGGCCACCTGCAGGGCGTCGACGACCAGACCAATGTGTACTTCGATGTGGTCCAGGGGGGACGAATACACCCGGTGGACGACAAGGTCATGAAATTTCTGAAGTCCGAAGACACCGGCATCGAAGTGTTCCCCATGGTGAACAATTCCGACGGTGTGAACTGGGTCGACATCACGGCCTTCCTGAATGATGCGGACGCACGCGCCCGCTTCCGGCAGCAGGTAGATGCATTTCTGGCCACTGACAAGTACCACGGCCTCATGATTGACTTCGAGGAGATTGCTCCCGAAGCACAGCCGGGCTACATGGCCTTGCTGCAAGAGATCTCCGATGATCTCCACGCCAGGGGCATGAAGCTGTATGTAAGCGTGCCGCCGCACAACGAGGACTTTAACTATCCCGCCGTGGCCAGCCACGTCGATGGGGTGGTGCTGATGAATTACGACGAGCACTATCCCGAAGGGACTCCGGGGCCAGTGGCGTCGCAGGACTGGTTTGTCGCGAACCTGGAATTCGCCCGTAAAGCGGTTCCGCTGGACAAGCTGATCTGCGCTATCGGCAATTACGGTTATGACTGGGTTCACAAGCCGAAGCACGGCAAGCTGCCGCCCGATGTTCGGGACACCAACGTGTCGGTGCAGGAAGCGTGGCTGGCCGCGCGCGATTCGGAAGAAGATATCGACTTCGACGGCGACAGCAGCAATCCCCACTTCAGCTACATGGACGAGCAAAACCGGCGCCATGACATCTGGTTTCTGGACGCGGTCACCGCGCTCAACGAAATGCGCGCAGCTCAGCGTTTGGGGATTGAAACTTTCGCACTCTGGCGCTTAGGCGCTGAAGATCGTTCACTGTGGCGGGTGTGGGACGTTCCCGGGGATCCCGGCGCTCCGGATAAGTTGAAAGACGTTCTCCCCGGCCAGGATGTGGACATGGAGGGTCAGGGCGAAATTCTGCGCATTGAAGATCGTCCGGCGAATGGTAAGCGGGATATCACGGTAGATCCGTCGGGAATCATCACGGATGAAAACATCGATCCTCTGCCACAGCCTTACCGCGTCGCTCGCTATGGCTACAATCCGAAAGCCGTTGCCCTCACCTTCGACGACGGCCCTGATCCGACGTGGACTCCGAAAATTCTGGATGTGCTGAAAAAAGAAAATGCGCCCGCGACATTTTTTCTTATCGGGCTTGAGGCCAAGGATTTCGGCAGCGTCACTTCGCGCATTTACCGCGAAGGACACGAAATTGGGAATCACACGTTTACTCATCCCGACATCAGTAATATTTCGTATAGCTACATGAAGGTGGAGTTGAGCCTGACCGAGCAACTGTTCGCCAGCCGGCTGGGAATTCACACCATCCTGTTCCGCCCGCCCTATTCCATCGATCAAGAACCCGATACCGCAGACCAGGTCCGGCCGCTCGAAGTGGTGCAGGATATGGGGTACATCAGCGTGGGCAACAAGATCGATCCCAATGACTGGAAGGACAACCCGCGCCATTCTGCCGAGCAGATCGCCAGCGACGTGCTTGCCCACATTCCACCTTGCGATCCCAAGGACCGGCTTTGCGGCAGCGTGATCCTTTTGCATGACGGCGGAGGCGATCGCCGAGAAACCGTCCGCTCTTTGCCAATGATTATCGCTGGGGTGCGCGCGAAAGGGGATGAAGTCGTTCCTTTGAGCGAGTTGATCGGCAAGACCAGGGCCGATGTAATGCCTCCGATTCCCTATAACGAGCGCTGGGCGGCCCGACTCGACTGGATGGGTTTCGCGATCTGGGACTTCAGCACGCACGCCATCACCTGGATCTTTTTTCTTGGGGACTTGCTGATGACGGGACGCTTACTGTTTGTCGGCGCTTTCGCCTTGTTCGATCGCTTGCGGCAACGGCCGTATGGCAGTCCAGCCGAGGTGGCATCCTACAAACCCTCTGTCGCGGTGCTGATTCCGGCCTACAACGAAGAAAAGGTGATCGAGCGCACGGTGCGGGCGGTGCTGGCGTCGGATTATCCTGGCCTGCACGTGATCGTAATTGATGACGGATCCACGGACAACACACTGGAAGTTGCGCGCCGAGCTTTTGCCGACGAAGAAGCCTCGGGCCGCGTGCTCATCTTGACCAAACCGAATTCCGGCAAAGCGGAAGCCCTCAACTTCGGGCTCGAACATTTGAGCGATGAGGAAATCTTCGTAGGAATTGATGCCGACACAGTGATTGCGCGCAATGCGATCTCACGGTTGGTTCCCCATTTCCTCAATCCCAGGGTAGCGGCCGTTGCAGGAAACGCCAAGGTGGGAAATCGCGTGAATCTCTGGACCCGATGGCAGGCGCTGGAGTACATCACGAGCCAGAACTTCGAGCGTCGCGCATTGAACGTTCTTGGAGCGGTAAGCGTCGTGCCGGGAGCAATCGGCGCGTGGCGGACCGCTGCTGTTCGGGAAGCCGGCGGATACCACACTGATACGGTGGCTGAGGATGCCGACCTGACCATGGCGCTGCTGCGCAATGGCTACCGCGTGGAGTATGAAGATCTGGCTCTCGCCTATACGGAGGCCCCGGTCAACGCCAATGGCTTGATGCGGCAACGTTTTCGCTGGTCTTTCGGAATTTTGCAATCGGTCTGGAAGCATCGCGTGGTGTTCGCCCGCAAGGGAGCTCTGGGTTGGGTCGCTTTACCGAATATTGTCATCTTCCAGATCTTGTTGCCTCTGGTCTCGCCGTTTATCGATCTGATGTTCGCCGTCGGCGCGATCTGGTATTTCATTCAGAAACATTTTCATCCGGACTCGACTGATCCGGCGAGCTTCCAGCGGCTCCTGCTTTTCTTTGCCGCTTTTTTGGTGATCGATTTCATTACTTCGGCCATCGCGTTTGCGCTGGAGCGCCGCCAACCCGAAGCGCGAGAAGACGGCTGGCTGCTCAGCCAAGTGTGGTTACAACGTTTCGCGTACCGCCAGTTGTTCTCGATTGTGCTGTTTAAGACCGTGAAGCGAGCCATCGAAGGCCAGCGCTTCGCCTGGGACAAGCTGGAACGCACGGCGAAAATGAGTTTTCGCACCGCTGAGAGTCATGACTCGGTGAAAGTGCCGTAATCTTGTTACCCTACTGCACCAACCCACAGAGCATAGGCGCGATGTACTGAAATCCGGCCACAGATGCCTAAAGTCACGCGACAAGACTGAGCGGATCTGGGGAAACTAGGGTATGCTAGAGACATGCTGCTAAACGGAAGAGAAGCGATCCTTAGTCGTGTCCACCTGCTCAAGGCCGAGATCAGCGACATTCAGAGACTCAACGAGCAATATGCCCAGCAGAGACGAACCTTGCCAGCGCAGCAGAACCACGCCCAGCGACGAGGACGGTTGGAGCAAATCGTCGAAGAATTAAAGGCCCTCACTAACCGAAAAATCCAGTAAGGCTCACGTGGGGATAGCCGCCCCCGGGCTGTCCAGTCGAACGAAGCTCGACAAGCCTGATAAAGTCCGGTTTGTTGTCATCCCGCTGAACGCGAGGGATACTGTCTTGCCGTTCAGCGAAAACCGAGATTCCTCCTCGCTTCGCTTCTCGGAATGAAAACGAAGAGGATGTCTGCCGTGCCCATTTCCCCGGTGCTAGAATAAGTGGTTCCGCGCTCCTCCGCGCAGCATCCATATAGCTTTCGAGGTGCACTTATGGCAACCGTTGAAGCTCCCACACAACCCCAAGTTCGCCTTCATCAAGGCCCCTTCGTCAATGAGCCGTTGACCGACTTCAGCAAAGAAGAGAATGCACGCAAAATGCGGGCTGCCATCGAGAAAGTTCGTGGCCAGCTTGGCCGCGAATATGACCTGATCATCGGCGGTAAACGGATCAAGACTGAGGGCAAGATCAAATCGTTAAACCCGGCCAAGCCGTCGCAGGTCGTCGGCTTGCATCAGAAGGCCGGCAAGGAACAGGTGGAACCGGCGATGCAAGCTGCCCTCAGCGCTTTCGAGCGCTGGAGCCGCACTTCGGTCGAAGAGCGTGCCAGCCTGTTGTTCCATGTTGCCGATCTTCTGCGGGAACGCAAGTTCGAGTTCTGCGCCTGGCTGGTCTTTGAAGTAAGCAAGAACTGGGCGGAGGCTGACGCCGACATCGCCGAGACCATCGATTTCTGCGAATACTACAGCCGCGAAGCGCTGCGGCTCGCCGAGGTAAAGCCCGATGTACAAATGCCCGGCGAGCACGATTCCCTTCTTTATATTCCGCTCGGAGTGGGCGCCGTAATTCCGCCATGGAACTTTCCCTGCGCGATTATGGCGGGAATGACGCTGGCGTCAGTGGTGTCCGGAAATACTGTGATTCTGAAACCGTCGAGCGACTCGCCGACGATAGCCGCGAAATTCATCGAACTGCTCGAAGAAGCGGGCATTCCCGATGGCGTAGTCAACTTCTGCCCCGGAGCCGGCGCTACTTTCGGCAATGCGGTGGTCGCCCACCCCAAGGCGCGCTACATCGCTTTCACTGGCTCGCGCGAAGTTGGGCTCGACATTCACAAGCGCGCTGCGGAGGCCGTTCCCGGCCAGATCTGGATCAAGCGCACGGTCCTCGAAATGGGCGGCAAAGATGCGATCATCGTCGATGCCGACGGTGATTTTGATGCCGCCGTTGAGGGTGTCGCGCAGGCCGCCTTCGGCTTCCAGGGCCAGAAGTGTTCAGCCTGCTCCCGTGCCATTGTTGATGAACGCATCTACGACAAGTTCCTCGATCAACTCAAAGCTCGCGTCGAGAAGATCACCGTCGGCGATCCCGCCGAGAATCCGAACATGGGCGCGGTGATCAACGAAGGCTCCATGAAGTCGATTCTTGAATACATCGAGTATGGCAAGAAAGATGGACGCTTGATTACCGGCGGCGGCCTGGCCAAGAATGCGGGCGAGGGCTACTTCATCCAACCCACGGTTATTGCCGACATTAAGCCGAAGTCAAAGCTTGAGCAGGAAGAGATCTTTGGTCCGGTGCTGGCGGTAATCAAGTCGAAGAATTTCGAGCAAGCCCTCGAAATCGCTAACGACACCGAGTTCGGTCTCACGGGCGCCGTGTACACCAGTTCGCAGGATAAGATCGATCGCGCCATTCAGGAGTTCCACGTCGGCAATCTCTACATCAATCGCAAATGCACCGGAGCAATGGTCGGAGCGCATCCCTTCGGCGGATTCAACATGTCGGGGACTGACTCAAAAGCCGGCGGCCCGGATTATTTGTACTTGTTTACGCAGGCCAAATCGGTGGCGGAAAAGATCAGGTAAGCAAGAAAACATGTAGCGCGGGCACTCCTGTCCGCGGCCTTTGATCTGGACGTTTTACGACGGAACCGCCTGCCCTTGCTGCGGCGCTGCCGCTGCCGTAGCTGCGGCGGCTTCATTCAAGATCCGGTGATGGATGGTGAAGAGCGCCAGTTCCAGTCGGTCGGAGACGCCGATCTTGTCATACACGTTGCGCAGATAGTTCTTGATCACCTGCTCGGTGGTTCCGAGCTGCGTGGCGATTTCTTTGTTTTTGTAGCCTTGTACGATCAGGGCGACAATCCGCAATTCTTTCGCGGTCAAGCGATCGCGTACGCGGACGCCGACCATGTCGTTTTCGGTAAGCTCGCTGGGCACGGCGATGTCTTGCACCCAGGTTTCGCCGCGAGCGACTTTGCGAACGCAGTCGACCAGAGCAGCGCTGGTGACGTTGCGATAGATGACTCCGTGAGCCCCCGCCGCCATGTAGCGCTGCGTGCTTTCGCCGGTGTCAGCCAATACAACGACTCGGGTTTTGGCTTTGTTTGCCGCCTGCAGCACGGCTAAAAAGTCGCCGTGGAATCCGCCAGCGATCACCAGAACAGCGGCGCGAAACTTATCCAGCGCCATGAACATCTGTTCCTGATTTTGCGCTTGCGCCACAATGCGCATTTCGTCTTCAACCGCCAGAACTTTGGCGATTCCCGCGCGGAAGATTGCCTGATTGTCGGCCAGAATCAATTTAAGCATCGCTTCAGCACCTCATTGCCAGTTCAACGACGTAAGTGACACCTTCTAAGGGTGACGAACAAAATCGTACGAATCAATCACGCAGGCTACACCTCGAGCCTCCGCGGAAGTACTGCTGCCGCCGGAGGCAGGTTCATCGGTGCGTACCACCCGTCCCTTGCACTGCACCGTAACGTTTTCCTTAGCCCCGGTGACTTCAGGCGGCAGAACGATTTCGAACTCCACGTTGGAGCCCACTTCCAGCGCCGCATCCGCCCGAATGTAAACTCCGGCGGCGCTCAGATTTCCAGTTACTCCACTAGCCTGTCCCGCCTCGTCCGCCTTATGAATCTTGATCGGCAGTTCCAGAGGGAACCGTTTTCCCGTCCGCGCTTCGGACACAAGTCCTCCTAGCTCCTGGCCTTCCTTGCGTGCAAAAGCCAAATCCATCGTGGCGTCTCCTGATCAACTCCAGGGCTCTGCTGATTTCTACTTATTCGCCCTTATATCACGGAAGGCACGTCAGTCAAAGGGCTGAGTTACTAACGTAACATGATAGAAACTAGGTTCCCCTGCGCGAGCGAGGCGGATTTCCGCAATTGATAGCCGCCGATTCCGGCTCGCAAGGTTTCCTTCAGAGAAGCAAAAACAGTAAAATCAAGCCCACTCAATCGGACTCAGCCTCTCCGAGATTACGTCCTATGAGATCGATCTCACTCTTTCTTCACACGTTTTTCTGCATCGTTTCGATGCTCGGAGTTATGTCGATGGCGCAGCAAAGTAAACCCGCGCAACCTTTACCTCCAGCCCCATCACCTCTGGTCTCACCTGAAGTGCATGCCGATGGCAGCGTTACATTCCGTTTTCGCGCACCAAATGCGCTAAACGTGAAGCTCGCGCTCGAGGGAGCAGAGCCCGCGCCCATGCAGAAAGATGACCACGGGGTTTGGACGACGACCACCGCCCCACTAGCTCCCGACTATTACGGGTACGTTTTCATCGCCGACGGCGTGCGCCTGATTGATCCGGAGAATCCGTTGTTGAAGCCGAATCTGCTGGCTACGCAGAATCAGGCGCACGTTCCGGGACCATCGTCCTTGCCCTGGGAACTAAATGACGTGCCGCACGGCGTGATCCACCATCATTTTTACAAGTCTGTGGTTGCGGGTGATGATCGTGATTATTACGTCTATACGCCACCGGGTTACGATCCGGCGTCGAAAAAGAAGTATCCTGTGCTCTATTTGCTGCACGGCTTTAGTGACGACGCCAGCGGGTGGACGGCGGTCGGACGCGCGAATGTAGTTCTCGACAATCTAATCAGTCGAGGCCAAGCCCAGCCGATGATCGTGGTAATGCCGCTAGGCTACGGGACGATGGAGTTCGTGCATCTGGGATGGGACGCGTGGAACCACGCCGAAATGCGGGATCGCAATTTCGAGAAATTTCGTGAGGCCTTGCTCACGGAGGTCATGCCGCAAGTCGAAAGTCAGTACCTGATCAAGAAAGATCGCAATGCGCGGGCGATTGCTGGATTGTCCATGGGCGGCTCAGAGTCTTTGCTTACCGGCTTGAACGATCTCGATAAGTTTTCCTGGATCGGCGCTTTCAGCTCGGGCGGAATTTCCGAGGACTTTCAAAAAGATTTTCCCGCTCTCGATGCAATGGCAAACCAGCAGATTCATCTGCTATGGATCGCATGTGGCACCGGCGACCAACTGATCACGATCAACCGCAGTCTGCGCGGACGGCTCAAGACCAAGGGAGTGAAGGCGACCGAGATCGAAAGTCCGGGAATGCACACCTGGATGGTATGGCGTCGCAATCTGGCGGAATTCGCACCGCTGCTCTTCCGATAAACTACTCACTGTTTCAAGGAGTCGATTGCATGCTCGTTCCAGCCGCTATATCGAAGAGTCCTTTGCGCAGTTTCTTGGTGAGTCTCATTGTCATATTTCTTCTTTCCTCAACGCCGGGCCGCGCTCAACAAACGACGCCAAATCCCGCGCCAGCAGTGCCCGCGAAGGGAAGCGTTCCGCCAAAGGCAAATCCCGAAGCCGAAGTGGGGAAGGCCGTGGGCTCGCGTCCCTCAGAGGCCCCTGCAGTTCTGAAGGACCTTAATATCGCGTTGGAAAATCTGGTCGCCAGGGTTTCACCCGCTGTGGTCCAGATTCTCGTCACCGGCTATGGACCCATCGAAGAAAGCAATCGGAGCCAGACCGCGCTGATCGCGCGCCAGCACGCCGTCGGCTCGGGCGTGATCGTGGATCCCGACGGCTACATCATGACCAACGCGCACGTGGTCGAGGGAGCGCATCGCATCCGCGTGGTCTTACCCATGCCTTCGCTTGATTTTCCGCAGGTTGAGCCGGTAGGCAAGCAGCACGTGGTGGAGGCAAAGCTGATTGGCATTCACAAAGAGTCGGATCTGGCGTTGCTCAAGATTGACGAGAAGAACTTGCCTACCCTCGAATTAGGTGGCGCCCGCCGCATTCATCAAGGCCAGTTGGTGTTTGCCATCGGCAGTCCCGAAGGTCTGCAGAACTCGGTGACCATGGGCGTCGTGAGTTCAGTGGGCCGGCAGCCTGATCCCGATCATCCCATGGTTTATATCCAGACGGACGCTCCCATCAACCCCGGGAACAGCGGCGGCCCCTTGATTGACATGGATGGCTATGTGCTCGGCATCAACACACTGATCCTTTCCGAGGGCGGAGGCAGCGAAGGGTTAGGGTTTGCCATACCTGCCAGGATTGTGAACTTTGTTTATCGGAGCCTGCGGAAGTACGGGCACGTGCATCGAGTCGAGATCGGAGCGATCGCCCAAAACATTACCCCGAGTATGGCCGAGGGGCTCGAACTTTCACGGAGTTGGGGAGTGATCGTGGCGGATGTTACTCCCGGAGAGTCAGCGGAAGCCGCCGGGCTGAAAATCGGGGACATTATCGTGAGTGCTGATGACCGACCCATCGACACACTGCCGGCGCTTACGGCCGCTTTGTATCTCCATCCTCTGGATGAGGTGATGAAACTGGTCGTTCTGCGCGGCAGTGAAAGAAAAACTTTGTACGTCGCCGTGAGCGAGCACCGGGATCAGATGGACAAGCTCATGGACGCGGTCGATCCCGATAAGAGCCTGGTGGCGCGCCTGGGAATCCTGGCGGTTGATTTGAACGACCAACTGCGCTCCCTGGTCGGCAATTTGCGTATTTCGAGCGGAGTGGTTGTCATTGCCCGCGCCGCCGATCTTATTGGTCCCGACACCGGGCTGAAGACGGGCGACGTGATCCATACCGTGAATAAGGCATCAATCGATTCGCTCGATTCACTTCGCGCCGCCCTGCACGACCTCAAACCCAATGCGCCGGTCGTGCTCCAGGTGGAACGTGACGGTCAGTTGCAATGGCTGGCGTTTGAGTTGGAGTAGAGAAGCCTAGATTCCCTGCCAATGACCACGTCCTATAACCAGATCGCAGGTCAAAGCGTGGAACGCCTAGCGGCGCTGAGTGATGGCATATTTGCCGTCGCGATGACCCTGCTGGTCTTGGATCTCCGAGTTCCCGCGGCCGAGGCCGTACACAGCGAGCACGATCTGTGGCGTACGCTGGTTGCGCTCTCTCCGCGCCTCGTCATGTACCTGATGAGTTTCCTGACCCTGGGCATTTTTTGGGTGGGCCAGCAGACCCAGCTTAACCACCTGACTCGGTCCGACCGCAGTCTTTCGTGGATTCACATTTTCTTTCTGTTCGCGGTTTCGATCACGCCGTTCTCAACTATGTTGCTGGCCGAGTTCACCGCTTACCGTCTGGCGCTGATCGCATATTGGCTGAACATTGCGCTTCTGGGATGGACGCTCTACTTCAGCTGGATGTGCGCCACCGAAAAAGGATTGGTGAAAGACGATCTGCCGCATGAGGTACCAAACGCGATCAAAGGGCGCATCGTGATCGCGCAATCTCTCTACGCTTTTGGCGCTTTGCTCTGCGTCTTCAGCACTTATTTGAGCATCGCCTTCATCGTCCTCGTGCAACTGAACTACGCCGTCGCGCCGCGCCTGCCCGGACGCTCGAAGTCCTGAACCCCTTCCTTCGTGCACCTTCGTGTTCTTGGTGGTTGATGAAGTAAAAAAGCTATACCCACAAAGGACACAAAGGTACACAAGGGAATCAAGAACGGTTACAGCGATGCATCGCTAGAACGCGCTGCCTCCACCCCCGCCGAAACCGCCGCCCGAAAACCCTCCCCCACCACCACCGCCGCTCCAACCCGACCCCGTCGAACTCGCGCGTGGCGCCGAGACGAAGACTTGTTGCATATCCGTAGCCATGCTGTGCATCGCGCTTGAAAAAACGATGGCATTAAATCCCATGGTCCCATTGGGCGAGACGTACCAGCTTGGCGAATCTTTCACAATCCCCGCGAATGCCTGTGCCCAATGATGCTCAACGCCCAACGCCATGGCGTAGGGCAGATATTTTTCGAAAGTGTCAGGAGGCATGCGCTTGATCCGGTCTGCATCCACGCGATTCATGAACTCTTGAAAACCCAGAATCGCAACCCGGGTGCGTCCACCCAGAACCGTCTTCGCCGTCATCTGCCGCGCAAACAGCCACCAGATAATCGCCGAAACAATTCCGCAACCGATCAGCAAGCCGATCGAGCTGAAAACGTCTTTGTGCCAAAGAAATTGCAGCATCAAGAAGGGTGCGACAATGACCACGATGCCTGCGATGCTATAACCGTTCGCCGAATCGGGATCGAGCAGGTACATGCCCTTGGTTCGCAATCGCGCCTTAATATCCTGCTGAATCGCCGGAATGGCTGTGTAGAATCGATTCTTCAGGCTGGACAATCGTGTGACCTCGCCACCAAGGAAAACATTTGTCAGCATCACGCTTTCAAAGGGAGCGAGATCTCCCCACTGCGCAATCGGCTTCAGCAGATGAAAAACATAGTCCTTGTGGTGAAACACGAGGCCTTTGTCATCGACCTCTTCGATCTTCACGAATCCCCGCACCGCCAGGTCGATGAGGGTCGAGGTGATGTCGCGGGGATGAATCGCGTCCTCGAGCAGCGTCCCGGCCTCGGCTGGCGTCATTCCCGCCGGCGGTTCGTACATAGGAGCAACCGAAAGCCCGGGATCGGGATCGCGCCCCTTATACCACCAAAACGTGAACATCACGACCACAGCCCAGAACGGCAGAAACACGATAGGATTGCTGCCCAAGAACCACATCAGCCGGGTGAACCCGCCCGGCTCGGCGAGAATGCCCTTGGGAATGAAAACGTCGATGGTCATCCCGCCGCGCATCGGCAGCGGGTTGTTGGTCTCGAACGAAACTTCGGAGCCTCTTACGTCGAAAGTAGCGTCGCGCTCGGCTGATCCATACGCTCCGGTAAAAGCCTGTGCGCGCAACGATCCGGCAGCGGACCCCGGAAAGCTGACCAGCGCCGAAGCATGATCGATTGGCACCGGCCAATCGTTGCCAGTCACGTTCCAATAAAACTCATCGTGATCTTCGAAGAACCGGGAACCGTTGCGAACGGTGTAATCGATCTCGACCGTGCGCGTGGCATCGATCGCATCGGGAATGTAAATCTTCAGGTCGCGAAAGCCGTTCGCAGTGGACGATTCGTATTTCAGCTTGTTGTCATTGCCGTCAGTAACAGCAGTTACCCTCAAGAAGAGTGTGTAGTTCGTGCCCTGCGGCCCAGGATATTCCACCGGGATGAAGCGGTGAATGCCATGCCACTCGCCGTCGAAAGCGAGCGTGATGCGTTCACGCACCAAAGCCGACCCGTCTACATGAACCGAGATGGTGTCGTTAAAGTCAGCCACCCGCCAGCTGCGGGCGAAGAGCGGCGCGGCAAAGACGAAGAACAACAGGCAGCTAACAATGGTTCTTCGGTAAAGACGCAGCTCGCTGCGTCTCAGGTCAGCGATGAAACCATCCTTTGTCATTGCAAGGAGCGAAAGCGACGAGGAATCTCGGCTCTTCCAATCAGAACGAATCTTCATTTCGTCCCGTCCAGAACAACGTGCTCTTCCGAGACAAAATAAGCGACTCTGCTGTGGTCGATGAAATTCGCCTCGTCCTCGGTTGAGGCTTTCCATTCGGGCGAGTGACGCGCCGCCAGCAAAGCGTCCAAGTCGTCAAACCAGAGCTCAGCCATGCCGTCGTAATCGGGTGGTTGCGTATCTTCAGGGGCAATCAGCCGGTGGCTCTGCACCAATTTGCGCAGTCGAGGAATCCGCGCACCGATCGGGCCGTGAACCTTTTCCCAATAACGAAAGAACTCGTCGTCCGTCAAGCCTGCCTTCTTGCTGATGCAATAAACCACTTTGATCATACGGTTCCAAGATTAGAACTTCACCGCCACGGGTTCGCGATCCGCTGCGGGGGCTTCGAAGAATTGACGGACCTGGAAGCCGAACATCCCAGCCAGAATATTCGTCGGGAACGACTGAATTTTGGTATTCAAATCTCGCACCACGGCGTTGTAATAACGGCGAGCGTTCTGAATGGTGTCTTCGGTCTGGCTCAGGGAAGTCTGCAATTGGGTGAATTCCTCGGAGGCCTTCAGCTGCGGATAATTCTCGGCCACGGCGAACAAGCTCTTCAAGGCTCCGGTAAGCTGGTTGTCGGCCGCGGCCTTGTCGGCGGGCGAGGTCGCCTGCATCGCCTGCGAGCGAAATTTGGCAATGTTCTCGAATGTTCCCTTTTCGTGGGCGGCGTACCCTTTGACCGTCTCCACCAGATTTGGAATCAGATCGTAACGGCGTTTAAGCTGCACATCAATGTCAGACCAGGCTGAGTCGCAGCGGACACGCAACTGCACCAGGCTGTCGTACATCCCAATAAGGACAAATGCGATGACCACCAGAACGCCTAAAGTAATCCAGGCCATGAGGGTTTCCTTTCCCGGAGAAGTGGGAATCAAAGGGACGGTACCATAAGGAAGCAGTAGGCGCAATTAAAGGGTGAAGGCAAACTTGACAATCACTGACGATGGCTAAAGATTATCGATCGTTGATCCTTTGGCCACGATCGACGAGAATTCCCTGGGCTCGCGTCGTAGAATAGAAACGCCCATGCGCACACTTCGTAGAAAGCCGTCGACAATTCGTAAGTGGACGAGCCTTTCTTGGCTGGCGTTGCTTCTGTGCGCCGGATTTGCTCATGGCCAAACCTGTTTAACCACCAGTGACATGGACGAGCCTACGCGCGCCGCCCTGGTGAGCACGGCACAGCGCTATTTCGGCATGGTGGCAGGGGGCGACTCCGCCGCCCTGCAGCAAAATTCAATTCCCAGCGTGGCTTCGGATTTCTCGGGAATCCAAACTGCAGTAAAAGATAATCAGGCCAACTTTTCGGGAGTGCAGGCCACCCCGCGCCCTCCGTTTCTATTGAAGGCCGAGGGAACCGCGCCCGTCGCGCGCGCCGAGTTTCTATGCGGCGTGTTTGGCAGAACTGGCCAGACGGCGGATAGCGCCGTGTTCGTGATCCCGAACCTGCCTCCGGGGAACTATGCGGTTGTCATTTTGGACGCTTCATCCGCCAAGCAACCAGACACGGTAACCTTCGTGCTGCAACAAGAGGGCAAAGACTGGAAAATCGGGGGCCTCTACGTCAAGCGAACCCAAGTCGCCGGCCATGACGCAAACTGGTTTGCTGACCGCGCTCGCGCCTTCAAAGGGAAGGGTCAAAATCGCGACGCCTGGTTTTATTACATGGAAGCGCGCGATCTCGCCGTCCCCGTAAGCTTCATGTACACCCAGTTGACCGACAAGCTGGCGGATGAGTCGGAGACAGTAAAACCCACCGACCTACCCGCTGAGGGCAGCACTGCGGAACTCGCTGCCGGAGGAAAAACCTTCAAGCTGACCTCTTTGTTTCCCTTGGCAGTAGGACCGGATTTCGACCTGGTCGTGAAATATCAGTCTGCGGATGTTTCGAATACGGCGCAGACCTTTCAGGACAACACTGCAGTGATGAAAGCGCTGATCGCCAAGTATCCCGAGTTCCGCGACGCTTTCGACGGCATAATTGCCCGCGCCGTCGAACCAAGCGGACGCGACTACGGCTCGCTCCTGTCAATGAAAGATATTAAGTAGCCCTGCACGCGTAGATCCGGACGCTTCTCCAAGTGATCGCATGGCCTGTCCGGGCAGCAAGCGAAGCGAGACCACAAGTCAAACCCCGGCTCGGTCCCGATTACGCCTGCTCTGCAAACGTGCATTCCTTCGGATCTTTATCCTCTCGCAAGCCAAGAAACACCGGTGCACGTAACTTCATCCCGCCTTCCGTGGTTTCATGCGTCCACTCGGTAAACTTGATCTCGGCAACCCGCTCCGGCTTTACCCAATGCACGTGCGCCGCATCCACATCCCCGTGGAAGGGATTGCGATTCGTCTCCAGCTCTTTGAGCACCTGCCAGATTTCTTTGAGCATCGCTTGGTTGAATCCCGTTCCCGCTTGCCCAACGTGAATGAGCCTGCCTTTCTTGTCATAGAGCCCGAGCACGATCGATCCGAAATATTGCCGGCTGCCCTCCGGGTCGGTGTATCCGCCAACTACGCAATCGATGGTTTGCGTAACCTTGATCTTGAGCCATTCCCGGCTGCGTCGTTCTTCGTAGTGGCTGGCACGCTTTTTCGCAAGAATCCCCTCCAACCCTTGTTTCTTCGCAACTTCGAAGAGCGCGAAGCCTTGGGGGAAATGATCGGAATAGCGGACCAGATCACTGGGAGCAATAATCTCCGCGAGAGCTTGTTTGCGTTGCTCGAGCGCGACCTGACGTAAGTCGTAGCCGTCGAGATAAAGTAGATCGAAAAGGTAATATACGATCTGCAGTTCGCGTCGTGCCCCTACGCGTCGCCCGCCCTTGCGAATGCCGGTGCGCTGTTGCATCAAGCTGAACGAAGCCCGGCCTTGCTCGTCGAGCGCGACAACTTCGCCGTCAAGAACCGCGTTCTTCGCCTTGATCAACTTCGATAGTTCATGCAGTTCAGGAAACTCTCCGGTCAATTCGTTCTGGTTGCGCGAAACCAGCCGAACTTTACCGTCCTGAAGAAACGAGACTGCCCGGTAACCATCCCACTTGATTTCGAATAGCCATTCGGGGTCATCGAAAGGCTTCTCGACCGAAGTGGCCAGCATGGGATGAATGGCGGTCGGCATGGATTTCCGCACGGCGCCTTGCAGATCTTTGGCCGCAGAGACGTCCGAATTCACCCGCGAAGCAGAGGCTCTGCTATCAGCATTTGGTTTTTGCCTGCCGTTTTTTTTTACTTTGTCTTCCTTACTGTCCTTCGTGGTTACTTTTTTTTTCTTATCCAGCTTGGCTAAGGTCTCAGCCAGCCACGGCGCTTTTACTTTTCCCCGTGACGCCGGAGGGCTGCTGGTCCACTGAGCCGAACCTGCGTCGCCTGCAATTTCAGCCATCGAACGTTTGCTAAGAACCGAGTTGCCGTATTGCTCGATGTCGTAACCTTTCACTGCGTATTCGTCTTGCTTCTTGATCAGCAGCCACTCTGTTCCCTTACTCCCCGGTCGCCGCCCTTTGATATGGATCAATGCAAAATCGCCGTTGAGCTTTTGACCATGCAGCCGGATCTTAAAATCTCCTTTCTGCAACATAGTGGCCGCTTCGGCGTCAGGTCCCGGCACGTATTTTCCATTGACTGGCTGCGGCGAAAGTGGTTCCCAAGTGCCCACATCCCAGACCATCACCGTGCCGGCGCCGTAGTTGCCCTCCGGAATTGTGCCTTCGAAATCAAAATAAGAAACCGGATGATCTTCCACCTGCATCGCTAGCCGCTTGTCAGCAGGATCGAGAGATGGCCCTTTCGGTATTGCCCACGACTTGAGGACGCCTTCCATCTCCAGGCGGAAATCGTAGTGCAGGCGCGTGGCGCGATGCTTCTGCACCACGAAGCGGTGCCCACTCTTCTTCTCCACTTTTGGCGGAGGCTCCGGGGTTTCCTCAAACCGGCGTTTGCGTTTGTATTCTTCTAAAGCCACCGAGCTATTGTACTGAGAACCGCGAACCGATATCCGAGAACTGCTTCCTGGTCCCGCAGTTTTGCTTAGAATCGCCTGCATGATTTAAGGTTGCTGGCGGATTGTCAAGAGCATGAAACGCGAATATCCAGATGCGCCTCTGGTAGGCGTGGGCGCAATCATCATCGAGCAAGACTGCGTAGTGCTAGTCAAACGCGGCCACCCCCCGCTCGCCGGAGAATGGTCGATCCCCGGCGGCGTGCTTGAGATGGGTGAAACTTTACGCGAAGCGTCGGCTCGCGAGGCCCTGGAGGAAACTGGCTTAACCGTCGAGGTGGGCGAGTTGCTCGGTGTGTATGACCGCATCCTGCGAGATGCGGACGAGCGCACCCGCTACCACTATGTGCTGATCGATTTCCTGTGCTGCAGAGTCGCGGGAGAGTTGCAGGGTGCAGGCGACGCGGATGAGGCCCGATGGTTTACCCGAGGCCAAGTTAGCCAGCTTGCTTTAGCGCCAGACACTGCGGAGGTCATCAAGCTAGGTTTCGAAAAAATCCGGCGGGGGCCTCTGATTTAAGTCGTCCAACTCCATTCATACAATTTCCAAAAGGGAGGAGATCATGTTTCAGAGAATAATCAACACGACCAACGACTTTGCCATAGCGATTCTTCGGCTGACGTTTGGCTTGGTATTTTCCGCTCACGGCGCTCAAAAAATGCTGGGCTGGTTCGGTGGATATGGTTTCAGCGGCACCATGGGTTTTTTTACTCACCAGATGGGAATTCCAGCACCCTTCGCGTTTCTCGCCATCTGCGCCGAGTTCTTCGGCGGACTTGGCCTGATCGTCGGCTTCCTGAGCCGCATCGCCGCCTTCGGCATCATCTGCAACATGCTTGTGGCCGTCGCCTTGGTTCATGCGCAGAACGGCTTCTTTATGAACTGGGCCGGCAACCAAAAGGGCGAGGGATTCGAATATCACCTGTTGGCAATCGCGATTGGACTGCTGATCCTGGTCAAAGGATCGGGCGCACTGTCGGTGGATCGACTCTTGACCGAGAATCGTCCGTAGACGGGTGTCGTGAAACCTGCGTGGCTCCGACACACTCGCCCCCGGTGCTCACGCGAATAGCGCGCCTGGGGAAAAACCACGCTAACTAGAAACAGAACGGCCCGCGCCTTTTGAAGGCACGGGCCGCCCGGTGGACTGTTTGGGATTGACCAAGAGGTGGTCACTCTAACGTGGCCTCTTCGGCAACTCCGGGTCTTAGCATGGAAGCCCCGGCGCGACCTGACGCCGAGATCGATCCAAACTCACCGGTTCGTGTGCGGACTGTAGCTGCTTAACGCGTGAGCGTCCAGCAGCCCCGCTTAGAGCAACCCGCTCTAAGTCTCAGCCACCTCACCTGGCCTTAGACTCCCACTACAGTTACTACAATCAGAACTTGTCATTCGACCACCTCCTTTCCGGTGTAATCCGACATTAGTACAAAATCGGTGGGGAGGTCAACTGTTTGTCTTTCGCTCTTACGTCCAAGGTCGCGGCTGGCGGATAGAGTCTCCGCCCAACACTGTTCAAGGCAGCGGAGATGAATGTCCGCTCTACTTCAGCGCCTGCTCAAAATGATCCTCGATCAGGTGGAAGAGGTGGTCGCGATCGTCCGCGCCGCGAATGCTGTGGGTTTTGTTGGGATAGACCATGAATTGAAATTGCTTGCCCGCCTTGATGAGACCTTCGACCATCTGAATGCTGTTCTGGAAGTGCACGTTGTCGTCGCCCGTGCCGTGCGCAAGGAGCAGCGCTCCGTTCAGTTTGTCGGCCACTCTGGGCAGATTCATGTCAACGTAGCTGGTGGTTTCTTTGTCGGTAGGCAGGCCGTTGCTGCGTTCGGTGTAGATGGAATCGTAGTTGCGCCAGTCGGTGACCGGGGCCACTGCGGCGCCGGCCTTGAACATGGTGGAGTGGGTCATGGCGTAAAGAGTCATGGAGGCACCATTGCTCCAACCCCAAATGCCGACGCGGCTGCGATCCAGCTGGGGATATTGCGCGAAGAGTTGATCGAGGGCGGTGAGCTGGTCTTTCAGTTCAATCCGACCGAACTGGTGACGAACCGCGGTCATGAACTTGCGGTCGCGCGCCGGAGTGCCGCGATTGTCGAGGGTGAAGATGGCGAATCCCCGCTGGGCTAAAACTTGATGGAACAGTCCGGAAGAACCAGCCCAATCCTCGATCCAGCTGTTCCTGACCAGTTGCGCGGCTGGGCCGCCGTAAATGTTCACGATCAGGGGAATCTTGCCGGCGGACGCACTGTCTGCGGGAAGGACCAGTTCGCCATACAACGTCGTGCCATCGTCGGCTTTGAACTCAAGGAACCTGGGCGCAATCAGACCGTAGTCGTCCACGCTGCGGGAGTTCCAAAGCTTCTCGCAATTGCCGCTGGTACTGCAGAAGCGCAAACGTGGCGGCGTCATGAGAGCGGAAAACTCGTCCACGAAATGCTTGCCGTCGTCGGCGAAGGTGAGCTGATGGGTTCCATCTTCCGTAGAAATGCGTTTGAAATTGGAGCCATCCAACTTCACCGCGTAGAGCTGGCACTGGCGTGGATCGTCCTTGTTGGAGGCGAAATAGACCTCTTCGTGGGCCGCGTCGACGGCCTCAACGCCGAGCATTTCGAAATCGCCTTTGGTAAGCTGGCTTTCCAACTTAGCGTCGGCCGCGAGCGGATTCGCTTTGTCGAAGCTATAGAGGTAAAGCTGGGTGGTTCCGTCGCGCCAGCTTGACCAGAGGAAACGGTCTCCCGACGGTAGGATTCTCATGTCGTCGTTCACGTTGACCCAGGCGTTGGGAGTGGTCTCGGCTAAGACGTTACGGGAGCGTCCGGATCGGGCATCGATGAAGTAGAGGTCCATGTGGTCCTGGGCGCGATTCAGCACTTCGGCCCAGAGAATGCCATCACGCACCCAGCCGAAGCGTGGAATGTAAGTATCGGGGTCGTCGGCGAGCGAGATCCATTTGATGTCGCCGCCGGAGGCGCTAACCACTCCCAAGCGCACGACCGGATTGGAATCGCCGGCTTTGGGATACTTTTCCATATCCACAGTCGGATGGGTCGGCATCCAGTCGGTGATTGGGTAGGTGGGCACTAGGGTTTCGTCCATGCGCAGGAAGACGATGCTCTTGCTGTCCGGGGACCAGAAGTAGTTGCTGCGAACACCCAATTCCTCGGCGTAGACCCAGTCGACCTCGCCGTTGAGCAGGTTGGCGTCTTTCTCTCTGTCCTGATCTCTGTCTTTGTTGTCTTTGTCGTCTTTGTCTCTGGAGCGGGTGAGCTGTTTTTCGGTGTCTCCGGACGTGGGGCGTACGTAGAGGTTATGGTTGCGCACATAAGCCAGGCGCTTGCCGTCGGGGGAGAATTTGGGATCGCCACTGGGGTCCGGCGAGGCACTGAGTTGGACGGCAGTCCCGTTCTCCAGCGAGTAGAGCCAGAGCTGGCCTTCAGGGACGAAAAGCAGGTGTTTGGAATCGGGAGCCCAATAGTATGGATCGACGTGATAACGGGTGATCCGTTCGATCTCGCGCTCGTCCTTAATGTTCTCGAGGGGGGGAGCGAGCGTGGTCAATTTTGTCTCATTGACCAGGAGCTTTTTCTGGCCGGTGGCTGCGTCCACCAACCATAACTCGCCGTATTCGCCAGTGTCGTCGCGCTGGATGTAAGAAAATTTCGCGTGGTCGGGACTCCACTGGATGGTTTCCGGGGGACGACCGGTGATGCCGCCCGGGGCGAAGACAGCTTCAATGGTTAGCGGTCTTTTCGGCGACTGGGCAGCGGCAGAGGCGAGTAGCAACCAGCAGATCAACACGCGGCGCTTCACGAGGCATCTCCGGTCATAGATTCGGCTTAAAAGGCAAGGCTGAGAAGTTTACACCGGGAGAGCGCGTCCGTGCAGGCTCGGTCCTCCTCCGCGCAGCAGCGTCTCTACAGCGTGCGTGCTAAAATTGTAAGAGTTCTAACCTTGACGATGCTTCCTGACGTGCAAAACCTGATCGCATTGCAACAAGCGGATCGGGAAATCCTGCGCCTGAAGGAAGAAATTGCCGCCCTGCCCAAACGGGTGGCTGCCATCGAAGAGAGACTAGCCGGAACCAAGGCAATTCTGGAAAAGGCCAAAGGTGCTGTCAAGGCCGATGAAGCCGCCCGCCGCAAGTATGAGAGCGCGATTTCCGACCAGCAACAGAAGATTTCCAAATACCGCGACCAATCCCTCGCCGTCAAAACCAACGAACAATACAAAGCTCTGTTGCACGAGATTCAGTTCGCCGAGCAGGACATTCGTGCCAACGAAGATAAGATTCTGGAGTTGATGGTCAACGCGGAAATCCGCGAGAAGGATGTCAAGGCGGCGGAAGCGAAGTTGAAGGCGGAGACTGCGGAGATCGAGAAGGAAAAAGTCGAGGCCCGGCAGCGGACTGCGGAAGATGAAAAACAGTTGACCGAGTGGAACGCCAAACGTGACACGGCTCGATCTGGCGTGGACGCCGATTTGCTGCGCCAGTATGACCGGGTCGCGAAGCATCGCGGGACAGGCCTTTCCGAGGCCCGTGACCACAAATGCCTGGCCTGCCAGGTCATGCTGCGTCCGCAGACCTACAACGAAGTGCGCGCGGCGACTCATATAGTCTTCTGTGAGTCCTGTCAGCGAATTCTTTACCATGACCCGGCTCATGACGAGGAGCCGGATCCCGTCGTAGTGGCGAGGCGGCGCAGGGCCCACCCCAAGTTTGAATCCAGCCAAGCCTGGTATTACCGCCCCAGCTTCGAGGATCATGGGGAAGTGTTCCTGGTCTATCTCAATAACAAGGGAGAATCGAGCCGCCACGTTTACGATGGCTCATCCGGTCGCGGGGTTGGCGACATTCTGGTCCGTGAAGGTGAGTATCGGCTGGCGTTTCCTGAAGACTTCAGTGACGATGTTATCCGCCTGAATGGGAGTTGGTCCGAGTCCGAGCTCGAGGAATGGGGGAATGAGCTTCCCACTGCAACGCTTGACGCTCTTCATCGCGACCTCGATCTGGCGCGGGCGGAATCGCGTAAGCGGGGCCACGCAAGGACCGAGGCTGTTGCTTCCGAGCATCCTGCAGCTAGCTGAATTGCGAGAGTCCTCGCCTGCTGTTACAGTGACTGCGGATTAACAGCATGACCGTCTTGCTCGTGGTTGCCCTCGTCACAGCTGGATTCGTCTGGTGGGGATTTACGACCAGTCGGAAACAGCGTAGCATCGACCGTCGTCACCGCGCCGCATTTGTGGGATTCAGCGCCGCTCTCGTTGCAGTTAGCGCCATGTCTCTTGTGTTGCTAGTAGGTGCCCCTCACACACACCCGAGTCCCGCAGTGGCGGGTTCCTATTCGTTACATCGATCATCGTAACCGCCTCGTTTCTCGTCGTTTTTTTTTCTGGTTTATTCAGCATCGGAGGTCAGCGAGTAGCACTTCTCAGCTTTTGCCTCGTGCTTTTCCTAACCTTTATGTTTAACGCTGCAGGCCATTTTGGAGACTAGCAGTCTTGGGCAACGTCTCTCTTGCCTTCTCATGGATTTTCGCCTCGCAATGCCTGCAGCCATTGCCTCCGCCCTTCCCCCGCGACCGTTGAAGTAAGATTTCTTCATGCCCAAAAAATCAATCGACTCTCACGGGCTTTCCGTGGTGCAAGTCTCGCGACGTGGAGCGAACCGGCTCAAGGACGGGCACGTGTGGGTCTATCGTTCCGACATTCTCGCGGCGGACGGCGTTGCTCCCGGCGCTTTGGTTGCTGTGGTTGACGAACGCGAGAAATTTCTGGGCACGGCTCTGTATAGCAGCGCCTCGCAGATTGCCATTCGCATGATCGCCAAGGAAGCCGTCGTAGACCTCGATCGTCTTTTGCGAAAGCGCCTGCAAGAGGCGATTGCTTATCGCGAGCGAGTTGTCCGCGACACCGACGCTTACCGGATCGTTTTCAGCGAAGGAGATTTCCTGCCCGGGCTGATTGTCGATCGCTACAACGACCTGCTCTCGCTCCAGGTGCTCACTCAGGCGATGGATACGGAAGCGGTTCGGCAGGTTGTCGTCTCCGAATTGACCGAGCGACTAGAGCCAGCGGCAATCGTCGAGCGCGTCGATCCCCGGGTGCGGGACTTGGAGCAGCTGCCCGCCCGATCCTCTGGCCTTGTTCAAGGCGAAAAGACGAGCACGGTGTTTTCGATGAACGGGGTTCGCTTCCACTATGAAGCCTTCGAAGGCCAGAAGACCGGCGCTTTTCTCGATCAGAGGGAAAACTACGGCGCGACGTCGCAGTATGCGCGCGGCGAAGCGCTAGACGTGTTTTGTTATCACGGCGGATTCGCGCTGCACCTGGCCCCGCACTGCGCCAAAGTCACGGGAGTGGATAGCTCACGTCCAGCGCTCGAAGTCGCCGACCGCAATGCCGCCTTGAACGGACGCGAGATAGAATGGATCGAAGCCAACGCTTTTGACCTCCTGCGCGACTACGCGAGCGCCGGTCACCAGTACGACACGATCGTCCTCGATCCGCCGGCCTTCGCCAAGAGCAAAAGCAACCTGGAAACCGCGCTGCGTGGCTACAAAGAGCTCAACCTACGGGCTCTGAAGATGCTCCGCCCTGGCGGGATCTTGGTCACCTGTTCCTGCTCATACCATGTCAGCCCCGGGGAGTTTATTGAGGTGGTGGCGCAAGCCGCCCGAGATATGCACAGAAATCTTCGTGTTCTGGAGAACCGCGGCCAGGCAAAAGATCATCCCATCTTGCTGGCGGTCCCGGAAACCGGGTACTTGAAGTGTCTGATGTTGGCCGTAAGCTAATGAAAAATAGTCCAATTGACAGCTTGACAACAACATGCTCATATTTTATGCTTCCTTTACACTAATTAGACATCCAAAGCTGTGTAGGAAGGCATAAAAATCACACGAATTTTGAAGGAGGAATTAGCCATGACCGTATTGACCCGTTGGGATCCTTTCCGTGAGCTTAACACTCTGCAAGATCGCATGAACCGGCTGTTCCGTGATTCGGTAGCCGGCGAAACGCAAGACCAGCCTTTGGCCACGAGCGCTTTTGCGCCGCCGGTGGATGTGTACGAGGACGAGCACAACATCACGCTGAAAATCGAAGTCCCGGGCATTGACGAGAAGGACATCGATGTTCGCGTCGAGAACAACACTCTTACCGTGCACGGCGAGCGCAAGTTCGAGAAGGACGAGAAAGAAGAGAATTTCCGTCGCGTGGAGCGGCAGTATGGAAGCTTCACCCGGTCCTTCACTCTGCCCACAACCGTGGATGCGGAGAAGGTCTCGGCCAACTATGACAAGGGCATTCTGAAGATTAGTCTGGCGAAAAAGGCGGAAGCCAAGCCCAAGCAGATCAAAGTCAACGTTGCCGGCGAGAAGACTCTGGAAGCCAAGGCTCCAGGCAAAGCTGCGTAAGCGGAAAAATGCTGTGCAGGGACCGGTCTTTGACCCATCCGCGCCGAGCACGGCTCGGCAGGTTTTTCGCGGGAGACGGCAACACTCCGTCTCCCGTTTTTGTTAATGTTCTGTCAATCTGAGCGTGGCGAAGAAATTCTCGCATCTGTTCAACCCAAACAAATTCATAGACCCTTCGCTTCGCTCAGGGTGACAATAGATAGAAGGAAAAAGTTATGGCCATTCGTTGGGATAAATTCACAGTCAAGGCGCAGGAAGCAGTCCAGCGTGCCAACAATCTGGCATCGGAGCACGGCAACCCCGAGTTGATGCCGGTGCATCTTCTAGCCGCGTTGGTCGAGGATAAGGAAGGCATCGTCCCACCTGTGCTCGAGAAGATCGGGATTGGTCCGCAGGCGGTTCTGCACGAAGCCTACGCCGCGATCGATAGCTTGCCCAAAGTCTCAGGCGGCGCGGCGCAAGCGACTCCCTCCAATTCCCTGAATCAACTGCTCGACAAAGCATTCAAGGAAGCCAGTAATTTCAAGGACGAGTACGTCTCGACCGAGCATCTGCTGTTGGCGGCAGCGCAACTCAAGCGCGATCCCGCGCAGGAGATCCTGGCGCGCCATGGAGCTACCTACGATGCGATCCTGAAGGCGCTGACCTCGGTGCGTGGCTCGCAGAAGGTAACTGACCAGAATCCCGAAGACAAATATCAATCCTTATCGCGCTATACCCGCGACCTGACCGAACAGGCGCGTCGCGGCAAGCTCGATCCCGTGATTGGCCGCGACGAAGAAATCCGTCGAGTCGTTCAAGTGCTTTCCCGGCGCACCAAGAACAATCCGGTGCTCATCGGAGAGCCGGGCGTGGGCAAGACCGCCATTGTGGAAGGCTTGGCGCAGCGCATCATCTCCGGCGATGTGCCTGAGGGTTTGAAGAATAAGCGCGTAGTCGCGCTCGATCTGGGCGCGATGCTGGCCGGCGCGAAGTACCGTGGCGAGTTTGAAGATCGCCTGAAGGCTGTGCTGAAAGAGATCGAAGATTCTTCGGGACAGATCATCCTCTTCATCGACGAGTTGCATACTCTGATTGGCGCCGGAGCTGCCGAGGGCGCCATGGACGCCTCCAACATGCTGAAGCCAGCACTGGCTCGCGGAGAGCTGCGCGCGATTGGCGCCACTACGCTCAACGAATACCGCAAGCACATTGAAAAAGACGCGGCGCTGGAGCGTCGTTTCCAGATCGTTTTCGTTGGCGAACCCAATGTGGAGGACACGATCGCCATCTTGCGCGGCCTGAAAGAGCGCTACGAAGTACATCACGGCGTACGCATCAAGGATTCGGCAATTGTCGCGGCCGCCACTCTGTCGCATCGGTACATCTCTGATCGTTTCTTGCCTGACAAAGCCATCGACCTCATTGATGAAGCTGCAGCATCGCTGCGAATTCAGATTGATTCGCTGCCGACCGATATCGACCAGCTTGAGCGCCGAGCGACGCAGCTTGAGATCGAGCGGCAAGCGCTGAGGAAAGAAAGCGATTCGAACTCGAAAGACCGGCTCCTGGTGATTGATAAAGAGCTAGCCGAGATTCGCGAGAAAGCTAATACGCTGAAGGCTAACTGGAAGCGGGAAAAAGATCTGATCGCCCGCTCCCGCGCGCTTAAAGAAAAGATGGAACAGTTGAAAACCGAGGAACAAGCCGAAGAGCGCAAGGGAAACCTGCAGCGCGTCGCGGAAATTCGCTATGGCCTGCTGCGTCAGACCGAGGACGAGTTGAACAAGCTCACCACGCAGATGGACGGCAAGGGCAAGTCGCGGATGCTGAAAGAAGAAGTGGACGAAGAGGATGTCGCCCGCATTGTGTCCAAGTGGACGGGCATTCCAGTTTCGAAGATGCTCGAGGGCGAAGTTAAGAAGCTGATCAGCATGGAAGATCGGCTGCGGGAGCGTGTCGTCGGCCAGGACGAGGCCTTAGAGCGGGTTGCAAATGCCATCCGGCGCTCCCGCGCCGGCTTGAGCGATCCCAAGCGTCCCATCGGTTCGTTTATTTTCCTCGGTCCCACGGGCGTGGGCAAAACCGAACTGGCACGCGCCCTGGCGGAGTTTCTCTTCGACGATGAGCACGCCATGGTGAGAATTGACATGTCCGAATACATGGAGAAGCACGCGGTGTCGCGGCTCATCGGAGCGCCGCCAGGCTACGTTGGATATGAGGAGGGCGGACAGCTCACCGAGCAGGTGCGCCGCCGTCCATACGCGGTAATTTTGTTCGATGAGATCGAAAAAGCCCATCCCGACGTTTTCAACGTGCTCTTGCAATTGATGGACGATGGCCGGCTCACCGACGGGAAAGGCCGCACCGTGGATTTCCGCAACACCGTGATAATTATGACGTCGAACCTGGGATCTTCTTTTTTGCAAGCAGAAGGTTTGCGCTCCGAAAAGGATTTCGACGAAGCTTCAAAGCACGTGATTAACGCGCTGCACGGACACTTCAAGCCCGAGTTCCTGAATCGCGTGGACGACATTATCATCTTCAGACCACTGGGCAAGGAGCAGTTGGTAAAGATTATCGAGCTGCGCCTGGAAGATGTGCGGCATCTGCTGGCCGATCGCAAGATTTCGCTTGAACTGAGCGACGCGGCCAAAGATCTGCTCTTCGCCGAAGGCTTCGATCCGAATTTCGGAGCGCGGCCGTTGAAGCGTGCGATTCAGAAGATGGTGCAGGATCCGCTGGCGCTGAAGATTCTCGATGGAGAAGTGCTGCACGGCGACCACGTGATCGTCGATGCCGACAAGAAAGCCGGAAAGATGAAGTTCGAAGTCAGCAAGCGGGTTGGTGAACCAGAACCCGTAAAAGCAAGCCGGTGAACTCAGCCACGGAGATACACGGATTGTGACGGATCCGGAACGAATCTGTGGAAATTGCTGATCCGTGGATCTGTGAAATCCGTGGCTAGTTTTTGGCGAAAGTTTCGGCTACCGGCGCCTGATACAGATACCAGACGATCATCACCCGGACGACAATCCCGAGTCCGCCCCAGAGCAGCGACGCTCGAAAATCGACGGCTGCGGCCGAAACACTCGGGACGGCCATCACGACTCCGATGAAAGCCACAATAATGGCAACCCGCCGAGCCCAATTGTTCAGCCGCAACAATCCCCATCCAATCGGGGCGGCGAGTCCTGCAATCAGTAGAAACATGTAGGGTCCTGCCAACTCCAAGCCGCCGAGCAGGGGCGCTCCCAGGGCCATGGACACTGCGCCGGGCGACGCCAGCATCACTATGCCAAGCGCAGCGAGATAAGCTGCGGCGAGGAAGAAGACGATTGCGATCGCAGTGACTCCGCCTGGGATCGAAGAATGCGGATTCGACGCGTCGGCCACAGGGTCACCCTAGTCTTTTATTCAATCACAGAAGAAGAGCCACACATCGATGCCACGGATTGTCACAAATCTAATACTGACGCGGAAGACGTATGACGTTCGGGCCAGCCGCGAAAGTTGAGAAGAATTACCCCGTGCCGATGGCATTTGTAGCGCTTTGTGCGATCACGATGAGGCGAATCCCTGTTGCGGCTGTTCTGATGATGGTTCTCCTGGGATGCGGGGGAAGTCCGAAGAGCCCTGTTCCGGCAGCCGGATTCATCAACCAGACGCGGCATTCCGACGCGGATCTGCAAGCGATCTGGACAGAAGCGCAGCAGAGTTTGGCCCAGCAAATCGACCTCAACCCACTACAGCAACTTTCTAACGGCGTGTCCGCAAACATACGTCCCGGCGATCCGCACGCCCTGGGCGTGGAGCCTCATCAACTTTTGGTAGCGGCCGAGCCGGATGTTTCGCCAGAGGTTTTATTCGCCGCTACCGGCGAGCAGCGAGCCAACCCAACCGGCATGATCGCCTGTCCGCAACCCTGCAATGTGCGTTATTCCACGGCGTACTCGTTCTACCAGCCCGATCTCACCAAGTACGCCGCATCGTGGGAGTTCGACGGCGACAACTTCAACGTGATTCTGGAATATGAGTTCGAAAATCACATCCTGAATGCGCTGGGGTACAACATGAAGTGGCGATAAAACCTTCGACCGCCACGATTCGAGACGTCATCCTGAAAGACCGTCAGGTCTTGAAGGGTCTCACGAGTAGTGAAATCCCCCCAGTCCTTGGCGTTATTTCTTTTCTGCTTTCTTGCTGGAGGTCTCTGACTTCGACTTTTCGCTCGACTTCGAAGATTTTTCTTCTTTCTTCGAGGCAGACTCCTCTTTGGAAGCAGATTCTTTCTTGGACGAAGCGTCGTCTTTTGCCTTCGAATCTCCATTCGAGGAAGACGCGGTTGCCGAGGACTTCTTGGCGTAGTCGGTGACGTACCAACCAGAACCCTTGAACTGAACGGCGGGTGCTGTGATCGTTTGTTCGACGGGACCACCGCAGTCCGGGCATTTCTTCATGGGACGATCGGAATATTTCACGATCCGCTCGAAGCGGTGATGGCACTTCTTGCACTCGTATTCGTAAAGTGGCATGGACTCCTGAAATTGCTCTCCTGGCTCAGTCACAGACTCTGGCTTTGATTTTAGGTATCGCCCCCGCCTGCCGTCAATGTAGGCACGAACGTCCTCGTTCGTGCTGGCTGAGCGAAGATGTTGAGGTCTGCCTTGTGGCAGCCGACCTCCCGCCGCTCCCGCACGAGCGAGGACGCTCGCGCCTACACCGGCACGCCGCCTCCTGCATCGGTGATAGACTCGCGTCGATGGTGCTGGGAGACATCAAGAATCGGGAGAACGAAGTTGCTTTAGCGCCTGGACTCTATCTGGTTGCCACCCCGATTGGCAACCTGGAAGACATTACTTTGCGAGCCTTGCGGGTACTGAAGCAAGCTGACCTGATCGCCTGCGAAGACACGCGCCAGACCCAGAAACTGCTCAATCACTATGGCATCACGACGCGGACCACCAGTTACCACGAACATAACGAAATGACGCGCGCCGCCGAACTTGCGGTCGACCTCGAGCAGGGGGCGCGGATTGCTCTGGTCACCGACGCGGGCATGCCGGCCGTCTCCGATCCGGGGTTTCGGTTGATCACTCTGGCGATTCGGCACCACATTCCGGTAGTGCCGATTCCGGGCGCGTCGGCGTTTCTGGCGGCTCTGGTCGCCAGTGGTCTACCGACCGATTCTTTTCGCTTCAGCGGATTCCTCCCCGCGAAAGTTGGCCAGCGGCGGCGGCTTTTGGAGAGCATTGGCGAATCTCCCCGGACGCAGGTCTTTTACGAGACGCCCCATCGTGTGAAAGAAGCCTTAAAAGATGTTGTCGAACTTCTCGGCCGCGAGCGGCATGTGGTCATCGCTCGCGAGGTGACCAAGATTCACGAGGAGTTCTTGCGAGGAACTGCCGATGAAGTTCTCGAAACCCTGAAAGCCCGCGGCGATATCAAGGGCGAGATCACTTTGCTGATTGGCAAAATGGAGGCTGCCGACAAGAAAGTCCTGCCGTCGCGGATGAACATAAGTGAACGGCTCAAGCAGATTATGGCAGATGAAAAACTGGACGAGAAGTCGGCGCTGAAGAGGATTGCAAAAGCGATGGGCGTGTCGAAAAGCGAAGCCTATCGCGAGCTTCAAAGGCTCAAGTAGCGAGACGGGCGACGCGCGTGCTCCATTCATCATTTGGGAGTCAATTCTCGCTTCACCGTTTCGCTCACCACCTTACCGTCCACGCGAAGCCCTTGACCGGCGAAACGAGCCATGGCGTTCTTCATGACCGCTCCCATGTCTTTTATCGTGGGCGAGCCCATTTCGGCGATAACGGCCTTCACTCCGGATACGATCTCGTCCTCGCCGGCCGCCTTGGGCATGTAGGCCTCGATAATCTTGATCTCGGCAGATTCTTTATCCGCCATTTCCTGGCGTCCGCCCTTGGTGAATTGCTCGACTGATTCCCTACGCTGCTTGATGAGCGTGTTCAGCACCTGTTGGGCTTCTTTGTCATCGAGCGGGGACATTTTGTCGATCTCACGATTCTTGAGCGCGGTTTTGACCATGCGGAGACAAGAGAGACGCGCTTCTTCCTTTCCCTTCATGGCAGCGGTGATGTCTTTCTGGATTTGTTCGATCAGGTTCATGATGCGCCAATTATAGCGGGTCTGTTCGACAGTCAGCGTCCGCCGGCACAGGGCTAATCTTTGACACCAATTCGTACTTTTCGCATCTTATGTGCAGGAGGCTACTCATGAGCAGATTGGCAATTTGGGCACAATTGGAAGCGAAGCCGGGCAAGGAGAAGGAAGTGGAAGCGTTCCTGAAATCGGCGCAGCCGCTCGCCGAGCGCGAGGCGCAAACCATCAGCTGGTATGCGATTAAAATGGGACCTGGGAAGTACGGAATCTTTGATACTTTCGCTGACGAAAGCGGGCGGAATGCGCACCTCAGCGGAGAAATAGCCAAAGCCCTTTTCGCCAAAGCAGACGACCTTTTTGCCAAACCACCTCAAGTGGCGAAACCTGAGATTCTCGCGTCAAAGTCCGCTCGCGCTTGAGTTTTTAGCACCGTGCCGCGCCTGCTTGTGCCCGCGAAAATGCAGGCGTGTGCATGTCAGAAGGGCCAGCTTCCGATAAACTACTTGAGAACAACATTTTTACGATCTTAAGGACGTTATCGGAATGCTACGCAAGAACCGTCTCTTCACTCCGGGCCCCACGCCGATCCTGCCCGCTGCCCAGACCGCGATGGCTTCTTTTGCCATGCACCATCGCACGGCGGACTTTCGCGCGCTGTATTCGCGGGTGCTGTCCGACATGAAGGATTTCATCGGCACCCAGAACGACGTTCTGGTGCTGGCGTCCTCCGGAACCGGAGTAATGGAAGGATCGGTGTCGAACCTGACGTCGCCCGGAGACAAAGTGCTGGTGCTGACGGCGGGGAAATTCGGCGAGCGCTGGCGTGATATAGGCAAAGCCTTCGGTTGTGCCGTCGATGTTCTAAGCGTGCCGTACGGGCAGACTTTCGCTTTCGACGAGGTTCGGCGGAAGCTGACACCGGACATTCGTGCCGTCTACATGCAATCGACCGAGAGTTCGACGGGCGTCCGGCATGACGTAAAAGCTGTTGCGCAATTGGTGCATGATGCCGGCGAGGATACGTTGCTGGTGGTAGACGCGATCACCGGCCTCGGCACCACGCACTTTGAAGTGGACGGCTGGGGAATCGACGTCATCATTGGTGGATCGCAAAAGGCCCTCATGATCCCGCCAGGCCTGGCCTATTGCGCGGTCAGTGAACGCGCCTGGAAGCGCATGGAGACGGCGAAGGCTGCGCGGTACTATTTCGATTTCCGCAGAGAGCGCAAAGCCGCCGCCAAAGGCGAGTCGGCGTATACGCCTGCGACTTCGTTGTTCGCGGCGTTGGGTGCGGCACTCGATTTCATTCGGCAGATGGGCGACGGCGATCTGGTGGCTGGCCGCAAGGCGCTCATCGACAATGCAGAGTTGGCAGCGGAGATGACTCGCGCCGGCGCGCAGGCTCTGGGACTGAAGCTGTTCGCACCGTCGTCTCCCGCGTCCGCGCTCACAGCGATTCAATCCCCCAGCGGCGTCGATTCAGGCGCAATCGTAAAACAATTTCGCGAATGTTTCGCGGCGGTCGTGGCCAACGGTCAAGGTGAGATGAAGGGACAATTGTTTCGCATTGCGCACCTGGGATATTACGACTATCTGGATACGGTTGGGATTCTGGCTGCCCTTGAGCACGTGCTCGCCAGCGTGACCGGTCGGGCGTTCGAATATGGCGCGGCGGTTCGCGCGGCTCAGGAAGTTTATGCAAAGTCGGTACGAGTGGAAGCAATCGCGCGTGGTTGAAGTTCCAAACCTTGCCACGGATTTCCAGGTGCCTTAACCAATTTATGAAAATTGTCATTGCTGAAAAGATTTCCGCCTCGGCCGTGGACTTGTTGCGCGAGCCGCGCTGGACGCTGGTTACGCCCGATCAGATGGAGGGCGGGTTAGCGGCTCAGCTGGAATCAGCAGACGCGCTGATTGTGCGCTCCGCCGTTCAGGTCAATGCCGAACTGCTGGCCAAGGCACGCAAGCTGCGCGTCATCGGGCGTGCCGGAGTCGGAGTGGACAACATCGACCTGGAGCCCGCAACCCGGCAGGGCGTTGCGGTGATGAACACGCCCGGGGCAAATGCGGTCGCCGTCGCCGAACATACCTTGGCGATGATGTTGGCCCTGGCGCGTCACCTTTGCCGAGCCAACGAGTTGATGCACGCCGGTAAGTGGGAGAAAAAGTCTCTGCAAGGCACAGAACTGCGCGGCAAGACATTGGGCATCATTGGCCTTGGGAAGGTCGGCATGGAAGTCGCCCAGCGAGCGCGAGCCTTCGGAATGGAGATTATTGCGCACGATCCTTTTGTCTCGACTGCAATCGCTAAGGAGCAAGGCATCGCTCTCACCAAGCTGGAGGAGGTGTATGCGGCGTCAGATTATCTGACGCTGCACGTCGGCCTCACGCCGCAAACTACCGGCATGATTAACGCCGAAACCTTGAAGAAGATGAAACGGGGTGTGCGTCTGGTGAATTGTGCGCGCGGCGAGTTGGTCGATGAATCTGCGCTCGCTCACGCCCTGAAGCACGGCCATGTGGCAGGCGCCGCAATGGACGTCTTCGTGGAGGAGCCGCTGAAGAACTCTCCCCTCACAGCCCTGGACAACGTAATTCTTACGCCTCACATCGGCGGCTCAACCCACGAGGCGCAGGAGGCAGTAGGTTATCAGATCGCCATGCAAGTGAAAGAGTATCTGAAGCACGGAGTTATCCAGAATGCGGTGAATGTGCCCTCGGTTTCACACGATGAGTACGTCGAGCTTCAGCCTTACATCGTACTCGCCGAGAGGCTGGGTTCGTTCCTGGCGCAGGTCAGCGAAGGCGCGCTGGAGGAGATTTCGCTTGGCTACAGCGGCCACATTGCGGAGGGGAAAACGGAGTTGATCCGCAATGGCGCGATCAAAGGCATTTTGAATGAGGCGCTGGAGGAAAAGGCGAACCTGGTGAACGCGGCTGCGATTGCGTCATCGCGCGGGTTACGCATTCACGAAGAACGCAAGCCCAAGGGCTCGACCGGAGGAGCGGGCAGCGTGCTTTCCATTGCAGTCAAGGCTGAAGCGGAAGAGCACGTGGTTAAGGGCGCCGTATTACACAAGAATGAGCCACGCTTGCTGCACGTGGATGGAATCGAAGTAGAGGCTCCGCTTGAGCGCAACCTGATCTACCTGCGAAATCGCGACGTCCCGGGTGTGATCGGGAAAGTCGGGACGATTCTGGGCGATCACAAAATCAATATCGCCGATTTCTCTCTCGGGCGCAGAGTTGGCAGCGTAAAAAGCGCTTCGCGCGAAGCCATTGCGGTGGTACACGTGGACAGCGTCGTGCCCGAGCCGGTATTGGCTGAACTCAGGAAAGTTTCGGCGATCGAGCAAGCCACGGCCATCCGGCTGTTTTGATGCTTCCCCGCCCATCCAGCCGGGCGAGGATGCGCGGCCTCCATCGAAGTTTTCAGTTTCCAAATCGGGGGGTAGAATAACCTGTTGGGCGATGCCCTGCGCTTGGCCATGCTAACGGGTCGCCAAAGAGGGTTCATGTTCGAAGTTACCGTAGATGATTCTTTTGCCGCAGGGCATTACCTGCGCAATTACAAGGGCAAGTGCGAGAATCCGCACGGGCACAATTACAAGGTGCGGGTTACGCTGGCTGGCAAAGAACTCGACAAGGCCGGGCTGCTGCTTGACTTCAAGGATTTGCGCGAGGTGATGAAGCCCACGATTGACCGGCTCGATCATCAGATGATTAACGATCTGGAGCCGTTCACCGTGCTAAATCCGTCGGCGGAAAATTTGGCCAAGTATTTCTACGACGAGACCAACCGAAGGCTCGATCACGCAACTGGCGGCCGGGTACGGGTCAAACAAGTAACGGTCTTTGAGACCGATTCGACAACCGCCACCTATGCGGACTAACGGTTCCAGGAACGCAGTTTCCAGTTGACAGTTCCCGGTTCTCAGATGCAGATCACCGAGATTTATAAATCGATCCAGGGCGAGTCCACGCATGCCGGGTTGCCTTGCGTCTTTGTGCGTCTGACGGGTTGTAATCTTCGTTGCTCCTGGTGCGACAGCGAGTACACTTTCAGCGGCGGCCATCGCATGACGGTGGAAGAGATCTTAGAAAGTGTCGAGCGCCTGAGCACTAGCGGATTGGTGGAGATCACTGGTGGAGAGCCCATGTTGCAGGAGCGCGAAGTCGTGCCGCTGATGCAGAGCCTCCTGGATGACGGCTATACGGTCTTGCTTGAGACCAGTGGCGAACGGCCGCTGGAGCGGGTGCCAAAAGGCGTAATCAAGATCGTGGACGTAAAGTGCCCAGATTCGGGAGAGGCCGACAGCTTCCACATGCACAACCTCGACGTGCTTGATTCGGCCGACGAAGTCAAATTCGTACTGAGCAGCCGGACAGACTATGAATTCGCGCGCGATTTTGTGACGCGTCACCGCCTGGCCGGACGAGTGACGGCAGTTTTGTTTTCCCCGGCCTTCAGCAAAGATGCAGGTGGGACACGAGACAGCTTGCACTGTTTGCTCGATCCGCGCGAACTGGCGGAATGGATGCTGGCCGACAACGTTCCGGCTCGCTTGGGATTGCAGCTTCATAAGTTCATCTGGGACCCGGCAATGAAGAGCGTTTGATTGGACAACAGAGGCACAGAGAAAGCGGGCAATCGTTCGAGATTTTTGGGCGAGATGAAGCGATCTTTCCCTTGATGTCCCTGTGTCCCTGTGACTCTGTGGTGAAGCGTTCAAATGGTAAGAGAAGATAAATCGCGCGCGGTCGTCCTGCTCAGCGGTGGAATGGACTCGTGCGTCTGTGCGGCGCTGGCGGCGCGCGATTTCAACCCGGCCGCGCTCCACATCAGCTATGGCCAGCGCACTGAAGAGCGCGAGCGGCAGGCCTTTCTGCAGATTTGCGGCCGCCTGGGAATTCGTGACCGGCTGATGGTCCGGAACGAAGCTTTGCGGGCGATCGGCGGATCGGCGTTGACCGATCCCAATATTGCAGTTCCTGAATCGCCGATTGAGCACGGGACAATCGGACATGAAATCCCGGTGACCTACGTCCCCTTCCGCAACGCGCACTTTTTGGCGGTTGCCGTGAGCTGGGCTGAAGTCTTGGGAGCGGAAAAGATTTACATCGGTGCAGTCGAACAGGACAGCTCCGGCTATCCGGATTGCCGCCCGGCCTACTATCGTGCCTTTAACGAGGTGGTGAAGACCGGAACGAAAGATGGCCGGATCGAAATCGTGACTCCTCTGGTCGCAAAGCGAAAATCCGAAATTGTGATCCTTGGCCTTGAACTTGGCGCTCCGTTGGATTTAACGTGGTCTTGTTATAGCCGGGAGGATCGCGCTTGCGGTGTGTGCGATAGTTGTGTGCTGCGGCTCCGGGCCTTTCAGGAGGCTGGCGCTGTCGATCCGATACCCTATTGCGAAGTTGTAGGCAGGGTGTAGGCGCGAACGGGGTTCGATTTTCATAGCAAAAGAAAAATACGCACGCGGTTAGACGTTGCGCGCGGAATTGGAAATCAGAGGCAAGTTTGATTGGGAGGCGACGACGATGAAGCAATATTTCGCGGTACTAGCGCTTTTGATCTTGGTGGTGGGGCTGTGCGCCAGCCCGGCATTGGCGCAGGACACAGGAAGCGTAAAGGGCGTCTGCAAAGACGTAGACGGTAAGCCGATTGTCGGCGCGACCGTGGAATGGGTGAATGTCGATAACGGCCGGAAGTACGACATCAAAACCAACAGCAAGGGCGAGTATTTTTCGTTGGGCATTGGGCTCGGCCATTACGATGTCACGCTGCGAGGGACGGACGGCAAAGAAATTTTCCACTACAAAGGGTTTACCGCCAGCTCGGATGAGAGCACTCTGGATTTTGATATGAAGAAAGAGGCCGCCAAGGCCGCACAAGGATCAGGTTTGACGCCTGAGCAGTTGAAGCAGCAGCAGGAGCAGGCAGCCAACGTTGCCAAAGAAAACATGACCATCAAGAGCCTGAACGAAAAACTGGCGGCGGCCAAGACGGCGGCGGATGGCGGCGATTTGGATACCGCGATCGCACAAATGAAGGATGCGACCCAAATGGATCCGAACCGCGATCTCCTTTGGGCGAAGCTGGGAGACTACGAATCCAGTTCGGCAGTCAAGCAGACCGACAGCGCGGAGAAAGCCAAGCGATATCAGGACGCAGTTACCGATTACGAAAAAGCCGTGGATCTCAAACAGAAGGCTTTGGATGCGGCCCCGCAGAAGACTCCGGACGCGACCAAAGTGCTTGCCCAGTTTTATAACAACCTGGGCAAGGCCGAGGCCCAGGCCGGTAAGACTGATGACGCAGTCAAGGCTTACAATCAAGCAGCGCAGTTAGACCCCGCCGGCGCTGGTATGTATTACTTCAATCTGGGCGCGATCTTGACGAATGCCAATACCACGAGCAATGGGGACATGCGGAAAGCCGCAGCTGAGGCGTTCGATAAGGCGATCGCCGCCGATCCCACCCGGGCCGACGCCTATTATTGGAAAGGCACAAATCTGATTGGCGCGGCTACCCTGCAAGGAGACAAAATGATAGCCCCGCCGGGTACCGCGGAGGCTTTCCAGAAGTACCTTGAGTTGGCGCCCACAGGTCCGCATGCGGAAGAAGCCAAGGCTATGTTGCAGGGACTCGGGGCTCCGGTCGAGACCAGTTACGGTTCGAAGAAAAAGTCGACCAAGAAGTAATCAAATCGATCGCTGGGAGTTTGGAGGCGGCTGAAAATGCCGCCTTTTTAATTGGGTGGATCTATTCCAAGGCCTCATTACGAAGGTGTACATCCATGAGGTTCTCCGTAGAACCCTGCCACCGATTTCGTTAGAGTAAAGTTCAGGCACTTACAGAGCTCGAAACCGTACTCCCCCAGAAATAAAGCTATGGCAGCGCCGGGAAACGCACCTATCTCCGTCGTCCTCGAGCCCCCGACCGGCTCGGGCGCGATGGCTACGCACACGCTCTTGGCGGCCATCCTGCGTGCAAATAATCAAGTCAGCGATCTCATTTTTTCGCCTGGCCGAATGCCACAGGTGGAGGTTAACGGCCAACTAATCGGCGTGCAGGGAGCCGGACTTCGTCCTTTCACCGCCGATGACACCCGCCGCATTGCCTCCGATTTGATCGGCGAAAACAAGCAGGCGATTGCCATCCTGCGAGAGCAGGGATATTGCGATGTCTCCTATGGACTTCAGGGAGTTGCTCGTTTCCGGGTAAACGTTTTCATTCAGCGCGGCAGTTGCGCCGTGGTAATGCGGGTCATCGCGACCGCCATTCCGGTCCTGGCTTCGCTCGGCCTTCCGCCGCAACTTGGAGAGGTGGCGCATCTTCGCGAAGGGATTGTGCTCGTCACGGGCCCTCGAGGATCGGGGAAGTCCTCGACTTTGGCCGCGCTCCTCGACAGCATCAGCGAAGAACAAGTCTGCCACATCATCACCATTGAAGATCCCATCGAATTTCTGCACACTCACAAGCGGGCAACGGTTCATCAGCGCGAGTTGCACAGCGATACCCCCAGCACTGCACTGGCTCTGCGCGCGGCCTTGCGGCAGGCGCCGGACGTAATCCTGGTAGGCGAGATGCGAGACCGCGAAACTATGGAAATGGTCTTGGAAGCCGCCGAGAGCGGGCTTCTGGTTCTCACCAGTCTGAGTACCGTGAGCGTTGCCAAGACTGTGGAACGCATGGTCAGCGCGTTTCCCGGGGCCGAACAGTCGTCGATTCGCAGCCGGTTGGCAAGAACGTTCCGCTTTATCATTTCCCAACGGCTCATTGCGCGTAAAGACGGTAGCGGGCGAATCGCCATTGTGGAACTGCTCAAGGCTAACCCCCATACCCAATCATGCATCGATGCTCACGATTCCTCCGGTGAAAATCTGCTTCACGCGATGCGCGATGGCGCATCCGAGGACATGCAGCATTTTGATGGCGAACTGAAGAAACTTGTCCACGCGGGCGTCGTGGCGCTTGAAACTGCGATGGTGCATGCCACCGACCCCCAGCAATTGCGCCAGACGCTCCACAGATAAATCTAGGCGCGGGCGTTCCGCCCGTGCTTGATGGCGTCAATCAACCCGTACGAGAGAGGACGCTCGCGCCTACAGCGCCAAGCCGAAAGTCTAAGTCTTCCCTCGTGTCGTATTATCAATTCCATGCCCACGGCAGCCACCATCCTGAGCTTTGAAGAGGCACGCCACCTGGTCGAAGAGCATGCCGCGACGCTACGCCCCCGAGGCAAGGAACTGGTGGATCTGCTCGACAGCCTGGGCCAGATTCTGGCCGAACCCGTGCTCGCCGATCGCAACTTTCCTGCCTTCCCGCGAGCCACGCGTGATGGCTATGCAGTTTGTGCCGCGGACCTGGCTATACTTCCCGCCACGCTGGAGGTTGTTGCCGAAATCAAAGCCGGGGCCGTAGCGGACGCTTCGCTCAAGATCGAGCCTCGCCAGGCAGCGGCGATCATGACTGGCGCGCCCGCCCCTCAGGGCTGCGATGCCGTTGTAATGGTGGAATATACGTCGCAGGACGGCGATCAGGTAACGATCACAAAAGGAGTCGCCGCTGGCGATAACATCGTTCCTATCGCGGCCGAGGCCAAGAAAGGGGAACGGTTATTGTCCCCCGGCGTGCGTCTGGATCACGCCGCAATTGCTGTCGCCGCGTCGGCGGGACGATCGCGTCTGCTGGTGTATTCGAAGCCTCGGGTCACGGTCCTTGCAACTGGCGATGAGTTGGTGGACATCGACGTACCCCTCGCGCCTAACCAGATTCGCAATTCCAATACGTACTCACTGGCAGCGCAAATTCAGGCCGCAGGCGGCGAACCAATATTGCTTCCCATTGCCCCCGATGAGCCCGAACGCCTGCGGGAATTGATCGCAGAAGGTTTTGAGGCCGATCTGCTCCTACTCACCGGCGGAGTCTCCATGGGCAAATATGATTTGGTGGAACAGGTGTTGGCCCAATTCGAAGCGGAATTCTTTTTTACCGGAACGCAGATTCAACCCGGCCGCCCCGCTGTATTTGGACGAGCACCGTGCGCCGCGGACATCTCCGCCCGCGAAGCGGATCGGCACGCATCCATGGGTTTCGAAAAGAACGCTTCTTCGGGTGGGCACGGCTCCAGCACCTCCGATAAGAATCCAAGAGGTGCCCCGGCAGCCCCAGAGAGCCACAAGTATTTCTTCGGCCTGCCCGGTAACCCGGTCTCGACCATGGTCACATTCGAACTCTTCGCCCGGCCCGTCTTGGAAGCCCTCGCTGGCATGGCGCCGCGAAAACTGGTTTTTCTGCACGCAAAGCTGAAGTCCGAAATCAAGACCAAGCCAGGCTTGAAGCGCTTCTTGCCTGCCACGCTGTCGGGCGAGTTTGAGCAGTCGGAGGTCGAATTGGTGCGTTGGCAAGGATCAGGCGATATCGCCTCGACCGCGAGGGCGAACTGCTACATCGTGATTCCACCAGATCGAGAGCGGATTGCGCCCGGCGAATGGGTCCCTATTCTCATGCGGTAGGCCTTTTTTCTTCCAGATTGTGGCACGCCTCGAAACGAGCCAAATTGTCCGCATCCTCGGCTCGAAGCCAATTTGTCCCTTCCGTGGCGGGACCATATCCGCCTAAGTCTTCGCTAGAAAACACCTTACGCCTTCCCCTCGTGGTTACAGGCGTGCTGCAGATAGCTCGTAGGAGCGCCAGGCGCAAGGAGCTGCGAAGGTCCATGACGATGATTACCAAGGTTACTTCGAAATTTCGTCACGTCGCACTTTGCTGGCTAGTCCTGGCTACGACTTTGGCTTTTGCCGCGCCGCGCAAGATTTCCAAGGATCTGCAGAAGCAATCCTCGAACCAGTGGGTAAACGTCATTGTGCAATACAGGGTTCCGCCAAGCGCAGCTCATTTCGGTAGAGTCGTTGCCAGGGGCGGCGCACTGCGACAGACCTTGCCCATCGTTCGCGGTGGCGCCTTTACTGTCAAAAGTAGTTCGGTGGCAGCGCTGGCAAAAGATTCCGATGTGGCTTACATTTCGCTCGACCGCGCGGTTTGGGCGACAGGAACCGTTACGGACCTTTACGACCAGGCCGTGCTGGCTCCATATGCGTGGTCGAAGAATCTTAGTGGAAGCGGGATCGGGGTTGCGGTCATCGACAGCGGAATCAGCAGCGGCAGAGATTTCACGCTTTCAAACGCAACTGGTTCGCGGATTGTATTCAGCCAGAACTTTGCCAACGGGCAGAACACGGTTGCCGACTTGTACGGGCACGGCACCCATGTGGCCGGCATCCTCGCGGGCAATGGCACGAACTCACGCGGTGCTGCTTTTCGCAAGACATTCATGGGAATTGCTGACAACGTGACCTTGATCAACCTGCGGGTTCTCGACCAGAACGGATCTGGGCGTGACAGCGCGGTGATTGCCGCGATTGAGAAGGCGATCAGCCTGAAGAGCAAATACAACATTCGCGTCATCAACCTCTCGCTTGGCCGTCCGGTTTACGAAAGTTACAAGCTCGACCCACTCTGCCAGGCAGTCGAGGCAGCGTGGAAGGCAGGCATCGTAGTTGTAGTTGCAGCCGGAAATGAAGGTCGTAATGATTCGGCTGGTACCGACGGATACGGCACGATTTCCGCGCCGGGGAACGATCCTTACGCAATCACCGTGGGCGCCATGAAACCGATGGGCACAACAACGCGCGCCGACGATCTGATTGCCAGTTACAGCTCAAAGGGGCCTACGCTACTTGATCATATTGTGAAACCAGATATTGTTGCGCCGGGGAACATGGTAATTTCCGTGCTGGCTTCCGCTAGCGCCACCTTGGTGAAGGCTTCTCCGAAAAATATTGTTGCACCGAGTTCTTATAGCACCAATGCCAAGGGGGGCGCTGCTTACTTCACATTGAGCGGCACCAGCATGGCCGCTCCGGCGGTAAGCGGAGCCGTGGCACTGCTGCTGCAGAAGAACGCCTCACTCACACCGGACCAGGTTAAGGCGCGCCTGATGAAGAGCGCGTACAAGACTTTTCCCCGCTCCAGCACCGCAAAAGATCCGACAACCGGCAAGAGTTACACCAGCCAGTACGACATTTTCACTGTAGGGGCTGGATACCTCGACATTCAGGCTGCTTTGTCGAGCACTGATCTGGCGCCTGCGACTTTTGGAAGCGCAAAGTCCCCGGCTGTTGCAAGAGACAGGAGCGGAAACATCTACCTGATAACTGGCTCCTCGGTGCTTTGGGGCGGCTCGATCACGTGGGGAACCTCGGTAGTCTGGGGCACCTCAGTGGTGTGGGGAACAAGCGTTGCGGGAGAATCGGTCCTTTGGGGATCTTCAGCCCCTTGGGGCTCAAGCGTCGACAACGGCTACAGCGTGCTCTGGGGAACCTCCGTGGTCTGGGGTACGTCCAACGAAAACGTCATCGAAGCGATTCCGGTCGAGATCGAAGGCGAACAGTAGAAACTCCCACCGGATCTCAGTCGGCGCCAATCTGCATTACTTAAGTTTGTCGCCTTCTCTGCAAGTGATTGCCCTCACGCCACTTAGTTGGTATCACTAGGAGTAGCTCAGTTGCTAGCCACCGCCTGGGGATGTGGTGTGCAGAAGGGCTTGACCCAGCCCAAGATCGTCGCGCAACGTCCCGCTGAGGATATCGAAACGCTATCCGCTTTGCCAAAACTCGCGGCCAAGATTCTGATCACCGTCCTGATTGGCGGTTTTCTAGGCGCGACCCTCGTGCGTCTCGCCCCCGGCTTCGGTGTGGACGAAGAGGAATTGGACGCGCGGCTTAGCGCGGAGAGTATTCAAGCTCTGCGGCAGACCAAAGCTGGCGACGCCAATCTTTTCGTTTTCTATTTTCGATACTTAAATCGCTTGCTGCATGGAGACCTGGGAGATTCCCGAACTCTGCAACGGCCGGTTTTGCAACTTGTGGAAGAGCGCCTGCCGGAGACTTTGAAGTCGGTGGCTATGGGACTCGCTCTGGGTTGGAGTGCTGGTTTTCTACTGGCAGTTGCGATCGTGATGTCGAGAGCATGGTATCTCGATCTGTTGGGCAGTCTGCTGGTCGGCGTTTTGCTCTGTCTGCCAGCGGCTGTGCTTGCTTTACTGTTCGTGCTGGCGCAAGCGCCGTCGCGCCTGCTGCTCGGGTTGGTTGTCTTTCCGAAAATCTTTCGCTATTCACGAAATTTGCTGACGCGAAGTTCGGCGTTGCCCCATGTGCTGACCGCCCGAGCCAAAGGCTTGGGCAATATGCGCGTGCTGATTTGGCACATTCTTCCCACAGCTGCCCCGCAGCTTCTGGCCTTGCTCGGAGTCACGGTCAGTGTGGCGTTCACGGCTGCAATCCCCATGGAAGCTTTGTGCGACATTCCTGGAATCGGCCAGTTGGCTTGGAAAGCCGCGCTCGGGAGAGACGTAGCTTTGCTGGTCAATCTAACCATGATCGTGACTTTGGTGACGCTGGTGGCTAATTCAGCTTCCGACCTGTTAGGCAAAACTTTTCGCGCGAGTAAAGTATGAAGTGGGCGCGCACAACGGCGATTATTTTTCTTCTCGCGGTGTCTGCTGCGTGCTTGCTGGCGAATGTTATCGCACCGGCATCGTACGCACACCAGTTTCGAGACGAACCGGACGCCTCGCCTTCGCGGCAACATCTCCTGGGCACGGATGACTTGGGGCGAGACCGATTTTCGCGCGTCCTGTACGGCACGCGGGTGTCGCTGTTGCTGGCGCCGGCGGCGGCTTTGCTCTCTAGCTTGTTAGCGGCGTTCGTCGGCGGCATTGCGGGATTCGTGGGCGGCTGGGTGGAACGTTGCGTGATGGCGGGCACGGATCTTTTCCTGTCCTTGCCCTGGCTTTTCTTGCTGATCACGGTTCGCGCGCTCCTGCCCCTGAACGTGTCTCCAATCGTTTCAGTGCTGATCACATTTGGGATGTTGGGATGTCTTGGCTGGGCCGGTGCGGCTCGCGTGGTCTGCGCCGATGCCCGTACTCTATCGCAATCGGATTTCATTCTGCTGGCACGCGCGTCGGGAAGCAACGGCTTTCGTCTGCTGTGGCGTCATCTTGTGCCCAATCTCACGCCGGTGCTCTACGCCCAGTTCTGGATTTCGGTTCCGGTTTTCATCCTGACCGAAGCCAATCTTGGGATTCTCGGCCTGGGGGTTGCGGAGCCACTGCCTTCGTGGGGCAGCCTGTTGCGAGAACTGGAAAGCTTTTCCACTACCTCCGCCCAGCCGTGGCAGTTGGTCCCACTCATTCTGTTCATCCTCGTTGTGAGTAGTTTTCATCTTGTCCTGACGAAAGAGGAGTTGCCGGTATGAAAAAACTTCTAACGCTAGTGGTTCTTCTAGCTCTGATAGCTTTCGCTTCGACTGGTCTGCTGGCGCAGTCCGGCGGCGAATTGCGCTTCTGTTTGCGATCCGAGCCGAAGACGTTAAACCCACTGCTGGCCGCGGACGACGCTTCAGAAACCATCCGATACTTAACTGGCGGCGTGCTGATGCGTGTGAACCGGCTCACCCAGGAACTTGAGCCCGAGCTCGCTAGCTCATGGAAAGTGACGAACGGTGGAAAAACAATCACCTTCCGATTGCGCGACGGATTGCGCTTCTCGGACGGAACTCCTTTTTCCGCTGACGATGTGGCCTACACCATGCAGCAGCTCATGGATCCCGCGCTACACTCGCCGACGGGAGACGCGTTCCGTTCGTCAGAAGGCAAAGTAGAGACTCAGATTTTACCCAAGAACAGAGTCCGCATCACCTTCCCTGCTCCCATCGCCGGGCTGGACCGGCTGTTTGACCAAGTAGCGATTATTTCTGTCAAGTCGCCGCAAAAAGAGATGGCTGTGTTGGGTCCCTACTACGTTAGCGAAAACAAAGCCGGATCGTATCTGATCCTGAAACGCAATCCGAACTACTGGGAAAAAGATCCCGCGGGCCGCCCGCTGCCTTACATCGAATCGGTACGGCTCGACATTCAGCAGAACCGTGACATTGAGATGCTGCGCTTGACGCGCGGAGAAATTCATTTCATCAACTCGCTCGATGCCGAGTATTTCGACAAAGTCGCCGCTGAAGATCCATCGATGGCGCACGATGCCGGGGTTTCGCTCGACTCCGAGGAGATGTGGTTCAATCAAGTCGCCAACTCTCCGCTGCCATCTTACAAAAAAGCCTGGTTCACTTCGACGAACTTCCGGCGTGCGATTTCGGAAGCCATCAACCGCCAAGACCTGGCCCGAATCGTATTCCGAGGACATGCGCGTCCCGCGGTCGGACCGGTTTCTCCAGCCAACAAGTTCTGGTTCAACGCCAAGTTGCAAGCGCATCCTTTCGATCGGAAATCCGCGCTGCAGCGTCTGGCCCAGGATGGATTCCATCTGCAGGACGGCGTTTTGCGCGACCGCGAGGGACATGCCGTCGAGTTCTCCGTGATCACCAATGCCGGGAACAAGTATCGCGAGCGCATGGCGACCATGATCCAGCAGGATTTGTCGGGCGTCGGAATCAAGCTGAATGTGGTCACGCTGGATTTTCCCTCGCTGATCGAGCGCATCACTCGCACCTTCGACTACGAGGCTTGCCTGCTCGGCCTGGTGAACGACGAACTCGATCCCAACGCGCAGATGACGGTGTGGCTGAGTTCCGCAGACAACCATCAGTGGAATCCCAGCCAGAAAACTCCTGCGACTGCGTGGGAAGCGGAAATCGACAAGCTGATGCGCGCGCAAGCCTCCACGCTGGACGCGAAGAAACGTAAGGAAGACTTTGATAAGGTGCAGGAGATTGCATGGCAACAAGAGCCGTTCATTTATCTGGTGAACAAGAATGCGCTCTCGGCGGTGTCGCCAGCTGTTCACAACGCTCACCCTGTGGTCCTGCGACCGCAAGTTTACTGGAACATTGATCAGCTTTCGCTGACCAGCGAGGTCGCCAGGAATCGCTGATGAACGCGCAGCCACTGCTTTCCCTGCGACTCTCGGTTGACTATCCTGGGAGGCCTCGAGTGTTGCGCGACTTGTCGCTGGACATTGGCAGTCAGGAAATTCTTGGGCTGGTAGGGCAGAGTGGTTGCGGCAAAAGCACGCTGGCATTGGCCATTTTGAAATTGCTTTATCTGAAAAGAGGCCAAGCTCAGGGTTCGATTCACTTCAATGGCCGCGACTTGATGGCTTTGCGTGAACGCGAGGTTCGATCTCTGCGCGGCAAAGAGATCGGCCTCATCCTGCAGAGTCCCATGTCTTCGCTGAACCCCGCGTTGCGCATCGGCACGCAATTGGAAGAAGCTTGGAAGGTCCACCGGCGCAGCTCTCGAGACGAGTGCAGAGAAGCGTTGCGTGAAGCCTTAACGAATGTCAGCCTGCCCGGCGAACCGGATTTCTTGCGAAGATATCCCTCGCAATTAAGTGTGGGCCAGGCGCAGCGTGTACTGATTGCGATGGCCGTCCTGCATCGTCCGGCGCTGCTGATTGCGGACGAACCCACCAGCGCTCTCGACCTGATTACTCAAGCAGACATTCTGCAGCTCTTTGCCAGTCTTAGCACGAAATTCGGCATCAGCATTCTTTATATTTCTCACGACCTGCTGTCAGTCGCGACCATCGCGCACCGTGTAGCGGTGATGCATGAGGGTGAAATTGTCGAGTGCCGGCGAACGGCCGAGTTGTTCCAGTCGCCCGAACACCCTTATACGCGGCAACTGATTCGAGCTTTACCGGTGATACCTCGCCTCGCCGCCGCGAGCACGAGCGGCCAGTAGTTTCCTTTGTGCACCTTCGTGTCCTTTGTGGTTATTGATTTGTTTACAGAAAGCGATAACCGCAAGGACACGAAGGTACACAAAGGAAACCCGAAACCTGCGTCATTTGCCGGCTTTGGCTGGCATCGCTTTCGGAACCGCAATCTCCACCGAGTCCGGCGTACTCCAACTGGCCTTCCCGTTCGACATTTCCAGCCGGTGCATCGTGATTTGTATTTTGCCGCGGTCGACCTCGACCAACAGGTAATGGTAGTTCACGGCCTTGCCGAACAAGGGATCGCCGGGCTGGCGCGCGATCGTATAAGGATGGGCTCCCCCTCCGCCGGAGACGAAGTAAGTGACGCCCCCGTGTTCATGCCGCTCATAGTTGTGAACGTGCCCGGCAATCACGACAAATCGTGCGCGCGTGTGCGCCTGCCGCTCTTGCAACATCCGGGCGAGAGCTTGTTCGGCAGGCCGGGCCGAGTGCCCGCCGCCGGCAGTGCCGTCGGAAGAATCGGTGTAAGGCGGGTGGTGGAGAACGATGAACACGAACTCTACATCGGCGGGCAGGTTATCCAGTTCGTGGATCAGCCATTGACCCTGAGCTCCGGAAGTCTCGGCGAGCGAACTGTCGAGTGTAAGCAGAAGCGTATTGGCGGCACGCACAGAGTAGTAACGGTTGCCGCGCAAATCCGGAAAGCGCTGAAAGTAGTTTGCGAGCCCGATCTTCTGATCGCCGTAGAGATCGTGGTTTCCTAGCGCCGGATAAACAGGAATCTTATCTTCTCGCCACGCCGCGGTTTCCGTGTCCCAGATTTTCCAGTCGTTTCTGTCGTCGCCTTTATAAACGATATCGCCACCGATGGATATGAATGCGGGATGCGCGTCCGCGATAGCTTGCACGAGCGTCTGACGAACCGCGGGATTGGAAGCATCGGTGTTCTTGGAGTCGGTGAAGCGAGTGTCTCCGTAGGCGACAAAACTGAAAGGGAGACTAACTTGCGTTTTTAGCTCTACCGGTTGCGACTGGGCTAAGACCGAAGCGGTGCCAGCTATCAAAAGAAAATATGCGAGAACTTTGCTGAGTTTCATGTCATTTCTTCGAAATGTAGGCGCGAGCGTCCTCGCTGGTGCGGTGCCAATTGCGATGCTGATTGCCAGTCGAAACTGATGTGATCCGAGCCACGCCCGCGCATACATTCGTTTTAGCTGTCCTCCCCCACTTTTAATACGGCCAAAAATGCCTCCTGTGGGATGTCGACTCGCCCAATGCGCTTCATGCGCTTTTTACCTTCCTTCTGTTTCTCGAGCAGTTTGCGTTTGCGGGTGATATCGCCGCCGTAGCACTTCGCTAGCACGTTCTTGCGAATGGCGTGCACGGTCTCGCGAGCAATAATCTTGGCGCCAATGGAAGCCTGGATCGCCACTTCGAACATCTGCCGCGGAATCAGTTCTCGCATTTTGGAAACCAGCGCCTTGCCTCGTTCGTAGGCGAAATCGCGGTGCACGATGATGGAAAGCGCATCCACCGGTTCGCCCGCGACTAGGATATCCATTTTGACCATGGGCGATTCCCAATAGTCGGCGAGATGGTAATCGAGTGACGCGTAGCCGCGCGAAACGGATTTGAGACGATCATAAAAATCCAGCACGATTTCGTTGAGAGGAAGCTCGTAATGCAGCATCACTCGTGACGAACTGACATACTCGAAGGTTTTCTGTTTGCCCCGCTTCTCTTCCACCAGCGCCAGAATTCCTCCGACATATTCTTCGTTGGTCAAGATGGTCGCCAGAATGACCGGCTCCTCGATTTTGGCAATTTCGCTGGGCGGCAACCAACGCGAGGGATTATCTACTTCGACCATTCCTCCGTCCGTCTTGTAAATCTTGTAACGGACGCCGGGCGCGGTTGTGATCAGCTCCAGATTAAATTCGCGCTCCAGACGTTCCTGAATAATCTCCATGTGCAGCAGGCCGAGGAAGCCGCAGCGAAACCCGAAGCCGAGCGCTACTGAGCTTTCCGGTTCAAAGAAAAATGAGGAATCGTTCAAGCGCAGTTTCTCCAGCGCTTCGCGCAGTTGGGTGTGCTCGTGCGCATCGACGGTATAGAGTCCGGCGAAGACCATCGGCTTGATTTCTTCAAAACCGGGCAGGGGTTCGATGGCAGGGTTGTTTTCTTCTGTGATCGTGTCGCCGATCTTCGTGTCAGCGACGTTCTTGATGTTCGCGACCAGGAAACCCACCTCGCCGGCGCGTAGCTCGTCGATCTCAACCGGCTTGGGCGTCAGCACGCCCAGCGTTTCGACATCGAGAACGCGCCCATTCCACATCAGTCGGATTTTTTGTCCCTTGCGAAGCGTGCCCTGAAAGACCCGCGTCAGCACAATCACGCCGCGGTAGGGATCGAACCAGGAGTCGAAGATCAGCGCCTGCAGCCGCTTTTCGGGATCACCTTTGGGCGGTGGAACGCGTTTGACGATCGCTTCCAAGACATCGGGCACGCCCTGGCCGGTCTTGGCGCTAATCAGAACGGCGTCGGACGCGTCCAATCCAACCGCGCCTTCGATCATTTCCTTGGTGCGAGGAATGTCGGCGCTCGGCAGGTCAATCTTGTTGATGACCGGAATAATTTCGAGGCCGTGGTTGATGGCGAGATAAGCATTCGCGAGAGTCTGCGCCTCGACACCTTGAGACGCATCCACGATCAACAAAGCGCCTTCGCAGGATGCCAGGGCACGCGAGACCTCGTAAGAAAAATCCACGTGGCCCGGCGTGTCGATAAGATTGAGCTGGTAGGTTTGTCCGTCCTGCGCGGTATACATCATTCGTACGGCGTGGGCTTTGATGGTGATGCCGCGCTCCCGCTCCAGATCCATGGAATCGAGCACCTGAGCCTGCATCTCACGAGCAGTGAGCGATCCGGTCAACTCCAGCAGGCGATCGGCCAGCGTGGATTTTCCGTGGTCGATGTGCGCAATAATGGCAAAATTGCGGATAAAAGCGGCGTCCATAGCTGCGGGAGTCAATGCTTGATTCTAACAGGCGCTGCACAGAGGCTTCATTGGTTCGACCACGACATCACGCGAAACCACTTTCGACTGGAAGAGTAAAATACAACTTATGCGTTATCTAGTCAGAGCGCGCGTTAAACCGGGCTGCGAACAGGCTCTGCTCAAAGCAATCGAGGATGGAAGCCTGGGCCGCGGTTCGGTTGCCGAGGGGGAGTACTTGCGAAACATGCAGCAGGCCCGGCTTTGCGCGGACGAGACCACTCGCTGGGTGGAGGTCTGCTATTGCCCGACTCCTCTGCAAGAGGAGCGCGAATATTGGGAGCGTTATTTTGAGTTGACGCGGGTGCAGGACGCGCACGATCGCCGGAAGTGCCGTGACCAGAACGGATCGGAACCGTGGGCTTGCGGCGACTGTGATTGCACCGAGCGGCTGGAGCGAAAATTGGAAGCGTCGGGAAAGCCGTTTCTTGACTCACTACGGCGCAGGCTGATCAACCTGCATTGGCGCCGGAAAGACCCTGAGTCGTCTCTCATGCCGGTTCAGCCTTTCACTTCCATCGATCACGTTCAACTGGCGATGCCCGCGGGCGAAGAGCAGGCTGCTCGCCGCTTCTATCGCGATGTAATGGGCATGGTCGAGGTTCCCAAGCCTGCGGAGCTTGCCCAGCGAGGAGGATGCTGGTTCGAGAGCGGATCGGTTCAGATCCATTTGGGTATCGAAAGGGATTTTCGTCCGGCGAAGAAGGCGCATCCGGCTTTGCGCTGTCGCGATTATCCGGGCTTAATCGAACAACTACGCCACGCTGGGGTTGAAATCAACGAAGCCGACGATCTTCCCGGCATCCGCCGCTGCCACATTCAGGATCCCTTTGGCAATCGCATTGAACTCATCGGCTAGAATCAGATTTCATGCTCGTGCTTGCCTCTGCATCTCCGCGCCGCCAGGAGCTTTTGCGCAACGCAGGCATTCCGTTCGTGGCGCAGCCGACTGATATTCCCGAAGTACCCCAGCCGCGAGAAGCACCGCGAGCTTTCGCCGAGCGCATGGCTCGGGAAAAGGCTTTGACCGTGTTTGGTGAACGGTCGGGCGACCTCATTCTTGGCGCGGATACAATCGTTGTCGTAGATGCAGAAATCCTGGGCAAACCGCGCGACGAAGCCGATGCCGCCCGCATGTTGCGGATGCTTTCAGGTCGAAGGCACGAAGTGATCACAGGAGTTTGCCTGGTCGGCCCACGATCGGGAAGTGAGAACCAGAAAACTGGCTTTGAAGATGTCCGATCGGAAACCACGATCGTTACCGTCGACGCTCTCAGCGACGACGACATTCGCTCCTACATCTCGACCAACGAGCCCATGGACAAGGCTGGAGCCTACGCTATCCAGGGCAGAGCTTCGCGCTGGATTCCGCGGATCGAGGGAGACTATTTCAACGTGGTGGGCTTGCCCGTAGCGCTGGTCTACCGCATGTTGCGCGAGCGCTCGGTTATCTGAGCGAACGCGTCTTAAGAGACCGGCGGAGAAAAATTACTTCGCTCGCGGCCCCGGCCGCTGGTTGACTTGCTCATGGCTCGCCCCTAAGATGGGGTACGGTTTTTCGCGCGCCATACATGATCGGCCAAAACATTTCCCACTATCGCATCATTGAGAAGCTCGGCGGTGGCGGTATGGGGGTTGTATACAAGGCCGAGGACACGCGCCTGCACCGTTTTGTCGCCCTCAAATTTCTTCCCGATGAAGTCGCCAGAGATGCGCAGGCGCTGAGCCGCTTCCAGCGCGAAGCGCAGGCTGCCTCGGCGCTGAATCATCCCAATATTTGCACGATCTATGACATTGGTGAGCAGGATGGCCAGGCGTTCATCGCCATGGAATATCTCGATGGCCAGACCTTGAAACACCGGATCAACGGCCGCGCTCTGGAACTTGACACTCTGCTTTCCCTGGCGATTGAAGTCGCCGATGCACTCGACGCCGCGCACGCCAAAGGGATTGTCCATCGCGACATCAAGCCGGCAAACATTTTCATTACCGAGCGCGGTCACGCCAAGGTCCTCGATTTCGGTCTGGCGAAAGTGGCGGCGTCAGTCACAAAGACGCAGGATGCGGCCAGCGCGTTGGCCGAAGAAACGGCGGGGGTAAGCGCCCGGGACTTGACCAGCCCGGGCACCGCGCTTGGCACCGTTTCTTATATGTCGCCAGAGCAGGTGCGGGGAAAAGAATTGGATGGACGCACTGATCTTTTTTCTTTCGGAGTGGTGCTATATGAAATGGCGACTGGAACCTTGCCTTTCCACGGCGAGACCTCGGGCGTCATCTTCGACAGCATCTTGAACCGGGTGCCTACGGCCCCGCTGCGGTTGAATTCGCGGATTCCGGCAAAGCTGGAAGACGTGGTCAACAAAGCCTTGGAGAAAGACCGCACGCTGCGTTACCAGAGCGCGGCCGAAATGCGCACCGATCTGCAGCGGCTGAAGCGCGACACGGACTCGGCGCGGGTGGTTGCGGTTTCCTCAGTTGCAACAACAGCCACGCCATCCGAGTCGAAAGCTTCGAGAGCAAAGTCATGGGCTCTGGCTGCCATCGTGCTGGTTGCAGTGCTGGTGGGCGGAGCATTGTATTGGCGCTCGCGGCAAACGCCGAAATTAACCGCGAAAGATACTATCGTTGTCGGGGATTTTGCCAACTCCACCGGCGATCCTGTCTTTGATGACGCACTCAAGCAAGCGCTCAGCGTTTCGCTGAGCCAATCTCCGTTTCTGAATGTTCTTTCGGATGACAAGGTCGCCGCGACGCTCCGCCTGATGACGCGCCCCGCCAACACGCCGCTGACGCCTGATGTCGCACGCGAACTTTGCCAGCGCGCCAACAGCAAGGCCTATATCGCAGGCTCCATCGCGAACATTGGCAACCAATTCATCATCGGGTTGAAGGCGGTGAACTGCCTGACTGGCGACACCCTGGCCCAGGAGCAGGCCACGGCGGCTGGCAAGGAGAAGGTGCTCGACGTACTGGGCGAGGCCGCCAGCAAGTTGCGCAACGAGCTGGGAGAGTCAGTGGCTTCGGTGCAGAAGTTTGATGCGCCATTGCCCCAGGAGACAACGCCCTCGCTTGAAGCTCTCAAATCCTTTAGTCTGGCTCGGAAGGCGGAAAATGAGAAGGGTTCCGCCGCCGCTCTTCCGTTTTTTCAACACGCCATTGAGCTGGACCCGAACTTTGCCAGTGCGATTGAGGGAGTCGGGATTATGTACAACAATCTCGGCGAGCCAGCCCGTGCCAACCAGTATCTCAACCGGGCGTTTAGCCTGCGTGACCACGCCAGCGAGCACGAGAAGTTTCATATCACGTCGATGTACTACATGAGTGACACGGGGGAGTTGGACCGGGCAGTGGAGACGTTCCGTGAGTGGGAAGACAATTTTCCACGAGACGAGGTTGCTTACACCAATCTGGCATCGTTGTATGCGACCGAGGGCCGGTATGAACAAGCGGTGGAGCAAGGGCGGGAATCGATCCAGCTGAATCCGGACAACGTGATTGGATACGAAAATCTGATGGGAGCATTGCTTAACCTGAACCGCTTCGATGAGGCGAGCCAGACCTATCAAAACGCGATGCGACACAAGCTCGATGACGATTCTCCTCATCTCTATCTATACGCTATAGGGTTCATTCAGGGCGACCAGAAAACGATGGCGCAGCAAGCTGGCTGGTTCGAGGGCAGGCCAGATCTGGAGCATGAAATTTTGGGACTGGAATCTGATACCGCTGCTTACGGGGGCCATCTCAGCACGGCGCGCCAATTAACCGCGCGGGCAATCCAGTCGGCGGTCCGGGCTGACAATAAAGAAGCCGCGGCGGCATGGCAACTCAACGGGGCGTGGCGCGAGGCGCTCATCGGTAACCTTAACGAGGCCCGCCAGGAAGCGATCGCGGGACTGGCGCTGGCTCCCGAGAGCCGCGATAACGAAGCTCTGGCAGCACTGATTCTGGCACGGACTGGTGAAAAGGCGCGAGCATCAGCCTTGGTCAGCGACCTGGCCAGACGATTCCCGCAGCACGTAGTGGTGCAATCTTACTGGTTGCCCGTCGTCGACGCGCAGATCGCGCTCATGGCAAAGGATCCGAAGGCTGCCATCGAACGTCTGCAAACCGTGACTGCGCCCTTCGACTTAAGCGTACCGGGCAACGAATACTCGTCGTGCTTGTATTCTATTTATCTCCGCGGCGAAGCGTACCTCGCAACGGCACAAGGGAAGGCAGCGGCTTTGGAATTTCAAAAGATTCTGGATCACCGCGGCGTCGACTGGAATTGTGTCACCTGTGCTATGGCGTATCTTGAGCTCGGCAGAGCCTATGCCATGAGCGGCGATAGCGCGAAAGCGAAGACCAACTATCAGGATTTCCTTACCCTATGGAAAAACGCCGACCCGGATATACCTGTCTTGAATGAGGCAAAAGCAGAGTACGCAAAGTTGCAGTAGGCTGACTTTCTGGAACCGCAGCTCGATTGAGCTAGTTACGGCTTCTTATCCTTTTCCTCTTCGCCATCTTTCATAGCCGACTTGAAATTCTTGATGCCTTCGCCAAACCCCTTGCCCAGATCTGCCAGCTTACTGGGACCGAAGATCAGAAGCGCGATGGCCAGGAGTAACAGAATCTCAGGCAAACCCAATCTACCTTCCATCGTGAATTCTCCTTGGGGGCCTGCCAGTTCTAGTCGAAAAGCACGCCAACACCCCTGAACAAGAGTCTAGGCTTCCCCAGTTATGGAGTCAAAGAACGATCGGGTTTCGGCAAACCGCCAGCGCGAAGGCTGGGATCAGCAGATGATTCGGGAAGCTCGGACCGGGTGAACCACGCCGGTGGGGGATTTTAGCACGGCCGTACCCTAGATACTCGCGATCAGTTCAGCCAATAAGGCCGCGCGTTTGGGCAATTCGGAAATCACGATTGACTCGTGAGTCGCGTGCGCTCCCTCGCCCACTCCCCCTAATCCGTCCAGAGTTGGAACTCCAACCGCAGCAGTGAAATTCCCGTCCGACCCGCCGCCGACCGCTGCTTCCTCCAATTTCCAGCCCAACCGCCTGGCGATCGCCGCGGCCTTCTGGTACAGCGCGACCACGCTCGGGGTCCGCTCCATCGGCGGACGATTCATCCCACCGCTGATTTCGAGTTTGCACTTGCGATTAAACGGCTTCAGCGAACGAAGTTTGCGGTCGATGCCAGCCGCATCCTGTTTTCGCGCAACACGCATATCTAGTACCGCAGTGGCTTCAGCCGGAATTACATTCACGCGCGTGCCGCTTTGCATCATTCCGACATTAAGCGTCAAGCCTCGTTTCACATCAATGAACTTCTGGATTGCAACAATTTGCCTCGCCAGCTCGAGCAGTGCACTTTGCCCCTTGTCGAAATCGAGTCCCGAGTGCGCCGCCTTTCCCGTGACTTTGAGGATGTATTCGCCAATGCCCTTGCGAGCCGTTTTCACCGCGCCCTTCGGCCCGTGGGAAGGTTCGAGCACCAGCACCGCCGCGGATCTCTTGGCCAGATTTTCCGTAATCCTCCGCGAAGTGTCGCTGCCGACTTCTTCGTCCGAAACCAGCAGGACCGTCACCGGCCTCGGCAGCGTGTCCTCGTGCCACGCTCGCAACCCCTCGATGGCGTGTAGCATGAGGGCGATTCCCGACTTCATGTCGAAGCTGCCCGGCCCTGACAAACGTCCCTCGGCCACGCGGCACGGTATGGTCGCCAGTGTGCCCAACGGATACACAGTATCGAGGTGTCCTAGAAGCAAGACTGGCTTTCCGCCGCCTGTGCCCGTGAAATCAATCTGCAAGTGATCGCCAAACTTCTCCACCCGATGAAACTTCGCGTGGCCGCCGAGCGCTTCAAATCTTCCCGCAAGCAGCGTCCCTAACCGGTCCACAGCTTCCTTATTGTCGGTGGGCGATTCGGTTTCCACAAGTTGACGAATGGTTTGAACCATTTCTTCTCTTCGTTCCTGGAAATAACGCAATCCACGCGCCATCTCATTCTGGGGAACGATTCCACTCTTGGCCATTGTCGAAGCTTTCTTGGGCATGCAATCCTTTTTCTGGAAGGGTTTGGCAGCGCGCGGTACAGTATAATCTTCGCTCTTCATCTTTGGCTTTTCGTTTTACGAGAAATCGAATGACCGATATTGCTCAACCTGCAACCGAAGCCCCCACGGCCGCCAAGATTACGCTGGACACTAATGAGATCCAGCGCATTCTCCCACACCGTTTTCCGTTCCTGCTGATCGACCGCGTGGTCGATCTTGAGCGCAGGAAGCGGATCGTGGCCATCAAGAACGTTACGATCAATGAACCGTTCTTTGCCGGACACTTTCCCGGCCTGCCCGTGATGCCCGGAGTCCTCATCGTCGAGGCTATGGCCCAGGCTGGCGGAGTCCTGCTGTTCACCGAAGTGGAGGACCGCGACAGCAAGCTGGTTCTGTTCACCGGAATTGAGCGCGCCAGGTTTCGTCGGCCCGTGGTTCCTGGTGATCAACTTCGCATCGAGGTCGTGGTGAAAGTCTGGCGGGGCAATGCAGGGCGTATGGAAGGCACTGCGTACGTGGGAGAAACTCTCGCCGCCGAAGCCCTTGTGACTTGCAGGCTGGTCGATCGGGCACGCGCTGAAAAGAGACCATCGCAAGAAACGGTCGGGACCTAAGAGCCATGGTTGGCGGAAGATGAAAGTTCACCCCACAGCCATTGTTAATCCCGGCGCCAAGGTTCATCCCAGTTGCGAGATTGGTCCTTATTGTGTGGTCGGACCTGAGGTTGAACTCGGACAAGCGTGTCGGCTGATTTCACACGTAAGCATCGAGGGACCCACAAAAATTGGCGCTCACAACGGCTTCTTTCCGTTTTGCTCAATTGGAATGCCGCCGCAGGATCTGACCTACGCTGGCGAACCCACTCGTCTCGAAATCGGCGACTACAACCAGATTCGCGAGTTTGTCACCATCAATCGCGGCACAGTCAAAGGTGGCGGACTCACTCGCGTGGGCAGTCATGTACTGGTGATGGCTTACGCGCACGTTGCCCACGACTGCGTGATTGGGGATCACGTCATTCTCGCCAACGCAGCGACTCTCGGCGGCCACGTCACGGTCGAAGAGTGGGCCACGGTAGGCGCGCTCTGTCCTGTGCACCATTTTGTCCGCATTGGCGCGCACTCGTTTGTGGGTGGCGGGACGACCATCACCCGCGACGTTCTTCCCTTTTCCAAGACCTCCGCTTCCCGCGATACTCGCGCTTATGGGCTAAATGCCGTTGGGCTGGAGCGTCGCGGCTTCAGCAAGGAACGCATTCGGAAAATCCATCACGCTTACAAGGTTTTGTTGGCGTCGAAGCTCAATACGTCGCAGGCTTTGGAGAAATTGAAGTCGGAGCCGGATCTTGGAGAAGACGTGGAGAGGCTGATGAAATTCATCGGGCAATCCGAGCGGGGAGTGATTAAGTAGCAATCAGCAAGCAAAATTCAGCAATTAGCGCTCAGCAAACTCACGTTCCCTGCCGGGGTTTTCATTTACACTGGCGTGCGATGGCAGAAAGCAGAGGGAAACTCGGTCTCATCGCGGGCAACGGTCGCTTTCCGTTTCTTGTGCTCGATGCAGCCCGCGCCGAGGGATACGAAGTCGTCGTCGCTGCCCTCAAGGAAGAGGCATTCCGTGAGATTGAATCCCAGGGCGCCGCGGCAGTGCATTGGCTTTCGTTGGGAGAACTGTCCAAGCTGATCGAGATTTTCAAGCGCGAAGGCGTGCATCGCGCGATCATGGCGGGACAGGTAAAACATAAGCAGATCTTCTCCAGCATTCGACCCGATTGGCGTCTGGCCAAGCTTCTGCTATCGCTCGGGACTCGAAACACGGATTCTCTACTCGGAGCGGTGGCGAACGTCCTAGCCGACGAAGGGATCATGCTGGAAAACTCCACGTCGCTTCTCGAACCTCTGCTGGCCAAGCCCGGCGTGCTCACGAAACGCGCGCCTTCCGAGGCGGAACAGAAGAATATCGGTTACGGACGCGCTGTGGCGAGGCACTTAGCACAATACGACATTGGCCAAACCGTGGTCGTGGCCGAAACCGCCTGTGTCGCGGTCGAAGCTATGGAAGGAACGGATGCAACCATCGAACGCGCCGGCCAGATTATGGCTTCGCTCGAATCCGCTCCATCCACGTTGAGTCGCGCGCTGACGGTCGTCAAGATCGCCAAGCCAAATCAAGATATGCGCTTCGATGTGCCGGTGATCGGAGTGAGAACGATTGAAGCGATGCAGAAAGCAGGCGCAACCTGTCTGGCATTAGATGCGGACAAATGTTTGCTGCTCGACGGAGAGGCGATTATCGCAGCCGCCGATTCGGCAACGATCAGTATTGTGGCAGACTAGGCCAAGCGGGCATGGGACAGACTTCGACGCGCGGACCGGGAACGGCTTCGCGAGGCCGCTACTGGTCGCTTCCGGAGCTCAGCGCGTGCTCGGGTGAGATCGTGCGCGGTTTGCAGATTCATCCAGAACTCCGCCGAGTTCTGGAAATACTCCGCCAGAAGTAAAGCGGTTTCCGGCGTCATCCCGCGCTTGCCTCGAATTAGCTCGTTGACCCGATTTTGGGGAATGTCGATTGCCTTTGCCAGTTTCACTTGAGTGAGTCCGAGCGGTTCGAGGAATTCCTGCAACAAGACCTGTCCGGGATGCGTTGCGACTCGACAGCGTGGTAGCATGGCTCTCCTTATTTTCATATCAGCGATAATCAGTGCACCGGACGTCTTGGCAATTACCCGCTTCGAATCGGAAGACAAGTCGGTACTGTTGATTTACCCGAATACTGTAGAAACCATATAGATCGCCTCGCAGTTTTTCGAGTTGGTTTGCCGGGGGACTTCGCAGATCCTCGAGCGATACGACAGCGTTCACCAAGTCCAGTTTGATCTGGATTCTCTCCCATAGGCTTCTCGAAATTCTGCGGGCTGCCTTGGTCTCGCGTCCATGATAAATATCCTCTGTCGTTTTGTCTCCGAACGATAGGATCACTGCATTCTATTATACATAGATACCGTGTATTACGGTATACTCCTCTCCGAAGCTAAGTTACTGGAGGAGCAATCATGTCCGAAACTGCCCGTCTTGCCGACCAAATACGCCGCGCGTTTGAGGGAGAAGCCTGGCATGGCGATTCTCTGTTTGAAATCCTCAATGGTGTCAATGCCAAAATGGCCGCCGCTCATCCGATCAAAAACGCCCACAGCATCTGGGAACTGGTTTTGCACATTGCCGCCTGGGATGGTGCAATCATTAAGCGCATGGGTGGCACAGCCGCAGAACTGCACGACGAGCAGAATTTTCCTCCTGTAAAGGACACCAGCGAGGCTGCCTGGCGCAAGGCGATCGAGCATGCAAAACATACTCACAGCGAACTGGTGACGGCGGTTGCGGCGTTTCCCGATTCGCGGCTACCGGAACGAGTTCCGGGCAAAACCGAAAGCTATCACGACTTTTTCTATAACCTCAGCGGAATCGTGCAGCACGAACTTTACCATGCGGGCCAGATCGCATTGCTGAAGAAGGCGCAGACCCGATAATCCGGTTTCGGAACACACGATCGACTATTGGGATTGCGGGCTGGCTAATCCGGCAGCCTTTTGTGGTTAAATCAACAAGGCTTCCGGCAACCGGCCGACACGGACAGAACCCTGACCACCGACAACTTCATCAATGTCGCCGTAATTGGCGTGGGAACGTTTGGCCGCAACCACGCGCGGGTTTACCACCAGCTTTCCCGGGAGGGCGCGCCCGTGCGCCTCGTCGGGGTCGTAGACCCCGATACGGCACGGGCTGACGCCGTGGCGCGCGAGTTCAGCTGCCGCAGCTTTGGATCGATCGATCAACTCATTACGACCCACAGCGAAGTGCAGGCTGCCTCGGTCGCGGTGCCGACCATCCACCACCTCAGCACCGCCCAGCGTTTGATGGAGGCAGGAATCGACGTGCTGATCGAAAAGCCGCTTGCGACTTCGATAGCCGAAGCCGACGAACTCATTCGCATGTCGAAGGAACTCGGTCGCATCGTGCAAGTCGGACATCTGGAACGCTTCAATCCCGCGGTCCGGGCCACTCTGCCCATTATCACGCGGCCCATGTTTTTTGAGGTGCATCGGCTCAGCGTGTTCACGCCCCGATCGCTGGACGTTGATGTCGTTCTGGACCTGATGATTCACGATCTCGACATTGTGCTCTCGTTCGTAAATTCGCCAGTCAGGGAAATCCGCGCGGTGGGGTTGCCCATCCTTTCCGGCAAGGTGGACATTGCGAACGTACGGCTGGAATTCGAATCCGGCTGCGTGGCCAACTTCACCGCCAGCCGGGTCTCGACCGAGCGCGTCCGCAAGCTCCGTTTTTTTCAACCTAAACAGTATGTGTCTCTGGATTACGGACGGCAGGATGTTCTGGTTTTCAGTGTTGGCGAAGGAGATGCGTCCGGAGTCCCATCGGTGAATCCACAAATCCAGGTCGCCAAGCCTCCGATAACGGGCGAGGAGCCTCTGCACGCGGAGCTGAAATCATTCCTGGAGTCGGTCCAGCGGTGTTCAACGCCCTCTGTGACGGTCGAAGATGGGCGCCGCGCCCTGGCAGTGGCCCTGGATATTGTGGCTTCGATTAGTGAACACGGACGGAAGATTGATCTGGAACGCCTGCACGCCTGATCCTCTCCCTCAAATGTCAAGTTTTGTAAACGAAAAACTCGGCAATTGACCATCTGGATGCAAATCCTAAGTTCTTACACTTTCAGACCTTCGCGGATTCTCATGAAAGATGCGAAAATAAGAACACTGGTCCAAGACGCCAGCCAATTCGTGACGGCAGACTTGCGGCAGTCATGCATGCGGGGAAGTTTGTGTTCTTACAACTATTGCCTCGCGGCTCGTGTCTAACCACCAGCTAGTTTGTTCGATGTCAACGACGCAAATCCCGCCAGCCAATCCGGCTTCTTCGACGCCTCCAGTGCGAACTTCGGAAGGCGGGGATTTGTACGATGCGCGCTACTGGGAATCTGCTTATCGCGAAATCGTGGAAGCGCCCGCGCTGATCATAAAGCTTCAGGACGATCTGTCAGAGGCGCGCCGCCGTGAGGCCTTCTGGATCTCGGTAGTTGTCCACCTGATTGTTGTCCTGGCCCTGTTCAACTCGCAAAAATTAGCAGGATTCCTGCCGCGGCGAGCCGTAGTCGTCGCCAGCCCCGAGACGAACCAGAAAGACCTCACTTATCTCGAAATGCCTCCGGATGAACAGAAGGTAAGCAAGCGTCCGGACACAAATATCATTTCCGATAAAGACCGCATTGCCACTTCGCATGCACCGCAACTGGATCGGAAGGAGCTGAAGAAAATTCTCGACGCCTCGCGCCCAGGCAGACCCGGTGCGAGTGCTCCTGAGGCCGCGCAATCCCAACCCGCGGCTCCTGCCGCGAACCCGAACCCCGCTCTACAACCTTCGGCGCCCCCGCCGCCTGCTCCGGCTCAGATCGCAAAGCTCCAGACACCCCCGCCTACGTTGACGCCGAAAGCGGCGTTTGGCGACAGCGCCATGACCGCAGGTTCAGCCATCGAGCAGGCCGCTCGTGCCGCCGCCGCGAATCGAGGCGGATATGGCGGAGGTGACGGAGGAAATTATGGCCTTGGCCTCGGCAGAAAGCCGACCGCCGCCATGGGGCCGCTGGAGGTCCTGACCGACACCATGGGCGTGGATTTCGGCCCATATCTGCAGCGCGTGCTGCACGACGTGCGCATGAACTGGTACAACCTCATTCCAGAATCCGCGCGCGCACCGCTGATGAAGAAAGGCAAGCTCACGATCGAATTTGCCATCCTCAAAGATGGCACGGTGGCTGGCATGAAATTGGTCGCAACCTCAGGAGATGTGGCACTCGATCGCGGCGCCTGGGGCGGCATCACCGCTTCCAATCCGTTCCCACCTCTGCCCGGTGAATTCGGTGGTCAGTATCTGGGATTGCGCTTCACTTTCTACTACAACCCTGACCGGGCGGACCTGCAGTAGCGGCATCTTCTACCAAACCCGGCAACGATTCTCTCTCACCATGGGCGATCCCGCCTTGCAGTGAAACGCCTCCTGAAATTCAGGCAAGTTTGAGACCACGCCATTAGCGCGGTATTTGTCCGGAGAATGCGGATCGATGGTGGCCCGCAACCGCTTGGTCTCGTCGCGCGTATTCGAACACCAGCTCTGCCCGTAAGCGATGAAGAAGCGTTGCTCCGGCGTGAAGCCTTCAATCGGCTCCAGTGTCTGGCCTTTCGTATCTTCCTGCCATGCCATGTGAGCCAGAATCACTCCGCCCAGATCGGCAACATCCTCGCCCAGAGTCAGCTTTCCGTTGATCTTGACGTCGTCCAGAATTACATACTGCGAATACTGGTCCGAGATGCAACTGGCACGTTCCTCAAACGCTTTAGCGTCCTCCGGAGTCCACCAGTCGCGCAAATTGCCGTGAGCATCGAACTGGCGGCCTTCGTCGTCGAAACCGTGCGTGAGTTCATGGCCAATCGTAGAGCCAGTATCGCCGAAGTTTGGAGCCGCATCAGAATTCACATCGAATAACGGCGGCTGCAGAACTCCGGCGGGAAAATTGATGTCATTCAGTTGTGGATCGTAATAGGCGTTCACCGTCGGCGGAGTCATCTCCCACTCTCCGCGATCGACCGGTTTGCCAATCTTGGCCAATTGACGGTGGAATTCGAAATCACGGGCACGAAGCACATTGCCCATTTCGTCATCGCGGGCGATGGTCAGAGTGCCGTAGTCGCGCCACTTGTCGGGATAGCCGATCTTGTTGGCAACAGCATGCAGTTTTTCCAGCGCATTCTGTTTGGTGGTGGGGGTCATCCAGGAGAGCGAATCGATGTCTTGCCCCATCGCGTCTTCGATCTCCTTCACCATTTTCAGCGCGCGCTGCTTGGCTTCGGGGCTGAAGTGTTTTTCCACGTAGACTTGCCCCAGCGCTTCTCCAAGATCGTTATCCACGTAACCGACGCAACGCTTCCATCGCGGCTCGAGTTGCTGGGCTCCCTGCAAGGTCTTGCCGTAGAAATCAAAGTCGGCATTTACGAAATCGGACGAGAGAAAAGGCGCGTTTGCGTTGATGAGATGCCAGCGCAGATAAATCTTCCAACTCGCTAGAGTTTCGTTCTGGAGTTCGGTGTTTAGAGCCGTGAAGAATTCCGGAGTTTCCACGTTGAGAGCCTCCAGCGAGCGCAACCCGACTTTGGCAAAATACGTTTTCCAACGGAAAGACGGGCTCAGAGCAATTAACTGCTCGACCGTCATCTTGTGATACAGCTTTTGAGGATCGCGCCGTTCCACGCGGGTCAGAGATCCTTTGGCCAGAGCCGTTTCAATACGAAGGACTGTTTGGGCTTCGACTGCAGCCGTGGCTGGCTTGTCGCCAAGGAGTTCAAACATTTTTCCCAAATGGGCAACATACGCCTTGCGAATCGCTACAGAATCGGCATCGGTCTTGAGATAGTAATCGCGGTCCGGGAGCCCGAGACCACCCTGGTCCACCTCGGCGATGACCTGGGTCGAGTCCTTATAGTCCTGATCGGAGCGAAAACGGAACAGAGCGTTGTTGTACACCATAATTGTCGCGATATCGGCGATGGCACGCCGCGAATGGAGTTGGTGAATCTGGTCCAGCACCGTTTGCAAGGGTTTGATTGCGGCGGCATTGATCGCTTTCTCATCCATGCAGGCGGCGTAGTAGTCGCCGATCTTCTGCTTCACTGCGTCGCGATCTGTAGCGGGCGTAGCCGCGTTTTCGAGAATCTCCCGCAGGATGGACTTGTTGTAATCCTCCAGCTTGGAGTAAACGCTCCAGGAGCTTTGGTCGGGCGGGATCGGGTTTTTCTTGATCCAGCCACCGCAGGAGTAAGCAAAAAAATCCGTGCACGGATCCGCGCTCGTATCCATCGAAGTGACATCGAGAACGGGCGGGGACTTGGCTGGTGGCGTTTGCGCCATCACTGCGGAAGCCAAACTGATCGTCATAAGAAATGCCGAGACAAGGAAAGTGAAAGCAAGCGTCTTACGATGCATTTATTTTCCCTAGCAGGAATCGAGAGTTGTCGAGCGCGGTTTTGGGAGCCAACGGACCTCCGAAGCCCGTGCTCAAAAGAAATCATCTCACAAGAAGAGTACGGCGAAAAACCCTGCTGAAGGTCGCAGGCGGCGAGCGCGAGGCCGAAAGCCAAAAGCCGAAGGTAAAAGCTGAGTGCTGAAAGTTGATAGCCGCTCTACGACTTCTGCAGCCGGATCGAACCGTCTCCGGTATGAACCGTGATCAGGTTTCCTCCGCCATTGATTTTCCCGTGAATATTTTTGTCGCCCAGGCGTCCTTCAACAGCGACCGGAATGTCCGCTTCAATGTGACCATCGCCTGTGTGCAGATCTACGTCGGCAGCAAAGTTCGCCGGCAGCTCGAGAGTCACGCTTCCATCCCCGGTGTGAAGAGTCCAACTCGAAGCAACGGTGGAACCAGACAACGCGCGAGCCTCAATATGGCCATCTCCGGTGGTCAGTTCGAGCGCGTCGAATCGTCCAGCGGCTGTAATGTGGCCGTCTCCGGCACGCGCGCGCAACGTCCCATCCACGGCGTCAATATCCTGATGGCCGTCGCCAGTCTGCAGGTCCATTTCACCCTTCAGATTTGTCAGGCGGATGGCGCCGTCTCCAGTATGCAGATTGACGCGTCCTTCTCGCGGCATATGGATCTCAATGTCCACCTGATACTCGTGAAAATTGAAGTTAATAATATGCACCTCGTGGGGAAAATGAATTTGCAGCTCGACTGAGTCCCCGGACTGATGTTCCTCGATCTTGAGGCCGTGTTCGCCAATCTTGTAATGTTGGGAGGTGACGCGAGCTTCAATGGTTTTCTGGTCCCACGTATCCACATGGATGTTGGCGTCGGAAGTTTCCACCCGGAGTTCGGGTTTCCCCGTAATCGTGTAAGTTTTGGACCACTCGTCCGCGCGGGCTAACGGGGCCGCCGCCAGACAAACCCCTAATGCGAACAAGGCAAAAGTTTTCATAGATTTCTCCAGAGGCCGAGTGGACGCAATCCCACCGCAGCGTTAGACGATGGTACGCAGCCAAGGTCACCCCGGTTCCATGAAAGTCAGGAAGCTGCGCCAAAATCCAGAGATGCCGTCCGCTTCCGGCGCTACAATGTGGTCATGCCCGCGGCGGGAGCAAAACGACAGCCGGACACACATCCGCCGGACCATCCTTCATCCCAGCATCATCGCACCCCGCAAATATATACCCTGGAAGCCACGGGACTGCTGGTGATCGCGGCGTTGATCCTGATCCTCACCCTCGTCCGCTACTGGCACCATATTCCCTGGGGCGCACGCTGAACGTGGTTCGCGATCCGCTGCTGCTTGTGATCTTAGGTCCGACGGCCAGCGGAAAGACCACGCTTTCCGTGGCTCTCGCCGAGCGCTTTCGCGGCGAAATCGTGAATTGCGACTCGGTGGCCATGTATCGTGAATTTGAAATCGGAACCGCAAAACCGAGTGCCGCCCAGCGCGCGCGTGCTCCACATCACCTGCTCGATTGCATAGATCCTACCGGCTACATCACTGCTGGCGAGTACGCGCGGCTGGCAAGACACGCGCTCGCAGAAATTAAGTCTCATGGAAATCCGCCAATCGTGGTCGGAGGAACCGGGCTTTATCTTCGCGCCCTGCTCGACGGCCTTTTTCCCGGCCCTCCGCGTTCGGAAGAACTGCGCGAAAGGCTGCGCCAGCGTGCGGAACAAAATGGTGCAACCCACCTGCATCGCGTTTTACATCGTCTCGATCCCGTTGCCGCCGCAAAGATCCATGCCAATGACCTCCCCAAGCTCATCCGGGCCATTGAAGTTTGCCTGTCGTCGCGACGAAAGATGACTGAGATGTGGAAGCAAGGCCGCGATCCCCTGACCGGTTTTCGAATCTTGCGTCTCGGCCTGAATCCCGAGCGCGATGCTCTTTACGCCCGCATCAATCAACGCGCGGAACATATGTTCGAGTCGGGATTGGTGGAAGAAACGAAACATCTGCTGGCAAAATATGGTGACGCGGCGCGCCCGCTTGCCTCGTTGGGATACAAGCAAGCAGTGCAACTGCTGCGCGGTGAAATCGACCCTAAGACCGCCTTGCAAGCCGCGCGGCAAGCGCATCGCAACTACGCCAAGCGCCAGATGACCTGGTTCCGCCGCGAGCCCGACGTGCGGTGGCTGGACGGCTTCGGCGACGACCCAGTAATCCAGCAGAAAGCCGCAGCCCTAGCCGTAGAAACGTAGCTAGCTACGTTTCCACCCTCTCCAGCGCCTCAGCAATCTCCAGCAACTTGGTCACGCTGTTCCAGTTTCTCCCGGTGCCAGCAATCTTAAGCTTTTTCTCGACGGCAACCCACGAAAGTTTCGGGCGCGCCATCCCATTGGGAAAATAGATGTAGACTTCACGGCCATCGATAAACAGTTCCTCGGGGTCCGCCTTAATCTTGAGGACCTGCTCCAGCGCCTCGGCAGCCGGGTGGCTCTCAAGGAACATCACCAGAAATTTGCTGGGCTCGATACCGCCCCGGGTTCGGAATGGATTTCTTGCAACCACGTCTTTGAGTTCGGAAGTGGTGCGAAGTATGACCCGGGGGCGGAAACCGAAATTGCGCTCGATCGCGTTTTCAATCCGCTTCGCCAGTGCGGTAAGATTGTGCGCCTTGGTCCGAAAAACCACGTTGCCGCTCACGACGTAGGTTTGCGCGTCCCGCAGTCCGAGTGATTCATAGAGCGACCGCAGTGCTTCCATCTTGATCCGGTTGTGGCTCAAAAGATTGACGCCACGGAGCATGGAGACGATTACAGGCATCGCGGAACAAGTATATCCGCGAGCCTCCTGGCGGCGCCTGAGACTGGAAGCCCAATCCCGTGCTATGGTCTGCTCATGCGCCGACAGGTTGGCTTGCTGTGCGTCGTTCTCTGTATCCTCGTGTGCTCTTCTCTCGCCAAAGAGAAATACCAGCAATCCGGTCCCATCCATCTCGATCGTGAAGGAGAAAAATGGGCGGAGAAGACGCTGCGCAAACTTTCGACCGAAGAAAAAGTCGGACAGCTTTTTGTGATCTGGGTGCGTGCTAAATTTCTGAACGTCGAGGCGCCCGAGTATTTGCAACTCCGCGACAATATCCGCAAATACCATGTTGGCGGACTTTGCATGACTGTTCCTTGGGACCCGCCTTTTCTCTACCGGAGCCAGCCTTACGAGGCCGCCGAACTGCTTAACCGTCTGCAACAGGATTCAAAACTGCCGCTACTGATTGCCGCGGATTTCGAGCGCGGCCTCACTATGCGCTTGCGCGGTGCCACCGAATTCCCGCATGCCATGGCATTCGGAGCTGCAGGTAAATTGGACTATGCCGAAGCCTTCGGCCGGATCACGGCGCAGGAGGCTCGCGCCATCGGCGTGCACTGGAATTTCTTTCCCGATGCCGACGTCAACTCGAATCCTGCCAACCCGATTATCAATACCCGTTCGTTTGGCGAAGATCCGCAGCAGGTTGGCGATCTCGTTACGGCGTACATCCGCGGAGCCCGAGCCAACGGAATGATGACCACGGTCAAACATTTCCCCGGCCACGGCGACACCGCGACCGATTCTCATCTGGGCGTGGCCCAGGTGACTGGCGACATGGCGCGCCTCAGGTCCGTCGAGCTTCCACCGTTTCAGCGGGCAATTGCGGCTGGCGTGGATTCGGTTATGGTGGCCCATGTTTCCGTCCCCGCGCTCGACCCTGATCCCAACCATGTAGCAACGACTTCACCCGCAATCGTGACGGGCCTGCTCAAGAACCAGCTCGGGTTTAAGGGAATCATCGTAACCGACGCCCTTGATATGGCCGGCCTCACCCGTCTTTATGGCGCTCACATCGGCCGAGCGGCGGTCGATGCCTTCAAGGCCGGCAACGACGTACTGCTCATCCCCGCCGACCTCGATGCATCCTACGGAGCCATGCTCGAAGCCGTGCGTAGTGGCGAGATTTCCGATGCGCAACTCGATAATTCTGTGCTCAAAATATTGAAAGCAAAGGCTTCGCTAAGCCTTCACAAAGCGCGGTTCGTGAATATTGAGGCGCTCTCCACCGTGGTTGGCAAGCCCGAAAATCTAGCCCTCGGGCAGCAAATCGCGGATGACTCCATCACCCTGGTCCGCGATAACAGCAAGCTGCTACCGCTGAAGTCATCGGGAACCTCTGCCGCGGCTCTTCCGTATCAGAGAGTGGAAGAAGTGCGTGACGACGTGGTCGCCATAATATTCTCCGACGACATGCGCACCGAAGCTGGACGCGCATTGGAGCGCCAACTGCGTGAGCGCGTGCCGGACGCCAATGTCATTTACATCGATCCCCGCGTCGCCAGTGCGATGACGGGTAATGTATTGACGGCGGTGGACAACGCGAAATCCGTAATTGCGGCGGTGTATGAAGTTCCAGTAGCGGGGAGAGTGATGAAAGGTACCAACGGTGTGACCAATTCAGTGGGCCTGTCGGATGCGAGCGGAGCCCTGTTGCAAAAAGTGCTGGATCACGCGGCAGCGAAAACCGCCGTGCTTGCCATGGGCAATCCATATCTCGCGCAGGATTTTCCGACAATCCAAAATTATCTTTGCGCGTTTTCCAACGCAACGGTTTCAGAAATCAGCGTCATAAAAGCGTTGTTCGAAGAGATTCCAATCCGCGGACACCTTCCAGTCAGCATCCCTGATATCGCGCAGAGCGGCACAGGGATCCAGCGTCCCGCACAGATCGCGCAAGGAGGTTCCCGACATGCGTATCCGCAAAGCAATTAGCAGCATTCCAATGGTTGCGATCCTAGCTGCGCTTGGGCTCTTGGCCGCATGCAGCGTCAACGTCAAAGATCATGGCGACGAGGGCAACAGCAAAGTTGATATCAGCACTCCGGTCGGCGGAATCCACGTTGATGAGAATGCCGACGCTCACGACGCCGGTCTGCCGGTCTATCCCGGCGCCCGGCTGAAACCGAAGAAAGATGGCGACGCAAAGAGTGCCAACGTCAACTTGTCCGCATTCGGTTATGGCTTGAAGGTGGTAGCCCTCGAGTACGATTCGGACGATCCGCCTTACAAAATCATCGCTTTCTACCAGAACCAGTTGAAGAAATACGGCAACATCGTGCAATGCCATAGCAGCAGTAGCTTCAAAGACGACGGCTCTGTGATTGGAGGCAAGAAAGGCATCGTTGTGGGCGGCAAGTTGAAGTGCGACGAGGACAGCGGCAACACGGTGGAACTGAAAGCCGGCACCGATGACAACCAGCACATCGTTTCCGTCGATCCCGAAGGTAAGGGCTCCGACTTCGCCATCGTCTGGGTGCGAGTCCTCGGCAAGCAAGGCGATATTTGAGAGTTCAAGTGTTGAATGGCCGATGGGCGTCCCCGCCCGTGCAGGCTGCCGCTGTTTCTTGCGAACCGCCAGGCTCTGCTGTACCTTGAAATTCAGTGGAGCATCCCTGTTACAAATGTGGCGCGGGTGTCGAGGATGGCACGCCGTTTTGTCCGCGGTGCAACGCCCCTCAAATTCGGGTCGCCGGATCTACCTCGCTCGCTCCCGTGGCCACGCCGGATGGGACGCTTGAGACATCTGCTCCCTACACGCTAGCGCTACAGTCCGGAGTGGAATGGCATCGGGCTTTGCCCTCGGCTGGAATTGCGTTGGTGGCAGGCATTTTCATAATCGTCATCAGCAAGTCTACTGGGCTGGGCATGCTGACCGCTGGGTTTCTGTCTGTGGTCCTTTACCGGCGGCGTTGTCCTCTGACTCATTTCACGACGGGCATGGGAGCACGGTTGGGCGCGCTCACCGGCGGGCTGGGATTCGGTATCCTCGCCGCTATTCTCGCCCTGTGGGCGGCTTTCCGCTCTGGAAAACAGATCCACGATGCCTTTCTGATCTACCTTCAGCAAAGTGCCGCTCATAGCTCAGATCCGCGGGTGCAACAGGTTCTCGATCTCTTTAACACGCCGGATGGCTTTACCTTCATCATGATTCTCGCCCTCTTGATGACGCTGGTAGGGTTCGTGATTTTCTCCAGTGCGGGAGGCGCGCTGGCAGCGTTCCTGTTGTACCGCAAAGAACGCCCATAAAGCTCGGGTGGACTGGGGCGGCGATTGCGCCCGTTCGGGGAGAGCAAATCTCCGCAGCGCATTCTCCAACCTGGAGAAAACCTTCTTACCCGCGATCCGTCCCAATACCCGCCACATGCCGGGCATCTGCTCGCCGATGAATCTCTCGATACAGTTTGCCCAACCATTTCAACTCCTGCCGGAATTGTTGAATGATCAGGGTGACCATCCACACAGCCTCGTGGAAACGGTGGCCCACCTCTTTTCGAATCGCACGGAGTGTGGCCTCCTCGCGAGCCAGTTCTCTCTCCAGAAACTCCCGCCGCCGCTCCAGTTGCCGTTGAAAAACTCCTGGCCGGGCCTGCCACGACAGCGCAATCCAGGTAAGAAATGGCGGCCGATCACGGTGTGTGGTCCAGTCTTCTCGCTCAAGAGCATCGGCCAGGGCTGCCCGGCCCCTCGCCGCAGTCACAAACACCCGCCGTTCCGGCCCCCCCTGGGGCTCGTCACTCTCGGTCGCCCGAACCAGTCCCAAACGAGAGAGCTTTTCCAGAGAGTAGTACACCTGTGGCCGTGAAATGCCAGCCCAATCCCGCACTTGTCGACGTTCCAATTCCGAATTCGCCTCGTATCCGTGCATCGGACGTTCGGCGAGCAAACTCAACAGAACCAGGTCGGGCGTTGTCAGTGCACGCTTCTCAGCGGCGGCCATCGCGTGCCTTCCGCCGGCGGCTCCAATACCACCATGGGCATTGCGCTGCTGGCAACCTTGGGTTTCTAGCTTGCGCCACCGCCGCCCGAAAAACGTCGAGGCAACAGATGTCAACCGGTTGCTCCGTGATTCGGCATAGCTTCTCATAAAGCTTGTCCGGGTTTTGCCGGGAAAGCTGGGTCACACTGCCAACGCCGAGCAGTTCGAAATCGCGCAACATGGCCGGTCCAATCGAAACCAAGTCTCGTAGCTTACGTTCTTCCGTGCGCATAAACCACTCCTTGAACCAATTTTGCAGTATTCAATTCCCTACTTGACATCCGCCCCACGAATTTCATAGACTTACTAGTCTAAACAAGACTAGTATGGATTGCAAGGGAGAAAATAAGAATCCATACCGTGCTGATGATGCTTCGTCGCTGCGCCTTCGTGCAACCTAATGAACAAAAAGGGGGGACCTCATGGCTGTGAAAAAATTGACGCCGATCCTGTTCGCGGAAGAGATCGAGCCCTGCCTGACATTCTGGATCGAACGGCTTGGCTTCGAGAAAACTATCGATGTGCCCGATGGAAATCAATTGAGCTTTGCGATCCTACAGAAAGGTCCGGTTGAGTTGATGTACCAGACCTACGCCAGCGCCGAGAAAGACATAACGACATTTTCCTCCGAAGTCCGCAAGGGCCCATCGTTCCTTTACGTTGAGGTGGAAAGTCTGGGCGAGACTATCGGCGCGCTCAAGGGAGTTGATGTTGCGATGCCGGTCCGCACGACGTTTTACGGCGCCAAAGAAATCGGGGTCAAAGACCCGGCAGGACACCTGGTCATCTTCGCGCAGCTCGGCGTCGCACCCGAGGACTGAAAGGCACGCTCGACGTCCGCTGAGACTTGCGGCCGGTCGATCCAGCCACTTGCCTTTGTCGGCGCCGAGCGAGGGTCCGCCGTGAAGGGAGTGAGCAGCTCCGGCCAATCCAAGCAACTTCGCAGAGCTTCGCCTTGCCCCAGCCTGCCTTGGCCGCGTATGATGCAGCGTTCATGTCTCCGCGAACGGCAACCCGTCAACCCAACTTGCGAGAGAAGGCGCAATTGATGTCCGCGTCGGAAATCGAACGCACTTTGGTACGGCTGGTGCATGAAATCATCGAGAAAAATAGCGGCGCAAGCGATCTTGGACTGGTCGGCATCCGTCGCCGTGGAGTGTTCCTGGCCCAGCGGCTGGGGCAGATGATCGGCAGAATCGAAAAGACTCAGGTACCAGTGGGCACGCTTGACATTACTTTGTATCGCGACGATCTCTCCACGGTGGGGTCGGCACCGGTCGTACAAAAAACGGAAATAGAGTTCGCCATCACGGGCAAGAATATAGTTTTGGTGGATGACGTTCTCTATACCGGACGGACGGTCCGTGCTGCCATGGACGCTCTCTTCAAGCAGGGACGTCCGAAGCGGGTGCAGCTCTGTGTGCTGATCGATCGCGGCCATCGCGAGCTTCCTATTGAAGCCGGCTTCGTAGGTCGTAAAGTGCAAACGACGCGGCAGGAAATCATCGAAGTCCAGCTACGCGAAATCGATAATGCGGAAAAAGTTCTGCTGGTTGAAAAGGAAATGTAGCCCTGGACTGCCCTATCCGGGCGGCCGAGCCAGGATCGGCCGGATCGTCGGGGCAGTCGCTTCATTCGCACCTTTACCGAAAATTGTTTAAGGCCTAACGCCCAAGGTTCTCGGATAAGCATGAACAAGCCCGCACGTGGTTCCCTGCTCGGCATTGAACATCTCGACGCAAAAGAGATTCTGAGCCTGCTTACGCTGGCCCGGCGCATGAATCCGTTGAGGCCTCGGCCTTTGCTGCGGGGCAAGCGTGTGCTGCTACTTTTCTACGAAGCGTCCACCCGCACCCGCAGCTCTTTCGAAATCGCCGCGAAGTCGATGGGGGCCATGACCACGCTCGTGCTCTCCAGCGGATCGAGCATCGAAAAAGGCGAGTCCCTACTGGACACCGGATACACGCTGCAAGCCGTAGGCGCCGATGTCTTAGTCATTCGCCATCCGCACGCAGGCGCACCTTTATTGATGGCGACTCATCTGGATGTTCCGGTCATCAACGCCGGCGATGGAATGCACGAGCATCCGACCCAGGCGCTACTCGATGCTTACACCATCCTGCGCCACAAGAAAACCCTGAAAGGTCTGCAGATGGCGATCATCGGCGACATTTATCACAGCCGGGTGGCCCGATCTGCGATTCACCTGCTTAGCAAATTTGGCGCCCGCATCACCTTGTGTGGTCCACCTGAGTTCTTGCCAGAGGTCGCAACCAGCCTGGCGCCGGAATTGCACATTACTCGCACGGTGGAGGAAGCCATACGTGGCGCAGACGCGGTTATGGTTTTGCGGGTGCAGAAAGAACGCCTGGTGGGAACGAAGCTGCGGGTGCAGGATTACATTTCCAAATATCAGATGACAACGGCTCGCTTGAAAATGGCTAGGCGCGATGCGATCCTCATGCACCCCGGGCCAATCATCCGCGGACTGGAACTGACGTGGGAGGTCGCGGATTGCCCACAGTCCGTCATCGTGGAGGAAGTGCGTAACGGAGTGCCCGTGCGAATGGCGATCCTGGCCAAGGCGTTGGGCAAGGCGCGGTAAGGGCCGGCTTTTTGATTTTGAGTCGGAGGGCTTCCGGCTGGCTATCAACTCGCTCAGGCTTTTGCCACGGAAGGACATTTCGGAAAAACGAATGGCGCACGATAGATCAAAACCCGGTTCTCTCCTGATCAAAGGCGGGCGCGTCATCGATCCAGCCGCGAAGATGGACGCGACCATGGACCTCTTGCTGCGGGACGGACATGTCGCGGAGGTCGCCGCGCCGAATAAGATCCGCAGCAGCGCGGACGCAACCTTCGATGCCCGCGGCCTGATCGTCGCCCCTGGCTTCATCGATCTACATGTACACTTGCGCGAACCCGGTCAAAGCTACAAAGAAAGCATCGCAACCGGCACCGCTGCTGCGGCTGCCGGCGGATTTACCTCCGTGTGCTGCATGCCAAACACAGCTCCGGTCGTAGATTCGCCCGAATGGGTTGCCTGGATCCAGCAACCGGAACGTGCGGCGGTGGTCAACGTGTTCCCCATCGCCGCCGCGACCCATGCCAGCAAGGGTGCTGTGCTCACTGATTTCGGAGCGTTGCAACGCGCCGGCGCGGTCGCGGTCAGCGACGACGGCCGGCCCATCCTCAACGACATTATCATGCGCGACACGCTACGCGCCGCGTCGGGAATCAACCTTCCCGTGATTCAGCACGCCGAAGACACGCGCATGACCGAAAACTGTTCGATGAACGAGGGCCCGACTTCGTTTCGCCTTGGCCTGCGGGGCATGAAGACGGCTGCGGAGGCTTCCGTGGTCGAGCGCGACGTTCAATTGGCCCAGCAATTCACGGGAGCACGTTTGCACGTGGCCCACCTTTCCACCGCCGACGCGTTGAAAGCAGTCAGACGAGGCAAGCGCGGCAAAGCTCGCATAACCTGTGAAGTCACCCCGCATCATTTCAGCCTGACCGACGCCGACGTGGGCGACTACAACTCCAACTTCAAAATGAATCCGCCGCTGCGTTCGAGCGCAGACCGTGAAGCCATCCTGGTAGCCCTCGCGGATGGCACGATCGATGCCATCGCGACCGATCATGCCCCTCATGCGCCCCACGAAAAGATCATCGAATTCGAGCGCGCCGTGTTCGGAATCACCGGGCTTGAGACTGCACTTGGCCTCGCCATCGCTCGCCTGCATCGCGACCAGAGAATTCCACTGGAAAGAATCGTCGAACTGTTCACCGCGGGTCCGGCCCGCGTGGTGGACCTGAGAGGACGCGGCACACTTATGCGCGGCAGTCACGCTGACGTAACCATTTTCGATCCCAAGAAACGTTGGACTTTTGAAGCCGCGAAGTCCCACTCGAAATCGCACAATACCCCTTTCGATGGCTGGCAACTCATGGGGAAAGTGGTGGCGACGATCGTAAGTGGGAAGATTGTGTATCGGGCCGACTAGACGGCCAAAGTGTTCCACGTGGAATATTGGCTCCCCAGTTCAATCGCTTCTAGACAATCCCTATCCTCTTCCCGACTCGCTTCAGCACTTCCAGCGCCTGCTGCAGCTCTCCTTTCGTATGCGTGGCGGTCACGATTGTGCGGATGCGGGCCTTGCCTTCGGGGACTGTCGGGAAGGCGATGCCGGTGCCCATGACGCCTTCTTTGAACAGTTCGCGGGACAAGTCCATGGTGAGTTTGCCGTCGCCGATGATGATTGGCGTGATTGGGGTTTCGCTGGCAGGAGTCGTCTGGCCGCCGATGTTGAAACCGAGCAGGCCCAGTTCTTTTTTCCAGAAGCGGGTGTTCTCCCAGAGATTCTCGATGCGCTCGGGTTCGTTTTCCAGCACATCAAAAGCGGCGATGCACGTGGCCGCGACAGATGGCGGATGCGAGGTCGAGAACAGAAACGGCCGGGCGCGATGGTACAGGAAGTCGATGAGGTCTCGGGTACCGCAGACGTATCCGCCGAGAGCGCCGATGGCTTTCGAGAGCGTGCCCACCTGAATATCCACGCGGCCGTGCATTTTAAAGTGATCGATGGTGCCACGTCCGTTGCGGCCGAGAACGCCAGACGCGTGGGCATCATCAACCATCATGATGGCGCCGTATTTCTCGGCGAGATCGCATAGCGCAGGCAGAGGACCGATATCGCCGTCCATGGAAAAGACGCCATCGGTGATGAGCAACTTTTTACCCGCTTCATTCTTAATGCTCGCCAATCTCTCTTCGGCCTGCGCCATATTCTTGTGCTCGAAAACAAGAATCTTGGCGCGTGACAAACGGGCGCCGTCGATGATGGAAGCATGGTTTAGCTGGTCGGAGATAATGAAATCGTCCTTGCCAAGCACGGCTGAGACGGTGCCGGCATTAGCGGCGAATCCTGATTGAAAAACCACACAGGCTTCGACGTTTTTGAAGCGGGCGATCTTTTCCTCGAGCTCCATGTGGATCTTCATGGTGCCCGCAATCGTGCGCACCGCACCCGAGCCGACCCCGTATTTACGCGTGGCTTCGAGCGCAGCCTCGCGGAGTTTGGGATGCGTGGTCAGGCCGAGATAATTATTCGAGGCGAGGTTGATTACCTTTTTGCCGTCGAAAGTGCACACTGGGGCTTGTTCGTCGTCCAGAACACGCAGGCGGAAGTGCGTACCTTTGGCTTTGAGCTCGTCGAGTTGGTCGGTGAGATAAGAGAGCGGGTTCGTGCGAGTGATAGCAGTAGGCATTTGATCTCCAAGTTTCCAACAATTATTTTAGTCGCGTAGCAGCAACTCGCATAGTTCGCCTGAATCATAAACTTGCGCGCAAAGTGAAGCCGAAAGCCCTATTTGCTGAGAACGAAATATTCAAATAGCGAATTCTGCCAAGGTCCGCAAGTCAGGGACCTCCAAGTCTGGCTTTCCCGTGGCGACTTTCGCGGCTCCGGACCCGGGCCGGGGCGAAGGTCGGTTCACCCACACGGTGGCTATGCCCAACGACTGCGCGGGAATTACGTCGTGATAAATGCTTTGGCCGACGTGAACCCACTGGTCACGCCGTATGCCGGTTCGTTCTGCGGCGAGAGTGAACATTCGTATACACGGCTTGTAGCAGCCAGCTTGCTGCGCCGTGATGACGTGGCTGAATGCTACGCCGAGTTTGGGCGCAGTGGCGGCGAACAGATCATCGTCGACGTTGGAGACCACCGCAAGTTGGTAGCGGCTCGCAAGTTTTCGCAGAGCTTCGACGGTGTCCGAAAATGGCCGCCAGTTCGCCAGTGACTCTGGCAGCGAACGAACTTCGGCTTCGGTGGGTGAAAATCCGAGACGCTCACCGAAGCCGCGCACAACGGACTGCAACACATCGCGATAAGGCACAAATGTTGCTTGTTCAGCCGAGGCTTCGAGTTCAGAGTACAGCTGCAGAATCGTAGAGTCCGCAACTGGTTTGCGGTGCGCCGCGAGGATTGGGCGCAAGGCAGAGAAGATGCCGGTTTCCCAGTCGATCATAGTCCCATAGCAGTCGAAGGTTAGGATTTGGAAGCGTGCGAAGTCGAGCATGGGAGATTGGAAAAAATCAGTTATCTGTGATCAATTCTCGGTTCTCAGACGGAATTTACGGCTCTTTGATTTCGATGGGCTGCGCTTCTGAAGTCGTCTCTGCTTCTGGCGACGGAGCAACAACCGGTTTCTTCTTCTCTAGAAATTTTGCCGAATTCAACAGCGGACGGCTCAAAGAAGAGTTGTAGCCGGTCCAAAAGCTATCAGAGGCAGCTTCGCGTTCAAAATGAGCACGCATGCTTTCCATCTTGGAATCAAGGTTGTCGAGATAATGCAACATCAGGGCCTCGGGAAACATGGGCAGCTTGGGCGAGCCGAATTCGTATTCTCCATGATGGCTGATGATGAGGTGCTCGACCAGGATTTTGAGTTCTTCGGGGAAGTCGGGGAACTGAACAAGTTTGGCCTGCAGCATTTCCAGTTCAATAATCATGTGGCCGAGCAACTGGCCGCGCGTAGTGTAGGAGAATGAACGGTTATAGGTGAGTTCGTGAATCTTGCCGATGTCATGCAGGAAGGCGCCGGTGAGTAGAAGATCGCGGTTAATCTGGGGATAATTCCGGCACATCAGATCGCAGGATCGAAAGAGCGATACCACGTGATCGAGCAATCCGCCGATGTAGGCGTGATGCAGGGTCTTGGCGGCTGGCGCATTGCGGTAGGGTTCCGCGATTTCTGGGTCAGACATGAAAGCTTCCACTAGAGCCTTCAGATGAGGATCGCGAAAGGAAGCGACGAAACTTGCCAGGGTCTGCCACAGCTCGCCGATGTCCTTGGTCGTCTTGGGCAAATAGTCGGAGAAGTCAATCTCTGAGTCGCCCAGACGGCGCAGCTTGTGGATGGTGATTTGAAAACGGTTCTTATATTTGTTCAGCAGGCCTTTAACTTTGACGAAGTCATCCTGCTCGAAGGCGTCGATTGCATCCTCGACGTTGTCCCACATCTTGGCTTCGAGCTGACCGGTGCGATCGCCCAGAATCAGCGCCAGATAAGGTTCGCCAGTCTTCTTGGGCTTGACTTGTTTGGAAACCACCACGAAAGTCGAAGTGATGACCTTGTTTTCCTGATGAGAGCAATCGGATAAGAAAAATTCCTTCATGGTCGGTTGCTCCGGGACGCGACAACGGGCATTGCATCCACGCCCGATGCACGCACTCCATCGGCTCAGGCCAAGCTTAAACTAAAATATGCCGAATTTTTTCTTCTTTTTGAGGTCTTTGGCGCTGGGCTCTTTAGTCGCGGTTTCGATAGGTTCGGTCTGCTTGGGGCTGGCGCCAGAGTCCGCATAGCCGGGATAGACATGAATGAAGGCATCCTCGCGCAGTTTGGTGAGATATTCTCGTAGCGCGGGCTGTAGCTTTTTCATATAGAGCGCGTCCTGGATGCGGGGCTCGACCTCCTTGAACGGTGGAATGCCGGCATCGTGATGCTCAGTAACTTTCAGGATGATGAACCCTTGCTTGGCTTGGATTACATCCGTTATTTCACCCGGCTTCATCGCGAAGGTCTTTTCTTCGATTTGCTGGGCGAGCGTACCGTGCTTAAATTCGCCGAGGTCGCCACCCTGGGCGGCGGTGGGCCCGTCGGAGTTTTTCTTGGCCACGTCCTCGAATTTGGCGCCTTTGCGGATCTGGGCGAGAAGGTCATCCGCTTTCGCCTGGGCGGCTTTAATCCGTTCCGCTTCGTCCGTCGAATCATTCGGCTTGGGTTCGGTGGAAACCAGGATTTCGCTCAAGCGAATCGTCTCCGGCTGCGCCATGTCGTTCTTGTGTTCTTCGTAAAATTTCTGTTCCTCTTCTTTATCGATGACCAGCCTTGAGCCAACTTCTTTGCCTATGACTTGCTGGGTAATGATCTGATTGCGCAGGTTCTGCTTAAAATCTTCGAAGGAGACTCCCTGCGACTGGGCGGCTTTTTCCAGTTCCTCCATGCTGTCGAGTTTCATTTCCTTGCGCATGTCATCCAGCTTCTTGATGACTTCGGTATCGGCCGTAATGCCGAGGTCCTTGCCTCTTTCCAGCAACAATTCCTGATCAATCAAGTCGCGAAGGACGTCTTTTTCGCGCTCGGACACGAGCTTGTCCGCGTTCACAGGATCCTGCTGCGCCGCTTCTTTCCTCAATTCTTCTTTGCTGTGGAGGAACTCGCTGCGGGTGATGATCTGGTTGTTGACGCGGGCGACGATCTCTTCGACCACTTCGTCCGATGCCTTGAGAATGGCCGGCAAAGCAACGATTGAAACGAGCACGAGGAGAAAGTAAGGGAGAAGTCTTCGCATAAGAGGTTTGCGGCCTGAACCACTGCTAGGAACGCCCCAGGTCACGGCCTTGGTAAATTGTACCTCTGCATGTCTTCCCGCGGCTACCGCACGCCCTGCTATGATAATCGGTTTTCGCACCGCGTCCTGCGGACTCTGGCGCGGGAAAGGATAAATTGTGAAACTCACCACCTGTTTTATGCTTGTACTACTTATGGGAGTAACGAGTATTCCAGTGAAAGCGCAAAAGAATGCGACGCTGCCGGACCTGGCGCAACTGGACCAGATGGCCAGCCGTTTCGCCCTGACGCCATTAAGGGTCGACACAACGAGGCTTTCGTCAGGGGATCGGCAGGCTGTGGTGAAGCTGATCGAGGCGGCGCGGATCCTGAACGACGTCTTCATGCAGCAAATGTGGGATGGCAACCTCGCGCTTTACGCCCGGTTGCAAAAGGATACTACGCCGCTGGGCAAAGCCCGCCTGCACTATTTTTGGATCAACAAGAGCCCATGGTCCGATTTGGACGGATATAAGGCTTTCCTGCCGGGCGTGCCTCCACGCAAGCCCTTGGGAGCGAACTTTTATCCGGAAAACATGACCAAAGAAGCTTTTGAAACCTGGGTCGCGAAGCTGTCACCGAAGGAGCAGGAACAGGCAAAAAGTTTTTTCACGGTGATTCATTGGGCGAACAACCAGCAAGCGTCGAACAGCCTTATCGCCGTTCCCTACAGCCAGGAATATGCCGATGGCCTGACGAAGGCGTCAAACTTGCTTCATGAGGCGGCGGCGCTGACGGACAATGCGTCGCTGAAGAAATTTCTTAATCTGCGCGCCGATGCTTTTCTTACTAACGACTATTACGAAAGCGATATGGCGTGGATGGACCTCGACGCTCCATTGGACATCACGATCGGTCCGTACGAAACCTACAATGATGAATTGTTCGGCTATAAAGCATCTTTCGAGGCGTACGTAAACCTGCGCGATGATGAGGAGTCTGCCAAGCTGTCGGTTTTCACGCAGCACCTGCAAGACATCGAAAACAATCTGCCCATCGATCCGCAATACCGCAACCCGAAGCTAGGTAAAGCGGCACCGATTCGAGTGGTGGACGAGATTCTCAGTGCGGGCGACGGCGCTCACGGCGTCCAGACCGCCGCGTACAATCTGCCCAATGACGACCACGTGGTGCAGCAGAGGGGTAGCAAGCGAGTAATGCTGAAGAATGTGCAGGAGGCGAAGTTCCGCAGCGTGCTGCTCCCCATCGCGCGGCGAACGCTATCGCAGTCGGCCATGGTGGATGTGAGCTTCGAACTATTCTTTACCCACATCCTGGCGCACGAGTTGATGCACGGGCTGGGGCCGCATCAGATCAAAGTTCAGGGGCGCGATACCACCCCTCGCGAGGAGTTGAAAGAGTTGTACAGCTCGATTGAAGAGCCAAAAGCCGATGTCACCGGGCTGTTCGCCCTGCAATACTTGATGGACCACTCGAAGGAAATGGGACTTGGTGCGTCATTGCCGTCCGACGATGCCGCGCAGCGGCAGCTTTACACCACTTATCTGGCTACCGCTTTCCGCGCTCTCCGCTTCGGCTTGAACGATGCTCACGGTAAAGGCATGGCAATGCAGTTCAATTACCTGATGGATAAGGGCGCGATTGTCCAACACGCTAATGGCACTTTTTCCGTGGACATGACCAAGATAAAACCAGCAATCGCGGAGCTTGATCATCAGCTTCTGACCATCGAGGCCGAGGGCGATTACGCCGGCGCGAAAAAGATGCTGGATGAACTGGGGGTTATTCGCCCGGCCGCGCGAAAGGCGCTGGATAATCTGCAGGGAATCCCGACTGACATCGAGCCGATCTTCGTGACTGCCGATGAACTAGCGCCGGTGGTGAATCGGCCGCCGAATGCGGGGCCGGCGCGAAAGAAAGCTCGGAGCAGATAGACCGGCGAAGGGAGAAATCCACCTCGCGCAGTTGCGGGTCGCGACCTGCTGAGGTCAAGCTCCTTCCGTTAAGTTCGAAAGCGAAAGGAGCTGACGGTTTTACGCGGGGTGTGGCTACTTGCTGTCCTTTTTCTGGCCTTCGTCCTTACTCTTGATGGAGAGCAGTTCCACTTCAAAAATGAGCGTTGCGTTGGGAGCAATGTCGGGCCCTTGACCGCGTTCGCCATAAGCCAGGTCAGATGGAACAACGAGTTGCCACTTCGATCCCACGGGCATGAGCTGGAGGGCTTCCGTCCAACCCTTGATGACTCCACTTACCGGAAATGTCGCCGGCTGGCCGCGCTTGTAGGAACTGTCGAATTCCTTGCCATCGATGAGCGTGCCGCGATAATTGCAAATCACAGAGTCGGTTGCCGTGGGCTTCGGCCCCGTCCCGGGGGTTAGGATCTTGTATTGAAGACCGCTGGGCAAGGTGACCACGCCTTCCTTGGCTTTGTTCGCCGGCAGGAAAGCATCTCCTTCCTTCTTGTTAGCCTCGCCTTCTGCTTGCATTTTCTCTTGCATCTTCTTGCGCATGTCGGCCTGGAATTCGTTGAGGGTGGCGCGGGCTTCAGCTTCCGAAAGGAGGGTCTTCCCACCGGCCATGGCGTCTTCCAGACCCTGCTGCAGGATCTTCGGGTCCACGTCCACCGATTGCCGATGGAGGGTTGTTCCGATGTTCATCCCGATGGCGTAGCTCACTTTGTCTTTTTCCGTCTTCAAGGCGGAAGAAGTCTGGCTTGCCGCCGCAGGGGTCTGTTGAGTCGTTGCCGGTGGAGTCTGCGCCAGGACATTCCCGAGCAGCATGATCACGGCGACCGTTGTACTTGCCAGCGTAGTAAAGGATTTTTGCATTCAAGCATTGTGACACCGACTGCGAGGTTGGGCAAACCCGTTCGCCCGGTAGAAGCAAGGCAAACTACCAATTATCGTGGGTTCTCAGGGATTTCGAGCCAGAGCGACCGCGGTCATGTCGTTCCGGATTGGCGTGGCTCCCATAAACTGCCGCACCCGGTCAAGAAGGGTTACACAGAGTCTTTTCGCCCCTGGCTCTCTGGGATGCTCGAGGACTTCCTTCACCCGCTCCAATCCAAACTCTTGAGCTTTCCGTTTTCCTTCGACAATTCCACGAGACGCCAAAAGAAGGACGCCGCCAGGCTCGAGGGCGACCATGGGCGCATCCGAGGTCATGTGCGAAAACAGTCCCAGAGGCAGGCCAGTGGCTGGGAGTTCGCTAACCCCTTTGTGATCCCGAATAAGCCCCGGAGTATGGCCCGCGTTAAAGTAACAGATGATGCCCAGATTTTCATCGTAGGAGCCAGCGAAGGCTGGACATGATCGCACTCCATCGGCCGTCTTCAGAATCACTTGGTTCAATTGCAGACACAACTCCATCATCACATCAGCTTCGTTCATATCCCGCCGGGCAAATAGTTCGGTGCCCACAGTTCGGAAAGTGTGTTTAGCGGCGGCGACGATCGGGCGCGTCTCCGTCACACCGCCAGCGACGTCGAGCAGTCCAAAAAGCACGCGATTGGGGGCTACGCGAATGAAATCGCAGAAATCGCCGGCGATGCGCTCGCTGTAATAAACCGAGGCAAGGTCGGCCCCGTGAACTTCCAAACTGTCGGAATGGACCGCCTCGTAGGCAGCGGCGGACGGATACTCGGCGGAACGGAAGAGAGCGCGCATGGCAAATCGAGCCGAGACGTTAGCACAGAATTGGTCGAAAAACCAATCAAAAAAGCGGTCGGAGCGCTCACTGACTTGCCGGATGGGTAAGAACGGAGCGGATTCCAATGGGGATCAGTTCGGAAAAGCTGCCCAAGGGCTCTTCAGGCATGAGCGCCTAATTTCCATACTTGCTTATAAGGTATTTGCCGACTTCTGCTTCCAGTTGGCCATAATCGGAGTGGATGGTGGCGCGTAGAGCCGCCTCGGTCGAGCTTCCCTGGCCCAGTCTTTCGAGGATCCTTTGCACATCGCTCATGCCGTAAGTGTCACTGATGTACTGCACGGCCGCCAGGGACTCTTCATAGGCTACCGTCGCTTGAGCGCTCGAGAACTGCATAAAGCTGCCTTCCAGGGCGTTCAAGGGGATCTCACGTTGATTCTGAAAAAGATCAGCCAGCAGCCGGCCATGCGCGATCTGCTTGGGTTCGACCGCCTGGGCAATACCCTCGTTAAGCCACTGCGGACAACGCCCGCCAGAAAGCTGACTAATAAAGGAGTGCGCGAGTTCGTGCTTCAGCACTCGCGCCAGTTCGGGCGTGACCGAGGTCAAACCGTTGATCGGGATACGCAGCTTCCCGTCAAAAACCGCCCCCGTCCACGAAGGCGCCTGAGTGACATCGAAAAACGACTGCTCGGTGTACAGCACAACTGGAATGTTATTACGGGGAGCGATACCGAGCTCCCGCACCAGATCGTCGTATTCCGAATCCAGGGTTGCGAGTAACTGGCTGCGCAAAGCTTCCGAAGTCTGCTTGCCTTCGTATTTCAGGATAAAGTGACTGCTTTCGTGCTCCGTGTAGTCCGCCTCGGCGGTGGCATCGCGCTGTGCCTTCTCCAGGTATTTTTGCACCGTCGCATCCGGACGAAGATCGAGAGAATGCTTCCATGAACGTATCGCATCCTGAGTCCGATCGGCGGCGAACTGCACGTAACCCAAAACCGTGAGCGCGTCGGGGGAATCTGGCGCATTACGGACGGCGCGCTCGGCATAAGGCAACGCCTCGGGGGCATTCCCGGTTCTAACCAACAGGGCGGCGTAATAATTTAAAATCGTGGGATTTTGCGAATCGAAACGCAAGGCAGCCTCGAAATAAGTTCGCGCTTTGCCGAAGTTGCCGTGATCAAATTCGTGTTTGCCCGCGATAAAGTAGCCGGCGGCCGTGGCAGAGCCGTTTCCCGCCTGTTCCAGGGCAGACAGTGCGTCCGGATCGACTCGGTCGCCGTGAATGATCTTGCCGATGAGTGCAGGATCATTTTTATAGTTATCGGCTGGGGCAACCTCTGGCAGATCGTGCGCTTGTTTGGTGGTTCCGTCCGCGGATGCGTATTCGGGAGGAGTCCCGCCAGCGTCGACGCGATCCACCAGCGACTTGGGAATCGTGTAGGTGTTATCGCCGATATCGTATTCGATATGACTTCCGGTGTCTCGAACGTGGTCAGCCCAGATAGTGCGGCCGTTCTTCAAATGAATGACTTCAGCGGACGCGCAGGCCACAGCCACGGTCAGCAGGAAAGCCGACAACCAGCAGCAGATGACAGGTGTACGCACTAAGGCGCATTCTAGAAGCTATTAAGCAGCAGGCGTAGGTGACCAGGGTAATCTCAAAAATGCGGACAGCAACGGTGCCTCTGGCCTGGTTGTTCTTGGTTTCTGCCTCCGTGGCGCTGCCTAGCAACCAGGTTGCTCCCAAACCCGCCGACCGGCCGGCAGCCACGCAGCTCGATTCCGCGGAGAAGCTTTATTTGCAATTACGCAATACGGATCTGGACAAGGCGCGGGTCTATCACTTGCGCGATGTCTCTATCGATCGGGCCGCCATTCACATCACCCTCAACGACGGCGTGATTGCATTCACCAAGGATGTCGCTGGTCATGTGACAGGAGCCTTTTTTGAAGGGGATGGAGAAGTCTTGTTATCTCCGCCGAACCGGTACGAGCGGGCGTCGATGGCCTTGTTCACCAACGAGGCTATTTTGGAAGAACAGTTTGTAACTGCCTACTTCCGCTTCAATGACGATACCTTTGCCCAGTTACGACCATCCCTGTTTCCCGTTGACGACGCAGATGCTTTCCTGTCGCAGTGGAATGAAACTGCCCGCAGTCTGGCCGAGGTGGACGCACTTCGCCTATTTATGACATTTAGTAAGTTCCTGCCCGTCACCAGCGCTGCCATCGGAGCGACCGCAACCCCGGTCACGCCAGAAAATGATCACGACCGCTTTCTGCACGCCCACTTGCAAGGGGAGAGACTGGGAGCCTTTGATCTTTATTTTGACGATGACATACCCGAGCAGATCTCGGTCGGTCAGTTGAAGACTGCGGAAGGCGGCAGCTTCTACGATGTCTGGACGTCGTTCTCTACCACAGAAACGAATCAGAGTTTGGTAACTGGTAACGCGACGGTCGACGATGGCAGCAAGCCCGATTCAATCGCGATATCTCGCTACAAGATTCGCACCGACATCAAACCGCCCACTCAAATCGATGCCGAGGCCCTTCTGCAAATGGAAGTGCGGGAGGGTGGTCAGCGGGCAGTCTTATTCGAATTATCCCGGGCGCTTCAGATCAAGGAGGTTCAGGCGGACGGACATCCGATCGAGTTCATCCACAATCCCGCCCTCGAAGGAACTCAATTGGACCGGCAGGGTAACGACCTCGTCGCGGTTGTCTTCCCCCAGCCCTTGCGGACCGGACAAAAGGTGGAGCTGCGCTTTGTCTATGGCGGGGAAGTATTAGCTCAGGCGGGAATCGGGTTGCTGTATGTTGGGGCGCGGGGAACGTGGTACCCAAATCGTGGACTGGCTATGTCCAATTTTGATCTGGAATTTCACTATCCCGAAGGCTGGACCCTGGTAGCGACCGGAAAGCGGACCGATGCGAAGCCTTCGTCCAACCCAGGCAACGAGGGCCCAGAAGAGACTCCATCAACCGGGGGACAGGTGAGCCGCTGGATATCCGAACGGCCCCTTCCGATCGCGGGATTCGATCTGGGAAAATATGAACGGGTGGTGGCCCATGCTGGCGATGTCACGGTGGAGGCCTACGCGACAGCGGTTCTGGAACGCGGATTTCCCGCGCCGCCCATAGTAAGCATGATGCCCAACCCGATTGCCCCCCCTAGCGTTCATCGGTCTCCACCAATTGTTGTGCCGCTGGAACCCTCCCCTGCCCGGAATGCGCAAAGCGTCGCAGACGCTTCCGCCCATGCAATCGAATTCTACGCGCGACGCTATGGACCGTTCCCCTATAGCAATTTGAAGGTGGTGCAAATGCCGGGAGCGCTGAGTCAGGGCTGGCCGGGGCTTATCTTTCTTTCTAGTGCTTCTTTCCTGACGGCCCGAGAAGAATCACAACTGCACTTAACTCCTGTCGATAGGACGCTGATCAGCCAAGTAATCGCCCATGAGACCGCTCACCAGTGGTGGGGTGATCTAGTGATGTTTAACGGCTACCGTGATCAGTGGCTGGTGGAAGCCTTGGCGAATTACAGTTCGATGATGGTTCTCGAAGCCGAGAACCCCGCCAAGTTTCGCGCTGCCATGGGCAAATACAGAGACGATCTTTTGCAGAAAAACAAAGCCGGCCAGCAGTTGCTGGAGGACGGACCGGTGACCCTGGGCACCCGGCTATCCTGTTCCCTATTCCCCAGCGGCTACGAGGCAATCAGCTATGGGCGTGGCACCTGGCTATTCCACATGCTGCGTTTCATGATGCGCGACGCCGAGCGGACTAGCGCGGGATCTCACCGCGACGGAAATACTGGCCAGCCAGATGAGCCTTTCGTGCGGGTGCTGCGCGGCATCAGAGAACGCTACCAGGGAAAACCCATTACCACTCGCGAGTTAATACAGGCCTTCGAGAATGAGCTGCCGCGTTCCTTGTGGTATGACCATCACAAATCGTTGGACTGGTTCTACGAAGGATGGATAAACGGGACTGCAATCCCACACTTTGAGTTACACGGGGTAAAGTATTCGGACAAACCCGGCTCAACCACCATCACCGGGACTATCTTGCAAAAGGATGTGCCCGATGATTTAGTAACCTCCGTTCCGCTTTATGCCTCAGTCGCGGGAAAAGAAGTGCTGCTGGGACGTGTGTTCGCCGACGGGCCCGAGACTCCGTTCCATTTCACCGCGGCGCAGGGCGCACGAAAGGTCATACTTGACCCCGAGCAGACGGTGCTAGCGCGATCTCGATAGGCCTCGATCGTGGCTGGGCGACCATTTCAGGACACACTTCCCGATAAATTCGCCGTTCCGTCCCAAGACCGTCCTTCATGTCAGCGTCCATTACTGCTCCGCCAGGCCGTGTTGATTCCTCTCGTGCCGTAACTCGTAGAGCGATGTGCAACATTGTGGTTCCGCGCATAGAGGGCTCCCGATGGAACTGTGGATGCTTAGAGATTTTGCAGCTGGGAGGACACGAATTTGAATCACACACAATCAACCGCGGAACTAACCTCTGATTCTGTCTCGATGATAGAAGGCACCGATATGCCTCAAGGCCATGGAACTATCTTGTTGGTGGAAGATGAAACCTTCCTGCGCGAAGTCACTTGCGAGATTCTGGAGTCTGCTGGTTATCGGGTGTTAAAAACCCGAAGCGCCGCCGAAGCGATTTCGGCTTTCGGCGAATACAAGGCCATAGTACGATTATTGCTGACGGATGTCGTTCTGCCGGGACAGAACGGTCGCGACCTTGCGAACGACCTGCGGACTGTCTGTCCAAAATTAAGGATTCTCTTCATTTCCGGCTATCCGGAAAATGTGGTCACCAAAAACGGAATTCAAGAGGATGGAATGTTCTATTTGCCGAAGCCATTTTCTCTGCGATCCCTCACCCGAAAAGTAAGGCACGTTCTCGATCAGGAAAAGACAGCCAAAGCAAGCGTTTGACGAGTCGCCAGGCTTTCGTGGTTATCAAAATCTGCTGCGTAATTGATGAAAGCGGTGTGTTGTATTTGGGCAAGAATCTTTGCAAGAGATTGCTCGTTTGAGCGCTTAGAGTCGGTTGTCGGAACGGTAACGCAGCCCGGTGTGCAGCGCGCGTTCGTCCGAATTCCGCAGTGCGTCGCGAGAGCGCTGTTAAATGAGGGCTAGGGACCGTGATTGGGATCGGCATCGAGCTGGTGTTTCCCCACGACCACTACGTCCACGCGACGATTAAGCGCGCGCCCAGCCTCCGTACTGTTGCTCGCGATAGGGTGATATTCTCCGTAACCGCCAGCCGACAGTCTGGCTGGAGCAAAACCGTATTTGGTGATCAGCAAGCGAATCATTTCTGTCGCGCGCGCCGTGGAGAGCTCCCAATTGGAGGTAAATTGGGTGTTGTGAATGCGCACATTGTCGGTATGGCCTTCGATGCGAAGGTTGTATTGGCGCTCTCCGAGCAGCGTGGCCATGCGGCTGAACGCCTGCTGAGAGCCGACTTTGACCCCGGCCGAACCGCTGTCAAAGAAGCCCGCTTCTCGCAAGCTTATCACTAGCCCTTCACGCCCACCTCGCACTTCTACCTCGCCTCGGGCGATTTCCGGCGCCAACGCTTGCTCCAATTCCTTTCTGAGTTCGGTCAAGTCGCGGCTTTCGTCATTACCAGGCGGTATTGCAACAGGAAGAGGCTTGGGGAGTGCGACTGCTTGTTCGACCGGGACCATTGCCGACATGTCTGCGGTTGGATTGGCCCCCAGTTGTTGGAATGCCACCTGAATCGCGGCCGCAAGCTGGTTCACCTTCTTTTTATCCACTTGCGCGGTTGAGTAATTCACGTACACATCGACGACGTTGGTGCACGTATCAAAAGATAAATTCCACACATGCTCGATGATCATGGCGCGGGTAATCCGCCGTCCAGCATTGCGCATCAGGTATTCGAGCAAAGCAAATTCCTTGCTGGTAAGATCGATGCGGCGTCCGGCTCGCTCTACTCTGCGCTCCACCCGGTCAAGCTTCAGGTCTTCCACCGTCAGCACCGATTCTGCCGGCAGGTGGCAACGCCGCAGCAGCGCTCGGATTCGTGCCGACAGTTCCGAGAACGAGAAAGGTTTGCCCAAATAATCGTCTGCCCCCAGATCGAGACATTGCACCCGGTCTTCCACTCGGGTGCGCCCGGTGAGCACCAGGATCGGCATACTGGGTTTCCGGGTCCGCAGATAACGCAGAATTGCCACTCCATCCAGCCGCGGCAGGTTGAGGTCGAGCACCACCAGGTCATAGTCGAATTCGCCCGACATGGCCCGAGCCTGCTCTCCATCGTTCGAAACGTCGACCGCGTAATGCTCGGAGTCCAGTCCTTTTTTCACATAGCTGGCCAGTGCGGAATCATCTTCAGCAATCAGAATGCGCATAAGGTTTCTCTAACTTTCACTTTCGATTCTAGGCACGAACCGGACGAATGCCGGAGATTCCTTGCCGCACGAAAGTCTCTGCCTTCCGCAAAGGGGAAACCTTCGGCTTCGGGAACCTGCCCTGCCACTCCTTCGACCTTTGCCCCGCCGACGATAATTCGTTGACACAACTCTCCCTTTTACTGAAGGATCAGGCCATATTGGATCTTGGGAGCAAAGGAACGCTGAAATCCCTCTGCGTACCTGGGGGCATACTGCTCCTGGTCGCAGTGGCACTCTTGTCAGGCGGACTTCTCCCCATCTCCGCATCTGCAGTCGACTTCTACTATTACGCCGTCTTCGCCGCCGGAATCCTGCTGGCTTGGCGCTTCCACTCCAGCCGCACCCTCTTCGCTCTCGTCGTGTTGCTTCTCGCGCACCGCGCCCTCGAATTCTTTTCCGGCGGACGAGCCGTCGCCACCGGTCCCGGCCGCATCGCCTTTGAAGCCATCGCGGTTCTCGTGCCCGTCAACTTCATCGTGCTTGCGCTCCGGCGCGAGCGCGGGCTGTCGATTCCGGCCATCACTCCTAGGCTCGTGTTGCTGTTTCTTGAATCCGTATTCGTCGCCGTCCTGTGCCGTCCCGGAGAAACCACCAGCCCTGCATTTCTTCACCTGGCGTTCCTGAGCCGCACTTTATTTCATTGGACAAAAATTCCGCAGCTTGCGGTCCTGGTTTTTTTAGGAGCCTTTGCCATTCTGCTCGTGCGCATCTTTCTCTATCGCAAGCCGGTAGAAATTGGCCTGCTCTGGTCGCTGGCTGCGACTTTTCTCGCCTTGCAGGCAAACGCGGTGAACCGAATCGCCGTTGCTTATTGGGCGACCGCAGGCCTGCTTCTGGTCGCATCGATCATCGAGAACACCTACGTCCTGGCTTATCACGACGAACTCACTTCGCTGCCCGGGCGCCGCGCCTTCAACGAAGCCCTGCTCCGCCTCGAAGCGCCGTATGCTATGGCCGTCGTCGACATCGATCACTTCAAGAGTTTCAACGATACCTATGGTCATGACACCGGAGACCAGGTTCTCAGCCTGGTTGCCTCGCGGCTGGCTCGCGTGAGCGGCGGTGGGCAGGCATTTCGCGTTGGCGGAGAAGAGTTCTCGATTCTATTTGCAGGGAAGCCCGTTAAAGAAGTCGCGCCCTATCTTGATGCGCTCAGAGCGACGATAGAGCAATCGAGTTTCCGGGTTCGCAGCACGCCCGAGCGCCGCAGCGCTCCTCGCGGCGCTGGCCGCAGGAGTGAAGATAAAAGAAGCACTCGCCGTAAACTGGGACGGCCTCGCAACCCTCCGCCGGAAACAGCTCTCAGCGGCCTTTCGGTGACCGTGAGCATTGGCGTGGCGGAATCAGATGTGAAGACGCGCGAGGCGGAACAGGTGGTTCAAGCCGCCGACAAAGCGTTGTACCGGGCCAAGAAGTCCGGACGCAATCGAGTCGAGATCGCCAGCGAGCCCCGCAGCCGGACTCCACGCCTTAAGCGCAACATTGCTTAAATCCTGGAGCCTGACTTTACGAGCTGCCGATCAAAACGCCCGTGGCGAAAACCAAGGCTCCGCCCAACGCCACCTGCAGGGCGGCGGAAACCGTGGGCGTGTCCATGTAGCGATGACGGATCCAGGTGATGACGCCGAGTTCGACCAGCACCACCACGAAGGCAACGCCAAGCGCCACCTGAAAGCTCGGAAGCAGGAACGGTAAAGTGTGGCCCACCCCTCCGAGAGCGGTCATGGCGCCGCAAACTAATCCGCGAACCCAGGGATGTCCGCGGCCGGTGAGACTGCCATCATCCGAAAGCGCCTCGGCGAACCCCATGCTGATGCCGGCTCCGACCGACGCGGCCATGCCGACCAGAAATGCATCCCAGGGATTGCGCGTCGCGAACGCAGCCGCAAAGACTGGCGCAAGCGTGGATACCGAGCCATCCATCAAACCCGCCAGTCCGGGCTGTACGATCTGGAGAACGAAAAGCCTGCGCCGCGCCCGTTCTTCATCCTGCGCAACATCGGGGCGCAGCTCTTCTTCTTTCAGTTCCTGGGCGCGATCTTCATGCGCGCGCTCTTCCTGAGCCAGGTCGTCGAGCAGTTGGCGGATGCTGGCATCCTGAGTCCGCCCAGCAGCCTTTTCATAGAACCTCCGCGTCTCCACCTCGATCGCGCTGGCTTCATTGCGCACGACATCGAGACGCAAAGGCCGCGCCAGCCAAACTGGGCTTCGCTGCACGAAGCCTTTCACATCCTGGCGCCGGATGAGCGGAATGTGCTCTCCGAATTTCTGCCGATACAAATCAATCAACCTTCGACGGTGTCCGGATTCCTCGTCACGCATACCCTCGAACACGGCGGCTGAAGCGGGGAAGTCCTGGCGCAAGCCTTCGGCGAAATCGGCAAAAATGCGCTCATCTTCTTCTTCGAGCGAAATGGCCAGCGCGAGAATCTCGCGTTGGTTAAGAGTTTCGAAGTTCTTCATGGCGAATAGTGTAATTGTGCTGGAAGGAATGCTCCAACTCGGAAGACAGTGAGGTTAAGGCTAGCTTTGACGTGGAGAGGGCCGCCCCCCGGCTGTCTAGTCGAGCGAAGCTCGACACCTGGGCTGATTCTTGCCCACAGTGAGCTTCGATGATTTGAAGCTCACCGCGGACAAGGTTGGTGCCCGGAACTAATACGCCCAGAACGGACCATTTCCGTTCGGGGTGGTCGTTCCATCGATGGCCGTGAACACACTACGGTTGTAGAAAAACGGAAGCCCCCAGTCGAAACTGCACGCCGTCGAAGAAACGCAGGGCATCGGTCCCGCCAGGTTGCTGAACGCCGCATCGTTGGGGTTGGCAGCGGTCACGTTGTCGAAATTGTCTACGCTGAAACTTACCGTGTTCGATGTCGAGCCAGTATTCGGATCCACATTGGTTGCGGTAAACTGCGTGGTTGCAGTCGGACAATACCACGAGCTGTTGTCGGCACAAATATTCGGCAAATTATTGATCTGCGGGAAAAACAGCCCATTCGAACCGCTGTCAATGAAGCTGCCGGTCAGAGACTGGCCTCCGAAATTGGTCGTGAAGTTGTCGGACGAATTCAGCGTGAACAGCGTCGCCGTGCTCGGAAGAGTATTGTTGGATTGTGTGCCAATACCAAAGGTCATCGTTCCGTTCACAGTAGCTGCCACGTCGTTTACCGCTGGCAAGGTGAGGATGGTACCGTTGTTGTCCACGGGGAAGTTGAAAACCGGGTTCGTCACCTGCTGATTCGGCGTGCTGTCGCTGCAGATGCTGCCGCAGGATACAAAGGTTGTGCTGCAGTTGCCCCCGGAACCGCAGAGATAATATACCGTTGGAGGGGTTCCCCCCGCACTCGGGTCGCAGGCCAAACCGCAGTCAAACGGTTCGGGGCCTACGCCGAGTATGCCGTTTGCTCCCAAAAGCGACTGCGTGTCTTCGTTTGTTCCCATACATCCGCTGGGGATACTGAAGCTGGGATTCGCGATAAGCTGAATGGAGGTCGAAGTTGCCGTCTCTCCGCCTACAATAATATTGGCCGGTGCCACGGCTCCCCACAGAAAAGAATTGTCCACAAACTGAACGCAGTCATACAAGGTGTTACCGTTGCCGTCATTTAGCGGCGTGAGCGCAGCCGCAAGTTGTGAGTTAAGCTCCGAGCCTAAGAGCCTGAGGCCGAACGATCCTGTATCGACCAGAATGTCGGGGATGGTCTGGCACGCGCCGTTGGAAGGAGCGCAAACCTGCACACTGACGAAAGCCGCGTTGGTATAGATCGCAGTGGGCGTCAACGGGCCGCCGTTGACCGATATCGGCACCACGTTTGCAGTGGCGCCAGCGGGCAAGACCGTGATTGGCAACGACGCGGTCACCGAGGAACTGGCTATCGAAGTTGCCACGACGGTCGCGATCGAGGTACTGGTTACCGTGGCCGGTGCGGTATAGGTCACACCCGTGGTGGTTTGGCTGCTCAACTTACCCACCCCAGTCAGGGACCAACTGACCCCCTTGCCGCTGGAATCGTTGGCAACACTGGCGGTAATGTTCACGCTTTGGCCAGCGTTTAGGGATGCGCTGCTCGGAGTGAGCGTAATCGAAATCGTGATTCCTGCAGGCGTTCCACTGCTACCACATCCCGCGAGAAATCCGAGGGTCCCGACCAAGGTTAAGACCAAGAAGCTGCGCACACTTTCCTCCTTATTGTAATGCGTCGACGTTGACGCCCTGCGGCACCAGGGCAGGAACGTAAGCTCTGCCCACATACGCGCGCATGTGGCCGCCGTTTTGGAAAACGAAACCGGGTTGTTGGATGCTGACCGGCCGGTGGCCCAAATGATTTTCTCGCTGGGCTTTCGCGGTCTGCGCAAACTGATCGAAGTACGTCCCCAAGAGCTGCTTCATGTTAGGGATGAATTCACCCTGCCAGGTAATGGCAAAGACCTTTCCCGCCGGCGAAACGTATTCCTTGACCACGGTTTTGCCCGGGGCCGTGATTTCGTGGGTGGTATAAGCTTCGGTCTCCGTGGTCTTCAGGGCGCCTTTCATCTGCGCTTGATCTTCGTGCACGGAGCTGACGTCGCCGCCCAATGCGGCCAAGGCAGGGAGAGGAAGCGCCAGCATCAGGACAACAATTCCCATCCAAGAGGACTGTAACCACGATGTTCGTGACATCGAGGTTTGCGATACTGATATCCCAGAGTTTGATTTCATTCGACTCACTCCGATTTCTGTAGTGCGCAAGGCCACGCGGTCGGTTTCGTTAAACCCAAAAGATGACGTTAAGTTGCGGTTGCCAGCTAGGATTTGCATCGCAGTCCCGACGTTGCTTTTCGTCGCGAGATTTGCGCCGATCATGTCGTTGGTGTAGAGCGGACGCTCCCGTCCGCTGACCTTGACTCTCAAGTCTTGAAATCGAAACCAACCAGTCCACAATTCGTCATACCCTCAAGGGCGGCGGACAGGAATGTCCGCCCTACACGATCAAAGAGAATTGCGACCATTTTATCCCTTTTGCGGCTCGCGCGTGTAAAGCGTTGTAAAGTTAATTTACTATTTGCATCCCCCGACTCGACTGGCGAGAACGCGGGCCAGGCGGTAAATTGTTAAGCGGAGAGATTGATGCCCAGCTGCGTATCGTGCGGTTCCCAAGTTTCTGAGACGGGGCGTTTCTGCTCGGCCTGCGGCGCGGCCATAGTGTCGGGAGACGACCTCGCAACCATGGAGTATTTGGATTCGAAGCCAAGAGCATCAGGGAAGGCTTCCTCTGGGTCCGCTGCCAAGACTTCCGGCAGCAGGACTCCCAGTTCTTCCGGCGGCCTGCTGACCGAAGGCCGATTTCTTCCCGGACGCCTTCTGGCGGGACGCTATCGCATCATCGCCTTACTAGGTCGAGGTGGGATGGGCGAGGTCTACCGCGCCGATGATCTGACGCTGGGCCAGCCGGTCGCGCTCAAATTTCTACCCGAAGAGGCGAGCCAGGATGAAACTCTGCTGGAGCGATTTCGCAATGAGGTTCGTCTCTCGCGCCGAGTTTCGCACCCGAATGTCTGCCGGGTTTACGACGTGGGCGAAGTGGACGGGCACACATTTTTCACCATGGAATACGTCGACGGCGAGGATCTGGCTTCGTTGTTGCGCCGCATTGGACGTTTGCCCGCAGGCAAGGCTTTGGAAATCGCACGCCAGCTTTGTGCCGGTTTAGCCGCGGCCCACGCCAAAGGAGTCCTGCATCGCGATTTGAAGCCGGCCAACATCATGCTCGATGGCCGGGGACAGGTAGTAGTTACGGATTTCGGTCTGGCTGGACTGGTGGATCAGATTCCGGGAAGCGATGTGCGTAGCGGCACGCCGGCGTACATGGCTCCCGAACAACTGGAGGGTAAAGAGGTCAACGCGAAGAGCGACATTTATTCCCTGGGTTTGGTGCTCTACGAAATCTTCACCGGCAAGCGGGCGTTCAGCGTGGAGTCGTTGCCAGAACTGGTGAGGGCGCGTAGCGAATCGACGCCCAGCAAGCCATCCAGCTTGGTGAAGGATCTGGATCCCGCGGTGGAGCGGGTGATCCTGCGTTGTCTCGAGCCCGAACCGGCGAACCGGATGAGTTCGGCAATGAGTGTTGCAGCGGCGCTGCCGGGAGGGGATCCGCTGGCCGCCGCGCTGGCTGCGGGTGAAACGCCATCGCCGCAGATGGTCGCGGCGGCGGGAGAAACCACGGGGTTGGCTCCACGAACGGCGGTGTTTTGTCTAGCAGCGGCGATTCTAGGTTTGGGGTTGGTTAGCTACTGCGCGATTAAAACCAGCGGAATGGGAAAACTGGGGCTCGAGGAGTCTCCGGAAGTCCTGACCCAGAAGGCGAAAGAGATCGTCAGCCAACTGGGGTATCCGGATAAGCCGGCCGACACCGCGATCGATTTCTCAAATGACAATGATTTTCTGAATTATGTGGAGAAGAACGAAAAGCCGCATCCGCGCTGGGACCAAGTGCTCTCAGGCCGGCCTGCGCCGCTGCAGTTCTTTTACCGGCAAAGCGCGCAATACATGATGGGAATCGATTTTCATGATTCGATGCTGACTTCGGGAATCGTAACCGACGATGATCCGCCGCCGATCCTCTCGGGAATGGTGAATCTGAGGATGGATCCGCGAGGCCGGCTGACGTTTTTCCAGGCGATCCCGCCGCAAGTACAAAGCGGGGACGCTGCAATCCACGCGCAGGCGATGGACTGGAATGTGTTGTTTCGCGAAGCCGGGTTGGATCCGGCGCAATTCAAGTCGGCCGAACCACTCTGGACTTCGCTCGCCACTTCCGACACGCGCGCCGCGTGGACCGGAAGCTGGCCCGGCACCAGTCGACCATTGCGGGTTGAGGCGGCTTCGTTCGAAGGCAAGCCGGTTTTCTTTTCGCTGATTGGACCCTGGACCCGGCCGCGACGCATGAAACCGGACCCGCCGACGACTCCGGGGCAGAGAGCGGGCAATGTGTTTCTGCTGGCCATGATTCTGTCGGTGGTGGCAGGGGCGGCGTTGTTGGCGCGCCGAAATTACATTCGAGGAAGAGGCGACCGGCGCGGGGCGTTCCGGCTGGCCTGTGTGCTTTTTGCGACGCTGATCGCGTTGTGGCTGTGCCGCGGGCACATGGTACCGGGACTGGAAATGCTCTTTCCGTTCATCATGGCTATCAGTACCGCGCTTTTTTTCTCCGGCCTGATATGGCTGCTCTATCTTTCGCTTGAGCCCTATGTGCGCCGTCACTGGCCGCAAGCGCTGGTGTCGTGGAGCCGCTTGGTCATGGGCCGCTTTCGCGATCCGCTGGTGGGCCGCGATGTTTTGTTTGGCGTAATCCTCGGCGTTGTGTGGATGCTGATTTTCGAAGTCAGTCAAATCCTGACGATGGGCAAAGGCGGGCCTCCGCAATTCTTTTCCACGAGTTATCTTTTGGGCGGACGGCATGTGATTGGGGCATTCTTATTTCAAATCCCAGACCATCGAAGCGACGCTGCTTTTCTTCTTTCTGCTTTTCGTGTTGCGTGTGGTGCTGCGGAAGGAGTGGCTGGCGGCGATTCTATTCGTGGCAATATGGGTGACCTTGAAAACCCTGGGCAGCGACTATCCGTGGATCGAGGGATGCGCCTATGCGCTGCTGTACGCAGGCGCAACCATCGTCGTGTTTCGTTCCGGGTTCGTGACGCTCGCCGTCGGAATATTTACTACCGAGTTGTTGGCCAATGTTCCGCTTACTCTGGATTTTTCCGCATGGTATTTGAGTAGTGTATGGCTTCCAGTGTTGGGCCTCGCTGCCGTGGCGGTTTGGGGATTCTACAACGCGCTGGCAGGGCAGAAATTGTGGCAGGGAGATTTGTTCAGCTAGGCCTCGCAGTCCGCTTCTCGCATAAAACCCAGGGGAGATTCGCTCCGCATATAGCCGGGAACGGCTGCCTCCATGTTATTTTGCGCTGCCTACCAGTTTCTCTACGTCGGTCATTTCTTTAGGCACCCCCGACGAGAGTATTTCCGGGCCATTGTCCGTCACCAGAACCGTGTCTTCGACGCGGAAGTGCATGTGCTGGTCGGGGAATTCGACGATGGGTTCGACGGTGACAACTTGGCCGGCTTTCACCGGGCCGGTTGGCATCTTCACATCGTGCGTGGCCAGGCCAACGAAATGTCCAGGGAAGCCGTACCACTGTTTCGCGATACCGTTTTTCTCAAAGACCGCCTTACCGGCGTCGGCAACTTGCTCGTACGTGTTTCCGGTCTTGAGCAGCGCGATGGACGCCTTCTGCGATTCAAGATCGACTGCATACCACTTGGAT